>CAWGTR010000007.1:0-126343 GCA_963825545.1 uncultured Chloroflexia bacterium | reverse complement strand
GTCATCGGGCGTCGCCCGTCCGGCTCTCGTCCGGATTGCTGTTGAGTGGGACCAACGCAGGCGCGCACGCGTAGAACGCGGCCGCGTCGAGCCGTATGTCCCAGTCCATCGCTTCGACACCCGGTACGTGCCTCACGACGACATCCTGGCGAACCGTTGTGCCACCTTGGGTGGCGCGATCACCGAGCTCGTCGTGGCGCGGGTCAGGCCGACGTAGAGCAGCAGCGTCGAGGCGCTCTCCCGTCTCCGGCAGCTCGCACAGGATGACGACCTCGCGCTCGAGGCCCTTGAAGCGGCGGATCGTCTCGAACCGGATCGACGTCGGGCGGCTCGTCGGGGACCTCATCGGAGGGCAGACGGAGCGAGCGGCCGGCATCGTCGATCGCGCCGTTCCAGAGGACCTCGTTACCGAACCGGCGCTGGCGCCAGACGTCGCTCTCCGCCGCGGTCCGGCCCGACAGGACGACGATCTGCCATGGCCGGACGCCCTCGTCGGCGATCAGCCGATGGAGTTCGACCCGGAGCGTCTCGACGGTCGGCCGACCCTGCTCGGCCTCGATGATCCGCGGTGCTCGGCCCTCCGCCAGGAGCTGGATCGGCTCCGTGGGTCCGTGGTAGAACCGGGCCGCGAGCCGGCCGACCGGGGCCGGGCAGCGATAGTCCTCGAACAGCTCGATCGTCGGGAGGCTGAGCTCGCCGACCTGGTCATCCCGGTACAGCGCCTGGCCGGGATCGTGGAAGACCCACAGGACGTCGTCCGACGGATCGTCGAGAAGGAACATCAGCGTTTCCAGCCACTCGCGCTCGAAGTCCTGGCCCTCGTCGACGACGATCGCGTGGAAACGCTCGGCCGGCAGCGCATCGATGGCCCGCGAGAGCGCCGTCGGGAGGGTCTCGTCCCACCACTCGGGAGGGGGGTCGATCGGCCTTGGTGGCAGGACGCCGGCCCGCTGGCCGAGCGTCTCGCACAGCCGGTGGAACGTCGAGACCGTCAGGCGCTCGGCCGTCGCAGGGTCGCCGGCGGTCATCTCCTCGACGTCGCGCAACATCGCCGTCGCCAGGGGCTGGTTGAAGCAGACGACGAGCGTCCGGAACCCCTCGCGGGCCAGCCGTCGCGCCTTCTCAAGTGCGAGGATCGACTTGCCGCTCCCGGCGGGACCGACGATGTCGACCCGGCGCAGGTTGCGGAAGTGATCGAGCGCCCTCGCCTGCTCGCGCGAGGCCCTGATCAACCGGGCCCGATCGTCCTCGACATCGTGGCGGAGGAGCCGTCGGAGGCTGACCGTCGGCGCCAGGTAGTCGTGGACCCGGCGCATGCCCTCGGCGCCGAGCCCCCGCGCCACGACTCCCGTCGCCGACCCAGTAGGCGTACGCGCGATCGACCGCTCGGCGGGCCGCCTCCGGCGTGGCCAGGGCGTCCGCGTCGAGGACGAGGTCGGGCGGTGCGTCCGGCCCGAGGAGCGAGTGGTTTCCTGGCAGGCTGGCGAGGTCGACGTCGGGAAACGCGACGGCGTGGCCGACCCTTGGCTCCTGGTGCGCCGGCCAGTCGGGCAGGTCGTTCAGGACGCGGCGGAGGTCGTGCTTGGCCGCCTCGGCCTGGGCGAAGGGGGAGCGATCGAGCTGCCGCGGGCCAAGGTACCAGTGGCCGTCGGCGGTTCGACGTGGCTCGCCCGCCTTGACCTCGATGACGAGCAGCCCAAGGTCCGGGTGCACGACGACGAGGTCCGCCTCCCCATCGTGCGCCGGCCCCGAGCGCCGCGTCTTGGCACACCAGCGGACGTTCTGGTAGATCCGGTACTCGGCTGGAAGGGCCGCCCGGAGGACGTCGTGGACGTGCCGCTCGGCGGCCTGCCCGCGCGTCTCGGCGACCTCGTCGACCAACGGTCCCCCATTCCCTGCGCGCACAGCGTACGGCACGGGCGTCGTCCGGCTCGTTGCGCAGCGCCTCGCCTCGTTGGCCGAGCTCAGGCGAGCGCTGTCCGGATGTCGTAGCGATCGGCCACGGTGTCGTCGATGATCGAGACCGACGTCGGCGCCCCCGCCTCGCGGTCAAGCCACGCTGGAGCCGGCCACGATCGGGCCACCGGGCCAACCGGTTGGTTCTCGACGAACGGGCGCCAGGCAACCGACCGGAGCGCACCATTCGCGGCGTACACCGCCTCGATCGTCTCGCCCAGGAGGATGCCCGGGATCGTCGTGCTGTGGAGCCAGATCGGCTCGGAGACGACACCCGGCGGGCTGGCGTAGGTCCGAAGCATCGTCGCCGGGACGACACCATCAGGCTCGTCGAACGGCTCTAGACCGATGCGCCGGGCGATGGGTCCGGGTTCCGGCGTTCGCCACGGAACATCAGTCGGCCACGGGATGCTGAGGCGGCCCAGACCGATGGCCGGCACGAAAGCGAACTGGGCCCGCGGGATGTTCACCTCGACCCAGGCGTCGAACGCGCCCGGCAGGTCTGCCGCTCGTTGCCAGAATCGCGAGACCGGGCCGCGGAGAGCGCCGCTGCCGTGGAGCCCGATCGCCCCGGTGAGCGTCCGCTCGAAGGTTGTCGCGACGCGCTCGCCGTCCACTTCGACCTCGACAACCTCGACGTAGCCGGGCTCGACCCGGATCGTGAGATACGGCTCGTCCCCGATCCGGTACTCCGCGGTCCATTCGTCGCCGCTGTGCTGGATCGAGGCCTCGTCGAGGAGTCCGAGCCCGATATACGGGAACTCGAAGGGGTGCCAGGGAGTGCCCATGGCCTCGTCTCCTATCGATCCTGGCTGGAGCACCGTTCCGGCCCGAGGAGGCTGGTGGTTGCTGCGCCGTCATCGAGCCAGGGCTCTCGGGCGCTCGTGATAGGCGGCACCGTGGCGGTGCCGGGTCCAGATTACCCTCCGCCGACCCGAAGGATCGCGAGCGCCCGGAGCAGCTGGGCATCGCCCGACTTCGCGAGACGCTTCGATCCGAGCGTCGCCAGCTGGTCGGGACGGACAGGCGCGACGCCCGGCGGAAGCTCGACGTTGACATCCGGCGCGAGGCCGACGTGCCAGGCCGACCGGCCCGCCGGCGTCAGCCACTCGGACGTGCCGATCGAGAGGATGGACCCGTCCTTGAGCGGGAAGTCGGTCATCAGCGTTCCCGTTCCCGTGGTCGTGGTCCCGACGAGCGTCGCCCGATGGGCATCATGCAGCGCCCCAGCCACGATCTCGGCGCAGCTCGCGGAGTCTGCGTCGACCAGGACGACCAGCGGGAGGCGGGTCGGCGTAGCGTCCTCCGGGACCGTCACCGCGACCTCTCGATGATCGGCACCACGCTCGCGGAGGACGACCTCGCCCGCGCCGAGGAAGACGGACGCGACGCCGACGGCCTCATCCTCCCAGCCACCGGGGTTTCCGCGCAGGTCGAGGATCAGGCCGGTCGCGCCGGCCACAGTCGCTCGGTCGACCGCCGCCCGGACCTCGACGGCGCTCCCGTCCGAGAAGACGGCCAGGCGGATCAGCGCGGTCCTCGTGCCGGGCACCAGGGCCCACTCCACGGTCGGCTGCTCGGTCCCGCCGGCCGAGCTCGAGAGTGCCTGGTCCTCGGCGGCGGCCTCGTCGGGCGTGAGCAGGTAGGTATGGCCGGTGTCGCCGACCGCGTACGCCATTCCCTCGATCGCCCCACGGATGAGAACGATCGGGTCGAGGTCGCCGGCGTCAACGTACTCGCGATCGAGCAGGTCCCACGCCTGGCCAAGCAGGGCGAGCTCACCCTGGTGGGCGCCAGTGGTGGCCGACGCCTCGGTCGCCGTCGCCCGCTCGAACCCGACGCCGCCGAGGAACAGCGCCGCGGCCAGCGCAACGACGCCAAGCCGGCGGAGACCGTGCCCGCCGATAGGGGCCTCGTGTGCGAAGGCGGCCTCGGCGCGGCCGTCCCCCAGGACAGTGATGGAGCGTTCATCGAACATGCCGGCAACCTGCTGATGGCGCGTGCCAGCTTGCCTGTCACGGATCGGGGCCTCCCAGGCGCGGATGCCGATTGCCGTGCCCGGGCGCACCCTTCGGCCCCGTACGCCGATGTGATCGGGCCTACGGCTGGGCGAGGATCGACGGGTCCGCGACGAAGATGCTCTCGCCCGACTCGCTGTTGCCGACGGCGACGAGCCGGTCGCCCTGCGGCGAGAGGAGGATGGCGATCGCGAGCGCGTTGCTGAAGACGGGGTCCTCGGGCAGCTGGGTCCAGGCATGCAGCGCGGGGTCTGCGGTCGCGACCTCGCCGGGCTGCTCGCCGGCCGACGACCGCCCGACCGCCACGAAGCCACCACCAGGCCCCGCGGCCACGTCGAACACGTCGTTGCCCATCCCGGGCACCCTGGCGCGGGCCCAGCTCCGACCGTCGATGCTGCTCCAGACCTGGCTCCCGGACGGGACGAGGAACTGGCCGTTCACGTAACGCATTGGGCCCGGGCTGGTTGCGGGACAGTCCCCGACGTAGCGAGCCGATGCCACGTTCGACCGTCCGTCGAGGACCAGGCCGCCCGACGGGAGCCGTCGACCCCGAGGGCCACGTAGCCTCCTGGTCCCGCCGCAACCGCTCCCAGGGCCGGATGGCTCGACCCGTCGATCTTCGTGACCCGGGTCCAGGACCGGCCGTCGGGCGACCACCAGGTGATGCCAGAAGGAACCCCTTCGCCATTCCGGTCGCCGACGACGACGAACCCGGCCGGCCCCCAGGCCACCTGTTGGGCCGCATTGCCCAGGGCATTGGGCAGCCGCTCCGTGGACCAGATCGTTCCGTCGGCCGAGAAGCGCACCACCGCGCCGCGATCGCCAAAGCCGACCGCCGCGATGCCGGGGTTACCTGCCGCGACGCTCTCGAGCTGGATGCCTTGGAGGAAAGGACCACCGGCTGCCGGGTGCCAGGATTTACCGTCGGTCGAGGTCCAGATCACGCCGGGCGCTGGATCCGTCTGCGCGTTCCCGACGGCGAAGAGCGCGCCACGGAACGTCGCGAGGTCGACGAGCGAGGCTGGCCCGAGCTGGGGATGGACCGGCACGACCAACCACCCGGAGGCTGGCGTCTCCGACGGCGCGGAGCTCGGGCTCGCGGTCGGGGCAGGAGGCGGCGGAGTCAGGATCGGAGATGGTGACGTGCTCGGGCCGAGGATCGGTGACGCCGAGGGTGTGGGCTGCGGAGTCGAGGCGCAGGCGACCAGGAGGACAGTCGTGGCCATCACCGCCAACGGCCCGATGATCGTCTGACGGCGTCTTGAAGCCATTCTCGACCTCCGGTTCGATCGCGCTTCAGGCATCCCGGCCTTGTGATCGTCCATGACGATTCCCCCATACGCCGCTCCATCCGGCAGGTCGTCGTCGGCCCGCGGCTGCGCATGGGACGTTCGCCTCGGTCAGCATGGCACGCGGGTGTCGCCTGATTGACAGGCCGAACGCGAGGCCGCCACCGCGCCTATGCCGCCCCGTCGAACATCGCCCGGAGGTCGAGCCCAAGCTGGTGGGCCAGGGCGACGCGAACCTCGGCACGAACCCGGGATCGGTCACCTCTGCGGCCGGCCAGCCAGCTCGAATGTGCTCACCCGTGCAAGGTCGATGGTCCGGAGCTGGTGGCAGAGGATGAGGCCGTCGCTTCGTCTGGCCGGCGTGACCGGCCGGGATCGCGACCTCGCCGGGTACTTGGCGGGCCGCGTCGTGATCGGGCAGACCGTGGCCATCCCGGAGCGGTGGAAGCCTCGTACGACACGACGAGGGCGCGCCGAGTGCCCCGCTGCTCGTGACCGACCGCCGGATCGAACTCGACGACGACGATCGCCCAGCGGAGCGGCCCTGCTGCCTCCGCTCAGGCCGGCCATCGATCGGGCTCATCGAACTCACGGGCGAGCGCCGCCATCTCCGTGCGGAAGTCGCGGTCCTCGGCCGCCTCGGCCCAGCGCCGGGCGTCCTCGTCGGCTCGGACCTGGTCGTAGAGCCGCTCGATCGCCGTCTCGACGACGGCATCCTGGCTCGACCCGACCTGCCCGCCGGCCGCCAGCTCGCGAACGCGCCGGACTGTCCGCTCGGGCAGGTTGTAGGTCCGCTTCGTGCGGGCGTGGGTCATGGACCCAGATTACGGGTCCATGATCGACACGTCAACAGGAGCGGTGCACCGCTCGCCGCGCTTCGCGGCCCCGCCGATGAGCGACGGTTGCCCGCCCGTCTACAGTTCTCGCGGGCGACCCCCGCCCAGACCGACGGGGTTAGCGGAGATGGACATGACCGAGGCTCGCGCGGACGCACCGGGCAGTACGACCGAATCCGCCGCAAACCCGCGGCTGGCGATCCTCCTGGCCATGGCCATGTTCGTGCTGGTCGTCGACACGTCGCTGATGAACGTCTCGATCTCCGCGGTCGTGCACGACCTCGGGACGACGGTGAGCGGGGTCCAGTCGGCGATCGCGCTCGAGGCGCTCGTCTCGGCGGCCTTCATCCTGATCGGGAGCAAGGTCGGCGACCTGATCGGCCGGAAGCTGGCGTACACCCTTGGCCTCCTCGCCTATGCCGTGGGCGCGCTGGCGATGGCCCTGGCCCAGGGCCTGACCGCGGTCATCATCTTCTGGGCCATCATCGGCGGGCTCGGCGCCTCGCTCCTGCTCCCGGCGATGCAGTCGCTCATCCACGGCAACTTCGAGGGCGCGGCGCAGAAGCGCGTGTACGCCCTGGTCGGCGCCGCGGCCGCGATCGCCGCCGCCGTCGGGCCGCTGATCGGCGGCTTCATCACGACGTTCCTGTCGTGGCGGCTTGCGTTCCTCGGCGAGGTCGGCGTGATCGCCGTCGTCCTGTCCGGCATCGGCCTGGTCAAGGACGTGCCCTATACCGGATCACGGGCGATCGACCTCGTCGGCGGCGTCCTGTCGGTGCTGGGGATGGGCGGCATCGTCCTGGGGATCCTGGCCTGGCAGGAGGGCGGCGAGTCGGTCGGGGCGCTGCTCCTGGTCGGCGGCGCGGCGCTCGGGCTGCTGGCCTGGTGGCTCGTCCGACGGAAGCAGCGCGGGCAGGCGGCGCTGATCGATCCCGACCTCTTCCGCTCGAAGCTGTTCCGCTTCGGGATCTCGGGTCAGATGCTCCAGCAGATCGCTCTTGGCGGGACGATGATCGTGCTCCCTATCTACCTGCAGATGGTCTTCGAGTACAGCGCGATGCAGGCGGGCCTGTCGCTCGCCCCGCTGTCGCTGAGCATGTTCGCGGTCGCGATCCTGGCGGGCCGGCGCGCGGGAAAACGACGAGCCGCCAGCATTATCCGGGCCGGGTTCACCCTCCTCACGCTTGGGCTCGCCATCCTCGTCCCGATCGTGCCGCGAGCGGACTCCGGCCTCTACCTGGTGATCCCGTTGGTGATCGCCGGCTCCGGGCTGGGCCTCCTCGTCTCACAGCTCAACAACTACACGCTCGCGCCGATCACCGAGGAGCGGGTCAGCGAGGCGGCCGGGGTCAACTCGGCGGCGGGTTCGTTCGGGCTGTCGTTCGGGCTGGCGTTCGCCGGCGCGATCATGCTCGCCACCCTGTCGAGCACGTTCATCTCCATGGCCGAGGCCAGCACGGTGCTCGCGCCCGCCGAGCAGCAGCAGGTGGCGGCGGTCCTGAACGAGGACGCCGAGATCATGAGCAACACGCAGCTCGCGACGCTCTTGGTGGGTCAGCCCGAGGCCGTCCAGGCCGAGATCATCCGGATCAACACGGACGCCCGGCACATCGCGCTCCAGGTGGCGCTGCTCGTGCCGATCATCGCCGGCGTGCTGGGACTGGTGAATTCCTTCCGCATGATCCGCCTCCCCGATCCTGTCCCATCGAGCGCCGTCGAGGGCATGGTCCTGGGCTGACGCCGGGCGGGGCCACTGCACGTTGGATGGTCGACGACAGGCCGCCGGCCACGCCTCCGACGCGGGTAGCGTGTCGCAGCCGACGGGAACCCGATCAACGAGTCGCTCCCGACGCGCCGCTTGCTCGCGCCATCATGCCTCCAATGGTTGATCGCCGCCTGGAGATCAACAAACGAAGGGGGGATCCACGAGATGACCGCAGCACAGACCACCGCACAGCTGAAGGGATCGAGTCTGCCGAGCCGCCAGCTGAACCTGATCGCGATCGTCGCGGGCGTTGGGCTCGTCGTGGCCCTCGTCGGCGTCGCGATCGGCGCCCGCGCCTTGGCGGCTCCGGCGACTGCCGCCCCGGGCCACGCCCACATCCAGTGGGTCGCGACTGCCGCCCCGGGCCACGCCCATATCATCGCGGCTCCGACCACGTCAGCCGCGCAGGCCCGGATCCGGTGGCTCTCGACTGCCCCCCCGGGCCTCCCCCACATCATCCCCAGCGCCGCGGCTTCCATGTCGGCCGCGCAGGCCCGGATCCAGTGGCTCACTGAGGAGCACAGCTCCGGCGCCGCGGCTCCGACCACGTCGGTCAACGTCGCCCGGATCCAGTGGCTCACCGAGGAGCACATGTCCGCGCACGCTCCGAGCTGGGGCATCAATCCTCGCGCACGGTAAGCCCGGGCGGGCGACCGCCAGGCTACGGACACCGAGACCCCCGACCCGGTCGGGGGTCTCGCGGCGCCGGCTTGCATGACCACCCAGGAGTACGCGAGCTGGCTAGCGCTCGTGGCATCGTTCCCGGGTCCGAGGCGAACGTGTCCGCCATGCTTCGAGTGTCCGGTGGCCTGGGCGGCTGAGCAGGCCGCCGAGGGCCGGCCGTTGCTGGGCGGGGTCTAGCCGCAGGAGCGACACGGTCGGTCAGCTGCGACTCATCTAGCGACAGCGTCGCTCAACCTGTCACTCGGCCTGCTCTACCCTGCGGCAATGCTCGAGCCGTTGCCAGTCCGCATCTACGCCGCCCGCCGGGCCGCCGGCGAGAACCGCCTCGATGCGCGGAGCCGGGGCCGCGTCGACCCTAATCGGGCCAACTGACCCGCTCATCCGTGCCTGGCGACCGTGGCGATCGCGACCGACCTGCGCCACGATCCAGATTGGTCGCGCACGGTCGGCAGGACGAGCCTGCACCACGGGCGCGGCATGGGAGAGCAGGCGTGAGATCAGCTGCGGGTCCGATCGACGAAATCGGACAGGTTTCAGTTGCTCGGCGAACCCCGAAGTCGAATCGAGTCTTCGCGATCGGGATCTTCGCGATGTTCGTCATCGTCTGGGTCGGCTTCGCGCTCGCACTCACCGGCAACTACGGGTTCGTGGATTCCGCCTGGCAGTGGCTGCGCAACCTGCCCGCGCCCTTCCAGGTGGTCGTCTGGATCACGATCCTGCCGATCGCGGTCGGCATGTGGGCCTGGGAGTCGAGCTGGCCGGTCGTGGTCGGGTACCTCTTGATCGGAGGGATGGTCGCCTGGACGGTCGTCGCGGCCGCCGGACTGGTCCGCGCCTTCAGGACCGCTGGCTAGCCCAGCGCCGGCGATAGTGGCATCGACCGCGCCAGCCCGGTGACGGGACTGCGTCACGCTACAGCGCAAGACCCATCGCAGTGCACTCGGTTCGCGATGCTCAGGGTCCTGCGCTCCGGCCGGCGGGCTCCGGAGGCCGACGCTCGATCAGCTCTCGCCGGCGTCCGGCCCCTTCATCGCCTTGCCGTCGAACGTGCGCATCCGGGCGACGTTCGCGCTGGCGTAGAACGCCTGCTTCCGCGTGAGCTCGGCCATCGGGGCGGCCATCAGGTCGGTCTCGCGGTCGAGCTCGGCCACGATCTCGCGGAGCTGGGCGTCGCGGCCGGCGTAGTCGCGGATCCGCCGGGCGACTCCGGACAGCGCTTCGCGAGCCCCGCGGTAATCCCCGGCCCGGTTGCGGCCGATCGCCTCCTGGCGAGCCCGGGCGGCGAAGATCCGGGCGACGGCCCGGTCGACGTCACGGTCGCGCTCCTGCAAGTCGTTCACGCGATTGTCGGCGTACTCCCAGCCGAGCTTGACCGAGGCGGTCTCGAAGACGCCGTCACGGTCGGCCAGGTTGAACAGCGCGCCGGTCTCGCGGCCGATCTCGCCGTACGGGAAGTTGAGCCGCAGGACGACCTGGAGCCGCTGTTCGGCGACGAGATCGCCGAGGGTCATGGTCGTCCGGCCGCCACGGAGCGCCTGGGTCGGGAACGGGCTGAGCGACTCGACCTGGACGCCGTCCGGGGCGCTGACCTGGAGGGTCACGTCGCGGGCGACGATCTCGAGCGTCTCGCCGACCTCGCTCGTGACGTAGTCGCGGATCCCGGCCGCGTCGGCGATGAAGTAGAAGTGGCCGCCGCCGGCGTCGGCCATCGACTGGAGGAGGACCTCGTCGAAGTCCTGGCCGACCCCGAAGGTGGTCGTGCTGACGCCGCGGGCACGCAGCTCGGCGGCATGGCGAGCGAGCTCGTCGCGATCGGTGATCCCGACGTTGGCCAGGCCGTCGGTGAGGAGGAGCGTTCGGTTGACGCCTTCGGCCGACAGCGCGCCGGCGACCTGCTCGCAGCCACGCAGCCAGCCCTCGCCGAGGTTGGTGCTCCCGCGGGCGTCGATCTCACCGAGGCGGGCCAGCGCGGCGCGGCGGGCGTCGGCAGTCGCCCGGGTCGACGGGAAGACCACGTCGATGACCTCGTCGTACACGACGATCGCGAACCGGTCGTCCTCGTGGAGGCGGGCGAGCGACTCCTCGACCGCGAGCTTGGCCAGGCGGATCTTGTCGCCGCCCATCGAGCCGGACCGGTCGAGGACGAACGCGAGATGGACCGGCGGCCGAGCGCGCTCGCGGCGGGCGGTCGGCGCGTCGATCTCGGCGAGGACGAAGCGGTTGCTCCGGTAAGTCGAGCGGATGTAACGGCGGTCGGATCGGGCGCTGAAGGTCATGACTTGTCCTCCTCGAGGAGCTCGTGGGCGATCGCGATGAGGCGCTCGACCCGCTTGTTCTGCTGGCGGCTCAGGGGCCGACGGATGTTGAGTTCGATGTCCGGGCTGAGGGCGATGCGGTCCCATTGGGAGCGCTGGGTGGTGGGTTCGGTTGGGGTGGAGGCCGTAGCGGCCGGGGGTTCCGGGGCCTCGGCCGAGGCTGGCAGCTCCTCGATTCGGAGGTACGCCGTGTCGGGCTCGGCGAGCCGCTCGATGGTTTGGGCCCGGACCAGCGCTTGGGCGAGGAGCGCCGGGCTCGTGGGGGCGACGAGGGCCTCGGCGCTTCGCCGCGGAGCGCTCGGCGCGCCCGATCCTCCGAGGACCCCCCGGATGTAGTCGAGCGCCGAGCTCTCGGGCGGCTTCGGCGCGTCGGACTCGACCAGGCTCGCGATCGTCTCGTCGTCCAGCCCGCCGAGCCGGGTTCGGATCTCGGCCAGTGGCAGGTGCTCGCGCTGGAGCCGGCGGATGAGTCGCAGCCGGGCGAGGTGCCCGTCGGTGTAGCGCGCCCCCGGACCGACCTGCCCGGGCGACGGCAGCAGCCCCTGGGCGACGTAGTAGCGGATCGTCCGCGGCGACACGTCGGCCAGGTCGGCGAGGTCCTGGAGGCTGTATTCGTTCTCGGTCGGCATGGCGGTATTATGACAGTGGAACGTCGCAGTGTCAAGATACTTCGCGGTTGCGAGCCACAACTCGGCGAAGGCAGCCCGTTCGCCCAGACCGAGGTCAGCCCGACGAAGGAGTGGTCCGTGATGCGAGTCGCCGCATCAGCGGGTGTCGGGCGGCGCTTGGCCCGACGAGCGGCCTAGCGCTTCGTTCCGAGCTTGACCGAGACGTCACGCGCGACACCGTCCCGGACGATGTGCAGCGTGACCGTCTGCCCGGCGGCGAACTGGACAACCACGATCTCGAGCGGGTGCTGGAAATCGATGGTCTGATCCTCGATCCCGACGATGACGTCGCCGTCGCGGAGACCGGCCGCGTCCGCGGGGCTGCCCGAAACGACGGCAGCACGGTAGCCGCCGCTGTCGGCGGGCTGCCTCTGCAGCAGGGCGCCGTGGTCGACCGTGAGCTTCTCGTTCTGTTGGACCCCGCGGTCGACGGGGGTGTATCGGACACCCAGGAACGGGCGCGTCAAGGGCTTCCCGGCGATCGCCTGATCGATGATCGGGCGGGCGACGTCGATCGGGATGGCAAAGCCGAGCGCCTCGGAGCCGAATTCCACGCCCAGGGCAAGCGTGTTGATCCCGACGACGCGACCGGCGAGGTCGACCAATGGGCCGCCGCTGTTGCCGTGATTGATCGCGGCGTCGGTCTGGAGCATGTTGCGGTACTCACCCGAGTCGTCCAGGAAATACGATCGAGAGAGACCGGAGACGACGCCGCTCGTCACCGAGTTGGCGAAGGAACCGCGCGGGTTGCCGATCGCGATCACGGGATCGCCGACCACGAGATCGCCGGAACGCCCGAGTTCGACGGCAGTCAGGTCGGGCAGCTTGACGCGGACGAGGGCCAGGTCCGTCAGCGTGTCGATTGCGGTCACGGTTCCGCTGGCCGTTCGTCCGTCGCCGAAGGTGACGGTGACCTTCTTGAAGTCGTCGACGACATGGTGGTTCGTCAGGATCAGCCCATCGGGCGAAACGACGAACCCGGAGCCGATCGCGTCCTTCGTCTCGACCACGACTACGGACTTCGCGACTTTCGCCGCCGCTGCGGCGGCCGTTCCGGTTCCAGCCGCGGCCGTTCCCGCGCCGTTGTCCGATGGTGCGGCCGACGCGCTCCCGGGCGCCGAAGACGCATTCGGCCCGGCCGAGACCTTGGCCTCCTGGGTCGGCTGAGGCCCGGAGGTAGATTGACGGCTGCCCCCCAGGAGCAGCGTGGTGATCACTGAGGCGAGGATCGCGGCCAGGACCGCGATGGCGATGGTGGCCACTGGCGACAGCGTCGTCCGGGAGCGACCACGCGGCTCGGTATTCATCTGGCCCGGAGCGGTCATCGACCCACGACTGGCCTGATGAGCTCCCGAAGCGCAGTCGTCATGCGGCGCACCGCCCTATCTTGACGACGGCGTCAAGGACCCAAGCGGATCGGGGAACTGCGGCCTCGCGCCGTCGTGCCGGCGCTCGCTAGGGGGCCTGGTTCCGACTCCGCTCCTCGGCCGTGTCGGGCCGGACGACCCCGGCCTCGTAGGCGAGAACGACGGCCTGCGCCCGGTTGCGGAGCCCGAGCTTGGCCAGGATCCCGGCCACGTGCGACTTGACGGTTGCCTCCGAGACGACCAGCGTCTCGGCGATCTCGGCATTGCTCATCCCGCGCGCCAGCAGCCCGAAGACCTCGCTCTCGCGCGGCGTCAGGTCGGCCAGGGCGCGGGCGGAGGCGTCCACGGACGGAGCAGTCGTCGGGCGGGCGAAGCGCTCGACCAACCGGCGGGTGATCGAGGGAGCCAGCAACGCGTCGCCGGCGGCCACGGTTCGCACGGCACCGACCAGGTGCTCGGGGGTCACGTCCTTGAGCAGGAAGCCGCACGCCCCGGCCTGGAGCGCGCGGTAGACGTACTCGTCGACGTCGAACGTGGTCAGGATGATCACCCGCGGCGCGGCGCCGGCGACCGGGCGGGACTCGCCGGCGACCGCCCGGGCCTCGGACGGTGCCGCGTCCGCCCTCTCCCCTACGGCGTCCGTACCGAGCATCCGCCGGGTCGCCTCGAGCCCGTCGAGACCGGGCATCCGGACGTCCATGAGCACGACATCCGGGCGGAAGCGCCGCGCCAGCCGGACGGCCGACTCGCCGTCTGGAGCCTCCGCGACCACGGTGATGTCGGGCTGCGCCTCGAGGATCATCCGGAAGCCCGCCCGGACGAGCGCCTGGTCGTCCGCGACGAGCACGCGCAGTTTGGGTGACGCCACCGCCCGACCGACCGCGGCAGCGGTCTCGGGAACGGTCATGCGTCGCCGCCCGGCACGGGCAGCCACGCCCGGACGGCGTACCCGCCGCTGAGCCGCGGTCCGACCTCGAGCCGTCCGCCCGCCAATGACGCCCGCTCGCGCATCCCGACCAGGCCGCGTCCGGCGCCTTCACCGGCGGTGGTTGCCGGGCGGCTCCCTCCGGGACCGTCGTCGAGGACCTCGACCCGGAGCTGGTCGGGTTCGTACGTCAGGTGGACCACGGTCCTGGCGCGGTTCGCGTAGCGGAGCGCGTTCGTCAGCGCCTCCTGGACGATCCGATAGGCGGTCACGTCGATGCTCGCCGGCAGGGTTCGCCGGTCGCCGTCGATCTCGAGCTCCGCGGGCAGGCCGGCGGCTCGCACGCGCCCGACCAGCGCATCGAGCTGGTCGATGCCAGGCTGCGGCGCAAGCCCGCCGCCGTCCGCCACGGCCGTTCCCTCGGCCCCCGCCGTCACGCCGGCCGGCTGGGCCTCCGCGTCGGCATCCCCCGACACGCCCGCGTCGTCGACCTCCGCCAGGGCGCCGACGAGCCGGCGCAGCTCGCTCATCGCCCCTCGGCCGGTCGCCTCGATCGCCAGCAGTGACTCTTCCGCCCGGTCCGGGGCGGTGTGGAGGACCTGCCGCGCGGCCCCGGCCTGGATGACCATCACGCTGACGCTGTGGGCGACCACGTCGTGCAGCTCGCGCGCGACGTGCCGCCGCTCCTCGGCGACCATCGCCCGGATCCGGAACTCGCGCTCGAGCAGGTCGCGTTCGGCCGCCTCCGCCTGGGCGACGCCCTCGAGCCGTCGGGTCCGGATCGTGTCGCCAACGATCCACGATGGGGCGAGGACCACCAGCGGCAGGACGATTGAGAGCGCGGGGTTGGCGTCCTGGACGAGGAACCCGACGGTCATCAGGACGGCAACGGTCAGGACGAAGATGGCCGACCGCGTCCGGTCTGACTGGTACTGACCGACCGACTCACCGGCGAGGGCGACTGCCGCGATCTGGATGAGCGGGTTGGCCGTGGACGCGGCGGTCAGGACCGAGCCCGCCGCGACGAGACCGAGCACCGCCGCCGGCCAGCGTCGTCGCCAGAGCAGCGGCACGACCACGAGCAGCAGCGCGGCGTATTCGTCGAGCTTCCGATCCTCGCGCATCACGATGAGCGCGCCCAACGCGAGGACGACGACGGGACCCACGTCGAGCCAGGCCGAAACGGCGAGTCGCGAGCGAGCCGTGCCCGACGGTGCGCCGAGCCGATGCAGTCGAGGCCATCGACGCCACTCTACGCGCGGCCAGGAGCACTGCCTATCCGACGCCGGGTGGGCCGCTGTCATCAGATCGGATGAGCCGCGCCGAACGTTCGGGCGAGCCGCGCGAGAGTCCGCCCGATCGGACGAGGTCGGTCCGCTCCGGCGACCGACGACGGCGGCCTGCTCGCCTGCGAGCCTCGGAGCAGCAAGGAGGTCCGGATGCAGGCAATGATCACTCTTCGGGGCGTGTCCAAGGTCTACGACGGGTCGTCACGGCCCGCGCTCGACGCGCTCTCGCTCGATGTCGAGGCCGGCCGGGTGACCGCGATCATGGGTCCGTCGGGATGCGGCAAGTCGACGCTGCTCAACCTGGTCGGCGGGCTGGATCGGCCGACCCGCGGCGAGATCGGCCTCGACGGCGTTCGCGTGGACCAGCTGGGCGAGTCTGGCGCCGCCCGGTTCCGGCGCACCAAGGTCGGCTTCGTGTTCCAGTTCTTCCAGCTGCTCGACGATCTGTCGGTTCGCGACAACGTGCTCGTCGCGGCCGAGCTCGCCGGGGCGTCGCGCCAGGAGGCCCGCGCCCGCGCCGAGGAGCTGCTCGGCCAACTCGGCCTCGGCGACCGTCTGAATCGCTTCCCGGCCACGCTGAGCGGCGGCGAGCGGCAGCGCCTGGCGATCGCCCGGGCCGTGGTCAATCGGCCGGCGGTCCTCCTCGCCGACGAGCCCACCGGTGCCCTGGACACACAGAACGGCGAGTCGGTACTGGCGCTGCTGGACGACCTGAACCGGCACGGCCAGACGATCCTGCTGGTCACCCACGACGAGCGACTTGCGGCCGGCCGGGCCCACCGGATCCTCCGCCTCGTCGACGGGTCGATCGTCGGCGACAGCGCCGTCGGACGGGCCGCCTGATGGGCGCCGTCCGGAAGAAGGCGCTCGCCGGGCTTCGCCGGCGCCGCCTGCAGGGCACGGTGATCACGGCGGTCGTCGTGCTCGCCACGGCTGCGGCGACCATCGCGCTGGATACCCTCGTCGAGTCGCAGGCCCCCTTCGAGCACGCCTTCGCCACGGCGAACGGAGCGAATCTGGTCGTCGACTACCGCCCCGACGTCCCGGCCGCGCAGCTCGCGGCGACCTCGTCGGCGTCTCCGGTCACGGCGGCCGCCGGCCCGTGGCCGATCGGCAGCGCCGATGTCGCCCAGGCGGCCGGCGCCAAGGGCGATTCGCGGAACCTCGGTGGCGGCGAGCTGTCGGGTCGCTCGGATCCCGCGGGACCGGTCGACCGGATCGCCGTGTCCGAGGGCCGCTGGTGGGAGCGGCCCGGCGAGATCGTCCTCTCGCAGGACTGGGACAAGCTCGCCGGACCCGCGCTTGGCGGGACGATCGTGCTGCGCGAGTCGACGGTCGGCGGCGGCACGGGTGGGCCCGCCGCCTCAACAACGCCGGCCGCGACGGCGCTTGTCGAGCGGACACTTACCGTCGTCGGGATCGCCTCGTCGATCAGCACGCCGGACGTCTTCGGATGGCTCAGCCCGGACGACCTGAGCGCGCTGACGCCGCACCAGGCCCCCGACCAGGAGATGCTCTACCGCGTGTCGCCGTCCGCGACGACGAACGACCTGACGACGGCGCTCGCGACGATCACACGTGGGCTGCCCTCCGGGGCCGTCGCCAGCAGCCAGACGTACCTCGCCAGGAAGGCCTCCGTCGACCGGACGGCCAGTCTCTTCGTGCCGATCCTGCTCGCCTTCGCGGCCTTCGCACTCCTCGCCGCGGCATTCATCATCGCCAACGTCGTCACCGGGATCGTCCTGTCGAGCTACCGCGAGATCGGGGTGATGAAGGCCATCGGGTTCACGCCCGGCCAGGTGACCTGGACGCTGCTCGTCCAGATCCTCGTCCCGGTCGCGCTCGGTGCGGTCATCGGCGTCACGATCGGGTCGGTCCTGAGTCAACCCGTCGTCGCCGACACCGCCCGCTCGTTCGGCCTTCCCACGGCGTTCAGCCTGTCCGTCCCCGTCGTCGCGACGGTCCTGATTGCCGCGTTCGCCACCGCGATGGTCGCCGCGATCGGGCCCGCTGTCCGCGCCGGCCGCCTGAGCGCCGTCCGGGCCATCACCCGCGGGACGACGCCATCGAATCGTCCCGACGGCGGCCGGCTCCGCCGGACGGCGCTCGACCTTCCGCTGGCGGCGCCCGTTCGGATCGGCCTGGCGGCCAGCGTGGCCCACCCGCTGCGGGCCGCGATGACCCTCGGCGCCCTGACCGTCGGGGTGTCCGCGCTCGTGTTCGCGCTCGGGCTGGATGGGTCCCTCGTGCGGGTCGCGGGTCAGCTCGAGCGCGACCAGCCGAGCCCGATCAGGGTCGTGACGTTCGAGGGGGCCGGGAAGGCCGGCGGGCCGCAACTGGTCGGACCGGGCGACGACCCGCAAGCCGTCACTCCGCCGACCGCGCAGGCGGTCGACGCGGCGATCGCTGCGACGCCCGGAACCGGGCGATCGGTCGCCATCGGCCAGACGGTCGTCACGGTCCCGGGCCTCGGGGGCGCGATCCCGTTCGTCGGCTACCGCGGCGACGCCAGCTGGATCGGCTACGAGCTGATCCGGGGCCGCTGGTTCGCTCGGCCCGGTGAGGCGGTCGCGCCGACCAACCTGTTCGCGACCGCCGGGCTCCACCTGGGCGACGCGGTCACGATGACGGTGGACGGCCGAGCGATGACTGTCACGCTCGTCGGAGAGATCTTCGACCAGGCCCCCGAGAACGAGAACGACCTCGTCCTCCGCGGCACGTATGCGGACCTGGTCGCGCTCGACCCCGCGGTCGAGCCGTCGCGCTGGGAGGTGCAACCGGCCGCCGGCGTCGACCACCAGGACTACGCGGCGGCGCTGAACGCGGCGATCGGCCCGGGAGCATTCGTCGACGTCGTCAGCGATTTGCGCTTCGACCAGGGCTTCCTGCTCTTCGAGAGCGTGATCTCAAGCCTCGGGCTGGTGCTGATCGTGATCTCGCTCGGCGGCGTGTTCAACACCGTCCTGCTCGAGACGCGCCAGCGGGTCCGCGAGACCGCGGTGCTCAAGACGATCGGCATGACCCACCGGCAGGTCGTCGTGATGGTCATCGCCTCGATCGCGCCGATCGGGGTCATGGCTGGACTCCTCGGCGTCCCGCTCGGGCTGGCATTTCAGCGGATCGTCCTCGGGCTGATGGGCCAGGCGGCCTCGAACACCGGGGTTCCGGAGAGCGCGTTCGACGTCTTCCCGGTCGTTGCGCTGGTGGCCCTCGGCCTGGCCGGCCTGGCGATCGGAGCGCTCGGCGCCTGGGTGCCCGCCCAGCGTGCCGCGCGCGCCTCGATCGTCGGGACCCTCCAGGCGGAGTAGCGGGCGGGCCTCATCGGGCCGACGTGGGGCCCGCCCGGCCACCTGCGATCGGCGGAAACACTCCGCATACGCCAGGGGCCTAGACTCGATCCATCGTCGACGAGCCCGACGGGCCACCGAGGAAGCGGACGCCGCGCGCGCCGAGGTCGAGGAGGGCCCGGTCATGGGCAAGGAATCCGTGGTCATCGACCAGCGACCGACGCCGGCCGACCCGATGCCGGGCGTGAGCGTCGACCGGAGCATCCCGGGACCGAAGCGGACGTTGCCGCCCGAGCTCGGACCCGATGCGATCGCCGTGCTCGAAGGTCGGACGTTCATGTACTCCGACTCGGTCGGCGACGTTCCACGGGGCTCGATCGGCGGACTTGTCCACGCCGATACGCGGTTCCTGAGCCGCTGGGCGCTGACGATCAACGGCGCGCCGTTCCTGGTCCTGCGCGCCGGGATCATCGACTACTACTCGGCCGAGTTCGTCCTGACCAACCCACGGCTCGAGGGCCTCGAGGCGAACAGCGTCGGCCTGCGCCGGCTGCGCTTCGTGGGTGACGGGCTCCACGAGCGGCTCGAGCTCGAGAGCTACCTCCGCGAGCCAATCCGGATCGAGCTCCGCCTTGCGGTCGACAACGACTTCGCCGACCTGTTCGAGATGAAGGACCGGGTCCGTGATCGATCGGAGCAGATCGTGCGGACTCCGGCCGCCGACCGGTCCGGTCTCACGTTCAGCTACGCCAACAAGAGCTTCTCCGCCCAGACGACGCTCGAGGCCTCGGCCGCGGCGACGCGGATCGACGACGACGGCCTGGCGTGGACGATCGACCTGCCCGCGCGTGGCACCTGGACCTGCGAGCTGCACGTACCACTGAAGCTCGGACCGCGCGAGCTCCAGCCGAGCCATGCCGGCTTCGGCGACGTCTTCGGCTCGGAGACGGACGACCCGGTCAACGCCTGGCTCGACGACCTGCCCAGGCTCGCGACGGACTCGCACCTGCTGGGCGAGGTCGTGGGCCGGACCGCTCGCGACCTGGTCGCGCTGCGAATTGAGGTGCAGTACGAGGACCAGGCGCTCATGCTGCCGGCCGCCGGCCTGCCCTGGTTCCTCACCCTGTTCGGCCGCGACACCATCCTCACGGCCTTTCAGACGGTGGCCTTCGGTCCGCGGCTGGCGCAAGGGCGCGCTCCTGGCCCTCGCCTACTTCCAGGCCACCGAGAGCGACGACTTCCGGGACATGGAGCCGGGCAAGATCCTGCACGAGCTGCGGATGGGCGAGCTGACCCAGCTCGGGCTCAAGCCGCACCGCCCGTACTACGGCAGCGCCGACTCGACGCCGCTCTGGCTGATCCTGCTGTCCGAGTACTGGCGCTGGTCGGGCGACACGGAGATCGTGGGCGCGCTCCGCGACAACGCGATGGCCGCGCTGGCCTGGATCGACCAGTTCGGCGACCGCGACGGCGACGGCTATGTCGAGTACGGGACCCGCTCGTCGCAGGGGCTCGGCAACCAGTGCTGGCGCGACTCGTTCGACGGCGTCCTGTTCGCCGACGGATCGATGCCCGTCCTGCCGATCGCCACGGCCGAGATCCAGGGCTACGTCTACGACGCCAAGATCCGAATCGCGGAGCTTGCCGACGGGCCGTTCGCCGACCCGGCGCTCGCGACCCGCCTTCGGCTCGAGGCCACCGCCCTGCGCGAGCGCTTCGAGCGCGACTTCTGGATCGACGCCCGGGGTGGCTACTACGCGATCGGGCTCGACGGCGACAAGCGCCCGATCGACTCGCTGACCTCGAACATCGGGCAGCTCCTGTGGACCGGGATCGTGTCCGAGGAGCGTGCCGCGATCGTCGCCCACCAGTTGATGGCCGAGCGGCTGTTCTCGGGCTGGGGCATCCGGACGCTGTCGACCGACGACGACGGGTTCAACCCGATCGGCTACCACCGCGGGACGGTCTGGCCGCACGACAACTCGCTCATCGCGTACGGCCTGGCGCGGTACGGATTCCGCGAGGAAGCCGAACCGGATCGCGCTGGCCATGCTCGACGCCGCGGCCTTCTCGAACTACCGCCTGCCGGAGGCGTTCTCGGGGTACCCGCGCTCGCGCGGCCGCTTCCCCGTCCCCTACCCCACCGCCTGCAGCCCCCAGGCCTGGGCGACCGGGGCGCCGCTGCTCCTGCTCCGGGCGATGCTCGGCCTCGAGGCACGCGACGGGCAGGTGACCCTCGACCCGGCCCTGCCGGACGCGATCGGCCGGGTCACGATCACGCGGCATGCGCGCCTTCGGCACGCGCTGGGACGTGGAGGCGGCCGGCCGCCGGGGCACCGTTCGATTCTCGCGCGAGGCCTGACGCACGAAGCACATCGCCTGGGGGACCACCGGCACAATGGGCGGGTGACCGATCCGCGGGCCCCACGGGCCGATCCACCGGCGTTCATGACGGCCGACGAGCTGGCCATGCGGACCGGCACGCCGCGCGAGCGGATCATCGAGCTGACCGAGCGAGGAGTGATCCAGGTCGAGGCGCCCGACCACTACGCCCCGGGTGACGTCCACCGGATTCGGCTGGTCGGCGCGTTCGAGTCGGAGGGGATCACGATCGACGCGCTCGTCGCGGCGGCCGAGCAGGGGCGGATCAGCTTCGCCTACTACGACGAGCTCCACCCGCCGCCCGGGCCGATCGCGCCGCACACATACGGCGAGTTCAAGGCGTCGCTCGGGCGACTCGGCGAGAGGCTGCCATCGCTGTACGTCGCCTTCGGCCTGGCCGAGCCGAACCCGACGGCACGCCTCGAGGCGGCCGAGGAGGCGTTCCTCACCCGGCTGCTCGAGAACATGGATCGCACCCGCATGCCGGAGGCCGCGAACCGGATCGTGCGGCTCTTCGGCGAGGGGAACCGGCGGGCCGCGGAAGGCGCGCTCGGGGTGTACGAGGACGTCCTGGCCCAGCTCGGCGAGGCCATCGCCTTGACGGGCATCCCGCCCCGCGAGGAGTACGAGCGGGTCCTCCAGCCGTGGGCGCAGATGGCGCGACTCGCCCCGGAGCTGGCCGCGTACCTCGCGACGAAGCACCTGAGCCGGACGATCGACGCCTTCAGCTCGGAGACGACCGAGCGCGTCCTCGAGGAGACCGGCTTCGTCGCCGAGCGCCAGGTGGTCTATCCGGGGGTCGCCTTCGTCGACCTGACCGGCTTCACCCGGCTGTCCGAGGAGCGCGGAGACCAGGCTGCGGCGGGCGTCTCGCTTGAGCTCGGCGAGCTCGCCCGGACGACCGCGGAGGCGCACGGCGGCCGGGTGGTCAAGCTGCTCGGCGATGGCGTCCTCCTGCGATTGCCGACTGCGCGGACGGCAGTCGAGGCGACGCTCGAGCTGCTCGGGGCCCTGCCGAGCGCCGGGCTGCCGTCGGGACACGCCGGCATCCACACGGGCCCGCTGATCGAGCGCGAGGGCGACGTCTTCGGCCGCTCGGTCAACCTGGCGGCGCGGGTGTCCGATGTGGCGCCGGCGGGCGAGACCTACGTGACCGAGGCCGTGGCGGAGGCGCTGAAAGGCTCCCCCATCGCGGTCGATCCGGTCGCGCCGGCCGACCTCCAGGGGATCGGCCCGGTGGCCCTCTTCCGGGTGGTCGGCGCGTCCTGACGTGCCGGCGGTCCCGCCGTCAAGCGGTCCCGCGGCGGGGATTGAGATCCAGGCTGCCGGCCGCCGTACGATGACGGGACGATGACCGACCGAACAACCTCCGAGGCCGACCCGGCAGCCTCCGCGGCGGCGACCACCCACGGCCTCGAGCCGACCGACGGGCCGCTGACCTTCGACGAGCTCCAGCTCGCGGCGCGCAACCGGGGCCTGCCGCTCGAGGCGCTGCGCTACGACCGCACGCCGACCGGCCTCCACTACCTGCTCATCCATTGGGACATCCCGGCCATCGACCCGGAAACGTGGCGGCTTCGCCTGGGCGGGCGCGTCGCGCGGCCGCTCGAGCTCTCGCTCGAGGCGCTCCGGGCACGGCCGCGCCGATCGCTGCCGGTCACGCTCGAGTGCGCCGGCAACGGCAGGGCGCGGTTCACGCCCCGGCCACTGAGCCAGCCCTGGCTGCTCGAGGCGGTCAGCACGGCTGAGTGGACCGGAACGCCGCTTGCGCCGTTGCTGGAGGAGGCCGGGGTCGCCGCGGACGCGGTCGATGTCGTCTTCACCGGTGCGGACCACGGGATCCAGGGCGAGGTCGAGCAGGACTACCAGCGCAGCCTCACCGTTGCCGAGGCGATGCGCCCGGAGGTGCTCGCTCGCCTACGAGATGAACGGCGCGCCGCTCGAGCCGCAGCACGGCTTCCCGGTTCGGCTGATCGTGCCCGGCTGGTACGGCATGGCGAGCGTGAAGTGGCTGACCGGGATCGAGGTCGTCTCGGCCCCGTTCGCCGGGTACCAGCAGACGCCGGGCTATCGCTACCAGCGGGACGCCGACGATCCGGGCGAGCCGGTCTCGCGGATCCGCGTCCGCGCGCTGATGGTCCCGCCCGGCGTGCCCGACTTCTTCACCCGCCATCGCGTCGTGGATGCCGGCCGGGTCACGCTCAGCGGGCGGGCCTGGTCGGGCGATGCGCCGGTCGAGCGGGTCGAGGTCGGGGTCGACGGCCGCTGGTCGGCGGCGCGGCTCGAGCCCGCGGCCGGCGACTACGCCTGGCGCGGCTGGTCGTTCGACTGGGACGCCACCCCTGGCGAGCACGAGCTCTCGTGCCGGGCCGGCGACGCGGCCGGGAACGTCCAGCCGGTCGAGCCGCCCTGGAACTACCAGGGCATGGGCAACAACCTCGTCCAGACGATGACCGTCTCGGTCCGCTGACCCGAGCGGCCGGGCCATCGCCGCACCGGAGTCGCGCCTCGAGCCCGTAAGATGGACGCATGTCGAGCATCCCGGGCATCGAGCCGTCCGTCCCGCCCAGCGGCCCCGGCTGCGTCGAGTGCCTCGCCACCGACGCGGGATGGTGGTTCCACCTCCGTCGCTGTGCCCAATGCGGTCACGTCGGGTGCTGCGACTCGTCGCCCTCGCAGCACGCGAGGGGTCATGCCGCATCTGCCGGCCACCCGATCGTCCAGAGCTTCGAGCCCGGCGAGCAGTGGTTCTACGACTTCACGACCGACGACGGGGGCGACGGCGGTCCGACGCTCGCCCCGCCGCACCACCATCCGCTCGACCAGCCGGTGCCCGGACCGGCCGGCCGCGTCCCGCCGGACTGGATGCAGCAGCTCCATTGACCGCGACTCGGGAGGTCAGCCGGACGCTCGACGTCTGACGGACTACGCGGCGAGACCCCCGATGATGTCGGGGGTCTCGAGTTCCGCGGAGGTGCGCCGGATCGGCGTCACTTGCCGTGGTACGGGTCCCACGTGCTCAGGATGTGGTGCTTCTCGAGCAGGGTCGTGTGGTAGGTCCGGCTCTGCTCCGGAAGGGCGGAGGAGCCGTTGCCTCCGACGGAGGCCGGCGCGACCACCGGTCCGGCGCTGATCGCCAGGCCGATCACGGCGACGGCCACGCCCGCCACGAGGGCCGCTGCGAACCCGCCGAATCCGGCTGAGCCCTTCAACGCGACGCTCCTCGATGCTGCGGTCATGTCATCCCCCTTCGATCACCCGTTGTCGGTGGTCAGTGTGCTGATGGTGGGCGGGTCCGGCCGGGATTCCGAGCCACTGGTTGACCGCCGAGCGGTCGGCCGTGGCACCGGGTTGGAGTCCGATCCGGATCCGCCCGGCCATCAGGCAGCCGACGTTTCGCGGTTGAGGCCGACACGGCCGGCCGCGCTGCCGGTCACGTCGTCGACCTGGGCCAGCTCGAGCTGGCGGGCGAGATGGCGCGAGAGCTGGCGCGCGAACAGTTCGGCGCCCTCGGGTCCGTAGGTCGTCACGAGCGACCGGGCGAACAGCAGGGCGTGGGTGAACACCTCGGCTGAAAGCTGCTGCTGCGCCGCCTCCGGCGGCTCCTGCGTCATGAGTCGTTCGAGGGTCTCCGGAG
Source organism: uncultured Chloroflexia bacterium (assembly GCA_963825545.1). GTDB lineage: Bacteria > Chloroflexota > Limnocylindria > Limnocylindrales > CSP1-4 > Chersky-267. The sequence goes on along the minus strand of CAWGTR010000007.1, from coordinate 101,925 downwards.
CCATCGGTAGCGTCATCTGCTGCGTCATGTCCCACCTCCTGAACGCACGCTACGCGCGATCGCACGTGGCCCGGCATCGGGGCGCCGACGGTCCGGCTGTCGGGTATGACGCAGGTTCGGGAGATGGAGGTGGCTGACGCCGCGCGAACGGGGCGCCCCGTCTCAGCCCGAGATCTCGGCTCGCTCCGTGAAGAGGGCGGTCACGACGAGGGCGCCGATCAGCCAGGCCAGCACGACGAGCAGCGCGGTGTCCGGGTCGAGGCGGGCCGGTGCGTTGCCGCCGCCGAAGCCACCGCTGCTTGACGTCCGCACGACGGCGCTGGCCGCGTTGAACGGTCCCCATTTCACGATGTCGGGCAGGAAGATGCCGGCGAACGACTCGCCGAAGTAGACCGCGATCCCGACCCCAACGCCGGCGAGCTGGCTGCGGGCGAGCGTGGCGATCGTGAAGCCGAGCGCGCCCGCCTCGATGACGCCGAGCCAGCCGCGGCCGATGAGCTCGGGCAGCGTGCCGAGCGTCGCGCTGTCGCCGAGGCCATCGGTCGATACCCCGGCGATCTTCGCCGCCAGGATCGCGACCAGCACCCCGGCCACGATCGCGAGGAGCACTCCGAGCGCGGTCAGCACGGCGATCGCGGCGAAGCTGAACAGCTGGTAGCGGGCCCGACCCTCGCCCCGCGCGACGGCGGCCTTGAGCGTGCCCCAGGTCCATTCCGACCCGGCGATCGCGGCCCCGTAGGTCATCGCGAACAGCCCGCCGAGCCCGAGGATGAACGACACGATCAGGGTGTACGCGCCGGGGAACGTCACGAGCAGGAGCGCCTGGCGACCCGACTCGCCGGGCTGCTGGCGGGCCGTCGCACCGACGGCGAGCAGGATGAGCGCGAGCAGCCCGACGAGCAGCCCGAAGGTGATGTACGTCGCCGGTCGACGGACGAGCTTGCGCAGGCCGGCCCGGAACAGCCTCATGCCGCCCCTGCCCCGCCGGCGGGCCCGTCGCCGGGCGAGCCGGCCGCCCCCGCCGAGTCGCTCGCCGCCGCCGAGCCCGCCTCCGCTGCCCCGGGGTCGGGCCGCCGCCCCTGGCCGCCGGCGATGCCGAAGAACGTGCCCTCGTGGCTGGCGGTCGTGCCGTCGCCGCTCGTGAGCTGGAGGAACAGCGATTCGAGGTCGCTGCCGGACTCGAGCCCCGAAGCGAAGATCCCGCCCTCGGCCAGCGCCCGGTTGACCTCGGCCGCCCGGGTCGGTTCGATCTTGACCGCGACCCAGTCGCCCTCGCCCGAGACGCGCGACACGGCGTCGGCCGGCACGAGCTGGCCGAGCCGCCCGATCGCGGCGTCGACCTCGCCTGGGTCGACTCGGACCCGGACGACGCCCTCCGACTGGAGGAGCGCCTCGATCCGGCCCTCGCGCACGAGCCGTCCGTTGGTGATGATCCCGATCACGTCGGCCAGCTGCTGGACCTCGCCGAGGATGTGGCTCGACACGAACACGGTCTTGCCGCTCGAGGCGAGGTAGCGGAGCGTCTCGCGCATCGCCACGATCCCGGCCGGGTCGAGCCCGTTGGCCGGCTCGTCGAGGAGGAGCAGCTTCGGGTCGCTCAGCAGGGCGGCCGCGATCCCGAGCCGCTGCTTCATCCCGAGCGAGTAGTTGCCGACCTTGTCGCCGGCCCGCTCGTGGAGCCCGACGAGCTCGAGCAGCTCCTCGATCCGGGCGCTTGTCGTCGGTGCGCCGCTCGCCCCGATCGTGCGCAGGTTCTCGCGGCCGGACAGGTACGGGTAGAAGCTCGGCGACTCGATGAGCGCCCCGACGTCGAACAGGTGGTGCCGGCTCCCACGCCTGAATGGGCTGCCGAGCAGCTCGATCGTGCCCGCGTCGGGATGGATCAGCCCGGTCAGCAGCCGCATCGTCGTCGTCTTCCCGGCGCCGTTCGGGCCGAGGAAGCCGTACACGATCCCGGTCGGCACCGACAGGTCGAGCCCATCGAGGGCGACGCGCGAGCCGTACTTCTTGTGGAGCCCACGCGTCGCGAGGGCGAGTCCGTCGGTCGAGGCGGTCATCGAGTCTCCAGGGGAGGCGCCCATGGTGACCGCGGGCCGGCGGGGGTGTCAACCGTCAGAGGTGGGCCGCCAGCTGGATGAACCGGAGGAGCAGGCCGGTGACGATGCCGGTCAGGATGATCGCCACCCGGGCGGTCGTTCCCTCGTCGAGCGGCCATTCGAGGATCCGCTCGGCGCGCTCCTCGAGGGCCTGTGCCGGCCCGAGCAGCGGCGCCTGCGCCTGGAGCACCTCTAGGGTCCCGTCGCGGCGGATCGGCTCGTAGGCCTGGGCGAACAGCTCGCGCGCAGCGGCAACGTATGCGGCCTTGGCGCTCGACATCTGGCGGTGGAGGCGCCACATCGAGAGGAAGAACGCCGAGACGAGGACGACCACGATCGCCACGCTGAGGAGGAAGGTCCAGTTGCCCTGGTTCCCGATCATGATCGGGATCACCGCCGCCCACAGGACCACGAAACCCGTGAACGCGAGGCTGCCGACCGGCGCGAGGCCCAGGCTGCGGTCCTGCGGGAAGAGGTCGAGCGCGAGTCGCGCCTGGCCCAGCCGATCGAGGCCGACGAGCAGCTGGAGGTAGGTCCAGACGAAGGTCATGATCGGCAGGATCGACAGCGTCAGGAACGGGAGGACGGCGATCGCGGCGAGCGCGCCGTAGCGACCGGCGGTGCCGTAGGTGTTCACCACCTCGACCGCGACGGCGAGGAGGATCGGCGGCGCAAGCGAGCCGAAGGCCGTGAGCGACTCGAGCGGGCGAGCGGTGCCGGTCAACCGGGCGAGGTCGGGCTCGAGCGCGCGCGTGTCCCGCGCCAGCCGGCCGACACCCCAGAGGCAGACGAGGATCACGTAGCTGATCACCGCCTGGCTCACGAGGAGCTCGGGAAGATTCGTGACCCGTCCGAGCTCGCCCTGGAGTGCGAGCGCACTCAGCAGGAACGCCGGCGTCAGCACGGCCGTCGAGGCCCACAGCGCGATCCACAGCCCGCGCGGTCGACCGAGACGGGCGAGGACGCGCTCGGTCAGCGGCAGACGGCGCGGTTCGACTGTTCGGGCATCCTCGGCGGCTCGGACGGCCCGGTCTGCGGCCTCCTCCATGACCCGATTATCTCCACCTGACAAGACCACCCACGGGCGGTCGGACCGATCAGCCTCGCCAGCCGATCAGCAGGTTGGGTGGTACGGGATCGTCGTGCCGGGGTCGGGAGGCCAGCACGCCGAACGACCCCCGAGCGAGTCGGGGGTCGGCGACACTGGATGCGGGGTTCAGTCAGCCGTGGTGTGGTCCGCCGCGGCGGCCGAAGGCGTCGGCGTGGCGCTGCAGCAGGAACTGCATGTAGGCGTTCGCCTGGTCACTCCCGCTCACGGCCGGAACGACGATCGCGGCGTCGTGCAGATTGATGCCCTTCACCTGCGACAGGTCCAGCGCGGCCAGTTCGGCCGCACGCTTCACGGCAGCGCCCTTCGCGTTGAGCATGTCGATGTAGGCGCTGGCCGGCTCGCTCGGCTTGATCGTCGTCGGCACGACGATGACCGGGTGGGGCGGGTAGGCGAGCGACGCGGACTCGGTGATGGGTCGCGCGCTGATAGCAAGGCCGACGACGGCCACGAGCAGGCCGGCGGCGGCGACGGCGAGATACCCGGCGAAGCGGTTCGGTCCCGCCAACGAGAGCGTGTTCTGGGCTGCGGTCATGTCCTTGTCCCCCCTTTGTCGCCTTGGTGGCGATCAACTGGAGGTCATCGTGGGCCTGGGCAGGCTGGAATCCGAGCCACGCGCCGACGCCCGTGCGGTCGTCGGGAGCACCGATCGATCGTCGGCCTGAGATCCCGCGCAGCGTCGGGCGGGTGACGCTGCCATACCGGCCGAGGACGCACGCCGCGGCACGAAGCCGATGGGATCAGGGCCTGCTCGAGCCGGTCGGCGAACCGGATGGACCCAGGTCTTCGGTCAGGTAGCGCTGGATCGTCGGACCGATCGTCCGGATGATCGTGTCGCGCGGGGCCGAGGCAAGGGGCTCCACGCCCACGACGTAGCGCGCCATCATCAGCCCGACGAGCTGGGAGCCGGCCAGGCTGGCGCGCAGGGCGGCGTCCGGCCGGTCGATCGCCAGGGCCAGGGCGAGCAATGGGCCTGCGGCGAGGACCTGGCGGAGCATCCCGGCCGCCACCGGGTCCGTGGCCGCCGAGCGGATCACGCCGAGCATCAGCGGTCGCAGCTCGGGGCGCTCCCACAGCTCGAGCAGGAAGCGGATGAACCGCTCGCCGACCTGGTCCGGTGGACCGGCGACGAGCCGCGGGACGAAGGTCTCGACGTCGATCGGCAGCTCCATCGCGGCCACGAACAGCTGCTGCTTCGAGCCGAAGTAGTGGTGGACGAGGGCGGGGTCCACCTCGGCCCGTCGGGCGACGTCGCGGATGGTCGCTGCGTCGAAGCCACGCTCGGCGAAGCCGGCCCGGGCGGCGGCCAGGATCCGCTCGCGCGCGTCGCTGGTCCCGGGTCGGCGGCCGGGTCGCCGGGTGGGCCGGGTCGGGCCGCTCACGCGACGTCGCGACGGATCGTCAGCGAGGCGATGGTGGCGAAGAACACTGCGAAACCGGCCAGCACGATGAGATCCCACCGCAGCGCGGCGACTCCGAGGTCCGCGCCGCGGATGAACACCTGGCGCAGCCCGTCGACGGCGTAGCTCAGCGGCAGCAGCGGGGCGAGCGGACGGATCACCGCCGGGAGGCTGCTGATCGGAAACAGGACGCCCGACAGCAGGAACTGCGGGACGATCACGAGCGGGATGAACTGGATGATCTGGAGCTCGGTCCGGGCGAACGACGACAGGAAGATCCCGAGGCTGACCGCGCCCATGGCGAGCACGAGCACGACGACGAAGGCCAGGAGCGGGCTCCCGGCGACCGACACGCCGAGCCCGATCGAGAACGCCGGCAGCGGACCGAACGCCGGCACGTGGATCGTGCCGAGCACCCAGAGCATGAGCAGCGCGACCTGGATCGTCGCGAACAGCCCGAACCCGAGCGTGTAGCCGGTGACGATCTCCGAACGGGCGACGGGGGTCGCCATGAGCCGCTCGAGCGTCCCGCCGGTCCGTTCGCGCAGGAAGCTGACCCCCGTGAGCAGGTAGACGAAGAAGTAGACGAAGAACGCCACGAGCGCCGGCGCGTACGGCGAAAGCGGGTCGTCGCTCGGACTGCCGTACACGGTGGCGTGCACGATCGTCGGCAGGCCGCGCCCGAGGGACGCGCTCGCGGCCGACAGGAGCGCCTTCTGGAGCGCGGCCAGCTGGACCGACTCGCCAGCCGGGTCGAGCCCGTTCGTGATCACGCTGATCGACGGCGCGCCACCGCCCGTGAGCCCGGCCGGGAGGACGATCGCCACGGTCGCCGAGCCGTCCTCGACCATGGATCGCGCCGTCGCCTCGTCGGGTGCCTCCGTCACGGTCGCGGCCTGGCCACGAAGCCCGGTCTCGAGCGCCCCGGCCACGACGGCGCCCGGCGCGCCGGCCTGGTTGACGACCACGGCGTCGATCGTCGGGCGCTCGCCCTCGCGGAGGATGAACGTGACCAGCCCCGTGACGATGATCGGGGCGATGAACAGGAGCGCGATCGACGGTCGGTCGCGTCGGATCTCCTCGACGACGCGTCGGAAGAGTGCCGCGATCCGCCGGCCGTTCACCGGGTCACCGCGACGTCAGCACCGAGCTGGAGGAACGCCTGCTCGAGATCGTCGGTGCCGGCGCGCTCGCGGATTTCCGCGCCCGTCCCGCGCGCGGTGACCTTGCCGGACCGGATGAACAGGAGCTCGTCGCAGCGATCGGCCTCGTCCATGACGTGGCTCGACACGACGATCGTCGTGCCGGCGTCGGCCAGGGCCCGGAAGTGCGTCCAGAACTGCACCCGCAGGAGGGGGTCGACGCCGACGGTCGGCTCGTCGAGGAACAGCACCGGCGGCCGATGGCTGAGCGCGCAGGCGAGCGACAGGCGCCGCCGCTGCCCGCCCGACAGCGTCCCGGCGATGGTGTTCGCCCGGTCCCCGAGCTCGACGAGGTCGAGTGACGCCCGGACCGCCTCGTCGCCCCGGACGCCGTACGTCGCGGCGAAGAAGCGAGCGTTCTCGGCGACGGTCAGCGCGAGGTAGATCCCGTCGGCCTGGGTCATGTAGCCGATGCGGCTGAGGTTCGCCCGCGACGGCATCGCCACGCCGAGCACCTCGGCGCGGCCGGCGGTTGCGCGGGCCAGCCCGGTCAGGAGCCGGATGAGCGTCGTCTTGCCCGAGCCGTTCGGTCCGAGGAGCCCGTAGATCCGGCCCGGCGCGAGCTCGAAGCTGATGTCGTCGACCGCCCGGACCTCGCCGAACGTCTTGACCAGCCCGACCGCCCGGATCGCCGGCTCGACGGATGCCGTATCGCCGGACGCCGTCTCAGCGGACGCCGGGCCACCCGAGGAATTCATCGCGTGATGAATTCTAGGCGGCGAGCCCCGAGCGGGTCAATGCGGTCCTGCTCGCCTCATGCGCGATGGGTCCGTGTCCCGGCCGCGAGGGAGCGGGACGTCAGGCCGCGGCGGTCGGTTGGGTGCCGACCCGGTCCTTGAGGCTCAGGTCGCGAGTCATGACCATCACCGTGCGGAGCGCCTCGGCCTCCGGACCGGCACCCTCGACGAGCGCCCGGACCTGGTAGACCTCGCCCGGCCGGAGCTCGGGCGTCCGGAAGCGGCCGGCACGGCGGTAGTCCCGCGGCAGGCTGCCGTCGGGCTCGAGCATCACGAGGTGGAGCGGCACGTTGCCCCACGCGCCGGTCGTCCCGATCCGCGACTGGAGCCGGACGCGCGCCGTCGGCTCGACGGTCTGGTAGGTGACGTAGGTATGGGCGGAGGTTCGGTCGGCGAAGCCGTCGACGACGATTCGGTCCGCATCGACCTGGAGAGCGACGTACGGCACGAGCTGGTCCCTCCTGCTCTCGCGCGCCTCACTCCCCATCGTGGAAGTCCGTACGTCGAGGTTCGCACGACGGTTCTCGGGGGTGGTGTCGGCCCGTGGACAGGCCGGCGGTCAAGCCGTCGCGGGTGCCCGTGGGCGCGGTGCGAGAGCTTCGACGAACGCCGGGAAACAGCGAAGCGGCGAACCCGGAGGTCCGCCGCTCCATCCAGCGATCGCCCGATCGGGCGATCCATCGGCGGGTCAGCCGTAAGGCCGCACCGCCAACGCGACTAGATGCTGTGGACGTTCGCCGCGCGCGGCCCCTTCGGGCTCTGCTCGACGTCGAACTCCACGCGCTCGCCACCGACCAGGCGGTCGAAGTCGAGCGAGGAGTCGAGGCCGCCGCGATGGAAGAAGTATTCCTTCGTGTCCTCGGCGGCGATGAAGCCGAAGCCGCGATCGGCAACGACCTTCTTGATGGTACCGGTGGTCACATTGACCTCCAACGTCTTCCCGAACACGAACTGCAGGCGCACGGTCCGTTCGAGAAGGAAGGGTCGACCACGCGGAGGCTCGTCGCGAAGCGCAACGAGGCGCCATCGTAGCACGTTTGTTCGCTTGTTCCAACCCTGGACGCCCGACCACCCCGGTCGCGAGCGCGCCGGGGTGGTCCTGGGAGCCGATCTCGCGGCGCCTTCGCGGCTCGCGGCAACTACATCTGGGTGAGCCCGAGCACGTGGCCCTCGGGGTCGGCGACGAGGGCGATGGTCGCGCCGCCGCCCGGGCTGAACTTCGGCATGACGACCCGGCCGCCGAGCTTGGTCGCACGCGCCAGCGTCGCGTCGATGTCGGCCACCGTGACGTAGCCGGTGACGTGACCGGCCGACCCGTCCGGGCTCGCGCCGACGCCGACGATGACGCCGGTCTCGGCCGGGTCGGTCATCCCGTACCCGCCCTGGTTCGAGGTGTCGAACTTCCAGTCGAAGAGCTTCGAGTAATAGGACTGCAGGGCCGCCTGGTCCTTGCCGACGACCTCGAAGTGAATGACTCGTGCGTCCGCCATCGGTCCATCTCCCGTGTCCCGGCTCGAGAGGCCTCCGTCTCGACGCCGCTGTCCAGACAACGAACGGGTCCGGCCGGAATTGACATCGCGTCGCGGTGACTCGCGACACCCAATCGATCGGCGAGGCGTCGTAGGCTAGGCCGGCGAAGCCACCGGTGGCTGGGGAGACGACACCAGGGTGAATCGACCGAACGTCGCGCGGCGGACCTCGACGCTCCTTTTCTCGACGATGACGCGCGGGGCCATCGTCCTGTCCGTGCTCACGTTCGGTGGGTACCTGATGGGCCTCGTGCGCGATCGGATCTTCGCGCGGACGTTCGGCGCCGGACCCGAGCTGGACGCCTACAACGCCGCGTTCGTGCTGCCCGAGCTCGCGCTCGACGTGATCGTCGCCGGCGGCCTCGTCGCCCCGTTCGTGCCCGTGTTCGTCTCGCTCCGTGGCGAGGCGGCCGAGTCGGCCCGCCGCTTCGGCTCGACGATCCTGACGCTCGCGGTCGTGGTCATGGGGGTCGTGTCCGGGATCCTGTTCGTCCTCGCCCCGCAGACGCTCTCCGTGATCGCCCCGGGCTTCGACGCGGAGCAGCAGGCGCTCTACGTCGGGCTGTTCCGGGTGATGTGCTTCACGCCGCTCATCTTCGCGGCCTCGCTCGTGCTCGGCGAGGTCCTCGTCGCCGAGGGACGCTTCCTCGCCTACGGGCTGGCTCCCCTGCTCTACAACGGCGGGATCGTGGTCGGGACCGTCCTGTTCGCCGACCAGATCGGGATCTACGCGGCGGCGGTCGGCGCGGTGCTCGGGGCACTGGCGCATCTCGCGGTCCGGGTGATCGGGATTCGGCGGACCCGGTTCCGACCGCAGGCGAGCTTCGCGCTGCGGACGAAGGGCGTCGGCGAGTTCCTGCGGCTGATGGTCCCGAAGATGCTCAGCCAGCCGATCGAGCCGCTGACGTTCCTGTACTTCACGGCGTTGGCCTCGACGCTGGTGCCGGGGGCGGTGAGCTCGGTCAGCTTCGCCCGCAACTTCCAGAGCGTGCCGGTGAGCCTGATCGGGGCGTCGTTCGCGATCGCGGCCTTCCCGGTGCTGTCCGCGTCCGCCGCCGCGGGCGATCGACGCGCCTTCGGCCGGGTCTTCGCCACGAACCTGGCCCTCATCGTCGTGCTGACGACCGGGGCTGCGGTCGGGCTGTGGGTCGTCGGCGAGACCGCGATCCGGGTGCTGCTCGGCGGCGGGGCGTTCGACGAGGAGGACATCACCCGGACGGCGGGCATCCTCGCGATCTTCGCCCTGTCGGTGCCGCTCGAGAGCCTGACCCACCTGCTCAGCCGCGCGATCTACGCGACCCACAACACGATCCTGCCGACGATCGCCTCGGTCGCGGGCTTCGTGGTGATCGTGGTGGTCGGGCAGACCCTGTCGCCGACCATCGGCCTGGCTGCGATCCCGGCCGCGTTCGTCATCGGGATGGGAGTCAAGGTCGCGATCCTCGGCCTGGCGCTGGCCCCGCGAATCGCCGCGATCGGCCGGCCGGCCGGCTCGGCTCGACCGATCGGAAGCCCGGTCCAGCGGCGATTCGGGCAGGCGGTCCTCGCGGTGGCGCTCGTGACGCTCATGTTCGGGACGGTGTATGCGGCCGGGCAGTCGCTCCGGGGAGCATCGCTGGCCGTCGCTCCGGTCATCACCCCCTGGGCGCGCGAGCTGCCGCCGGCCGCCGAGTCGGTGCCGCCGCTCCCCTCGGAGATCGCGTCGTTCGGGCCCGATGACTCGATTGGCCCGTCCGGATCCCCGGTCGCCGCCGTCGGCGGCTCGCCCTCCCCGGGCGGGTCCGGGGCTCCAAGCGCGGCCCCCACGCCGACCCCGAAGCCGAAGCCGTTCGCGATGGACCTGTACCAGAAGGGCGACTACGTCGGCGAGCTCAAGGACGTGTGGTGCCTGCCCGCGGCGATGCAGACCTCGATGAACATCATGGACAAGGGCGCCGACACGACCTGGGCGACCCAGCAACGGTTGGCCGCGTTCGCCCGGTCGCTCGACCCCGCCCCAGACGGCGCGGCCGAGCCGGAGGGCTGGGCCGAGGGACTCCAGCAGCTCGGGTACGGCAACTACGACGTGCGGGTCCTGCCGTCGATCCGGTCCGCGATCCAGGTCGCCGCCCGCCAGGTCCGGCTCACGAACCGGCCTGCGGGCTTGATGGTCTGGCGCGGTGCGCACTCGTGGGTCATGTCGGGGTTCAACGCGACCGCCGATCCCGCCCTGACCAGCGACTACACCGTGACGTCCGTCCGAATCGAGGACGTCTGGTATCCGCGCTTCTCGACCCTCTGGGGCTATTCGCGGGCGCCCGACTCCCAGTACAAGGTGAGCGACCTGTCGCAGGACTTCCTGCCGTGGAAGCGCCCCCTCAAGGCCTACCCCCGCAAGGACGGGAACTTCGTGATCGTCGTGCCGGTCAAGTAGGGTTCGGCCCAGGCGCCTGGGGGCGCGGCGGTCTCGAGGTTGGAGCGCCAGGCCAACAAGGGGTTTCCCCGTGATGCGAGTCGCCGCATCACGCCGGGTGCGGAGCCGGCCAGGCGCCGGTGATGCGAGTCGCCGCATCAGGTGGGGGCCGGGCCGGCCAGGCGCCGGTGATGCGAGTCGCCGCATCGGGGCGGGGTGCGGGGCTTGGGGAGGCTCGCCCAACCGGGGCCGTGATGCGGCGACAGGCATCACGGAGGACACCCACATTCGCCGAGGTGCCGTGCGTCGCGTCCGCGCGGGCGGCAAGCCTGCCGGAAGAGCCCTAGAACTGTCACCCGACTGCAACGCGCTGGAGCGGGATCCCGGCCGGGGCGGGAGCTCCCCGGACATACCGTTCGAAGGTTCGAGCGAACAGCGAACGGAGGGACCTCCGATGACCATCTTCGACCTTGCGGTGCTGGTGCTGGGGCTGGGCACCGGGCTCACCTTTGCCGGTCACGGGGCCCAGAAGGCGTTCGGATGGTGGAATGGGCCGGGCATGCCCGGATGGCAGGGCGCAGTCGCCGCGATGGGCTTTCGTCCGGTCGGCCTGTTCACGGCCGTGTCGATCCTGGACGAGCTGGTCGCCGGCGTGTGCCTGGCGGCGGGGCTGTTCACGCCTGTCGCGGCCGCTGTGCTCCTCGCCCAGTCGGTCGTGATCATCTTCCACGTCCACTGGCAGCACGGATTCTGGGACACCAACCACGGCATCGAGTTCCCGCTCCAGCTGGCGCTCGCCTGCGTGGCGCTCGGCCTGCTCGGCCGAGGCGCGTTCGGCCTCGACGCGGTTCTCGGGATCGCGCCGGCGGCGTCGGTCCGCGTCGCGCTCCTGTTGGTGGGGCTCGTCGGCGGCACGGTGGTGCTCGCGCTCCCGCGTCTCAGCCCCCGCCACCGCCCGGCCGCGCAGTCGCGCTAGGAGGGCCGCGCAGTCGCGCTAAGGACGCCGCGCAGCTCGCGCCGGGCCGGCCACGCAATTGCCCCTGGACGCACGAAGCCGCCGCCGGGCGCCTTGCAGCAGCCCGGCGGCGGCTTCCTTGACGATCAACCGGCCGAGGCGACGACCTCGGTCGGTGCGTCGGAATCGGCCTTGCCATTCGACGCGGCGGCGGCCATCGGGACCGGGGTGCCAGCTTCTCGCTCGATGGTCTCGAGCCGGCGGACCCGCTCGACGCGATCGCGGATCCCGATCATCTGGCGCCGGGACATGACGAACACGCCGAACCCGAGCAGCGGCATCATCGCCTTGGTCCCGGGGTTGCCGGCTCCGAACCAGCCGCGCGTGCGCTCGATGAGGCGCGTGCGACCCGGACCGGCCGGCTCGAGCACGAACGCCCAGCTGACCTTGAACTCCTGCGGCGAAGCGGCGCCGAGGAACCCGCCGGACATCGCCAGGCCGGGCGTCTCCGACGTCGAGATCGACTCTGCCGGCTTCTTCTCCCAGCTCTCCACCAGCGCCGTGTCGAGGTAGACAACGAGCGCTCGGTTCGGCTCGACCACCTTGACCTCGAAACCACCGTCCTCGTGCGTCGGCAGGAGGTCGCCGACCTTGAGCTTCTGGAGCTCCGGGACGATCGCGTCCGTGCTGCGGCCCTTCATGTCGAGCCGGTCGTAGCTGTACCAGCCGGCGCGTCCGTAGCCCATCTGGACGAGCCACGGCCAGACGGCCTCGGGCGGCGCGTCGATCGTGACGCCGCGGGTCAGCAGGTTCGTCCCCTCGGGCACGAGATCGTCGCCCGGCAGGGTCTTGGTCTGCTCCTCGGGCGCGACGCCCCAGGTCGCCCACCAGCGACGGAGCTCGAAGTAGCCGTACCAGCTGGCCGCCGCGATCGTCGCGCCAACCACCACTCGCTTGATCATTGAGTCACCTCCGCGGGTCACCGTACCCGGATTGCGCGATCCGTGACGAGTGCCGATCCGCCCGATTCTCCGACGTGGCACGCTTCCTCGGTGAAGCCCGACCCCGGACCGACCCTCCGCACCGAACGCCTCGTCCTGCGCCGCTGGCGACCGGATGACCGCCCGCCGTTCGCCCGGCTGAACGCCGATCCCGAGGTGATGCGCCACTTCGTCCGGCCGCTGTCGCGCGACGAGAGCGATGCCCTCGTGGACCGGATCGAGGCGCAGTTCGAGGCGCGCGGCTACGGCCTGTGGGCCGTCGAGCGGCACGCCGACTGCGCCTTCCTCGGCTTCACCGGCCTCGCCGACTTCGTGTTCGGAGAGCCGGCCCGGGCATTCGTCGAGGTCGGCTGGCGGTTCGATCGATTCGCCTGGGGCCACGGCTACGCCACCGAGGCTGCTCGCGAGGTGCTCCGCTTCGGGTTCGAGGACGCGGGGTTGGCGGAGATCGCATCGTGGACCTCGCCGCTGAACACGTCATCCGTCCGGGTGATGGAGCGGCTCGGCTTGCACCACGACCCCGCCGACGACTTCGACCACCCGCGCGTGCCCGAGGGCCATCCGCTCCGGCGCCACGTCCTCTACCGGCTCACGCGCGCCGAGTGGCTGGCCCGGCCGCCCGCGTCCGCGTCCCCTTCCGACCCTACGGCGCGTCCAGCTGACCCGACCGGAAGCGCTTGATCAGCGTCGCGTAGTCGGGCAGGCCGCGTTCGTAGCCGATCGCCCAGAAGCCGGCGCCGGCCAGGCCGCGCTGGTCGGCGAGGGCGAGCTTCGGCGTGAGCGTCGCCGGCGAATCGACGTAGATCGCGGTCCACGACCCCGGCGTGGCGCTCGGGTCGGGCGAGCCGCCGCCCGATGCCGTCTCGCCCGGGACCGCGTACTGGTCGACCTGCTCGATGTCGTCGAGCACCGGCACGTTGGCCGGGTTGGCCAGGAAGTCGAGATGGTCGCTCGGGATCCAGTTCTGGCCCTTGCCGGTCTGGGCGGCACCCAGCTCCGGGCCCGTCGTCGGCCAGGCCATCCCGTAGAACGGCAGCCCGAGCAACGTCCGCTCCACGGGCACGCCGAGCAGCTGGTACAGGTCGAGCGACCAGACGAGGTCCTTCTCGTCGCCGTCACGACGCTCGATCGGGGCCGATGCGCCTGGCGCCGAGCCGGACCAGTGGTAGTCGTAGCCCATCATGAACACCCGGTCGACGCCCGCGGCGACCGCGGCCAGGGCCATGGCCGCGCCGCGCTCGTTGGCCGTCGTGGCGACCGAGACCTGGGACTTCGGATGCGTCGCGCGCAGCGCGTCCCGGAGTCGCCCGACGAAGTCGCCGTAGGCCGGGATGAGCAGGTCGTCGATCTGCTCGACGTCGACGTTGATCCCGTCGACCCCGAGCTGGCCGGCCAGGTCGACGAGCGCGGCCACGACCTTGCCCTGGGTCGTCGCCGCGTTCGTGCCGCTGAAGAGACGCTTGTTGCGGGCCGTCCCGAAGCTCGTGAACACGAGCTCGACCCGGCTGCCGCGGTCGTGTGCCTCCGCGATGAGCTGGCGACCGATCGGGCCGCTGATCCGCAGGTAGCCGTTCTGGCTCGTGTCGAGCGAGCCGTTGGAGCGGTTCGTCACCGAGAACAGCGCCAGCGTCGACAGGTCCGTCCCGGCGACGTGGGCGGCGATCGAGGAATCCATCTCCCAGTACGGCAGGAAGCCGTAGACCTCATGACCCGGGGTCGGCACGGGCGTCGGCTGCGGCGTCGCGAGAGCACTCGGGGAGCCGGCGCCGGCGGCGCTGCCGGCCGGGCCGGCTGTCGGCCCCGAGCCGCGGATCGCACCGCCGATCAGGACGCCGGCGATGACCGATACGACCACCAGGGCACCGAGCGCGGCCAGGATCCTCGGGCGCCGGGTCATGGCGAAAGGGTGGGCGCGTGGGACGGGACGGTCAAGTCGAGCCGCTCACGGCCGTGGCGCTGCCGCCGGTCCCGTCGTGGCTGCAGCGGCCGCGCGGGTCCTCAGTCGCCGAGCCCCGCCAGGAGGCGCATGACGGGTATGGCGTCCGCGAACGCGCTCGCCAGTGTGTCCGGCAGCTCGGGCGAGAGCGCCTCGTCGTCCGACAGGCGGCGCCCGAAGGTCACGTCCTTGAGCGTCAGCAGCTCGGCATCGGGATGATCGGCCCGGAACCCGGCCGGGACCCGCTTGTAGCGATCGCCGTGGACGTGGCCGAACGTCCGGACGAACGCCCGGTCCTCGATCGCCGCGTGGACCGCGGTCGGGTCGTCGGCGACCGTCGCGCGCCAGGCCGCCAGCCGCGCCGGCTCGGGATGCCACATCCCGCCGCCGACGTACATCTCGCCGGGCTGGAAGTGGAAGTAGCCGCCGGGTCGCTCGCCCCGATGCCCGCCCTCCGCCGCGACCGCGTCGTCGCCCCACGGGAAGCTCGCACTGACGTGGCTCTTGTACGGGCTCTTGTCCTTCGAGAAGCGGGTGTCCCGGTAGATCCGGAACGGCGAGCGGAGCGGATCACTCCGCAGCGGGACGCCGCGGGCCTCGAACCGTTCGGCGACGGCGACGCAGAGCGCCTGGAGCGGCTCCTTCAGGAGTCGCTCGTAGTCGGCCTTGCGCGGGTGAAACCACGCCCGGTCGTTGTTCATCGCGAGCTCGGCCAGGAAGTCGATCGCGGCGCGCGAGAAGCCGCCGAACGTCGTCGCCGGCGCTGCGCTGGTGGAACCTGCCATGACCGGGCCTCCAGGTCGCTCCCCAACCCGGAACCCGGATCGGGAGCTCCATCTCACGATACCCCCGGTCGCTCACCCGGGGATCACCTGGCGATCAACCGGCACGGCGGTCCGGAGATGGAGCGCCGGGTCCCGGCGCGATGCCCCGACGAGCGCCATCCGTCCATTCGGACGATGACCTTCGGAACGACCGTGGCGGTGACTCCGGCCCTGTCGCCAGGTCGAGTTTGCGAGCCACAATTCCAGCGTCGCCGAGTCTGCCCGGCCCCGCCGTTGGGGCCGGGCGCCACGCGGAGGGTTCCGAGATGCACGCCCAGCTCATCCCAGCCGACCACCGGATCGAGCGGCCCTGGTACGTCTGGCCGGCGATCGTCGTCGAGCTGCTGACCGCCGCACTGGCCATCCCCGTCGGCTGGCTCTTCATCACCGATCCGAGCGGCGGGTCGATGGGCGTCCCGCAGGACTGGATCGCCGGCTCGGTCTTCGGCAGCTACCTCATGCCCGGGTTGTACCTGCTGGCGATGAACGGCATCGCGATGCTGGTCCTCGCCGGCCTGAGCGCGACACGCCACTGGGTGGCCCCCTGGCTCACCGGGACGCTCGGCGTCGGGCTGATCATCTGGATCCTCGTCCAGCTGGCCGTCATGCCCGAGACGATGATCCTGCAGTGGATCTTCCTCGGAGCGGGGATCGCGCTGGGGTTCGTCGCCCTGTTCTGGCTTCGCCGGACCGGACAGCTCCGTCTCTGGTAGGTCGGAAGACGGGCCCGACCAGGAGATCGGTCGTCACCGCTCGCTCGTCAGCCAGACGGCCAGCGCTCCGCGATGACGATTTCAGAGCGCGGCTTGCGGGCCTGGCCGGGGGCGGACTTGGGCCGTCGGGCCGCCTCGCTCGGGTGACCGAGCGCCACGATCGTCCGGACCGACCGATCAGGTGGGAGGCCGAGGAGCCCGGCCACCACGGGTGCGACGTCCCGGCGGATCCAGGTGATCCCTGCGCCGAGGTCGAGGATGGTGGCCGCCACGAGGATCCTCTCCGCGAGCCGTCCGTCGTCATAGGCGTCCGACACCCGCCGTTCCGGGTCTGCGGGCAGCACGACGGCGATGGCCGCTGTCGCGCTACCAAGAGCGCGGGTCTGCGGCAGCCCCGCCTCGGCGAGGCGGCGCAACGTCGCCTCCGCCTCGATCGTGATCAGGTGCCAGGGCTGCTCGTTCCGGCTGCTCCCCGACCAGCGGGCGGCCTCGGTCAGCGCCTCGAGCTCGGCGGCGGTGAGCGGCTCAGCGGTGAACTCGCGGATCTGACGCGTCCGGATGACGGGTCGCAGCTTGTCGAGGAGCGGGGCGAGACCGGCTGCAGGCGTGCTCGGATCGGTCATGCGTCAACGATACCCCGCGGTCGCGGCCGGGCCGCCCGACGAGCGCGGGTCAGCTGTGGACGCGGAAGGTCGTGGCGCGGTTGTTGGAGGCGAGCGGAGCTCCGGTGCCGGTCGAGCGATAGACCCGGACCTTTACCACGTACGTCCCGAGCCGCCGCGTGGCACCGACCGACCAGCTCGACCGGAGGGTGACCGTCGAGCCGACCGCGTACGTCCGGGCGGCGGCGGTCCAGCGGTGGGCGAGGTGCCCGCCCGGGTCGTAGATGTCGATCCGAACCACCGCCCGGGTGGCGATCGTGACGCGGACATGGGCGGTGATGGCGACCGTGTGCCGGCGAGCAAGGCTCGTCGGCTTGGCGCTTGCGCTCGTCGTCCAGTGGGCCGGCGGCGGCGTCCCGCCGGCACCACCACCGCCCGACCCGCCCACCAGGCTCAGTGGACCGGCCGCGTAGTAGGCCGCGGAGCGGGCGACGAAGTAGCCGCCGTCGTCGTCCGCAGAGAGCGAGGTGCCCAGGTTGCCGTTGATCGGGCTGGGGTTCGTCACGCCGTCGCCCTGCGCGTCGCAGGCGCAGGTCGTCCCCCCGGCGCCACCGCCGTACAGCAGCGCGACGACCCCCGCGTCGCGCCACATCGCGAGATGCGTCCCGCTCGGATCGTCGAGGAACCACTCCACCCGGTTGTCCTGGTAGTGGCCCCAGGTGTCGTCCATCGCCTTCATCCGCGTGTTCCCGAGCGGGATCTGCCAGACGACGACCCGCTTGCCCGAGCCGGCGACGAAGCCGGCGACGAACCGGGCGTAGCGGGCGAAGTCGGCGTCATCCCACCAGGCGGCGCCGCCGTCGCCGTAGTTGATCTTCTTGAAGTCGGCGTCGCGGTCGCCGATGTCGGTGAAGGCGATGTCGAACGAGGCGCCGAGCGACCGGTAGAACCCCGCCGCCCGGGCCGCCAGCGCGTCGACCTCCGCGTCGCTGTTGTTCGAGTAGCTGATGTCGACGTTGGTGCCCCAGACGGACAGGTGGTAGGCGAGGATCACGTTCGGCGCCAGCTGGTCGCGCAGCCGGACGATCGCCCGGGCGAACCCGGCGGCGGTGTTCGGCAGGTCGCCCAGGGCCGCGTCGCCCGAGCTCGCCACGGAGGCCGGGACGAGCGACGCGTCGTCGACGGTCCCGGTCGCCTGCTCGATGTAGCCCCACAGGTCGGGCTCGACGTGGAGCACCACCGGATCGGGGCCGGCGGCGCGGCTGAAGAAGAGCCGCAGATCGTTGTAATACGCTGCCATGGTGGTGTGGTTGGCCAGGTTGGAGAGGTCCTTGGCCGACTCGCTCGCCCCGGCCGCCGGGTTCGACTGGAGGAGCATGTAATACGGGAAGACCGGGGTCGCGTGGTTCGCGACCGAGTCGGCCACGTAGAACGACACGAACTGGCCGTTCGGGTTCCAGGTGGCCCAGCCGCTGCCCGTGTTGACCCCGCCGGCGAGGTACTGGTAGCGGAACCGGAACGGCGCCCGCGTGTGCAGCGCGGCGGCGCCGCCCGGTGCGTCGGCGAGGCCGAGCTCGAACTGGCTCGACGGCCAGCTCCCCGGGAGGGCCGGCAGCGCAGCCACGGTGCGAGCAGCCGCCCGTGGAGCATCAACCGGCGCGCGGGCCGCTGCTTCGGTCGCGCCGACCGCGGCACCGCCGGTCCGGACGAGGGATCCCGCACAGACGACGAAGGCGGCCAGGACGGCGAGGGCGCGTCGGGTCGACATGATGGGTGTGCCGCCCATCCTCGCGGCGAGCGGCCCCGGCGTCACTCCCGAAGTCGTCCCGCGAACGACCGTACCTTGGGCGTTGTCGCCGGTCACCGAGCCGGGCGATCGCGCCGTCGGGCGCGGGACGGTAGCCTAGGCACGACATGGTCACCTGGGCGGCGGTCGAGGCGGAGGAGCCTGAGCTCGCGGAGGCGGTCCGCGAGCGGTTCGAGGCGTATGGGCTGGGGTTGCTGGCGACCCTCCGGGGCGACGGCTCGCCGCGGATCAGCGGGGTCGAGCCGCTGTTCGCGCTCGGCGAGCTGTGGCTCGGGATGATGCCGATGTCGCGCAAGGCGCTGGACCTCCTGCGCGACCCCCGCTTCGCGCTCCATTGCGCGACCATCGACAAGGATCTCGGCTCCGGGGACGCCAAGCTGTCCGGCACGGCGATCGTGGTCGACGACGAGCCGACGATCGAGGCCTACCGGGAGGTCTTCGCTGCGGCGACCGGCTATCCGCCCCCGCCCGGGCCGTTCCCGCTGTTCCGGTCAGACGTCACGGACCTGTCAATCGTGCGCAGCGAAGGCGACCACCTCGACATCCGCTGGTGGCGCGAGGGCGAGGGCGCCGGCCAGGTCCAGCGGCGCTGACCGACCAAGGGCCGCCGGCCAGGTCCAGCGGCGCTGACCGGCCAAGGGCGCTGTCAGGCTGGGCCGCTGGACCACCTGATCGTGGCGCGCGGGCCCCAGCTGTGACCCATGAGGACGTCCTTCACCGCCGACCCGAGCTGACGGCGCCACTCGCCATGTACCAACCAGAGTGGTGGTAGGCGCCGTTCGCCATCGGAATCGAGGCCCCGGATCGGGCGGCGTCGAGCGTGGTCGAGACCGTCCGCTTGCCGGCACCGGCCGGATCCTGTGCGTACAACCATGGGGGTTGGTAGACCGCAACCCACGGAGCACCGGCCATGGCGACGTCAACGACGCGTCGGCACACACACCGAAAGGGTCAGGAGACCCCCCGACCCGGTAGCGATCTTCGTGGCCGGGCCCGGACGGGCTTGACAGACTCGACTATCGCGATATATCGTGATGCCACGCGATACAAAGTAATCGCGAAACCAAGGACAAGGAGTCCGAGAACCAGAGATGAACGAACATCCACATTCCAGCAGCCGGCTCGACCCTGCGCATCACGCGCTGCGGTTTGGGCGCCGGCATCACCGCGAGGGCGGCCGGCGACCCGGCCGGGGCGGCTTCGGGCCCGGCGCCGCGTTCAACCGCGGGCCCGCCATCCCCTTCGGGCCCGGGGCCTTCCTGGGTCGTCACGGTCGCCGGGCGGGCGTCCGGCGGGGCGACGTGCGGACGGCGATCCTCGCCCTCCTCGCGGAATCACCGATGCACGGCTACCAGGTCATGCAACAGCTCGCCGAGCGGAGCGGCGGGATCTGGCAGCCGAGCGCCGGCTCGGTCTATCCGACCCTCCAGCAGCTCGAAGACGAGAGTCTCGTGACCGGTGCCGAGCAGGATGGCCGCCGGGTCTACAGCCTCACCGACGCCGGTCGCGAGGCCGCTGCCGCAGGAGCGAAGCGCGGTCGGGTCCCCTGGGAGCTCGAAGGGGCCGAGGAGGCAGTCGACCTGCAGGCGGCCTTCTTCGCGTTCGCCTCGGCCTGGCGCCAGGTCGCCGGGAGCGGCTCGCCGGAGACCGTCGCCGCCGCCACGGCGATCCTCGATGACGCCCGACGGAGCCTCTACCGGCTGCTGGCCGAGGAGGACGCCGGACCCGGTCGAACCGAGGGTGTTCCACCCGCCGGCTGATCAGGCCCGAGGCTAGACCGCGTCGAGCACGAAGACGCGGGCCCAGAAGTCGCCCCGCGCGGCGATCTCCTCCTTCGATGCGGCGAGCAGCAACCCGTTGGCCATGAGGTCGTCGCCGCCGCGCACGATCGCGTTCGCCCGCTCCAGCCCGTCGCCGGTCAGCGGCCAGAGCGTGATCCGGTAGGACCGACCGGGTCCAGCCCGCGCAGGCGGAGCCGGTCCGGTCCCGGCACCGGCCGGTTGAGCACCTGGTAGAACCCGACGACGGCCCGGTCCCGCTCGTCGGACACGCACATCCGGGCTTCATCGGCCAAGTCTGATCGAGCGCCGGAGTCGCTAGCATCGACGGGATGCCTGAACCCCTGCCGGGGACGGACGTCGTGGAGGCCGCGGCGCCCGTTCCGTCGTATCGCGCGCTGCTCGACGTCCCGACGCTCGGCCGGATCCTGCTCGCGACGCAGCTCGCCCGGATCGCCCAGTCGATGGTCGGGGTCGCGCTCGTCCTGTTCACGCTCCAGCAGTACGCGTCGTCGGAGCTCGCCGGGCTCGTCACGTTCGCCGCCCTCTTCCCCGGCATCGCCGTCGCCCCGATCGCCGGTGCCCTGCTCGATCGCCATGGCCGGACCCGGCTGATCCTGCTCGACTACACCGTCGAGCTCGTGGCGCTGTCGCTCATCGGCGTGCTCGCCCTGGCCCATGCCCTCCCGGCGCCGCTGCTGCTCCTGATCGCGACGATCGCGTCGTTCACGAGCATCCTCAGCGCGACCGGGCTGCGCAGCCTCTTCCCGATCATGGTCCCGCGCTACCTGTGGGAGCGGGTCAACGCGGTCGACTCGAACGGCTACGTCGTGGCCACGATCATCGGCCCGCCGGTCGCCGCGGCGCTCGTGGCCGTCCTCGGCGGGCCGACCGCGATGATCGTCATCGGCCTGACGTTCGGAGTCGCCGCGCTGCCGCTGATCGGCGTCCCCGATCCGTCGCCCCGGATCGCGGCCGGGGGACGGCTGATCGTCGAGGCCTGGCAGGGCGTCGTCTACTGGTGGCGCAACCGGACGCTGCGCGGGCTCAGCTTCTCGGTCACCGTCCTCAACGTCGCCTTCGGCATCCAGACGATCCTGCTGCCGCTGATCGTGCTCGACGTGCTCGGCGCCGGCGAGCTGGCGGTCGGCCTCGTCTTCGCGCTGTCGGGGGTCTCCGGGATGGTGTCCGCCTTCTCGTTCGGCCGCCTCGACAGCCGCGGACGCGAGTGGCGGATGCTCATCGTGCCGATGCTGGCCATGGCCCCGGCGTACGCGCTGATCGTGCCGGTTGCCGGCGGGTCGGTCTCGGTCGCCGTCGGCTTCGGCCTGCTCGCCCTGTCCGCGCTCATCCTCGGGTTCCTCAACGGCCCGATGGACATCGCCCTGTTCACGGTCCGCCAGCGACGGACCGATCCCGCCTGGATGGGCCGTGCGTTCGCCGTCTCGATGGCCGCGAACTTCCTGGGCTACCCGATCGGCGCGGCCATCGGCGGGACCCTGGCGGCGCAGTCGCTGCCGGGCGCGGCGACCCTCGGCGTGGCGCTCATCCTCGTCGGCGTCGTGCTCGGGGCGGTCATGGTCCCGCGGCGCGATCCGGAGGACGTTCCGGCCGGCTGACCGGACTCTCCGACGGCGATGGCCCCATCGTCCCGGTGGCGGCCCCGACGCCTGCCGCCTTGCCGAATTGGGCCCGGACCGGGCACCCTATGACCGTGCGCAGACGGATCGTCCCAGCCGCCGTCCTGGCCTGGCTCCTGCTCGTCGGACTCGTGCCGAGCGCCGCCTCCGGTGCCGAGGCCAACTTCCCGGCCAAGGATTCGCGCTACCACAACTACCCCGAGATGGTGGCCGAGATCATGGCCGCCCAGTCGGCCTACCCGGACCTCGTGAAGATCTCGTCGATCGGCAAGAGCTACAAGGGCCGCGACATCTGGATCGCCGAGGTGACCGGCCACGTCAGCGTCGACGCGCCCAAGCCCGAGGTCCTGGTCGACGCCCTGCATCACGCCCGGGAGCACCTGACGACCGAGCAGGCGCTCTACCTGCTCAAGGTCCTGACGACCCAGTACGCCGGACCGATCCGACCGTCCACCGGCTCGTCGACAGCCGGCGGATCTGGATCGTCTTCGCGGTCAACCCCGACGGGATGCAGTACGACCTGACCGGCAGCCCGTACCGCGCCTGGCGCAAGAACCGCCAGCCGAACCGCGGGACGACCGCGGTCGGCACCGACCTCAACCGGAACTACAGCTATCGACTGGGGCTGCTGCCACGGCTCGTCGGCCTCGCCGCGCTCGATCACCTACCGCGGGCCGCGACCGTTCTCGGCGCCCGAGACGCAGGCGATGCGCGACTTCGTGGCGAGCCGGGTGATCGACGGGCGCCAGCAGATCCGGCTCCACATCACGCTCCACACGAACGGCAAGCTGATCCTCTGGCCGTACGGCCACACCAAGGCCGACATCCCCGCGGACATGACCCGGGCCGATCACGCGGCGTTCGTCTCGCTCGGCAGGGCGATGGCCCGCCGCAACGGCTACAAGCCCGAGCAGTCGAGCGACCTGTACATCACCGACGGCGACCAGATCGACTGGATGTACGGCACCTACCGGATCTTCTCGTACACGTGGGAGCTCTACCCGGCCGAGCACTACCGCGTGTCCGACTTCTACCCGCCCGACGAGCGGATCGCCGGCGCCGTGTCCAACAACCGCTCGGCGCTGCTCTACGCGATCGACCGGGCGGGCTGCCCGTGGGTGACGACGGCCGCGCGGACGAACTGCGGGCCGCTGTACGACGACTTCGAGATCAACCGCGGCTGGGTGCGCAATCCCGACGGCACCGACACGGCGACGGCCGGCGCCTGGCAGATCGGCAACCCCGCCGCCGTGCTCGGCAGGCGGGGCGAAGCAGCTCGGGACGACGACCTCCGGACGGTATGCCCTCGTGACCGGGCTCGCCGGAGCGTCCGGCAGCAACGCGAACGACCTCGACGGCGGGACGACCACGATCCGCTCGGCGCCGGTGACGCTGCCGGCCACGATCGGCGCGCTCACGTTCCGCTACTACTTCGCCCACGATGCGCGCTCATCGAGCGCCGACTGGTTCCGGATCTGGATCGAGGCCGCAGGACGGGACGCGAACGCTCGTCGCGCAGGCGCTCGGCGCCCCGACGAACCACAACGCCAGCTGGCTGGGCCGCCGCATCGACATCCATGCCTTCGCCGGCCAGACGGTTCGGATCGTGATCGGGGCCCGCGACGGCGCGGGCGACTCGCGGGTCGAGGCGGCCGTCGACGACCTGCGGATCGAGCGCAACTAGCCGGTTTCCCCGGGACCATCGAGCCGGTTCGCCCGGGACCGCCGGTCCACGAGCGAGACCGCACCGCTCGGCCGGGCCCGGCCACGCTCGCTGCGCGACGCGGCCCGAGGACCATCGGTCCATGGCGGCGCGACGGGGACCCGCTACGATCTGCGGCGCAACTCGGCGCCTCAGCTCGAGCGTCCGGGTCGCGCAACCGTCGTCAACGAGCTGATCCGCGATGACCGATCCCGAACCGAACGACTTGCCTGCGCCGGCCCTGGATCGCACGCCCGGGCCGGCTGCGGACGCATCGGGCCTGGACGTGTTCGGCGGAGGCCGTTGAGCCACCTGTGGCGACCGCCGAACCGCCGACGGCCGCCGCCGAGCCACCCGCGCGACGGTCCCCGCCGGGCTGGCTGTCGATCGTCGGTGGCGCAATCGTTCCGGGGCTCGGACACCTCCTCCTCGGCCGGCGTCGCCGGGCGGCGATCCTGTTCGCGCCGATCGTGGTGCTGGCCGCCGTCGCGAGCGTCGCCCTCGTCGCGGCCCCCGACCGGGCGGAGCTGGCCGGCGAGCTGCTGACGCCCGAGGCGCTCGAGGCGCTCGCCGTCATCGTCGTGGCGGTCGGCTTGTACCGCCTGGCGGTGCTCGGCGCCACGTTCGTCCTCGCCGCGCGGCTGCAGCCGGTCGGCCGCCTGGAGCGCCTGGGACGCGCGTTCCTCACCGCGCTCCTGGCGGTCGCGATCGCGGCGCCGCACATCATCGCCGGGGCCGTCATCGTCGACACCCGCCAGACGATCATGGACGTCTTCGATCCGGCCGACCTCGGCGCAGCCGGCGACGGGGCCGGCAGCGAGCTGATCCCGCCGCTCGAGCCCGACGACACGAACAGCCCCGCGCCGTCCGGCTCGACCGATCCCCGCGGTCGTCCGTCCGTCGGCACGCCTGACCGGCCTCCCGACGCCCTCCCCCAGCCCGACCGCGACGCCCGACCCGGGACCGGCCTGGGCCGCCGACGGCCGGCTCAACGTCCTGCTCATCGGCGCCGACGCGGGCCCCGATCGGTGGAGCCTGCGGACCGACACGATGATCCTGCTGTCGGTCGACGTCGCCACGGGCCGGGCCGCGATGTTCGGCTTCCCGCGCAACATGACCGGGGCGCCGCTGCCGAAGGAGAGCGCCGGCGCGGTGCCCGGAGGCCGGTTCCCGGGCCTGCTCAACGCCATCTACGTCTATGCGAACGCCCATCCGAGCCAGTTCCCGGGCGGCAACGTCCGCGGTTTCCGGGCCATCGGCGGGACGATCCAGAAGCTGTCCGGGGTCGCCCTCGACGGCGATCGCCGTCGTCAACCTCAACGGCTTCGTCCGGCTCGTCGACGCGCTCGGTGGCGTGACGATCGACATCCCCGAGCCGCTGTTCGACGATCACTACCCGCTCGAGGACGGCAGCGGCGACGTATCGATCAGCTTCCATGCCGGGGTCCAGCACCTCAACGGCCATCGGGCCTTGATGTACGCCCGATCGCGCCACCAGGATTCCGACTACGGCCGCATGGCGCGCCAGCAGGCCGTCCTCCTCGCCCTGCGCAGCCGGCTCAAGCCGTGCAAGCTCATCCCGCGCATCCCGACCCTGCTCAAGATCGCCCAGGACGACGCCTGGACGAGCTTCTCCGTCCGCGACCTGCCCAGCCTGCTCAGCCTCGCTGCGCGGACCGACACGAAGCACGTCCGGTCGGTCATGTTCGCTCCGCCGACGTTCCCGGCGTTCATCACCGACGCGGAGATCGCACACATCCACCAGACGGTGCGCACCATCTTCCCGACGATCACCCCGGCGCCGACGATGGCGCCGCCGCCGATCCTCGCCCCGGAACCGATGGAGCCGACGCCGGGCCCGACCGACGATCCGGACCCCTGCGCCTGAGGCCCGGTCTCGCGACCAGCGGCCAGCCGGCACCGCCGAGTTCATGGCTTCCGGCTCTGGCGAGCCGCCCTCCGAACGACCAGCATCGGCTCGAAGGAGAGCGCCATGACCTACACCACGGACATCGTCGCGCGAGCGAACCGAAACGGCTTCTTCCGGGAGGTCGTGGCGACCGGGCCGCACAGCCAGGTCGTCGTCATGTCGATCCCGCCCGGCGGGGATATCGGCGAGGAGATCCACCGCGGGGTGGACCAGGTCCTCGTGTTCGTCGCCGGTACGGGCGACGCGGTCCTCGACGGGTCGGCCAGCCCGGTCGGACCGGGATCCCTCGTGCTCGTCCCGGCCGGCACCCGGCACAACTTCGTCAACCGCGGCACGTCCGACCTCAAGCTCTACACCGTCTACGCCCCGCCGGAGCACGCGCCGGGCACGATCCACCGCACGAAGGCCGAGGCGGACGCCGCCGAAGTCGAGCACGAGCCAGCGACCGTCTAGCGCCTCGGGCGAACCGCGCGACCGCGCGAGGGATCGCCTACCAGAGGCCGATCCGCAGGAGCCGGAGCAGGTCCGGGTGGTCGTCGGTCAGGGCCGTCACGTCGTCCCGGACCGGCTGCCAGCCGGCCGCGAGCAGGCGGGGCACGTCGGCCGGATCGGTCGTCGCGACCAGCCACTCGCTCAGCGTCGCGTTGAGGGGCCGATCCGCCTCGGTCGGCTGGTAGATCCGCTCGAGGACCGTCAGCCCCGCCTGGCGGGCCGCCGTGGCGACCGCCGGCGCCAGGTCGTAGTAGCGGTTCGAGACGTGGATCGCGAGGAGACCACCCGGTCGGAGGACCCGGGCGTCGTCCGCGATCGCCTCCGTCGTCAACAGGTGAGCCGGGATCGCGTCCGACGAGAACGCGTCGAGCACGAGCACGTCGTAGCGCCGGGACGGCACGGCCTCGAGCGACAGCCGCGCGTCGCCGAGGACGATGTCCGGGCTGACCGCGGCGTCGGACAGCCAGGTGAAGTACGCCGGGTCCCGGGCGACCCGGACCACGAGCGGGTCGATCTCGAAGAAGGTCAGCCGGTCCCCCGCACGGGCGTAGGCGGCGAGCGTGCCTGACCCGAGTCCGACCACGCCGATCGAGCGGCCGTCGGCCGCGTCGGGCCGCGACCGGGCGAGCCGGAAGACGTCGCCGAGCGGGCCCTGAGCGACGTAGTACGACCCCGGGACATCGCGGTACGCGGGGTCGGTCGACTGGATGCCGTGGACGGTGGTGCCGTTCATCAGGATCGTCACCGGTCGATCGGCCGGGCGGAGGACCGCGGTGACGCCGAAGAAGCTGCGGTCCTCGAAGACGGCCGCCGGTGCGAGCACGAACGTCGCCAGCCCTAGCACGAGGGCGGTCGATACGAGCAGGAAGCGCGGCTGCCCGCCGACGAGCAGGATGAGCCCGCCGACGAGGAGCCAGCGGACCCCGGCCTCCAACCCGATCGAGCCGCTCGCGGCCAGCCCGAGGGCCAGCGCGATCGCGGCAAGCGCATAGGGCGCGACCCGGGCCGGGGCGCCGGCCACGAACGGCCGAAGGTCGAGCCCCGGACGCGCGCGCGATCCGTCCGTGGAGCCACCCGCCGGTGACGCGTCGGTAGCGGGTGCCGAGTTCGCCATCGCGAGCGCTGCGAGGGCCAGCACGAGCAGCAGTGGGTACTCCCAGATCCCCTTGAACAGGACCGGCGCGACGATCGCCACGAGCGAGCTCGCGAGGACGCCACCGGTCGAGATCAGGAGGTAGAACTCGGTCAGCCGGCCCGCGGCCGGGCGATCGGCGGCGAGCCGGCCATGCAGCGTCGTCGCGACGACGCCGAGCCCGAGGAACTCGACGAGGAGGAGCGGCCCGATCGGCCAGCCGGCGGCCGACCCGAACGGAACCCACAGCAGGGTCACCGCTGCCGGCGCGAGCCACTCCGCCCCGGGGATCAAGCGGCGACCCCGTTCGGAGAAGGCGATCACGAAGGTCAGCAGGTAGATCGCGAGCGGGACGACCCACAGCAGCGGGGCCGAGATGAGGTCGGTCGTGACGAAGTTCGTCACGGCGGACAGGAGACCGGATGGCACCGCGGCCAGCAACAGCCAGCGGGCGCGGCGCCGCCAGGTGATCGGCTCGGCGGGCACGGCTGCAGCCACAGCCTCGGCGGCGGGCGGGTCCTGGGAGCGCGACGTCGAGCGCAGGACCAGCCAGGCACAGCCCAGCAGGCAGGCGACGAGGACGGCGACGCCGGCGGCCCAGATCCCCCGCTGGGCCGTCAGCCCGAGCGCCGGCTCGATGAGGAACGGGTACGCCAGCAGGGCCGCGAACGAGCCGGCGTTGCTGAGCGCGTAGAGCCAGTACGGGTCCGCCGGGCGGCGCTCCGCAACACGAACCGCGCTGAACCAGGTGCTGAGCAGGGGTGTCGTCGCCGTGATGAGGAGGGCCGGCGCGCCGACCATCACCGCGAGGATGACGAGGAGGTTCACGACGGCCGGCGCCGCTGGATCGCGCAGCTCGGCGACCGTCGCGGGCGCCACGAGGAGGACGCCCAGCGCGACGACCGCGAGAACGCCGTGCAGGATCGCCCCACGGCGGACTCCCAGGCGCATGGCGGAGACATGGGCGTAGGCGTACCCGACGAGGAGCACGGCCTGGAAGAAGAACAGGATCGTCGCCCACACCGCGGGCGTTCCCCCGAAGCTCGGCAGGGTGAGCCGCCCGATGAGCGGCTCCACGGAGAAGAGCAGGAACGCCGACAGCGCGATCGTCGTCGCGAACGCGGGCAGCACGGCAGCTGACAGCCCGCTCCGCGCACGTTCAACACGCCCGGCGAGGGCCGCGTCGAGCCGCTCGACGTCCGTGGTCATGCCGGCTCCCCAGAGGTCCCGACCATGGCGCCGATCATCGCAACGGTGCCTCGCGGCCACCATCCGACCGTCGGGTCATCCCGGGTCCGCCGTTGGTCAGGCCGGGTCGCCTGGCCCGATCAGGCGGAGCGGAGCTCCCGGGCCGCGTCCGCGAACAACCCGTTGAACGCCCGCGACGTCGACGGGAAGGCGTGGATCGTCTCGGCGAGCACGTCGACCTTGACCCGGGCCCTGATCGCGAGGACGCACTCGTGGATGGCCGCCGAGGCATCCGGGCAGGCGATCGCGGCGCCGATAAGCTCGCGGGTCTTGCGATCGACGACGATCGTGACGTGGCCGATCTCGGCCTCGACGGAGTAGCCCTTGGCGGTGCTGGGGAACGGCGTCGTGAGCTCGAACGCATCCAGCCCGTCGCCGAGCGCCTGGTCGAGGGTCAGCCCGACCGAGGCGGCCTCCGGATCGGTGTAGGTGGCCCGTGGCAGCGCCCGGTAGTCGGGCATGACCCACTCGCCGAGCGCCATCCGGACTGCGACCTCGCCCTGGTAGTGACCCTGGTGGGTGTGCAGCTCCGGTCCCGCCGGATCGCCGATGACCCACAGCCCCTCGGCCACCTTGAGCCGGCCGTCGCGCGGGAACGGCGTCCGACCCGTCAGGTCGAGCCCGTAGTGCTCCAGCCCGAGGTCGTCGAGCGGGAACGACCGGCCGACGGCCAGCAGGACGGCATGCCCCTCGGCGGTCGAGCCGTCATCGAGATCGATCACGTGGGCGCCGTCGGTCCCGGCCGCGGCTCGCGCCCGGATCGCCCGGACGCCCGTTCGGACCACGACGCCGTCGCGCGACAGCGCGGCTGCGATCGCCTCCGAGTTGCGCGGATGATCGGTCGGGGCGAGACGGGGACCGGACTGGACGATCGTCGTCGGCACGCCGAACCGGACGTAGACCTGGGCGAGCTCGCAGCCGGTCGGCCCACCGCCGAGCACGAGCAGGCTGGCCGGCAGCTCGCGGGCCAGCGTCGCGTCGCGGTTCGTCCAGGTCGGGATCCGGTCGATCCCTTCGACCGGGGGCACCTTGCTCGTCGACCCCACGGCGACCACCACGTTCCCCGCCGCGAGCTGGTGGACGGCATGGTCGTGGCTGACGTCGACCCGCCCGCGTCCGGCGATCCGGGCGGTCCCGCGCAGGACGACGGCGCCCGCCTTCTCGAGCGACGACACGTGGCTGCCGTCGTCGGGCTCGTCCTGGTCGGCGGCGCGGTTGACCATGTAGTCGCGCCGGGCCGAGGCGCGAGGCCAGTCGTAGGCGGCCGCGTTCGCGGCGTGGCGAGCGGCCGAGTTCAGGAGCGCCTTCGACGGGACGCAGCCGATGAACGGACAGCTGCCGCCGAACCAGCGGCGGTCGACGATGGCCACGCTCGCGCCGAGCTCGCGGGCCTTGTGGGCGGCCGCCTCGCCGGCCGGGCCGGCACCGATGATCACGAAGTCGAAGCTGTCCATGACTCCCTCGCGACGGTCCCTCGTCACCGGCGACGGTACGCCGTCCGGCGGCTCGGTGCCCGATCTCCCGGCGTCCTCCGCGTCGCCTCCACATCCGGCACACAACTGGCGGCCACGCTGGGTCCATCGAACGCGGTCCGGAGGGGCCGCAGACAAGGAGCGATTCGGATGCAACGGTTCATCGGCGCGATCCTGGCCCTGATCGGGATCATCGCCATCGTCGGTCTCGTGGCCGGGGCGGCCTACACCGCCGGCCTCGGCGCCGCAGGCGTGGCGGTCGCCCCCGGGACGACCACGGTCGTGGCCCCGGTGGCCGGCTATGGCTGGTACGGCCCCTGGCTCGGCTTCGGCTTCGGGTTCGTCCACTTCCTCGTGTTCCTGCTCGTGATCTTCCTGTTCTTCGGGCTGCTGCGGCTCGCCTTCGGTGGCGGGCGTCGCGGCCGGGGTCGCGGCTGGGGCTACGGCCCGGGCGGCTGGGATCACGGTCGTCCGACCGGCGACCCCAACGGGGACCCGCGCGAGGCGTGGATCCGCGGCCGGCTCGACGAGTGGCACCGAACGGCGCACGCGACCGGCCAGCCACCGGTGACCGGCGGCACGACCGGCACGGGCGGCACGACCGGCACGGGCGGCACGACCGGCAGCGGCCCGGCAGGACCGGTCGATGTGCCCGGACCCGGCGGCCCCACGAGCGCCGGCTGACCGGTTCCATCGCGGTCGCCTGACCTGGCGCCCGGATCCCAGCTGGGGACCCGGGCGCCGTCGGTCATCCCGACCGCCGTACGATGCTGGACGATGAAGACGATCCTGCTCGTCGACGACGAGCCGAAGATCCGCGAGCTCGCACGCGACTACCTCGAGCACGCGGGCTTCACGGTCGAGACAGCCGGCGACGGACGAGCGGCCCTGATCGCCGCACGGACGCACGCGCCGGACCTCCTCGTGCTCGACCTCGGCCTGCCCGAGGTGGACGGCCTCGAGGTCATCCGCACGCTCCGGCGCGACTCGACCGTCCCGATCGTCGTCCTGACCGCACGCGACGACGAGATCGACAAGCTCCTCGGGCTCGAGCTCGGCGCCGACGACTACGTCACGAAGCCGTTCAGCCCGCGCGAGCTCGTCGCCCGGGTGAAGGCGGTCCTCCGCCGCTCCGAGACCGCCGCCGAACCCGGCGAGGTCATTCGGGCCGCTGACGTGACGATCGACGTGCCGCGCATGCGGGTAACGGCCGCGGACCGGCTCGTCGAGCTGACCCCGACCGAGTTCCAGCTCCTGGCGACGCTCGCGGGGCGACCCGGACGCATCTTCACCCGGGCCCAGCTCCTCGACGCGCTGCGTGGGGTCGCGTTCGAGTCGTACGAGCGGGCGATCGACACCCACGTCAAGAACCTGCGCCGCAAGCTCGAGCCCGATCCCCGCGCGCCGCGCTACGTGCTCACGGTCTACGGGGTGGGCTACCGCTTCGCCGACGACCGGGCGCCGTGACCGAGGACGGACGGTCCGCCCGCGAGCCCGGGATCGAGCCCGGCGCAGCAACGACGCCCGGAGCGGGTGACTCACCGACGCCTGGCGGGCCGGCCGGCCCGTGGGAGCGCCGCGACTACTGGCGGCGGCAGCAGCGCGAGCTCCGCTGGCAGCGCCACCAGTCGCGCCGGCGCGGCTGGGATCCGACCGCGGCCGCCGGCCGTCCGCCGTGGGGCGACGGGCCGCCGCCGTGGGGGCCGAGCGCGCGTCCGGGGCCGGGCTGGGTGCTCCGGCGCGTCGTGCCGATCGTCATCGGGCTCATCCTCGTCGTGGCATTCACGACCGCGGTGGCGGCCTGGGTGTTCGCGTCGGTGTTCGGGTTCCTCGGACCCGATCCGGTGGGCGGCGGTCCGGGTGTGCTGCTCGCCCGCGTCGCCGGCGTCGCGCTCGTGGTCGCCGGGCTGCTGTCGATCACGCGACGCGTCCGCCGGCTCGGCGAGCCGATCGCCGAGCTCGCCGAGGCGACCCGCCGGATCGAATTGGGCGACTACGCGGTCCGGGTTGAGGAGCCCGACCGGGGGGCGCCCGAGCTGCTCGAGCTGAGCCGCGGCTTCAACACGATGGCCGCCCGCCTGGAGGCCGACGAGCGTCAGCGACGCTCGCTGCTGGCCGATGTCAGCCACGAGCTGCGCACGCCGCTGGCGGTGGTCCAGGGCAACGTCGAGGCGCTCGTCGACGGGGTGCATCCGGTCGACGCGGCGCACCTGGCGGCGATCCTCGACGAGACCCGGGTGCTCGGACGGCTGATCGACGACCTGCGGACGGTGGCCCTGTCCGAAGCGGGCACGCTGCCGCTCCACCGCGAACCGACCGACCTCGCCCTGCTCATCGCCGACGTGGCCCGCTCGTTCGCGCCGGTCGCCGAGGCGGATCGGGCGGCGATCGACGTCTCGGGCCTCAATGGCTCGGACGCCGACCTGCCGTTCGTCGACGTCGACCCGATCCGGATCCGCGAGGTCCTCTCCAACCTCGTCGCGAACGGGCTGCGCTACAGCCCGCCCGACGCGACGATCGAGGTGGCGCTGTCCCTGGGCGCCGGGCGCCGAACCGCCAGGATCGAGGTCCGTGACCGCGGGCCCGGGTTGCCGCCCGAGCTCGTCGCGCACGTCTTCGACCGGTTCGCCAGGTCGGCCGACTCGAGTGGCTCCGGGCTTGGCCTGGCGATCGCGAAGTACCTGGTCGAGGCGCATGGCGGCAGGATCGGGCTCGACGACCGTGCCGGCGGCGGGACGACGGCCTGGTTCGAGCTGCCGCTGCCGCCCGACTGACCCGCCGACGCGGCCCGGAGGTCGCCGGATGGCGGGCGATTCGGCCCTGTCCGGGTCCGGCGCGAGCGCGGATGATCGCGATCGAGACGAGCGGCGCCTGCCGACCGTACGAGGCCACCTGTGCAGCACGCGATCTTCGGACGCATCCCGAGCCTCTCCGCGCACGACCTCGGCGTTTCGCCGGATCTCCACGACACACCGGGGACCAGCGTCCTCCGGCCCATCGTGTTCGGCGCAAACGACGGCCTGGTGAGCAACCTCGCCCTCGTGATGGGCGTGGCCGGCGCAGCGCCGGAGCCCGGCGTCATCGTCCTCGCCGGGATCGCCGGGCTGCTCGCCGGGGCGTTCAGCATGGGCGTCGGCGAGTACATCTCGGTCCAGTCCCAGCGCGAGCTCCTCGCCTTCCAGGACGACTTCCAGCGCCGCCAGCTGCGCGAGGCCCCCGACCAGGAGCGGGTCATCCTCGAACGGATCTACCGCTCGCGCGGGTTCACGGCCGGGGAGGCCGCCCAGTTCGTCGACCGCGTGTTCGCCGACCCGGAACACGCCGTCGCCCTGCTCCTCCACGAGGAGGTGGGGCTCGATGCGCGTTCGATCGGCTCGCCGATCAGCGCCGCCATCGGCTCGTTCCTGGCGTTCACGCTGGGCGCCCTCGTGCCGCTCGTCCCGTACCTCCTGCTGTCGGGACAGGCGGCGTTCGTCACCAGCCTCGGCGCGAGCCTCATCGCGCTGGCCCTGCTGGGCTACGGGATCAGCCGCCTGACCCGCCGGCCGGCCCTCTTCTCGGCCCTGCGCCAGGTGGCGCTCGGCGGGATCGCGGCCGCCGTCACGTACGGGGTCGGACGATTGATCGGGGTGGCGACGGCCTAGTCAACCGCGACGCGCGCTGCCGGCCTCGCCGGCCGCGTCCGACGCGCTACGCTGGCCCCATGTTCAACCCGCGCGGCTCGATCACCGTCATCACGGGCCCGATGTTCTCGGGCAAGACGGCCGAGCTCATCCGCCAGTGCGAGCGGGCCCGGATCGCCCGACGCAAGGTGGTCCTCATCCGTCCGGCGCTCGACGACCGGACCGAGCCCGAGACGGTCCGCAGCCGCTTCGGCGTCGCCTTCCCGGCCCGGCCGGTGCCCGACTCGGCCGGCATCGAGCCCGTGGTCGCCGAGACGCACGCCGACGTCGTGGCGATCGAGGAGGGCCAGTTCTTCGACCAGGGCCTCGTCGACGTCTGCGAGCGGCTGGCGGACCGCGATCGGGTGGTCATCGTCGACGGGCTCAACCGGGATTTCCTCGGCCGGCCGTTCGGCCCGATGCCGGATCTCCTTGCGATCGCCGAAGAGGTGGTCATGCTCTCGGCGATCTGCATGGTCTGCGGCGAGGAGGCGACCCGGACCCAGCGACTCGTCGACGGCCGGCCGGCGTCGAGCACGGATCCGCTCGTGGTGATCGGCGGGATCGGCGACGAGCGCTACGAGGCGCGCTGCCGGACCCACCACCAGGTCGGCTGAGGCTCCCGCCGCGGGCCCACAGGCGCGCCGGACCCGTCCGGACACGGAACGACGGCCCCGCCCCGGGGGCCGTCGTCAGACCGCAGTCCGCAGGATCGTCAGCCGACGGCGCGCGCCGCCTTGACCACGACCGAGTTGGCGAACTTGTCGTGGAAGCCCTGCTTCGTCGGGCTCGACGCGGTCGTGTAGAGGAGGAACAGGGTGTACACGAAGCTCACCAGGCCGATGAGCAGCCCGAGCAGGGGCAGCGGATTGAGGAACTGGGCAAGGGCGAAGATCCCGCCGAGGGCGAGCCAGCGACGGACCGCCTGCTCGGTCGTCAGGTTCGCGCCGTCGAACGCATTGCCGACCTGCATTCCCAGCGCCTTCTGGCCGAGCGTGCCGCGCAGCCGGGTCCAGGTGTAGATGTAGTACCCGGCGGAGATCGCGAGGCCGATGATCGCGCCGACGATCACCGAGGCCCAGTTCGTACTCGTGTCGATCCGCACCCCGAGGACGGCGTTCGGGTCGTTGACCGTCGTGACGCTCGTCGGCGTCCCGATCACCGACCAGATGATGACGTCGACGATGAACCCGACGATGCCGACCAGGATCACGTCGAGGATCAGGGCGATGACGCGGTTCGGGACGTCGGCGTAGAACAGGCCGGCGTGGCCCGGGACTTCGGTCGGCGGCGGCGCCGGAGCCCATGTCGCTGCAGGCGGCGGGGCCGCAGGCGGTGGGGCCGCAGGCGGGGGTGCTGCGGGCGGCGGGGCGTCTGGCGGCGGTGTCGACCCTGGCTCCGGACCGGACATCGTTGACCCTCCCGATACGGCCTGGCTCACTGAGCCGGTTGGCCCAGGAGACGCACGTACGGCGCAGGATACGCTCGCCGCGACCCCAGGAACAGGGGGATTCCGTGCGGACCTTCGTGGCAGCGCCTCCGTCAGCGGGGAACTTGCGGCCGGGCGTCGGAGTCTCAGGGGCCTGCACCGGCCACGATCCGGCCGGTCGCACCCTCGGGAGGTCGGAGCGATGCGGCGACCACACCTGGCGTTCCCGGCGGCCGTCGTGGCCGTCGTGGCGGTCCTGCTGGCGGCGAGCCCGGCACTCGCCTGCGGCGGGTTGATCGGCCCGAACGGCGCGGTCAACCTGCTCCGGACCACGACGTTCGTCGGCTACCACGACGGCGTCGAACACTACGTCACGGCGTTCACGTTCGCCGGTGGTGGCGGCACGTTCGGCTCGATCACTCCGCTGCCCGGGATCCCGTCGGACGTCGAGCGGGGCGGGGACTGGACCCTCCAGCGCCTCATCCTGGAGACGCAGCCGCCGGTCCCCGAGGCGGCCTTCGCGCGCGATGCGTCGCCGGGCGCGTCCGGTGTCGAGGTCCTGCTCCAGAAGCGGATCGACGCGCTCGACATCACGGTCCTCAAGGGCGGCGGGGACGACGTCGGTGCCTGGGCGAAAGCCCATGGGTTCCGGCTGCCACCGGACGCGCCCGAGGTCCTCGACTTCTACGCCGCCCGCAGCCCGATCTTCCTCGTCGCGACCTTCGACGCCGACGCCGCCGCGGCGCGCGGACAGGCCGTCGGCGACGGCACGCCGATCCAGATCACGATCCCGACCCCGAACCCGTGGGTCCCGATCCGGATCCTCAGCCTCGGCAAGGCGGCGGCCGAGCGCGTCGAAGCCGACGTCTACCTGCTGACCGACGGCCGCCCGGCGATCCTGCCCGCCCCGACGGGCCGGGGCATGTCGCTCGCCCATGCGGCGCCCGCCTCGGACAGCCTGCTGACCGACCTCCGCTCGGACAAGGGCATGGCCTGGGTGCCGGGACACGGCTGGCTCACCCAGATCCGGTTCGATGCCGCACCGGCGGAGCTCGGCTACGACCTGGCGATCGACGCCAGCGGCCAGGGCACGCCGTCACGCGTCGCGGCCGGGCTCGCGGCGCCCGTCGATCCCGTGCGGCCGCTCGATGCGCCGCTCCGCACCGGCGATGAGCCGGCCGTGCCGGCGGGTCCGTTCCTGCTCCTCATCGCGGCCTACCTCGTCGGCGCCTCGATCCTGATGATCCGGACCGCCCGCCGCCAGGGCCGGCGGTCGTGAGCCTGCCGGGAGTCGCTCGGGGCGGCGCGGCCCTGGCCCTCGTGGCGTTCCTCGCGCCCGGGCTGGCGGCCGGGGCCGCAGCGGCCGTGGGCGCCCAGCTCGACGGCACGATCCACGTTCGGATCAAGATCCACCACTCGCGCTTCGTCCCGGCCGCGTTCACCGTCCCGGCCGGGCGGCCGATCCAGATCGAGATCCACAACGACGACCCGATCGACCACGAGTGGATCGTCGGCGACGAGGCGACCCATGCCCGACACGCGACCGGCACCGAGCCCCACCACGGGGCCCGGCCGACCGAGGTCTCGATCGACGCACTCAGCACGGTGACCACGACGGTCACGTTCACGGCGCCCGGCTCGCTCCGCTACGTCTGCCACCTCCCGGGCCACGAGGCGTACGGGATGGTCGGGGTCGTGACGATCACACCGTGATGGAGCGGTTCCGGCCCGACCGGTCGGAACCGCCGGCGGCCCTGCCCGGCCGGCTCAGACGCCGGGGCTGCCCGGCGGGAGCTCGGTCACGAGGATCGCGTTGACGAACGCCTTGTCGCCGATGTGTGCCCCGAAGTCGATGTTCAGCTGGCCGTCGCTGACGTCCACCTCGAACGACCGGTCGAGCGCGACGTAGCGACCCGGCGCCTCGGCGACGACGTCGATGTAGGGGATGACCGGATCGCCCTCGATCGTCACGTTGAAGATGCGGGCGCCTTTCTTCTTCTCGACGAGCTCGGCGAACCTGAGGTCGACCCGGTAGGTCCCATTCGGGACGTCGAACTGGTACGACTTCATCCCGAGCCGCTGATCGCGATAGAGCGGATCGTCGGTCGTCCCGGCGATCGAATGCGTGGTCGAGCGGTGCGAGCCGGCCCCGACGTAGCCGAACGGCCCGCCGTGGTACGACCGATCGGCCGCGTAGACGTCCCCGTCCGGCGTCGTGTACGCCTTCCCGCCGACGTTGATCCCCTGCTGGTAGCCCGGCACCACCAGCGTGACCGGGACCTGGCTGATCGCCGTGTCGGGGTCGTTCGTCCGGACCACGATGATCGCCCGGTACACGCCCGGGTCGAGGCCAGTGGCATCGACCGCCACGTCGAGAGCGGTCGAGGTGTCGGGGGCCACTGTCCCGCTCGTCGGGCTGACCGTCAGCCATGCGGCGTCCGAGAAGTTGGGCAGCCCCGAGTCGACGAGGTAGGCCGTCCCGCTGTTCTGGCCGACCGTCCACAGGTTGCCGGCGGCATCCATGTCGAGGCCGGCGCCGTTGAAGCCGCCGCCCTCGGGATGGCCGATCGCATCCTCGGTCGCGCAGGTGAGTGGGTCGACGAGGTAGATCGTGTCGGTGTCGGAGTTCGTGGCGACCCACAGCTTCCCGAAGGAGGCGTTCCAGGCGAGCCCGGAGATGTTCGGATCGTCAGTGGCGCACTGGCCGAGGGTGGTCCCCGGCGTCGGGCTGTCGAGCCCGGACACGCGGTAGACGATCCCCTCGTTCCAGCCGCCGATATAGAACGTGTCGCTCGCCGGGTCGTAGGCGAGACCGCGCTGGCTCGTGTTCGACCAGGGCGTCCCGGTGATCACGTGCTGGACCGAGCCGTCGCTCGGATCGAGCCCGTAGATCCCGTTGTCGCCGCCGACGTTGACCTGCCAGAGCAGGTGGTGGGTGGGATCCCAGGCGATGTCGGCAGTGAACGCGCTGGCCCACGGCGCCTCGAACGAGCGGCCGGTCGGTTTGCCGTCGACGCCGAACTCGGTGTCGGTGCAGGGCGGCGCCTGGCCGCACAGCGTCCCGCCGTTGCTCGCATTGCCGAGCCAGACGTTCCCGCTGAAGCCGACGCCCCACGGGTTCTCGAGACCGGTCGGCCACGACGCGAGGACGTCGCCGACCGCGCGCGGGGACGGGACCCCGCTCGGCTTGGGGAACCCGAGCGCGCGAGTGGTCCGGGCATTCGGGTTTGCGCCGGCCGGGAGGACCCGGCGAGCACCCGGAACCGCCGCCTGCGCCTTCTGGAGGAGGCTCTCCGTGACGGCGCCCAGGTCGACCTCGCCGACGGTGAACGTCAGTGGCTCGTGCCCGCCGGGGTTCCCGACGGTGATCGTCCCGTGCCCGGTTCGGCCGGGGGTCAGGGTGAACGTGAACGGACCGCCGTCGATCGACCCGTGCGGCTGGTCGAGGTGGAGCCCGACGTCGATGCCGCTCGTCGTCTTGCCGGCGACGATCGTCACGTCGGGCGAGGCGGTGACGTAGCCGGGCGCGCTGAACGCCGACGGCCAGGTCCCGGCCGGCCCGATCACCTGGTAGGCCCCGTCGGCATCGGTCGTGGCCGTCAGGTCGAGCGGCGCTCCGGACCAGGTTGTGTGGATCGCGACCGAGGCGCCCTGGATCGGAACCCCGGAATGGGCGTCGCTCACCGTCCCGCCGAGCGCGCCGAACTGGTCGGGCAGCTTGACCGTCAGGGTCACGTCGACCAGCACCTGCGGCTGCTTCGGCGCGTTCGTGATGAACACCACCAGGCCGTGATAGGTCCCGGGGGCGAGATCCGCCGTCCCGAGCGCGAGCGTGACGTCCGTCGAGCCGCCGACCGCCGTCTCGGCGGCAGCGGGCGTCTCGGCGAGCCAGCCGAGGTCGGTGAACGGCTCGATCGTCCCGTGGCCGACGTCGGGCACATAGTCCATCGGGCTCGATGGGTCGCCGAGCACGAGATCGACGTCCATCGCGCCGTCGTCGCCGCCGAGGGCCGCGAGCGGCGCCTCGAACGAGATCGTCTGGCCGTCGACGGACGCGGGACCGGTCGCCACGACCTCGAACGTGGACAGGTCGATCACGAGGACGACCGGGTCCGGGTCGTGGACGTTGAACAGGCTGATCAGGTACTCCGCCCCGATGTCCTGGGTCGGCAGGCCGGCCAGGCCGGACGGCGGGATGCCGGTCGACGGATCCTGGTCCGTGTCGACGTAGATCTCGCCGACGGCCTGGTCGATCGGGGTCCCGGCGGTGAAGTCGATCGACATCGCCATCACGCTCTGGCCGTCGGACCCGCCGCGGACGATCGTCGCGTCGACGGAGCCGCTGCTGTCGCCCGCCGGGTCGTGGATGATCGGGGCGAGCGAGCCGGGCGGCAGGACGTTGGCCGGCACGATCGAGGCCGGCAGCGGTCCGCGGATCACCGGCTTGTGCCAGCCGGGCCGGTAGATCATCGAGTGGGTGAGCGGTGGGAGCTGGGGCAGCTCCACGCCGAGGTCGCGCTCGCGGGCACCCCAGTCGAGCGGCGCGGATCCCGGGTTCGCGACGTGCACGACCGCGCTCGTCGTCGCGCCGAAATCGACCGACGCCGAGACCGTCTGCGGATCGATCGAGGCTACGGGCGCGGCAAGGCTGAAGTCGCGGGCCTGATCGGAGCCATCGGCGACCGTGACGTCGGCGAGCCCGTCGACGTAGCCGCTCGACGAGACCGTCAGGTGGTACTGGCCGGGTCGCAGCCGGAGGCTGTACGTGCCGTCGTCGGCCGTGTGCGTCGTCCGGCCACCGGGCGCGGCGGTCACGACCGCGTCGGCGATCGGTTGCCCGTCGTTGCGATCGACCACGGTTCCGTGGACGAGCCCGCTGGCGACCTGCTCGATCCGGATGGCGCTGTTGGGCTCGATCAGGCCCTCGAACAGCGACACCTGGAGCGCATCCGTCCCGGTCGCGTTCTCGATCCCGGTCAGGGCATTTCGCCCGTCGCCCGGGTCGGCCGGGTTCTGCCCGTAGAGCAGGTCGATCCGGCCGTCCTCGTGGAGCTGGACCTCGAAGGTCAGCCGGTTGGTGCCGGTCTTCATCGCCGAATACTCGATCACGAAGGTCCGGTCGGGTGCCGTGCCGATCGTGTCGTAGTCGATCGCCGACGAGGTGTCGAGGACGAGGTCCTGCCAGAGCAGGTAGATCGCCGCGTTCGGGGCCGCGCTCGACGGGATCCCGACGGGGAGTGGGTTGAACTGGTCGGGCGCGAGGAAGTTGAGGTAGCCGTTGTCCGACAGGTACACGGCCGAATAGGTCTGGCCGTAGAACGGGAAGTCGAAGGGCAGGCGGAGGCGGCCCGCGAACTCGTCACCGAACAGCCCGCTCTGGGTTGCGGCGTCGACCCAGGCGAACGGGATCTCGCGGCAGCCGTGCCCGAAGTCGTCGAGCTTGCGGAAGAGCGAGAAGTCCTGCACGACGTCGGGTCCGAGCGAATCGATGTCGGCGAAGGCGGTCTCGGTGCAGCCCCCGGACGCGGCCCGCAGGGTGAACGTGCCGATCGGCAGCTGCAGGCTGTAGGCGCCGGACGCGTCGGTCTTGGCTGGCGGCACGGGCGTGCCCACGGCGAGGACGCTGGCCCCTTCGATCGGGCTGCCGTCCTCGGAGGCCGTGACATGCCCGGTCACGGTGAACCGGGGCAGTGCGGTCAGGGCGAAATCGCGGGTCGCCGTCTGGTCGGTGACGATCGTGACCAGCGAGCCGGTGTCGGCGGCATAGCCGAAGGCGCGCGCGGTCGGGACGTAGTCGCCGGCCGCCAGGAACAGCTGGTAGTGGCCGGCCGCGTCGGTCGTCGCCGTGAACTCGCGGGTGCCGTCGGTGGCCGTGACCCGGGCATCGGCGATCGGGCTCGTGGTGGCGACGTCCGTGACCGTGCCGGCGAGGGTCCCGCCGGTCTTGACCAGGTCGACGGCGGCCTTGGCATCGATGCGACCCTCGCCGTAGGTGTAGTTCGGGTCGTTGTCGGACGGGTCGGGCGTCCCGCACTGGTCGTCCGGCCGGTCGACCGCGGTCCGGTCGAGCAGGTCGAGGACGGTGTTGAAGTCGCCGGCGATCGACGGCTTGGCCGACAGCATCAGGGCGATCGTGCCCGCCGTATGCGGCGTGGCCATCGAGGTCCCCGAGAATGACTCGTAGCCGTTGCCGGGCACGCTCGAGACGATGTCGACGCCGGGGGCCGTCACGTTCGGGCTGACCTTGCCGGTGGGCGATGGGCCGCGCGACGAGAAGTCGGCGATCTGGTCGCCCTGATCGGTTGCGCCGACGCTGATGACCTCGGGGAAGTTGCCCGGCGTCCCCGCCGTGCTGCAGCCCGGACCGGCGTTGCCGGCCGCGAAGACCGGGATGATGCCCGCCGCGCGCCAGGCCTGGACCGTGGCCAGGTAGAAGGTGTCGTTGGGGTCGTCGCTGCCCCATGAGTTGCTGACGATGTCGGGCCGCAGGCCCGGGTTCGGGTTGTTCCCCTCGAGGTCGGTCGGGGCGATCATGAACTGGCCGGACGAGAGGAGCGATCCCTCGCTGCAGTTGAGGTCCTCGCAGCCCTTCGCCGCGATCCACTGCGCCCCGGGCGCGACCCCGATGTCGGGCAGCGGCCCGTCGAGGTCGCCGCCGACGATGGTGCCCATCGTGTGGGTGCCGTGGGCCGCGTTGTCGCAGGGGGTGTCGCCGCAGATCCCGGTCGGGTCCCACCAGTTGTAGTCGTGGCTGAACGAGCCGTCGTGGTTGTTGCCTCGGTACTGCTGGACGAGCGCCTCGTGGGTGTACTCGACCCCGGTGTCGATCGTGGCCACGGTCACGCCCTGACCGGTGATCCCCTCGGCCCAGACCTGGTCGGCGCCGATCTTCGCGACGCCCCACTCCGGGGCGGCCGCCGCCGCGGCCACGACGCGAGGATCCAGCGGCTTGACGAGCGGATAGACCTTCTCGCGGCGGACGGTCCGGACCGACGGCAGCGCGGCGAGCTTCGCCGCGAGGACGGCGTCGCCATGGACGAGGAGGACGTTCGTCAGCCAATAGCTGTCGGCGTGCGCACCGGGGGTCTTCGCGACGACGGCGCGCGCGGCGACCTGGCTGGTCGACGCCGTCTTGCGCAGCGTGTCGTAGACCGATTGGCCGCGCCGGGTCCGATCCTTGATCCGGGCCGCGGCGGCGAGGTTCGGCCGGGTCGTGAACTCGACCACGAACCGGTCGACCGTCCCGTTCTGGAGCGCCTTGATGAGACCGCGCTCAAGCTTGGCGTCGGTCGGCTGGGCCGCCACCGGAGTGACGGCCGCGCCGAGCCCCGCCGCGCCGACCGGCGCGACCTGGATGAGGGCGAAGAAGCCGGCCAGGGCGAGCGCCCCGATGCGCCGCGCCGCGGACCCACGCTGACCCATTCCCGATCCCTCCCCTCCCGGCCTGGGCCGGCAGCCTGCGCGCGTCGTCGCCGATGGGATCCGGATCGCGTCCGCCCTGGGTGCGGTCGTTCAGTGGTGTGCGGGTGGCGTGCGACTCCGGGTCGTCGGTTCGGCGGACGGCACCCGATCGACGCTCCCGGCCGGTTCCCGGATCCCGGCAGGCCCTGGCCGATCGGTTCCCCTCCGCTGTCGGCGAGGGTACTCGCCCGCCATCCCGGCTGCGCGTCGATCGTGCAGGCGTTCGGTGCCGCCGCGCACCGCGTTCGGTGACTTGACGCGCCGGAAGCCGGCCGCGCACACTCGCTGCTGCCGTCGGCGGAGCAGCGCTGCCGTCGGTCGTCCCGGCTCACACGCCCCAGGTCGGACACCGTCCCCAGCGGGAGCCCGTATCGGCGCATGGCCCTGATCGTCCGCGATACCCGTGTCCATCCGACCGCCGGTCGCGAACCCGCGCCGGTCGACGTCCGCGTGGTCGACGAACAGATCGTCGCGATCGTCCCGACGGGCCAGCTCGAGCCTGCTGCGGGCGACACGGTCCTCGAGGCGGGTGGACGGCTGCTCTCACCGCCCCTCGTCGACCCACACATCCACCTCGACGCCGTGCTGACCGTCGGCGAGCCGCGGCACAACGCGTCGGGCACGCTCATCGAGGGGATCCTCACCTGGGCCGACCGGAAGAAGGACCTGACCCACGAGGACGTCAAGGACCGGGCCCGCCAGGCCATCCTCTGGGAGGTCGCCCAGGGGACGGGTCTCATCCGGTCGCACGTCGACGTCTGCGACCCCGACCTCGTCGCGCTGCGCGCCCTGCTGGAGCTGCGCGAGGAGGTCCGCGACATCGTCGAGCTCCAGCTGATCGCCTTCCCGCAGGACGGCGTCCTGAGCTTCCCGAACGGGCGCGAGCTCATGCGCGAGGCGATCCGTCTCGGCTGCGACGTGATCGGCGGGATCCCCCATTACGAGTGGACCCGCGAGGACGGCGTGGAGGAGGTCAACTTCCTGTTCGACCTCGCCCGCGAGACCGGGCGCCCGATCGACCTGCACTGCGACGAGACCGACGACGAGCAGTCGCGCTTCCTCGAGGTCGTGGCGGCGCGGACGATGCGCGACGGGATGGGCGGCCGGGTGGTCGCCGGGCACACCACCGCGATGGGCTCGTACAACGACGCCTACGCGTTCAAGCTGCTCCAGATCCTCCGCCGGGCCGGGGTCACGATCGTGGCCAACCCGCTCGACAACATCGTCCTCCAGGGCCGCTTCGACACCTACCCGAAGCGACGCGGCATGACCCGCGTCAAGGAGCTCGATGCGGCCGGGGTCAACGTCGCCTGCGGCCATGACTCGATCATGGATCCGTGGTACCCGCTCGGGCGGGGATCGATGCTCGATGCGCTGTCGATGCTCGTCCACGTCGCCCAGATGACCGGTCGGGACGAGCTCTACCGGGCGTACGAGATGGTCACCACGAACCCGGCCCGGGCAGCCGGCGTCGAATCCGTACTGAAGGAGGGTGGAACGGCCAACTTTGTCGTGTTCGACTGCGAGGACGAGGCGGAGGCGATCCGGTTGCGACCGGCCGCCCGCTGGGTCGTCCGCCAGGGTCGGGTCGTGGCCGAGACGCAGCCCGCCACGAGCGTGGTCCACCACCACGGCGCCGACCATCCGGTGACGTTCACGAAGGCGAAGGGAGCCAGGGGATGACAGCTGCCGCACACGATCTCGGGATGCCCACCGGCGAGGGCGACCTGACGATCGAAGCCCACGGCATGGAGCCGATCCCGGACAGCGTCCGCTATGGGTCGGTGGGTCGAGTCTTCACCGTCTGGTTCACGCCGAACCTCGTGCCCGCCGCGTTCTTCATCGGCACGCTCGTGACGCTCGACTTCCTGAAGCTCGGTTTCGCGACGTCGCTCCTGGCGATCGTCGTCGGCAACCTCGTTGGCGCCGTCATCGTCGGCCTGCTGGCCACGATGGGCCCGCGGACGGGCATGGCCCAGATGCCGGCCGCCCGACTGCCGTTCGGCAAGTCGATCGTCGTGCCGGGCCTCCTCAATTGGCTCAGCTGCATCGGCTGGGACGGGATCAACTCCCTGTTCGGGGCGTTCGCCCTGACGATCCTCATCCCGGCCCTGCCCTTCCCGATTGCGCTGCTGATCATCGTCATCTGCCAGGGCCTGCTCGGGATCGTCGGCTACGAGGCGATCCACCTGTTCGAGAAGTGGGGCGCGGTCGCCCTCGGCGTGATGTTCGTGATCCTGACGATCTCGATCGCCGGCAAGGCCGACACGAGCCTGGTCGACGGGTTCAGCGGCCTGGACCTGATCGGCGCGTTCCTGGCGATGGTCGCCATCGTGGCCAGCTTCGTCCTGGCCTGGGCACTGTACGCATCCGACTACACCCGCTACCTGCCCCAGTCGACGTCATCGTCGCGGGTGTTCTGGTGGACGGTCCTCGGGCTCAGCCTGTCCGCGGGCTGGCTCGAGATCCTCGGCCTCCTGGTGGCGACGAAGGCGACCGGCGGCGAGTCGTCGGACACGATCAACTCGGTCCTCGGCGGCGGCGTCCTGGGCGGCCTGGCGATGATCGCGATCGCCGTCGGGACGGTGGCCGTCAACGCGATGAACGACTACACCGGCTCGCTGTCACTCCAAGCCGCCGGCCTGAGGATCCGACGGGTCTACTCGGCCGCGATCGTGGCCGTCCTCGGGTACGCGTTCACGCTGTACCTCAACTCGGG
Organism: uncultured Chloroflexia bacterium; assembly: GCA_963825545.1. Taxonomy (GTDB): domain Bacteria; phylum Chloroflexota; class Limnocylindria; order Limnocylindrales; family CSP1-4; genus Chersky-267. Next base: position 56,958 of record CAWGTR010000007.1, on the reverse strand, counting down.
CGACTTCGCCGGCAAGTTCACCAACTTCCTGCTGTTCATCAGCTACTGGATCTCGCCGTGGGCGGGCGTCGTGCTGGCGGACTGGTGGCTCCGCCGGCGGACGGCGGACGTGAGCCGGCTGAGCAACTTCAGCTCACTGCCGTCGGGCGTGCTCGGGCTCGTCGCCGCGATCGTCGGGTTCGTCGTGTCGCTGCCGTTCCAGAACTCGTCGCTCGGCTATGACATCAACGCCAACTACCCGTGGCTGCCGATCAACTGGGCGACGGTCAATGTCCTCCACGGCGCCGACATCGCGTACTACGTCGGGTTCGGCGTGGCCTTCGTGATCTACTGGATCGGGGCGCGTCGGAGGATCCGCGAGGCCCCCGCGACGACGGCCTAGCGGGAGCGTCCGCGGCCCTGCCCGGCGTCAGTCGGCGGGCAGGGCCGGCGGGACGTGGACGACCGGGGCGAGGTCGAGCGTCTCGACGTGGGCGGCGATCTCGGCGCACGTCGCCAGCCAGAGCCCGTCGATCGACCGGGCGCGCTCGATGACGCCCTCGAGCGCCGCGGCACGTGACGCGCGGCCGCTCACGAAGGGGTGGTTCGTGAGCATGAACAGGCCGCCCTCGGCCACGAGGGCGTCGAGCTCGAGGAGCCAGCGTGCGGCGACGTCGGCGGGGCTGGCGATGACGCCCGAGCCGGTCAGCCCGGGCAGGTAGTTGTAGGCCTCCCAGTCGTCGAGCGCCCAGTGGACGGGCAGCTCGACGAGCGTCGGCGCGCCCGGGTCGGCGGACACCGCGAGCCGGTACGGGTGATCCGCGTCCATGAGCCCGGAGTCGTAGCGGAAGCCGTGGCGGGCCAGGATCCCCGGCAGGGCATACGACGTCTCCCAGTTCGGAGCGCGGTAACCGATCGGCCGGACGCCGGCGACCGCGTCGAGGGCCTCGAGACCGCGCAGCAGGCGACGCTCCTCGGTCGCCGGGTCGGCGGATCGCGATCCCTCGTGGAGGTAGCCGTGATGGGCGATCTCGTGGCCGGCGTCGCGGATGCTGCGGACGCCGTCCGGCCAGCGCTCGGCCGAGTAGCCGGGAACGAAGAACGTCGCCCGGATCGCCTGCCGATCGAGCAGCCGCAGCAGCCGCGGGACGGCGGTGCGCGGGCCGTACGCCTGGTGGGTCATCACGTCGAGCTGCCCGGCGGTCTCCGGATGCTCGAACAGGAGACCGCTCTCGGCGTCGAGGTCGAATGTGAAGCAGGCGGCCGCGCGGACGCCGTCGGGCCAGCGAAAACCCTCGGGCAGGACGCGGCGCCAGGGCTCGGTCATGCCGTACCTCCCGATCCTGCCCCGGCGTTCGACCCGGAGACGCCAGCCCGCCGGAGCGCGACGAGCGACAGCATCTCGAAGCCGAGGTTCGCGGCGAGGAACGCTGTCTGGCCGGCCGGGTCGTAGGCCGGGATCACCTCGACGACGTCGAAGCCGACGAAGTCGATGCCGGTCAGGCCGCGCACGATCGCCAGCGCGTCGTGGGCCGACAACCCGCCGGGCTCGGGGGTTCCGGTGCCGGGCGCGAAGGCCGGATCCACCACGTCGATATCGAAGGTGATGAACGCCGGCCGGTCCGCGACGCGGCCCCGGATCGCGGCCGCACAGGCGGCCGGGCCGATGCGCAGGACGTCCTCGGTCGTCAGGTAGTCGAGACCGAGCTCGGTTCGCAGGCCGGTCCAGTCCTCGCGGTCGTAGAGCGGCCCGCGCAGCCCGACCTCGATCGAGTGAGCGACGTCGACGAGCCCCTCCTCGATGGCGCGCCGCATCCACGTCCCGTGGTTGTGCTTCTCGCCGAAGTAGCTGTCCCAGGCATCCGTATGCGAGTCGAAGTCGATCACGGCGACCGGTCCGCGCGAGCGGGTGGCGCGGAGATGGGGCAGGGTGCAGGCGTGGTCCCCGCCGATGAGCAGCGGGACGACGCCGGCCGCGACGATCGGCGTCACCGCCGACTCGATCGCCGCGTAGCTCCGCTCGGTGTACCCGGGCACGATCGCGACGTCACCGTAGTCCACGCAGCTGAGGACGTCGAACGGCTTGACGTCGAGGTTCGGGTTGTACGGCCGGAGCATGACGCTCGCGGCGCGGACTGCGTTCGGCCCGAAGCGGCCTCCGACCCGGTAGGTGACGCCCGTGTCGAAGGGAACCCCGACGACCGCGAGGTCGACGTCCTCGAGCGTCCGGACGTACGGCAGCCGGGCGAACGTCGACGGCCCGGTGAACCGGGGCGAGGCGAGCGAGTCCTCGGGGACGTAGCGCGGCACGACCCTATCGTAGCCAGCCGGCGGGTGCTCGCGACATGCGAGTCCCGCCGGCGGTTCCCCCCGCGGCCGACGGCCCCTCGCCGCCGGCCAGGTCAGCGAACGATGCAGCGGAACCCGATATGGGACGTCGAGGTGTCGACGGCCTCGCTCTGGCGCGCCGACGGCCGGTAGCGCAGGCAGTAGTTGGGCGCGCAGAGATGCGAGCCGCCCTTGATGACCCGCCGCGGGATGGCGGCACCCGGTTGGTCCGCGACGAGGCTCGCCTCCGCCGAGGCCGCGCGCGGGTTGCGTGGGACGCAGCACGCGTGGTCGGTGGCCTCGAAGGAGCTGAAGTAGTCGCTCGTCCATTCCCAGACGTTCCCGGCCATGTCGTACAGGCCGTAGCCGTTGGGCGCGAAGCTCCGCACCGGCGAGGTTCCCTCGAAGCCGTCCGTGACGAGGTTCTGCCACGGGAACTCACCCTGCCACGTGTTCGCCATCATCCGGCCCCTCGGAGCGAACTCGTCGCCCCACACGTACGTCGCGCCGTCGAGCCCGCCGCGCGCGGCGAACTCCCACTCCGCCTCCGTCGGCAGCGCCTTGCCGACCCACGCCGCGTACGCCTCGGCGTCCTCCGCGGCGACGTGGGTGACCGGGTGCCGCTCGCGTCCGTGGAGCGTGCTGGACGGTCCCTCCGGATGGCGCCATTGCGCACCCGGGCGGTACGACCACCAGTTCGTCGCATCCCGCAGGTCGACGGCGTGGTCCGGCGGGTCGAAGACCAGCGAGCCGGGCACGAGCAGGTCGGGATCCGCATCCGGGTAGTCCGCGGCATCGAGCGGTTGCTCGGCACGGGTGACGTACCCGGTCGCCTTCACGAACCGGCGGAACTCGGCGACGGTCACGAGGTGCTCGTCCATCCAGAACGCGTCGACCTCGACCCGATGGGCGGGCCGCTCCTCCGGATAGAACGCGTCCGAGCCCATCGTGAAGACACCCCCGGGCACGCGGACCATGTCCTTCGGCGGATCGGTCGGCATCAGCGTGGCGACTACTGCCTGGCTATGGGACGCATCGTTTGAGCGTGACGGTCGGGCACGTTCGCCATCAGATCTCCTTCGATGGACCGGTTTGCCGACCGGGAATTGCCGCGCCGGGCGTCCGCAGGGGACGAGTCGTTCGGGATCGAGCGCGCCGGGTCGCTCGAGGCGGTCCATGGTAGCGAGTCGGGGAATGGAGGATGCGCCGATGTTCTCCGCACGCCGGGCGTGCCGAGGCCCCGGATCGCTCCGGGGCCCGACGGTGGGCGTGGATCAGACGGACTGTGCGACTAGCGGTCCGCGCCGCGGTCGAGGATCGACGGGGAGGCAGCGTTCAGGTCGAACCCGGTGGAGGCGTTGACCCTCGGGCCGTAGATCGTCGAATTGAGGGTCGCGCTCGACTGGTCGGCGCCGCGGTCGAGGACCACCTTGGTCGCGTTCAGGTCGAACCCGGTGGAGGCGTTGACCTTCGGGCCGTAGATCGCCGAATTGAGGGTCGCGCTCGACTGGTCGGCGCCGCGGTCGAGGACCACCTTGGTCGCGCTCGACTGGTCGGCGCCTCGGTCGAGGACCACCTTGGTCGCGCTCGACTGGTCGGCGCCTCGGTCGATGATCGTCGGTGTCACGGCGGCGTGCGTGGCGACCGCCGGCCGGCTGACGACCGCGAGGCCGACCAGCGCGACGAGCAGCGCCAGCGAGACGATGAACACAGCCAGGACCTGTGTGCGGCCACGGGCCGACCACGTCTGGGTCGGATTGGCCTGTGCCTTGAGCGTCATTGGACTTCCCCCGCTTGTAGGAGTCCGCGTCTGCGGGCTCTCGCTGCAAGGACCGTACGGTGGCTCGGCGAGCGGATCGACCGACCTGCGGACAGGTCGCGGGTCACAGGCCGGACTGTCGATTGGTCCGGCCGACTACACTCGGCGCCGTGCGTGCTGCCATCCTCCCCCGCCCCGGCGAGCCGGTCGCGATCGAGGAGCTCGAGCTCGACGACCCAGGCCCAGGCGAGATCCGGATCCGGATGCTCGCGAGTGGCGTGTGCCACTCGGACCTCCACGTCCGCGACGGAGAGTGGGAACGACCGGGCCCGATCGTGATGGGCCACGAAGGGGCCGGCGTCGTCGAGGTCCTCGGACCGGACGTCGCTGCCGACGCGACCGGGCTGCGTCCGGGCGGGCTGGTCGCCCTGTCCTGGGTCGTGCCCTGTGGCGCCTGCCGATCGTGCCGCGCCGGCCGCCCCTGGGAGTGCCCCGAGTCGCCGTCGTTCCGGCACGGCCGTCACGCGTCCGGCCAGACCCACCTGTTCCGCCCCGACGGCAGCCAGGTCCTCGCCTACCTCGGGATCGGGACCCTCGCCGAGGCGCAGGTCGTGCCGGCGGCAGCAGCCGTTCCACTCCCGGACGAGACGCCGGCCGAGGTCGCGGCCCTGATCGGCTGCTGCGTGTCGACCGGCATCGGCGCGGTCACCCGGACCGCGGCAGTCCCGGCCGGAGCGAGCGTGGCGGTCATCGGGCTCGGCGGCGTCGGGCTGTCGGTGGTCATGGGCGCCCGGCTGGCCGGTGCAGTGCGGATCGTGGCCGTCGACCGGGTGCCGGCCAAGCTCGACCTCGCCCGCGAGCTCGGCGCCACGGACACGATCCTCGCCGGGGCCGACGACGGCGAAGTCGCCGACGCGCTGCGCGCGACGACGAACGGCGGCCCCGACTTCGCCTTCGAGGCGATCGGGCGCCCGGCCACCGTGGAGCTGGCGATCGACGTGCTGCCGCCCGGCGGGACGGCCGTCCTCGTCGGCATGACGCCGCAGGGCCAGCGTGCCGGTCTCGACGTGTACCGCTTCGTCGACGGTGGCCGGCGGATCCTCGGCTCGAACTACGGCTCCACCATCGCGACCGTTGACTTCCCGCGCTATGCGGCCCTCTACCTCGAGGGTCGGCTGCCGATCGACCGGCTCGTCGACCGCCGGATCGAGCTGGACGAGCTCGAGGCCGCGTTCGACCGGCTCCGCGCCGGCGACGGCCTGCGCAGCGTCGTCGTCTTCTGACGGTCAGCCGGCACCGGCGCCGAGGAACGAGACGCTGACGATCGTCGCGCCGAGGAAGAGCGCGTACCGGGCGAGCCACGCCTTCCATGAGCCTTCCGCCTCGGCGACCATCCGCGGCGCGAACACGAACGCGAGGTAGAAGATCGCGCTGAACAGGACGTCCAGGCCGAGAAGGCCGAAGTAGGCCGACGGCGAGGTCGTCGGGTCGCCCAGGAGGGCGCGGTAGTCGAACAGGCTCGAGACGTCCGCGACCATCCCGCCGAAGACCGTCCCGGCAATGAGGATGAACGGCACGATGAGCAGCCGGCGGGTCGTCCGGGGCAGCGTCGGGAGGTGCGGATAGGCGACGTAGCAGACCATCGTCACGAGGAAGATCACGCCGATCACGCCGTCGCTCGGCAGGCCGAGCCGGTCGAGCCCGGTCTGGCCGACGATCGACAGCGACAGCAGGAAGGGCAGCGGGGCATACGACCGCGGCGTCATCGCGCCCTCGAAGCCGAGCGCCGGGTCGCCGGGGCTGCGGGTCGCCACCACGATCACCGCCAGGACGGTCGCGGCGATCCAGACGACGCCCGACAGGTGGTCCCGGTCCGAGCTCAGCGGGCCGCCGCCGGACGATCCGCCGGACACGATCTGCCCGAGCGACGGGCCGAGGAGCAGCCAGCCGACGAGCGCGACGTCCTCGATCCGGAACAGCCCGCTCGTCCAGCCGCCGAGCGCGGCGTCGGCGGTCGCGACGGCGTGCGCGACCGGGCCACGATCGACGGCCGGGGTCGATCCGATCGGCGCGGCGGGCGTCGTCATGGCCGCAGTCTACGAGCGCTGGTTCACTCGGAGGGCGACGCCCCGATCGGTGTGGCCGCGGGTCGGATCGGGAGGACGTGACCGATGAGCTCGGGGAAGATGCGGACGACCGCGGCGACGCCGACGAGGACGAGGATGCCGCCCGAGACGACGGCGAACTGGGGCCCGGTCAGCGCCGCCACCGTGGCCGCCTCGAGGTCGCCGATCCGCGGACCGCTGGTCACGACGAGGATGTGGATCGAGGTCACCCGCCCGCGCAGCTCGTCGGGGGTCTCGAGCTGGACGATCGTCGACCGGAACACGGCCGACAGGACGTCGGCGCCCCCGGCGATGGCCAGGAACAGGAGCGCCAGCGGGAACGAGAACGTGGCCAGCCCGAACCCGGTGATGGCCAGGCCCCACACGACCACGGCCCACACGACGGCCCGCCCCGCGTGGCGGACGCGCGGCACCCAGCCCGAGACGAACGCCCCGACGAATGCCCCGACACCCGGAGCGGCGGCCATCAGCCCGACCCCGACGGCCCCGGTCCCGAACACGTCAAGCGCGAGCGGCGGAAAGAGGGCGGTGGGCATCCCGAACACCATCGCCACGAGGTCGATCGCGAAGGTCGACAGGATCACCCGACGGCGCTTCGCAAAGCCGAGCCCGGCGCGGATCGCCGCCAGCCCAGGCCGGGTGACCGTCCCGATCGGCGGGATCGGTGCGATGAGCGCGAGGGCGAGCAGCGAGGCACCGAAGCTCAGCGCGTCGAACGCGTAGGCGCCGGCCAGCCCGATCGTCGCGATGAGCACGCCGCCGATCGCCGGGCCGACGATCGAGGCGGCCTGGAAGTTGAGCTGGTTGAGCGCGATCGCGGCGGGCAGCCGCGCCGGGCTGACCAGCCGCGGGATCGAGGCCGACCGCGCGGGCTGGTCGATCGAGCCGACCCCGGCCGCGACGAAGGCGACGACGAGGATCGTCCAGAGCGGCGGCGCGCCCTGGAGCGCGAGCGCCACGAGGGCCAGGCTGCACGCGGCCATCCCCAGCTGGGTCACGATCAGGAGGCGCCGCCGGTCCACTGCGTCGGCGACCGCGCCCCCGCCGAGCGAGAAGATGAGGATCGGGATGAGCTGGACGAGCGTGAGCAGCCCGATGGCGACGACCGACCCGGTCAGGACGTAGACCTGGTACGGCAGGGCGATCCGGGTGACCTGGTTCCCGATCCCGCTCACGACCTGGCCGCTCCACAGCAGCCGGTAGTCGCGGTGGTGGCGGAGCGGCGACGTGTCGACGAAGAGGCCGCGAAGCCTGCCGGTCACCGGTGAGTGCCCCGCGGCGGGGACTTACTTGTCGCGCTCGGCGGCGTTCACCAGGGCGGCCTGCGCCGCGGCGAGTCTTGCCACCGGGACCCGGAACGGCGAGCACGAGACATAGTCGAGCCCGATCTTCTCGCACTTGAAGATCGACTCCGGGTCGCCGCCGTGCTCGCCGCAGATCCCGAGCTCCAGATCCGGCCGGGTCGCGCGGCCCTTGTCCACCGCGATCTTCATCAGCCCGGCGACCGCGTCGTCGAGGGTCTGGAACGGGTTCGCCGGGAGGATCTTCTCCTCGACGTACTTGAGCAGGAAGCCGCCCTCGGCGTCGTCGCGGCTGTAGCCGAACGTCATCTGGGTGAGGTCGTTCGTGCCGAAGCTGAAGAACGCCGCGTCGCGGGCGATCTCGTCGGCGGTGAGCGCGCCGCGGGGCACCTCGATCATCGTCCCGAACTTGTAGTCGACGGACAAGCCTGCCTTCGCCTCGACCGCCTTGGCCTCCGTCTCGAGCAGCGCCTTCGTCGCCGACAGCTCGTTCACGTGCCCGACGAGCGGGATCATGATCTTGGCGATCGGGTTGCCGCCGGCCTGCTTGACCGCGATCTGGGCGTTGAGGATCGCCCGGGTCTGGATCTTCACGAAGTCGGGGATCATCAGGCCGAGCCGGCAGCCACGCAGGCCGAGCATCGGGTTCTGCTCGCGCATCGACTCGACGACGGCCAGCACCTCGCGCGCCCGGGCGTACCCGGGATCGCTCTCGGGCGTGCCCTTGACGCGGTACTCGGTCACCTCGACCAGCAGGTCGTCATGGTTGGGCAGGAACTCGTGGAGCGGTGGATCGATCAGGCGGACGACCACCGGCAGCCCGTCCATCGCCCGGAAGATGCCCTCGAAGTCGCCCTGCTGGAGGACCTCGAGCTTGCCCATCGCGGCGTCGAACCGGGTGACCGCCGCCTGGTCGTCGGCAGCGAGCGTCTCGCCGGCCGCGAGCCGCGCCTTGGCCCGGGTCGCGACGTTGGCGACGAGGATGGCATCGCGGACGATGTCGAGCCGCTCGCCCTCGCGGAACATGTGCTCGGTCCGGCACAGGCCGATCCCCTGCGCTCCGTAGCTCCGGGCGAGGGCGGCCTCCTCGGGCTTGTCGGCGTTCGTCCAGACGCCCATCCGGCGCACCTCGTCGGCGTAGCCGAGGATCGTCTGGAGCTCGGGCTGGTCCTCGAAGCGGGCGCTGACCGTGGGCAAGGCGCCGGCGAACACCTCGCCGGTCGAGCCGTCGACGCTGATCCAGTCACCCTCGGCGAAGCGGGCCCCGGTCTCCGAGCTGCGTGCGGTCTTCGTGCCGTAGTCGATGACGAGCTCGGCACACCCGGCGACACACGGCTTGCCGATCTGGCGGGCGACGACGGCAGCGTGCGAAGTGGCCCCGCCGCGGGCGGTGAGGATCCCCTGTGCCACAGCCATGCCATGGAAGTCGTCGGGCGACGTCTCGATCCGGACGAGCACGACCTTCTCGCCACGATCGACCCAGGCGACCGCGTCGTCGGCCGAGAAGACTGCCCGACCGACCGCCGCACCCGGCGACGCGTTGAGACCCTTGGCGACCCGGACGGCGGTCTTCCGCGCAGCCGGGTCGTACTGGTCGCGGAGGAGCTGGTCGACGTGGGCCGGCTCGATCCTGGCGAGTGCCTCCTCCTTCGTGATCACGCCCTCGGCGACCATGTCGGTGGCGATCTTCACCGCCGCTGCCGCGGTCCGCTTCGCGCTCCGCGTCTGGAGCATGAACAGCCGGCCCCGCTCGATCGTGAACTCGAGGTCCTGGACGTCGCGGTAGTGGTGCTCGAGCCGCTCGGCGATCCGCTGGAACTCCTCGTAGGCGCTCGGCAGGTCCTGGGCGAGATGGCTGATCTTCTGGGGCGTGCGGATGCCGGCAACGACGTCCTCGCCCTGCGCGTTCGTGAGGTACTCGCCGTAGAGCTCCTTCGCGCCCGTGTTCGGGTCGCGGGTGAACGCCACGCCAGTCCCCGAGTCGTCGCCCATGTTGCCGAAGACCATCGTGACGATGTTCACGGCCGTGCCGAGGTCGTGGGCGATCTTCTGGTTCTCGCGATAGTCGTGGGCGCGCTTGCCGAACCAGCTGGCGAAGACGGCCTTGATCGCGAGGTCGAGCTGGTCGTACGGGTCGGCCGGGAAGTCGCGGCCCGTGTCGGCGCGCACGATCGCCTTGTACGCGTCGGCGACCTCACGCAGGGCCGCCGCGTCGAGGTCCGTGTCCTGCGTCGCACCGTGGGCGCTCTTGGCCGTATCGAGGGCGTGGTCGAACCGCTCCCCGTCGACGCCCATCACGATCCGCCCGAACATCTGGATGAACCGCCGGTAGGCGTCCCAGCCGAAGCGCTCGTTGCCGGTCAGCGCGATGAGGCCATGCAGCGTCTGCTCGTTGAGCCCGAGGTTGAGGACCGTGTCCATCATCCCGGGCATCGAGAACTTCGCGCCCGACCGGACGCTGACGAGCAGCGGGTTGGCGGCATCGCCGAAGCCCTTGCCCGTCTCGCGCTCGACGGCCCGAACCGCCTCGAGCACGTCCTCCCACAGCCCGTCGGGCAGGCGCTCGCCGGCCGCGAAGTAGTCGTTGCACGCCTCGGTGGTGATCGTGAACCCGGGCGGGACGGGAAGCCCCGCGAGGGTCATCTCGGCCAGGCCGGCGCCCTTGCCGCCGAGGAGGTCGCGCATCGTCGCGTCGCCCTCGGCCCGGCCGTCGCCCCAGGCATAGATGTAGCGCTTCGCGGCGCGGTGCGCGCGCTCGGTCGAGCTGGTGGCGGTGTCAGTCATGGGGCGGGGTCCCTCCGGGTCGTGGTCGGACCGCCGCAACGCGGCGATTACACGTTCAGGATCGGCTCGATTGTACCCGTGCCCGCGCGGACCCGATCCGGAGCGCCGGGTTGCGACCGGCCTGCGGCGATGGTGCGGGTCGGGCCGTCCGGGCATCGGTAGACTGGCGCCAACCGCACCCGAGAGGCACGCCACGGAATGACCGAGCACGAGCAGGACGGCCGCGAGATCCAGGCCACAGCCGAGCAGTACAACGCCCGGCTCGTCCGGCGGGTCGACGAAACCGACGACCTCGGCTACTTCTGGGTCCGCTTCGACGGGCAGCCGACGCCGTTCGAACCCGGCCAGTACATGACCATCGGCGTGTTCGCCGACGGCAAGCTCGTCCAGCGACCGTACTCCGTGGCCTCGCCGCCGGTCGAGGCCGCGGACGGCGGCTATGAGTTCTATGTCCGGCTCGTGCCGATCCTGCGCTTCACCACCCTGCTGTGGCGCCTGCCGCTCGGGCACGCGATGCGGATGATCGGGCCGAAGGGCAAGTTCTTGCTCGAGCCGGACGACTCGCGGACCCACCTGTTCGTGTCGACCGGAACCGGCATCGCACCGTTCATGTCCATGATCCGCCAGAGCCAGGTCGACGGCGCGCCGCGGAAGACGGTCGTCCTCCACGGCTGCTCGTACGTCGAGGAGCTCGGCTACCGCGACGAGCTCGAGGCATGGGAGCGCGACCGGACCTATCCCCTGCGCTACGTCCCGACGATCTCGCGGCCGAACGACCCGCGCAACGCCGGCTGGTCCGGTTTGACCGGCCGCGCCGAGACCGTCGTCGGCCGGCTGTGCAAGGACCTCGGCCTGCGCCCCGACCGGACGGTCGTCTACATCTGCGGCAACCCCGACATGATCCTCAACGTCGAGTCCGAGCTGATGAACCGCGGCTTCCCCGAGTTCCACGTCAAGAAGGAGCTCTACTGGCCGAAGGGCAAGGACGCCGCGCTCCTGGGCCGCTGAGCGTCCGAGGGTCCCGGTCCGCGGTGACCTTCGGCACGCCGGTTCATGCGCATTGGCGAATACGTTCTGGTAGGCGCGGCTGCGACGATCATCGCGGAACCCGCACGAAGAGCGTCCATGCACCCCGTCGTTGCCAAGAGCCAGCTCTCGCCGAACGTGACCCGGCTCGTCGTTGAGGCTGCCCGGATCGCCGAGATCCGGCAACCCGGCCAGTTCGTCATCGTCCGCCTGGGCGACGGCGCCGAGCGGATCCCCCTCACGATCGCCGACGCGGATGCTGCCGCGGGCACGATCAGCCTGATCATCCAGGGCGTCGGCAAGAGCACGATCGACCTCGTCGAGCTCGGCGTCGGCGACGCGATCGAGGACATCGCCGGGCCGCTCGGCCGACCGACCGACCTGATCGCGACCGGCCACGCCGTGTGCGTCGGTGGCGGTGTCGGCACGGCGGTCATCCTGCCCATCGCGCAGGAGCTCAACCGGCGCGGCGTCGCGGTGACCAGCGTCATCGGCGGGCGGTCGCACGAGTGGGTCATCCTCGAGGACGAGCTGCGTGCAGCCGGCGACGTCGTCACCTGCACCGACGACGGGAGCTACGGCCGCCCCGGATTCGTGACCCAGGCGCTCGCCGACCTGTGCGCCGCCGGCGGGATCGACGCCGTCTACGCGGTCGGCCCGGTGCCGATGATGCGCGCCGTCGCGGAGCTGACCCGGCCGTATGCGATCCCGACCACGGTCTCGCTCAACGCGATCATGGTCGACGGGACCGGGATGTGCGGCGGCTGCCGCGTGGTGGTCGACGGCACGACCCGCTACGCCTGCGTCGACGGCCCCGAGTTCGACGGCCACCAGGTCGACTTCGCCGTGCTGGCCGACCGGCTGACCACGTACCGCCAGTTCGAGCAGGACGCCCTCGAGCGCCGGGCGGCCTGCCTCATCCCGGGCCTCGCCCGGGCTGCCGGGGCCGCCGTCCCGGCCGGCGCGTCGAGCGCGAAGCCAGTGTCCGAGGTGCCGGCATGACCGAACGCGTCCCCGAGGACCGTCCGCCGCTGGAGCGCGTCCCGCTGACCGCGAAGGAGCGAATGGCGATCGAGCGTCACCCGATGCCCGAGCGACCGGCCGACCTCCGCGCCCATGACTTCTCGGAAGTCAACATGGGCTACAGCGAGCTGCTCGCGATCGCCGAGGCCGAGCGCTGCCTCCAGTGCAAGAACCCCAAGTGCATCGAGGGCTGCCCGGTCCGGGTCAATATCCCGCGCTTCGTCGACCTCGTCGCGCGCGGCGACATCCATGCCGCCGCGGAATTGCTCCTCGACGACAACGCGCTGCCCTGCGTGACCGGCCGGGTCTGCCCCCAGGAGACCCAGTGCGAGGGCGTCTGCCTGCGGGGCATCAAGGGCAAGCCGGTCGCCATCGGCTACCTCGAGCGCTACGTGGCCGACTGGGCGCAGCACCACCCCGAGGCGATGACCCACGCCGAGCACGCCCCGGCGGGGCACTCGGTGGCGATCGTCGGCTCCGGGCCGGCCGGCCTGACGGCCGCGGGCGAGCTCGTCAAGCGCGGCTACGCCGTGACCGTGTTCGAGGCGTTCCACGCCGCCGGCGGCGTCCTGGTCTACGGGATCCCCGAGTTCCGCCTGCCCAAGGACATCGTCGCCCGCGAGGTCGAGCGGCTGGTCGCCGACGGGGTCACGATCGAGAAGAATGCCGTCATCGGCAAGACCTTCACCCTGCCCGAGCTGCGCGCCCGGTTCGACGCGGTGTTCCTGGCCGTCGGTGCCGGGCTGCCGGTGTTCATGAACGTCCCGGGCGAGAACCTCAAGGGCGTCTACTCGGCCAACGAGTACCTCACCCGGGTCAACCTGATGGGCGCCTGGAACCGCGGCGCCGACACGCCGGTGCTCCACGGGCAGCGGGTTGCCGTCGTCGGCGGTGGGAACGTGGCCATGGACTCGGTCCGCACCGCCCGGCGCCTCGGCGCCGACGAGGCGGTCATCGTCTACCGCCGCGGGCGCGAGGAGCTCCCGGCCCGGGCCGAGGAGGCCCACCATGCCGAGGAGGAGGGCGTCCGCTTCGATCTTCTGACCGCCCCGCTCGAAGTCCTGGGTGACGAGGCCGGCTGGGTGCGCGCGCTGCGCTGCACGCGCATGACGCTCGGCGAGCCCGACGCCTCCGGACGGGCCCGGCCGGAGCCGGTCCCCGGCTCGGAGTTCGAGATCCCGTGCGAGATGGTGGTGGTCGCGATCGGGACCCGCTCGAACCCGCTGCTGACCTCCACGGCACCCGACCTGCGGGTCAACGAGTGGGGCTACATCGAGATCGACGAGACCGGAATGACGAGCATGCCGGGCGTGTTCGCCGGCGGCGACATCGTCCGCGGCGCGGCGACGGTCATCCTGGCGATGGGCGACGGCAAGCGAGCCGCCGCGTCGATCGCCGCCTACCTCGATCCGGCGCCCGCGGGTGCGGCGACCCCGGCCCAGACGCCCGCGGCGGCCGAGGCGACGGCCGGCTGAGTCGACGGCGCTCGCGGATCGCGTGGAACCGACGCCAGAACGCCGGAAAACTGACCTCAGCGCCGGACGGTGAACGACCAGTGCGTGGCGAGGAGCCGGTTGCCCGATCCGTCGCGGATCGCCGCACTGGCGTAGACCGCATACCGATCGCCCGGAATCATCCACAGTCGCGGGTCGATCGTCGCGCGGAACTCGACCGGGTCATAGCTGACCCGGGCGTTGACCCAGCGGCCGGTCGTGAGGTTGCGCAGCCGGAGCGTCGTCGCGCTGACCCCGCTGACCGGCTCGGAGAACCGGATCGACGGTGACAACGCCCTGGCTACACCAGCTGCGCCGGAGCGCGGCGTGCGCGCCCGGATCGCCGGCCGGACGTGGTCGTTGACGGTGACGGCGGTGCTGACCACGTCGCCGATCTCCCCGTTCTCGTCCACCCCGATCGCCTCGTAGCGGTAGCACGACCCGGGCAGGAGCCCGCTGTCCAGCGTCGGGCTGACGAAGTCGAAGATCCGGTAGTCGTCGATCTCGCCGTCGAGCCCGGGGCAGGCGCCGCCGTGGACGAGCCGCCAGCTCAGGCGGACGAGGAGTCCATCGATCGTGGCGTGGCTGACCGTCCAGGCGACCGTCGTCGACGTGGCGTTCTGGCGGATCGGGGCGACCGGCGCCGTGAAGGCGATGTCCAGCGGACCGCTCGGGCCGGGGGCCGGATCGAAGTCGGGCAGCGGCGACGGGACGGCCGCGGCCAGCGCTGCGGCGGCGTCGACCAGTCCCGACCCGTAGGCGTCGTCACGACCTGCCGGCCCGAGATCGACGGCGCTCGCGCGGAGGACACCCTCGAGCGCGCCGACGCTCAACGCCGGCCGGGCGGCGAGGACGAGGGCCGCGACCCCGGCGACGTGAGGCGCCGCCATGCTCGTGCCCGAATCGCGCTCGTAGCCGGACGGGTCCACGTCGGACGGCACCGTTGACAGCGTGTCGACCCCCGGCGCGGCGAGGTCGACGGCGCGGTTGACCGTCGAGAAGTCAGCGACCGCGTTGCCCGAGTCGATCGCCCCGACCGAGACCACGCCCTGGAGCCCGGCCGGGTAGAACATCAGCCCGTTGCCGCTGTTGCCGGCGGCGGCGACGATCAGGATCCCCGCAGCCCGCGCCGCGCTGAATGTCGGCTGGAAGAGCGCGATCTCGTCGGGCGTCAGGAGGCCACCGAGCGACAGGTTGATGATCTCGGCGCCGTGGGTCCGCGCCCAGTCGACGGCGTCGAGGACGTCAGAGAAGTAGCCGGATCCGCTCCCGTCCAGGACCTTGATCGGCATCAGCGAGCTGTGCGGCGCGATCCCGGCCATGCCCGTGCCGTTGTCGGTCCCGGCGAAGATCGTGCCCGCGACATGGGTCCCGTGCCCGTAGTCGTCGGTCACGTCGGTCGAGTTGAAGGTCTCGTTGCGCGGTGCCACGACGCTGACGCCGGCGAGGTCGGGGTGGCTTAGGTCAACGCCGCTATCGATCACCGCGACGACCACGCTCGGGTCGCCGGTCGTGGTCGACCAGGCCGCCGGGACGTCGATCTGGGCGAGATCGCCCTGGCCGGGGTAGAGCGGATCGGACGGCGGGTCGGCCGGGAACGCGGACGCATGGACGACGGCGTCCGGCACGACGCCGAGGACGCGCGGGTCGGCCCGGAGCGTGGCGGCCAGCCCGCCGGCCCGGCCCGGGAGCGCGGCCACGACCGTCCGCTGCGCGGTCGCCGAACGCGCAAACGTGCGGACGCCGGCCAGCCGCAGCACGTCGGGCGCGGCGGTGCGCCAGACCACCACGAGGCGACCGCCGGGCGCGGCCGCGTCCGCGGCTCGGACGGGACGGGCCGCGGACGTCGCCGCGGATGCCGGACCGGCCGGCACGGCAAGCAGGAGGACGGCGAGGAGGACGAGCGCGGCGCTCCAGCTGCCGCGGATCCGAACGGGCACGGAACCCCCTTGTGGTGCCAGCGAGCATGCGCTTCAGCGGGACCGTACCCGGCGGTCGTCCGCGGCGATGGTACGTCGGCGGCGGCCGAGACGTAGCCGGCGGACGCGGCCGGCCGCGGCGAGGCCTGCGGGCGCGCGACGAGCCTACGGGCGGGCGGCGGCCAGCTGGTCGAGGACCGCCTGCTTGATCCCCTCGACCGGGATGCGCTCCTGGGTCATCGTGTCGCGCTCGCGCAGGGTCACGGCACCGTCGTCGAGCGACTCGACGTCGACCGTGACGCACCACGGGGTCCCGATCTCGTCCTGGCGGCGATAGAGCTTGCCGATCGCCGCCGTGTCGTCGTAGACGGCCATCAGGTCCTGCTGCAGGTCGGCCTTGATCCGGTGGCACAGCTCGACGATCTCGGGCCGCTTCTTGAGCAGGGGCAGGACGGCGACCTTGTACGGGGCAAGCTCCGGGTGGAGCGCGAGCGAGACGCGGGTCTCGCCGCGGACGGTCTCCTCGCGATAGGCGTCGATGAGGAACGTGAACGCCGCGCGGTCGGCACCCGCGGCGGTCTCGACGATCCACGGGATGAACCGCTCCTCGGTTGCCGGGTCGAAGTAGTCGAGCCGCTCGCCGGACGCCTCGCTGTGGCGGGACAGGTCGAAGTCGCCCCGGTTGTGGATGCCCTCGAGCTCCTTCCAGCCGAACGGGAAGCGGTACTCGACGTCGATCGCCCGCTTGGCGTAGTGGGCCAGCTCGTCGGGAGCATGCTCGCGCAGCCGCAGCCGAGCCGGGGCCACGCCGTATGCCTCGTACCACGCCCGCCGGCGAGGCAGCCAGTCGTCGAACGCGGCCGTCGCCGGATCGCCGGGCCGCACGAAGTACTGCATCTCCATCTGCTCGAACTCGCGCGTCCGGAAGACGGAGTTGCCCGGGCTGATCTCGTTCCGGAAGCTCTTTCCGATCTGGGCGATCCCGAACGGGATCTTCTTGCGGGTCGACTGCTGGACGTTCTTGAAGTTGACGTACGAGCCCTGGGCGGTCTCCGGCCGCAGGTAGATGATCGAGCCTTCGTCCTGGACGGGGCCCATGTGCGTCTCGAACATGAGGTTGAACCGGCGCGGTGCCGACAGCGGCCCGCCGTCGACCGGGCAGGTCAGCCCGAGCCGCTCGACGACGGTCTCGTCGCGGAGCTCCGTCGCCGACAGGTGCTCGGCCCCGGGCAGCTCGTCGAGCCGGTAGCGGCGGTGGCAGGTGGCGCACTCGACGAGCGGGTCCGAGAACGAGCCGACATGGCCCGACGTCACCCAGACCTGGGGGTGCATCAGGATCCCGGCGTCGAGGCCGACGACGTCGTCGCGGAGCTGGACCATCGCCCGCCACCAGGCGCGCTTGACGTTGTTCTTCAGCTCGACGCCCAGCGGCCCGTAGTCCCACACGGCGTTGATCCCGCCGTAGATCTCCGACGACGGGAAGATGAAGCCGCGCCGCTTGCCCAGCGACACGATCGTGTCGAGGCTCGCGACGGCGGGCGCGACGGCGTCCGGATCTCGGGGGTCGGGGTCGGTCACGACGGGCGGGCTCCGCTTCGGCGACCGGCCGTGGCAGGGACGGTCGCGGGTGACGTTGGTCGGCCGATGCTAGCAGACCGGCCGGGCCAGGCCCGTGATGCGGCCCGGCTCAGCCGATGGGCAATCCGGCCCCCAGGACGCGCAGCGCGTTCGCGCCGACGATCGCCGCGATGTCGTCGTCAGAGAATCCCTCGCGGAGCAGGCCATCCGTGACGAGCGCGATGCCGCTGGCGTCGAACGGGACCGGCACCGCGCCGTCGAAGTCCGAGCCGAGCCCGACCGCCGCCACGCCGGCGAGGTGGACGGCGGCGGCGATCGAGCGGACGATCGCGCTGACGTCGTCGCCGCCGGTGGCCGTCGGCCAGAAGCCGATCCCGACGAGACCGCCGGTCGCGGCGATCCCGCGGACATGGTCGTCGCTCAGGTTGCGGATCGAGTCGAAGCAGGCGCGCACCCCGGTGTGCGACGCCACGACCGGCCGGGTCGCCAGAGCGAGCACGTCGTCGATCGTCCGGCTCGAGGCGTGCGCGACATCGACGATCACCGAGCGTGCCTCCATCCGGGCGATGAGCTCGCGTCCCGCCGCGGTCAGCCCGCCCTTCGCGACTCCGTGCGCCGAGCCGCCGAAGGCGTTGTCGAAGAAGTGGGTCGGCGACACCATCCGGTATCCGAGCTCGACCAGCCGGTCGAGGTTGGCCGGCTCCCCATCGAGGGCATGGGCACCCTCGATCGCGAGGAACGCGGCACCGATCCCGTGGTCGACCCGCCGCCGGGCGAGATAGCCCGCCAGGTCGTCCTGCGTGCCGATGAAGGTCAGGCGGCCGCCCGAGCGGTCGGCCATCGCCCGGGCCCTTAGGGCGTGGTAGCGCGCTCGCGCCGGGAGGCTGCGCCACGTCGCCGGGGGCCAGCGCTGCGCGATCGCGAGCAGGGTGACATCGTCGCTCCGGTCGTCGTTGCGGTCGAGGTTGGCCCCGTGCGGGACCTTCGTGCACACCGCCAGGCCCTCAAGCGCGATGCCGCCCTCGACCATCCGGGGCAGGTCGAGGTGCCCGTGTCGCGCCCGCGCCAGGAGGTCACGGCCCCACAGCAGCGTGTCCGCATGGAGGTCGACCACGAGGAGTCGTTGGTGGAGGTCGCGCGTCGCGTCCGAGATGACGTACGGCGGGCGGCGGCCGACGGGGTTCTTCTGCCGCGCGACCCGCTGGGGAACCGCATGGAAGCCCGCCCAGCCGAGCGCAGCCGCGCCGGCGGCCAGAACGAGCGCCAGCCCGCTGCGACGACGCCTCCCGGTCATGCCACGGCCCTCATCCGTGCCGGGATGAGGGCCGCACGGCGATCGGGTTGCGATCGGCCGCGGCAGGGGCCACGGCCGATCGTTTCCGGGGTCAGCGGCGGCGCCGTCCGGAAGCCAGGTGGGGCCGGTCGAGGAGGACGAGCGCCCCCGCGATGACGAGGCCGAGCCCGAGGAAGACCATCGACAGGGAGGCCGTCGGCGGCTCGCTCGAGCCGATCGTCGCCGTCGGCGGGAGGGTGACCTTGGGGGTCGCCGTCGCGCCGTGGACGCCGCCCGTGGGCTTCGACGTCGGCGTGGCCGTCGCCTCGACCTCGCCGCTCGGGGTCGGGGTCGGGGTCGGAGTGGCCGTGGGGGTGGGCGTGGCGACCGCGCAGGTCGGCTCGAGCGGGACGTTCCGTGGGCTCGTGTCGACGCTCTGGTAGCCGTCGGCGCTGTTGTCCGGCCTCAGGATGTGGGCCCAGACCGTGTGGCTGCCCGGCGCCAGGGGGAGCGACCCCTCGAAGCCGTCGGCCAGCGTCCCGTCCGGGTTCACCCACGAGAAGTCCGGGGGCGTGCCGTCGTTGCCGCTGAGCCCGCTGACCGCCTTGCCCGCACCGTCGATCCGGATGTAGGCGTTCTCCGGGCGCGTCTGCCGGAACTGGGTGCCGTCGACGCCGAGGACGAGCGCGAACAGCGTCTCGCTCGAGCAGTCGTAGCGCAGGTACAGCCGGGCGACCACGGGCTTCGCCGCATTGCCCGCGTCGGTCATGTCGGCGAACTTGTCGGCGCTCAGGTTCCAGTCGGCGGTCAGGCCGTCGACTGTGGCCGATCCGTACGTCGGGAACGGCGGGCTGGCGGCACCCACTGCGGCCGGTCCTGCGAGCGACAACGCCAGGAGTGAGGCGGCCGCCGCCCACCCCAGCGGGCGGATCCAACGGCCCCCCGGGCCATGGACCAACCGGTGACGGACCCCTGTCCGCATGGTCAGTTCCTCCTAGGATCGATACCGATCCGATGATGTCCCGGTGCCCGGCACTCGCCGGACCATCGCGATGATGCTCCAAATATGGCCGAATTGGCGGCCAAAGTCCAGTACGAACGTTCTATCGGTTTCGTTCCAATCGACACCCAACCCCACCGCACCCATCGGGGACGGCCCCGCGGATCGGTGCGGCGATGCACCGCGGCTTAGCTGCGAGCGGGTGCTTCACGTGGCCGACCGGATCGAGCGGCGCCGGTCGGGGTCGACGACCCGGCTGGGCGCCGGCGGCGCGGGGGGAAGGCCGCCCGGCTGCTCACCGATCGCGAGCTCGAGCCGGAGTGGCGGCAGCTCGGCCGCGAGCCAGGCATCGCAGCCGGCCTCGAGCCGCTCGGCCAGGGCGGCCGCGCCGGCGCGGCTGGCATCCGGGAGGATCGCCGCGAACCGGCCGGGTCCGCTGGCCACCACGGTGTCGCCCGCCCGGGTGCGCTCGCGGAGGAGGCCGCCGATCACCGGACCAAGCCGGATCGCGGCGCCCCTCGCCGTGGCCGATCGGGCGTCACGCCCGACGAGCCCGACATCGAGCCGCATCGCCGGCCGGCGGTCGGCGGTCCGCATCCCGCCAGCCGGCCCGGCGGCAGGCC
The DNA here is from genome assembly GCA_963825545.1 of uncultured Chloroflexia bacterium. GTDB lineage: Bacteria > Chloroflexota > Limnocylindria > Limnocylindrales > CSP1-4 > Chersky-267. Next base: position 36,746 of record CAWGTR010000007.1, on the reverse strand, counting down.
CGGCGACGGGGGCGAACGGACGGCTGGGGACCACCGCTCCGGCCCCTCGGCCCGGCTCGACCGAGGCCGAGGTGCCGGACGCGACGTAGCGGCTCGGGGGCGTCGTGGCCGGCCGGCGGTCGTCCGAATCTGGGCGTGGCGCTGGAGCGGGGCCGGGCACGGCCGACGGCGGTCCGGGCACGGCCGACGGCGGTCCGGGCACGGCCGGCGGCAGTCCGGGCACGGCCGGCGGCAGTCCGGGCACGGCCGGCGGCAGTCCGGGCACGGCCGGCGGCAGTCCGGGCACGGCCGGCGGCGGTCCGGGCACGGCCGGCGGCCGTCCGGGCACGGCCGGCGGCGGTCCGGACGCCACGCTTCGACCGGCCGATCCGGTCCGGAACAGGCCGTCCGGCCGGTCGAGGAATGCGGTGATCGCGTCGGCCAGCGGGTCCGCCGCCGCCCGGGGCGCCTCGGCGGCCGCTCGCGTCGCCTCGGTCCCCGACGGTGCCGGCCACGACGCCGGCGGCTGACCCCGGCTCGCGCGCCGGTCGTGCAGGGTCACCACCAGCAGCCCGCCGATGGTGACCGTGTCCAGGACGACCAGCACGAGCAGGAGACCGAGGAGCGCCGCGCCGTCCATCGCCGGTCAGCGCGAGACCGGGGTGCGCAGCAGCCAGCGGCGCCAGCCGCCCGGCTCGCCGGCCGTCTCCGTGGAGACCGTCGGAAGCGGCACGCCCATGATCTCGGCCGCGACGGCGCGGAAGTCGTTGGCCACGCGGCTGTCGTGCGCGCTCAGGGTGATCGGGAGACGCAGCCCGGCGGCCTCGGCGAGACGGACGCTGTCGCGGATCGTCGCCGTCAGCACGAGGTCGCCATAGGTCCGGCGCAGCTCTTCGAGCACCTCTCGTGAGTGGACGGTCCGGTTCACCCGCCCGGCGAGGATGCGCGGCGCCCCGAGCGACGGGTTGAGCCCGAGCCGGATCTGGTCCATCTCACGGACGAGGCTGGCCACGCCGGGCAGCGCGATGGCGTGCGTCTCGACCGGGATGAGCACCTCGTGGAACGCGGTGAGCGCGGCGACGCTGAGGTAGGCGATCGAGGGCGGGCAGTCGGCGACGACGATGTCCCAGTTGGCCGGCAGCCGGTTGATCGCGCGCACGAACGCGGCGGCGAGGTCGCCCATGAGCGTCCGCTCGGCGGTGACCAGCCACGGCGACGCGGGCACGATGTCGAGTCCCGGGACGATCGTGCGCTGGGCGAGCGACGCGAAGTCGACCGAGCCGACGAAGACGTCGAACATCGCGCGGCTGTCGTCGCGGACGCCGATCCACTCCGAAGCCGAAGCCGAGGGATCGAGGTCGATGAGGAGGACCCGGGACCCGGTCTCGCCGATCGCCGCGGCCAGGTTGACCGAGGTCGTCGTCTTGCCCGCACCACCCTTGTGATTCATGACCGCCAGGGTCCGCACGCCACCTCCGGCATCCACCCGTGCTCGAATGCTGGCGCGTCCCGGCTCGCCCCGCCCATTCTAGCCGGACGGGCGGTGCGGAGAGCTGGGGTCCGGTGCGGTTCCATGGAGGCCGCCGCGGGTCCGGCGGGTGGGGCGACTGCGGCAGGCACACGGGCCGGCCTGCGCCGGCCGTCAGCTAAACCGGACGCGGACCGGGCGGATGTGGATCGCCAGCGGGTAGTGCCCGGCGTACTGCTCTACGGTCCAGCCGTACTGGTCGACGACGAGGTGGCGGTACTTGGCGATGAACTCCGGCACGGTGTCGGCTCCGCCCGCCGTTCGGTCGATCCGCGCCTCGCCCTCGATCGACAGCACGTCGTTCGCCTCGGCGTCGCCGACGAGGTGGAGGGCCACCTTCGGGTTGGCCTCGAGGTTCCGCACCCGTGGCGAGTCGAGCAGGCTGTAGACGAGGAACTCGCCGTCGCGCCACAGGAACCAGACCGCCGAGCTCTGCGGCTGGCCGGCCGGGGTCACCGTGGTCAGCCAGACGACGAGCTCGGTCTCGAGGCGGCGGGCGGCCGCCGCCCCCTTGTCGGTGCTGAGATCGAGCATGGAGCGCCTCCTGTCGTTGGTCCGAGTGGGTCAGCGCGCGGCGCGGACCTCGTCGAGGAACGGGAGCGAGCGGGCGTCGCGCTCGAGCGCCACCCGGACGAAGTCGCGCATCGCCGTCTCGACCTCGCGCTCGACCGACGGCGCGATCCGGAGCTGGGCGAGCCCCTCGACGTCCATCCGCTGGTAGGCCTTGAGCAGCTTGAGCGCGTCGAGCGAGAGGCCCGTCCGCTCGACCGGCGGGCCCGCCTCGCGCTGGCAGAGCACGCCGCCGAGCGGCGGGACCCAGCGGAAGGTATCGGTCGCCTCCAGCATCCGGTCGCACTCGACGCAGCGATCGACCTCGGGCCGCATCCCGAGCTCGTCGGTCAGCCGCATCTCGTACCAGCGGGCCACCCGTCCCGGGGCCATCCCGGCGTCGAGCAGCTCGTAGGCTCGGCGCAGGAGCAGGTAGAGCGGCTCGGCCGGGTGCCGCTCCTCGAGCGACCGGTCGGCCAGCTCGGCGAGGTACCAGGCCGTGGCCGCCGGCTCGAGCGTGTCGCGCAGCCGCAGCCACGCGTGACCCACGCTCACCTGGGTCACGACCTCGAAGGTCCGGCCGTGGGCCAGCTGGATGCGCAGCTCGGCGAACGGCTCGACGCTCCCACCGAGCCGGCTCGTCGGGCGGCGAACGCCTTTGGCGATCGCCTTGAGCTTGCCGTCGGCGGGCGTGATGAGGGTGAGCACGCGGTCCGCCTCGCCGAGGTCGAACCGGCTGAGGACGATGGCGTCGGTGGTGAACGTTCGCGGCCGGGGCACGTCGTTCACGGTAGCACCGCCGGACGCCGCGGCCACGACGGCGGGCCGCATCGTGATGGAACAGGCTACCTTGGACGAACACGTTGTCCGCGGGTACACTCGGCCCCAATGACCGCCACGACGCCGCGCTTCGAGATCAGCGAGCTGATCGCCGCGACCGAGAACGAGATCCTGTCGCTCGTCCGCGATCGGGACCCGTCCACCCACGGCGTGTACGAGATGGTCCGCTACCACCTCGGTCTCGACGGCGTCGGTGCGTCGACCGGCAAGCGCATGCGCCCGCTCCTCGGGCTGCTCGCCTACGCCTCGATCACCGGCCGCTACGAGCCGGCCCTGCCCGGCGCCGCGGCCGTCGAGCTCGGCCACAACTTCAGCCTCGTCCACGACGACATCGAGGACGGCGACGTCGAGCGGCGGCACCGTCCGACGCTCTGGGCGCGGCACGGGATCCCCCAGGCGATCAACACCGGCGACATGCTGTTCAGCCTCAGCCGCGTCGCCCTCCACCGGCTGACCGACCTCGGCTTCAGTGACACGAAGGTCCTCCGGCTGATGCGCCTGTACGACACGACCTGCGTCGCGCTGTGCGAGGGCCAGTACATCGACATCTGGACCTCGGAGCACGACGAGGCGATGTCGGTCGAGCTTTACTTCGACATGATCGGGCGCAAGACGGCGGCGCTCATCAGCGCCTCGATTGAGGCCGGCGCGCTGCTCGCGACCGACGACGAGGCGGTCATCGCCCGCTATCGCGCCTTTGGCTGGGCGCTCGGGCTCGCCTTCCAGCTCAACGACGACCTGCTCGGGATCTGGGGCCAGGAGCAGTCGACGGGCAAGGAGCCGACGGACCTCGTCCGGCATAAGAAGACGCTGCCCGTCATCTATGCCCTCGAGCACGGCACCGCCGCGGACCGCGCGCGGCTGCGGGAGATCCAGGCGGCCGGGTCGCCGACCGGCGCGGAGGTCGCCGAGGCGATCGCGATCCTCGAGCGGAGCGGCGCCCGCGACTACACCCGCGACCAGGCCCACCGCCACCGCGACGAGGCGCTCGCCGAGCTCGACGCGGCCGGGACCGTGGACGCCGCTGCGCGGGCCGGCCTCGAGCGGATCATCGTCTCGGTGATCAGCGCCTAGCCGGACGTCGGGGGCGGTGCGGACCGGCGATCCGGTCGCGACGGCCTAGCGGTCGGCCTCGTCATCGACGTCGCCTTCGGCGCGATGCTCGCGGATGGCGAGCACCTTGCCCACCCGGCGCCCGTCAGTCGACTCGACGGTCAGGCGGAGGCCGTCGACCTCGACCTGGTCGCCGGGGACCGGGATCCGGCCGACCCGATGGAAGACGAGCCCGCCGATCGTGTCGTACTCGTCCTCGTCCTCGAGCTCGATCGTCGTGTCAAACAGCTCGGCGAGCTCCCCGACGGCGACCCGGCCGTCGATCCGGATCTCGTCGTCGGAGAGGCGGACGATCATCTCCTCCTCCTCGTCGTACTCGTCCTGGATCTCGCCGACGATCTCCTCGAGGAGATCCTCGATCGACACGAGCCCCGCCGTCCCGCCGTACTCGTCGAGGACGATCGCCAGGTGGACCTTCTTGCGCTGGAAGTCGTGGAGCAGGTCGTCAATCGACATCGACTCGGGGGCGAAGACCGGCGTCCGCAGGATCGTCGTGATCGCCGGCCGCGGGACGCTCTCGGTCTTGAGGAACGGGAGGAGGTCCTTGGCGTACAGGATCCCGACGATCTCGTCGATCGACTCCTGGTACACCGGCACCCGGCTGTGACCCTCCTCGACGATCGTGTCGATCGCCTGGGCGAAGGTCGCGCTGGCCGGCAGGGCGACGATGTCGATCCGGGGGACCATCACCTCGTGGAGGCGGCGATCGCCGAGCTCGATGACGGCGTTGATCATCTGCTCCTCCTCGGCCTCGAGGACGCCCTGCTGGCCGCCCCGCTCCACGATCAGGCGGAGCTCCTCGGCGGTGATCTGGCTTTCCTGCGACGGGTCGGCCCCAAACGGCCGGGTGACCGCCCGGGTCACCCCCGTCAGCAGCGCGACGAGGGGGGTGAGGATCCGGCCGATGACGTCGATCGGGCCCGAGACTGCCAGCGCGAACCGCTCCGGGAAGGCGAGCGCGAGCGTCTTGGGGACGAGCTCACCGAAGATGATCGTGAACACCGCCAGCAGGACCGTCACGATGACGAGGGCGATCCCGGCCGCCGAGCCGCGCAGCGCGTCGACCTGCTCGAGCAGCCCGGTCAGCCGGTCGGTCAGGCTGACCGCGGCGTAGGCCGAGGCGAAGAAGCCGAGGAAGGTCAGCCCGATCTGGGCCACGGCGAGGAAGCGGCCGGGGTCGTCGAGCAGCTTGCGCACCCGGCGGGCGCCGCGGTTGCCATCATCGATCAGCTGCTCGACTCTGCTCCGGCGGATCGACACGAGCGCGATCTCGGAGGCCACGAAGAACCCCTCGAGGATCGTCAGGATGACGATGAACAGGAGCTCCGTGACGGGCAGGTTCATCGCTCGGAGGCCGCCGTGCCGCCCTCCGCCGGATCGGGCGGCCGCGGCTCGCGGATGCGGGCGGGGACGCCGACCGCGAGCTTGCCCGGCGGGACGTCGTGGGTCACCACGGCACCGGCCCCGGTCTTCGCCCCGTCGCCGATCTCGACCGGGGCGACGAGCATCGTGTCGACGCCGAGGAAGACCGCCTCGCCGATCGTCGTCCGGTGCTTGTGCGTCCCGTCGTAGTTGGCGGTGATCGTGCCCGCGCCGATGTTCGTCCGCGGGCCGACCCGGGCGTCCCCGAGGTAGCTCACGTGGTGCTGCTTGACCCCGGCCTCGAGCCGGCTGTTCTTGACCTCCGCGAAGTTGCCGAGCTGGGCGCCGCGGCCGATCGAGGATCCCGGCCGGAGATGGGCGAACGGACCGATCTCGACCTCGTCCTCGACCTCGGCCCCTTCGAGCACGCTGGCCCAGATCCGGCAGTCGCGGCCGACGACGGTGTCGACGAGCTGCGAACCGGCGCCGATCCGGGTCCCCTCCCCGATCGAGGTGCGGCCGCGGAGCACGACGTCCGGCTCGAGGACGACGTCGGTCGCCAGGGTCACACCGGCATCGACGTACGCCGTCGTCGGGTCGAGCATCGTCACGCCGGCGAGGAGATGGCGCTCGTTGATCCGCTCGCGGAGCCGGTATGTCGCGTCGGCCAGCTGCGACCGGTCGTTGATCCCGAGCAGCGTCCCGTCGTCGCCGACGTCGACCGTCGCCACCGGCCGCCCGTCGGTCCGGGCGAGCGCGATCAGCTCGGTGGCGTAGAGCTCGCCGGTCGCCGGCGACGGGCTGAGGGTGCCGATCCGTCTGCGGAGCCAGGCGGCGTCGAACGCGTAGATGCCGGCGTTGATCTCGTCGATCTCGAGCTCGTCCTCGGTCGCGTCGCGGACCTCGACGATCCGGATGACGGCGCCGTCTTCGTCGCGGACGATCCGTCCGAGGCCGGCGGGCTCGAGCGTGACGACGCCGACGAAGGACACCGCCGCCGCCGACGCCCGGTGCTGGGCGAGCAGGGCCCCGAGCAGGTCAGCCTCGAGGAGCGGCACGTCCCCGTAGACCACGAGGAGCTCGGCCACGTCGTCGGGGACGGCCCCGAGCCCGGCCAGGACTGCGTCGGCGGTCCCGCGCGGCTCGTCCTGGAGCGCGAACTCGGCGACGCCGGCGAACGCCTCGCGGATCGCCGCGGTGGGCGGCGAGTAGACGACGATGGGCGGCTCGCCGGTGGCGGCACGAGCGGCATCGATGACGTAGCCGAGCATCGGCCGGCCGCACAGCTCGTGGAGCACCTTCGGGAGGCGCGACTTCATCCGCGTCCCGAGCCCCGCGGCGAGGACGATCGCGACGGTCCGAGACGGGACTGGTTCGGGCTTCATCAGGGCCTCGGCATCGTAGGGGCGTGCTGAGCGGGGTGTCAAACGACCGGGACCCGCTCCGAACGACCGATGCGGGCGGGCGACCGGCCTCAGCCGAGCGCGGTCTCGGGGTCGAACCGCTGCACGAGGTCGGTCCGGAAGGTGGCCGCCTCGAAGGGCGCGAAGTAGTAGAACCGCTGGCGCCACAGCCGCCGGCCGCGGAACACCTCCACGGCCAGGCCGTGAAAGCGCTCGCCCGACGGGTAGTGCAGGAGGATCTCGCCGGCCCACATGTCGCCCCCGCCGGAGACGCGGATCGGGACGTTGCCCGGATTGACGATCCAGCGCTCGGTCTCGCCCTGCGACCAGGTCGGCTGCATCTCGGGCAGGCCGCCCGGATAGTGCTCGTCGACGGCCTGGATGCCGGGCGCGTCGAAGCGCTCGCCCGACTGGGGGAAGCTGCCCCGGTAGTCGGGATGGAGCGACGGCCCCATCAGGTCGTAGCGGCCGATCAGCGAGTCGCGCAGGAGGCGCTCGAACTCGACTCGCTCGATCTCGGCGCCGTCGCCTTCGCCGGCCCACTCGGCGGGGTCGAGCGGGTCGTACCGCTCGGCCCATCCGGCACGCCAGGCGGGGGCGTCGAACGGCGGACCGAAGTACGCCGTGGCGTGGTGGAGCCGCGATCCGTGGACCTCGAACAGCACCACGACCCACCACGGCGTCCCGCCGTAGTCGAGCAGCGCCTCGAGCAGGGCGTGGTCGTCACCGCACGAGGTGAAGTGGGGCGAGCCGACGACCTTCATCGGGTCCGGCTGGCGACCGATCGCGATCAGCGCGTTCGCCCCGCCCACGATCCGCTCGCCCGACTGGGGGTAGGTCTCGTCGTAGTCGTCGGCGAAGACGCCGTTGGCCGACGTATCGCCGGCCAGCGCGCGGACGTAGCCGTCGAGGGCGGTGGCGTGCTCGGGGCGGAGACCCATCCCGGTATGGTGCGCCGCAGGTCAAGGGGGATCGTGACGCCGAATCACCGACGCCGGGCGATCGCCTCGATCTCGATGAGCGCGCCCTTCGGGAGCGATCCCACGGCGAACGTCGAGCGCGCCGGTGGCGGGTCGGCCTGGCGCGCGGCGTAGATCTCGTTGACCGTCGCGAAATCGCCGATGTCGGCGAGGAAGATGGTGGTCTTGACGACGTCCTCCCAGCCGAGCCCGGCGGCCCCGAGCACGGCGCCGAGGTTGTCGAGGACGCGCTTGGCCTGCGCCTCGATCCCGGTCGCCAGCTCGCCCGTGGCGGGATCGAGACCGATCTGGCCCGAGCAGAAGAGGTATGTCTCGGTCGCGATCGCCTGGCTGTACGGTCCGAGCGCCGCGGGGGCGCCCGTCGTCGAGATCGCCTGTCGGGTCATCGTTCGCTCCTCTCCTCCGTCGCCCGGGCGGCGATCGTGGTCGCGCTGATGAACGGGGGTCCGTCGCCCGGGATGACGAGCTCACCGTCGCCCGCCGCCGCACGGAGGGCTCCCGCGGCCGCCTCCGCCTCGCGTAGCGAAGGATAGAGGACCCACAGGGTCGGCCCCGAGCCGGATTGCCCGACCGGCCGGCCGAGCCGGCGCGACAGGGCGCGGCGGAGCCCGACGAGAGCCGGCTCGACCGTCGCCGCGGCCGGGACGAGGTCGTTGGCCACGGCGAGGATCCCGGCCCGGTCGACGAGCGCCTTCGCCGTCAGGCCGGCGCGCAGCTCGTCGGCCAGGTGGCTCGAGCTCGTCCTGGTCGCCGCCCCGGGCGGCCGGGATCCGGCGTCGAACGCGGCGAACGCGGCGGCGGTCGCGATCGCGATCCGCGGCGTGACGAGCAGGACGCCTGGCGGCTCGCCGACGATCCCACGGAGCGGCGTCACCCGCTCGCCCCGGCCCTCGACGAGCGCCGCGCCACCGGCGAGGAAGAACGGCACGTCCGAGCCGAGGCGAAGGGCGACGCGCAGCCGCTCGTGGATCGACAGCGCCGCGCCCCATGCCTCGAGCGCCCCGTCGAGCGCGGCGACCGCGTCGCTCGACCCGCCCGCCAGCCCCGCGGCGACCGGGATCCGCTTCTCGAGCCGGGCGGCCAGCGCCGGGGGCGGACCCGACCCGGCCCAGCCCGCCCCGACCGCCTCCCGGGCCGCCCCGATCGCCCGAAGGACGAGGTCGTCTCCGCCGGCGCCGGTGGCGAATCCCTCGACGTGGAGGGTGTCCACGGCTCCGCCGGCCGCGGCCAGGCTGAGCCCGTCCGCCAGCCCGAGCGGGACCATGACCGAATGGAGCTCGTGGAAGCCGTCCGGGCGCCGGCCGACGACGGCCAGGCTGAGGTTGAGCTTGGCCGGGGCCAGCCGGATGACCGGGCTCAACCGGCGGGTCGGGTCGGCCGCCGTCCCGGTCATCGGTCGGGCGCCGGCCGGCCGCGCTGGTCGCGCCCGATCGGCCCGCGCCGCTCGATCGTCTCGAGGAGGCGCAGCCACTCCCCGACGTCGAGGGTCTGCGGCCGCCGATCGGGGGCGATGCCCGCGTCCTCGAGCGCGGCCGTCACCTGCTCGGCGGGCAGCGGGAGCTGCCGGGCCAGGACGTTGTGGAGCATCTTGCGTCGCTCGCGGAAGGCGGCCTGCACGAGCCACCAGAGGCGCTCCTCGGTCGCCGGGTCGAGACGATCATCGGCCGGATACGGCTCGACGACGATCACCGCCGACTCGACGTCGGGGGCCGGCTCGAACGCCGCGGATGGGACGCGGAGGGCGATGCGCACCGTCGCGTGGTATTGGACGAACACGGACAGGTAGCTCATCTTCCCGGGCCGCGCCGCGATCCGCTCGGCAACCTCGCGCTGGACCATGAGCACGAGGCGCTCGGGTCGGGGTGGCTCGCCGAGGAGGCGGTGGAGGATCGGGCTCGTGATGTGATAGGGCAGGTTGGCGACCACGGCGTATGGGGCCGGCACGAGCCGGGTGAGGGGCTGGTCGAGCGCGTCGCCCTCGATGAGCTGCAACGCGCCCGGCGCGGCGGGATCCTCGCCGGCACGGGCGATCGGCAGGGCATACTCGCTCCGCAGCCGCTCGGCCAGCCCGCGATCCAGCTCGATCGCGGTCACCGCGGCACCCGCCGCGAGCAGTCCGCCGGTGAGGATGCCCAGCCCGGGCCCGATCTCGAGGACCGCGCCACCCGGAGCGGGAGCCGCCTCGGCGAGAATCGCCTCGAGGACGTCGAGATCGGCGAGGAAGTTCTGGCTCAGCCCGTGACGCGGTCGCAGGCCGGCCTCGCGGAGCGTGCGTCGGACGTCGGCCGCATCGAGCCGGGCCGTCGCCGCCATCAGCCGATCACGATGCCAGCGGGAGCGACGGCCGGGCGTCCAGGTCGAGCCCGGCACGTTCTCCGGCGGCGAACCGACGCGCGCCGGCGGCACCGATCATCGCGCCGTTGTCCGTGCACAACCCCGGCCGCGGGACGACGACCGGCAGAGCCGAGCTCGGTCGCCTCGCCCTCGATCCGTGCCCGGAGCGCGGCGTTCGCCGCAACGCCGCCACCGACGACGATGGCACGGGCTCCTGTCTCGCGCGCGGCCCGGATCGTCTTGCTCACGAGGACGTCGACGACCGCGTCCTGGAAGCCGTAGGCGAGCTCGGCGATCTCGCTGGCCGGGAGCGGCGTGACCGCGTCGTCGGGGTCCAGCCCGGCGTCGGCCCGGGCCGAGGCGACGATCCGCCGCGCGGCCGTCTTGAGCCCGCTGAAGCTGAAGTCGTAGGTGTCGCCGAGCCACGCCCGCGGGAAGCGCCGGTCGCGCCGGGTGGCGCCCTCCGCGGCGCGCTGGATCGCCGGTCCGCCGGGGTAGTCGAGGCCGAGCAGCCGGCCGACCTTGTCGAACGCCTCGCCGGCAGCGTCGTCGACGGTCTGGCCGAGCAGGCGGTAGTCGCCGTGGTCGCGCATCTCGACGAGGAACGTGTGGCCGCCGGACACGACGAGCGCGACGACCGGGAACGACGGCTCCGGTCGAGCGGCGGGGTCCTCGCCGGGATCGAGCAGCCAGCCTGCCTCGACGTGGCCCTCGAGGTGGTTCACGCCGATCAACGGCTTGGCGTGGACGTGGGCCAGAGCCTTGGCGAAGTTCACCCCGACGAGGAGTGAGCCCGCCAGCCCCGGACCGTAGGTGACCGCGACCGCGTCGATGTCGCCCCAGCCGACGTCGGCGTCGGCCCAGGCGGCGTCGAGCACCGGGACCACCCAGCGGAGGTGCGCCCGGGCCGCGACCTCGGGCACGATCCCGCCGGTCGCGGCATGCATGGCGACCTGGCTGGCGACGACGTTGGCATGGATTCGGCGGCCGCCCTCGACGAGAGCGATCCCCGTCTCGTCGCAGCTCGACTCGATCGCAAGCAGGAGTGGGCCGCTCAACCGAGTGTCACCCGCGACCGTCCGGCCGGCCCGGCGCCGGCTGCTCGCTGAGCGGCGCATCCGGCCCGGTCGACTTCGGCTCCGACCCGATCGTCGGTTCGGGTCCCGCCTCGATCGCGGCGCGCAGGCGGACCAGACGGGCGAGCATCGGCGGGCCGTCGAGGCGGTCCGTGGTCATGATCAGGGCGTCCTCGTTGTTGTCGGTGTAGTAGCGCGGCCGGATCCCGACGGGCCGAAAGCCGAACTTCTCGTACAGCCGGCGGGCCGGCAGGTTCGACAGCCGGACCTCGAGGGTAGCCTCGCTGGCGCGGCGATCGGCCGCCACGTCGAGGACCGCGATGAGGAGCCGCTCGCCGAGACCGCGCCGGCGCCAGTCGGGGTGGATCGCGAACGTCGTCACGTGGGCCTCGTCGACCATCAGCCACAGGCCGGCGTAGCCGACGATCTCGGCTCCGACACGGATCACCAGGTAGTGGGCCAGGCGGTTCGTCTGGAGCTCGCTCTGGTAGGCGTTCGGCGGCCAGGGGGCGCTGAAGCTGGCCTCCTCGATCGCCTGGACCGCCGGGATGTCGGCCAGCTCCATCGGCGTCACGGCCACGCTCAGCTCGGGTCGCGCGACCACGCCACCGCTCCGCTCTCCTCGCGCACCCCGCGCGGCAGTGTGACGTACTCCGGGACGAGCGCCGCCAGGTCATCCGGGCGACCGGCCGCCAGCCGCGCCGCACCGGCCTCGACGAGCGCGGCGGCCAGCCCGTCGCGGGCGCGCCGGCCGAGCGCGACGGCATCGTCCGGCGCTCGGCCGTCGAGGTCGACCGCGGCGAGGAGCCAGCCGGGCTCGACCGCCGGCTCGTCGCCGGCGCGGACGAGCGAGGTCGCCCCGTCGGGCGTCACGAACACGCGATCGGACGGGCCGGCCGGGAGGAGCAGCGCGACGGCGGCGCCGACATCGGTCCGGTCTCGGTCCGCGGGCCGGCGGCCGGGCACGGCGGCGACGGCGGCGACGGAGCCGACGGCCGCCTGGAGCGCCGCCGACGTCCGGATCCCGACGATCGGGACGCCCAGCCCGTGCGCGAGCCCCTTCGCGGTCGCCAGCCCGACGCGCAACCCGGTGAACGCCCCGGGGCCGGTCCCGACGACCACGGCGCCGAGCCCGGCCAGCTCGGTCCCGGCGTCCGTCAGCAGGGCGTCGATCCGGGCCAGCAGCTCCTCGCCGTGGCGGTAGCCGGCCGACCAGCTCGCGGCCTGGAGCAGGCGTCCGTCGGCCGATCCCAGCGCGACGATCGCGACCGTCGTCGCCGTGTCGAAGGCGAGGACCGACCGGGCGCCGCCGCCCCGACTCAACCGACGGCCTCGAGGTAGCGTCCCGCCGCGCCGCCGATCGCCCGGAGCCGGATCTCGCGCGGCTCGTCGCCCGTCCCGCCGATCCGGACCTCGAGGCGCTCGCGCGGCAGCCCTGAACCGAGGCGCTCGGCCCACTCGATCAGGGTGACACCGCTCGACTGCCGCTCGTCGATGAGCCCTCCGGCGAGCGGCTCGACGCCGTCGGCGAGGCGGTACAGGTCGAGGTGGAAGAGCGGAATCCGGCCGCCGTGCTCGGCCATCAGGACGAAGCTCGGCGAGTTCACCGTGCTCGTCACGCCGAGCCCGCTCGCAAAGCCCTTCGCGAACTGTGTCTTGCCGGCGCCGAGGTCACCGAACAGGGCGATCACGTCTCCCGGGCGGGCCACCGTCGCCAGGCGGGCGGCCAGCTCGCGGGTCGCCTCCACCGAGGTGGTCGCGACGAGCCGGTCCGGGAAGGGCGGCACAGGGACGGAGGATCGAGCCGACATGGGACGCGTCGAGGGTAGCCGACCCGCGCTCGGGCCGTCGTCAGCGGAAGCGCTCGAGGTCGGCGATCGCGACGATCGCCACCTCGCCGTCGCCGAGGGCGATCCGACCGGCCTCCAGGTGGACCCCGGCCCCGAACCGGCGGAGCCCGACCGGCTCGAGCCAGCGACCCTCGCGACCGGCGAGCTCACCGCCGGTCACCCGGACCCAGTCGGGCGGCGGCGGCGCGGCTGTCGCCGCGGCCGCGTCGAACACGAGCAGCGGCGGGTCGACCACGATCGCGACCTCGGCACCCTCGAGCGCGGCGAACAGGGTGGCGATCGGCGTCGCGATCGGACGGCGCACGGTCCCGTCGAGGATGAGCACGGCGAACGGGGCCAGCGGCTGGAGGCTGGCCCGCTGGCGGGCCTCCGAAGCCTGGAGGTCGCGCTGGTCCTTGCCGGCAAGGCCCGAGGCGATCACGCCGCGGACGCCAGTCGCCCGGGCGCGGATGATCGCCTCGGAGTCGATCCGCCCGTCGACCACGAGGATGGCACCGGCCCGACCGACGTCGAGCGCGCCGCGCAGCCCGGTCTCGCCCGCCACGCGCTCGAGCCGCCCGCGCGCGGGGATTCCGGCGGCGAACCGCCCCGCGAGCGCCCGGCCGGTGAGGCGGACCGTCAGCCCGCGACCCGGGATCGCCTCCGCCACGGTCCCCGGGGCCGGGCACTCGAGCGGATCGACGTGCCCGCCCGCGGCGATCCGCCAGCGCCCTTCGGCCGGATGGAGCAGCTCGCCGGCCGCCGTCCGCGGCTGGCGCCGGCGCAGCGGTCCGCCGGCCTCGTGGCCGTCACCGGGCCACCAGTCGCCCGCCTGGAGGGCCGGGGTATCGCTCTGCTCGGGCTCGGCGACCGGCGGGCCGTCGTCGAGCCGCGCGTCGCGCTGGCGTTCGGCCAGCTCCAGCCCGGGCGTGACGGCGTCACCGGGATCGACCAGGATCCGGTCGCCCGGACCGAGCTCGAACCGCGCCTCGGGCGCCGGATCGAACATTCGACGGGCGGGGACGAGCGCGAGCCCCGGCGGCAATCCGGTCGGCGCGACGGGGGCCAGCAGATCGGTCATCCGCCGCGGCCCGCCCAGAATGCGGCCTCCCAGGCGTCGAGCATCGCCCGCCGGCGTTCGGTTCGGTCGGGCAGCCGCAGCGGCACGTCGCGCAGGTCGACGAGGAGGCCGCCGAGCCCGCCGCCGACCTCGACGCTGAGCCGGCGGCCGCGCGTGCCGAGCCCGACCGGGTCGCGGAAGCGCAGGTCCACGGTCGCCAGCGCACCCGGCGGCAGGTCGACGAGCTGGAGGCCGCCCGGGACGAGGTCGAGCTCGGTCTCGCCCGACGCGCCGCGCACCGTGAGCCGCCCGGCGCTCCGGCCGGCCCGCAGCCCCTGCGGGACGATCACGCTGCCGAGCGGCGCGAGCAGATCGTCGGCCAGCTCGGCCACGAGCTCGCGGCGCGCGGACGGATCATCGATCGAGCCGAGCGGGCCGAGCAGCCGGGCATGGTCGAAGGCGAGCTGGCTGGCACCGGGTCGGCGGACGACGTCGGCGATCGCCAGGGCGATCGCCGGGCCCGGAGCCGCCGCCCACGCCCCGCCGGCCACGACGATGAGGTCCGGCGCCGCGAGCGCCTCGATCGCCGCCGTGGCGCGGACGAGCCGGCCGACCGCCGCGCGGGCGATGGCCAGTCGCAGCCGGGCACCGTCGCCGTGCGACTCGACCCACGGCGAGAGCCGGAGCTCGCGCAGGCGGTCCCGCATGCGGTGCCGGTCGAGCACGACGGTCGACCAGGCGAGGACCTCGTCGACCGCGTCGTCGTCGAGCTCGGCCGGGATGATCGCGGCGGACGGGACGATCGCGGCCGGGGCTTCGAGCCCGGCCGGGCCGGCGAGCGCCCGGAGGCCGCCGTCGAAGCCGATCTCGACGAGCTCCACGCGCCGGTCGAGCACGGTCGCGAGGTCGCACAACGCGGCCAGGGCCAGCCGGCGCGGCGCGCGATCGGTCGGGTCCAGGCGATCGAGCAGGTGACGGAGCGGCTCGCCCGGTGGATCGCCGGCGGCGGGTCCCGGGACGTACACGGGGCCGCGGCCGTCCGATCCGGCGCCGCCGGTCGGGAGGTCGTCCCGGGCGAGCTCCCCGACGAGGATCATCGGCCCGGCCGACGGCCGGGAGGCGAGGCCGGCGGCCGTCGCCGCGAGCTCGGCGATCGCCGCGATCTCCTCGCGGCTCGTGGCCGGCTCGCCGGTGACGGCGATCGCGTCGACGTCGCGTCGGAGGGCCGTCCGGGTGAGCCCGACCGTCCCGTCCTGGTCCAGGCTCGCGCGGCGCGTCTGCCACCCGGCCAGCCCGGCGACGGCCTCGACGGCGGTCCCGTCGCGAACGGTCGTCGCCAGGATCGCCAGGACGGGCGGCCGTGCGGAACGGGCGACGAGACGCGGGATGGCGGCCGCCGCCCCGGGCTCGAGGCCGAGCCGCCCGGCGATCTCCGGATCCGCTGCGCTGACGCGGTCCACGAGGTGCGCGGCGAGGTCGTCGTCCGCAACGCCGGCGGGCAGCGCCACGGAGCCGAGCAACCGGCGCCGGCCGCCGACGCGGCCGATCACGGCGCCGGCCGCCGTGGCGGTGCCGAGATCGAGGGCCAGGAGGACGCTCGGGTCGACGGTCACGGGTCCATGCTAGCCGAGGCGGTCCGGCGGACGTGCCGGGGCCGTGACGAGAATCGCGGCTCCGCTGATGCGGCGACTTGCATCACGGGAGACATCCCGCGGCTCGGCGTTCCAGTCCCGACGCGCCCGCGGATCGCGACACGGGGCGCCAGCGGCCTGCGGTCCCGCCCAGCTCAGGCGTCGAGCCGGTCGTCCTCGTCGAACTCCTCGAGCCGGTCGATGAGCTGCTCGATCCCGATGTCGTCGGCGAGGATCGCCGAGGCGGACGACACGTCGCCGCCGAACAGTACCTTGAGCGTGGGGTCGAAGAACAGCATCGCGTTGCTGCCGAGCGGCCGGTAGGGCCGGCTCGCGTTGAGGAAGTGGACCGCCGGCGCGGTCAGGCCACGGAACTGGATCTCGCGGGCGACCTGCTCGACGAGGTCGTCGCGCTGCTCATCGGTCCGCTCGCGGGGAAAGCTCATGACCGGCCCTCGCCGATGCCGTACCCGACGCGGCCCGCCAGCGGATCGGCGACGACCTCGACCGGCACGGCCGCCGGCGCGACGACGTCGATCGCGACGGGCGCGTTGAGCGCTCGCTCGAACGCCTGGTAGGCGCTCGCGCCGCGGAGCGCGAACGTGACTGTGGCGATATCGGGCGATCGGCGCAGCTCGTCGCGGACGGTCGCGACCGCGATCCGCGCGGCCTCGTCGAGCGGGAAGCCACCGACACCGGTGCCGAGGGCGGGCAGGGCGAGCGACAGGACATGCTGCTCGCGGGCCCGTGCGAAGGCACTCCGGATGGCCACCTCGATCGAGCGGCCGCTGGTGCGCCGATCCCGGTCGATCGACACGGCGTGGATCAGCAGGCGGGCGGCCAGCCGTCCGCCGTCGGTCACGACCGCGTCACCCACCGCGACGGGGAGCTGGCGAACGGCGGCGAACTCCACCTCGTCCCCGGCGACGGCCTTCAACGCCTGGCCGACCCCCGTCGACATCCACAGGCTCGGGTTCGCGGGACTGACGATCGCGTCGACCTCGAGCTCGCAGATGTCTCCATTCCAGAGCTGGATCCGACTCACCGATCCCTCCACGCCGCGAGCGTCCGGACCCCCACCGGTACCGCCGCGGCATGGTACACCCGGGGCAAGCGGCGGGACATGGCGGTGACCGTTTCCCACGTGTTCGTGGTGCGCAGTCGCGCCAGCTCCTCGATCGAGATCGTCGCGTCGTCCTGCGTACCGACGAGCACGAACTCGTCGTCGACACCGACCGGTGGGCCCGCGAGGTCGGTCACGTCGGCCATCACGGCGTCCATCGCGACGTTCCCGACGAGCGGGACGCGGACGCCCCGGACGAGGGCCTCCGCCCGGTTCGAGACGGCCCGCGGGAAGCCGTCGCCGTAGCCGAGCGGAAGCGTCGCGATCCGGCTGGGCCGGCTCGTGCTGAAGGTCGGACCGTAGCTGATCCCGGTCCCGGCCGGCAGGTCGGCGACGCGGACTGGGCGGGCATGGAGCGACAGGATTGGCCGGAGGCGCGCGGCGGGATCCGTGACCGCCGCCGCGGCGGGAACGTCGTCGGGCACGATCCCGTACGTCGCGAGCCCGATCCGAACGGCGTCGTACGCCGGGACGGCGCGCCCGAGCAGCCCGGCGCTGTTCGCCAGGTGCCGCGCCGGCACGCGGTGCCAGGCCTCACCGAGGCCGCCGAGCGCGGCCGCGAACCGCGCCGCCTGGCGATCGGTCCGCGGGCGATCGTCCGCCTGCTGGAGGTGCGACCACACGCCGGCCAGGCGGACGCCCGGGCGATGCCCGACCTGGCGGACGATCGCGCCGAGCCGTGCCTCGTCGAGCCCGGCCCGCCCGAGCCCCGTCTCGACGTCGAGGTGGATGCGCAGCGCGCGGCGCGGCCGCGGGCCGCGCTCGCCCCGCCAGGCTGCCTCAGCGGCGGCGACCATCCGCCCGAGCAGCTCCTCGCTCGACGCGGTCACCGCGACGTCGAGGCGCATCGCCTCGCGGACGACGGCCGCGGGGACCGCATACAAGCAGAGAATCGGGGCGCGCAGGCCGCCCTGCCGGAGCTCGACCGCCTCGTCGAACGTGGCGACCGAGAAGCCATCCGCCCCGGCCGCCTCGAGGGCCCGACCGACCGGCACCGCGCCGTGCCCGTAGGCATCCGCCTTGAGCACGGGCTCGAGCCGGACGCCCGGCGGGAGGGCGGCCCGCAATGCGCCGAGGTTGCCCAGCAGCCGGTCGAGGTCGACCTCGATCCAGGCCGTCCGGGGAAGCGGGCCGAGACCGGCGTCGGCGAGGCGCTCCTCGATCGGGCGGCGCGCCGTCACGAGCCGGTGGACGGCGCGCCGTCCCGGCTCACCCCGAAATCCGAGCCGGGCGGGCCGGGCCCGCCGCTGCTTGGTGGCCGCCAACCGCTTCCGCGCGAGGGTGATCTCGATCGGGAGGTCACCGGCCTGCAGGCCGGCGTCGCCGAGCCGGTCACGGACGACGTCGCCCGCGGCGCCGTGGAGGTAGACCCCGACCCGCGCGGCATCGTACGGATCGAGGCCCTGGGCGAGGAGCGAGCCGATCGTGCCGGCCAGGACATCCCCGGTGCCGCCCGACGCGAGCGCCGGGTTCTCCCACGGCGCGCGCGCCGCCCGGCCGTCCGGCGCCGCGATCACGGTCTTGGCACCCTTGAGGACGACGACCTGGCCCCACTGGCCGGCCGCGGCCCGCGCCGCCGCCTCCCGTGCGGCGTCGTCGTCGTTGAGGTCGCCGTCGGCGTCCGGCGCGATCCCGCTCGCCGCCCGCAACCGGGCGAACTCGCCCGCGTGCGGCGTCAAGACGCACGGCCGGCGGATCCGCTCCCACCAGCCGTCGCGAACGGCCAGCGACCGGAGCGCCTCGGCATCAACGACCGCCGGCGGCGGCCCGCCGTCGTCCTCGACCGCCAGCAGGGCAGCGATGAGCTCCGCCGTGGAGAGCCCGGGGCGGAGACCGGGTCCCACGACGAGCGCGTCGTGCTCGTGGTCCATGATCCGGGCGAGCGCGTCCTCGGGCTCGACCTCCTCGACGTCGTCCTCGGGCAGCGCCATCGTCGTCGCCTCGACGACCTTGGCCGCGAACAACGGCTGGAGCGATTCGGGGATGGCCAGCGTGACGAGGCCGGCCCCGGCCCGTCCCGCGGCCCGACAGACGAGCAGCGCCGCGCCCGCGTAGTCGAGCGAGCCGGCGATCACCAGCAGCTTGCCGAACGTGCCCTTGTGGCCGCGCAGCGGTCGATCGGGCAGCAACGCGGCGATGATCGCGTCGTCGAGCGCCTCGAGCTCGGCGGGCGCCGCGGCCGCGCTGGCGTTCGCCGCGGCCGGGCCGGTCGGCACCGCTCCGGGGGCGTCCCGGTCAGCCACGATCCACCTCGGCGGCGAGCGCCCGCAGCCGGTCCATGCGGGCGAGGATCCGTCGCTCGCGCTCGTCGAGCCGGTCCTCGATGTCCGGCGGGAAGACGTACCGTCCGCCGGCCAGCCGGACGCCGAACGCGATCGCGACGGCGTAGTCGGACTCGTGGCTGATCGACAGGGCGATCCGCTCCATCCCGAGCTGGTTCGCCCGAGCGGCCGCCCGACCGTGGAGCCGGACCGCCGGCTGGCCCGTCGGCAGCCGCTCGATCTCGATGTCGCGCCAGCCGATGCCGCGGATGCCCAGCCCGAGCACCTTGCTCACCGCCTCCTTGGCCGCCCAGCGGCCGGCGAAGGTCTCGGGTCGGTCCCGGACGTAGCGCCGCTCGGCCGGCGTCAGCACCCGCGCCGAGAACCGGGGACCGAACCGTTCGAGGGTGGCCCGGATCCGGTCGACCCGGATGATGTCGATCCCGAGCTCCGATGTGCCCTCGGGCGGATGGCTCGCGGGAGCGTCGCCTCGGGCCTCGGAGGGCAGCGTGTCCGGTCCCTGCTGAGGTTGCCCGCTCACGGCCGCCTCGATCGATGAACCATCCGAGGCCATCGGGCCCTATTCGACCGTGACGGACTTGGCCAGGTTGCGCGGCTGGTCGACGTCGGTGCCCCGCGCCAACGCCGTGTGATAGGCGAACAGCTGGAGCGGGATGATCGCCAGGATCGGGCTCAGCGCCTCGTGCGTATCGGGCACCCACAGGACCTCGTCGGCGAACCGCTCGATCTGGACGTCACCTTCGGTCGCGACGGCGATCACCCGGGCGTCCCGGGCACGACCCTCCATGACGTTGCTGATGAGCTTGTCGTAGACCGACGACCGGGTCGCCACCGCGACCAGCGGGTACCTCCGGGTCGAGCAGCGAGATCGGCCCGTGCTTGAGCTCGCCGGCGGCGTACCCCTCGGCATGGACGTAGCTGACTTCCTTGAGCTTCAGTGCGCCCTCGAGCGCGGCCGGGTAGGTGTAGCCGCGACCGACGAACATGAAGCCGCGCGAGTTCACGTAGCGGCGGGCGAGGTCGGGCACGCCCGAGGCGGCGTCGAGGGCCGCCTGGGCCTGCTTCGGCAGGCGCCGGAGCGCTGCCCCGAGCTCGAGCTCCTGCTCGGCGCCGAGCAGGCCACGGATCTTGGCGATCGCGGCCGCGAGGACGACGAGCGTCGTCACCTGGGTCACGAACGTCTTCGACGCGGCGACCGCGATCTCCGGTCCGGCCTGCAGGAAGAGCACCGCGGCCGCCTCGCGGGTGATCGCCGAGCCGACGGTGTTCGTCACCGCGATCACGGTGCAGCCACGCTCGCGGGCCAGCCGGGTCGGGGCGATCGTATCGGCCGTCTCGCCGGACTGGGTGACGGCGATCACGAGCGTCTTCCCGTCGAGCGGCGGCGGGCTATAGCGGAACTCGGAGCCGATGTTCGCCCGGGCCGGGATTCCCACCCAGTCCTGGATCGCGGCGGCCCCGACGAGCGAGGCGTAGTAGGCCGTTCCGCAGGCGACGAGCTCGACCCGCTCGACCGTGCGCAGGAGGTCGCCGAGGCCAGCCAGCTCGGCGACCTCGATCCGGTCGTCGGTGGTCACCCGGCCGGTGATCGCCTGGAGCAGCGCGGTGGGTTGCTCGTGCATCTCCTTGAGCATGAAATGCTCGTAGCCGCCCTTCTCGGCGGCCTCGGGCGTCCAGTCGATCGTCGAGACGCTTCGCTCCAGCGGCGCTCCGGCCACGTCGGTGATCGTCACCCCCCACGGTCGCAGGTCGGCGACGTCGCCTTCCTCGAGGAAGATCACCCGATCGGTGTGGGCGAGGATGGCGGCGACGTCGCTGGCGAGGAAGCTCTCGCCCTCGCCGATCCCGACGACCAGCGGGACGTCCATCCGCGCACCGACGAGCCGGTCCGGCTCCGCCCGATGCATGACGGCGAGCGCATACGCTCCGTGGACCCGGCGGAGGGCGGCCCGGACGGCGTCGGCGAGATCCCCGGCGTAGGCCTCCTCGATCAGGTGGGCGATCGCCTCCGTGTCCGTCTCGGACGTCAGGCGGTGGCCGCGCGCCTCGAGGCCGTCGCGCAGCTCGCGGAAGTTCTCGATGATCCCGTTGTGGATCACGGTGATGTCGCCGGTACAGTCCTGGTGGGGATGGGCGTTGAGGTCGTTCGGCCGTCCGTGGGTCGCCCAGCGCGTGTGGGCCAGGCCGATCGCGGCATGCGGCGTCCGATCGGCGATCGCGGTCTGAAGGTTGGCCAGCTTGCCGGCCCGCTTCTCGACGAACAGGTCGCCCTGGTCGTCGACGAGCGCGATCCCGGCCGAGTCGTAGCCGCGGTACTCGAGCCGCTTGAGCCCCTCGATGAGGATGGGCCCCGCTTCGCGCGGTCCCGTGTAGCCGACGATCCCACACATGCGGTCCGAGTCTCCTGAGCGACCCGGGCGCTGCTCCGGGCCGGGCTAGTTTAGACGCTCCCCCGCGAGGGTCGCGATCTCGTCGGCCAGCTGGCCGACGAGCTCGGCGTCCGCTCCCTCGACCATGACCCGCAGGGCGGGCTCGGTGCCGGACGGTCGGACGAGGATCCGGCCGGTCGCGCCCAGTCGAGCGCCGGCCTGGGCCAGGGCACGCTGGAGGACCGGATCCCCCTCCCACTGGTCCCTGTGACGGGCCGGGACCGCACGCTGCTGCTGTGGCAGGAGCGGGATCTCGGCGGCCAGCTCGGCGATCGGCCGGCCGCGCCGGGCGATCACCCGGAGGACCTCGAGCGCGGTGACCACGCCATCCCCGGACGTGCTCTGCTCGCGGACGATCACGTGACCGCTCTTCTCGCCGCCGAGGACAGCGCCCGAGACCTGCATGCCCTCGAGGATGTACTTGTCGCCAACGGGCGTCCGGATCAGCTGGCCGCCGGCCGCCTCGATCACGCCCTGGAGGCCACCGTTCGAGAGGACCGACACCACGAGCCCGCCGCCGTCGAGCGCGCCGCGGGCGAGCCGGTCGAGGGCGAGCAGGCCGATGAGCTGGTCGCCGTCGACGACGCGGCCCGTGGCATCGACGGCGACACACCGATCGGCATCACCGTCGAGCGCGAAGCCGATGTCGGCACCGCGCGCCACGACGGCCGCGGCGAGCGAGGCCGGTGCGGTCGCGCCACAGTCGAGGTTGATGTTGCGGCCGTCCGGTTCGGCATGGATGACCTCGACCCGGGCACCGGTGGCGGCGAGGATGTCGCCGGCGACGACGCTGCCCGACCCGTTCGCGCAGTCGAGGACGATCCGCAGGTCGGTCGGGATCGACTTGGCGAGCCGGACGCGGTGCTCGCGATAGCGATCGAGCAGCGCTGCGGCGTCGATCGATCGGCCGAGCTCGTCGTTGCCGACCCCGCCGAGCTCCCCAGAGCGCCAGATCAGCTGCTCGAGCTCGTCCTCGATGACGTCGTCGAGCTTGAGGCCGGCCGAATCGAGGACCTTGAGCCCGTTGTCCTCGGCCGGGTTGTGCGAGGCCGAGACCATGATCCCGGCGGCGAAGTCACCCGACCCGGCGAGGAACGCGAGCGCGGGCGTCGGGACGACGCCGACCCGGTGGACGTCGACGCCGAGGCTCGTCGCCCCGCTCACGATGGCGGCCACGAACATGTCGCCGGAGCGGCGCGTGTCCTGGCCGACGACGATCGCGCGGCCGGGTCCGGCGAGCCGCTTCGCCGTGGCGCGCCCGAGATCGTGGGCGATCGTGGGCTTGAGATCCACGTTGGCGACGCCGCGGATCCCGTCGGTCCCGAACAGGCGCGCCATCTACGGGCTGCTCGGGAGGGGTGACGGCGAGCTCGACGGCGGCGCAACGTTCTCGGTGACCGTGACGGTGACCTCGGGCGGACTCATCGCGACGAGCGTGAGGTCGGCCGGGAGCGAGATCTTGAGCTTCACCTTGTGGACGCCCGGCCCGAGGCCGTCGACGTCGGCGACGACCGCCAGCGTCCGCGGATCGACCGCGTCGAGGGCCGCAGTCGAGCCTCCGACCGAGACGAGGACCGACGCCGTCGACAGGGCGTACGTCCGATCGTCGCGGGCACCCGACAGGACGATCCCGCTCGAGAACGTCCGGCTCGCCGAGGTCGGCGCCAGGATGATGGTCACGGTCACCGCGTCGCTGGTCACGGAGGTGACCCCGTCGGGCAAGGCGAGCGGCACGGTCCGGCTCAGGTTCGCGGTCGCCCCGCTGATCGAGATCGGCGAGGTGTCGACCTTGGCCAGCGCGGCCAGGGCATCGGCGTCGCCCTCGATCGACACGATCGGCGGGGTCACGGTCAGCGACTGGACCTCGAAGCCGTCGGCCGGATTGCCGGTCACCACCGGATTGACCGGCAGGCTCTTCGTCTTCAGCCCGCTCCCGACCGAGATCTTCACGTGGACCGAGTTCGGCTCGATCCGGACCGGGCTCTGCACCTCGCCCTGGACGTCGACCGCCAGGAGGTCGACGGTCTGGTCGACGTCGATCCCGGACGGCTGGACGACGACCCGGGCCTCGGCCGCGGTCACCAGCCGGACGATCGATTCCGGCCCGGACACGGTCGCCTCCGTCGCGGACAGGGTCGGCTCGCCGATCTCCGTCGCCGGCGGCAGGACCCCGTGATCGACCTGGACCGGCACCTGCTTGGAGATGAGCGGATCGAGCTGGACGGTGATCGACTGCGGCTGGTAGTCGAGGATCGTCACCCGCGGGTCGTCGACGTTCCGGACATCGACCTTGACGGTGACGAACGGGTTGTCCGGGGTGGGGGTCGCCTGGGTGAGGTCGACGGTGGCCCTGAAGCTGTTGCTGGTGAGCCGCTGGGCGACCTCCGGCGGGGCGAAGTAGCGGATGTTCGTGACCGACGGCAGGTTCTCCAGCAGGACCGCGGACGTCGGCAGCTTGGGCACGATCGGGATGCTGCCCGGCCAGACCTGGGCGCTCTGGGACAGGACGAGCCCGGCGTACAGGAACGTGGCCAGCAGGATCGCGGCGAGCTTGAGCGGCCAGTTCCGGATGATGAGATCGAGGACTCGTCTCATCGGCGGGCGGGAGCCGGCTTGGCGGGTCGTGGCGGACCGTCGGTCGCGGACAGCGAGCCCCCGTCGGGCGTCCCGATCGGCGGGGCCGGAGCGGGACTCGGGGCCGCTTGAACCGGGGCCGCCTGAACCGGGGCCGCCTGGGCGAGCGCGGTCGGAGCTTCAGCAGTCGGCAGCGCGGCGAGCCCGTCCGCCGGACCGGCGTCGGGCGACGGGCCGCCTGGTGCCCCGCCCGGACCGCGTCGCGGCCGGCCGCGCCGGCGCTGGGGCCGGACGGCCGTGACCGAGCGCATGGCGCCGGTCCCACGCTTGACCAGCGACCGCCCGCTCTCGCCTGGCAGGAGGAGCTGGACGATCGCGCGGGCCAGCTGGCCCTCGTTCAGGTTGCGCCGGATGCGCGAGCGCTCGACGAGGCTGACCTGGCCGCTTTCCTCGCTGACGACGACCACGACCGCGTCCGTCCGCTCGGCCATCCCGAGCGCGGCCCGGTGGCGGGTGCCCAGGCGCTCGACCTGGACCGTCGTCTCCGCCAACGGCAGCAACGCGCCCGCCGCGACGATCTGCTCGCCCCGGACGATGACGGCGCCGTCGTGGAGCGCGGTCCGGGGCATGAAGATCGTGACGAGCAGGTCGGCCGACAGGTCGGCGTGCAGCATGACCCCGGACTCGGCAATCTCCTCGAGCCCGGTCTCGCGCTCGATCACGATCAGCGCCCCGTGGTCCTGCGCGGCGAGGACTGCCGACGCCCGGGCGATCTCGGCGGCGACGTGCTCGGCCGTCCGCTCGTCGACCGGCGAGAAGACCCAGGCGAGCGAGCCGACCCGGCCGATCCGCTCGAGCGCGCGGCGGAGCTCGGGCTGGAACACCACGACGAGCGCGAACACGCCCACGATCGCGCCCGTCTCGAGGATCTGGCGCAGGAGCGGGAGGTTGAAGAAGCGCGCCGCGGCATACACCGCGATCAGGACGCTGACACCGATGACCAGCCGGACCGCCTGCGTCCCGCGGATGAGGAGGAACAGCCAGTAGATGAGGACCGCGGTGATCCCGATGTCGACGATCGTCGTGAGATGGACCTGGTCGACGATCGACTGGATAGCCTGCGACATCGTGGCCAGTGTACGTCAGGCGCCGTGGGCGGACAGCCGGGGGTCGCCGGGAAGGCGCGTCGCAACGAGCTCGCGCAGCCGCTCCCGGGCCGGTCCGTTGTCGGTCAACTCCACGTAGCGATCGAGGATCACGAGCTTGTCGGCGGCGGCATCCGCCCAGCCGTGGTCGAGGTCGAGCTCGGCCAGCGCGAGATGGAGATCCGGATCGGCCGGGGCGACGGTCAGCCCGAGCTGGCAGGCGTCGATCGCCGCGTCGAGCAGGCCCGCGCGGCGCATGAGCGAGACGGCGTCGAGGACGACCTCGTGGACCACCGCCGGATCGCCGGACTCGACCGCCGCCTCGATCGCGATCGACAGGCCGCCGGCGTCGATGGTCGGTTCGGGCGGCAGCTCCGGCTCGAGGTCCGCCTCGAAGTCGGCGCCGGCCGCCTCGGCCGCCGCCTCGAGCGCCGGATTGGGCGCGACCGCAGCCCCGAACGGTGCCTCGAGCGTTCGGAGCGCCCGGGCGAGCTCGTCCTCGCCGCCGCGCTCGGACGACCAGCCGCGGAGGTCGGCGACGAGCGCTTCGAGGTGCCGGCGGCGGGCCCGCAATTCGGCCAGCTCGAGCGCTCGGCGGGCGGTGTCGCAGGCATCTGGCAGCCGGCCGTCGGCTTCCTGGATCTCCGCGAGCAGGTCGAGGACGCCGGCCGCCTCGGCGGGGCGTCCGGCCGCGACGAGCGCCTCGGCCCGACCGGCCAGGCTCGTCTCGTCCCGGGGTGCCAGCCGGAGGGCCGTCTCGAACGCCGCAAGGGCGTCGTCGACGCGGTCGAGGTGGAGGAGCGCGCGGCCCATGCTCGCGTGGGGCAACGGTCGATCCGGCGCCAGCGCGGCCGCCTCGGCGTAGGCGGCGACCGCCGCCTCGTGGCGGCCCCGGACCGCGGCGACGTGCCCGATCCGGAGCGCGCTCTTGTAGCGTTCGTAGAGCGCTTCCTCGCTCATCGACCTCCGAGGCTTTCGGCCAGAAACCCCTTCTGCACGTGGAGCCGGTTCTCCGCCTGATCGAGGACCAGGCTGCGCGGCCCGTCGAGGACGTCCGAGGCGATCTCCTCGTCGCGGTGGGCCGGCAGGCAGTGCATGACGAGGGTAGACGGTCCGGCCGCCGAAAGCAGTCGGTCATCGACACGGAACCCGGCGAATTCGGTGCGCCTGCGCTCCGCCTCGTCCTCCTGGCCCATCGACGTCCAGGCGTCCGTGTAGACGACGTCGGCCCCGCGGACGGCGGACAGCGGGTCGTCGCCGAGGACGACCCGGCCACCGCCGGCGGCGATCGCCCGGGCCCGCTCCATGATCGCCGGATCCGGGCCGTGGCCGGCCGGGTGGGCGAGCCGGACCTCGATCCCGAGCCGGGAGCCGAGGAGGGCCAGCGAGTGGAACACGTTGTTCCCGTCGCCGACGAAGGCGAGGACCAGCCCGTCGAGCGAGCCGAACCGCTCCCGCAGCGTGAAGGCGTCGGCCAGCGCCTGGCAGGGGTGCTCGAGGTCGGTCAGGGCGTTGATCACCGGGATGGCGGCCGCGGCGGCGATCTCCTCGGCGATCGCGTGTCCGAATGTGCGGACCATGATCCCGTCCACCCAGCGGTCGAGGTTCCGGGCGACGTCGGTCACGCTCTCCCGCGTGCCGAGGCCCACGTCCGAGGTCGCGAGGTGGACGGCATGGCCGCCGAGCTGGGTCATCCCGGCCTCGAACGTAACCCGCGTCCGCAGGCTCGGCTTCTGGAAGAGCATCGCCAGGGTCCGACCGGCGAGCGGCTGCTCGCGGTGCGTCCGGGTCGCCCGGAACTCCGCCTTGAGCTCCGCCGCCCGGTCGAACACGAGCTCGACCTCGGCGACGGTCAGGTCAGCCGCGCTGAGCAGGTCACGACCTCGGACGCTGGCGGGATGTGAGTCGAGTGGGCTCATCGGCCCACTCTAGCGGTGCAGGTGGCGCCCGAGGCCAAGGCAGGCACGACGACCCGAGCGAGCGCAGCGGCGTTCAACGACGCAGCGCTGGTGGACGGGGCCCGGTCGACGCGCCCGATCCGACGGGCGAGGCCAATGCGGAGGGGAGCGCCGGAGCGAGCGCAATCCTCGGGCCGATGCGGTCGCGGAGCTCCCGCTCGGACCTCGGAGGGCGAGTGGAGGTCGCCTGTTGAGGGTGCCGATTCAGGCGAAGGTTGGGCTGGCCCGAGGCGAGGCCCTACCGTTTGGTGTACTGAGGGGCCTTGCGGGCTCGCTTCAACCCGTACTTCTTGCGCTCCTTCATCCGCGGGTCGCGGGTCAGGAGGCCGGCCTGGCGAAGCGGCAGCCGGTTGCCCTCGGGGTCGAGCTGGAGCAGGGCCCGGGCGATCCCGTGACGGATTGCGCCGGCCTGGCCGGTGACCCCGCCTCCCTCGACCTTGATCATCGCGTTGAAGCGGCCCTCCGTCCCGGTGACCCGGAACGGCATGCGGACCTCGGCCTCGTTGACGGCGTTGCCGAAGTGCTCGTCGAGCGAGCGGCCGTTGACCACGATCTCGCCCTCGCCCGGCAGCAGCCGGACGCGAGCGACGGCGGTCTTGCGTCGTCCGGTGCCGTAGTAGAACGCTGGGGTCGTCATCTGATCGTGGCTCCTCGTCAGGCCAGCGGCTCGGGCCGCTGGGCCTGGTGCGGATGGTCCGAACCGGGGTAGATCTTCAGCTTGCGCAGCTGCTGGGCGCCGAGCCGGTTGTGGGGCAGCATGCCCTTGACCGCCCGGCGGATGACCTGCTCGGGCCGGCGCTCGAGGAGCTGGCCGAGGGTTTCCTCCTTGTAGCCCTGCGGATGCCCGCTGTGGCGCCGGTAGAGCTTCGAGTCGAGCTTGTCGCGGGTGACCGCGATCCGCGCCGCGTTGAGGACGATCACGTGGTCGCCCGAGTCGAGATTCGGCGCGTACGTCGGCTTGTGCTTGCCCTCGAGGACACGGGCGATCCGCGTCGCGAGGCGGCCCAGCGTCTGGTCCGCCGCATCCACGACGTACCAGCGGCGCTCGATCTCGCTCTCGCGCGGTGCGTAGGTCTTCGCGGTCATCTCTCTCCGTGTTCTCCGTCAGTGCGCCCGGTTCGTCCGAGGACGACCCGTCGCAGGCACAACCCGTGGGGCGGGGCAGTGACCCCGTCCAGGGCTGGTCGCCCGGCGTCCAGCGCCGCGGCGACCCCGGTCGCATCCATCGTTCCCTGGCCGACCTCGAGGAGGACGGCCACCATCCGCCGGACCATCCCGCGGAGGAAGGCATCGGCCACGACGTCGATCGTCACGACCCGTCCTCTCCGCGCGACCCGGACCGTGTGAACGGTCCGGACCGACGTCCGGCTCGTCGTCCCGAAGGCCCGGAAGTCGTGCCGGCCCTCGAGGACCGACGCGGCTCGCGCCATCGCGGCGACATCCAGCGGGACCCGCACCCCGAGCGCGTAGCGCTCGCGAAGCGGGCTGCGCGGCCCGTTCCAGACGGTGTAGCGGTACTTCCGGTACCGCGCCGCATAGCGGGGATCGAACCGATCGGGGACTGTTCTCAGGCCGCCGATCGAGACATCCGCCGGAAGGAGCGCGTCGAGCGCACGGGCCAGCTCGGTCGCCGAGGACCGGCCCCGGTAGGTGAACGCGATCATCTGCCCGGAAGCGTGGACCCCGGCATCCGTCCGGCCCGCCGCGTCGACCGTACCCGACCCCGAGGGGTCGAGCCGGGCCAGCGCGGCCTCCAGCTCTCCCTGGACCGTCCGCCTCCCCGGTTGGACCTGGAAGCCGGCGAAGTCCGTGCCGTCATATTCCACCCGTGCCCGAAAGCGCACAGGTCCGCCCTCTCGAGCGTGCTAGTCGCTGAACGTGATGTCCGCTCCGCCGAGCTCAGGCGTAGGCGCCACGGAGGTGGCAACGCCCGCATGGGCCGGCGCAGTGGACATCAGACAAGCTCGATCTGGACGATCTCGGCCGCGTCCCCCCGACGCTGGCCGAGGCTGACGATCCGGGTGTACCCGGAGGTCCGGTCGGCGTACTTCGGGGCGATCTCGTGGAACAGCTTGTCGACGACGAGCGGCTCGTTCGGAAACTCCGCGACGACGGCCCGGCGCGCCGACAGGTCGCCCTGCTTGGCGAGGGTGATCATCCGCTCGACCCGGCCGCGGATCTCCTTGGCCTTGGCCTCGGTGGTCCGAACCTTCTCGTAGCGCAGGACCGACACGGTGAGGTTCTTGTAGAGTGCCTTCCGCGGACCCATCTTGCGCGACAGCTTGCGGCCGTCGATCCGGTGCGCCACCTAGATCTCCTCGGTCTCGTCGTCCGGGTACGGCTCGTCCGACAGCTCCGTGTCGGGAACCACGAACCCGCGCATCCGGAGCCGCTCCTTCATCTCGTCGAGCGACTTGCGCCCGAAGTTGCGCATCCGGAGGAGGTCGTCGTCGGACAGCTGGAGGAGCTGGCCGACCTTGACGATGTTGTTGCGCTTGAGCGAGTTGTAGGCCCGCATCGGGAGGTCGAGCTCCTCGATCGGCATGTCGAGCATGTTCGGGGGAAGCTGCGGCGCGCCGCCACCGGGGACGGCCGACGTGGCGACCATGCCGATGTTGGCGAACAGGGCGAACTGGCGGACGAGGATGTCGGCCGCCCGGGCGAGCGCCTCCTCGGGGCTCGTCGTCCCGTCGGTCTCGATCTCCATCGTCAGCTTGTCGTAGTTCGTGATCTGGCCGACCCGGGTCGGCTCGACCCAGTAGTTGATCTTGCGGACCGGCGTGAAGATCGCGTCGACGGCGATGACACCGATCGGCAGCGCCTCGGACCGCTCGGCCGCGAGGTAGCCGACGCCGCGCTCGACGGTGAGGTCCATCTCGATCGGCACGTCATCGGTATCGAGGGTCATCAGGACCTGGTCGCGGTTGACGATCTCGACGTCGGCCGACTCGGCGATGTCCGCGGCGGTGACCGCGCCGGCGCCGCTCTTGACGAGGCGGAGCTGGACGGGGTGGGTCGCGAAGCTCTTGAGCCGGAGCTTCTTGACGTTGAGGACGATCTGGGTGACGTCCTCCTTGACACCCGGGATCGTCGAGAACTCCTGGTAGACGTCGCGGAGCTGGATCGACGTGACCGCCGCACCCTCGAGCGACGACAGGAGGACGCGCCGGAGGGCGTTGCCGAGGGTGACGCCGTAGCCGGCCGGGAGCGGACCCGCCTCGTACTTGGCGTAGGTCCCGAGCTCCTCGACGGGCTCGATCTGGGGGCTCTCGAGTTCGATCATGATCTGGGGCTTACCTCGAGTAGTACTCGACCACGAGCTGCTCGTTGAGGTCGAGCGGCATCTGGTCGCGTCGGGGCTGGTCGAGGACCGTGCCGGACAGCTTCGCGGCATCGATGCTCAGCCACTCCGGCGGCTGATGGGAACGGAGCGTCTCCTTGGCGACCTTGAACGGCTCGCGGTCGCGATGTGATTCGCGGACCTCGACCCGGTCGCCGGTCTTGAGCTGGAATGACGGCACGTTGGTCGGCCGCCCGTTGACCGCGAAGTGGCCGTGCGTCACGAGCTGGCGCGCGGCGGCCCGGCTCGTCGCGAAGCCCATCCGGTACACGGCGTTGTCGAGCCGCAGCTCGAGCATCCGGAGGAGGTTCTCGCCGGTCACCCCGGGGCGCGACTCGGCCGTGTCGAAGTAGTTCTTGAACTGGCGCTCGAGGACCGAGTACGTCCGACGGACCTTCTGCTTCTCGCGCAGCTGGAGCCCGAAGTCGCCGACCTTGCGGCGGCGGACGCCGTGCTGGCCGGGCGGGGTGGGACGGCGCTCGAAGGCGCACTTCTTCGAGTAGCAGCGACTGCCCTTGAGGTACAGCTTGGCGCCCTCGCGGCGGCAGAGCCGGCAGACGGATGCGGTGTAGCGTGCCATCTCGACCGCCTAGACCCGGCGCCGCTTGGGGGCGCGGCAGCCGTTGTGCGGGATCGGCGTGACGTCGGTGATCGCGGTCACCTCGAGGCCGGCGGACTGGAGCGAACGGATCGCCTGCTCGCGGCCGGCGCCGGGACCCTTGACGTAGACCTCGACCTGGCGCATGCCGTGCTCCATCGCCCGCTTGGCGGCACCCTCGGCTGACAGCGCGGCCGCGTAGGGCGTGCTCTTGCGCGAGCCCTTGAACCCGGCCACGCCGGCCGAGCCCCAGCTGATCACCGCGCCACCCTGGTCGGTGATCGTGATGATCGTGTTGTTGAACGTCGCCTGGATGTGGACGTGCCCCTGCGGGACGTTCTTCTTCTCCCGGCGGCGCTGCTTGACGACGCGCTTGCGTTCGGCCATGAGTCTGGTCGGAGCCCCTTACTTCTTCCGCCGCACGCCGACCGTCTTCTTCGGTCCGCGACGCTGGCGCGCATTGGTCTTGGTTCGCTGGCCACGGACCGGCAGGTTGCGCCGGTGGCGCACGCCGCGATACGAGCCGATCTCGATGAGGCGCTTGATGTTCAGGGCCACCTCTCGGCGCAGGTCACCCTCGACCTTGTAGCGCCGGTCGACGATCTCGCGGAGCCGGTTGACCTGCTCCTCGGTGAGATCGCGGACCCGGGTGTCCGGGTTGATGTTGGCCTGGGCGAGGACCTTCTGGCTGGTGGGCAGGCCGATCCCGAAGATGTAGGTGAGGGAGACCTCGACCCGCTTCTCGCGCGGGATGTCGACGCCGGCGATACGTGCCATCGGTTACCCCTGCCGCTGCTTGTGCTTCGGGTTGGTGCAGATGACCATCACCGTCCCGCGGCGGCGGATGACTTTGCAGTTGTCGCAACGCGCCTTGACGGAGGCTCGGACTTTCAACGCATCCTCGATCGTTCTCGGTGTGGCCGCTGGGGCGGCCGGCTGGTCACTTCAGGCGGTAGGTGATGCGACCCCGGGTGAGGTCGTACGGCGAGAGCTCCACGCGGACTCTGTCGCCCGGCAGGATCCGGATGAAGTTCATCCGCAGCTTGCCGCTGATGTGGGCGAGGACCCGATGGCCGTTCTCCAGCTCGACGGCGAACATGGTGTTCGGCAGCGGCTCGATGACCGTTCCCTCGACCTCGATCGCGTCCTTCTTGGCCACAGGCTCCCAGGTTCCCTTTCGCGCATGGAATGTCGGCCCTGACTGGGCCGACACACGAACGGTCAGGATACCAAACCACACCACTTCCGGCAAGCTCGACCCAGGCGTAAGTCATATCGTCGTCAGGATCTCGGGTCCCGATGCCGTTATCGCGATCGAGTGCTCGAAGTGGGCGGCGAGCGTCCCGTCCCGGGTCGACGATCGTCCAGTCGTCGTCGAGCATCCGCGTCTCGTGGCCGCCGAGGGTGAGCATCGGCTCGATCGCCAGGCACAGCCCGGGCTCGAGCTTGCGCCCGTTCCGGCCGAGCCGGTAGTTCGGGACCTGCGGCTCCTCGTGCATCGCCCGGCCGATGCCGTGGCCGACGAACTGGCGGACGATGCCGTAGCCGGCCGGGCGCCGCGACGTCCTCGATCGCGGCGGAGATGTCCTCGATGTGGCCGCCCGGCTGGGCCGCCGCGATCCCGGCCATCATCGCCAGGCGGGTCGTGTCGATCAGCCGCTGGACCTCGGGGCTCGGCGTCCCGACGAAGAACGTGCGCGCCGCGTCGCCGTGCCAGCCCTCGACGATCGCGCCGGCGTCGATCGACACGACCTGGCCGTCGCGGATCGTCCGCTCGCCCGGGATCCCGTGGACGATCTCGGCGTCGATCGAGATGCAGACCGAGGCCGGAAACGGCCGGCGCGGGTTGGCTCCCGGGTAGCCCTTGAACGACGGGACCGCCCCCGAGCGGCGGATGTGCGCCTCGGCGAGGGCGTCGAGGTGGGCGGTCGACACCCCGGGGCGGAGCTCCGACTCCACGAGGGCCAAGACTTCGGCGACGATCCGCCCGGCGCGACGCATCCTGTCGATCTCAGCGGCTGACTTGAGGGTCACGGCCATGTCAGGCACGCCCCCGCAGCGCCGGGGCGACCGCGGCCAGCAGGTCCGCGGCCACCTCGTCGATCGAGCGGCGCCCGTCGACGGACCGCAGCACGCCCTGGTCGCGATAGTGGCGGCTCACCTCGCGCAGGGCGCCGAGCTGCTGCTCGAGCCGGGCCCGGATCGTATCGACCCGGTCGTCCTCACGCTGGATGAGCCGCGAGCCGTCGAGGTCGCACCGCCCGGCCACCTGTGGCGGGTGGGTCGTCGCGTTGTAGACGTGCCCGTTCGCCTCGCAGATCCAGCGACCCGACATCCGGTGCACGAGCTCGTCGGCGGGGACGTCGATCTCGAGGGCGTGGTCGACCCGCGCGCCGTGCTCGGCCAGGGCCGCGTCGAGGGCCTCCGCCTGGGCGGCCGTCCGGGGGAAGCCGTCGAGGATCACGCCCTCCCGGGCATCCGGCTGATCCAGCCGGGCAAGCAGCATCCGGACCGTGATGTCGTCGGGCACGAGCTGTCCGCGCTCCATGTACCGGCGCGCCTCGAGCCCGATCGCCGAGCCCTCTCGGACGGCCGCGCGAAACAGGTCGCCGGTCGCGACGTGCGGGATGCCGAGCCGGTCCGCGAGGATCGCCGCCTGGGTGCCCTTGCCGGCGCCTGGAGCACCGAGCAGGACCAGGAAGTTCACCGGAAGACGTCCTCCCGCCGACGGTCAGCGGGAGCCTCGCCCCAGCGGCCGGAGGGCGAACCCCGCCCGGTCACCGGATGAATCCTTCGTAGTTGCGCATCATGAGCTGGGCCTCGATCTGTTTCATCGTCTCCACGACGACGCTGACGACGATCAGCAGGCTCGTGCCGCCCAGGGTCAGCCCGCCGAGGCTCGGGAAGATCGCCCCGACGATGATCGGCGACACGGCGACGATCGCGAGGAAGAATGCGCCGGCGATCGTGATCCGGTAGACGACCCGCGTGAGGTAGTCCTGGGTCGGCCGGCCGGGGCGGATGCCGGGAATGAACCCGCCGTTCTTGCGCAGCTGCTCGGCGGTCTCGTCCGGCTTGAACGTGAAGGCCGTGTAGAAGTAGGTGAACCCGAAGGTCAGCAGGAAGTACATGACCGCGTACAACGGCCGCTGCGGGTTCATCAGGTTGACGATCGCGTTGGCGATGTCGGCGACGATCTTGATCTGGGACGTGGTGAAGTACTGGGCGACCTGCGACGGGAACAGCAGGATGCTGACGGCGAAGATGATCGGGATGACGCCGGCCTGGTTGACCCGCAGGGGCAGGAACGTCGAGCCGCCCTGGTACATCCGCCGCCCCCGGACGCGGCTGGCGTACTGGATCGGGATCCGCCGCTGGCCCTCCTGGATGTAGACGATCACGAAGACGGCCGCGATCGCGACGATCGCGAAGGCGACGAACGCCAGGACGTCCGGCGAGCGCACGAACGCGAGCAGGGCGGTCGGGGCGCGGCCCACGATCCCGGCGAAGATGATGAAGCTGATGCCGTTGCCGATGCCCTTCTCGGTGATGAGCTCACCGAGCCACATCAGGAGGACCGACCCCGTCGTCAGGGCGACGATCTGGGTGAGCGTCTCGAAGTCCGCCAGCCCGAACGAGCCGGTCAGGACCGGCGGCGTCGTGTTGTGGAGCAGCGCCAGGAAGCCGTACGACTGGAGGAGCGCCAGCGGCACGGACAGGTAGCGCGTGTACTGGTTGATCTTGTTGCGCCCGTACTCGCCCTCCCGGCTCAGCGCCTGGAGCTGCGGGACGACGCTCGTCATCAGCTGCATGATGATCGAGGCGTTGATGTACGGGTTCACCCCGAGCCCGACGATCGAGAACCGCGACAGCCCGCCGCCCGAGAAGAGGTCGAGCAACCCGAGCAGCGAGTTGCTGTTGAAGAACTGCTGGAGCGCCGCCGGGTCGGCCCCGGGCACGGGCACGTGCGACAGGAACCGGAAGACGATCAGGATCCCGGCGACGAACAGCAGCCGCCGGCGAAGATCCGGGGCTCGGAAGGCGTTGAGCAGGTTCTCGATCACGGGTCAGGCGTCTTCGTCGGCCGGACCGTCGTCGCTGGTCGTGTCCTCGGTCGGGGTGGCGGCCGGCTCGGCGCTGGCGCGGGCCGCGCTGTCGGTCGCGGCCTTGGACGCGCGTGCGGCCTTCGCCCGGGTCGGCTTCTTCGGCTTGGCCTCGGGCTCTGGAGTGGTGGTAGTGGCCTCGGTGACGGCCTCGACGGCGGCCGTTGCGGCCTCGGCCTTGGCAGCGTCAGCCTCGGCATCTGCCGGAGCCTCGACCGCGGCCGTCCCCTTCGCCGCCGGCGCCTCGGCCGGCTCGGCCTTCGCCGTCTTGCGGGCACGGGGCGCCTTGGGCGCGGGTTCGTCGGTCGCACCGGGCCCGCCGTCGACGGAGGCGTCCGCCGGACGCTCGGTCGGGCCGGCCGCGTCCGCGTCGACGCCGAGCGCCGGAAGCGGCCGGGTCGGGATCTCGAGTTTCTGGACCGAGCCGCCGGCGGCTTCGATCTTGGCGACGGCGCTCTTGCTGAACGCGTCGGCGACCACGAACAGGGCGACCTCGAGGTCACCCTGGCCGAGCACCTTCATCGGCCGATCGAGGGTGCGAACAAGCCCGACCGCGCGCAGGATCTCCTGGTTGACGGTGGCCGGCGCGGGCTTGGCCTTCGCCTTCCCGCCGGCCTCGCCCGCCTCGAACGTGCCGAGCAGGGCGAGCTCGCCGATCCGCCCGACGTTGACGATCTCGTAGTCGATCTTCAGGCGGTTCTTGAACCCGCGCAGCTTTGGGATCCGCATGTGGAGCGGGGTCTGCCCGCCCTCGAACCAGGGCGGGATCGAGCCGCCGGCGCGCGCCTTCTGGCCCTTCGTGCCGCGACCGGCGGTCTTGCCCTTGCCGGCGGCGATCCCGCGACCGACGCGCGTCCGGGCAGTACGCGAGCCGTCGGCCGGCTTGAGGTCGTGGAGCTTCATGACTTCTCCTCGGGAGCGGCCGTCCCGGGGATCTCCTCGACGGTCACGAGGAACCGGACCTGGCGGACCATGCCTCGGGTGGCGGGGTTGTCGGGGACCTCGACGGTGTCGCCGATCCGGTGCAACCCAAGCGCCCGGACGGTCGCCCGGTTGCGCGCGATGTGGCTGATCGTGCTCTTGACCTGGGTCACCCGCAGCTTACCGGCCATCGGCGCCCTCCATGGCCGGCTGGCCGGCGATGAACCCGCGCACGGGGACGCCACGACGGGCGGAGATCTCTTCGGCGGAGCTCAGGGAGGCGAGCGCGTTGATCGTCGCCCGGGTCACGTTGACCGGGTTCGTCGAGCCGTGGACCTTGGCCAGGATGTCGCGGATGCCGGCCGCCTCGACGACGGCGCGGACGGCCCCGCCGGCGATGACCCCGGTGCCCTGCGAGGCCGGCTTGAGCATCACCCGCGCGGCGGCGTACTCGACCCGGACCTCGTGCGGGATGGTCGTCCCGACCGTCGGCACCCGGATGAGGTTCTTCTTCGCATCCTCGACGCCCTTCCGGATCGATTCCGGCACCTCGCCCGCCTTGCCCAGCCCGACGCCGACATGGCCGGCG
>CAWGTR010000006.1:0-328359 GCA_963825545.1 uncultured Chloroflexia bacterium | reverse complement strand
GGGAGGCCCTTGCGGAAGCTGATGAACCCGAACGCGAGGCCGAGCACGACGATCGCGAACAGGTCCAGGATCCGCTCGATGAACACGGTGCCGAACGTGCGGCTGAGCGAGACCGGGCTATTGATCTTGAGCAGATAGGCCCGGTACACGTCACCGAGCTTGGCCGGGACCAGGCAGTTCACGAGCCACGAGATGAGGATGATCTCGGTGGAATCGCGGACCTTGAGCCGGTAGCCCGTCCCGCGAATAAGGATCGCCCAACGGAAGCCGCGCAGCGGGAAGCCGAGGTAGAAGACGAGGAACGCGGCCAGCAGGAGCGCCTTGTTCGCCTGCTGGATGTCGCCCGGCAGCTCGTCGAGCTTGAACCCAGGCAGTGCCTGCGCGAACAGCAGGAGCAGCCCGATCGGCAGGACGATCGACACGATCGTCCGCGGCTGGCGGAGGCGCCGGCTCAGGGACAGCTGGTCGGCGCTGACCTGGTCGTCCGTGGGGTCGGGCCGGGCGGCGAGTGTCTCGAGGCGCTCCAGCTCGCCCATGTGCTCGACATCCGACTCGGAGGTGCTCTCGCCGGTCGGGGACTCGGGCGGGCGGGCGTCCGGGGGCTCGGGCGGTCCCGGAGGCCGCGTCGCGTCGTCGGTCATCGGTCCATCCCAGCCACCCCGCCATCGGACCCGTCGGGCCGCACCCGGCCGTTGCCGCGGGCCCGCTGGACGAGCTTGGCCATCGGCGTGATAGCCCGTGCGACATAGGATGCCCGACCGGGCACGATCGCGGCGGATCCCAGCGCGGCGAGCAGGCCCTCCGGCGTCGACGGGTTGCCGTCGACCACTGTATAGGCGACCCCGATCTCGATGCTCGCGTGCGCGTCCGAGACCGCCACGGACGGGAGGCGATGCCTGAGCGCGAACTCGGCCGCCTTCTCGTTCCCACCGCGACCGATGACGCGAGCGTTCCAGCCCTCGACCCAGTCCACGCGGCCGGCGAGGTCCTCGAGCCGCGGATCGTTGAGCAGCGAGCCCCGGAACCGGTCGAACGGGTGGGGGATGCCGACGAGCCCGCCCTGCCCGCGCACCGCCTCGATCGCGTCGGCGGCCGGGAGGCCGGGCGGTATCGGGTGGTCGAGGAACAGGCAGATGAGATCGCCGTCGAGCGTCTTCACCTCGGACCCGACGATCACCGTCAGGCCGTCCGGTGCGGCGTCACGGGCCCGGACGGCGACGTCGATCCGATCGTGGTCGGTGATGGCGAGATGGGTCAGGCCGCGGGCGCGGGCCGCCTTCATGGCGGCGCGTGGGTCGGTCAGCGAGTCGAAGCTCCCGTTGGTATGGCAATGGAGGTCGATGAACGCTCGTGTCATGCGGGGGAGGCCGCCCTCAGCGACAAGCTGGCACTCGCTCTCCGAGGCCCGAGGCGGAGCTTCGCGACACCATCGTCCGAGGAATCAAACCTGCTGGACCAGCGACTTCTTGAAGAAGTCGAAGTGCTCGAGGGCGATCCCGGTCCCCAGCGCGACGCAGTCGAGGGCGTTCTCGGCGACGTGGCACGGGACCCCGGTCACCTGGGTCAGGAGCTTGTCGATGTTGCGCAGGAGCGAGCCGCCGCCGGACATCACCATGCCCTTGTCGATGATGTCCGAGCTGAGCTCGGGCGGGGTCTGCTCGAGGACCATCCGGACCGCGCCGACGAGCTGCTGGAGCGGTGCCTCGATCGCCTCCATCACCTCCGAGCTCGTGATCGGGATCGTCCGCGGCAGGCCCGCGATGAGGTCGCGTCCGCGAACCTCCATCTGGAGCTCGCGGTCGAGCGGCAGGGCCGTCCCGATCTGGATCTTGACGTCCTCTGCCGTCCGGTCGCCGATCATCAGGTTGTACTTCTTGCGGATGTAGGTCGCGATCGCCTCGTCGAACTTGTTGCCGCCGACACGCAGGCTCGTCGACACCACGATGCCGCCCAGGGCGATGACCGCGATCTCGCTCGTCCCGCCGCCGATGTCGATGACCATGTTCCCGGACGGACCGCTGATCGGGACGTTGGCGCCGATCGCCGCGGCCAGCGGCTCCTCGATGAGGTACGCCTCGCCGGCCCCGGCCTTGAGCGCGGCGTCCCGCACGGCCCGCTTCTCGACCGACGTGACTCCCGCCGGCACGCTGATCATCACGTCCGGCTTCGTAAAGCTGACCCGGCCCTTCTTCACCTTGCCGATGAAGTGGCTGAGCATCGCCTCGGTGATGACGTAATCGGCGATGACCCCATCCTTCATCGGCCGAATCGCCTGGATGTTGCCGGGAGTTCGGCCAATCATCTCGCGGGCGTCCTCGCCGACGGCAACGATCCGGTTCTGGTCGTCGACCGCCACGACCGACGGCTCCTGGATGACGATCCCCTTGCCCTGCAGGTAGACCAGGACGTTGGCCGTGCCGAGGTCGATGCCGATCTTCATGAGTGGGTGACTGGCTCCCTTCCGGAGTCGTGCCTCGCTGGGGACGAGCCT
The DNA here is from genome assembly GCA_963825545.1 of uncultured Chloroflexia bacterium. Lineage (GTDB taxonomy): Bacteria > Chloroflexota > Limnocylindria > Limnocylindrales > CSP1-4 > Chersky-267. The sequence continues at coordinate 325,868 of CAWGTR010000006.1, read as the reverse complement.
CAGGCGTCGGGTTGGGCGGGCTCTGCGGCGCGTTCGATTCGCGCGCCGAGCTCCTGGAACTTGCGCCCGATGTTCTCATACCCCCGGTGAACGTGATGGGCGCCGTGGATCACCGACTCGCCGTCGGCGGCAAGCGCCGCAACGATCATCGACGCGCCCGCGCGCAGGTCGGGGATCTCGAGGTCTGCCCCATGGAGCGGGCTGCGGCCGTGGATCGTGGCATGGTGCGCGTCAGGGATCTCGACCTCGGCACCCATCCGGCGCAGCTCGCCGAGGAACTCGAGGCGGTCCTCGAAGATCGACTCGTGGACGTGGCTCGCCCCGTCGGCCTGGGTCAGCAGGATGCAGGTCGGCGGCTGGAGGTCGGTCGCGAGGCCCGGGTAGGGGGCCGTCTCGACGTCGACGGCCCGATAGGCGTCGCGATCCGCGCCGCTCACCTCGATCGTGTCGCGACCGCACGACACGCCGACGCCGACGCGGCCGAGTGTCTCGACGAACGCCCCGAGGTGGCTGCACGGTGCCCCCTCGAGGGTCACCTGCCCGCCGGTGATCGCGGCCGCGACGACGAACGTGCCGGCCTCGATCCGGTCTGGTACGACCCGGTGATCGGCGCCGCGCAGCCGCCGGCGCCCTTCGATCTCGATCGTCGTCGGGGAGGTCCGCTCCACCTCGGCGCCCATCTTGCGCAGGAACTCGATGAGGTCATCGACCTCGGGCTCCTGGGCCGCCGGCTCGATGACCGTGTGGCCCTCCGCCAGGACGGCGGCCAGGATCGCGTTCTCGGTGCCCATCACCGAGACGAACGGGAACGTGACCGTCCCGCCGCGGAGCCGGCCCGGCGCCCTCGCGAAGTAGTAGCCGTTGCGGTACTCCACCTCCGCCCCGAGCGCGCGCATCGCGTCGACGTGGAGGTTGACCGGGCGCCGCCCGATCCGGTCGCCGCCCGGGTTGCTGATGATCACCTGGCCGAAGCGCGACAGGAGCGGCCCGAGGAGGATGAAGCTGGCGCGCATCTTGGCTGCTGCCTCGAGCGGGACGAACAGCCACTCGACGTCGCCCGAGGCGACCTCGTAGGTGTTCTCGGCCGGGTGGTCGACGGTTACCCCGAGGTCGCGCAGCGTGTCGGCCATCACGCGGACGTCCTCGATCTCGGGGACGTTCGTGAACCGGCAGCGCTCGCCGGTCAGGGTTGCAGCAGCGAGCAGCTTGAGCGCGGCATTCTTCGAGCCGCTGATCGAGACGGTCCCGTGGAGCGGCCGGCCGCCCTCGACCCGGAACACTTCCCGGGTCACCGGCTCGGGCTGGAACTCCCAGTGGAACGGTCTGGCATCAGCCATCGAGAGTCGGCAACCTCAACTTGATTCGTACCTCTCGCTCTCCGAGGTCCGAGGCGGAGCTCCGCGCCGCCATCGGCCCGAGGATCTATCCGCGCCGCCGCGGGCCCTCGCGATGGCGTCGTTCGGCAACCCGGATCCGGAGGAGCGCCGTCTGGAGCGCCGCGCGGGCGGCGGCGAGGTCGGCGCCCTCGTGGAGGCCCGACTCGAGCGCTCGTTCGGCCTCGCGGCGCGCCTCGTGGGCGCGCTCGAGATCGATCTCGGATGCCATGTCGGCGGTCTCGGCCATGACCACGATCTTGTCCGGCCGGACCTGGAGGAAGCCGCCGGCGATCGCGAAGTGATCCTCCGTGCCGCCCTTCCGGATCCGCAGCTCACCGAGCCCGAGGGTCGTGATCAGCGGAGCGTGGTGGGGCAGCACGCCGAGCTCGCCCTCGCTGCCCGGCAGCGTGACCGCGTCGACGTCATCGGCGTAGGCGAGCCGCTCCGGGGTCACGATCTCGAGCCGGATGGTCATCGTCAGGAGGCCAGCTTCTCGGCGTTCGCGCGGACGTCGTCCATCGTCCCGGCGAGGAAGAAGGCCTGCTCGGGGATGTCGTCGGCCTTGCCGTCGAGGATCTCCTTGAACGACGTCACGGTCTCCTTGATCGCGACGTAGCGACCGGGCCGACCGGTGAACACCTCGCCGACGAAGAACGGCTGGCTCATGAACCGCTGCAGGCGGCGGGCGCGCGACACGGTCGCCTTGTCCTCCTCGGACAGCTCGTCGATGCCGAGGATCGCGATGATGTCCTGGAGATCGCGGTAGCGCTGCAGGACACGCTGCGTCTCGCGGGCCACGTCGTAGTGGTCCTGGCCGACGACGAGCGGGTCGAGGACGCGCGAGGTCGAGGTCAGCGGGTCCACGGCCGGGTAGATCCCGAGCTCGGTGATGTAGCGCTCAAGCCGGATCGTCGAGTCGAGGTGGCCGAACGTCGTCGCCGGCGCAGGGTCGGTGTAGTCGTCGGCGGGCACGAAGACCGCCTGGAGGCTGGTGATCGAGCCCTTCTTCGTCGAGGTGATCCGCTCCTGGAGCGCGGCCATCTCGGTCGCCAGGTTCGGCTGGTAGCCGACAGCGCTCGGCATCCGGCCGAGCAGGGCCGACACCTCGGACCCGGCCTGGGTGAACCGGAAGATGTTGTCGATGAACAGGAGGACGTCGCGGCCCTCCTCGTCGCGGAAGTACTCGGCCATCGTCAGGGCGGTCAGGCCAACGCGCTGGCGGGCCCCGGGCGGCTCGTTCATCTGGCCGAACACGAACGCGGTCTTGGCGATGACCCCCGACTCGGTCATCTCGTGGATCAGGTCGTTGCCCTCGCGGCTCCGCTCGCCGACGCCGGCGAACACGGAGTAGCCCGAATGCTCCTGGGCGACGTTCCGGATCAGCTCCTGGATGATGACCGTCTTGCCGACCCCGGCACCGCCGAAGATCCCGATCTTGCCGCCCTTCTTGAACGGGCAGATGAGGTCGATGACCTTGATCCCCGTCTCGAAGACCTCGACCTCGGTCACCTGCTGGTCGAACGGCGGCGGCTCGCGATGGATCGGCAGGTTGGTCGGGGAGGTCACCGCGCCCTTCTCGTCGATCGGATGGCCGAGCACGTCGAACACGCGGCCGAGCGTCACCTCACCGACCGGGACCGTGATCGGGGCCCCGGTGTCGACCGCATCGACGCCACGGGCCAAGCCGTCGGTGGTGGTCATCGCCACGGTCCGGACCCAGTTGTTCCCGAGGTGCTGCTGGACCTCGCAGGTCAGCGGCTCCTGGCCGGGGCGCTGGATCTCGACGGCGTTGTAGATCGACGGCAGCTGGCCGGCCGGGAACTCAATGTCGACGACGGCGCCGGTGATCTGGATGACCCGGCCGGTCGCGGTGGTGGCGGTGGCCATGCTCGTCAGTTCCTCCTGGGTTCGCGCGTCAGCGGGCCTGCGCGCCGGTCGCGATCTCGATCATCTCGCGGGTGATGTTCGCCTGGCGAACCTTGTTGTAGATCAGCGTGAGGTCCTCGATCAGGTCCTCGGCGTTCTCGGTCGCGTTCTTCATGGCGACCATGCGGCTCGACTCCTCGCTCGCCTTGGCCTCCAGGACCGCCTGGTAGATCCGGGTGGCCACGTAGCGGGGCAGGAGCTGCTCGAGGACGGCACCCGGGTTCGGCTCGAAGATGAACTGACGGCCGGGGATGCCCTCGGCGTCCGGAGACGGCTCGATTGGCAGCAGGTGGGCGAGCGTCGGGCGCTGGACGAGCGTCGACACGAAGTGCGAGTAGATGATGTCGATCCGGTTGTACTCGCCCGACAGGTAGTCGTCGGTCACGAGCCGGGTCAGCGGCAGCACGTCGGCAAAGGTGGGCCGGTCGCCGAACCCGGCGAAGTGGGCCTCGATCGGGACTCGCGCCCGGCGCATCGCGTCGCGGCCCTTGCGTCCGATCGTGACGAACGCCAGGTCGCCGCTGTGCTCGGTGATCTCGCGGGCGGCGAAGCGGACCGCGTTCGAGGTGAACGGCCCGGCGAGCGGCCGGTCGGTCGTGATGAACACGATGAGCCGCTTGCCCTCGGCCGGACGGACGAGCAGCGGGTGGTCGTCGCCGCTCAGGACCGAGGCCAGGTCGGCGAGGACCTCGTCGAGCTTCTCGCTGTACGGCCGCGACGCCAGCGTCGCGTCCTGGGCACGTTTGAGCTTGCTCGCCGCGACGAACTGCATCGCCCGGGTGATCTGCTTGATGTTTCGGACCGAGCCGATGCGCCGCCGGATATCGCGCTGGCTAGCCATTGGGTGCCGATCTCACGTGCGCGGCTCCGCCTCGTCTCTGCTCAAGCCAGGAAGGATTGACGGTACTGGGAGATCGCCTCGTCGAAGGCGGACTCGAGCTCGTCAGTCATCGTCTTCGTCTCGGCCAGCTCGCTCAGGATGGCCGGCTTCTCAGCCTCGAGGTAGCGGTAGAAGCCGGTCTCCCACTCCTTGACCCGCGGGGTCGGGATGTCGTCGAGGGCGCCCTTCGTCGCGGCATACAGGATCGCGACCTGCTTCTCGACGCCGAGCGGCTGGTACTGCGGCTGCTTGACGACCTCGGACAGCTTCTCGCCTCGGGTCAGCTGGTCCCGGGTCGCCTTGTCGAGGTCCGACGCGAACTGGGCGAACGCCGCGAGGGCCCGGTACTGGGCCAGGTCGAGCTTGAGCGGCCCGGCCACCTTCTTCATCGCCTTCGTCTGCGCGGCCGAGCCGACGCGCGACACCGAGATGCCGATGTTCAGGGCGGGCCGCTGTCCCGAGTTGAACAGGTCGGTGTCGAGGAAGATCTGGCCGTCCGTGATCGAGATCACGTTCGTCGGGATGTAGGCCGACACGTCGCCGGCCTGCGTCTCGATGATCGGCAGGGCGGTCAGCGAGCCGCCGCCGTTGTCGTCGTTGAGCCGGGCGGCCCGCTCGAGCAGCCGGCTGTGGAGGTAGAAGACGTCACCCGGATAGGCCTCGCGGCCCGGCGGGCGGCGCAGGAGCAGCGACATCTCGCGGTATGCCCAGGCATGCTTGCTCAGGTCGTCGTAGACGCACAGGGCGTCCTTGACCAGGCCCTGCCCGGCGATCTCGACGCCGACCTCCATGATCTCCTCGCCCATCGCCACGCCGGCGTACGGGGCGATGTACTGGACCGGGGCGGGATCCTCGGCGCCGGCGACGACGACGATCGTGTGCTCCATCGCGCCGTGCTGCTCGAGCACCGCCACGGTGTTGGCCACGGTCGACAGCTTCTGGCCGATCGCGACGTAGATGCAGACGAGACCCTTGCCCTTCTGGTTGATGATCGTGTCGATCGCGATCGCGGTCTTGCCCGTCTGGCGGTCGCCGATGATCAGCTCGCGCTGGCCGCGGCCGATCGGGATGAGCGCGTCGATCGCCTTGATCCCGGTCTGGACCGGCGTGTCGACCGACTGGCGGACGATGACCCCGGGCGCGATCCGCTCGACCGGCCGGGTCTTCTTGGCGTTGATCGGGCCCTTGTCGTCGAGCGGGCGTCCGAGCGGGTCGACGACCCGGCCGAGCAGCTCGGGACCGACGGGCACCTCGACGACGCGACCGGTCGTCTTGACCGTGTCGCCTTCCTTGATCGCGGTCGAGTTGCCGAGGAGGACCGCGCCGACGGTCTCCTCCTCGAGGTTGAGCGCCATGCCCATGACCCCGCCCGGGAACTCGAGGAGCTCCGACGCGAGGGCACCGTCGAGCCCGTAGATCTGGGCGATCCCGTCGCCGACCTCGACGACCGTGCCCACGCTGCGGGTCTCGGCGCCCTGGTCGAACGACTCGATCGCCGATCGGATGACGCTGATGATCTCGTCGGAACGAATGGCCATTGGCTGGGTCTCCTAGAGGGCGCCCGAGACGAGCTGGCTGCGGAGTCGCTCGAGACGGCCCCGGACGCTCCCGTCGATCAGGCGGTCGCCGACCCGGACGACGAGGCCGCCGAGCAGGCTCGGATCGGTCTCGACGGACAGCCGGACCTGGCCGCCGGTGAGCTGCTCGAGGCGCCGGGTCAGCGCGCCGACCTCGGATTCGTCGAGGGCAGACGCGCTGGTGGCGGTCGCGTGGGTGATCCCGCGCCGTTCGTCGTCGAGGCGTCCGAACACCTCGACGACCCGTGGCAAGTCGTCGATCCGGCTGCGCCGGATCATGAACAGGATGAGATTGAGCGTCGGGGCACCGATCTTCGACGCCAGGCCGGCACGAACCGCCTCCTCGCGGACCGACGTCGCGATCGCCGGGTTGTGGATCGCCGCCTCGACGGCCGGATCGGCAAGCGCGGCCGCCGCGGTCTCGAGGTCGCGCCGCCAGGCATCGACCGTGTCGTCCCGGACGGCGATCTCGAACGCGGCCTCGGCGTAGCGCCGCGGAGCCGTGCTCGTGAGCCGGGCCATCAGCCGTTCGACCCAGAGTCCGCGGTCTCGCGGATGAACTGCTCGACGAGGCGCCGCTGGCGGTCGTCGCTCATCGTCTCGCCCACGACCCGGCCGGCCGCCGCAAGGGCCAAGTCGGCGACCTCGGCCCGGAGATCGGCGAGGGCGCGCTGCTTCTCCGATTCGATGTCGCTGGCCGCCTGAGCCCGCAGGCGCTCGAGCTCCTCGCGCGTCGCCGCGATGTCCGCGTCGCGGGTCTCCTGGGCCACCTTCTGGGCGCGATCGATGATCTCCTTCGCCTCCCGGCGAGCCTGCGAGATCGTCTCCGCACGCTCGGTGGCCGATTGCTCGCGCTCGAGACGCGCCGCCTCGGCGTCGGCCAGCCCCTGCTCGATCCGGGCTCGCCGGTCGGCGAGCATCTTCGCGATGGGCTTCGCGAAGAACGCCTGGAACAGCGCGTAGAACAGGATGAAGTTCGCCGCGGCGACGATGATCCAGAAGAAGTTGATCGTCAGGCCGCCCGCCGGCTCGGCCGCCGCCAATCGCGCGACGTCCCCTGAAGCCGCTCCGGCCAGGGCAAACAGACCCACTCGCAGCTCCTCGCCGGCCCTATGCCGGCTTGATGAAGATCGCCAGCAGGCCGACCACGATCGCGAGGACGCCGAGGCCTTCGGCGAACGCCGCGAGGATGATCGACAGGCCACGGATCTGGCCCGCCGCGTCCGGGTTCCGGCCGATCGCCGACGCTGCCAGCCCGGCCAGGATGCCGATCCCGATGCCGGGGCCGATGACGCCCATCGCGGCGAGACCCGCTCCGATGTTCTCCATTGAGTGCTTCCTCCTTCGCCCGGCCGGCGGCCGGGTTGATCTGGGACCTTGGTGGTGGATGGGCTAGTGGGCCGGCGCCGCCGCCGGACCGGGCCCGGACTCGATGGCGGCGATGCCTTCCTCCGCCAGCTCGCCCTCCTCGTGCTCGTGGCTCTCGATCGCCAGGAGCGTGAAGATCAGGGTGAGCACGCTGAAGATGAGTGCCTGGACGAAGTTCAGGATGACCTCGAGACCGTACATGGCGACCGGCAGGACGACGAGGAACAGCGCACTGACGGCCGCCAGGGCGACCTCACCGCCGTAGATGTTGCCGAAGAGCCGCATCGACAGGGTGACCGGCTTGACGAACTCGAGCATGAGCTCGATGAGGCCCACGAACAGGGCGATGATCCCGGCCCCGATCCCCTTGCGGAACTCGTAGAACGGGAAGAACTTGCTCAGGTAGCCGCCGACACCGTGGCGGCGGAAGCCCTGGAACTCGAAGAAGACGAAGGCCACCAGGGCGAGCCCGATCGTGATATTGAGGTCGGAGGTTGGCGCCCGGAGCTCGTCGATCTTGCCGATCGGCGGAATGAGCCCGCTCCAGTTGCAGAACAGGATCAGGACGAAGAACGAGGCGAAGAGCGGGATGTACGGCCGGGCGTCGTCCCCGCCGAGCCCGACGCCGAAGTTCTCGAGGGACTCGTAGGCGAACTCGCAGAGGTTCTGAAGCGTTCGCGGGACGAGCCGCATGCCGCGAGTGGCCAGGAACGACAGAACGACGAGGATCGCCATGATGATCCACATCGTCACGATGGTCGACGTGATGCTCGGGTGGAAGGTGACCACCGCCGAGCCCGTCGGCATCGGGTTGCCCGGGTCGAGGTCGACCACGACATGGGGCGGCGGGAACTCAAGGGTGCCGTTGATGAAGCAGACGGGGAAGGCGCAGACGTCGCCGGGCTGGCCGCCGCGCGGGAACGGCGGCACGAACAGGAGCGCCAGGATGTCGACGGCGATGACGGCAACCACGAGGATCCCGAGGTTGCGCAGCGTCCGACGACGGCCGGAGGCCTCGCCGGCGGGGGCTCCCTCGGTCTCGGCGGGCGCCGCGACCTGCTCGCTCGACATGCTCGCTCCACACACAGGAGCGCGGCAGGCCTGCCGCGCTCTCGCCGCTCTCCGATCGGGCGTTCCGCCCGTCAGTCTTCGAACCGGGCCAGGAACCGGGTGATCAACCGATAGATCCCGACGGTGCCGATCCCGGCGCCGCCGAGGAAGCCGACGACCACGAAGATGGGCACGGTCCCCAACTGCTTGTCGACCCAGTACCCAGCCAGCACACCAACGAGCGTGGTGACCAGCAGGAGGATGCCGATCTCAGAGAACAGGGCGAAATAGGCTCCGGCCTGGCCCGACAAAGCCCCCGGATGATAGCAGTCCGTCGCGAGCCCGGGCAAACGAGGGTTGCGAGCGGGTTGCGCCGCGGAGCGCCGCTTCTGGCCCGGGTCAGTGCAGGACGACGAAGGTGTCGATATCGACCCGCGGGCGACCCATCGTCCCGGCGACGACGATCTGGATCGTGTGCGCGCCGACCGTCGCCCAGCGGGCGCTGAAGACGATCCGGCGGTAGGTCGTCGTCGTGGCGTGCAGGTCGACGTTCGCGATCAGGATCCCGTCGATGTACACGTGGGCAACCCCGCGGCCACGGCTCCGGGGGCTCACCCATGAGGCGGCCGAACCGACGAAGCCGAACGTGGCACTGGCGGCGGCCGTCCCCGACCACTTAGCGGCGCCGCCGGAGTCGGAGGTGGTGTGCGACGTCCCCCACGGCCCCGTGTATGTGATCGCGGACGACGTCTCCTGTGTCCGGGTCGCTCGGAACGAGACCGCCGTGGCCCACACGCCGACGTTGCCGACCGTGTCGATGGCGCGAACGCGATACGCGTAGCGCTTGCCGAGCGTGACGGTCCGGGACGCGCTCGACGGCTTGGGCGTCGAGAGGGTAACCGTCCGGAACGGTCCGCCGTTGTAGCTCTCCTGGAGCTGGATCGTCTTGACGCCGGTCCCGAGGTCCGTGGCCGTCCAGTGGACGCGGATCTTCGCCGTCGTCGACCCGAGCGGGCTCGGCCCGACCACACCCTCGGTGGGGATCGTCACGGTCGGCTTGGTCTTGTCCGGCGAGATGATCACGACCACGATCGCCGAGTTCGTCCGCATCTGGTTGTCCTGGATCGTGTAGCGGAAGCTGTCGGACCCGGTTGCCAGCGCGGTCGGGTCGTAGGTCAGGGCGGTGCCGCCGCCGGTGATCGCGACCTTGCCCTTGGCGCCCTGGGTCACTGCGATGATCGACAGTGGGCCGCCCTGCTTGTCCAGGTCGTTGGCGAGGACCGGGATCGCGGTCGGCCCACTGCCCTGGATGATTGGCGGGAAGTCCGTCGGGGCGACGTCGTTCCGGGCGATCGGATCGGGCGAGACGAGGATGGTCATCGTGGCTTCGTTCGAGTCAGCCTGTGCCGTCGTTCGCCTTGAATGAGAACGAGTCGGTGCCCTGGAAGGTCCCGGTCGGCGTGTACTGTGTACGTGCCGTTTGGATGGATGGTCACGGTTCCGTGGCTGGGCGAAGTCAAACCGCCGGCGAATGTGAGCGTGTCGCCGTCAATGTCGGTGCAGGAACCGAGCAAGGCGTTGAGCGCTGTCCCTACGAACGTGGCGTTGCTGTCATTGGCACACGTCGGCGGGTCGTTGACCGGGCTCACGGTGATCTTGAGCGTCTGCATCGCCGAGGTGTCGTCGCCGCCGTGCAGCGTGCCGCCGTCGTCATGGAGCGAGAACTGGACATTCGCAATCCCGTTGGCGTTCGGCGCCAGCGCGTAAGTCAGGGCGCCCGATGGGCTGACCACAGGTTCCACCGAGAACAACGACGGGTTGGAGTCAGACCCGCGGATGAAGTCTGACGACCTGCCCTACCTCGTCCGGCGGACCCGAACTGATCCCGGTTGCCCACGGACTGACTGTGTGCGCACCTGTACCTCGTTCGCAGTCTGGTTTCGGACCCTTGGTGAAGCTGGGCGCATCGTTCACTGCGTCGACGGTGATGGACACCGTGGCGAGTCCCGAGTCGACCACGCCGTCGTTCGCCCGATCAGCTGAATGAATCCGGACCGTTGTAGTTGGCCGCGGGTGTGTATGTGAACCCGCCATTCGAGCTGAGGCTTAAGGACCCGTGCGCCGGACCAGTGCCAAGCGAGGAGTGCAGGGTGTCGCCATCCGGGTCGGAGTCATTCGCCAGGACGCCCGGCGCCGAGACAACAAGCGCGCTGTCCTCATTCGTTGACCAGCTGTCGCCCACCGCGACCGGCGGGGAATTGACGAACGTGACCGTGATGGCCTGAGTGACGATGTTGGAGTCGTCGGTGCCGTCGTTCGCCTTGTACTTGAAGGAGTCGGGACCGCTGTATCCGGTGGTCGGCGTGTAGGTGAACATGTCAGTGCTGTTGTGGACGACCACCGAGCCGTGGGCCGGAGCCTGGGTAATCGTGAAGCCCAGATTGTCACCATCGGCGTCGGTGCAGTCGAACGGATCCGTGACCGGACTGTTCTCGGTGGTCGTGGACGACCCAACGCTGCAGACCGGCGGGGAGTTGACGAACGTGACGGTGATGGCCTGGGTCGCCTCGTTGGAGTCGTCGGTGCCGTCGTTCGCCTTGTACTTGAACGAGTCGGGACCGCTGTATCCGGTGGTCGGCGTGTAGGTGAACATGTCAGTGCTGTTGTGGACGACCACCGAGCCATGGGCCGGCGATTGAGTGACCGAATAGGTCAGGCTGTCGCCGTCGGCGTCGGTGCACTGGAAGCCGTCGTTGGCCGGCGTGTCCTCGTTCGTGGTCGTCGACCCAGCCGTACAGACCGGCGGCGCATTGACGAACGTGACGGTGATGTTCTGGGTCGCCTCGTTGGAGTCGTCGGTGCCGTCGTTCGCCTTGTACTTGAAGGAGTCGGGACCGCTGTATCCGGTGGTCGGCGTGTAGGTGAACATGTCAGTGCTGTTGTGGACGACCACCGAGCCGTGGGCCGGAGCCTGGGTAATCGTGAAGCCCGAGATTGTCACCATCGGCGTCGGTGCAGTCGAACGGATCCGTGACCGGACTGTTCTCGGTGGTCGTGGACGACCCAACGCTGCAGACCGGCGGCGCATTGACCGTGAACGTGAAGGTGGCCGTGTTCGACAGACCGTCCGTGTCGTTGACCGTGAACTGGAACGAGTCGGTGCCGTTGAAGTTGTTGTCCGGGGTGTATTTGTACGACCCGTCGGTGTGGCCGAGCATCAAGGTCCCGTGGTTGACGTCGTTCGTTACCTCGAAGTCGGCCGTGCCGGAGTCGACGTTGTCACACGTCACAGACCCAGTTGCCGAGCTGTTCTCGGTGATCGTCTGGCTGCCGTCTGAGCACGAGGGGGTTTGGCCACCACCGGCTTCGACAGATGCAGGAGCGATCAAGCCCGTGAGGAGGAGGGCGGCGAGGGCGGCAGCGCGCCACCTACTGGACACTGATGCTCACCGTGCCGGTATCTGACCCACCCGGCCCACTTACGATCACGACCACCACAACCGCGCCTGGGTCTTGATAGGCCTGCGAGGAGATGACTTTCGTGCCAGAACCGCTCAGGGTGAATGTCTGATTTCCGGCCCCATCGCCGAAGTTGATCGTGAAGCTTGTGGCGTTCGTGTAGTCGAACGAGACATTGACCGCGTCGCCAACCGAGATTGTCGCCGGGTTCGCGCCTACGTTCGAAATCGTGGTGGGGCTGGGGGTCGGCTTGGGAGTCGGCTTGGGTGTCGGTTTCGGCGTCGGGCGCGGCGTCGGGCGGCGGAGCCGCCGGGGCGACGGTCGGTGCCGGCGTCGGCTGAGGCCGGATCGTCGGCCTCGGCGTCGGGACTGGGGTCGGCGTGGGCGTCGACGACACGAGGACCGTCTGGGTCGGCGACGGGTTCGGGGCGGCCGAAGCGTCCGACTCGGGCGACGAGCTCGGTGGCGCGGTCACGATGATCACCCGCGCGGTCGGGGCCGGGGTTGCCGTGTCGCTGAGCACGTCGCCCTTCGGCTGGGTCGGCAGGAAGTTCGCGAAGGCGACGACCAGGCCGCCGAGGATGAGCGCGGCGCCGGCCGTGTCGCGGACCATGCGCGCTCGCGACGGGCGCTCCGGCCGGACCGGCAGGACGGGCTGGGTCGCGAATGGTGCCGCGGCCGGTCCGGACACGACGATCCGTCCCGGCTGGAGGTGGACTGGGCCGTCGGGCGCGTCGCCCAGCCGCCTGGAGAGGTCGTAGGCGCTCATGTCCTGGGCGGACGGGTTGTTCCGTCCGGACGCTCGCCCGAGGGTCAGCGCGCTGAAGAGGCCGCCGAGTCCACGTCGGAACACTCGGATCGCGCGGAAACGCGAGACCGGACGGTTCTGGACGCCTCGCCACCGCCAGGTTTCGACCGCCTCGTACGCCACCACGAGGGCGACGACAAGGAAGGCAAGGCCGAGGAGCAGTTGCTCGTTCATGGATCCCCGAGGGACCGGCCGCCCGGGGCACTCGGGCGGTCTCGGACCGATGCTAGCACCGGTCCGTCATGAGGGGTACCAATGGGGTAGGACCTTCGTTGACCGGTCGCACCGGGAGTCGCCGCCGACTCCACCGGACCTCGCCGGAGTCCCCTGCAGAGCGCGGTCAGGCCCGGTCCGGCGAGACCTCGCCGGAGCCCGTCGACGGGTCCCCGGACGGAGCGGTTGGGGGTTCCGGCCGCGGGTCCGCACCGCTGTCGGACGGCTCGGCGCGTTCGGTCGGTGGCGCGGACGCGGGTCGGTCGGCGACCAGGGCAGCCGGGACCCGGCCGCCAGCCGTAGACGCTGCGCTCGCCGGCGAGCCGTTGTAGCTCTCCGCCTCGAGATCCTCCTGGACTGTCGGCCGGCCGGTGAGCAGGAACAGGACGATTCCGGACGCGACCACCACGCCGAGGAAGGCGTAGAGCTGGCCGGCCCCCGACAGGACGAAGGTCAGGGCCGCGAGCGCCGCCGTGATCGCGTAGATCAGGAGGACCGTCTGGGTGTGGCTGAGCCCGAGGTCGAGCAGCCGGTGATGGACGTGGCCGCGGTCGGGCGTGAACGGCGACCGGCCACCGGCGACCCGTCGGACGATGATCCAGAACGTGTCGATGATCGGGACGCCGAGCACGAGCAGCGCCACCGCGACCTTCGCCGTCCCGAGGATCGACAGCACTGCCAGGGTGAACCCGACGAACATGACCCCGCTCGTCCCGACGAAGATCGAGGCGGGGTGGAAGTTCCAGCGCAGGAACCCGAGCAGGGATCCGGCGAGGACGAAGCACAGGACGGCGATGAACGGCTGCCCGAAGGCACCGACGGCGGTCGTCAGGCTGATCAGGCCGAGGGTGACGGCGGCAATGATCGAGATGCCCGACGACAACCCGTCGAGGCCGTCGATGAAGTTGATGCTGTTGATCATCCCGACGATCCAGATCACGGTGAACGCCCAGGCGAAGATCCCGTCGAGGCGGATCGTGCCCGGCCCGAACGGGTTGGCGATCGAAATCGACCTGCACACCGGCGATGACGACGAGGACGGCCACCGCGAGCTGCCCGGCGAGCTGCCAGCGCGCCCGGATCTGGAGGGCGTCGTCGAGGAAGCCGATCGCCGCGGCGACGACGCCGCCGATGAGGAGTGCGCCGATCGCCTGCGGGAGAACGCTCCCGGGGATCACGACCGAGCCGATGTCGCCGCGGTCGACGAGGACGACCACGACGACCGCCACCGGCAGGAAGGCCGCGACCACGGCGAGCCCGCCGCCGCGCGGCACCGGCCGGAGGTTGACCCGTCGCTCGTCGGGTCGATCGACCAGCCCGAACGCTCGCGAGAACTGGCGGACGCCCGGGGTGAGGATGAGCGCGAGGAGCGCTGCCGCGGCGAACGCGACGGCGATCGCGGGGACGATCGCGCCAGCGTTCGGGATGAAGGTCATCAGTCCTCGGTCAGGCCCGGAACCGGATACCGGTCGACGATCGCGGCGACCTCGTCGGCGAGCGTCGCCTGGGCCGCCGGCTCGTCGCGGCGACGGATGGCCTCCAAGATGATCCGGCCGATCGAGCGCATGTCGTCCTCGCCGAACCCGCGGCTCGTCGTCGCCGGCGTCCCGATCCGGATCCCCGACGCAGTGTTTGGCGGGTTCGCGTCGAACGGGATGCCGTTCTTGTTGACCGTGATCCCGATCTCGTCGAGGAGGTGCTCGGCCTCCCGGCCGGTCACCCCGAACGGAGTCACGTCGGCGAGGATGAGGTGGGTGTCCGTCCCGCCCGAGATCAGCCGCATCCCACCGTCGGTCAGCGTCTCGGCCATCGCTCGCGCGTTCGCCAGCACCTGGCGCTGGTAGTCCCGGAATTCCTCGCTCAGGGCGAGCTTGAAGCCGACGGCCTTGGCGGCGATCACGTGCTCGAGCGGGCCGCCCTGGACGCCGGGGAAGACGCTCCGGTCGATCGTCGCCGCGAAGGTCGGCTTGACCATCGGGTAGGCGGCCGGATCGGCGGTCGGGGGCAGCTCGCGCCGGCCGAAGATCAGCCCGCCGCGCGCACCGCGGAGGGTCTTGTGGGTGGTCGTCGTGACCAGGTCCGCGTGGGGGAACGGGCTCGGATGGAGGCCGGCCGCGACCAGCCCGGCGACGTGCGCCATGTCGACCCACAGGAGCGCCCCGACGGAATGGGCGATGCCGGCCATCCGCTCGAAGTCGATGATCCGTGGGTAGGCGCTGGCGCCGCCGATGATGAGCTTCGGGCGGACCTCGTTGGCCTGCTGCTCGAGCGCGTCGTAGTCGATCCGCTCGTCGTCCCGGCGGACGCCGTAGCCGCGGACGTCGAAGTAGCGGCCGCTGAAGTTGAGTGCCATTCCGTGGGTCAGGTGGCCGCCCTGGTCGAGCTTCATCCCGAGCACGCGATCGCCGGGGTTGACCGTGCTCATGTAGGCGGCCATGTTCGCCTGCGCCCCGGAGTGCGGCTGGACGTTGACGTGCTCCGCACCCGGGAACAGCTCGAGCGCGCGCTCCTGGGCCAGTCGCTCGGCGATGTCGACGAACTCGCAGCCGCCGTAATAGCGCTTGCCCGGCAGTCCCTCGGCGTACTTGTTGGTGAGCCAGCTGCCCTGCGCCTCCAGCACGGCCGCGTAGACGTAGTTCTCGCTCGCGATCAGCTCGACCTTGCGGTGCTGGCGATGGCGCTCGCCGACCATGGCGGCCCACAGGTCGGGATCGACGTCGGCGATCGTGGCCCATGCGAGTCCGGTCGGGGCGGTGGCGGTCATCGGGTCCCTCGCGCTTCGGCGTTCCGCGGATCGATCCCGGTCGGGCGACCGGGGCCATGGTCCCACAACGATCGAGTCCGCCGTGCCACGCGATCCCGATACGGGTTCGTCAGCCGTCCAGATCGTGCTCCAGGCCCGCCTCATCGAGGACGGCCGCCAGGGACGCCGACGCGATCGCGCCCGGGCGAAGGATCCGCGGCGGGCCGCCGGTGCAGTCGACGACGGTCGAGGCGACACCATCGGGCGCCGGCCCGCCGTCGAGGATGACGGCGAGATCGCCGGCCTCGCCGAGCTGCGCGAGGACGCTCGCGACGTCCGTCGCCGGCGGCTCGCCCGACCGGTTTGCCGAGCTCACGGGGAGCGGACCCATGGCCGTCGCAAGCGCGCGCGGGGCGTCATGCGCCGGCAGCCGGATGCCGATCGTGGCCGCTCCGCCGGTCAGCTCGGGCGGAAGCAGCGCGTCGGGACGCTGCCGGACGACCAGGGTGAGCCCGCCTGGCCAGAACGCCGCCGCGAGGACGTGCGCGGCGGCGTCGAGCTGGCCGACGTCGTCCGCCTGGCGGTGGTCCGCAACGAGCAGCACGATCGCGCGGTCGAGCGGCCGCTGCTTGGCGGCGAACAGCCGCCCCAGGCCGCCTGGGGCGTTGAGCGCGACGCCCAGTCCGTAAACGGTGTCCGTCGGCAGCGCGACGAGCGCGCCCCGGTCGAGCGCCTCGACGGCCAGCGCCCGGCCCACGGCGTCGTCGGGAACGACCCGCGGGCTCACGGCGCGGCGCCGCCCGCGGCGAGCAGGGTCACGTTCTGCGGTGCCGCCCGCCCCGCGAGCACGAGCGCCTCGATGACCTGCGCGGCGCCCTCGTCGGCGACGGGCGGGGCCACGTAGCGGGCGACCCGCTGCACTCCGTCAGGGGCGGTCGCCATCGCCACGCCGTGCCCGGCCACGGCGATCATCTCGAGGTCGTTGAACTGGTCGCCCATCGCCAGGGTCTGCTCGAGCGGGATCCCGAGCCGGCGGGCGAGCCACGCCACTGCCCGGCCCTTCGAGACGCCGGGGGCGAGGAACTCCAGGAACTCCGGGTGGCTGACGGTGACCGCGGCACGGCCCGCGAAGTGGGATCGAGCTTCGTCCAAGTAGGTCAGCGGCGCGCCGGCGTCCCCGACCGCGAGGACCTTCGAAACGGGATGTCGGATCCAGCGTTCCAGGTCGGGCACGATCTCGGCCCGCGCGCCGAGGAACGCCGAGTAGTCGTCGGTCCGCGGGTCGCCGGCCGGGATGATGAACCGCTCGAGATGGTTGAGGTGGGGGTTGAACCCCCGCTCCCTCGTCCAGCGGATCGTCTCCCGGGCGACGTCGGGCGCGAGCGGTCGGTGGTACACGAGCCGGCCGAGCCGCGGACGACCCGCGACCGGCCGCGGCAGCTCGCGGACGAGCGCGCCCTGGTAGGCGATGATCGGATCGCGCAGCCCGAGCACCTCGGCGAACGGCTGGGCGCTCGTGGGCATGCGGCCGGTCGCGAGCGCGACGTGCACGCCGCGCCGGACGGCGTCGCGGATCGCGGCCCGGGTCCGCGGCAGCACGACGAGATCGGGCCCGACCAGCGTCCCGTCGAGGTCGAGCGCGAGCAGCCGGATCGGGAACCGTGGCTCCGCCATCCGGTCAGCGCGATGGCTCGGTCGTGGGGCTCCCGGGGCGACCGTGCTCGATCCGGACGACCCGCGGCAGCCCGGCCAGGTCGGGCAGGACCTCGGCCGTCCAGGCCGGCATCCGCGTGTCGATCTCGGCCTGCACCGGGTCGGCCTGGTCGGCGCCGATCTCGAGCAGCGCGACGCCGTCCGTGCGCACGACCCGTGGCAGGCGGTCGAGCAGCGCCCGGATCACGTCGAGCCCGTCCGGGCCGCCGTCGAGCGCCTCGTGGGGCTCGAACGACGCCGCGACCGGGAGCGCCGGGATCACGTCCGTCGGGATGTACGGCAGGTTGGCCGCCACGACGTCGAGCAGCGCGCCGTCGAGCGGGAGCAGGTCGGCCACGACGAACTCGATCCGATCGGCGACGCCGTGGCCGACCGCGTTCTCGCGGGCGAGCTGGAGCGATTCGGGACGGAGGTCGGTGGCCAGGATCTTGACCTCGTCGAGCATCCGCCGCCGGCGGAGCTGAACGGCGAGCGCGATGGCGATCGTGCCCGCCCCGGTCCCGACGTCGGCGACCCGGATCGGCGGCGTGCCCGAAGGGCGCGGACCGGCAAGGAGCCGCGTCACCACCTCCGCCTCGGCCAGCTCGACGACGCGCTCGGTCTCGGGTCGCGGGATCAGCGCCCGTGGGTCGCTGGCGAAGGCCAGCCCATGGAACTCCTTGATCCCGCGGATGTAGGCGATCGGCTCGCCCTTCTCGCGCCGGGCAAGGTCGGCCTGGAAGGCGGCCGCGGCACTCTCGCCGACCTGGGTCTCGGGATAGGCCACGATCCGTGTCCGGTCGAGCCCGACGGCCTTGCCGAGGAGCAGCTCGGCGTCGAGCCGGGGGCTCTCGGAGCCGGCTGCCCGGAGCCGCTCCACCCCGATCCTGAGGAGCTCGTCGACGGTCGCCATGGGCGTGGCGTTGGGCGGCCCGGCCTCAGCCGGCCGCACCGTCCTCGCCGAGGTCGGCCAGCCGTTCTGCCTGGTCGGTGGTGATCAGGGCGTCGATCAACCGGTCGAGGTCACCGCCGAGCACGCGGGGCAGGTTCGACAGGTCCATCCCGATCCGGTGGTCCGTGACCCGGTCCTGGGGGTAGTTGTAGGTCCGGATCTTGTCGGCCCGGTCACCGGCTCCGATCATCGACCGGCGCGCGGCCGAATTCGGCGGCCCGCTGCTCCGCGCGCTGGTCCTCGAGGAGCCGGGCACGGAGCACGGCCAACGCCTTGGCCTTGTTCTTGTGCTGGCTCTTCTCGTCCTGGATCTCGACCACCTTGCCCGTGGGCAGGTGGGTGATCCGGACTGCCGAGTCGGTCGTGTTCACCGACTGGCCGCCGGGACCCGACGAGCGCTTGACCTCGATCCGCAGGTCCTTGTCCTCGTCGATCACGAGCTCGTTCTCCTCGACCTCGGGCAGCACGACGACCGTCGCGGTCGAGGTGTGGATCCGCCCGGAGGACTCGGTCGCCGGGACGCGCTGGACGCGGTGGGTCCCGCCCTCGAACTTCAGGCGGGAGTAGGCGCCGTCGCCGCTGACCTCGACGATCGCTTCCTTGATCCCGCCGATGCCGGTCTCGTTGAGCGAGATGGCATCGGTCTTGAAGCGGTGCTTGTCGGCGTAGGCCAGGTACATCCGGAGCAGCTCGGCGGCGAACAGCGCCGCCTCCTCGCCGCCGGCCCCGGCGCGAATCTCGAGGATGACGTTGCCGTCGTCGGCCGGGTCGCGGGGCAGCAGGAGGACCTTGAGCTCGTCGATCTGGCGGGCCTCGTCCGCCTCGAGGCGGGTGACCTCGTCGCGGGCGAGCGCCCGGAGCTCGTCGTCGGACTCGCCGTCGCGCATTTCGCGCGCCCCGGCCAGCTCGGTCCGCGTGTGCTCGAGCCGGCGGACCGCCGAGACGACGGGCTCGAGCCGGGCGAGCTCCTGGCCGAGCCGTCGCAGCGCGTCGGGATCGGTCGCCGTCTCCGGCAGGGCGAGCTCGTTCTGGACGGCCTCGTAGCGCGCGACGACCTCGCGGAGCGCGTCGTCGATCATGCGCCGGGAGCGGGTCGCTCGGTCTCGACGGGGCCCGTCGGCCCGGCGGCGACGACGTCCGCGACCGGCTCGACCGCGACCGGCGGGGGCTCGGCCGCCGCCAGATCCGCGGCACGCTGGTCACGCATCCGCGCCTCGGCGTCGGCGAGGGGCTCACGCTCGAACGCGGCACTCCCGTCCGGGACCGCCTCGCCGTCGGCGACCAGCGCCTGCTCCATCGACACGATGGCGACCTCGATCATGTCGTCGGTCGGCTGGCGGGTCGTGATCTTCTGGACCCAGATGCCTGGGGTCATGATCGCCCGGACGACCGGGTTGGCCCGATAGCGGGCCCCGAGCCGAAGCAGCTCGTAGCCCACGGCGGCGATGACCGGGATCAGCAGGATCCGGCTGGCGACCATGACCAGCGGGGTCTGGCGGCCGACCAGGCTGAACAGCAGGATCGACAGTGCGATCACGACCACGAGGAACTCGGTCCCGCAGCGCTGGTGGGCGGTCGGGTACTTGCGCACCTCGGCAGTGGTCAGCGGATCGCCCGCCTCCAGGGCGTGGATCGTCATGTGCTCCGCCCCGTGGTACTGGAAGACGCGCTGGACGTCCTTCGCCTGGGCGATGAGCAGCAGGTAGCCAAGGAAGATCGCAACCCGGATCAGGCCCTCGACGAGGTGCTGGACGAGACCGTTGTCGATCTGGCTCGTGGTCACCGTTGCGATCACGAGCGGCAGCAGGAAGAAGATCCCGATCCCGGCGGCGAGGGTGATCACGAGCATGAGGGCGATCGCCCGGCGGCCGAGCTCGACGCCCTCCTCAGAGGCGGCCAGCGAGGCGGAGCGGACGAGCCAGCGCGTACCGACGATCAGCGTCTCGTACAGGACGACGAGGCCGCGCACGAAGGGCAGCTTCGCCCAGCGACTGCCGTGGAAGCCAGCGTCCAGTCGCTCGGTCTGCCAGACGATCGATCCCTCGGGGCTGCGGAAGGCGACCGCGATCGCGTCGCGACCGCGCATGAGCACGCCCTCGATCAGGGCCTGACCACCGTAGGTGTAGCGCGCCATCGGGAAAGTCTACCGGCTCATCGGGCGCCGGCCGCGCAGCGGAGCCATCGCTGGTGAACCCTGGCACCGGCCGTGGTGGCCCTGCCCTCTGCCGGGGCCCCTACGCTCGGGACGACCGCTCCAGCCGCTTCTGGAAGCGCTCGACCTGGCCGGCCGTGTCGATGATCGTCTGCTTGCCCGTGTAGAACGGGTGGCAGTTGCTGCACACGTCGACCCGCAGCTCCTGCCGCGTCGAGCCGACGGTGAACGTGGTGCCACAGGAGCCGCAGTGGACCTCGGCCTGGTAGTACTTGGGATGGATGTCGGGCTTCACGGGGCTCTCCTCCGGCGCCGTCCGTGCGGGTCGTCGCCCGCCGGTGGTCGTCGGCTACGGTGCTGGCGATGCGTCGGCCGCGATGGGCTCGACGCGGATGCGCTTCTTCGACTTGGTCTGGTGCTCGAAGTGGACGGTGCCGGTGACGGTCGCAAAGACGGTGTAGTCGCGGCCGAGCCCCGCGCCGTCACCGGCGAGAAAGGTCATCCCGCGCTGGCGGACGATGATCGACCCGGCGGGTACGAGCTGGCCGTCCCCGACCTTGACGCCGAGCCGCTGGCCGACGCTGTCGCGGCCGTTCTTCGAGCTCGATCCGGCTTTCTTGTGGGCCATCGCTAGCCATCCTTCTTCGGGCTGCGCGGCTTCTTTGCCGCGGGGGTCGTGGCGTCGTCGGATTTCGCGGCCGGCGCTCGCTTGGCCGCCGGCTTCGACGGAGTGGCCGCCTCGGTCGAACCAGCGGCCTTGGCCTTGGTCGCGCCACGCTTGGCCGCCGGCGCCGCGGCCTTCGCCGTGGACGAGCGTCCGGATGTCTTCGGGGTCGTCGCCGTGTCGCTCTTTGGCTCGGTCTTCGGGGCCTTGCTCGCCGCGAGCTTGGCCGCGAGCGCGGCATCCTCGGCCGCCTGACGTCGCGCGGCCTCCTCCAGGCGCTGACGCTCGGTCTTCGCGTCGGCCTCGGCCTTGCGGACCTCGGACGCGGCGCTCTTGCCGTTCAGGACGATGTCGGCGATGCGCAGGACATGCAGCTCCTGGCGGTGGCCCTTCTTGACCCGGCGACGCGCCTTCGGCCGGTACTTGAACGAGATGACCTTCGGCCCGCGCTCCTGGCGCAGGACCTCGGCACTCACGCTCGCCTCGGCGACGAAGGGCCGACCGATCGCGGTGGTGTCGCCGTCGGCCACGAGCAGGACCCGCTCGAGGGTCACCGTGTCGCCGGCCTGGGCGTCAATCAGCTCGACCTCGAGCTGGGTCCCGACCTCGACCCGGTACTGCTTCCCGCCGGTCTTGATGACTGCGTACATGGATCCTCGTGACGGTGCCTGCGACCACCGCCGGGGTGATCGCGTTGACGGACAGGGTGAGACGCCGACCTGCATCGGGCGCGAACGCAGATGGTACGGCCAGCCTGCCCGAGCGTCAAACGACGGCTGCGGGCCTCGCGCTCGAATTCGACCGGCGTCGCGCTCACCGCGCGCCGTCGGTCGGGCCGAGGTCGTCGACGGTCAGCAGGCGCTCGCGGACGGTCCGCACGACCGCTAGGTCGCTCGATCCGGCCTCGGCAACCGCGCGGACGACCTCGTCGGGCCGGCCGGCCGCGCCGTCGGGGGTCATCCGGAGCCGCATCCAGATGGTCGCACCCGGAGCGCCGTCCGCCGCCGACCGGGCCGACAGGTCGATCAGCAGCGGTCGCAGGTCGTAGGTGACCACCCGCCCCTCGCCCTTCGCCCGGCTCCGCTGGAGCGACGGCGCCGCGAGCACGACCGCACAGGCCCGCTCGACCTCGTCGGACGTGGCCCCGGTCACCTCGACGCGGTAGTCGGCGGCGGCGAGACGAGCGGTCAGCGTCGGCGCCCCGAGCCAGACGTCGTGGAGGTCCACGAGCCGGTGATCGGCAGGGAAGCAGGCGGCGAGTGCGGCCCACACGTCGGCCCGCGGGAGGCGCTCGGTGAGGAACGCGTCCGCGAGCTCGTGCTCACCGGACATCCCGGGCGGCAACGGTGCGGCGAGCACGAATTGTGGCCGGGCTGCCGTCCCCTGCCCACGGCCGAGCGCAACCGGCAGGCCGGCAGCGGCGATGGTGGCCTCGAGGGGCGCCCGCGCCGAGGTGCCGGGCCCGTCGGGGCCCGCCGCGTCCCGGGCGAACACGATCCGCCAGCGCTGGCGCGGCTCCGGGGGCGGAGGGTCAGGACGCTCAGGCACGTCTGCTAGTCTGACCGACGATGGAGGACGACGCCCGAGCCCTCCCGCCGGTCGGGAGCCGGGATCCGGCGACCGTCGCGCCAGGGTCGCGGGCGCCGGCGGTCCGCCTCCGTGCCCCGACCCCGCGGGTCGCCGTCCTGATCGGGGCCGTGGTCATCCTCGGCCTCGTCCTCTTCGCCGCCGGCTCGGCGATCCGCCCATTCGTGGTCGGGCTCCTGCTCGCGTATCTGCTCGACCCGCTCGTCGAGCGCTTCGCCCGGCTCGGGATGCGTCGCTGGCTCGCCGTCCTCGTGGTCTATGCGATCGCCATCGCGATCGTCGCGACCGCCCTGGCCATCGCGATCCCGCCGCTCGTCCGCCAGATCGCCACGTTCACCGACGAGCTGCCGGCGATCCTGCAGCAGATCCAGTACCAGCTCGACCACCTCAACGAGGTCTACGACCAGCTCGGGCTGCCACAGGAGCTGCGCTCGATCGCCGACTCGGTCGTCGCCGCCGCGATCGATGCGGTCCACCATCTCGACATCAGCTTCCTCCGCCCGCTCGTCGACAGCGCGGCGTCGTTCGTGAGCTCGATCTTCGGGTACGTCATCCTGCCGGCCTGGCTGTTCTTCCTGCTCAAGGACCGGCCACGGCTCCAGCTCGCGGCCGACCGCGCGCTGCCGGCCGAGTGGCGACGCGACGCCTGGGCGATCGTCGGGATCATCCACGAGGTGTTCGGCAAGTGGGTCCGCGGCCAGCTGCTGCTGGGTGCGGTGGTCGGGCTCGCTTCGTTCGTGGGGTTGACCGTCCTCGGCTTCGCCGTCGACGACATCTTCGGCCGCTTCGCGGTCCTGCTCGCGATCATCGCCGGGTTCGGCGAGCTCATCCCGATCATCGGGCCGATCATCTCGGCCGTCCCGGCGGTCCTCCTCGGGCTGACGGCGGGCCCGGTCCCGGCGCTCGCTGCGCTGCTCCTCTACCTCGGGATCCAGCTCGTGGAGAACAACTTCCTCGTCCCGAAGATCCAGAGCGACGCCATCGACCTCCACCCGAGCCTGATCATCACCGCCCTCGTGATCGGGGGCGCCATCTTCGGGCTGCTCGGGGCGATCCTCGCGCTGCCGGTCACGGCGGCCTTCCGGGACGTCTTCAAGTACGTCTTCCGGCGAGCAGGCGAGCTCCAGGGCGTCGAACCGGGTGGCCCACCAGCGTCAGGGTCCGACGTCGAGGCCCTTGAAGCGGCCGGTGCCCGGTTCGCCACTGAAGTCGGAGCGGACGCGGTTCGATGACCGCGCCCGGGATGGATCCGTACAAGGTCCTGCTCATCGATCCCGAGGCCGACGACGAGCTGATCCAGGTCGTCTACCGCCGGCTCGCGCGCAAGTACCACCCCGACGTCACGCCTGGCCCCGAGGCGGCCGCGAAGATGCTCGAGCTGAACGCGGCGATGGAGATCCTGGGCGATCCGGTCCGCCGCCGCGACTACGACCGGGAGCGTGCCCGCCGCGGGGCGGCGCCTGTTCTGGGGTCCGAATTCGGTGTTGGCGACGCTGCCGCCGCGCCGTTCTCCGGGATGCCGGGGTCCCCCGCCCAACCGCCCACCGGCTCGTCGGCGCCACCCGGGCCACCGCGGCCGCAGACGGTGTCGCGCGACTGGACGAGCGGGCGATCAACGATCGGTGGCGGGTACGACCCCGCCAGGATGCGCACCGCCGACGGCGACGGCGCCGCCGGACCGCCGCCTGGCAACCCGTCGGGCACCGTGCTCAACTTTGGGCGCTACGCGGGCTGGTCGCTGGGCGAGATCGCGCGCAGCGACCTCGAGTACCTCGAATGGCTCGACCGGATGGCGATCGGACGTGCCTACCGGGACGAGATCGACGGGCTCCTGAGGCAGGCCGGACGACGACGCAGCGCCGCGGTCGACGACGACCGCCGGGGGCTCTTCCGCCGTCGCTGAGGCCGGCGCCACGACGCGCTGGAGGGCACAGGCGATCGGCTCAGCCGTCGGCGATCGTGGCGGCTCCTTCACCGGGGTCAGGCCGTTCAGGCCCTGAGCCGCGGCCTCGGGCGTATCGGACCAGGCACGCGCGCTCTCGGTGCGTGCGTCACCACTCCGCGCGCGTCTGCCGGATGTTGATGCTCTGGAGGATGCCGAGCCCGACAGCAATGCTGATCAGGGACGCGCCCCCATGGGTGATGAACGGCAGCGGGATGCCGGTGATCGGCATGACCCCGATCACCATCCCGACGTTGATGACGACCTGGACCACGAGCATCGAAGCCACGCC
Source organism: uncultured Chloroflexia bacterium (assembly GCA_963825545.1). GTDB lineage: Bacteria > Chloroflexota > Limnocylindria > Limnocylindrales > CSP1-4 > Chersky-267. Next base: position 301,187 of record CAWGTR010000006.1, on the reverse strand, counting down.
GGCGGCGATGGCGAGCCCGAACGGATCCTGCGAGCGCCAGGCCGTCAGGAGGATCCGCCAGACGAGGGCGACGAACAGGCCGAGGACGAGCATCGCGCCGAGGAAGCCGAGCTCCTCGCACAGCAGGGCGAACACGAAGTCGGTCGTCTGGACCGGCAGGAAGTCGAGCTGGTTCTGGGTCCCGTTCGTCAGTCCCTTTCCGAAGAACCCGCCCGAGCCGACCGCGATCTGGCTCTGAATGAGCTGGTAGCCGGAGCCCTGGGGATCCGAAGCGGGATCGAGGAAGCTCAGCAGGCGCTGCTTCTGGTAGTCGCGCAGTAGGTAGGTCCAGGCGATCGGCACCGCCGCGATGATCACGGCCGCAAGGACTGCCAGCCAGCGAACGCTCGCGCCGGACATGAACAGCATCCCGGCGAGGATCCCGCCGAGGACGAGCGACGTCCCGAGGTCGGGCTGGAGCAGCACGAGCAGCCATGCCGGGACGACGAGGACGCAGGCGCCGAGGATCGTCCAGATCGAATTGAGCGTCTTCTGCCGGCTAGCGAGGTAGTTGGCCAGGACGACGATCATCAGGATCTTCGCCAGCTCGCTGAACTGGAACTGGAACGGACCCAGCGGGATCCAGCGGGCCGCGCCGCTCACGCCGTCGCCGATCACGAGGGTGACGGCCAGCAGGCCGAGGTTGACGAAGTAGATCGGCCACGCGAACGTCCGCAGCCACTTGTAGTCGAACACGGTCGCCACGACGAACGCGATGATCGCGAACGCCGCCCAGATGAGACCGCGGGCGAACGTCGAGCCCGGATCGAAGATGCCGTCCCCGGCGGCGACGGTGTTGCTGTAGGCCATCGCCTGGCCGAAGCCCGCGAGCAGGACGGCGAAGATCGCCATCGGCCAGTCGAACGTCCGCCAGGCGGCCCCGACCGACTTCGCGGCCCAGTCCTGAGCGCGGGCCGGCTCAGCCTTCAGCACGCCCATCAGTTGCCACCGTAGAAGTTGCCGCGGTTCAGCAGGTAGTTGAGCCGGTAGTCGTGCTTCACGTGGAAGTGCAGCTGGAGGTAGTACTTGACCATCTCGGTCGCCGCGTTTCCGACGGTGTTCGAGTCGTAGGCGAAGCCGATCACCGCCAGCTGCGAGTCAGGCTTGGCGACGCTGTGCCCCTTGGGCACGAACGCGACGAACCAGTTGTGGAACGGCAGGCGCCCGTGCGAGTCGCGGACCCCGAACTCCGCGGTGCCGGTCTTGCCGGCGATCACGATCGGCTCCTCGACCAGGTTGAACGTGTGCCGGCTCGTCACGACCTCGCGCGCCGCGAGCCGCATGATCTCGAGGTTCTTGGCAGAGGTCTTGAGCCGCCGGATGATCTTCGGCGTGAACGGCCGCACGACCGTCCCGTCGGCATCGACGATGTCGCGCACGACCTGCGGCTGCATCAGCTTGCCGCCGTTCGCGAGGGCCGCGTAGGCGTTGAGCACCTGGAGCGGCGTCGCCACGTCGTAGCCCTGCCCGATGCCTGCCTGGAGGACCTCACCCGGGAAGATCGACTGTCCGAACGTGTCCTGCTTCCACTTGTTGTCGGGCACGATGCCGGACGCCTCGCCGGGGAGGTCGATCCCTGATTTGGCGCCAAAGCCGAACTGGCGAGCCCAGTAGGCGAGGCGTTCGATCCCGAGGCGCTGGGACATCTGGTAGAAGAACGTGTCGCTCGAGTGGGCGAAGCCGCTCTTGATGTCGAGCCGGCCGAACCCGGCGTGGTTCCAGTCCCAGAACCGATCCGGTCCGATCTGGATGTACGCCTTCGTCTGGACGAGCTCGGTCGGGCCGAGCTTCTTGTCCGACAGAACACCGGTCGCGGCCACGAGCTTGTACGTCGAACCCGGCGGGAACTGCTCGTTGATCGCGTGGTTGAGCAACGGCTTGTTGGGATTCCGGAGCAGCGCCTGGAAGTCCTTGCGGCTGATGCCCTCGGCGAACTTGTTGTCGTCGTACGTCGGCAGGCTGACCATCGCCAGGATCTCGCCGGTCTGCGGGTTCTCGACGATCATCACGCCGCGCTTGAGGCCGGCGCGGCGCATCGCCCAGGTGACCGCCTTCTCGGCGAGCTTCTGCTCGTTGGTGTCGATCGTGAGCGTGAGCGAGTCGCCCGGCTGTGCCTCGCGATCCGTCGACAGCACCTGGAGCTTCCGTCCGGCGGCATCGCGCTCGATCGTCTCCTGCCCGTACACCCCACGCAGCGTCGACTCGTAGGTCGACTCGACACCGGCCTGGCCGATCAGGTCGTCGGGCTGGTAGCCCTGATCCTTGAGCGCTTTGAGGGTCTCCGCATCGATCGCGCCGGTGTAGCCGATGATCTGCGACATCAGCGGGCCGTCGACGTAGTGGCGCTTGGATTCGACGTCGACCTCGACCCCGGGCAGCGCCAGCCGTTCCTCGGCGATCAGGTTGGCGGTCTTGATCGGCACGTCCTGGGCGATCCGGACGAGGTCGAAGCGCGAGCCGGGGTTCGAATCGATCGTCATGTTGATGTCGGCGACGTCCATGCCCAGGAGCGCGGCCAGCCGCGCGACGACCTCGTCCCGCTGGGTGAACGGCAGGTCCGACGGCCGGATCTTGATCGCGTAGGTCGGCTCGTTGGACACCAGCAGGTGGCCCTTCCGGTCGTAGATCAGGCCGCGGGTCGAGGGGATCGCCTGGGTCACGGTCCGGTTCTGCTCCGCCTGGGCCTGGTAGACCTGGCCGCGGACGAACTGGAGGTAGACGAGGCGGGCCGTCAGGCCGCTGATCCCGACCAGGACCACCAGGGCAAAGGCGAGGAAGCGGATCAGCTGGCGCTCCCGCGACGGCCGCTCGTCGACGATCGACGGCGCTACCACGCGACGCGCTCGCGCTCCGCGGCCCGATGCCGGATGGCCACCGCGATCGGACCGACGATTGCCGCAACGACAGTCGAATAGATCGCCGTCGGAAGGAGCGATCGGACCGGGTCGGCGACGGCGATCGGTTCGCGCAGCGCGCCGTACAGGAGCAGGAACAGGGCTCCGCCCAGCAGGCTCGTCACGAAGACCGCAATGATCGGCACGAGATAGCTGGCCCGATCGAGGACCCGGCCGAGCAGCGCGGCCACCCCGACGGAGACGACCAGAATGAAGGCGGTCATCCCGAGCGGCCGCGGGGCGAGAAGATCGATCATCAAGCCCCCGAAGAATGCCGAGATGAGTCCGGCCTCGACACTGCCGGCGGTGGTCGCCGTCACGGCGAACACGAGAACGAGCTCCGGTTGCGCATCACCGATGCGGAAGTACGGGACCACGGTGAGTTGGAGAAGCGCCGTGAACACGGCGCCGACGGCGGCGAGCGTCAGACGCATCTGATGAGTCTCACCTCGGCCTCGGCCGCTCGACGGATGCGCGAACGACCGCGACGACCGAGCTGCGGCTACGTCGTGCAGGAGTATACCGAGGGCCCTCCGATAGGGGAAACGGGGCGACCTTCGTGCGTCGTGTTGCACGTGAAACGTTGACCCGGCCTGCCCGGCGTCGACGCTCGTCGGCCGTCAAACGGCAAGGGCTGAACTGGCGGATCGGCAGTTGTCGGAGTCGCACGCCGCGGTCGGAGCCGGCCTGGGGGAATGCCTCATAGCCGTCAAGAACGCCACTCGGCGCCGGAGCCATCGGATTGTCCCCATCGTTGCACGTGAAACGGTCCTGAAGGGCCCCTGAAGGCCCGCGACCCCGTTTCACGTGAACCACTTGGATCTCCTGCTCGCAGCGCACCAGTCAACCGTCGGTGAAGGCTCCGCTGCGATGCTCTCGACCACGGCGGCAGCGAGCCGCGCGAGAGTGAGAAGAGGCTCCAGATGGTAGAATCAACCCTCGTGAGCACCCTCCCTCCGGGGTCCTGATGGGCCAGACGATTGCCTGTGCCAACCAGAAGGGTGGCGTCGGAAAGACCACCACGGTGGTCAATCTCGCGACCTCGCTCGCGCTCCAGGGAGAACGGGTCCTCGTGGTCGACCTCGACCCGCAGGGCAACGCCACGAGCGGATTCGGGATCGAGCGGCCGGTCGTCGAACGGTCGATCTACGGCGCGATGGTGGGGGCAGCCCGGATCGACGACCTCGTGGTGTCGACACCGGTGGGCGGACTCGATCTCGTGCCCGCCTCGCTCGCGCTCGCGGGAGCAGAAGTCGAGCTCGCCGGCCTGATGGCCCGCGAGCGCCGGCTCGCCACGGTGCTCGCCGAGGTCGACGATCGGGATTTCGTGCTCATCGACTGCCCGCCGTCGCTCGGCCTGCTCACGGTCAACGCGCTGACGGCGGCCGACAGCGTGCTTATCCCGATCCAGTGCGAGTACTACGCCCTGGAGGGGGTGAGCCAGCTGACCGCAACGATCAATCTGGTCCGGGATCACCTGAACCCGGAACTCGCCATCAAGGGAGTGCTGCTGACGATGTTCGATGCCCGGACGAACCTCTCGACCGAGGTCGCGGCCGAGGTACGCCGTCATCTCGGATCCACCGTCTACAAGACGGTGATCCCGCGCAGCGTCCGACTCTCGGAGGCTCCGAGCCACGGTCTCCCGATCGCGCTGTACCGGCCGGACTCCAAGGGCGCCGAGGCTTACCGCGAGTTCGCGGCCGAGTTCCTGCGCCGGGACCGCCGAGAGCGTCCGGCGCCAGCCCCGACGGAGCTGGCCCTCGCCGGAGCCGGCTCGCCGGCGAGCCAGGCGGTGAACCGATGACCGCCCGACCTGGCGATCGCCCCGCACTCGGTCGGGGGCTCGCGTCGCTCATCCCGGGCCGTCCCGGCGCGATCGAGGCGCCGGCCGAGATCCCGCTCGACCGCATCGTGGCGAATCCGTATCAGCCGCGCTCCAGCATGGACGGTGCGGACCTCGAGGCCCTCGCCGCCAGCATCGCCGAGCACGGCGTCCTCCAGCCGATCCTCGTGACCGAGACGCTCGAGGGCTACCAGCTCATCGCCGGAGAGCGCCGCGTCCGCGCGGCGAGGATGGCCGGGCTCACGCGGATTCCGGCGCTCGTCCGCCAGCTGGCCGAGCAGCACCAACTCGAGCTCGCGCTGGTGGAGAACATCCAGCGATCGGACCTCGGTCCGCTCGAAGAAGCTCGCGCCTACCGCCGGCTCGCCGACGAGTTCGGCCTGACCCAGGAGCAGATCGCCGCGAAGGTCGGCCGTGCACGATCGACGGTCGCGAACGCGGTCCGCCTGCTCGAGCTCGAACCCGTGGTCCAGGACGCGCTCGCCGTCGGGCAGATCAGCGAGGGCCACGCCCGGGCGATGGCCGGGCTCGGTGCGTCCGAGCAGCTCGCCCTGCTCCAGATCGTGGTCAGCCGCGCGATCTCGGTGCGCCAGACCGAGGAGCTCGCCCGACGGATGCGCGAACCGCGACCGGTCGTCGACGTCAGTCCTGCGATGGTCGACCCCGACCGCGAGCGGGTCGAGGAGGACCTCCGCCGGGCGCTGGGGACCAAGGTGTCGCTCGCCCGCAGCCGGCGCGGCGGGCGGATCGTGATCGAGTTCTACAGCGACGAGGAATTGGGACGGCTGTACGACCGGCTGACCGGAGGACCTGCGTGACCGATCGACCGACGAACCAGACCGCGGCTGCCAGCGGCGCCGCGACGGCCGCGACGGCCGCAGCGGGCGCCACCTCGACCGCCGAGCGCCGACGCCCGACGCGCAAGTCCGGCTCGGCCGGCTACACCGCCGAGAGCATCCAGGTCCTCGAGGGCCTCGAAGCAGTCCGCCGCCGGCCCGGCATGTACATCGGGTCGACCGACAGTCGGGGTCTCCACCATCTCGTCTGGGAGGTCGTCGACAACTCGATCGACGAGGCGATGGCCGGCTTCGCGACCCGGATCGACGTGACGATCGTCGCCGACGGGACGGTCACCATCCAGGACGACGGGCGGGGCGTCCCGGTCGGCAAACACTCGACCGGCAAGGACGCGCTCGAGGTGGTCCACACCGTCCTTCATGCCGGCGGCAAGTTCGGCGGGGGCGGCTACAAGGTGTCGGGGGGCCTGCACGGCGTCGGCGTGAGCGTCGTCAACGCGCTGTCCGAATGGCTCCGGGTCGAGAGCGCGCGGGACGGGTTCGTGTGGGGCCAGGAGTATCGCCGCGGCATCCCCACGGGCGCGGTGAAGAAGATCGGACCGTCGGGCGGACGGCACGGGACGAAGACGGTCTTCCGGGCCGACCACGAGATGTTCGAGACGCTCGACTGGTCGTTCGAGACGATCAGCCAGCGCCTGCGCGAGTCGGCCTATCTCAACAAGGGCATCTGGATCCGCTTCGTCGACGAGCGCGCGGATCGGGAGCGGTCGTTCTACTTCGAAGGCGGCCTCATGTCCTTCGTCCGGCACATGAACCGGAACAAGGAGACGCTGACCCAGCGACCGATCTACGTCGAGCGTCGGGAGGGGAGCACCTCGGTCGAGGTGGCCCTCCAGTACAACGACACCTACACGGAGACCGTCCTCGCCTTTGCGAACAACATCAACACGGTCGACGGCGGGACGCACGTCACCGGGTTCCGGGCAGCGCTGACGAGCTCGCTCAACGACTGGGCCCGTCGGTCCGGCGTGCTCAAGGACAACGACCCGAACCTGAGCGGCGACGACGTGCGCGAGGGTTTGACCGCCGTCATCAGCGTCAAGCTCGTCGAGCCGCAGTTCGAGGGCCAGACGAAGGCGAAGCTCGGGAACGCCGAGGTGAAGGGCCAGGTCCAGGCCGTGGTCTCCGATGGACTGACGCAGTACCTCGAGGAGAACCCGGGCGACGGGCGGCGGATCATCGAGAAGTGCCTCACGGCATCACGCGCTCGCGAGGCCGCCCGGAAGGCGCGCGACCTCGTCATCCGCAAGGGCGCGCTCGACGGACTCAGCCTGCCCGGCAAGCTCGCCGACTGCCAGGAGCGCGACCCGGAGCGGAGCGAGCTGTTCATCGTCGAGGGCGACTCCGCGGGCGGCTCGGCCAAGCAGGGCCGGGACCGGCGCTACCAGGCGATCCTGCCGCTCCGCGGGAAGGTCCTCAACGTCGAGAAGGCGCGTCTCGACAAGATCGTTGCCAGCGAGAACGTCCGGCCGCTGATCATCGCCCTGGGTGCCGGCATCGAGGGCATCGGCGACAGCTTCGACATCACGAAGCTTCGCTACCACCGGATCATCATCATGACCGACGCCGACGTCGACGGGGCCCACATCCGAACCCTCCTCCTGACCTTCTTCTACCGGCACATGCCGCAGGTCATCGAGCAGGGCTACCTCTACATCGCCCAGCCGCCGCTCTACCGGGTGAGCACCGGGAAGGTGACCCGCTATGCGAACTCCGAGAAGGAGCGCGACGCGATCGTCAAGCAGCTCAACGTCAAGAGCGTCTCCGTCCAGCGCTTCAAGGGCCTCGGCGAGATGAACGCCGACCAGCTCTGGGAGACGACGATGAACCCGGAATCGCGCACACTCCTCCAGGTCGACGGCGAGAACGCGGCGATCGCCGACGAGATCTTCACGATGCTGATGGGCGAGAAGGTCGGCCCGCGCAAGGACTTCATCAAGACCGAAGCCCGCAAGGTCCGCAACCTTGACATCTGATGTCGCCCGACGAGCAGGCGCTGGCGCGACGACGGGCGGCCCGGCGACGGCCGGCAAGGCGGGCGGAGGCCCGTACGCGGATCGTTCGTCCGGGCCGGCCGGACCGGCGGGCGCCGCGGTGAAAGACCGCCCGGGCGAGCCGTCGTTCGAGTTCGAGCCTCACAACTGCTTCGCCTGCGGAACCCTGAACGAGCACGGCCTCCGGCTCGACCTGCACCTCGGCGAGCGCCGGTCGTGGACCGAGCTGTCGCTCGATCCCCGCTTCGAGGGCTGGGTGGGGATCGCCCATGGCGGCATCCTCGCCACGATCCTCGACGAGGTGATGGCCTGGTCGCTCGTCGCCGAGGACAGCTGGGGCGTCACGGCCAGGCTGTCGATCGAGTACCGCCGCCCCACCCCCGTGGGCCGGCAGATCCGCGCCGAGGGCTGGATCGTGCGATCGCGTCGCCGCCTCATCGACACCGCCGGGGCGGTCACCGATGGCGACGGGAACGTTCTCGCGACTGCCGAAGGCGTCTACGTCGCGGCCGGCGAGGAGCGGAAGCGCGAGCTTCAGGCCCGCTACGGCTACCGGGTCCGCGCGATCCGGGCGGGATCCGCGAACGCTACGCCCGCCAAGGTGGACCAATGACCAGCGTCACGCTCGCGGCCCCGCCCACCCAGGCCGCCGCGGCCGCCACGACCCCGTCGGCCGCCACGGCTCGCGCGGTCGCCCTCGTCGCCGACCGGAAGCCGGCGGCGGAAGCGCTCGGGCGCGACCTCGCCGAGCACGTCGACGAGCCCGATGTCTTCGCTGCGCGCCTGACCGAGGGCTTCCGGAAGCTGGCCGACCCCGAGTACCTCGCCGGGTCACAGCGCGTCGCGCCGGGCATCGGCCGCCTCTACGGGGTGCGCTGGCCACTGACGGCGGCCGTCGACCGCGGCTTCCGTCTGGCGACCCGGCGAACGGGATCGGACGGGTTGCTCGAGATCGCCGCCAGGCTGTACCAGGAAGCGGAGCTCGAGTGCCGCTGGTTTGCGTTCGGCCTGCTCGACCGGGTCGTGCTCGACGATCCGGAACGCGCCTGGCAGCTCCTCCGGCGCGGCGCACGCGAAGCCGCCGACTGGATCACCGTCGACACGCTCGCCCACCCGGTCGGACGCGGGATCCTGAACGAGTCCTACCGTTGGGCGGAGCTCGATCGGACTCGTCTTCTCGCCCTCGCGCTGGGAACGACGCCTCGTCGGCTCGACCGTGGCCACGGCCCCGTTCGTCGATCGCCGTCGCGGCCGGACGCCGGACGTCGCAGCGCACGGCCTGGCCCTCGTCGACGAGCTCATCGGCGATGCCGAGCCGGACGTCCAGAAGGCGCTCGCCTGGGCCTTGCGCTCCCTGACCATCGTCGATGCCGACGCCGTCCTCGCGTTCGTGGAGCGCCAGGCCGACCTCGCCGCCGCGACCGACGACGGGTACCGCGCCTGGGTGCTGCGCGACGTTCTCGTCAAGCTGCCGTCCGAGCCGGCGGCCGCGATCCGGACCCGCCTCGACGGCGTCCGTCGCCGGGCCGGCAGGCCGTCGACGTCGCGCGCGGCCGCGACCGCGGCGCGCTTCAACGGCGATGTCCGCCTCGGCCCCGATGCCCATCGCGACCGCTTCCCCGACCCCGCGGCGCCCAGCGCAGGAGACCCTAGCCAGTGACCGACGACATCGGCGACATCCGGTCGATCCGCATCGAGGACGAGATGCGGGTGAGCTACCTCGACTACGCGATGAGCGTGATCGTGGCGCGCGCCCTGCCCGACGTCCGCGACGGCCTCAAGCCGGTCCATCGCCGGATCCTGTACACGATGGGCGAGATGGGGCTCAGCAGCACGAGCGCCTACCGCAAGTGCGCCGCGATCGTCGGCGAGGTGATGGGCAAGTACCACCCGCACGGCGACGTCGCCCTGTACGACGCCCTGGTCCGGCTCGCCCAGGACTTCTCGATGCGCTACCCGCTCGTGGACGGCCAGGGCAACTTCGGCTCGGTCGACGGTGACGGCGCGGCGGCCATGCGCTACACCGAGGCCCGCCTGACTGCGATCTCGGCCGAGCTGCTGGCGGACATCGACAAGGAGACCGTCGACTTCATCCCGAACTACGACGGGACGCAGGAGGAGCCATCGGTCCTCCCGGCCAAGTTGCCGAACCTGCTCATCAACGGCTCGTCGGGCATTGCCGTCGGGATGGCCACGAACATCCCGCCCCACCACCTCGGCGAGATCTGCGACGCGACGGTGGCGCTGATCGACGACCCGGACCTCACCTCCGACGAGCTGTGCACCTACGTCCTCGGCCCCGACTTCCCGACCGGCGGGACGCTGTTCCGCTACGAGACCCGGCGCAACGCGTTCACCGGGGAGCAGGAGACGGTCGACGCCGTGCGCGAGATGTACGCCCACGGTCGCGGCCGCGTCGTAGTCCGTGCCCAGGTGGCGTTCGAGGAGACCCGCTCCGGGCGGACCGCGATCATCGTCACCGAGCTGCCGTACCAGGTGAACAAGTCGGCGCTCATGGAGAAGATCGCCGACCTCGTCAACGGCAAGCGGATCGAGGGGATCGCCGACCTGCGCGACGAATCGGACCGCGACGGGATGCGCATCTACATCGAGCTCAAGCGGGACTTCAACCCGCACAAGGTGCTGAACAACCTGTTCAAGCACACCGCGATGTCCTCGGCGTTCAACCTGAACATGCTCGCCCTCGTCGACGGCCAGCCGCAGACGCTGCCGCTGAAGGCGGTCCTCCAGCACTACATCGACTACCGGCGCGAGGTCATCCGGCGGCGGACCGAGTTCGACCTCGGCAAGGCGCGCGCCCGGGCGCACATCCTCGAAGGGCTGAAGATCGCCCTCGACAATCTCGACGCGGTGATCGCCACGATCCGCCAGTCGGCCGACGTCGAGACCGCCAAGGCCAACCTGATGAGCGGATTCGATCTGTCCGAGCTGCAGGCCCAGGCCATCCTCGACATGCGCCTCGCCCGTCTGGCGGCCCTCGAGCGCCAGAAGATCGAGGAGGAGTACCTCGCGGTCATCCAGCTGATCGCCGAGCTCGAGGACATCCTAGCCAACCCCGGGCGCGTCCTCGGGATCATCAAGGACGAGCTCGGCGAGCTGAAGCGGAAGTACGCCGGCGAGCGACGGACCAGGATCGTCGACGACTCGGACCGCGAGATGACCGACGAGGACCTGATCGCCGACGAGGACGTCGTCATCACGATCAGCGGCCGCGGCTACATCAAGCGCCAGCCGGTCGCGACCTACCGCCGCCAGCACCGCGGCGGCAAGGGGATCATCGGCCACGTGACCCGCGAGGAGGACGCCGTCGAGCACCTCCTCGTGGCCAACACCCACGACTGGGCGCTGTTCTTCACGAACCGCGGCCGGGTGTTCAGTTCGAAGGTCCACCAGATCCCGGACGCGAGCCGCCAGGCGAAGGGCATCCCGATCATCAACCTGCCCGGCGTGCAGGTCGATTCGGGCGAGGTCCCGATGGCCACGATCACGCTCCACGACTTCAAGGCCGGGACCTATCTCGTGCTCGCCACCCGGCGCGGGATCATCAAGAAGACGCCGCTCGAGCAGTTCGAGAAGGTCCGCTCGAGCGGGATCATCGCGATCACCCTCGACGAGAACGACGAGCTCGCGTGGGTCGACACGGCAGCCGGCCACGACGACGTGATCATCGCGACGGCCAAGGGCAAGATCGCCCGGTTCCATGAGACCGAGGTCCGCCCGATGGGCCGGCCGGCCGGCGGAGTCATCGGCATCCGACTCGCCCGACAGGGGGACGCCGTGATCTCGATGAGCGTGGTCCAGCCCGACGCGGACCTCCTCGTCCTGACCGAGACCGGCTACGGCAAGCGCGTCCCGCTGACCGAGTTCCGGGTCAAGCACCGCGGCGGGCAAGGCGTCCAGCTCATCGCCCTCGAGGGCCGCAAGACCGGCGACGTGGCCGCCGTCCAGCAGGTCACCGAGGCCGACGAGGAGCTGTTCCTGATCAGCTCCGGCGGCCAGGTGATCCGGACGGAGACGAACACGATCAACCGCTACAGCTCGGGCGCACGCGGCGTGATCGTGATGCGCCTCGCCGAGGGCGACCGGGTGGTCGCGATCAACGCCTTCCGGGCCGGACTGGCGGAGCAGGGGTCCATCGAGGACAATGACCCCGGCGACGGTCCGACGGCGTGAGGTGAACCGGTGACCCAGTTCGGCGGGGAGGAGGCGCCCGTGTACGCGGACCGCTTCGACATCTACACCGGGAACGCGAACCCGGATCTCGCCCGAAAGATCTGCCGCTACCTCGGGGTCGAGCTCGGCAAGGCCGAGGTCTTCCAGTTCGCCAACGAGAACATCTTCGTCCGGATCCTCGACAACGTCCGCGAGAAGGACGTCTTCCTCATCCAGCCGACGAGCCACCCGGTCAACCAGTCGATCATGGAGCTGCTGATCATGATCGACGCGTTCAAGCGCGCGAGCGCGGGCCGGATCACGGCCGTGGTGCCGTTCTACAGCTACGGTCGGTCGGACAAGAAGGACCAGCCGCGGGTGCCGATCACGGCCCGCCTCATCGCCGACATGATCACCGTGGCGGGCGCCGACCGGGTGCTCACGATGGACCTCCACCAGGGCCAGATCCAGGGCTTTTTCAACATCCCGGTCGACGAGCTCACCGCCGTCCATATCCTGTCGAACTACTTCCGGACGAAGCACCTCGAGGATCTGGTCGTCGTGACCGACCTCGGCTTCGCCAAGCGGGCGCGCACGTTCGCCGAGCTCGTGGATGCGCCCCTCGCGATCATCGAGAAACGGCGCGTCGGCAACCTCGACCGCGCGGAGCTGATGAACGTCATCGGCGAGGTCCGCGGCAAGCGGGCGATCATCGTCGACGACGAGGTCGACACGGCGGGGACGCTCATCGAGATCGTCCGGGCGCTCGAACGCGAGGGCGTCAGCGAGATCTACGCCTGCGCCACCCACGGCGTGCTGTCGGACCCGGCGGTGGAGCGGCTGCGCGACTCGAGCCTGCGCGAGGTGATCCTCACCGACTCGATCCCGCTGCCGCCCGCGAAGCGGATCAGCAAGATCAAGACGTTCTCGATTGCGCCGCTCATCGGCGAGGCGATCCGGCGGATCCACCGCGGCGAGAGCGTCGGCGCGCTGTTCAGTAGCGAGATGGCGCTCACCCAGCAGATGCTGATGTGGGAGGACGGGATCGCCCGGACGCTCGACCTCAGCGACGGCGACACACCCGGGTCGGGCGGCGAGCACGGCGACGGCGACGAGGACGACCCCTCACCGCCCGGCCGGCCGCTCCGGGCCACCGCCATCCCCGGCCGCTTCGCCGCGGTTCGGCCCGGCGATCGATGAGCCTTCAGCTCCATCGTCCGGACGGTCGCGGCGGGCTCGAGAAGGGTCCGCCGGAAGGGGACTGGCGCGACGAGCTGCGCACCCCACGCTGGGGCTCGGGGCTCCGACGGCGGAGGCTGCCGGGGATTGCCAACCCCGAGATGAACCCCACCCCGGTCGCGATGTCGGTCCTCTTCTGGGCCGGACTTGCGATCGTCACCCTCGTGCTCCTCGTGGCGGGCTACGGCAGCGGCTTCTGGCATTAGGGTCCCCGGCCTGCGCGTCGTCGGCCGCCGGGACCGGCATCCGAACGGGGCGTCGGACCGCCCTCCCCTATACTGACGGCCCATGCTTGGCTTCCTGAACCGGTTCGTCGACTCGAACGATCGTGAGCTGAAGCGTCTCCAGCCGGCGGTCGACGAGGCGAACGACCTCGAGGCAGAGCTGGAGGCGCTGTCCGACGCGGACATCCGCGCCCGGTTCGACGCCCTGCGGTCGGAGATCCGCGAGGTTGCCCAGCCCGGCGAACCGTCCGAGGACGAGCTCAACCATCCCGACCCCGAGCGCCGCCGCGAGCTGGCCAAGGCCCGCCGCGACAAGGAGAACGAGCGCATCCAGGCCGCGCTCGACGACGCGCTCCCCGAGGTCTTCGCGATGACCCGGCTGGCGATGCAGCGGACGCTCGGGATGCGCCACTTCGATGTCCAGCTCATCGGCGGAGCGGTGCTCCACCAGGGGCGGATCTCGGAGATGCGGACCGGCGAGGGCAAGACGCTCGTCGCGCCGCTGGCGGCGATCCTCAACTCGATGACCGGCCGCGGGGTCCACGTCGTCACCGTCAACGACTACCTCGCCCGGCGCGACCCGCAGTGGATGGGCCCGATCTTCCACTTCCTCGGCGTGTCGCTGGGGATGATCACCCACGACGCGAGCTTCGTGTTCGAGCCGGGCTACCCAACCACCGACGAGCGGCTGGTCAACCTGCGCCCGGTCGAGCGGGTCGAGGCCTATGCGGCCGACGTCACCTACGGCACGAACAACGAATTCGGCTTCGACTACCTCCGCGACAACATGGTCACGGAGCTCGAACAGCGGGTCCAGCGCGGCCACAGCTACGCGATCGTCGACGAGGTCGACAACATCCTGATCGACGAGGCGCGGACCCCGCTGATCATCAGCGGCCAGGCCGAGGAGTCGGCCGACAAGTACTTCACCTTCGCTCGCCTCGTCCCGCGTCTCGTGCCACGGCCGGAGGGTGCCGAGGAGGGCGGCGACTACTTCGTCGACCTCAAGGACAAGGCCGTCAGCCCGACCGAGCAGGGCATCGAGAAGATGGAGAAGTGGCTCGGGATCGAGAACCTCTATGCGGCCGATCCCGTGCTCGCTCGCCACTTCGAGCAGGCGCTCCGGGCCCACGCCCTGTACAAGCGCGACCGCGACTACATCGTCAAGGACGGCGAGATCATCATCGTCGACGAGTTCACCGGCCGCCAGATGCCCGGCCGGCGCTGGAGCGAAGGGCTCCACCAGGCCGTCGAGGCGAAGGAGGGGCTGCGCGTCCAGCGCGAGTCGGTGACGCTGGCCACGATCACCTTCCAGAACTACTTCCGCCTCTACGACAAGCTCGCCGGGATGACCGGTACGGCGATGACCGAGGCCGAGGAGCTCTCGAAGATCTACAACCTCGAAGTCGTCGCCATCCCGACCCACCGGCCGATGATCCGCGACGACGACGCCGACCTCGTCTACCGCAACGAGCCCGGCAAGTTCAACGCCCTGATCGACGAGATCGTCGAGATGCAGGAGGCCGGCCGGCCGGTCCTCGTCGGGACCGTGTCGGTCGAGAAGTCCGAGATCCTCTCGGAGATGCTCAAGCGGCGGGGCATCAAGCACGAGGTCCTCAACGCCAAGTTCCACGAGAAGGAGTCGGGCATCGTCGCCCAGGCCGGGCGGACCGGCGCGGTGACGATCGCCACGAACATGGCCGGCCGCGGCACCGACATCCTCCTCGGCGGCAACCCGGCCGGGATGGCCAGCGAGATCCTCCACCGGCGCGGCCTGAATCCGGCCGAGGTCGACAAGGCGACGTACGACGCCGCGCTCGCCGAGGCCAAGGCGATCTGCGACGCGGACCACGAGCAGGTGGTCGCCGCCGGCGGGCTGCACATCGTCGGCACCGAGCGCCACGAGAGCCGCCGGATCGACAACCAGCTCCGCGGACGCGCCGGCCGCCAGGGCGACCCGGGCTCGTCGCGCTTCTACCTGTCGCTCGACGACGATCTCATGAAGCGGTTCGCCTCGGACCGCGTCGCCGGCCTGATGGAGCGGATGGGCCTCGAGGAGGACGTCGCGATCGAGTCGCGTCTCGTGAGCAAGACGATCGAGAGCGCGCAGAGCCGCGTCGAGGGCTTCAACTTCGACATCCGCAAGCGCGTCGTCGAGTTCGATGACGTGATCAACAAGCAGCGCGAGACGATCTACGCCGAGCGCGACAAGGTCCTCCGCAACGAGGACCTCGGCGAGACGATCGTCGGGTTCCTCGACGACGAGATCGAGGCCCTGCTCGACCAGTTCGTCTCCGGCGAGACCGACGACGGCTGGAGCCTGGAAGGCCTGTCCGCGGCGCTCCGGGCGATGGGTCTCGACGGGCCGGGCACGAGCGAGGACGAGCTCTGGGAGATCGGCGGGCGTGAGGCGATCCGGGAGCACCTCAAGGGGCTCGTCGACGCCAAGCTCGACGAGAAGGAGCGGGAGGTCGGCGAGGCCGACTGGACGATGATCGAGCGTCTCGTCCTGCTCCGGACGATCGACTCGCTGTGGGTCGAGCACCTGACCGAGCTCGACGACATGCGACGCGGGATCGGGCTGCGCGGGTACGCCCAGCAGGACCCGCTCAACGAGTTCCGGCGCGAGGCGTTTGCCCTCTACACCGAGCTGCGCGACTTCATCCGCCACCAGCTGGCCAACACGATCTTCCGGGTGACCGTCACGCGCCAGCCGGCGCCCGCCGAGGCGGCCGGCCCGAACGGCGATGGGCCGAGCCGCGGCGCGTCGCCGGAAGGTCAGGACGGCTCCTCCGGCGACGGCACGAACGGCCGCGGCTCGGCCAACGGTGACGGCCCGAGCGCCGGACGGACGCGCGCGGTCGCCGCGGCCGCGACGCCCGCGACCCGCGGCCTGCCGAGCGGCCCGAACCCACGAGCGGTCCGCGAGTCGCTCGGCGACGAGGTCGTCGGCGGTGGCCCGACGGGGGCGGCCGGGGGCCTGCGGCCGGGGTTCACGCCGTCAGGCCAGCGCATCGGGCGCAACGACCTGTGCTTCTGCGGCTCGGGCCTGAAGTACAAGCGCTGCCACGGCAGGTGAGCGAGGGCTCGCCGCACCGACCGATCGCGTGATCCGCGATCTCGGCCGCATCTGCTTCGTCGGCCTCGCGATTGTCGCCGCCGCGGGCGCGTTCGGGGCATACCGGATCTGGGACCAGGGGCAGATCGACGAGCGCCGTCCGGCCGACGCGATCGTCGTCCTGGGCGCGGCGCAGTACGACGGGCGCCCGTCGCCGGTCCTTGCGGCCCGGCTCGACCATGCCGTCGCCCTGTTCCTGACCGGCAACTACCGCTGGTTCGTGGTCACCGGCGGCAAGGCCGACGGCGACCGGACGACCGAGGCCGCGGTCGCCCGCAAGTACGCCCTCGAGCGGGGCGTGCCCGAGGATCGAATCCTCGTCGAGGACCACGGACGGAGCACGCTCGAGTCGCTCCAGTCGGTGGCCGCGATCCTGCGCCAGAAGTCGGTCGACGACGCGGTCTTCGTGTCCGACCCGCCGCACATGCTGCGCGTCCTGCGGATGGCCGCGGACCTCGGCATCCAGGGCTGGGGCTCAGCGACTCCGACGAGCCCGGTCGCCGCGAACCCGGGGCGCCTGGCGGCCGCCTACGTCCACGAGCTCGGCGCACTCGCGCTCTATTTCACCGTCGGCGGGTCACCCGCAGGAGAGCTCAACGAACCGCGCTGAATCGGCGCGTGAAATCGTTTCCCCTCTTGGCGTGGCGGGATTGCGCCGGTATACTGGGCCAAGTTGCGTCGGACCGCCCGGAGGGGGCCGGTTCCGATCACTCCCCGAGACACCGCGCCGATGTTCCCCGCCCACTTAGAGAGGGACTCGTGAAGCAGGCCGAGGAAGCGTCCTTCATCGATCTCATCGCCTGCGAGCGCGATTGTCGGAACTGCAGCTACGCCGCCGCCCTGGACTGTGATGGCAACTGCGGCATCTGCCCCCACAACAGCTACTGCCCCTGCGTGAACCCCGTCGTCGCCCGGAGCAAGACCGCCCTGCGGCTCATCGAGCTCCGCCCGATCCTGCTCCAGGAAGCCCAGGCGAGCCGGTCCTAGGTGGACGCCTCAGCCGTTCGGGACCTGGCCGAGCGGATCCGGTCGACCTCGGGGCGTCTTTGACCTCGACGCCAAGGCGTCGCGGGTCGCTCAGCTCGAGGCGCTGACCCAGGAACCGGGGTTCTGGGACGACCCGCAGACGGCGCAGGCCGTCCTCCGCGAAGCCGACGGGCTGCGCGAGGAGATCGGCCTTTGGCGCGACCTCGAGTCGCGCGCCGACGAGCTGCCCACCCTCATCGAGCTCATCGAGGAGTCCGCCGATCCGGAGCTCGAGGCCGAGCTCGAGTCGAAGTCGCGCCAGCTCGACCGCGATCTGGTCACGGCCCGGGCGCAGCTCCTCTTCTCGGGCGCCTACGACGACCGGTCGGCGATCCTGTCGATCAGCGCCGGCGCTGGCGGGACCGAGGCCACCGACTGGGCCGACATGCTGCTGCGGATGTACCTCCGCTGGGCGGACCGGCATCGCTTCAAGACCGAGATCGTCGACCGCCAGGAGGGCGAGCAGGCCGGGATCAAGAGCGCCACGATCGAGATCAACGGCCGTCGCGCGTACGGCTTCCTGCGCGCCGAGCGAGGCGTCCATCGCCTCGTCCGGATCAGCCCGTTCGACGCCCAGAACCGGCGCCAGACGACGTTCGCCCTCGTCGAGGTCCTGCCGGAGGTCGACGACGACGTCGAGATCGAGCTCGACTGGGACGAGATCCGGGTCGACACGTACCGGAGCCAGGGCGCCGGCGGCCAGCACGTCAACAAGACCGACTCGGCGGTCCGGCTGACCCATCTCCCGACCGGCATCGTCGCCCAGAGCCAGAACGAGCGGTCGCAGACCCAGAACAAGGAGACGGCGATCAAGGTCCTCAAGGCCCGCCTCCTCGAGCGCGCGCTCGAGGAGAAGGAGGCCGAGCTACGGGCGCTCAAGGGCGAGCACGTCGAGGCCGGCTGGGGCAACCAGATCCGGAGCTACGTGCTCCACCCCTACCAGATGGTCAAGGACCTCCGGACGGACGTCGAGACGAGCAACACCACGGCGGTGCTCGACGGCGACCTCGACACGTTCATGCTGGCCGAGCTCGAGCGGGTCGCGACCGAGGACGTCGGGGACGAGCCGTCGGACGGGCCGGCGGCGGGCGCCGGTGGCTGAGCCCGCACCGGATCGGCGGATCGGGCGTCGCGCGGGGCTGCCGGCGGCGCTGATCGGGACGGCGTTCCGTTCCGCCCGCACGGACGACCTTCCCGCCTGCGCGGTCATCTGGCGCGAGTCGATCAACGACTACCTGCGTCCGCTCCACCTCGAGGAGGTGCCCGACGAGCTCGGCCCAATCGGCCGGCTGCACGCCCACACCCTGGCGAGTGACCCCGACCGTTTCGTGGTCGCGACCGTGCCCGGCGACGGCAAGGAGCGGATCGTCGGCTTCGGCTCGGCCGTCGAGCGCGGGTCGCTCTGGTTCCTGTCGATGCTGTTCGTCCGCCCCGAGGCGCAGGGCCAGGGGCTCGGCCGCGCGCTGCTCGAGCGCCTGCTCCCGCCGCCGGAGCGGGTCGGCTCGCTGGCGACCGCGGTCGACACCCTTCAGCCGATCTCGACGGCGCTGTACGCGAGCTACGGGATCGCGCCGCGGATGCCCGTCCTCGACCTCCGCGGGGTGATCAGCCGGCCGGAGGCGTTCCCGGCCCTTCCGTCGGGGATCGTGTCGATCCCGTTCGAGACGATCGCTGCGGGCCCGCCCGGCGGCGCCGGCCACCGCGAGCTCGCGGACACCGTCGACGCGCTCGATCGCGAGCTGCTCGGGGTCGCACACCCGGTCGATCACGGCTTCCTGCGCGCGGAAAGCCGCCAGGGATTCCTGTACCGCGGCCCGGACGGCACCCCGCTCGGCTACGGCTACGCGGGCGCCATCGGCCGGATCGGCCCGATCGCGGTCCGCGACGGAGCGCTCCTCGAGGCGGTGGTCGGCCATCTCGCGGCCGCCGTCCCGGCGCGCGGGGCGCAGGCCGTCTGGGGTCTCGGGGGCGCCCCGAAGCTGATCCCGACGCTCCTGGCGGCCGGCCTCCGGGTGGACGGCCATCCCGTCATGCTGTGCTGGGACCGCCCATTCGCCGACTTCTCCCGGTACGTCCCGATCTCGCCCGGGCTGCTCTGACGAGCACCGATCCCGGCCGAGCGTGGTAGCCTCCGCAGGACGTGGCTCCCTCGTTCGTGCCCAGGGTTGGAGCCGGGACCCGGTGATCGGCGATCCGCGCCGGTCCGGACCGCCGCCGCGGAGCTGATCGTGACCCTGGCCCCCCTCCGAGCCGCCGCTCGCTCCCACCGTGGACGCCCCGTCGGTCTCGCCCCGACCGAGGCCCCCGTCGATGGGGCCGTCGTCGTTCTGCACGACGTCACCAAGACCTTCCCGAACGGCAACGTCGCCCTGCGCGACGTCGACCTCGTCGTCCCCGAGGGCGACTTCGTGTTCCTCGTCGGACCGTCCGGAGCCGGCAAGTCGACCCTGATCAAGCTGCTCATCCGCGACGAGATCGCGACCGAGGGCGTGGTCATCCTCGACGGCCTGGACCTTGCCCGGCTCGCCCGCCGCGAGGTCCCGCGCATCCGGCGCAAGATCGGGATCATCTTCCAGGACTTCAAGCTCCTCCCGACGAAGACGGTCTGGGAGAACGTCGCGTTCGCGCTCGAGGTGACCGGCACGCCAAGCCGGGAGATTGGGCCCGCCGTCGACCGGGTCCTTGCTCTCGTCGGGCTGACCGCCCAGGCCCGCCAGCTGCCGAGCACGCTGTCGGGTGGCGAGCAGCAGCGGACGGCGATCGCCCGCGCGCTCGTTCACGATCCCCGGCTGATCATCGCCGACGAACCGACCGGCAACCTCGACCCGCTCATCAGCTGGGAGATCCTCCAGCTGCTGCTGCGGATCAACGAGCTCGGCGTGACGGTCCTCATGGCCACCCACAACGCCGAGATCGTCACCGCCCTCCGAAAGCGGGTCGTGGCCCTCGAGGAGGGCCGCGTGATCCGCGACGAGGAGGCCGCGGCCTACCACCGTGAGGACTAGCGAACGATGATCTCGTTCGTCGGCTTCAGCCTCCGGCGGGCGTGGCAGGGCTTCTGGCGGAACGCGGTGATGAGCCTGGCGGCGACCGCGACGATGATCTTCATGCTCCTGCTGCTGTCCGGGTTCTTCGTCGTCCTCACCGGGCTGAATGCGGGGCTCGAGTTCGTCGAGCAGAAGGTCCAGATCGTGGCCGACGTCAAGACCGAGGCCACGACCCCGGCGATCGACGACCTCACCCGGCGGACCGCCGCCCTGCCCGAGGTCGCCAGCGTCGAGTACGTCACCTCCGGCGAGGCGCTGCGACGCTTCCAGGAACGACTCCGCGAGCAGGGTCGCAGCGACCTTACCCAGTACCTCGACGCGAACCCGCTGCCCGGGTCGATCGAGGTCAAGCTCAAGGACCCCAAGGTCTTCGGCAACGTCGTCGAGTTCCTGCGCGCGGATCCGTCGGTCGACCGGGTGATCGAGGTCCAGAGCCTGATCGACCGGGTCCTGACCGTGACCAACCTCCTGCGGACGGGCGGCCTGATCGTGCTCATCCTGGTCGGGGTCGTCGTGCTGTTCATCATCGTGAACACGATCCGCCTGGCGGTCGTGGCCCGCGCCGAGGAGATCGAGATCATGCGTCTCGTCGGGGCGTCGGACGCGTTCATCCGCTGGCCGTTCATCTTCGAAGGGGCGCTCGTGGGCCTCATCGGGGCGGTGGCGACGCTGGCGCTGCTGGCGCTCGGCGCCGAGCCGCTCGGGCGGTTCATGACCGGCTTCTTCCAGGTCCTGCCGCTCCAGCTCGGGTCGCTCGGTCGCGACCTGACGCTCATCGTCCTCGTGACCGGGGTCGGGCTCGGGGTCCTCGGCTCGTGGGTGTCGGTCCGGAGCTACCTGCTCAAGTAGCCGCCGGCCGATCCGGGCGCGGGTCGGCCCCGCCGGACCCGTCGACCCCCTTCGGAGCGTCGAGCCCCCATCCGACCCAACGCCGGACGGTTTCGCGGGCTCGTCGTACGCTGGCGCCCCCATTCCCGAATCTCCACACCAGGACGACCACCATGACCGAACCCGACGCCGACCAGCCCGCGGGGGCTGCCGGCATCGTCGAGACCGACCGGCCGCCTGCCGCCGAGGCCGGCGCTCCACCAGACTCCGCGGCCCGTGCTGCACCGCCGATCCCGCGGTCGCGATCGGCCCCGCGCTGGATCGCCATCGGGCTTGTCGCGATCGTCGCCGGATCCACGCTGTTCCTGTCCGGCTTTGCGCTCGGCTCGCTCAAGGCGACGACCCCGGGCACGCCGGCCGGCGAGGAAGCGGCGTTCCAGCCGTTCTGGGACGCCTACCGGTCCGTGACCGAGGACTATGCGGGCGGGCCGGTCGATCGGAAGACGCTGATTGACGGCGCGATCCGGGGCATGATCGCCGCCCTGGGCGACCCGTTCAGCGCCTACCTGAGCCCGGACGAGTACCGCCAGTCACTGCAGGGACTGTCGGGTCAATTCGAAGGGATCGGCGCCCAGGTCGAGACGCGCCGGGTCAGCGGCGCGGGCGACTGCCCGACGCTCGGCCGTGGCTGCGCCCTCGTCGTCACGCAGCCGATTCCCGGGGCCCCGGCCGAGAAGGCGGGCCTGCGGGCCGGCGACCAGATCACGGCGATCGACGGGGTCACCGTCGACGGTCTGACCGCCGACGCCGCCCTGGCGAAGGTTCGCGGCCCCAAGGGGACCACCGTCACCCTGGCGATCGTGCGCGGCTCGGCGGCGCCGTTCGACCTCGCGATCGTGCGCGACGTCGTCGTCCAGCCCGAGGTGTCCACGCGCTCGCTGGCCGGGGGCGCCGTTGGCTACATCAAGCTCGCCGGGTTCAGCGACCAGGCGGCCAGGGACTTCGCGGCCGACGTCGCGGCGGACGTGGCGGCCGGCCAGAAGCGGATCGTCGTCGACCTGCGCGGCAACCCCGGCGGCTTCGTCACCGACGCGCAGCAGGTCATCAGCCAGTTCGTCCCGGCGGGGACCACGATCTTCTCGGAGGAGGACGCCGCCGGGACGCGCACGCCGACCCTGGCCCAGGCGGGCGGCGCCGCAACCGACCCGGCCATCAGGGTCGCGGTCCTGATCGACGGCGGCAGCGCCTCGGCGAGCGAGATCGTGGCGGGTGCCCTGCAGGACCTCGGACGGGCCACGCTCGTCGGGGCGAAGTCGTACGGCAAGGGCACGATCCAGGTCTGGCAGCAGCTGGCCGACGACAACGGCGGCTATCGGCTGACGATCGCGAAGTGGCTGACGCCCAAGGGTCGCTGGATCCACCACGTCGGGCTCACCCCCGACGTTCCGGTCGACGGCAGCGGGGCCGCGCCGGGCACCGATCCGGTGCTTGACCGCGCCCTCAGCGTGCTCGGCGAGCCACCGACGGGAGTGATGGCCCTGGACCCCGCGGCCTGAGCTCGGCTACCGGTTGCGCTCCGCGGCCGGTTCCAGTAGGGTTGCCGCGAACGAAAGGAGGTGATGTGCAGTGATCGAACCACGTAGCTGCACCACCTCGCAGGAGATGGCCGTCTAAGCGGACACCCCTGCGGGTGGATGAAGCTTTCGAACGCCGGTCCGAGAGGGCCGGCGTTCGTGCGTCCGCCGGGAGTCGGGTCCAGCCCGATCCGGCTCCCATCGGCGCCGGGCAGTTCGCGGTCCGGATCGCGGCCCCGGCGGCCGGCATCCGGCGCACACTGTCCGTTCTCGCGATCGGCCGGCGCGATCCGGTCGGGCCGCGGCCCGGCACGGCGCCTCACATCAAGGAGTCCCGCATGGGCGAGGAGACGATCGCCCACAACCGAAGAGCACGCCACGAGTTCACGATCGACGACACGTTCGAGGCCGGTCTCGTCCTGACCGGCACCGAGATCAAGTCGATCCGTGCGCGGAAGGTGAACCTGGCCGACGCCTACGTCCGGATCGACCGCGGCGAGGCCTGGGTCTTCGGCATGCACATCGCGCCGTGGGAGACGGGCAACCGCTACAACCACGAGGCCAAGCGCCAGCGCAAGCTGCTCCTCCACCGGGCGCAGATCACCCAGCTGCTGTCCCGGACGAAGCAGAAGGGCCAGACCATGGTCCCGCTCAAGCTCTACCTGACCGAGCGCGGCCGGGCCAAGCTCGAGATCGGGCTCGCCCGTGGCAAGCAGCTCCACGATCGCCGGCGCGATATCGCCGATCGCGACTCGCGACGCGACGTCGCCCGCGAGCTCGCCGACGTCCAGCGCGGCCGATCCTGACGCACCGCGGCGGCGTCCACGGGCGGGCAGATTGGCCGAACGAGGCGGCCACGCTACACTGGGGGAACGGGGATGCGTGGATTCGACAGGGTCCAGCTACCCGGGAGTGCGAGCCGAGGTGCCGTCAGGCCTCGTTAAACAGGCGGCAAAACGAAGTACCTGGCAACCGCCAGTCGACTCTCGCCCTCGCCGCTTAGGCGGTAAGGTGAGCGTGGAAGCAGCCTCCTCCTCGCGGGCTGTGGAAGCGTCATTCAGCGAGGATGCAGCCGGCGCAAGCGTCGCGTAACGTCGGACCAAGCCCGATCTAGGGACACGTGACTGGACCGTCCGGTAGCCTGCCGATGGGCGCTCGGGCGGTCGACGACAAACCATCGGACACGCTCGTAGTGGTCCCGGGCGACGGGTTCTGGACGGGGAGTTCGACTCTCCCCCATCTCCACCAACCGATCCGGCGTGCGCTCGCGTAGCGCCGCCCCGGGTTGCCGGCTCAGACCGGGCGCGGGCTAGGCGACCGGCGCCTTGAGCGCCTCGGCGATCCCGGCGACCCACGCCTCGACGTCCGCCCAGGGGCGGTAGTCGCCCTCCTCGGCCCGCACGACCTTCACGATCGCGCGCTCGCCGAAGCCGAGCCGGCTCTTGTCGAGCAGCCCCGCGAACATGCGGTGGTCACGCGGACGGATCGCCACCCGGATCGCTTCGACGTCGACCGGCTCCTCCTCGGGCTTGGGCGGATCCCCGATCGGCCCGCTCGAGAAGATCCAGACCGGGAGCTCCTTCAGCGCCGCGGCCTCGCGGTCGACCAGCCGCTTGGCGTCATCCATCCAGCGACCCGCGTACACGGCACTCCCGATGACCACGGCGTCGTAGCCCTTGAGGCTGCGTACGTCGTCGGGTGCCACGATCTCGGCCTCGATGTCCCCCCTGGCGAGACCGCGGCTGATCGCGTCGGCGATCCCGAGGGTGGCACCGTGCTTCGAGGCGGCGCTGACCAGCACCTTCATCTGCGACCTTCCTTCCCGCGAGCAGCCGATCGACCCGGCTCGAATCCGCCGCTGGCGTCGACGAGGTCACGATGCCCGGACCGACCTGGGCCCACCAGAGCCGATCGGACCGTCCCGGCAGGGACCGACCGCGCAGGCGATGCGGGTCGCAGGCATCCGAATGCGGGCGCGGATGGGAGGGCGTCGACGACAGGCGGGCCGGCGGGTGGCCGGCCGGGGCTCAGTTCCTCCGCCCGATCAGGACGACGCCGATCATCTGGGCGTAGTGGCTGTAGAACGTCTCCTTGTGGATGAGCTTGCCCGTCCTGTCCTTGACGAAGCGGGTCACCCACACATCCTGGCCGTCCGCCTGGTACTCGACCTGCTCGTGCACGCCCGGCCTGAGCGAGGTGACGTACTTCGTGACCGTGTAGCCCGGCTTGTAGTTCTTCACGATCGGCCGGCTGAACGTGACCCGCCGGCCCGTCGGAACGCTGAAGACCGTGAACCGGACGATGCCCGGCCGGGCGTAGGTCCGGATGAGGATCGGGTACTTCGTGTCGTTGCGGAACGTCATGTCCTGGGCGCCGCCGCCGTCGCTCTTGAAGACCGTGGCGTCGAGGCCCTTCGGATAGCGCGAGATGTAGTAGTAGTGGTTCTTCCGGGCGCCCATCTGGAGGCCGGCCCGCAGGGCCGCGTTGAACAGCGTGGTCGACGAGGAGCAGATCCCGCCGCCGATCGACTTGCCCTCCACCGAGTGGCCGTCGATGATCGCGCCGCCGAGCTTGTAGCCCTTGGCAAGGCTGACCTCACCGACGGTCTTCCAGTAGCTGAACCACTGGCCGGGGGCGACGACCGTGCCGTTGATGGCCATCGACGGGATCGTGATGTTCGCGGCGAAGCCGTTGTGGGCGCCGACCGCGTAGTACGTGGTCCACGAGGAGATCGCCCTCATGAGCGGTGCGGCCTTGGCCGCCTGGTCGGTGGTCAGCTGCGGCTGGAGTACGGCCAGCGCGGGAACGATCGGCGCGGACGGTTCCTTGCCGGCTCCAGCGCGATCGTTCAGCAGTGCCTGGATCGCAGTCACCGTGCCGGGGACGTCGAGCTTGCGGCCGGTCTTGGCGGGCTTCACCCCGACCACCGATCCGCCCTTGCTCGTGTAGAACGTCGCCGAGACGGCCTTTTGGTCGATCTTCGTCGACAGTGCGGCGACCGCGGCCTGGACCTTGGTCGGATCGACGAGCGGCCCGTAGCTCCCGTCGGGCCAGCTCCCGAAGGTCAGCCATGTGCGGACGGTCTTGTCGGCGATGGTCCACTTGTCCTTGCCGTGGTTGAGGACGATCGGGGCGACCATCCGGTTGGCCCGCGACTGGGCGATCATCGCGTCGACGTCGGTGACGGCCGGTGCCACGGGTTCGACGGCCAGCGGGATCGACAGCGTGCTCGGCGCATCCGGGGCGGCGAGCGCCGCCGAGATCGAGCTCGTCATCGCCGTCACGTCGACCGTCCGACCCCAGACCGCCGCCGTGTCGGCCAGGCCGGTCGGGCTCGGGGTCACGATGGCGGACGTTGGCGCGCGGTCGATCGAGGTCGCGAGCCCGGCGATGGCCGCCTGGAGCACATCGGTGTCGATCGCGACGCGCGGCGCGACGGTCGACCGGTTGACGGCCGTTCGCGCTTCCTCCACCACGCGCTCGACCGGGTTGCCCGTCCGGCCGACCGCGAACGCCTCGTCGAGCATCCCGTCGATGTCCGGGCGGCGTCCGAGCTGGGCATAGGTCAGGGTCTTCGCTCCGATCGGCGTGTCGAGCGTGACGGTGCCGGTACCGACCGATGCGAAGGCCGCCTGGAGCTTGGCCGCCGCGTCCTGGCGGGTCAGCCCGGAGACGTCGACCCCCCCGATCGACACCCCGGCGGCCACCTTGCCCGTGTAGTTCTGCTCGTACGCGAGGATGGAGCCGCCGGCCGCGACCGCGACCAGGAGGAACCCGATCACGAACGCGATCAGGACGCGGCCGAACCGCCAGCGGCGCGATGCGACGCTGACTCCACTTTCAACGAGCTGGGTCTCGGTCGTCGTGGTCATGATGCGTGCGTCATCCTACCAGCAAGTTTCGCCAATTCCAGCGGTACGGTTCTCCCAGTCGCTGGGACGGTGGCAAGACGCGCGAGCATGGGCGGGTGTGTCAGGCGCGCGGGAGGACGACGATGCGGCGGTTTGGCTCCTCGCCGATCGACTGGGTCACGACATCGGGATGGTCGCGCAGGGCGATGTGGATCCAGCGGCGCTCGAGCGCCGACATCGGCTCCAGCTGGAGCATCTTGCCGGTCTCGACGACGCGCTCGGCGGCGCGCCGAGCGATCTCGACCAGCTGGCGCTCCCGCCGGCCGCGGTAGTCCTCGACGTCGACCAGGACGCGGGTCCAGTCGCCCATCCGCCGTGACAGCATCAGGTTGACGAGGTGCTGGAGCGCTGACAGGCGCTCCCCCTTGCGACCGATCAGGGCGCCGAGCGCCTCCTTCTCGCTCTCATCGCCGACGACGTTCAGCCGGCTCGTCTCGCCGGTCTGGACCTCGACCCGGACGTCGAACTCGAGCAGCTCCATCAGCTTCTCGAGGATCTCCTTCCCGGCCGCGAGCGCCTCGGGGAAGCCTCGGCCGCATCGAGCTCCGCGCGCTCGGAGGCGACCGAGCCGCGGGCGGCGGCCAGCTCGGCCCGGTCGCGCTCGGTCAGGTCGCCGGAGCTCGGACGACGCGGTCGGTCGTCACGCCGGGGTGGCCGATCGTCACGCCGGGGTGGCCGGTCGTCGGGCCGCGGTGGCCGGTCGGCCGGGGCCTGGCTCCGCTCGGCGTCCCGACGCGGTGGCCGGTCGTCACGCCGGGGCGGCCGGTCGTCCTGGCGCGGTGGCCGGTCCTCGTGGGTCGGCGGTGGCAGCGGTGCGGAGGCGGCCGCCTCGCGCTTCGGCGCGGCGCCGCCGAGCGCGTTGCGCGGCGCGGCCACGATGCGGGCAGGCTCCGCGCCCATGCCGAGGACGCCCCGGCTGCCCGGGGTCATGATCTCGAAGTCGAGATCGTCGAGCCCGACCGAGAACGCCTCGCGGGCGTTGCGAAGAGCCTCCTCGACGGTCTTGCCGGTGAATTCCTGATAGGCACTCATGTCAGCGTCGTCTCCCTCGGCGGCTCGTGCGGCCGCTGCGCTCGCGGGGTCGGACGGTCGAGGCCGCTCGGGCGGCTCGCTCGTCGGTATTGGTGAGCACCGAGGTGGGTGCTCGCTTCGTTGGATCGGGCGCCGGGACGGCGACCGGGAAGCGCGGGGTGTGGTCCCGGGCAAACGACGGGTACCAGCCGAAGATGGGGAACATGCCGCCCCAGCCGAGGATCAAGTACTGCTGGACGATCGAGAAGATCGTCGAGGTGATCCAGTAGACGAACAGGCCGGCGGGCAGGAAGCCCCCGTAGAAGATCGAGATGAGCGGGACGAACAGCATCGTCTGGCGCTGGATCCGGGTGTTCTGGTCGTCGCTGACCGCCCCGGCCGGCGGCAGGGTCATCCGCGACTGGACGAGCTGGAGGAGGGCCGAGAAGATCGCCAGGACCGAGATCCCGATGCCGATGATCGGCGTCGTGAACAGAACGCTCGGCTGGCTGAGGTCGATCCCGAAGACCGTCGAGTTGATGCACGGGATCACCTGGCCGGCGGCCGTGTAGAGCGGCACGGGGGAGCACGGCAGGGTGATCAGCTGGACCCCGAACACGTTGAGCATCGCGTTCGGGTTGAAGTTCTGGAGTCCGTCCCGGAAGACCGTGTACATCGGGATGAGCAGGACGAACTGGAGGATCAGCGGCAGACAGCCGGACGCCGGGTTGACTCCCCGCTCCTTGTAGAAGTCCGCGGTGGCCTGCTGGACCTTGACCCGGTCGCCCTTGTAGCGGCGCTGGATCTCCTTGAGCTCGGGCGCCAGCAGCTGCATCCGCTTCTGGGACACGATCTGGCGGCGGTAGAGCGGGATCAGCAGGATCCGGACCAGCAGGGTCGTGATGACGATCCCAAGGATGATGCTGCCGGTTGCCTGCTCGAAGAACACGAGGGTGATGAAGAGGGTCTGGAAGACCGGGGTGAACAGCCAGGCGATCGTCGAGAACGGGTCCGTGCCGGGCTTCGCCGGCTCCAACGGGACCGCCGCCGGGTTGAGCGTCGGGCTCGCCTTGACCGACGGGGAGGCGCTCGGAGCCGCCGCGCCGGAGGCCGCTGCCGACGCCGCTGGCGCGGTCGCCGCCGGCGGCGTGACCGTGATCGGGGCACAGGCCGACAGGGCGGCCAGGAGCAGGCCGAGCAGGAACAGCGGGACGACCCACGGCCGGACCCGCCCGCGGTGCCGTGGCGCGGTCTCCGCGCTAGCGGACCGGGTCATAGCCGCCCGGGTTCCATGGATGACACCGGGCGATCCGGCGGGCGCCCATCCAGCTCCCACGGAACAGGCCGTACTTCGCGATCGCCTGCTCGGTGTAGCGCGAGCAGGTGGGCTCGAAGCGACAGCTCGAGGGCAGCCAGAAGAAGACGATCCGATAGAGCTTGATCAAGCCGATCCCGAGCGTCTTCACGCGGTCGTCGGTCCTCCCAGCACTCCCCCGCGGAGGAGGAGCCGCCGAACCGCCTCGGCCATCTCGTCGTGGCTCGCCTCCACGACCGCCGGGCGGGCGATGATCAGGACGTCCCAGCCGGGCCGGAACGAGGGCGCCATCGCCCTGAGCACCTCCCGGAGTCGGCGGCGGACCCGGTTGCGCACGACGGCGCCGCCGAGCTTCCGACCGGTCGACAGGCCGATCCTGGTCGTCTCGAGGTCGGTCCTCAGGAACCGGGCTGCGAGGAGCGGATGGGACCGTGGGGTCCCGTCCCCCTGGACGGCTCGGAAATCCTTCGGGCGAGAGAGCATCACGAGCCGCGGCGCCGGGGCCCCGCGTTCGCTCGTCAGACCGTCAGCCGTTTGCGACCGCGCGCGCGGCGAGCGGCCAGGATGCGCCGGCCCCCGGTGGTCTTCATCCGGGCGCGAAAGCCGTGCTCCTTGGCGCGATGGCGCTTCTTGGGCTGGTAGGTCTGCTTCATCGGGGCTGTGCGCGATCCTCTCCATCCGGCCTCTGGGGCGACCGTTCTCGACCCCCGAAAGGCACGTAAACGCGCCTGGCGCTCGAGAGCGCAGGGCGCGTCGACGTTCCCGCGATTATGGGGCGGTCGCGAAGGGGGTGTCAAACGAGGTCGGATGCGCCGGCGCCGGCCTGCGTGCCGCGTTTCGGCGAGACTGGCGTCGACCGGCGAGGCGACCCCGGTCGGACCCGTCGGGGCCGTCGGGGCGGCCACGCACGGATACCCCTGGGGAGTATCTGGCGAATCGCGCCGGAACGCCTTGCGAGCCTCCTCCGGCCGGTGCTATCCTTCGCGGGCCCCCGGCGCCGGGAAGGTCGGTGGCAGCCTCTGGAAGACCCTCCGAGGAGCCCCTGGAGCGGACCGCCGCCGGCCTGCAGAGCGCGCCGAACGAGCCCACGCCACGGTTCCCCCGAGCCCGCGCCCCTGGCCGACCATTACCCATCGCCACCCCGACAGCCAACAGGTCAGACCCGATCGATGGACGCGAAGCAAGTCTGGCGTGCCGCCCTCGGCGAGTTGCAGGTCGCCCTCTCGCCGGCGAACTTCGAGACCTGGCTTCGCGAGACCCAGCTGGTCGACGTCGATGACAATCGCTTTCGGATCTCGGTCCCCAACGGGTTCGCCAAGGACTGGCTTGACACTCGCTACCGCTCCCTGATCTCGCAGACGCTCGCCCGGATCGTGGGCTACAGCGTCCAGGTCGAGTTCGTCGTCCGCTCGAGCCCGCCGGAGGCCGTCAAGGCGGTCGATCCCGGCGCCGCGGCCGGCCAGCAGGTTCGCCTCGAGCCGACCCGCGTCGGCGGCGAGGGCGGCGCATCGAACCTCAATCCCCGGTACACGTTCGCGAACTTCATCGTCGGGTCGGCCAACCGGCTCGCCCACGCCGCGAGCCTGTCGGTCGCGGAGCGTCCGGGGCACGCCTACAACCCGCTCTTCCTGTACGGCGGGGTCGGTCTCGGCAAGACCCACCTGATGCATGCGATCGGCAACCAGGTGATCGCCAAGTTCCCGCGCAAGAAGGTCGTGTACGCGACGTCGGAGAAGTTCACCAACGAGTTCATCACCTCGATCCAGCAGGGCAAGATCGACGAGTTCCGATCGCGCTACCGGCGGATCGACCTGCTCCTCATCGACGACATCCAGTTCATCGCCGACAAGGAGCGGACGCAGGAAGAGTTCTTCCACACCTTCAATGCGATCCACGAGGACGGCAAGCAGATCGTCCTGTCGAGCGACCGGCCGCCGAAGCAGATCGTCACCCTCGAGGAGCGGCTGCGCAGCCGGTTCGAGTGGGGCCTCATCGCGGACCTGACGGCACCGGATCTCGAGACGCGGATCGCGATCCTCCGGGCCAAGGCCGAGGAGGGAGCCGTCCCGATCACGTCCGACGTGATCGAGTTCATCGCCCGCAAAGTGGTCAGCAACATCCGCGAGCTCGAGGGTGCGCTCAACCGGATCGTGGCCTACGCGAGCATGAGCGCGGTGCCGATCAGCATCGAGCTCGCCCAGGCGGTGCTCGCGAACGTGATCTACAACCCAAAGAAGCGCCAGGTGACGCCGGAGCGGATCGCCCGCGTCGTGGCCGACTACTACGGGGTGCCGATGGACGCGCTGCAGGGCCAGAAGCGCGACAAGGCGATCGTCATGCCCCGCCAGATCGCGATGTTCCTGATGCGAGAGGAGACCGACGTCTCGCTCCTGCGGATCGGCGCCGAGCTCGGCGGGCGCGACCATTCGACCGTGCTCCACGCCTGCGACAAGATCAACCGCGAGTCGGCCGTCAACGACGAGCTGCGCCGCGAGATCGCCGCCGTGCGCGAGCTGATCTACGCCGACTGACGGCCCAGCCGGGGCATCGCGGACGCCGGTCTCGGGCTGGTGGGGAGCGGTGCGGTCCGGTGCGGCGAGGCACCATTCGGCCCGATCCTGTGGATAACGGCTGCGATTCGGTGGAAAAGCACCGGCCGTTGTGGACAAGCCGCCGCCGAATCCCGTCGGTTGTTGGGCACGTCCGGCCGGTCGCGGTGGACGGATCGGCCGGCCCCCGATTTGCCCACCGGCCGTCCCGCCGATTTGCCCACCGGCCGTCCCGGACCCGTCCACCGCGGGACAGTCTGCCGTCCACCGATCGGGCGGGCGTGTGCACCGTTCCGTCGCGCTCGGCCATGCACGACGATCCACACGGTCCACCGCATGATGGTGATGATGACGTTCTAAGATACGGAAGGATCTCCCAACGAGGATCCACGGACCGATCGATCGGGCCCGAGGGCCGAACCGGCCGGGTCGCCGGGACGCGGCCCGTACCGCCGGAGACCAGCTTCGCCTCCCTGGAGTGAACCGCCCGTGAACGTCTCGGTCATGCAGGAGAACCTGGCCCGCGGCCTGTCGATCGTCAGCCGGGCCGTCTCATCCCGCAGCACCCTGCCGGTCCTCGGAAATGTCCTCATCCGGACCGAGGACGGAGGTCTCAAGCTGACCGCGACGAACCTCGAGATCGGGATCACCTACTGGGTGCCCGGCAAGATTGACGTCGACGGCGCGATCACCGTCCCGGCCAAGCTCCTCGCCGACATCGTCGCCGGGCTGCCGGCGGGGGAGAAGGTCGATCTCGAGCTCCAGGCCGGCGACACGCTCCGGATCCGCTCGGGCCGGTTCGAGACTCACGTCAAGGGGATCGATGCGGAGGAGTTCCCGGCGATCCCGACCGCCGGTGAGCGGCCGACGACGCGGATCCCCCAGAAGCTGCTCCGCGACGCCCTCAACGAGACGACATTCGCCGCCGCGAGCGACGAGGCGCGGCCGATCCTGACCGGGGTCCTCTGCCGGTTCGAGGGCGACGTGCTGACTCTTGCCGCGGCGGACAACTACCGGATCGCGGTCAAGACGGTCCAGACGCTCGATCCGGTCGAGGAGACGAGCATCGTCGTTCCGGCCCGGTCGCTCAACGAGCTGAGCCGGGTGCTCGCGGACGTCGACGACCCGGTCGACATCGTCCTCGCGCCGAGCAAGAACCAGATCCTGTTCCATCTCGAGGGCATCGACCTCGTCAGCCGGCTCATCGACGGCCAGTTCCCGAACTACGAGCAGGTCCTGCCGAAGAGCCATACCACCCGGTCGGTGCTCGATCGTGAGGAGCTGCTGAAGGCCGTCCGCCTGGCCGCCCTGATCGCCAGCGCGGCGGCGAACATCGTCAAGCTCGGGGTCGGGGTTGACGGCGAGGCCGGCGTGATCGTGACCGCCGCGGCCGAGGTGGGCGACAACGAGGGTCGGGTCGAAGCGACCGTCGAGGGCGACGGGACCACGATCGCGTTCAACGCGCGCTATCTCGTCGACGTGCTCCAGAACGTGACCGTCGACCAGTTCGCACTCGAGCTCAACGGGCCGCTGTCGCCCGGGGTGTTCCGGCCGGTCGGCGACGACACCTACACCCACGTCGTCATGCCCGTCCGGACGACGTCCTAGGAGGCCGGGTCCGCACCCGGAGCGTCCTGCTCGCGTCGATCAGCCTGCGCGACCTGCGCGGCTACGGAGCGCTCGAGGCCGAGTTCGGCCCTGGTCCTCAGCTCGTCTGGGGCCCGAACGCGGCGGGCAAGACGAGCCTGCTGGAGGCGATCGTCCTGCTGGCCTGGGGCCGCTCCCACCGAACCAGCACCGACGTCGAGCTGATCCGCTGGGGGAGCGACCTGGCACGGGTTGAGGGTCGGTTCGTAGCCGAGCCGGCGACGGGCGCGACGGCAGCCGATCCGACGGTTGTCGAGGTCGCGCTCGCGCGGGAAGGCGCCGGCGGCCAGCGCAAGCGGATCCGGGTCAACGGCGTGGCCCGCCGCGTGACGGCGCTCTCGGCCTCGCTGCGGGTCGTGATCTTCGCGCCCGAGGACATGCTCCTCGTGGCGGGCTCGCCGGGTCTCCGCCGCACCACGATCGACGCGCTGGCCGCCAGCCGGGCAGCCCGGTTCGGGGCGGATCTCGCGACGTATGGGCGAGCGCTCCAGCAGCGCAACGGCCTGTTGCGGGCGATCCGCGAGGGGACCGCCGACCCGGGCGAGCTCCGCTTCTGGGACGGTGCCCTCCTCGAGTCCGGCAGCGCGGTCGTCGAGGGCCGTCTCGAGACGCTCGCCGCGGTCGCCGAGCCGCTTGCCCGCGCCCATGCGGAGATCGCGCCGGACGAGGGGCGGCTTGCCGTGCGCTACGAGACGAACGCTCCTGCGCGGCCGGGTGAGTCGGTGCGGGCGGCGCTGACCCGGCGCCTGACGGAGACGGCCGAGAAGGAGGTCTGGAACGGGACGACGCTGGTCGGGCCCCACCGCGACGACCTCGTGTTCGAGCTGGAGGGTCGGGACCTGGCCGGCTTCGCCTCGCGCGGCCAGCAGCGAACGGCGATCCTCGCCTTCAAGCTCGCCGAGCTCGACGTGCTGACCACGGTCGACGGACGCCCGCCACTGCTCCTGCTCGACGACGTCTTCAGTGAGCTCGATCCGGAGCGACGGGCCCATCTGGTCCGTCGGATCGCGGACCTGCCCCAGGCGTTCGTGACGACGACAACGCTCGACGACCTCGATCCGGCCCTCCGCGCCGCCGGCTCCAGCTGGGCCGTCGAGGCCGGGCCGGATGGCGCGACGCTCGGTGGCCCGGGCACGATCGCGGGCGTGCGATGACCTCCCGCCGACGGCCGATGGAGCGGATCGGCGACCTCCTCCCGGCCGCCGCCCGAGCGCTCGGGCTCGAGGCCGAACTCCGCCTGGCACGCGCGACGACGACCTGGGACGCCCTCGTGGCGGAGCGCGTCCCGGCCGCCACGGGTGCCTGCCGCCTGGTCGGCCTGGAGGGCGATGCGCTGCTCGTGGAGACCGACGCGCCGATCGTGGCCCAGGAGCTGCGGATGCGAGGCCCCGAGCTCCTCGGGGCCTTCCGGAACGCCCCTGGCGGGTTCGGGGCGAGCGGGCTTCGCGTCCGGGTGCGGCGGGTATAATCCGGCAGGCCTGCCAGCCGCTCGGGGGTCGGGAGCCCGTCCTCGAGACCTCGACCAGCCAGCCGGGCGCCCGGACCCGCCCAGCCCGCCAGATCCGAGACGAGGCCCCCATTGGCCGCACGGCTCCAGATGAAGCTCGGCTTCGTGGCCGAGCAAGACCGCCTCCCCGACTCGCCGGACACGGTCGTCCCCGAGGAGCCCACGATCGGCTCGATCGTTCGCTCGAAGGGCAACCTCTACCTGCTCGTCACGGGCCGCACGCCCGGCGGGCGGCTGCGCGAGGTCACCCGCCAGGTCGCCGAGACGGTCCGGCGCGAGTACTACTACGACGAGTCGGCCGGGATCGTCGTCTGCCTCGAGAAGGCGATCAAGGCGGCAAACAAGAAGCTCGGCCACCAGCGCGAGCGGCTGGCCGGCGACGAGACGAACGGCCCGATCGGGGTGGCCGCCGCCGTGGTCCGCGGCAACGAGCTGTACGTCGTGACGGTCGGGCCGGCCGAGGCCTACCTGATCCGGCAGGCACGGCTGTCGACGCTGCCGGACCCCCACCGCGAGCGCGGCCTGCCCACGACGGACATCGAGCCGGACGTCTGGCGCGGCGAGATCTCCGTCGGCGACTCGGTCGTGCTCGCCTCGCCGAACCTCGTCGGCCGGCTGGGACCCGACGAGCTCAAGGACGCGATGGTCACGCTCCATCCGCAGTCGGCGATGGAGCACCTCCACCATCGCTTCATCGCCGCCGACGGGACCGGCAGCGACGGGGCGATCGCCTTCGAGGCGACCGAGGTCTCGGCGACGACGAAGCAGCGCAAGCTCGTCCCGGTCAAGCCGCCGGAGCCGCTGGCGGGCACCCCGGACAAGTCGCCGATCCCGCTTGCCGACAGCGTCACAGCGGGTGCAGCGGTGGTCCAGCAGTCGGCCCGCCAGGCCAGGACGGCAGCCGGGGGCGCAGCCGGGCGGTTGCTCGGCGGCGTCCAGGACCGCCTGCCGCGGCGATCCGGGCCGTCCGACCGGCGGGTGACAACCCAGTCGTCCAGGCGCGAGACGCAGCGCCGGGCGGCCGTCGCCGCGCTCGCCCTGATCGTCTTCGTGGCCATCCTGGGGCTCGGGATCTGGTACGTCGGCGGCCGCAGCGGCTCGAACGCCAACCTGGGCTCGCTCACGGCCGGGCAGAAGGCGCTGATGTCGGCGAAGACGGCGATCGACCAGGTGTACGCACCGGGAGTCGACCTGGTCAAGGACGACCCGCCTCGGGCGACCGACCTGCTGACCACGGCCTGGCAGCAGCTCGACGCCGCGGCCCAGGCCGGGATCCCGGCCAGCGCGATCGATCCGTTGCGGGCCAAGACCCGCGACGGGCTCGACCAGCTGTACGGGATGCAGTCGGTCGGCGAGACGGCGCTGTTCTCGTTCGCCGACGCCAAGCCGCCGGTCGACCTCCAGGCGGTGTCGCTGGGTCCGGACGGCGCGCCGTACGTCCTCGACGCCGCGACGAACTCCGTCTACCGCGTCGACGTGAAGGGCGGCAAGGCCGTCCCGGTCGCGCGCGCCGGCCAGGTCGTGCGTGGAACAACGGCCAAGGTCGGCAACCCGAAGTTCATCACCCTCGCCGGCCCGGATCTCCTGATCCTCGACGCCAAGAACGTGCTGTGGCGCTGGCGGCCGGCCGACAAGACCTCCGGCCGGGGCACTCTCGGGCGGGTCAACGTCACCCAGTCGTCGAGCTGGGGCGACGACGTCCGGGCGATCGGGGCGTTCATCCGGAACGTCGAGCAGGGCCTCTACAACCTGTACGTCGTCGACCCGTCGTCCAAGCAGATCCTGGCCTATTCGCCCGCCTTCGACGGCTCCGGCTTCCCGGCCGACCCGACGAACTGGCTGGCCGCGCCGCAGGACGTCTCGGCGGTCGACGCGATGGTCATCGACGGCGACATCTACCTGTCGCGGTCGGGCACGATCGCCCGCTTCGTCCGCGGCGGCACGACCGGCTGGAAGCCGGCCGATCCCGGCGACGGTCTCCTGCGCACGCCGCCCGCCTACAGCGACATCGCGACCGGCTCGATCAAGGACACCGGGTCGATCTACGGCTACGACAAGGCGAACCGCCGGATCATCGCCCTGTCGAAGGACAGCGGTGCGGTCCAGGCCCAGTACCGTCTCGCGAGCGACGACGCCGGCTGGTCCGACCTGCGCGGGTTCTACGTCCTGCCGGGGACGGGCGACATCCCCGACTCGGTCGTCTGGATCGACAAGAACCGGCTCATGAGCTCGCTCCTCGAGGCGGTCAAGGCGCCCACCGCGTCCCCCAGCCCGAGCGCCGGGGCGAGCCCGGCGGCGACGCCGAAGCCGACGCCCAAGGCGACGAAGAAGCCGAAGAGGACGCCAAAGCCGTGATCGCGTGATCCCCCTCCGGGACGCGAACCCGACCCGCCGGACCCCGGTGGTGACGGCCGCGATCATCATCGCCTGCTTCGTGGTCTTCGCGGTCGAGCTGGCCGTCCAGGCGACCGGTGGCGAGGATGCCCTCACGAAGCTTTTCGAGACGTTCGGGCTCGTCCCGAGCAACCTGGTCGATGCGCTCCAGTCCGGACACCTGCTCGACTGGTCGCTCGTCACCCTGATCACGTACCAGTTCCTGCACGGCGGCTGGCTGCACATCGGGGCGAACCTGCTCTACCTGTGGATCTTCGGCAACAACGTCGAGGACCGTCTCGGCCGGCCGGCCTACCTGGCCTTCTTCCTCGCCGGCGGGGTCGTGGCCGGCCTCGCCCAGGTTGCGATCGACCCGCGCTCCGACACGCCGCTCGTGGGTGCCTCGGGGGCGATCGCCGCCGTCCTCGGCGCGTACGCCGTGCTGTTCCCGCGGGCACGTGTCCTGGCGATCGTGTTTCTCGTCGTGTTCTTCCAGCTCACCGAGGTCCCGTCGATCCTGGTGCTCGGCCTGTGGTTCGTCCTGCAGGTCATCGACGGGCTGGCATCGCTCGGCGTCGAGGACGTGGTCGGCGGCGTCGCGATCTTCGCCCACATCGGCGGGTTCGTGACGGGGATGCTCGTCGGCCTGCTCGTCCGTCGCGCCCGGCCGCGCCCGGTCGGCTCGGGTTGAGCAGCGCCGGCGCGGCCCGACCCGAAGGCCGGTCGTCCGGTGAGCGTGGGATAATCCGCCCATGGCGCAGCTCGTGGAGATGGTCGTCGAGAGCGTGCGGGTCCACATGCCGTCGAGCCAGCACGTGGTGATCCTCAAGGAGCTCGACCGCGAGCGCTACCTCCCGATCTGGATCGGGCCGTGGGAGGCGAACGCGATCGCCATGAAGCTGCAGGGTGTGTCGTCCGAGCGACCGCTGACCCACGACCTGTTCTCCTCGACGCTCGACGAGCTGGGGGTCTCGATCCGGCGCGTCGTCATCTCCTCGCTGGCCGAGGAGACGTTCCACGCCCGGCTCTTCCTCCAGTCGGGTGAGCGCGAGCTCGAGGTCGACTCGCGCCCCTCGGACGCGCTCGCGCTGGCGGTCCGGGCCGGGGTGCAGATCTTCGCCGCCGACGAGGTCCTGGACCGGGCCGGGGTGCGGCCGGACGACGGCGAGGCCAGCTCGATCGAGGACCTCGAGTCGACGAGTGAGGCGGCCTCGCCGGCCGACCCGCGGCTCGATGTCTTCCGCGACTTCATCAACTCGCTCGACCTCGGCGGCGACGCCGGGACCCGCGAGGGCCCGCGGCCGGACTGACCGGCGAGCCGGCCCGGATCGCTCCTCGAAGGGACCACGGCCCTCCGGCCACCGGTCAGTCGCCCAGGATCGATGCCCCGCGCGACAGCGCCCGGTCCCGCGACGCCCACATCCGCAGCCGGAGCATCCAGAAGTCGCGAACGGCCCGGACGATCACCTGCGGCCGGGCCCCGGTCGGTGAGCCGGCCGTGCGTGGGTAGTGCGGGACGCCGACCTCGACGACGGATCGGCCGCGTGCCCGGAGCTTGATCAGCAGCTCGGCGGACAGGAAGGCGCCGCCGGACTCGACCCGGATCCCGTCGAGCGCCTCGCGCCGGTAGAGCTTGCAGGCGCAGTCGACGTCGGTCGCCCGCAGCCCGAAGAAGACCCGGTTCGCCAGCCGGTAGGACCGGGCGTAGATCGTCCGGATGATCGGGTCCGCCCGTCGGATGCGGAAACCGATCACGACGTCGGGTCGGTCGGGGGCGCCCATCCGGGCCGTCAGCCGGGCCAGGTCGGCGATCTTGAACTGCCGGTCGCCGTCGGTGAAGGCGACGTAGCCGAATCTCGCGGCCCGAAAGCCGGACCGCAACGCGGCTCCGTAGCCGCGGTTCGTCTCGTGGTGGACCACACGGACGAGGTCAGGATGGGCGGCGGCAAGTCGATCGGCGATCTCGGCAGTGGCATCGCGCGAGCCGTCGTCGACGATCACGACCTCGAAACGGCCGGCGAGCTCGGGCAGGGTCGCCAGCGCCTCCGTCACGAGCGGCTCGAGGTTGGCCTCCTCGTTGTGGGCCGGGAAGAAGTACGACAGCTCCGCGAGGCGATCCGGGTTCGCCGCCGGGTCGGTCATCGATTGGCCGCGGCGAGGACCCCGTCGACCCGGTACACGACCTGCGAGCCCGGAACGGGCAGGGGCGTCAGCCGGTAGCGCTCCATGAGCGAGCCGACGATAGCCGGGTCGACCTGGATGACGAGGACGGGGTGGCGTCCGAGGTTGCTGTCGATCACGTCGCTGATGGCTCCGAGGTTCTCGTCGAGGCGGGTCCGGTCGTCGACGACCCGGATGTCCGGTCGCCGGTCGTCGATGTGCTGCGCGTACCATAGCGGGGTCGAGTAGCTCCACCACGAGACGATCACCGCCCCGGGGCCGGCGACCCGCTCGTCGAGCAGCGCGTCGAGCCATGCGTCGCCCGATCGGTTCGCGCTCTGGTCGACTGCCTGCCAGCGCGCCGGCAGGAGCACCGCTGTCGGAACGACGACGAGCGCGGCGAGGAGGAGCCCGACGACCGGCCGCGGCGCCCGGTCCCCATGGCGATCGAGCCCGCCCGGCACGATCCGCCGCTCGAGCCAGTCGACGACCGTCGCCAAGAGGACCGCCACCCAGCTCAGCGCGATGAGCGCCGGTACGAGGTAGTAGCGGTCGATCTGGGCGTTGTCGTAGGACACCGCGAAGAAGCAGGTGATCGCCAGAGTCAGGCCGGTCAGCACCGCGTAGCGCGGCCGGCGGACGATCGTCGCCGCGAACCCGAGCGGGACCAGCAAGGCGAGTGGTCCGAGCTGGTCGCCGCTGAAGCGAACGAGCGTCGCCGCCTTCTGGGGGAGCTCGCCCAGCGGGTCGATGAGGCTGCCCTGGAACTGCTCTGCCAGGACGATGTACCAGAACCCCGCCCAGGTGTCGGGATGGCCGTACACCAGCGGCGCCGGCATGAGCCCGGCGCGGACCGGCAGCTCGAGGTACACGACGACGAGCGTCCCGGCAAGGGCCGCCACGCAGGCCCCGACCAGCCGGCGACGGCCGAGGATCGACGGCGCGACCGCGAACACGAACAGGACGATCCCGGGCACGAACAGGAGCACGAGGCTGTGGTTCCCGAGCGCGAGGGCGAAGACGATCGTCGCGGCCACCAGGCGGCGGTCCGCGCCGGCAGCCCCCGACCGCTCGAGCCGTTCCCAGTCGACGAGCAGGATGAGCAGGAGGGCGCACAGGACGAGATGAAGCCCGTGAACGTCGGCATGGGTCCCGATCGACCAGGCGATCGGTGTCGCCGCCAGGACCACGCCGAAGGCGAAGGCGAGCCAGGCGCGCGCGGTCAGCCGATGGACGAGCACGGCCATCAGGGCGGCGGCCACGGCCAGGCAGACGGCGTTGAGCAGGTTCATCCGGAACGCCGGGTCGCCGAGCGGCTGGAACACGATCGATGCGAGCCAGCCGAGGATCACCCAGGTCGGGAAGCCGGTCGGGTGCGCCGTCCCGAGCAGCGGCCCGACCGTCTGCAGCTCGGCCGTGTCCCAGAACGACACGCCGGGCAGGAGCGTCGGGACGGCGATCGCCAGGGCGAAGACGGCCGACCCCAGCGCGGCGAGGACGAGCCCGGTCGTCGGCCCTGCGGGGCGCGCGGCGATCACCATCCCAAGAGGTGGCCCCAGGCCACGCCCCAGGTGACGATCGCGATCGAGATCGCGATGAGCACGTAGCCGAGCCGCCGGGTCCGGCGTCCAGCCTCGAGCGCCAAGGCGAAAAGGAGGAGGGCGAACGGCGCGTAGTCGTTGCTGAACCGGTAGCCGAACTGGACCCAGCCCTGGCTGAAGTGCATCACGTCGACGAGGGCGATCAGCGCGACGGCGATGACCGCCCCGGTGACCAGGCGATCCCGGCCGAACCAGCGCAGCGACGCGAACGACACCAGCCAGGCCGGGCTGGTCAGGAACAGCCCCATCCCCACGTCGCGCGGCGCGATCACGGGGCAGGCCGGATCGAACCAGCCGCGCACGGCATCCGGCGGGCAGGCAGGCAGGATCGACGGAAGCCCGGCGAGCATGAGCGGCACGTTCTGGGCGAGGTAACGTGGATCCTCGATTCCCCAGCCGCTGTGGTAGCCGAGCTGGGGATAGAAGACCGTCTCGAGGTGGTACAGCACGTCGTAGCCCGGGTTCATCAGCTGCCCGGTCGTGGCGTAGGTGTAGGCGATCAGGGCACCGATCGGGACAGCCATGCCGACGACGGCCGACACGCCACGCCGAAGGCGGTCGCCGCCCCCGCCGACGAACACGAAGAACGGCAGGCCGAAGACCACGGTCAGCCGGGCGGTGCAGGCGAGCCCGAACAGGAACCCGGCGAACACCTGACCCGGGTCGAGCACGAGCCGGCGGCGGGTCGAATCGGGCTCGGGATCGGGTTCTCCTGCCGCCGCGAGCGGATCGCCGCGCAACGCGACCCCGATCGCGAGAAGGGTGAACCCGACGGCGACGACGTGCGCGAGGTACCACGTCGTCCCCAGCTCGGACGTGTACCAGAAGACGGTGCCCAGGCCGAGGAAGAGCGTGCTGGCGACCCGGACCCGCGGAGCGATCGGCAGGCGTCCGAGGACCCAGAAGGCGATGCCAACGACCAGCGCGCCGAGGATCGCTGCGATCAGCTGGGCGTCCGTGGCCAGGCCCCAGATCGCGACGAACGGCATGAGGATCACAGCCGGCAGGGGCGGGAACGGCAGCAGCGCGTAGCCGGTTGGCTCGCCGTGCGGCCCCGGCGCAAGGAGGACGTCCTGGAACAGGTTGTCGCCGTGGATCCCGGGCTGGTCCGCGACCGGGTAGCGGATGGTGGCGCGGCCGTCGAGGAACGCCTCGGCCTGCCACACGAAATGGTTGTAGTAGCTGTCCCGGGTGGGGTTGCTGACGACATACACCGCGAGCATCAACGCGGTGATCGCGAGGCCGACCGCGACCGTCCTGGCGGTCCCGGATCGGAGGTCGGGGAGGCGGCTCGCTCGGGCGTCCGTCGCGGGACCCTGCGCTATACTCCGCTCCACCTCAGCGCCCGTGCAGGAGGCGGACCTCCCTGGCTTCCCCCACATCCGTGCCCGACCGAGGCACCGCGGCGCCGAGGCGGTCGTTCGAGGCCGCCCTGGCGCTCATCGCGATCCTGATCGTCGGCCTCGCCCTCCGCCTCATCATCGCATACGTCCTGCTCCCCGGCTCCGGGTTCGGAGCGGACCGCGGCTCCTTCCAGGCCTGGGCGAACGAGCTCGCGACGCACGGTCCGGGGGGCTTCTACAACCGGGGCTTCTTCGTCGACTACACGCCCGGCTACCTCTACGTGCTGTGGCTCGTGGGGATCGTCGGGAACGCGATCGGGGGCATCGGCGACCTGATCAAGCTGCCCCCGATCCTCGCCGACGTCGTCCTCGCATGGCTGGTCCACTCCCTGGTCCGCGAGCTCGGTGGATCGCGCCGGGCCGCCCTGCTCGGCGCCGCGTTCGTGCTCGTCAACCCGGTCACCTGGTTCGACAGTGCGATCTGGGGCCAGGTCGACGCCTTCGGGGTGATCTTCCTGCTGCTCGGCCTGCGCGACCTGTGGCGGCGCCGGCCCGAGCGGGCGACGTTCTTCGCCGTGCTCGCCGCGGTCATCAAGCCGCAGCTCGGGATCCTCCTGCCGATCCTGGCGATCGTCCTGCTGCGGCGCCACGTGTGGGATCGCCTGCGACCGCCCGCGCCGCCTGCGCCGGCGGGAGCCGGAGGGGACGTCCCGCTGGCCGACGCCCAGCCGGGACCGCGCGGCGAGCCGTGGCTCGACCGCTTCGGCGAAGGTCCGCTGCGGCTGGTCACGAGCGCCGGCGTCGGGCTCGCGACGGCGGTCCTCCTGTGCCTCCCGTTCGGCCTGTCGATCGTGGGGCTCGTCGAGCAGGTCGGCAAGACGGCCGGCGGCTACCCGTACATCACCGTCAACGCCTATAACCCGTGGGCGCTGATCAGCCGCGGCGGCAACGGGTTGGCGGAGAACGGCCAATGGCTGCGCGACGTCGCCGGGGCGACCGCCGCCGAGGTCGCGACGCTCATCGCCGGCGTCCCTGCGCTGTACGTCGGGACCGCGCTGCT
This sequence comes from uncultured Chloroflexia bacterium, assembly GCA_963825545.1. Lineage (GTDB taxonomy): Bacteria > Chloroflexota > Limnocylindria > Limnocylindrales > CSP1-4 > Chersky-267. The sequence goes on along the minus strand of CAWGTR010000006.1, from coordinate 257,851 downwards.
GCTGATCGTCATCGCGGCGGTCTGCCTCGTCGTCGGCTGGCTGGACCGGCCGTCGATCGTGACCATCGACGAAGGCTCGGGCGGCGAGCGGATCCGGGCCATCGTCGACGACCGGCGGCTGCTCCTCGTCGCGCTGACGGTGATGGCGATCGCGTTCTTCGTCGTGCCCACCCGGGTCCACGAGCGGTACCTCTTCCCGTTCGCCATCCTCGGCGCCATCCTCGCCGCCACGTCGGTTCGCTGGCGCGTGGCCTACGTCCTGCTCTCGCTGGCCAACTTCGCGAACCTGTACGCGGTCCTCCTGATCCCGTACTTCCAGAACCCCGGGATCAAGGACTGGCTGGGCATGGCCGACGCGATCCGATCCCCGGTCGGGGTGGCGACCGTCGCGGCGATCCATTTCGCGGCCTTCGTGTTCGCGGTCACCGAGCTGCGTCCCGCCGCGCTCCGACGGCTGGATCGCGAGGCGATCGACGCCGCGCTCTGGGAGGCGGACGAGGACGCCGTCGCTGCCGACGCGACCGACGGAGGGTGGATCGGCGGCGACACGAGCGCCCCTTCGGGCGGCCCCGGGACCGCCGGCGAGGCGGTGGCGGCCACGACCGCGGCCGGCGGTGCCGTCGCCGGACGGGTGGTGGCGGCCCCTCCAAGCGCCGGCCCGGCGATCGCGTGGGACGAAGCCTCGTTCGCGGCCGAGCGTGACCCGGGCTGGCTGCCGCTGCCGTTCGGGCTGGCCCGGATCCGGACCCTCCTGCCCGATCGGTCGCGTCGACTCCACGGCGAGGGCGGCGGGCGGCTCGACCGGCTCGACCTGTGGCTGCTCGTGGTGATCGTGCTCGTCGCCCTGGTATCGCGGACGTTCCGGCTGTCGGAGCCGTACCGCATGCACTTCGACGAGGTCTACCACGCGCGGACCGCCACGGAGTTCCTCCAGGACTGGCGCTACGGGATGCCACACGACATCTACGAGTGGACCCACCCCCACATCGCCAAGTACGCGATGGCCGCCGGGCTGATCGTCGCCGGGGACGACCGGGTGACCGCGCAGCGCTCGCTGGGCACGACGGTCCGCGACGTGCTCGTCGAGCCGCAGTGGGTCGACTCGAGCCGGCCGTCCCCGCCGTCCGGGGACCGCTTCTACGTCGCCGGCGGCGACGAGCTGCGGGCCTACGACCTGGTGACCCGCGGCCTGATCACGACCTGGTCGGTGCCGGGGGCGTCGGCCCTCACGCTCGATCCCGTCGGTCACCGCGTCCTCGTCGGCACGGACAGCGGCCAGGTGCTCGCGCTCGACACGACGGTGCTCGACGACGCCCGGGCGTCAGGCGGGTACAGCGCCGAAACGCCGATCACCAGCGTCGACGGGCCGGCGCCGCTGGCCGACGTGAAGGCGCCGGTGACGCATCTCGGGCTGACCACCGACGCCTCCGGGATGGCGGTCGCCACGAGTGGTGGCGAGGTCGTCCTCGTCGACCCGAGCACGGGCGCCGAGACGGGCCGGCAGCGGCTCGGCGGCGTCTCGGATCTCGCCGACGGCGGACTGGGCGACGGGCTGACGGCAGACCCGACGGCCGTCACCGACCCGGCCGCCGTGTCCGCGGCCCTGGCCACGATCACCGGCGGGAACGCCGCCGACTACCAGGCTCGACTGACGGCCGCCACGTCGGCGGGGGAGGCCGCGGTGGTCCTGCTCGGCGGGTTCACCGACGACCAGCAACAGAAGGACATCTCGACCGCGATCTCGGACGGCCGCCTGACCGGGCTGACGGTCGCGCCGCTGCCGCGGATCGCGGTCGCGGACGAGGGCGGCGTGACGTTCATCTCGCCGGCCACGGGCCAGATCGTGGACACCGTGACGCTCGACGGCGCCGCCCGCGGCCTGACCGTCGTGACGGGGATCGACCAGCCCACCCTGTACGCGGCCCTCGAAGGCAAGAACGTGGCCGTCATCCAGCTCGGGCAGGGCGACGGCAAGGAGGGGCCGCACCTGACGACGACGTTCCCGATGCCGGGTGACGTCCGGGACCTCGTGTACGACCAGCCGACCCAGATGGTCCACGTGTTGGGTCGGACCCCGGACGGGACGAGCGACACGATCTACGTCGTCGAGCCGCACGGCAATGCGGTCTATGCGGATGCCCGGTTGCCGTTCGACGCGCAGGCCTGGGCGCTCGACGCCAACCCGGAGAACCCGAGCGGCGACCGCCAGGCGATCCTGGCCACGTCCGCCGACGGGATGCTCGCCACGGTCGACTCAGGCAACCACGCGTTCGCCTGGCGCCTGCCGGGAATGCTCGCCGGGGCGCTCACGGCCGGGCTCATCTTCCTGCTCGTGCGGATCCTGTTCCGGCGTCGCGAGATCGCGGTCATCGCCGCCATTCTCGTCCTGGTCGACGGAATGCTCTTCGTGCAGAGCCGGATCGCGATGAACGACGTCTACGTCGGCCTCTTCATCGTGGCCGCCTACACCCTGTTCGCACCGCTCTGGCTCGGACGCTGGAAACGGCCGTGGGCGTTCTGGGTCGTGCTGCCCGCGGTGGGCGTGCTGCTTGGGTTCGCGCTCGCCTCGAAATGGGTCGGGCTGTACGCCATGGCCGGCGTCGTCGTGCTCATCCTGGGCCGCTCCGCGCTCGGCCGGATCCTGCTCATCCTCGGGCTGGCGCTCGGGACGGCCGTGCTAGGCTACATGGCGATCGACATCGCCCCGGACGCCTCGACGAGCGCCGGCAACTTCCTCTTCGTCGCGCTGATGATCGCCCTGACGCTCGGGGCCGTCCTCGTGACCGTCTTCCGTCCGATCGCCTGGTCGGCCGAGGAGACCCGTCTCGCGATCGTGGGTCCGGCTGCGATCGGGATCCTGGTGTTCCTCATCGCGGTCCCGCTCGGCATCGCCGTGAAGCCGATCGGCGCGGGCCCGGCGGCCCTGACGCCGACGGTGATCTCGCTCCTGCTCATCCTCGGCTCGGGCGTGGTCTGGGCGATCCTGCGATTCGCCGGCATCTGGGGGCTCGGGCCGCTGGCGCTGCCGCCCGACCCGGACGACCCGGTCCGGCTCACCGAGCCCGGGTCCCCGCCGCCCGAGGGCTGGCTCCGACCAGGGACGCTCCTCGGCCTCCCGATCGTATGGGGCGTGATCTGCCTGGCGGTGGTCCCGATCGTCGTCTACGTGATCTCATACCTGCCCTGGGTGGCGCTGGGCAACCGGCTCACCGATACGTGGCCGCCCGGCAACACGGGCCAGACGCTGCTCGCGCTGACCCGCCAGATGTACGACTACCACAACGGGCTCCGGGCGACCCATGCGGCGTCGTCGCCGTACTGGGCCTGGCCGCTCGACCTCAAGCCGGTCTGGTTCTACCAGGACTCGTTCGCGGCCAACACGTCCGCGGCGATCTACGACGCGGGGAACCTCGTCGCCTGGTGGCTGTCGATCCCGGCGATGTTGTTCGTGGCCTGGCAGGCGTTCAAGCGCCGGAGCCTGGCCCTCGGGCTCGTCTTCGTCGCGTTTGCCTTCCAGTGGCTGCCCTGGGCGCGGATCGACCGGGCCACCTTCCAGTACCACTACTACGCGGCGGTGCCGTTCCTGCTGATCGCCCTCGCCTACTTCGTCGCGGAGCTCCGGAACGGGCCGTCGGCACGGACCTGGGCGCTGGCCCGGGTGAGCGCGGCGATCGCGGTCCTCGGCCCGGCTCTCATGTGGCTGTTCAAGGGCCCGCTGTGCACGTTCGTGCGGGTCACGGCGGTCAACCCGGGCTCGGAGGCCTGCGTCGCGACGGCCCCGGGGCAGATCGTCCTGACCTGGCGGACCGCCGGGCTGGCCGCGATCCTGCTCGTCGCCGGCGCGCTGCTTGTCGTCCAGATCCTCCGGCTCGGTTCGGGCAACCGATCGGCCGAGGAGGCGAATCGGCGGTTCCTCCAGATCGCCGCGACCGCCGTCGGCGGGGCGATCGGGCTCATCCTCGTTGGCGGGTTCCTGCCGGACACCGCGATCCTGAGCCAGGACGGCTTCCGAATCGAGCCGATCGCCCTCGTCGTCCTCATCGCCCTGTCGCCGATCGCCTGGGTCGTGGCTACCGCGCGCGACAGCCGCCGGTTCGCGGCAGGGATCATGCTCGCCTGCGTCGTCTGGTTCGTCACGTGGTATCCGAACATCTCGGGGCTCCCGCTGCCGGCCGCGATCGTGAACGCGTACCAGGGCCTCCTGCCGACCTACCTGTACGCGTTCCAGTTCCCCGTCAACACCGACAAGGTCGTTCCGTTCTCGATCACGGCTCACCTCGCCGACGTGCTCCTGCTCCTGGCCGCGCTGCTCGTTACGAGCGTGATCGTGGGCTACGCCGCGTGGGCCTGGCGGATCGCCGCGGCCGAGCGCGAGGCGGCGCGCCGCGACCCTGGCTCGATCGTGACAACCGGCCAGGCCGGCTGAGGCTCCTTGCCCGGTCCGGGTCGGGCCGCGAGCGTTAGCCGCGGCGGGCGATGACCGAGGGTTCCTCGACCGTTCCGTCGGAGTCTGCGATCGCGGGCTGGACGCGCGGCGAGGGCGGGATCTCGGCCCGGAAGTCCGCCGGCAAGGCGCCCTGGGCCGCGAGCCGGCGGATCACGAAGCCGTAGTAGCTCTCGACACGCTCGGTGATCCGCTCCCAGCTGAACGTCTCGGCCCGGGCCATCCCGCTCGCGCTCATGTCAGCGCGCAGGCTGTCGTCGACGACGAGCCGCCCGATCGCCGCGGCGAGCTCGCGCGGCTCGCCCGGTGGCACGAGCAGGCCCTGCTCGCCGCGCCGGACGACGCCCTTGTAGCCGTGGATGTCCGAGGCCACGATCGGCGCGCCGGCGGCCATCGCCTCGAGGAGCACGATCCCGAACGACTCGCGACCGGTCGCCGGGGCCACGAACACGTCGGCCGTGCGGAACAGCTGGGCCTTCTCCGCGTCGCTCACCCGGCCGAGGAACTCCACCCCGGCCAGCCGGCGGGTCATCACGTAGCGCCGAGCCTCGCGCTCCTGCGGTCCGGAACCGACGACGAGGAGCCGGCATGGGCAACCGGTCTTGCGCAGGATCCGGTACGCCTTGAGCAGGACGAGCACTCCCTTGCGCGGCTCGAGGCGGCTGACGAACAGGAGGTTGCGCGTGCCGTCCTGCCAGCGCGCGATCGGGACCGCCTTCCGGTAGCGGTCGACGTCGACGCCGTTGGGGATGATCTTGTAGTCGCCCGGGAAGTAGCGGTCGATGAAGTGCCGCGCCGCTGCGCTGACGGCGATTCGGCCATGGAGCAGCCGGGCGTGGCCCTGCATGACGCGCGCCCCGAACTCGTAGGACAGCGAGAACCCGGCGTAGGCGTGGAACGTCGCGACGTTCACGCTCCGCGACCGGCGCAGCAGGATGAGCGACAGGAACGGCACGAACGGCTCGTGGAAGTGCAGGACGTCGAACCGCTCGCGGTCGAGCATCTCGTCGACCAGGCCCACGTAGCGCGGCGAGAGGGTAACCGTTCCGACGGAGCCGTTCATCGGGACGCTGAAGCCCTTCCCGAGCCGGATGATGTCGCCCTCGGAGGCGCGCTGGAGGCCGTGACTGCTGCTGATGATCCGGACGTCGTGTCCGTGCAGGCGCAGGTTCTCGTAGAGGTAGCGGACGTGTTCGTTGACGCCGCCCGGAACCGGGTACACGTACGGCGTCACCAGCCCGATCTTCATCGTCCGTGCTCCGGACCGGCCACGGCTCCCGGCTCGTAGCGTGGCGGTCGGGCCCGGCCGCCCGGGTAGCCGTGGTCCCGCCCGGTGCCGTCCCGACGGACCCGGCCGCGCACCTCGTCGCGCACGTCGCGGCCGTACTTGCGGAGCTGCCGCCCGAACGTCGACACCTGGTTGCCGGTGCCGTGGAAGCTCCCGTGCGCGTGCGTCTCGCGCGCGAGGATCGCGGCCCGGAGATCGTCGGCGCCACGGCCCGGGAAGGTCGTCCAGCCCGTACCGATCGACACCGCCGCATGGGCATCGCTGTCGCCGATCTGGGCCAGGTCGTGGTCGACGGCGAAGCGCACGACCCGGGCGTGGAGCGGCCGACCGAGGGTCGTCGGGTTGAATGTCTCGAGCCCGTCCGGGTGGTAGCGCGGGTCCGACTCGCCGAGCAGCCGCCGCAGCACGAACCCCTGGGCGCACAGCGGGTACGGAACGAGCGGGTGCGCCGGGATGGCCAGGCCGCCCTGGTCGTGGATCTCGGCGATCGTCGAGCGCAGCGAGCGCAGCGAGCGGACCGGGGACTCGATGAACAGGGCGAGGAGATGGCCGCCGCGGGTGGTGACCTCCTCGCCGATGACGACCTCGAACGGGGCGCCGCGATCGCGGGCGATCGTCCGGGCGGCCAGCGCCGCGTCGATCCGCTCGTGGTCGGTAATGGCGATCACGTCGAGCTCGCCGACCGTCTCGACCCGGTCGAGGATCTCGTCGATCCCGGAGATCCCGTCCGATGCCAGCGTGTGGATGTGCAGGTCGGCGCGACCCAGCCGATCGGTCATCGCCGGATCCCGGCCGGAGCGGCCTCGAGATCGGGCCAGATCGGGAAGAAGACCGCCCACCACTGCTCCGGGGCGGCGCTGACCTGGCGCTCGAACCAGCGCGCCTCCTCGTCGAGGAAGGCCGACACGCGCTCGCGCCGCGAGCCGGCGGCCGGGATGGCCAGCCGGTCGAGCCGGCCGACGTAGCGCCCGCCCGGCAGCCGGCGCGCCGTCACCGCGAACGTCGGCGCGCCGCTCTCGATGGCCACGAGCGCCGGGCCGAGGGGCAGCGACGCGCGCGATCCGAACAGCGTGACCGGCATTCCGCCGCCGGTCAGGTCGCGGTCCCCGACGATCCCGACGGGCTCGCCACGGCCGAGGGCGGCGAGGACCTCGCGGCGCGCCTCGCGCAGCCCGACGATCCGGATCCCGAGCGCGCCGCGCGTCCGGACGAAGTAGCGCTGGAGAGCCGGATCGTCGACCGTCTCCATCGGCGTGGTCAGCGGCCGCGCGGCGTGGACGGCGGCGACGTACGCCTGCAGCTCGATCGCTCCGAAGTGGAGCCCGAGGAAGATCCGCGGCCCGGGCTCGCCAAAGGCGTCGTCGAACGCTTCCGGCGTCTCGATCGTCAGCCGCTCGGCGAGATAGGCGGGCGTCAGCGCGGGTGCCCGGGCAACGTCGAGGTAATAGGTGGCGTAGTGGCGGAACGCCGCCCGGACCAACCGGTCGAGCGCCCGCCCGCCGCGGGACGCCGCGCGGATCCGTGCGTCGGCAAGACCCTCGGCCACCATCCAGCCGGTCACCCGGCGCAGGTTGCGGCGAGCCTGCTCGGCACGCCGCCGGTCGACCAGGTACCACAGCTCGCCGACGAGCTCGGCCAGCCCGACGAGCGGTCGCTCGGGCAGATGGCAGGCGAGCCACGACGCGGCGGTCACGGCGTCGGCGACGATCCGCTGCCGGGCGGTGGATCGCTCGCTCGCCGGGATCCCGGCGGCCGGGGCGGCCGTTGCGCGGCTCATCCGGCGGCCATCCGGGCGGCACGCCGCTCCAGCTCGGCGGCCTCGGCCGCGGTCTCGGGCCATATCGGCTTGAAGCTGTACCACTGCTCGGGAGCGGCCGCGATCACCCCTTCGATCGCGTCGGCGATGGCCTGCGTAGCGCGCAGGACCTCGGCCGGCTCGGTCGACGCCACCTGGATCGGTGGCTCGGTCGAGGCGTGGAACCGGCCGTCGGGCAGCCGCCGGATGGCGACCGGCACGATGAGCGCTCCGGTCTTTCCGGCGAGCGTCGCCGGTCCGGCCGGCAGGGTCGTCCAGGCGCCGAACAGGCGGACCGGGACGTCATCCGCCCGATAGCCCCAGTCGACCAGCAGGGCGAGCATCTCGCGCCGTCGGAGGACCGCGTAGACCTCGCGCAGGTTGCGCCACGGGATCACCCGGGCGTTCCAGCGGGCTCGCTCCGCGCGGAGATGCTCGAACAGCTCGGGGAACGTCGAGTCGTCGGCCAGCCCCGCCAACGGCCAGCCGCGCCACCCGATGGCCGCGGCGATGATCTCGTTGTTCCCGACGTGGCAGGCCGCGAAGATCAGCCCGTTCGAGCCCCGCCACAGCCGCTCGACGTCGTCGACGGCGGCCTGGTCGATCAGGCCGATCGCCCGCTCCTGGCTCAGCGACGGGAGCTGAAGGAGCTCGACGAGGTAGCGGGCGTAGCTCCGGTACGCCCGGAGCGCCATCCGCCGCACCGCCGGGTCGTCGGGCGGCAGCCCGAGGACATGGCCGAAGTTGCGGTTGGACCAGCGCCGCTTCGTCGGCCAGAGCAGGTAGGACCCCTGGACGAACCAGCCGACGACACGCGCCGTCGGCCCGGTCGGCAGCCGGGCGACGAGCCATTCGGCCAGCCGGTAGGCGAGCACCGCCGTCTTCTCGACGACCCGTGGCGCGCTCGCGACGCGCCGGTTGGGCCTCTCGAGTGCGGGTCGCGGTCCAGGGTCGATCGGCCCGCCGGCCACGGGCCGATCCGGGACCGAGGTCACCGGGCTCCGGCCGCCACCTTCGCCTTCGGCCCGGCCAGCCGCCTGAGCGTCCGCTTCTGCGGAGCCTCCGTGCCGACGAGGGTCTCGTTGTCCTCGCCCCGGATGAACGCCTCGACCCGGTTGAACGCGATGTCGTCGTGGATCTGGATTGGCGGGCTCTTCATGAAGTAGCTCGACGGCGCGACCAGGGTTCCGGTGAGCCCGCGGTCGAGGCCGAGCTTGAGGCAGCGGATCGCGTCGGTGATCACGCCGGCGCTGTTCGGGCTGTCCCAGACCTCGAGCTTGAGCTCGGCGTTGAGCGGCACGTCGCCGTAGGTCGTGCCCTCCATCCGGATGTAGCACCACTTCCGGTCGAGCAGCCACGGAACGTGGTCGCTCGGGCCGACGTGGACGTCATCGGGGTCGACCTCGTAGTCGAGCATGCTCGTGACCGCGTTCGTCTTCGAGATCTTCTTCGACTCGAGACGCTCGCGCTCGAGCATGTTGAGGAAGTCGGTGTTGCCGCCGAAGTTGAGCTGGTAGGTCCGGTCGAGGCGGACGCCGCGGTCCATGAACAGGCGGGTCAGGACGCGGTGGCTGATCGTGGCCCCGACCTGGCTCTTGATGTCGTCACCGATGACCGGCAGGCCCTCCTCGGCGAAGCGCCGCTGCCAGTACGGCTCGCGGCCGATGAACACCGGGATGGCGTTCACGAACCCGACGCCCGCCTTGAGCGCCTGCTCGACGTACCACTTCGTGGCCTCCTCGCTGCCGACCGGCAGGTAGGAGACCATCACGTCGACCTCGCGCTCGCGGAGGATCCCGACGACGTCGGCCGTCGGGCCGGGCGCCTTTTCGATGATCTGGCTGAGGTACTTGCCGAGCCCGTCGTGGGTCATTCCGCGGTCGACGGTCACCCCGATGTGCGGGACCTGCTGGAAGACGTAGGTGTTGTTCGGCTTCTGGTAGATCGCCTCGGAGAGGTCCTTGCCGACCTTGTTCTTGTCGATGTCGAACGCGGCGACGAACTCGATGTCGCGAACGTGGTACCCGCCGAGCTCGACGTGCATTAGGCCGGGGACGAAGTCCTCCTTCTTCGCGTTCTCGTAGTAGTAACGACCCTGGACGAGGCTGCTGGCGCAGTTCCCCACCCCGACGATCGCGACCCGGATCTTGCCGTCGGTCCGGCGCGCCGCGCCGGCAGCCGGCTTCGCGCCGTTCGTGCCGTTGGTTCCGTTCTTCCCGGTCTTGGCCACCTGACTGTCTCCCTACTTCCCGTCGCGCGCGACGGCCTGCTGCCTGACATGGAGGATGCGCTGGATGACGGTGATGGTCGCGCCCAGGGTGATGATGCCCAGCGCGACCTCGATGAGGACGATGCCCGCCGGAACCGTGGTCCCGCCGATCGAGAAGCCGCGGTCAATCACCTCGGTCCCAACGATCCCACCGAGGATGAGCCCAGCCGACAGGACAATGAGCCGCACCTCGCGGGGCATCAATCCGACCGCGGCCATCCCGGTCCCCTCGGTGAACCCAAGCCCTTCGGACTTGGCGCGGGTGTAGCTGACCATGAACGCCGAGCCCATGGCAGCGGCGGCCAGGACCGGTCCGCCGACGTCCCAGCCGGCCCCGGCCAGGCCGGCGATGACGCCGACATAGACGAAGGCCTCGCCCCAGCGATCGAAGACCGAGTCCATGAACGCGCCGAGCGGGCTGACCTTGCCGGTCGCCCGGGCCAGTGTCCCGTCGAACATGTCGAACACCCCGCCGAGGAAGACGACGATCCCGCCGATCAGCCAGTACTGGAAGCCCACCAGCACCGCGCCAAGGACGGTGATGCCGAATCCGATCAGGGTGAGCCCGTTCGGGGTGAGCCCGAGACGGCCGAAGAACAGAGCGACGGGCTCGCCCAGCTTCTTGACCCTCGTCCGGGTCTCGGGCCGGACGAGCGAGCCGCCGCCCGTCGGCTTCGTGGCGGTCATGACGCCGGCTCGTCCGTCGTGCCGGCGGTTCGGCCGGGCAGCACGGGGAGGCCGAGACCGAGCAGGGCTCGTTCCCGGGCGAGCGCCTCGTCGAAGGCGTCCCGGCGGAGGCTGCACAGCGTCTCGCGGCCGCTCCGGCGGGTGGTGACGATGCCCGATGCGCGGAGCTTGCCGAGGTGCCAGCTGACGAGCGGCTGGGACAGTCCGACGTGCTCGATGAGCTCGGTCACGGTCGCCGCGCCGTCTGCCAGCCGCTGGACGATCCGCAGCCGGTTGACGTCGGCCAGCGCCCGGTGGAACTGGCGCACCTGGCGCAGCTCGTCGGGCTGGTCGACGACGGACGCGATGGTCGAGCGGATGCGGACCGGGGAGGGGCTCAGGAGACGGCTCCGAGGGGCGTCGAGCGACGGATGGCTCAACACGGATTTATATAAATCGCTGTTGATGCTACGACCGGGAACCGCGTGTGTCAACCATCGCCGGCGCCCCGCGGACGGTGCTTCGGGGTCGCCCGGCTACACTCGGCCGATGCGACGCCGCGAGAATCTCCTGCTGCTCGGCGTGCTCGGCGTCGGGGTCTTCCTCGCCGGCCTCGAGCTGATGATCACCGCCGTCGCCCTGCCGTCGATCATCGTCGACATGGCGCACAAGGAGGGGATCGCCGAGATCGATGCCTGGACCCAGCTACGCCGGGCATCCTGGATCGTCAACGGCTACCTCCTCGTGTACGTCGCGACGATGCCGTTGGCCGGCCGGCTCGCCGACATCTGGGGGACCCGGCGGCTGTTCCTCGGGGCCCTCGTGGCGTTCACCTTCGGATCGCTCCTCGCCGGCGCGGCCCAGAGCCTCGACTGGCTGATTGCGGCGCGGCTCATCCAGGCGGTCGGTGGCGGGGCGCTCGTACCCGTGGCCACCGCCGCCGCGGCGCACCTGTACGGCGGCTCGGCGCGACCGCGGGCGCTCGGCGCGATCGGTGCCCTGACCTTCCTGGGCATGGCCGCCGGCCCATTCCTCGGCGCCGCCCTGCTCCGGACGATCCACGCCGAATCGGCCCTGGCGGCGGCCGGCGTCGCCGGCGGGCCGCTCGGCTCGCTGCTCGTGCCGGCGTGGCGCTGGGTCTTCTACATCAACGTCCCGATCGGGATCGTCGCCCTGGCGATCGCCTGGGCCGCCGACACCGGCTGGGAGACGCCGCGCCGGGCCGGCCGGGTCGACATCGGCGGGGCCGTCGCGTTCACGCTCGGGCTCGGAGCGGGGCTGCTCGGGCTGACCCTGCTCGGCAGTCCGGCGGACGGCACGACGCTGGGCGTGCCCACGCCAGTCCTGATCGCCGGCTTGTTCGTCGTCGCGGTCGCCGGCCTCGGGCTGGCGATCGCCGGTGGACTGGTCCGGCGGGATCCGTTCATCGACGTCCGGCTGTTCCGCTCGGTGGAGTTCTCGTCGGCCGCGCTGATCTCGCTCCTCACCGGGTACGCGTTCGCGACGGCGATCGTGGGGGCCGCTGTGTTCGTCGATCGGGTGCTCTACGGCGGCCCGGCCGAGCAGCAGGTCGTGCTCGGCTCGCTGGCCGCCACGACCGCGATCGGGGCCCTCGTGGCCGGCTTCGCCGTGCGCCGGCTGTCGCTCCGGCTGGTGACCCTCGCCGGCCTGCTGGCCTGCGGGGTCGGTCTGGTCGCCATGGCCGGCTGGACGCCGGCGACCACGATCCCCAGCGCGGCCCTGGCGGTGGCGTTGTTCGGGGCCGGGTTCGGGCTGACCGTGACGCCGCGCTCCACGGCCGCGGTCGAGGCCGCCGGCCGGGCGGCATTCGGGATGGCTTCGGCGACCGTGACCGTCGCCCGGATGATGGGGATGGCGGTCGGGCTCGCCGTGCTCACGGCGTATGGCTCGACGACGATCGATCGGCTGAGCCAGGCGATCAGCGCCACGCCCGACGCGTACCAGCAGTTCCTCCCGCCCAACCTCGTTGGCCGGCCGTTCGACGACGGGCTGGTGGTGGCCGCCCTCGAGCGCTGGGCGTCGGGCGAGGCGTCCCGGATCATGGTCGGGCTGTTCCTCGCTGCGGCGATCGTGGTCGCCGCCGCGGTCCTCCCGGCGCTCGCGCTCGGGACCCGCCGGACGCGTATGCTGGCGGACGACTCGCCGGCGGTCGGGTCCGGCGACGTCGGCGAGGGCACTCGCCACGAGGGAGGCTCGCGGACGATCGATGGCGAGGAAACGGAGCCGACCCTCGCGCTCTGAGCCGCGCTCGGATCCGCTCGACGGGTTCGCTCATCGTGTCCACCACGACGCCGTCGGCGCGGGCGACGGGCGGATCCGCGTCTTCGAGCGGGCCGGGTCCGCGGTCCGCGAGGCCGAAGGGCTCGCGTCGATCCCGACATCCATCCCGGCCGACGGCTCCGTCTGGATCGACGCGAGCGGGCCGTCGCCCGACCAGGTCGCTGCGATCACCCAGGCGCTCGGGCTGCACGAGCTCATCGCGGAGGACATCCTCGAGGGTAACCAGCGGGCGAAGATCGAGGTCACCGACGACCTGATCCACATCGTGCTGTTCGCGCTCGAGTACGGCGACCCGATCGTGCCGAGCGAGATCGACGTCGTGCTCGGCGAAGGATTCCTGCTCACGGTCCACGATTCAGACTGGGACCCCCGGGCGATCCACCACCTCAAGGCCGGTGGCTTCGAGCTCGTCCTGGCGCATGGCCCCGACCACCTGCTGTGGGCGATCTGCGACGACCTCGTCGACGGCTACTTCCCGCTCATGGACAAGCTCGGCGACGAGATCGACCTGATCCAGGATGCCGTGATCGAGAAGGGCGACCCGCAGACCCTCGAGCGGCTGTTCGAGCTCAAGCGGGAGCTCGTCGCGATCCGTCGCGCGGCGGGGCCCGTCCGCGAGATCTTCAACCAGCTCACGAACCGCGACCTCGCGCTCGTCGACAGCGCGGAGATCGTCTACTTCCGCGACGTCTATGACCACCTGATCCGCCTCACCGACGAGCTCGACACCTACCGCGAACTCGTCAGCGGGACCCTCGACGTCTACCTCTCGACGGTCAACAACAACCTGTCGCTGATCATGAAGCGGCTGACCGGGGTGACGGTCGTGCTGGCGGGGATTGGCGCGCTCGGCGGGATCTTCGGGATGAGTGAGGCTGGCGCGGCATTCGCCGGCACCGAGGCGGCCGGCTTCTGGCTGGTGACCGCCGCGATCATCGGGCTGGCGTTCCTGATGGCCTACCTCCTCCGCCGGATCAACTGGATCTAGCGACCCGATCGCGGCCCGCGGGCGACCCCGCACCCAGCACGGCTCAGTGGCAGAAGACCGGGTTCGGCTTCGGGTTCGCCTCCTTGTGGTCGGCCGGGGCATGACCGAGCGGGAGGGCCACGAGCTGGGTCTTCTCGATCGTCCCGACCGGTCCCTCCGAGGTCTGCAGCCAGAGCGTCTCGCGCTTCTCCGCCATCGCGCCGTCGAGCGTCGTGACGTGGCGCCGGACCTGGATCACCTCGTACAGGTAGAGCTGGTCGTCGGTCGTGTAGACCTCGACGAGCATCCCGATCATCCGCCGGCCGTTGTCGATCTTCGACGCGGTCAGGATCGGCAGGAACATGCCCGTCCGCGCGTGAGCGTAGATGTACGTCGGACCCGGCTGCCCCGGCTGGTGGAGCTGCTGGAGGTACATCGCCACGTTGCACGGCGGGAACGCGTTCGCGCCGCCGGGCTGGCGGATGATCGGCAGGTCGATGTCCAGCGCCGGGACGACCACCCGGGAGGCCACCGCGACCTTGCCCGGCGAGGCGCCGGCGCTGGCCGACGGGCTCGGGCTGACGAGCGGCGGGAACGTCAACAGCGCGCTCGCCGTCGGGCTCGCGCCGGCGACGGACTGACTCCCCGACGGCGCCGGGGTGGCGTCGACCGGGGCGGTGTAGCTGAGCAGACCGGCCGCGATGAGCGAGACGCCGAGTGCTGCCAGGAGGGCGGGCACCAGGCGGCGCTGGACCCGGTCGAAGACGGTGCGCATGGGGCCGTCATCCTAGCCGTTCCCCGATGAGGGCGCCGCGGCCGCATGGTACTGGTACCCTCCCGCCATGCCGCCGCGCCTTGCCCTTGTCCTCGCGCTGCTCGCCGGCGCCGCGGCGGCGGCGCTGCTGATCGCGGCGGCCGTGGCCTTCGTTCCGGGGCCCGTCCACCCGACCCCGACCCCGACGCCGACCGTCGCGCCGTCCAGCTCGGCATCCCCGAGCCCGTCGGCCATGCCCTCGGCCTCGGGATCGGCGCTGCCCTCCCCGTCCGCGCTGCCGTCGGGCGGCGCGTCGGCGATCCCCGGGTCGACCTCCCCGAGCCCGCTGCTCCCGTCCGTCGCCCCGTCCGGCTCGGCCGCCCCGAGCGGCGGAGCGTCGGCGTCGCCCTGAACCCGGCCGCGGCGGCCGGCCCACCGGTAGAGCCCTGGCCGAACATCCGCGGACTTGTCCGGGCCGTCGCCGCGGCGCCCGGTCCGCTCCTGGTCGTGACCGATTTCGACGGGACCCTCGCCCGGGTCTCACCCGACCCGATGGCGGCGGCCATCGATCCGCTCGGGCGGACCGCCCTGCGCCGGCTGGCCCGGCTCGCGGACGCGCGACCGGCGCGCCTGGGCGTCGTCGTCCTGAGCGGACGGACGGTGGCCGATCTCGTCGCCCGGGTCCGGGTCGGTGGCGTCGGCTACCTCGGCGACCACGGGCTCCAGGAGGGGCGGCTGGCCAGGGGCGGCCGGATCGCCGGCCTGTCGCTGGCCGTGGACCCGGCGCTCGACGCGACGACGGCTCTCGCCCGCGAGGTCGGGACGGCCGTCGCCCGTGAGGTCGGGACGGCCGTCGCCCGTGAGCTTGGCTCGCCGGCCTGGCTGTACGTCGAGGACAAGGGCCCATCCGTCGCGTTCCACTTCCGCGCCGCGCCGGATCCCGACGTCGCCGGTCGGTCGGTCGAGGCCGCCCTGGACCGGGTGCTCGGTCCCGAGACCGGGCACGACCGTCTCACCCGCTTCCGCGGCCGCCGGATCGTCGAGCTCCGTCCGGCCGGTGCCGGGGGGAAGGGAGCGGCGGTCGCCCGGCTCCTGGCGAGCCGGCCGTTCGGTGCCGCGATCGTCCTCGGCGACGACCGGAGCGACGCCGAGGCCTTCGCCGCGATCGCCGAGGCGCGGGCCGCCGGCCGGCTGCCCCAGGGCCTCGCGCTCGCCGTGCACGGCGCCTACGAGACGCCGCCGGAGGTCGTGGAGCGCGCCGACGGCTTCCTGGCCACGCCGCACGACGCGGCACGCGTCCTGTCGCTGGTCGCCAGTACGATCGAAGCCGAGGCCGGTTGACGGCGCGCCGCCGCGGGGCGGGGAGACCGCGGGCTAGGAGACGAGGGCGCGCGCGGCGTTCTCGACGACCTGGACGAGCGCTCCGGGGAACAGCCCGAGGACGATCGTCAGGAACGCCGTGCCGGCGAGGCCCACCCGCAGGATGCCGCTCTTCTCGAGGGGCACCGGCTCGCCCTTGGCGTCGCGCATGAACATGTAGACGACGACGCGCAGGTAGTAGAACGCGGCGACCGCGGCGTTGAGCACTGCGATGACCGCCAGCACGGCCGCCGCCCCACCGGCTTCGACGCCGGCCAGGATCACAAACGCCTTGGCGAAGAAGCCGGCCGTCGGCGGGATCCCGGTCAGGGACAGCAGGAACAGGGTCATCAGGATCGCCAGCGCGGGCTCGCGGGCGCCGAGGCCGGCGAACGTGTCGATGCTGCTGGTGACCCCGCGCCGGCGCTGGAGCGCGGCCACGACGGCGAACGCGCCGAGGTTCATGAAGCTGTAGGCGACCGCGTAGAAGAGCAGGCCCTCGATGCCCTCGATGCGCGAGTTCGGGCTCGCCCAGGCGGCCAGCCCGACGAGCATGTAGCCCGTGTGCGCGATCGACGAGTAGGCGAGCATCCGCTTGACGTTGTCCTGGGTGATGGCCACGAAGTTGCCGAGCGTCATCGTGATCGTCGACAGGATCACGATCACCACCAGCCAGTCGGCGTGGAGCGGACCGAGGGCGCCCACGAACAGGCGCAGGATCAGCGCGAAGGCGCCGATCTTGGGGCCGACCGACAGGTAGCCGGTGACCGGCGTGGGCGAGCCCTGGTAGGCGTCCGGCGTCCAGTAGTGGAACGGCACCGCGGCGATCTTGAACGCCACGCCGGTCGTCAGGAACGCGAGCCCCATTGCCAGCCCCGGGGACAGCGGCGCGGTGCCCGCGACCACCGCGCCGAGGCTCGACGCGACCGCGGCGATCCGGGTCGACCCGGTGAGGCCCCAGACGAACGACAGCCCGAACAGGAAGATCGCCGAGCTGAACGAGCCGAGGAGGAAGTACTTGATCGCGCCTTCCGTCGACAGCGAGTCGCGCTTGGCGAACCCGGCCAGCAGGTAGCCTGGCAGGACCATCAACTCGAGCCCGAGGAAGAGCACGAGCAGGTCCATCGACGCGGAGATGAGCATCGCCCCGGTCATCGCGAACACGAGCACGGCCGCGAACTCGGCCAGCGGCAGGTTCCGGGCCGCCAGGTAGTCGGGCGCGAAGAGCAGCGTGAAGGCGATGATCGCGACGAACAGCAGGTCGAGCAGCGTCGTCAGCGCGTCCACCCGGTAGGCGCCGCCGAAGGCGTCGCCCGGGTTCGCCCCGGACACGACCGTGACCGCGGCGACGATCGCCAGCCCGACCAGCGCGACGACGAGTGGCTCGGTGCGCGCGCCGGGCCGTACGAGGTCGACGACGATGACCGCCGCGGCTACCAGGATGGCCGTCACGAGCGGGGCGATCGTGAGGAGTTCCTGCGAGCTCATCGCCCGCCTACCGGACCATCAGGTGGACGGCGACGTCGTGGGCGCCGACGCTCGCGGTGAAGGTCGCCACGGTGCCCTGGATGATCGTCAGGAGGAGGCCGGGGAAGAGCCCGAACACGACGATCATCGCCCCGAGCGGGGCGAGCGTCGCGATCTCGATCGGACGGATGTCGGTCAGGTGCTGGCCGAGGCCGGCCAGGAAGTCGGACAGCTCGCCCGTGAAGACGCGCTGGAACATCCAGAGCAGGTAGCCGGCCGCCAGGATCATGCAGAACGTGGCGATGGCCGCGGCGTACGGGCTGGCCGCGAAGGTCCCGACCAGCACCAGGAACTCGCCGACGAACCCGGACAGCCCGGGCAGCCCGGCGCTGGCGAAGACAAAGAAGCCGAATGCGGCGGCGTACACCGGAGTTCGGCCCGACAGCCCGCCCATCCTGGCGATCGTCCGGTCGTGGGTCCGCTCGTAGATCACCCCGACCAGGAGGAACAGGGCCCCGGTGATCAGCCCGTGGTTGACCATCTGCAGGATCGCCCCCTGCAGGCCCTGCTGCTGGAACACGAAGATCCCGAGGGTCACGAAGCCCATGTGGCTGACCGACGAGTAGGCGATGAGCTTCTTGAGGTCGGGCTGGACGAGGGCGACGACCGCGCCATAGATGATCGCGATGAGGCTGAGCACGATGATCGGTACCGCGAACGTGTGGGCCGCATCGGGGAACAGCGGCACCGCGAAGCGGATGAACCCGTAGGCGCCGAGCTTGAGCATGATCGCCGCGAGGATCACCGACCCGGCCGTCGGGGCCTCGACGTGGGCATCCGGCAGCCAGGTGTGGAACGGGAACATGGGGACCTTGATCGCGAAGGCGAGGAAGAAGGCCAGGAACGCGAACACCTGGAGCCCATTCGCGAACCCGACTGTCGCGGCGAAGCTGCGCAGGTACTCGAAGTCGAAGGCGTGGTCCCAGCTGCCGGTCGCCGACTGGTAGGTGAAGGCCGTGGCCAGGATCGCGACCAGCATCAGCAGCGACCCGACGAGCGTGTACAGCACGAACTTGATCGTCGCGTACACCCGGTTTGAGCCGCCCCAGATCCCGATGATCAGGTACATCGGGACGAGGACGACCTCCCAGAACACGTAGAACAGGAACAGGTCGAGCGCCACGAACACGCCGATCAGGCCGACCTCGAGGATCAGGAACGAGATCATGTACTCCTTGATCCGCTCGTGGATCGGCCCGAACGAGGCGAGGATGCTGATCCACGACAGCGTCGTCGTGAGCACCACGAGCACGGCCGACAGGCCGTCGACCCCGACCTTGTACTGGATCCCGAAGACGGGGATCCAGTCCACCTGCTCGACGAACGAGAAGCCCGGCTTGAGCGGGTCGAACGCCGCCAGCAGCACGAGCGACAGCCCGAACGCGATCAGCGACGTCGCCAGCGCGATCCAGCGGATCGCCCGTTCGGCGGTGCGCGGGACGACCGCGATGACCAGCGCCCCGACGAGCGGCGTGAAGGTGATCGCGCTGAGCAGCGGGATGGTCAGGTCGCCCATCGGCTCAGCGCCCCACGATCACGAGGTACGAGCCGGCCATCACGATCAGCCCGATGGCGATCCCGAGGGCGTAGTTCTGGACCCGACCGGTCTGGACCCGGCGCAGCTCCCGGCCGACGCCGACAGCGATTGTGCCGATCTCGTTGACCGTGCCGTCGATGATCGTCCGGTCGAACCACCAGGCCGCGGCCGCGATCCGCCCGCCGATCCGGATGAACAACAGGTCGTTGAGGTCGTCGAACCACCACTTGTTGAGCGAAGCGCGGTAGAGGAACCGGGTCAGGGGGCTGGCCGTGGCGATCGCCGTGACCTCCTTCGGCCGCGGAGCGCGGCGGAGGGCGCCGAGCTCGACCCCGAAGAAGCGCCAGGCGACGATGATCCCGATCGTCGCGATCGACACGCTGGCCAGGATCAGGGCTACGTCAAGCGGGCCGAACGGAGCCGCCTCGCCGCCAGTCAGCGCGATCGTCTCGGCGAACACCGGCTCGAGCCAGGTGTTGATCAGGCCGGCACCGAGCGGCACGCCGATCACGAGCCCGAGGAAGATCGACGCGATCGCCAGCAGGATGAGCGGCACGGTCATCGAGCGGGGCGACTCATGGATCGTGGGCTCCACCTTCGGGTCGACGTGGCTCGGGCCCCAGAAGGTCATCCCCATCAGCCGGAACATGTAGAAGGCGGTCATCCCGGCGACCGCGAAGCCGATCGCCCAGACGACGAGGAAGCCGTTCTTGAACGCCTCGCCGAGGATCTCGTCCTTGCTGAAGAAGCCGGCCAGCGGCGGGATCCCCGAGATCGCCAGCGCGCCGATGAGCATCGTCCAGTACGTGATCGGGATCTTGCGCCACAGCCCGCCCATCCGGCGCATGTCCTGCTCCTCGTGGACGGCGTGGATCACCGACCCCGAATCGAGGAACAGGAGGCCCTTGAAGAAACCGTGGGCCATGAGGTGGAAGATGGCGCCGATCCAGGCGCCGACGCCGAGCGCGGCGAACATGTAGCCGAGCTGGGACAACGTCGAGTAGGCGAGGACGCGCTTGATGTCGGTCTGGGTGAACGCGATCGACGCGGCGAGCAGCGCGGTGAAGATCCCGATCGCCGCCACCACGACCATCGCGCCCTGGGCGTGGCCGAAGATCGGGTTGACCCGCGCGATCAGGTAGACCCCGGCGTTGACCATCGTCGCGGCATGGATCAGCGCCGAGACGGGGGTCGGGCCCTCCATCGCGTCGGGCAGCCAGACGTGGAGCGGGAACTGGGCGCTCTTGCCGACTGCGCCACAGAACACGAGCAGCGCGATGGCCACGATCGTGAACTGGTCGAGCGTCCCGATCGACCCGAGCACCGCCTGGACGTTGAGCGTCCCGAGGCTCACGAAGATGAGCATGATCCCGAGCGCGAAGCCGACGTCCCCGACACGGTTGACGATGAACGCCTTCTTCGCGGCGAGCGCCGCGGTCGGCTTGCGGTACCAGAACCCGATCAGCAGGTAGCTCGACAGCCCGACCAGCTCCCAGGCCACGAAGATCACGAGGAAGCTGTCGGCCAGCACGAGCAGCAGCATCGAGAACATGAACAGGTTGAGGTAGGCGAAGAACCGCCACGTCCCGGGGTCGTGGGCCATGTACCCGACCGAGTAGACGTGGACGAGCATCCCGATCGTCGTCACCACGATCAGGAGGCAGGCCGTCAGGGCGTCGACGTGGAACCCGACGTCGACGACGAAGTTCCCGGCCGGGATCCAGGTGTACAGCGTGAAGTCGAGACCGCGCTCGCCGAATGGCTCGGCATGCCCGAGCGCGGGGACCACGACGATCATCGCCGCCAGCCAGCTCAGGATCACCACGGCGAGCGGGACGGCGCTGGCCGCGTTCCGGCCGAGCCGCGCCTGGATGCGCCGGCCGAACAGGGCGGTGAAGGCGAAGCCGGCGATCGGCAGCGCCGGGATGGCGACGATCAGCGCGTCGTACGGCATCGGCTTACTGCCGCATCGAGTCGTACTCGTCGACGAGCGGCGTCCGCCGGTTGCGGAAGATCGCCATGACGATGGCCAGCCCGACCGTCGCCTCACCCGCCGCCACGGCCATCACCACCAGGGCGATGATCGAGCCCTGGCCCTGGAGCTTGGGCACGAACGCCCCGAAGGCGACGATCGAGAGGTTGACGGCGTTGAGCATCAGCTCGATCGACATGAGCATGCTGATCGCGTTGCGGCGGGCAAGGAAGCCGAAGGTCCCGAGGCAGAACAGCAGGCCGGACAGGATCAGGTAGGCATCGAGGGAGTTCGTCATCGCGGGCCGCGCTCCTCGGTCGCGTCGACCTCGCGCTTGGCAAGGTAGACCCCGCCGACGACCGCCGCGAGGAGCAGGACGCTCACGACCTCGAACGGCAGGACATAGTCGTGGAACAGGAGGCGGGCCATGTCGTCCGTCGCCGTCCGCGCGACCGCCGCCGCGGCACCCCAGTCCGTCGACACGACCACGAGCGCGAGGATCACTGCCAGGACGAGCGCGGCGATCGCCGCCGGGACCGCCTGGGTCTGGAACACGAGGCGGGCCGGGGCGGCCTTCGTCTGGGTGAGCATGATGGCGAACAGGATGAGCACGCTGATCGCGCCGATGTAGACGAGCACCTGGGCCCCGGCGATGAGCGGTGCGCCGAGGATGACGTAGATGCCGGCCAGGGCGCCGAAGCAGACGATCATCGCCAGCCCGCAGCGGATGATGTCGCGGAGGGTGACGACGAGCAGCCCGGATCCGAGGAGGATCCCGGCGAAGATCACGAACAGGGCGTCGTTCCAAGTCGCCCCGATGACCGGGATCGTGTCCGGGATCGGCACCCGCGCTCCTCCCTACTCGTGATGGGCGTGGCCGGCGCCGGCCGCGCCGTTGCCGGAGGCGCCGTTGCCGCCCGTTCGCTCTCCGTGGCGCGCGGCGGCCAGGCCCGCCCCGCCCCCGGTGACGGATGGCGGCAGGACCGGCAGGAGGCGCGACGGATCCGGTGGACGCCCGGCGGCGGTGGCGCGGGCGACCCAGTCGCGCTCGCGGCGGATGTAGGTCGCCTCCGTCTCCCGGTCGATGGCCGCCAGGGCGATCAGGTCGACCATCGGCTCGGAGCGATCGACGTGGCTGAGCTCGAAGTCGGCGCCGTCGCGGAGGGCGTCGTACGGACAGGCATCGACGCAGATCCCGCACAGGATGCAGCGGCTCTCGTCGACCTCGTACTTCTCGAGCACCCGTGGCTTCGGCATCAGCGCCCCGGTCGGGCAGGTCTCGGCGCAGCGCCCACAGGACACGCACGGGGTGTCGTTGAGGCTCATGTCGAGCGGGGTCGTCACGAGCGTGTCGAAGCCGATCCGCATGAAGTCGTAGCAGGCGGCCCCGACGACCTCGGAGCAGACCTGGGCGCAGCGGCCGCAGTCGATGCAGCGCGACGGCTCGCGGAGGATGAAGGCGTGGCTGTCGTCGCGCACGTAGTCGTGGTTGATCCCGGTGAAGCGGTTCTCGGTGACGCTCCGGTAGCCCGCGCCCTGGTGGAACTGCGGCTCGAGCGTGCGCAGTGTCGTCCCGTACTCGATTCCGAGCCGGCGCAGGTCGCAGAACCCAATCGCCTCGCAGGTGCACTGCAGGCAGCGGGTCGACTCCGCGACCGCCTCCGCGGGGGTGTACGGGATCTCGTACTCGAGGTAGCTCTTGTTGCGGACCTCGGCGTCCATCGCCTTGAGCCGGTAGCGGGGTTCCTTGACCTCGCTCGTAAATGGCACGATCGACAGGAACTCGGGCTGCGGCTCGGCGAGCGTCTGGCGGGCCCGGATCGTCCCGAGGTCCATCCCACGCAGGTAGGCGTCCGCGGCGTACGACGCCCGGCGGCCCTCGGCGATCGCCTGGACGACGGTGGCCGCGCCGACCCGCACGTCGCCGGTCCCGAACACGCCGGGCCGTCCGGTCTCGAACGTCACCGGGTCGGCCTTCAGCCGGCGCTGCTTCGTCGCCTCGGGACCCTCCGAGCCCGGCCCGATCCAGGTCAGGTCGGGGCCCTGGCCGATCGCCAGGAGGACCCGGTCGCAATCGATTGTGAACTCCGTGCCGGGCGACGGCTCGGGCCGCCGCCGGCCCGACGCGTCGGGCTCGCCGAGCTTGTTGCGGATGAACTCGACGCCGCTCACCCGGCCGGTCTTCTCGTCGACGATGACCCGCGTCGGGGCGGCCTGGAAGATCGCCTGGACGCCTTCCTCGATCGCCTCGTGGACCTCGTTCGAGGCGGGCATGTCCTTCATGTCCCGGCGATAGACGAGGGTCACCTCGGCGGCACCCTGGCGGATCGACGTCCGCGAGCAGTCCATCGAGGTGAACCCCCCGCCGATCACGACGACGCGCTTCCCGCGGTGCCCGGGGTAGGGCAGGCCGAGGGTGGCCGTCTGGAGGTATTCGAGGCCGTCGATGACGCCGTCGGCGTCCTCGTTCGGGATGCCCAGCTTGTTCGTGTCGTAGCAGCCGATCGCCACCAGGACGGCGTCGTAGCCCTGGCCCTGGAGGTCGTCGAGGGTGAAGTCGCGCCCGAGGGCCTGGTTGCATACGATCTTCCCGCCCAGCCGGCTGACCGACTCGTACTCCGCCTCGAGGACCTCGATCTTCGGGAGCCGGTACTGCGGGATCCCGTAGCGGAGCATCCCGCCGGGCGCCGGGTCGCGCTCGAAGACGGTCACGTCGTGACCGGCCAGGAGGAGGTAGTAGGCGGCGCTCATCCCGGCCGGGCCGGACCCGATGACGGCCGCCCGGCGACCCGTCTTCGGCTGGGGCTCGAATGGCAGCGGCGGGTCGATCCCGTCGTCGAGCATCGCCTTGATGACCTGGTCCCCGGCGTAGCGGTGGCTGTCACGGATGGCGATCGCCTCATCGACCTCGTCGCGCCGGCAGTGCTCCTCGCACGGCGCCGGGCAGACCCGTCCGAGCACGCTCGGGAAGGGGATCGTCCGCTTGAAGATCCGGGTCGACTCGCGCCACTCGCCCTCGGCGTTCTGCTTGAGGAAGCCGGGAATGTCGATGTGGCTCGGGCACTTGTTCTGGCAGGGCGGCAGGCAGTAGGCGTTGTGGTCGCTGAAGATCAGCTCGAGGTTCGTGGCCCGCAGGCGGCGCACCTCGTCGGTCTGGGTCTGGACCTTCATGCCGGCCTCTGCCGCGCGCGAGCAGCTGATCGGCGGGTGCTCTTCGCCCTCGACCTCGACGACGCACATCCGGCAGGCGCCGAAGCCGGGCAGCTTCGGCTCGTAGCACAGCGTCGGGACCTCGATCCCGTTGTCGCGGCAGACCTCGAGGATCGTCTGGCCGTCGCGACCCTCGACGACCCGCCCGTCGACCTCGATCCGGATCACCGGGGCGCTCATCGGGCGCTGCGGCGCCGACACGTCGAGCAGTCGCTCCGCGAGGGTCTCGGCGACGCCCGGCTCGGCGGGCGGGGCGCCTTCGGGTCGGACGATCAGGTCGGTCATCAAGCGCCTCGGTCGGCCCCGACGGCCACCTTGATCGGGTGGCAGACGCCGGCGGGGCAGGTGCTGCGGAGGAGATGGTCGTCGAGCTCGGCACGGAAGTATCGCATCGCGCTGGTCATCGGCAGCGTCGCCAGCCGCTCGTGGTCGCACAGGCCGGAACCCTGGATGTCGGCGGCCAGGTCGGCGGCCAGCCCGGCATCGGTCGGGCGCGGCGTGCCGACCGCGATCCGGTCGGCGATCTCGGACAGGCGACGGGTGCCGATCCGGCAGGGGATCGACTTGCCACAGGCCTGATCGGCGCAGAAGCGGCTGAGCAGCCGGGCCAGGTCGACGACGCAGGCCCGGTCGTCGGCGACGACGATGGAGCCGGATCCGACGTGCGCCCCGACGTCGCGGAGCGACTCGAAGTCGAACGGCGTGTCGAGCAGGTCCGCCGGCAGGAACCCACCCGCGGGTCCGCCGACGAGGACCGCCTTGACCGGCCGGCCGCCGTCCGATCGGCCGGCCCGCGGGCCGGCGAGCGCGATGAGCTCCCGGAGCGGGGTCCCGAGCGGCACCTCGGCGATCCCACCGCCGGCCGGCGCGCGGAGCTGGACGAGGATCGTCCCTGGGCTCGCCGTCGAGCCGATCGCGGCGTATGCCTCGGGTCCGTTGCGGACGATCCAGGGCACGCTCGCCAGGGTCTGGACGTTGTCGACGACCGTCGGGCGGCCGAACAGCCCGCGCTCCGCCGGGTGCGGCGGCCGCTGCTCGGGCTGGCCCCGCTTGCCCTCGAGCGCCTTGAGCAGGACGGTCTCCTCGCCGAGCATGTAGGCACCCTGGACGGGGCGGACCTGGATCGACAGGTCCCAGCCGGACTCCAGGACGTCGGGCCCCGCGAAGCCGGCCTCCTCGGCGGCGCCGATCGCCGCGTCAAGCCGGCGGATCGCCTCGGCGGCATCGGCCCGGACGGCAATGATCGCCTCGCCGGCCCCGATCGCATAGGCCGCCAGGGCGACCCCCTCGACCACGGCATACGGGGCCAGCTCCATGAGCGTCCGGTCGGTCTGGACCGCCGGGTCGGCGCCGTAGCCGTTGGCGACGACGTAGCGGGTGGGTCCGGGGGCGCTCGCCGCGACCCGCCACTTCGCCCCGGTCGGGAAGCCGCTGCCGCCGCGACCGCGCAGGCCGGAGCCGACCACCGCCCCGATGACCTGGCTCGGGGTCATCGCCCGGACCGCGGTCCGGAGCGCCTCGAAGGCGCCATCGCGGACGGCTCGATCGAGGTCGGTCGGGTCGACGGCCTGGGGCGACTCGATGAGGACCTTCGGCCAGCCGGTCGGAGTCTTCAGGAGGCCGGTCATCGGGCGCCCGCGTCCCGGCTCGCCGCCCCGTCGTCGATGCCACCGTGGAGGGCCCCCTCGAGCGCTCCGACGTAGGCGTCGTCGGCGCTCGGCGCCGTCTCCCGTGCCCCGACCGCGAGGTGGTCGTAGTAGGTCGCCGTGCCATACAGCATCGCGTACCACGCGCCGGTCGCCTCGCTGACCCGCTTGAGCGCGGCCACGGGTACGTAGCCGTACGCGTCCTGGATCGCGGCCAGGATCCGGAGCATCTCGCGCGGATCGTGGTCGACCTCGTCGAGAACGGCATCCACGGCCGCCAGATCGATCCCGTGGAAGTGCTCGTAAGCGGGGTCGGGCACGGTCCGGCCCGACCGCCGGAGGGCCGACTCCTCGCGCCGTTCGCCGTACGTCTCGGGCGCCCCCCAGTGGACGGCGTAACGGCCCTTGGTGTCGGTACCGCCCATGTCGATGCACTCGATCGGGCAGGCCTGGGCGCACTGGAAGCAGGTCTCGCACTTGAGCGTGCCCCACTCGTCGTACAGGAGCTGCAGCCGGCCGCGGAACTTGGGCGGGATCTGGGCGGGGACCTCCGGGTACAGGTTCGTCACCTTCGGCTCGAAGAAGCGGCGCAGGGTCAGCGCCATCCCCTTGACGAGGCCAAGGCCCGGGACGAACGTCATCGCCCGGCGCTCATCGAACGCCCTCGACGAGCACGATCGCCAGGGCGGTCACGAACAGGTTGAGCAGCGAGGCGGGCAGCAGCCACTTCCAGGCGAAGCCCATGAGCTGGTCGATCCGGACCCGCGGCAGCGTGCCGCGCATCCAGACGAACATGAACACGAAGGCGTACGTCTTCATCAGGAACCAGAACAGGCCGACGACCCAGTCGAAGCTGAGGAAGGCAAGCCCGATGAGCGCGGCGACCGCGAGGACGTTGAACAGGACGAACCCGATCACCAGGGCCTGCCACAGCTTCGTCCGGCTGTTGACGAGATAGAACGGCAGCCCGAGGACGAGGATCAGGATCGGCGGCACGAGCCCGATGGCGACGAGCAGGCCGACCCCCATGCCGCCCGGATCCGGGTGCGGCGTGATCGGCCAGGGCCAGTCGAACGGGGCGTTCCAGCCGCCGAAGAAGAGCGCGACGGTGAGCCCCGAGATGATGAACACGTTCACGTACTCGGCGAAGAAGAAGAACCCGAAGCGCATCCCCGAGTACTCGGTGGCGAACCCGGCCACGATCTCCGAGTCGGCCTCGGTCAGGTCGAACGGCGTCCGGTTGGCCTCGGCCGTAGCGGCGATGAAGAAGATGAGGAACGCCAGCGGCTGCTTGAACACGAACCAGTCGAACAGGCTGCCGGACTGGTCGAGCGTGATCTTGTTGAGGCTCAGGGTCCCGGCAAGGAGGATGATCCCGACGACCGACAGGGTCAGCGGAATCTCGTAGCTGACGACCTGCGCCGCCGAGCGCAGCCCGCCGAGCAGCGAGTACTTGTTGAAGCTCGACCAGCCGGCCATGAGCAGCCCGACGACGCCCAGCCCGCCCATCGCGAAGAAGTACAGCAGCCCGATGTTGAGGTCCTGCCCGAACAGGCCCGGGGCGAACGGCAGCACCAGCAGGGTCATCACGCTGGCCATGTAGACGACCACCGGCGCCCAGGTGAAGACCACCGAGTCGGCACCGGTCGGGGTGAAGTCCTCCTTCATCAGGACCTTGAGCCCGTGCACGACCGACAGGAGCGAGCCGAACGGGCCCACCCGGTCCGGCCCGTAGCGAAGGTTCATCAGGGCGATGACCTTCATCTCCATGTAGATGATCAGGAACGCCGTCGGGACGGTCATCAGCAGCACGACCGTCGCCGCCAGCACGAACCGGAAGAGCGGCAGGTTCGCCCCGACGAAGTCGATGACGAGCGGCGCGGCGATGATCGCGGCCGCCGTGGCCACCCCGCCGACGATGAGGACGAGGGGGACGACCGTGAAGATGATCTTGCCCGGCAGGGTCAGGCGGCCGAACGAGCGGCTGAGCATCGTCATCTACTTGTCGACGCCGCCCATGATCGGATCGAGCGAGGCCATGATCGCCATCGTGTCGGCGATCAGGTTGCCGGGCGTCAGCAGCCCGACGGCCTGGAGGTGGACGAAGCTCGGGTCGTGGATCCGCATCCGGTACGGCTGGTCCGTCCCGTCACTGATCGCATAGGTCGCGTACTGGCCGCGCGGACCCTCGACGGCCGCGTAGGCCCGCCCGGGTCGGGGTCGCATGAGCCGCGGCAGCTTGGCCATGATCGGCCCGTCGGGCATCTGGTTCAGGCACTGGTCGATGATCCGGAGGCTCTGCTTGATCTCCTCGAGGCGGAGGAGGTAGCGCGCCAGGCAGTCGCCCTCCTGGCGGGTCGGGATGTCGAACTCGAGCTCCGGGTAAACGCTGTACGGGTGCGAGCGGCGCATGTCGAGCGGCACGCCCGAGGCGCGGATGTTCGGGCCGGTCATGCACATCCGGAAGGCCGTCTCACGGTCGAGGATTCCCAGGCCGCGCATCCGCCGGACGAAGATCTCGTTCTCGTTGAGCAGCGTGATGTTCGCCTCGATCTGCTCGGTCGCCTTGCTCATCCACGTCCCGAGCCGGCTCATGAACTCGTGGTTCAGGTCGCCGTTGACGCCGCCGATCCGGAAGTAGTTGAAGAGCATCCGCTGGCCGGTCAGCGAGGCGAGCATGTCGACGATGTCGTCGCGCTCGATGAAGCTCCACAGGATCGGGGTGAGGCCGCCCAGGTCGAGCGCCATCCAGCCCATGAACAGGGCGTGGCTGGCGACCCGGTTGAGCTCCCCGGACAGGACCCGGATGTATTCGGCCCGGCGGGGCACCTCGACGTCGAGCAGCTTCTCGAAGGCCATCACCGGCGCCCATTCGTTGAACAGCGCGCTGACGTACTCGAGCGG
The DNA here is from genome assembly GCA_963825545.1 of uncultured Chloroflexia bacterium. GTDB lineage: Bacteria > Chloroflexota > Limnocylindria > Limnocylindrales > CSP1-4 > Chersky-267. The sequence goes on along the minus strand of CAWGTR010000006.1, from coordinate 229,212 downwards.
GTCGGTGTAGGCGATCGTGTGGTGGTAGTCGGCGTTCTCGCACAGCTTCTCGACCCCGCGGTGGAGGTAGCCGAGGACCGGGTCGAGGTCCACGACCCGCTCGCCCTCGATCTTGAGGACGACCCGCAGGACGCCGTGGGTCGATGGGTGCTGGGGCCCCATGTTGATGAACATCTCGCCCGCGCCGAGCGAGTAGAACTCGGCCTCACGCTCGGTCCGCGGGGGATACGGCGGGACGGGCTCGAAGACCCCGACCTCCTCGTCGAGCATGACCCGCGGGTCGTCGGCGGACGGATGGCGAACGACGGTCATCCGATCGACCTCAGCTCACCTTGGCGCGGCGCACGGCCGCCTCGGCCGTGGCGTTCGTCGGGGCGTGGGTCTGCTCCATCTGGCGGACACCGCCGCCGGGCGAGCGGGCGGCGTCATCGGGCAGGTAGAAGTCCTTGCGCAGCGGGAAGCTCGTGTAGTCCGGCGGCATATAGATCCGGCGCAGGTCGCGGTTCCCCTCGAACGCGATCCCGAACATGTCGTACGCCTCGCGCTCCTGCCACTCGGCGCCCTTCCACAGGAAGGTGACCGACGGGACCCGAGGCTCGTCGCGGGACAGGCCGTCGGCGATCACCCGGAGCCAGTCCGAGGTGGTGCGCGCTCCACAGGTGGTAGACCGTCTGCATCGCGGTCCCGGTGTCGACGCCGCACAGGTCCATCAGCGACTCGAAGCGCAGGTCGGGCTCGTCGTGGAGGGCGCGCATCACCTCGGGCAGGTCGCCCGGCGCGACCCGGATCTCGGTCTCGTCGTGGCGCTGCCGGACGGGTCCGAGCAGCCGCTCTCCGAAGCGGGCCTCGAGGCGGCGCTTGAGGGCTCGATCCATCGCGCTCAGACCCCGTCCGGGACCGTCGGGCCGATCGCTCGCTCCGGCCAGTGGCCGCGCCGCTCCAGGACGAGCTGCTGGAGCCGCATCATCCCGTAGATCAGCCCTTCCGGGCGGGGCGGGCAGCCGGGCACGTAGACGTCGACCGGGAGGACCCGGTCGATCCCCTGGATCGTCGAGTAGCTGCGCTTGTAGCGGCCGCCCGAGCAGGTGCAGTCGCCCATCGCGACACACCACTTCGGCTCGGGCATCTGCTCCCACAGGCGGATGAGCGGACCGGCCATCTTCGTCGTCAGCGTGCCGGCGACGATCAGCACGTCGGCCTGGCGCGGGCTGGCCCGGAACGGGAACATGCCCCAGCGGTCCATGTCGTTCTTCGAGGTCGCCGCCGACATCATCTCGATCGCGCAGCAGGCCAGCCCCGACAGCAGCGGCCAGAGGCTGTTGGCCCGGATCAGGTCGAGGACGATGTCCGCCTTCGTCGGGATCACCTCGAGGGCGCCCCAGCGGGCGTCGTCGTGGCGCCCCAGCTCGGTCGCCCCGAACTCGCGCAGGTGGGTGTCGCCGACGGGCTGGCCGCCGTACGCCGCCGTGGTGGGCGATTCCCAGAGCGTGTTCGGGACCACGATCGGCACGATCAGGTCGCGCCCGCCGGCGACCACGACCGCGTTCGTCGCTGCGTCGGGCGCTGCCGGCGCGGGAAGGTCCGCCGCCGGGGGGTTGCCCTTCAGCGCCACGTGAGGACGCCCTTCCGCCAGGCGTAGGCCAGCCCGAGCAGCAGGACCGCCACGAACACGAGCATGCTCACGAAGCCGCCGATGAGGAGATCCCGGAAGACGATCGCCCAGAGGTAGATGAAGACCACCTCGATGTCGAACGCCACGAACAGCAAGGCGTAGATGTAGAACGACAGCCCGAACCGCCCGTGGGTGTCGCCGAAGGTGTCGATCCCCGACTCGTAGGGGAGGCCCTTGTGCTCGTCCCCGCGGTTCCGATGCGAGATCAGCCAGGCCGCGCCGATCGTCAGCAGGACGAACGAGACGCCGGCGAAGGCGAACCCGACGACGTACCAGATGGCGGTCAATCCAACCTCGCGGACACGCCCCGCTTGCTGTGGCGGCTGGGCGGCGTTTCCATGACGCGGCGAATGTGGAACCGTGCGGGCACGGGACGACATACGGGACCGGGCGGTCCACGCCGCTCAATTCTAGCAGCGGTCGCCCTCGCGGGCGCCCGGGCGAGGCACCGCCGGGCGTACTCGCCGAACGGTCCGGAGGGGGTATGGGATACCGGGGGACGACTCGCGCCGAGCGCGCGTAGCAGGGATGCGAGCCGCCCCCCGGCGAGTCCAGCCTGCGCCCCTCGCGGGTCCGCCGACAATAGGGCGAATGCCGTACTTCGGGGCCCCCGAATCAGCGCCCGAGGCGGTAGGCGAGGCCGTGCAGCGCTGGCTCGATCGGGATCCCACGACCGAGCAACGCCACGCGGAAGCCACCGGTCGCGCGCGGATCGAGCAGTCGCCGGACGGCCGAGCGGACGGCCAGCCAGGACTCGATCGTGGTCGACGGATCGGAGCGGATCGATTCGAGCAGCTCCTCGATCCCGGCCCCGACGAGGAACTCGGCCTGGGTGGTCAGCCCCAGCTGGTCGAGCCCGACCGCGCCGGCGGCCCGCTCGACGGCGCTGAAGTCGACGTGGGCGGTCAGGTCCTGGCGACCCACGGCGACGGCCCAATCGTCGTGCGCGCGATGGCCGGCGTAGGCCATCAGCGTGCCCGCCGGGCGCTGCCTGCCGTACAGCTCGATCGCCACCCGGCCGTAGTCGATTACGACGACGATCCCGCCCTCCAGGCCGGCCGCGACTTCGTCCACCCAGCCGTCGATCGCGAGACAGACCTCCGCCCGGATGCCGTCCTCGAGCACGATCCCCTCCGCCGCGAGCCGCGCCTCGATCGCCGGGGTCGATGGGTCCGCCTCGACCTCGGCGAACCCGTCACCCGCCCAGTCGACCCGGAGCTCGCGCACACCGCCCGCCCGGCCGACGACGCGATGGACCGGCAGCGCGTCGAGGAACTCGTTGGCGACGACCGCCCCGGGCACGGCGACGCCGGGCGTGAGGTCGAGCTCGAGGGCGCCGCCGAACCCGGCGCCCGTGAGCCGATCGATGAGCTCTGCCCGACGGTAGGGGTTGATCTCGACCGGGGCGTAGCGGATCGCCCGGGCAAGCGCCGGGGACGCGGCGACCTCGCCGAGACGGCCCTCGCCGGCGATCGCCTGGAGGATCGTCAGTCCGAGCGTCCCCGACCCGGCGCCGTACTCGCGGACGACGAACCGGCCCGGCGAGCCGAGCCGCCGGTAAACCTCGTCGAGCTGACGGGCGAGCGTCGCCCCGAAGATCGGGTGCGTCTCGGGCGCGGTGAGGAAGTCGCCACCCCGACCGGGTCGCTCGGCCGGCGAGCGGTAGTAGCCGAGATCCGGCTCGTAGAGCGCGAGCTCCATGAATCGGTCGAACGTCAGTGGCCCGGTCGAAGCGATCTCGGCGCGGATCCGCTCGACAAGCCGTGGCTCGCCCTTGACGGGCAGCGGCTCCGGCCCGGGGACGCGCCGCAGGCCGGCCTCGAACCCGTCCATCCTCAGCGCCGCGAACCGATCAACCGGATGCCCGGTCCGACAAGCGAGTGGCCGCCCAGGAGGATCGGGATCGTCGCGCCGGCCGCCGCTGCGGTCAGGGCCGCGAGCCACGGCTCGCCGACGGCCGTCGCATCGAGCAGGTCCGACGCGTAGCGCGCTTCCGGTCGCGGCCAGGCCGCCTCGTCCGCACCAAGCCGGTCGGCCAGCAGGACCCGGGTGTCGACGAGTGCGCCGTCACCGAGTTCGGCGAGCCGCGCTCCGAGCGCCGCCGGGCCGTCGTGCTCGAGCGCCATCGCCAGGAGCGACCGTGGGCGGCGGGCCGGCGCCCGGCTGGCCGGCCCGAGCGCCAGGCGGCTCGACGCCCGGAGGCCACGCTCCTCGACGACCGCCCGGATCCGGCAGCGCGCGGAGCGCTCCAGCCAGACGAGCGTGGCCGCGGAGGTCCGGCCGGCCACGACGAGCTCGGCGCGCGCGTCCGCGAGGATCGACCGGAGCCGTTCGATCCGCGCGACGACGGCCTCGCCGCGGTCCCCCAGCTCAGCCGGCACGTACGGGTCCGACCGACCCGGGCGTCGGGCGGCGGCGACGAGGATCGCATCGAGTGGCGAGTCGAGGTCGACCGCCAGCCGCCAGCGCCGCCGCAGGTCTTCGACCGGCACTGCGCCGATCTCCACCAGCCAGCGCGGCAGCGCGTTGTCGGCCGGGAACTCGCGCGGCAGACGGGCGAGGATGGGAAGCGTCGACGCGGAGACTGCAACGACGTCGGCGGAGTAGCGGTTGTTCGCGAGCGCCCGAGGCGCGGCCGCGGCCGCCGCGGCGACGAACGCCCGGCGATCGGTGGTCGTCGCCAGCGGCAGCGCCCCCGACCCCAGGAGGACGAGCCCGTGGCCGCGGCGGACCGTGGCGAGCAGCTCGGGCAGGCGGGATCCGAACGGGCGGCCGTCGGGAGCGCCGCCGACGATCGTGACCCGGGCGGCCCCGGCGGCTCGAACCCGGCCCGGTTCCGCTCGGCTACCTCGGCGCGTGTCTCAGCCAGGGCGCGTTCGAGCGGTCCGCTCGCCGGGCCCGGCAGCGGGTGGAGGATGATGACCTCGACGGCACCCATCGGGCGAGTCTAGCGACGGTGCGGGCGCCGACGGAGGGCAGCGGCGGATGGCCAGGCCGAGACGGACACGCGCCTACGTCGGTCTGGGCGCGAACGTCGGCGACGCGCCGGCCACCATGGCGGCGGCGATCCGTGCGCTCGCGGCGTTGCCGGGCGTGCGTCTTGTCGGCGTATCCCGGCTGTACACGACGACGCCCGTCGGCGTGACCGACCAGCCTCCGTTCCGCAACGCCGCCGTGGCGCTCGACGTACCGGCCGGTCCGCACCCCTCGACGGGCGCCCTCGCGCTGCTCATCGCGCTCAAGGGCCTCGAGCGGGCGTTCGGGCGGCGCCCGCGGCGGCGCTGGGGACCGCGCGAGCTCGACCTGGACCTGCTCGTGTTCGGCCGCGCCCGCCTCGCCGTCGAGCGGCCGCCCGAGGGTCGCTCGGTCGAAGCCCGAACTGACCCGGCGAAGGCCGCCCGGCTGCTCGTCGTGCCGCACCCCGAGGCGCGCGAGCGGCTGTTCGTCCTGGCCCCGCTCGCCGACCTTGCGTCGGGTCTCGTCCCGCCCGGCTGGGGCGAGAGCGTCGCCACTGCCCGTGCCCGCCGCTCGATCGCCGAGGGCCCCGACGCGGCCGTCCCGATCGCGCGCTGGGGCCGGTCGCTTCGGACCTGGCAGCCTCTCGACTGATGCCGGTTCTGCAGCCGAGGCCGCCGGGCTCACGGCAACCTAGCGGTAGGACCCCTTCCCTTCCTTCTCCTGGGCCTTGATGCGGAGCGCTCGACGTTCCTCGGCTTCGGCCGGTGTCAGGCCTTCGTCCTCGAGTGCCTGCTCCGCGCGGGCTTCGTCGATGTCCGGTGGTGTCGGAAGCACGCCGTCGAGCCACCGTCGGAGGCGGTCACGCCACCCGCGCTGCGGTCGTTCAGCCATCGATCGCGCCTCCTAGAGCCGAACCGCCGGCGGCCGATCCCGGTCGAACATCGCGGACGGTGTCGACGAAGCGGACCTGCTTCGACTGGTAGGCCATCACGAGCGAGTGCGTCCGCGCCCCGCCGCCGAAGAAGCGGACGCCGTGCAGCAGGTCGCCGCTCGTGACCCCGGTCGCCGCGAAGACCAGGTTCTCGCCCGAGGCCAGGTCCTCGGTCCGGTAGACCCGGCCCTCGTCGTCGTCGTTGCCCATCCGCGCGGGCCCGCGCCCGCTCCTCGTCGTTGCGGAACCGGAAGCGGGCCTGGATCTCGCCGCCGAGGCAGCGCAGCGCGGCCGCCGTGATCACGCCCTCCGGGGCGCCGCCGATGCCCATGCACCGCGTGGACGCCGGTGCCCGACACGGCGCACGCTGATCGCGGCCGACAGGTCGCCATCGGAGATGAGCTTGATCCGCGCTCCGGCGCCGCGGACCTCGTCGATGAGCGCGTCGTGGCGGGGCCGCTCGAGGATCACGACGGTGATGTCGCCGACCTTGCGGCCGAGCGCCTCGGCGATCCGGTGGACGTTCTCGGTCGGGGCTGGCCGTGATGTCGACGTGACCGGCCGCGATGGGGCCGACGCACAGCTTCTCGAGGTAGGTGTCCGGGCGCGTGGAGGAGGCCGCCCGTCTCGGACGCCGCCAGGACGGTGATCGCGCCGGCCTGGCCGTGGGCGACGAGGTTCGTGCCCTCGAGCGGATCGACGGCGATGTCGATCTCGGGGCCGGCCGGCCGTCGTCGCCGTCCTGCCGGCCGACCTGCTCGCCGATGTAGAGCATCGGCGCCTCGTCGCGCTCGCCCTCGCCGATGACGATCGTGCCGGCCATCTCGATCTCGTCCATCGTCGCGGCGCATCGACTCGGTCGCGGCGCGATCCGCCTCGATCCTGTCGCCCCGGCCCATCGACCGCGCCGAGGCGATCGCCGCGGCCTCGGTCACCCGGACCATCTCGAGCGCGAGGAGCTGCTCCATGGGATCTCCTCTCGAGGACGGCCGGGGCCGCGCTCAGTGGCGGAAGTGGCGGCGACCGGTGAAGACCATCGCCAGGTGGTGCCGGTCGGCGACCTCGATGGCCATCTCGTCGCGGATCGAGCCGCCGGGCTGGATGATCGCGGTCACCCCGGCGTTGGCGGCCAGCGAGATCCCGTCGGGGAACGGGAAGTAGGCGTCGCTCGCCATGACCGACATCCGGGCCCGGTCGCCGGCCCGCCGGAGCGCGATCTCGACCGACACCTGGCGGCTCGCCTGGCCGGCCCCGATCCCGACGGTCGCCCCGTTCCGGGCCAGCACGATCGCGTTCGACCGGACGTGGCGAACCGCCCGCCAGGCGAACAGGAGGTCGGTCAGCTCCTCGAGCGTCGGGCGCCGCTCGGTGACGACCTGGAGGTGGCCGGCCTCGATCCCGAGCTCGTCCTGGGTCTCGACGAGGAGCCCGCCCCCGACCCGCTTGAAGTCGAGGTTGGCGATGCCGTAGTCGCGCATGCCCTCGGACGGGTCGGCCGGCACGGCCAGGATCTCGAGCCCGGTCTTCCCGCGCAGGATGCCCAGCGCGGCCTCGCTGTAGCCGGGCGCCACGACGGCCTCGTAGGAGTTGGCCGCGATCTCGCGGGCCGTCGCGCCGTCGAGCTCGCGATTGACGCCGACGATCCCGCCGAATGCGGCCACCGAATCCACCTCGAGCGCCTTGCGATACGCCTCCACGAGCTCGTCGTTCGAGGCCAGCCCGACCGGGTCGGTGTGCTTCACGATCGCGACGGTCGGGGCCGTGAAGTCACGGGCCATCCGGTAGGCGGCATCGAGGTCGAGCAGGTTGTTGAAGCTCGGCAGCGCGCCCTGGAGCTGCTTCGCGTCCGCCAGCGTGCCGGAGCGGTGCGTCGTCTCGCGGTAGAACGCGGCGCGCTGATGGGGGTTCTCGCCGTACTTGAGGTCCTCGACCTTCTCGAGGACCATCGCGAGGCGGCTCGGGAACATCGTCCCGGAGACCTGGTGGAGGTAGGCCGCGATCTCGGCGTGGTAGGCGGCCACGATCCCGAACGCCTCGGCGGCGAGCTGCTGGCGGAACTCGGCCGAGACCGAGCCGCGCTCGCGGAGCTCGCGGACGAGCCGGTTGTAGTGCGTCGGGTCGGCCACGGCGGCGACCCCCGCGTAATTCCGCGCGGCGGCTCCGAGCAGCGCCGCCCCGCCGACGTCGATCATCTCGATCGCCTCGTGCAGGGCGACGGACTGCGCGCCGACCTGGGGCGAGAACGGCTTGACGTTCACGACCACGATGTCGATCGGGCCGATGTCGTGCTCGGCGAGCTCCTCGAGCTGGGCCGGGACGTCGCGTCGGGCGAGGATGCCCGCATAGACCGCCGGGTGGAACGTCTTGACCTGGCCGCCCACGAGCGCGGGCACCGCCGTCAGATCGGAGACCGAGCGGACCTCGATCCCGTCCGAGGCCAGGTGGTCCCGGGTGCCGTCGGTGGCGAAGATCTCGACGTCGAGCGCGGCGAGGTCGCGCGCGAGCGCCGACACGCCGTCGCGATTCGCGACCGAGAGCAGGGCACGCACCTCGGTCCACCTCCTGAGCTGCGAGCGACGACGCGCCTCAGCGACGGCCCCCGCAGCGGGCCCCCGTCATCGGGCCGAGTATACCGCCCGCCCGTGGCATACTCGGCCTCCCACTGCCACCCTCAGCAGGAGTCCGCCGGTGACGCTCCCGCCCTGGGAATACCTCTTCCTGAGCTTCAACGAGGCCCAGTTCCCGGACCTCTTCCGGGCCACCTGGGTCGCCTCGCTGATTCTGCTGGTGGGGCTCGTGATCCTCTACAACGTCCGCACACGGGCGCTTCGCCACCACCCGCCGTACCTCGAGCTGTACGAGTGGCTGCTGTGGACCGGCCTGATCATGTTCAGCCTGCTGCTCGTGTTCAGCCTGTTCGTGTGGGACTTCATCTTCGTCCTGGTCACGATGATCGGCGGCTCGGCGATCCTGCTCTGGATCCGCTTCATCCGCTTCCCGCCGATGTTCGCGGTGTACGGCCGGAAGCTCGCCCGGGAGCGCTACATGAGCCGCTCCAAGTACGCCCATCCGACCTCGACGATCCGCGCCCGCACCACGCGCCCGGGCCGGACCGGTCGGGCGGGCCGGCCGACGAAACGGCGCCGGCGGCGCTAGCGGGCTCGGGCGTGGAGATCCGCCGGTTCGGCTTCGGCCACCGCCGCCCCGAGGGACCGGCCGGCTCCCACGGCGTCCAGGCCGCGCTGGTCCACGCCGACGCCCGGGGCAGTGTCGCCGAGCTGGCCTTCGCGCGGAAGGCGGTCATCGAGCCGCACACGAACCCGAACACGACGTGGTTCCTCGTCATCGAGGGCGGCGGCTTCGTCCGCGTCGGCGACGAGACCGCCCGCGTCTTCGCGGGCGAGGCCGTCCTGTGGCCGGCCGGGGTGCTCCACGGCGCCTCGACCGACCTGTCCGAGATGCGCGCGATCGTGGTCGAGCTCGCGGGTGCGGACGACGCGGAGCTCCGCGGGATCCTGGACGCCGCACCGCTCACGATCGAGGCCGGTCCGGCGACCCGGGCCGAGGGCGCGCTCGTCGACGACCGCCCGCCGCGCTACGACCCGGCCGAGGGCGAGCCCGTCTGAGCGCCGGCGCCACCGGTGGGCGGCGTACCCGCGGGGGGCGCGGACAGATCGGTCGGGTCAGTCGCCCCCGAGCAGCGCGCCGAGCTGCCCGAGGATCCGGGCGGTGGCTCCCCAGACGAGGAACTCGGCGCCATCGTCGGACCGCAGTGGGTAGGCGCCATAGCGGAGCGGCCAGTCGCGGATCGTGCGCTCGACCATCCTGATCGGTGCTCCGGGCAAAAAGGCGGCGAGTGGCGGCTCGAGGATCCGGGCGACCTCGATTGGGGAGGCGGCGAGGGTCGGGCGGCGCTCGGCGATCGCGACGACCGGGACGAGCGCGAACCGGCTGACCGGGATCCAGACCTCGTCGAGCCGGCCGACGACCCGGAGACGCGCGGCCGCCACGTCCAGGCCGATCTCCTCGTGGGCCTCGCGCAGGGCAGTGGCCACGATGTCGGCGTCGCCCGGCTCGACCTTGCCGCCGGGGAAGCTCACCTCGCCCGAATGGAGCCCGTCGTAGGTGGGACGCTCGGTCAGGACGACGCGAGCCGCCCCGTCGTCGCCGGGCACGATCAGCACGAGCACGCCGGCCGGCCGGTCTTCGGTCGGCACCCGCGCGAAGCCCGGCCGCGCTCGACCGTCGGCGAGCACCGGCATCAGCTCGAGTGGGCCGCTCGGAAGCGGATCCGGGAAGGCCGCGAGCCGGTCGACGACGGCCTCGAGCCGCATCAGCGCCCGGAGCCGTCGGGGGTCAGTTGACGAGCTCGCCGCCATCGCGCTCGCGCGGCGGCTCCGTGTCCGGCAGGTCGAGGACCGAGGTCGGGCTCGACCGGCGCGACCCGGACGGGGCCGCCCGCGCATCGCGGCGCTCGCCGGCGTCGACGGCCAGCGAGGCGTCGCCGCTCGTGAACACGAGCGTGCCGCTCACCGGGTCCGCGTCGGCGACGATCCGGTCACCCGGCTTGAACTGGGCCTGGAGGAGCGCGCGGGCGAGCGGGTTCTCGACGAGCCGCTGGATCGTCCGCTTGAGCGGCCGCGCCCCGAACGCCGGGTCGTGGCCCTCGCGCATGATCAGCGCCCGGGCCGCCGGGGTGAGCTCGATCTCGAGATCCTGCGTCGCCAGCCGCCGCGCCAGGTCGGCGACCAGCAGCTCGACGATCGCGGCCAGCTCCGCGTCCGACAGGGCGTGGAAGACGATGACCTCGTCGATCCGGTTGAGGAACTCGGGGCGGAACTGGAGCCGCAGCGCCTCGCTGAGCTGGGCCTTCATCGCCTCGTAGGCCGAGTCGCGGTCCGCCCCGCTCAACCCGGCCGCGTCCGAGATCGCCCCGCTGCCGACGTTGCTGGTCATGATGACGACGGTGTTCTTGAAGTCGACCGTGCGGCCCTGGCCGTCGGTCAGCCGGCCGTCGTCGAGGACCTGGAGGAGCACGTTGAAGACGTCCGGGTGCGCCTTCTCGATCTCGTCGAGCAGGACGACCTGGTAGGGCCGCCGCCGGACGGCCTCGGTCAGCTGGCCGCCCTCCTCGTAGCCGATGTAGCCGGGCGGGGCGCCGACGAGACGCGACACCGAGTACTTCTCCATGTACTCGCTCATGTCGATCCGGACCATCGCCGCGTCGTCGTCGAAGAGGAAGCTCGCCAGGGCGCGGGCGAGCTCGGTCTTGCCGACCCCGGTTGGTCCGAGGAACAGGAACGAGCCGATCGGCCGGCGCGGGTCGCGCAGCCCGGCGCGGGCCCGCCGGACGGCGTCCGACACCGCCTCGACCGCCTCGGCCTGGCCGATCACGCGCTCGTGGAGACGCTCCTCCATGTGGACGAGCTTCGCGGTCTCCCCCTCGAGCAGCTTGGTCACGGGGATGCCGGTCCAGGAGGCGACGATCGCGGCGACGTCGTCCGCCGTCACCTCCTCCTTGAGCAGGGCGCCTGGACCCTGGAGAGCGGCCAGCGCCGCCTCCTGCTCCTTCAGCCGGGCCTGGAGCTCGGGCAGGCGGCCGTACTTCAGCTCGGCGGCCTTGGCGAGGTCCGCCTCGCGCTCGGCCTGGTCGATCCGCGTCTGGAGCGCCTCGAGCTCGGACTTCGTCGCCCGGATGGCGGCGATCGCGGTCTTCTCGGCCTCCCAGCGCTGCTTCATCGCGCCGCCTTCCTCGGCCAGCTCGGCGAGCTCGCGCTCGAGTGCCTCGAGGCGCGCCTTCGAGGCGTCGTCCTTCTCCTTGCGCAATGCCTCACGCTCGATCTCGAGCTGGACCCGCCGGCGCTCGAGCTCGTCGAGCTCGACCGGCATCGAATCGATCTCCATCCGCAGCCGGCTCGCGGCCTCGTCGACGAGATCGATCGCCTTGTCGGGCAGGAAGCGCTCGGTGATGTAGCGGTTCGAGAGGGTGGCCGCCGCGACGAGGGCCGAGTCGGTGATCCGGACCCCGTGGTGGACCTCGTACCGCTCGCGCAGGCCGCGCAGGATCGAGATCGTCTGCTCGACGGTCGGTGGCTCGACGACGATGGGCTGGAAGCGGCGCTCGAGCGCGGCGTCCTTCTCGATGTGCTTGCGGTACTCGTCGAGCGTGGTCGCGCCGATCGTGTGGAGCTCGCCGCGAGCGAGCATCGGCTTGAGCAGGTTCGAGGCGTCCATCGCGCCCTCGGCGGCGCCGGCGCCGACGACCGTGTGGAGCTCGTCGATGAAGAGGATCACCCGTCCGTCGCTGTCCTTGATCTCCTTGAGGACGGCCTTGAGACGCTCCTCGAACTCGCCGCGGAACTTGGCCCCGGCGATGATCGCCCCGAGGTCGAGCGCGATCACCCGCTTGTCCTTGAGCCCCTCGGGCACATCGCCCCGGACGATCCGCTGGGCGAGGCCCTCGACGATCGCGGTCTTGCCGACGCCGGGCTCGCCGATCAGGACCGGGTTGTTCTTCGTGCGCCGCGACAGGACCTGGATGACCCGGCGGACCTCGTCATCGCGGCCGATGACCGGATCGAGCTTGCCTGCCCGCGCCTCGGCGGTCAGGTCGCGGCCGTACTTCTCGAGTGCCTGGTAGGTGTCCTCCGGGTTCTGCGAGGTCACCCGCTGGCCGCCGCGCACGCCCTGGAGTGCGTTGAGGATCGCCTCCCGCGCGGCGCCGTGGCGCTCGAGGAGCGCCTGCCCCTCGCCGCCGACCTCGGCCGTCCCGAGCAGGAGGTGCTCGGTGGAGACGTACTCGTCGCCGAGGCGACGCGCTTCCTCCTCGGCCCGCTCGACGACCCGCCTGGCGCGTGGGTCGAGGCTGAGCGAGCCGCCCTCGATCCGGGCGCGCTTGGCGAGGGTGGCCGCCAGCTCCGCGCGGAACGCGGGGAGGTCGACGCCGAGCCGTCGGAGCGTCTCGGCCGGGACGCCATCGTCCGGCTCGACGAGCGCGGCGAGCAGGTGCTCGGCGTCGAAGATCGGGCTGTGCAGCGACTCGGCGAGCTGCTGGGCGGCGAGGACGGACTCCTGGGCCTTCTGGGTAAATCGGTCGAGCTTCATGGTGGTCTCGTTGGGGGTGGTGCGCGGGACGCGGCGCTGGGCTGCCTCGCGATTCTACCGCTTGTCAATCACATTGACAAGGTTCTTGACAGCATCGTTGGTGCTAGGTATTCGACCCCGACCCTAGTCGAGCCCGCGCCGTGGATCGGGCTGGTCTGCGAGCTCGGCGAGCCGTCGTGCGGCTGCTTTCGCTTCGTCCGACAGCCCGCTCGGGAGGATGACCTTGACCTTGACCAGGAGGTCCCCGGTCGGGCGCTCGCCGGCCTTTGGCTTGAGCCGCGGCATCCCCTGGCCGGTCAGCCGGAAGGTCCGCCCGGGCTGGGTCTCCGGCGGGATGGTGAGCTGGATCCGGCCCTTCAGGGTGCGGACGGTGATCTTCGCCCCGAGGAGCGCCTCGGCGAGGGTGATCGGGACCTCGCGGGTCAGGTCGGCGCCGATCCGGGTGTAGACCGGGTGCGGCCTGACCCGGGTGACCAGGTAGAGGTCCGCCGGGTGGTCCGGATCGCCGCCGCCGCGACCCTTGAGCCGGATCCGGCTGCCGGTCTCGACGCCGCGCGGAACCGTGACCTCGAGCCGCTTGTCGTCGACCTGGACGAGCCGGGTCGTGCCGTGGAAGGCCTCCTCGAGGTCGAGCTCCACCTCGGCCTCGACGCTCGGGATCCGGGCCGGCGCCGCCGCACGGCTCGATTCGCGGGCGAAGCCCGTGCCGCCCGTCGCGCCGCTGCCGCCGAGGCCCATCTCGGAGAGGATGTCGTCGAACGACGCTCCGCCCGTGGTCCGGGAGGTGGTCCGCGACCGTCCGCCCCGACCCCCGGTCGATGACGCGCCCGCGGCGGCCCCGCTGAAGAACGTCCGGAAGAAGTCGCTGAAGTCCCCGTCGTCCGCGGTGTGGAACTCGTAGCGGACGTTGGGGCCGCCGGCCGCGCCGAACGGGCCGCCCGCGCCGAACGGGCCGGGGCCGCCCGCGCCGGTCGATCCGGCGTAGGCCGCCCAGTTGGCGCCGAGCTCGTCATAGCGCTTCCGCTTGTCGGGATCGGACAGGACCTCGTTGGCCTCGTTGATCTCCTTGAAGCGGCGCTCGGCGTCCTTGTCGCCCGGCTTCACATCGGGGTGGTGCTGCCGGGCGAGCTTCCGATAGGCGCGCTTGATGTCCGCCTGGCTGGCGTCGCGAGCGACCCCCAGGTCCTGGTAGTAGTCGCGGTAATCGACCGCCAACCGAGGCCTCGCTCAGCCCGCCTCGTCGGCGCGCTGGACGACGACCGGCTGGTCGGCCGGTGGGAACGGCGGCCGGACCGCGGGATGGCGGCCGACGCTGCCACCGCGCTCCGACCCGGTGGACCGCGGCGCCAGCGGCTTGGGCCGCCGGCGCAGCGCCGCATCGAGGACCTGGTCCATCGTGTCGACCAGGACGAGCTTGGTCTCCTTGCGGATCTCCTCGGGGATGTCGCGCAGGTCCTTCTCGTTCTTCCTGGGCAGGATGACCGTCTTGGCCCCCGACAGGTGGGCGGCCAGGATCTTGCTCTTCAGGCCGCCGATCGGGAGCACCCGGCCGCGCAGCGTGATCTCGCCGGTCATCGCCACGTCCTTGCGGACGGGGATCCCGGTGAACGCACTGACCATGGCGGTCGCCATCGTCACCCCGGCCGACGGACCGTCCTTCGGGATACCGCCGGCCGGGACGTGGATATGGAGCGTGTTCTTCTCGAACATCTCGCGCTCGATCCCGAGCCGGTCCGCGTTGGCCCGGATCCAGGACAGGGCGGCCCGGGCGGACTCACGCATGACCTCGCCGAGCTGGCCGGTCAGGATGAAGTCCTCCTTGCCTTCCATCTTGGTCACCTCGACGGCGACGATGTCGCCGCCGACCTCGGTCACCACGAGGCCGGTCGCGGCACCGGTCTGGTCCTCCGCCTCGAGCTCGCCGTACTCGTACCGCGGGGGCCCGAGGTACTCGTTGAGCTTCTTGACGTCGACCACGGTCTTGCGGGTCCGACCTTCGGCCACCGTCCGGGCCACCTTGCGCATGACGTTGGCGATCTCGCGCTCGAGGTTCCGGACCCCGGCCTCATGGGTGTAGGCCTGGACCAGCTTCGTCATCGCCTCGTCGGTGATCTCGATGTTCTTCGGCTTGAGGCCATGGTTCGTCATCTGCTTGGGGATGAGGAACCGCCGGCCGATCTCGGCCTTCTCGAGCTGGGTATAGCCGGGCAGCTGGATGATCTCCATCCGGTCGCGCAGGGCGGCCGGAATCGGATCGATCAGGTTGCCGGTCGCAATGAACAGCACCTTGCTGAGGTCGAACGGGACCTCGAGGTAGTTGTCCTGGAAGGTGTTGTTCTGCTCCGGGTCGAGGACCTCGAGGAGGGCCGAGCTCGGGTCGCCCCGGAAGTCCATCCCGATCTTGTCGATCTCGTCGAGCATGAACACCGGGTTGTTCGTGCCAGCCGTCTTGATGTTCTGGATCACCCGGCCCGGCAGGGCGCCGATGTAGGTCCGGCGGTGTCCCCGGATCTCGGCTTCGTCGTGGATGCCGCCGAGGCTCATCCGGACGAACTTGCGACCCATCGCCCGGGCGACGCTCTTGCCGAGCGACGTCTTGCCGACGCCGGGCGGGCCGACGAGGGCGAGGATCGGGCTGCGGATCGTGTCGGCGAGGGCGCGCACCGCGAGGTACTCGAGGATGCGCTCCTTGATCTTCTCCAGGCCGTAGTGGTCCTCGTCGAGGATCTTGGCCGCCTCTTTGATGTCGAGCCGATCGTCGGTCGACGTGTTCCAGGGCAGGCCGACCAGCCAGTCCACATAGGTCCGGATGACCCCGACCTCGGGCGAGGCCGACGGGATCCGGCTCATCCGGTCGATCTCCTTGATCGCCCGCGCCTTGATCTCCTCCGGCATCCCCGCGGCCTCGACCTTCTCGCGAAGCTCGTTGATCTCGGCCTGCTGCGGGTCGTCCTCGCCGAGCTCGCGCTGGATCGCCTTGAGCTGCTCGCGGAGGATGTACTCGCGCTGGGTCTTGTCCATCTCGGACTTGACCTCGGACTGGATGCGGCCCTTCAGCTCGAGGATCTCGACCTGGCGGGCGAGGAACGCCTGGACGAGCTTGAGCCGCTCCATGACGTCGATCGTCTCGAGCAGCTCCTGGCGCTGCTCGGTGGTCATGTCGGGGCTGTAGGCGACCATGTCGGCCAGCAGGCCGGGCTCGGTGATGTTGCGTGCCGCGACGGCGGCCTCCGGCGGGACCGGAGCGCCGTTGGCGACGTACTGCTCGATCCCGGCCTGGACGGTGCGCATCAGGGCCTGGACCTCGACGCCGCTCGGCGAGGCATCGGTGATGTCCTCGACGGTGGCCACGATGTGCGGAGCGGTCTGGGTGAACCCCTTGACCCGCAATCGGCCCTGCCCCTGGACGATCGCACGAACGGTGCCGTCCTGGAGCTGGACGACCTGGGCGATCTTGGCCAGGGTGCCGATCGCGTAGAGCTCGGAGGGATCGTCGATCTCCTCCTGCTCGGGGCGCTTCTGGGTCACGAGGGCGATCGGACCGCCGCTCTCGACGGCCGCGTTGAGCGCGTTCACGCTCTTCTCGCGGCCGACCTGGAGCGGGACGATCATCTCCGGGAAGATGACCGTCTCCCGGAGGGCCACCAGAGGCAGCTCCCGCGAGCTCGATCCGGCAGCCTTTGGCTTCTCCGGCTTCGACGGTCGGTCAGACATCAACGAGTCTCCTGGGGTGCGGCCGTGCGACCGCGCTGGGGCCGGGCCCGATCTTCGTCGTCGGGCGTTGCGGCATTGGCTTCATCGAACAGGGTCTCCAGGATCCGGGTCCCGAGTCGCTCTTCGAGCTCGAACAGGATCCGGATCCCGGCGAGGTTGACCCCGCGATCCTGGGTCAGGTGGCGGATCCACAGCACGCGACGGATGTCGTCCTCGCTGTAGAGCCGGATGTTGGTCGGGGTGCGGGCGGGGCACAAGAGGCCCTCGTCCTCGTAGATGCGCAGCGTACGCGGATGGACCCGGACGAGGCTGGCCGCCACGCTGATCACGAACACGGGGCGCGACGGGTCTCGCTCACGTCCGGTCATCGTCAGGCCGGTGTCTCCGGGCTGGCCGGCGCCTCCGACGCGGCGATCGGCCGCGCGTCGGTCGTCGGGTTGATCCGGATCTTGTGGGGCTTGACCTGCTCGGCCCGCGGGATGCGCAGGGTGAGCAGGCCGTTGTCGAACGTGGCGCTGGCCTTGTCCGGCTCGAGGCCCTCGGGCAGGGCGACGGTTCGGGTCACCGAGCCACGCCGGATCTCGCGGACGAGATACGAGCCCTCCTCCTCGGTGCGCTCCTCCCGGGAGCTCGTGGACAGGGTGACGGTCCCGCCCTCGACGGTGATCTCGACGTCCTCGGGGCGGACCCCGGGCAGCGACGCCTCGATCGTCAGGGCATCCGCGTCGGTGCGGACGTCAAGCGGCATTGAACCGAGCGTGGCACCGTTCCCGGCGAACCGAAGGAACGGGCGGCTGAAGTCTGAATCGAAGAGCCGATCCACCGCCTGGCGGAGCGAGAACAGCTCGTCGTACGGCGACGGACGGCGCACGAGCATCGACATGGTCGTGGCACCTCCTGGATGCGCTTTGCCGGTCCCCTGACCGGACACAGCAGGAGGATAGAACCATGACAATGGCGTTGTCAAGGTTCCGGACCGGGTTCCAGCAACGTTGGCCGGGGCCGACTCCGACGCTCAGCGAGCGGTCGTCGCCTCGGCGGGCTCCACCCCGATCAGCTCGCCGTGGAGCGCCGCCTCGCAATCTGCCGGACCGATGGCGATGACCTTGTCGCCCGGGGCGAGCACGGTGTCCGGCCGGACCGGCATCGCCACGTCGTCGCGAACGACGGCGTAGATCGCGCAGCCCTCGGGCATCGGGACGTCCCGCGCCACACGGCCGATCGCGGGCGACCCTTCGCGCAGCTGGGCCTCGATGATCTCGAGCTCGCCGCCGCCGAGCGCGGCAAGGTGGAGCAGCTCGTGGACCGGGATGTCCTGCTCGATCGAGCCGAGGACCATCCGGGTCGGGCTGATCAGCTCGTCGACGCCGAGGTGGCGGAACAGGTCCTCGTTCTTCGGGTTGTTGACCCGGGCGATCGTCCGCGGGACGTCGAAGTGGTGCTTCGCCATCTGGCAGATCACGAGGTTGTCCTCGTCGTCGCCGGTCACCGCGGCGACGACGTCCGCCCGCTCGGCGCCGGCCTCGGCGAGGTGGTTGCCCTCACAGCCGTCGCGACCGATCACCACGGACCCGATGTCGTCGGCGATCTGCGCCGCGCGCGCCGGGTCCTTCTCCATGAGCACGACCTCGTGGCCGGAGTCGATCAGCTCCTTGGCCAGGTAGTAGCCCACCTTGCCGCCACCGACGACGAGCACGAACACGGCTCAGGCCTCCTCGGCCGGCGATCCGCCGGCCGCTGCGCTGCCGGCTGCGACCGGCGGGGTGTCGAGATGGGGGTGCGGCGCCGCGGCGCGGACGCGCGGGGTCGGCCCGACCGGCAGTCCGAGATGGTCGAGCAGCGCGTGGGTCATGAGATCGGTCCGGCAGATCGTGGCGATGCCGAGCTCGGCGTACGCCTCCGCGCGGACCGGATCGTTGATCTTGGCCACGACCTGGTTGACCCGTAGCGCCTCGTTGGCGAGCTGCGCCGCCATCACGTTGCGGTTGTCGCCCTCGGTCAGGGCGAGGAACACGTCCGCGCCGTCCGTGCCGGCCCGCCGCAGGGTGTCCTCGTCCGTGCCGTCGCCGCGAACGGCGTTGCCGTGGAAGGTCGACGGCAGCCGGTCGAATGCGCGGGTCGAGACGTCGATGATCGTGACCCGGTGGCCACGCGCGTCGAGATCGGCGGCCAGGGTCGCCCCGACCCGTCCGCACCCGACGATGACGATGTTCATTGGGTCGACTCCTCGGTCATCGGCTCGCGGATGACCATCACCGCGCACGGCGCGTTCTTCAGCACGTAGGGCACGGTCCGTCCGATCGCGAAGTCCCCGCCGAACCGCTTCTTGTAGGGGAGCCCGAGCACCAGCAGGTCGGCGCCCCGTTCGCTCGCTTCGTCGACGATCGCCGCGCCGACGTCGCGCGCCTGGAGCAGGACGGTCTCGACTCGCATGTGCTCGTGTTCCGCCGTTCCTTCGACGATGTCCAGGACCCGTTGCGCCTCGTCGGACTGCGACGCCACGTCGGCGTCGAGCGGCAGGCTCCAGCCGATCTCGACGATGTGGACGGCCACGAGCTGCGCCTTCGTCGGTCGGGCCAGCTCGGATGCGATCCGGACGATACGCTCGTCGCTCGAGCCGCCGTTGACGGCGACAACGACGCGACGGATCGCGTACGAACTGGCGTCGGGCACGGCGGTCACGATACCACCGGCCGGGGCGCCGGTCTCGCAGCGGAACGGCTGCCTGGTGCCCGGGTGCCCCGCCGCGCGATCGTCAGCCCAGTCCGCCGCCCTCGCTGCCCGTCGGCGCCTCGAACCCGGTCGGGTCCTCGCGCCGGTAGGGAGCGTTGACCACGACCGTGTGGGGTCGCCCGAGGAGGACCGACCGGAGCCGCTTCGCCGACTGGTTGTAGAGGATTCGCTCCCACCAGTGCCGGGCCACGTACTCGGGGATCACGACGAACGTGATCGGCGCGTCCTTGCCCGGCGGCCACGCCCGGTCCAGGACGTCGAGGTAGGCGAGCAGCGGCCCGACGAGCGCCCGGTACGGCGACTCGACGAGGACCAGTGGGACGCCCGGCATCTGGCGCTCCCACCGCTCGCGCATCTCGGCGGTCTGTTCCGCGTCGTCCGAGATGTACACCGCGCGGACGTCGTCGCTGATCGAGCGACCGACGTTGACCGCCTGGACGACTGCCCGGTTGAGCGACGGGACAGGGACGACGACGCGCTCCTCGCGCCGCGGCTGGCCGACGACGAAGTCGGGACGGACGGCCAGCTGGGCCGAAGAGGCGCGGTACTGGCGGCTGATGAACAGCATCATCGCCACGAGCAACGGGACCAGGATGACGACGAGGTAGGCGCCGTCCACGAACTTCACCGACACGACGACCATGAACACGATCGCGGTGAGCACGGCGCCGAAGGCATTGATCGCCGCCCGCCAGCGCCAGCCCGGCTCGTGCACGCCGATCCAGTGCTTGACCATCCCGATCTGCGACAGGGTGAAGCAGACGAACACGCCGACCGAGTAGAGCGGGATGAGTGCGTGGGTGTCGCCGCCGAAGATCCACAGCAGCCCGAACGCGATCGCGGCGAGCAGCACGATCCCCCACGAGTAGGCCAGGCGGTCGCCGCGGAACGAGAACTGGCGTGGCATGAAGCCGTCCTCGGCGAGGATCGCGGCGAGCCGCGGGAACGCGTTGAAGCTCGTGTTCGCGGCCAGGAACAGGATGAGGGCGGTCGCCGCCGCGAAGGCGGGCACGAACAGCGAGCCCGCCCCGAACACCGACGAGGCCACCAGGGCGACGACCGAGGAGCCGCCGGGCTGGGTCGGCAGGACGTTGTAGGCGCGCGACACGACGGTGATCCCGATGAACAGGATCCCGAGCAGGATCGACATCACCGTCAGCGTGTTCGCCGCGTTCCTCGACTCCTGCGGCTTGAACGCGGGCACCCCGTTCGCGATGGCCTCGACGCCGGTCAGCGCGACCGAGCCACCGGCGAACGCCTTGAGCAGCAGGAACAGGGTCAGCGTCTCCGTCGCCGGCGGCATGAAGACATCCGTCTGCTGGATCGGCTCGACGGTCCCGCTCACGATATGGAACACGCCGACCGCGACCATGAGCAGCGCCAGCCCGACGAACAGGTAGGTCGGGATCGCGAAGATGTTGCCCGACTCGCGCAAGCCGCGCAGGTTGCCGATCGTGATCAGCGAGATCGACACGAACGCGATCTCGATCCGGATGTCGTAGACCTGCGGCACGACCGACTGGATCTGCTCGATGGCCGACGCCGTCGAGACCGCCACGGTCATCACGTAGTCGATGAGCAGGGCCGCCGCGGCGATGAGCCCGAACAGCTGGGACAGGTTCTCGCGCGCTACGACGTAGGCGCCACCCCCGCTCGGGTAGGCCCGGCAGACCTGGCGGTAGGACAGCGACACGACCGCGAGCAGGACGGCGATCGCCACCGACACCCCGACCGAGTAGGCGAGCGCCCCGACGCCGGCCGCGGCGATCAGGACCTTGAGGATCTCCTCGGTCGCGTAGGCGCTCGACGAGATCGCGTCGGAGCTGAAGATCGCCAGCGCCTTCCGCTTCGACAGCCGCTCGCCGATCTCCTCCTCGTTGGCGAGCGGACGCCCGAAGACGACGGCGCGCGCCCGCGCGAGCGCCCGCCCCGCCGGCGTGGTCGGCCGGCTGGCGGCCTGCTTGGCGACCATCTGGCCGGGACCGGTGTAGCGGAAGTACGGCGAGTGGGGTCGTTCGACCCGGACCCGGCGGTCGGCCGGCTTGCGCCCGGGCAGCGGACGACGACCACCGATCATCGCCTGGTCATCTTCCCGCTGGGGTTCACGATCCCTCCGCTCCGGTCCGGTCCGCGCGACAGGCTACCACTCCGAATTCAGAGGCCATGATCGAGCCGCTCGACGAGGCGATCGGGCAGCTTGAGTCGGCGCATCGCCTTCTGCGTCGCCGCGATGTCGTAGGCCGTGCGGAGCCAGGTCAGGCTGTGCCGCTCGAGATCGAGCACGAGG
Source organism: uncultured Chloroflexia bacterium (assembly GCA_963825545.1). Classification (GTDB taxonomy): domain Bacteria; phylum Chloroflexota; class Limnocylindria; order Limnocylindrales; family CSP1-4; genus Chersky-267. Next base: position 207,813 of record CAWGTR010000006.1, on the reverse strand, counting down.
GCGCTCGCCCGCGGGTCGCCGTCGCGCGGCTGCCCGACACTCCCCGGGTTGGCGAGCAGGGGCCGGCCGTCGAGGACGAGGGTCGAGCCCGCGGACGGGCTGAGCGACTCGACGAAGCCGTCCTCGTCGCGGAAGACCGACGGCAGATGGGTGTGCCCGTGGAGGCAGAACGGGGTCGTCAGCACCGCGAGGTTGACCCGCGCGACAGGGATCGTCGTCACGTACTCCCAGGTCGGATCGCGCGGGCTGCCGTGGACGAGCGTGAAGTCACCGTCGATCGTCCGCTCGGGCAGTCCGCCGAGCCAGTCGCGCGTCGCCGGACCGATGGTGCGGCGCGTCCACTCCATCGCCCGCCGTGCATCCTGGTTGAAGAAGTCGATCTCGTCGCCACCGAGCGCGGCGGCGTCATGGTTGCCGCGCACCCCGCCCGCGCGCCGCTCCCGCAGCCGGTCGACGACGGCGTCGGGCTCCGGTCCGTAGCCGACGACATCGCCGAGCTGCCAGATCGCGTCGACCGAGCCGATCGCGGCCAGCACGGCATCGAGGGCGACGAGGTTGGCGTGGATGTCCGACAGGACGGCGATCCGCACCGCATGAGTTTCCGCCAGTTGGCGGCCGCTCGGGGCGCCGTTGCGACGAGCCGGCCGCCTCCGGCGGCTCACCGACTCCGGCGACGGAAGGCAGGATCGCGCGGGTAGCCGGCCGGCGTCGGCCGCTCCTTCGTGATCGTGACGAGGACGTGCCCGTCCAGGCCGAGGCGCGGATCGATCGCGATGACTGACCGGGACCGAGCCCCCGAGCAGATGGACGAGGTCGGCCGCGGCGTCCAGCTCGGCAGCCGACATCGTCGCGCTTCCAGGCGACGAGCAGCCCGCCGCGCGCGAGGAGCGGCAGCCCGAGCTCGGCGACCTCGTCGAGACCGCCGACGGCCCGCGCGACGACCGCCGGCCAGCGCTCGCGGTGGCGCGGATCGTCGGCGAGGACCTCGGACCGTCCGGCGAAGGCCTCGACGGATGCCTCGAGCCCGAGGGCCGCGACGGCGGTCGCCAGGAAGCGCGCCTTCTTCGCCACGCTGTCGACGAGAAGCGCGCGGCGGGCCGGGATCGCCAGGGCGAGCGGCAGGCCGGGGTAGCCGGCCCCGCTGCCGAGGTCGAGGAGGGCGTCGGTCCCCGCGACGCGCAGGACCGACGTCGCGGCCAGGCTGTCGAGGACGTGGCGGCGGACCGCCTCCACGGGGTCGCGCACGGCGGTCAGGTTGATCGCGGCGTTCCAGGCCTGGAGCAGTCGGAGCTGGTCGATCAGCCCCGCGCGGACCGGTTCCGGCAGTGACGAGAGGCCGAGCACGGCCAGGCCTTCGTCGAGCCCGGCAAGCGCCGCCGGCGGGAGCTCGGGAAGGCCCTCGACGCGCGACGGGAGCGGTTCGCGACGGCGATCCACGAGCCTCCTCGACGGCGGGGCGTGGACCGGTGCGAGCCGCTCCCGGCGTGGTCGTTGCTGGCCCGGCACGGGGGTCCGATCGGTGTTCCGCGGCTCATCCGGTTCCGGCTCCGGTCTCCCGGCGCCCCTCGTGAGCCACGGTCCCCTGCGGTCCCGCCATGTCGTGCGGATGCCGGACGCTACGGGAGCCGCCGCCCGAAGTCAACGCGGTTATCCACGAACCTCGGTCAACGGTCCACGTTCGTGGACAACTCGACGCCGATGTGGACGAATTGCGCCGCTGGCTCAGGCCGGGCTGGGCGGCTCGGGGCGCGACAGCGCGCCATCGATCGCGCGCAGACGGACCGGTCCGGGGCCCGGTTCGGCGGGCAGGTCGCCGGCTCCGCCTCGTCCGCCGCGCGGGCTGGAGCCTGGAGGGCAACCGGACGGCCGGACGTGCGGATCGCCCGCAGCACGGCCATCTCCTCGAGCAGGACCTCCTCATCGGCCACCGCCCGATCGACGACCTCGCCCAGCGTGGCGTCGCCGACCTGGGCGGGACCGGGCAGCACGAGCACGAAGCTGGAGCCCGAGTCCGGGACCGAGGCCACGGCGAGCTCGCCGTCCATCGCCCGGGCGAGGTCCCGGGCGATCGCCAGGCCGAGCCCGGTGCCGCCGATCGCCGCTTGGGCGTCGACCCGGTAGAAGCGCTCGAAGATGCGCTCCCGCTCCTCGACCGCGATCCCAGGCCCGTCGTCGCGGACGGCGACGATCGCGAACGAGCCGTCGAACGACCCGGCCAGCTCGACGTGGCCGCCCGGCGGCGTGAACTTCAGGGCGTTGCCGAGCAGGTTCGTCACGATCCGCTGGACCTCCCGCCGGTCGCCGATCGCGGCCCGCATCCGTGACGGCAGGTCCGAGGCCAGGTCGGTGCCGCGCTCGAGGGCCAGCGGGGCCAGCGCGGCGAGCGCGCGGCCGGCGACCTCGGAGACCGAGAACGGGCGCAGGTCGAGGGCCAGGTTCCCGGCGTCGAGGCGGGAGATCTCGAGGAGGTCCCCGACGAGGTCGCCCATCGAGTCGACGATGAGCCGGCTCCGGTCGATGAACTCGCGCTCGACCGCCGGGTCGTCCACCTTGCCCGTCGGCGATCAGGTCGAGGTAGCCGCTCAGGCCGGTCAGCGGCGTCCGTAGGTCGTGGGCCACGGTCGACACGAACCGCTCGCGCTGCGCCTCCTGGGCGCGCAGCCCCTCGAGCTCGTTCGCCCTGGCCAGCTGGTCGCTGACGAGGGCGAGCACCACGGCGGCGTGGCGGGCGAGCGTCGGCGGCAGCCGCTCGGCCAGGGCGAGCACCCCGTCCTCGTCGGTCATCTCGAAGCCGAGAACGACGTGGCCGGTGCTCGGGATCTCGATGAGCGCGAACCGGGCATCCGGTGGCAGGCGCCGGATCGCCGCTCGCGCCGGCTCCGGATCGGCCGCGACCTCGTCGTCGGCGGGCGTGGCCACGACGGGAGCGAAATCCGACGGTCTCCGCTGGCCGCGTCACGCGCCAGCCCAGGGTCGACCGGATGGACGAGTGCGACCGCGGCGCGACCCGCCGCGGCGCGCTCGGCGCGACTGCGCGGGGCGGTGGCGTCGAGCCAGCCGGCCAGGAGCCGCGCATCCGTCTCGTCCTCGTCGGGCCCGAGCGACACGGCGACTCGCCGCTCCGGACCGCCCGACAGGACGGCGGCGCGCCGCGCGCCGACGGTGTGGGCGAGGAGATCGAGCAGCCCGGCCAGGCGTGCCTCGGCCGGGGCGTCGGCGACGAGGACGTCGAGGGCGCGCGCGAGCAGCGCGGCCTCCTCGTGAGCAAGCCGATCCTCGCGCCGGCGCGATCGCTGCCGGCGTTCGACGTATGGGCCCGGCGGGTCGACGGTGGGCGTCCGACCGGGCATCCGGATGAGCGGTGGATAGCGGTCGGCCATCGAGGTCATCGTCCCGCGCCCGGTGCATCCGGGAAATCCCCCGTCCGCCGCCGGGCGTGGCCCGGAAGTACCCCGCGCAGGCAGCCCGGTTGTCGAGCCTCAGGCCCCGCGCGCCGGACGGACCGGTCGGCCGATCGTCCGCCGGACGACGTCGATCACCTCGTCCACGTATGCGTCGGCCTCGCCCCGCTCGGCGGCGGTCCGGACGCAGCCCCGGACGTGGTCCTCGAGGATCATGATCGAGACGGCATCGACGGCCGCCCGCAGCGCGGCGGTCTGCTGGAGGATGTCCACGCAGTACTCGTCGCGCTCGATCATCCGGGCGATCCCGCGGACCTGGCCCTCGATCCGGCTCAGCCGGCGGACGAGCGTCGCCTTGTCCTTCGAGTAGCTGTGCCGGAAGTCGTCGGGTGGCTCGATCGCCTGGGCCGGTCGGCTGGCTCGGGTGGTCGTCGGCATCTCGTCTCGTTTCGGTTGCATCGGTCCGGACGGTCGTCGTCCGATCCGCTGGATCATACTCCCCATCAGTATCGGCGACTCGGGGCAGAGTATCGGCCGGATCGGCCGGGGCGAACCGAGCGACCGCTCGACCGGCGGTCGGCTAGACTGCGCTTCGATGGACCTGCGCGACGGATCGCCAGCGCTCGCCGCACGTCGGGCGGCCGCGTGATCGACCCGCGGCCCGACGGAGCCCGTGCGCCGGGTCCCGTCGACGCGGGATCGTCCGAGCCCGACGACGACGGCGTCGCCGAGCGTCGAGGCCGGCCCGGCGTTCGCCCACGCGAGCGAGGCCGAGCTGTCGCGGATCCTCGACTTCTACGCGGTCCGCTGGGAGTACGAGCCGCACGTCTTCCCGATCCTGTGGAACACCGACGGCGACGTCCTCGAGAGCTTCGCGCCGGACTTCTACCTGCCGGACCTCGACCTCTACGTCGAGATGACCACGCTCCGCCAGAAGCTCGTCCGCAAGAAGAACCGCAAGCTGCGCCGGCTGCGCGAGCTCTACCCGGACGTGCGGATCAAGCTGTTCTACGCCCGCGACTTCCGGGCCCTGATGCTCAAGTACGGCCGCTTCGCGCTGGCCGAGGAGCTGTCCGGGACGCCCGGCCAGGTCACCCCGGAGCGCCCCTACGCCGGACCTCCTCGCCGGCCGGCTCGGGAGCCCGGTCGAGCCGGAGCCGCCGGTCGAACCGCTCGCCGGCGGTCCCGGGGTCGCGGCCGTGGCGCCCGTGCGCCGCCGCCGGCGCCGCCGCTCGGTCGCTCGGCCGGACCGACCTGCCGGCCGCGACGACCGACGCCCGGTGGCACGCGATGACCGCCCAGACCGACCTCCACGCCGACGTGGCCGAGGTCCTGGTGTCGGAGGACGCGATCCAGGCCCGCGTGCGCGAGCTCGGGCAGCGGATCAGCGACGACTACCGCGGCCGGAACCTGACCCTGGTCAGCGTCCTGAAGGGCTCGCTCCCGTTCATGGCCGACCTGATGCGGGCGATCGACGTGCCGGTCCGGATCGACCTCATGGAGGTCTCGTCCTACGGCGGCACGGCGACCGAGTCGTCGGGGCTGGTCCGCATCCTCAAGGACCTCTCGGCGAGCATCGCCGGCGAGGACGTGCTCCTCGTCGAGGACATCATCGACACGGGCCTGACCCTCAACTACCTGCATCCGCTACCTGCGCGGCAAGAACCCGGCCTCGCTGCGGATCTGCACCCTCCTCGACAAGCCGGCCCGCCGCCTCGTCGAGATCCCGGTCGACTACACCGGGTTCACGATCGAGGATCGCTTCGTCGTGGGCTACGGGCTCGACTACGGCGAGCTGTACCGGAACCTGCGCTTCGTGGGCGTGCTCCGCCCCGAGGTCTACTCGGGCGGAGGCTGAGGCCGGACCGTGCATCGTCGACCGCTGGGCCGGGGCCGGCTCCTGGCCGCGATCGGGGCGATCGTCATCCTCGTCGGCTGCGTGCTGCCGTGGTATTCGGCGACCGGCGGCGCGGCCGGCCTGACCCCGATCACGACGAACGCGTTCTCCGACAAGGGAATCGTCGTGTTCATCTGCGCGCTGGCGATCCTCGCCCTCGTCAGCCTGCCGTACGCGGCCGGCGACAAGCCGCTCGGGCTCGACCGGGCGCTGTCGTTCGGGATCGTGACGGCGGTCGCCGTCGGCGCCTACGCCTGGCGGATGGTCGAGTTCGTGCTCATCGACCCGGCCGGGCTCCGCCCCGACCTCGCGCCGGGCGCGTGGGTCGTCCTGGTCGGCCTGGTCATCCTCGTCCGGGCGACGTACGAGATCTCCGCCGAGCGGAGGATCTGATCGCGTCGGGTCGTCCGGCCCCGGCGTCAGACCTTGTTGAGGAGCCGGGCGAGGAAGCGCGCCGTCCGCGGGTCCTGTGGGTGCTCGATGACCTGCTCGGGCGGCCCGGCCTCGACGAACACCCCCTCCTCGATGAAGTAGACCCGGTCCGCGGCCTCTCGCGCGAACGCCATCTCGTGGGTCACCACGATCATCGTCGAGCCCTCGTGGGCCAGCTCGGCCATGACCTTGAGCACCTCGCCGACGAGGGTCGGGTCGAGCGCCGAGGTCGGCTCGTCGAACAGCAGGACCTTCGGCTCCATCGTCAGCGCCCGGGCGATCGCCACGCGCTGCTTCTGGCCACCCGATAGCCGGGCCGGGTACTCGTCGCGCTTCTCGCGCAGGCCGACCTTATCGAGGAACTTCTCGGCGGTCGCGATCGCCTGATCGCGCGGGACGCCGTTCGTCTTCATCGGGCCTTCGATCAGGTTGTCGATGACCTTCATGTGCGGGAAGAGGTTGAACTCCTGGAACACCATCTGGGCGCTCGTCCGGATCTTGCGGATCCGCTCGCGATCGGCCGAGGAGCGTGCGCTGGAGCGGGTCGGCGTTGACCTTGATGCCGTCGACGACGACCGACGCCGACGCTCGGCTCCTCGAGGAAGTTGATGCAGCGCAGGAGCGTGCTCTTGCCCGACCCGGAGCGCCCGATGAGGCAGATCGTCTCGCGCGGGAAGACCTCGAGGGTGCAGCCGCGCAGGACGTGGTTCCGGCCGAAGTACTTCTCCAGCCCGCGAGATCGCCACGATCGGCTCGGCTGCCCGGCGGGGTCAGCGCCCCGGGCGCGGCGAACGGGTCATGCTGCGGCTGGACAGTGGCCGAGACGTCGCTGACGGACGGGCTCATCGGTTGCGATCCCCGGCGGCCATCCGCCGCTCGAGGCGGGCCTGGAAGTAGGACAGCACGAGCGTGAGCATCCAGTACATGATCGCCGCGACGATGATCGTCGAGAAGTCTGGTTGTACGGCCGTCCGGCTGCCTGGGCGCGCCACAGGAGCTCCTGGACGCCGATGACCGACACGAGCGCCGAGTCCTTGGTCATGGCGATGAAGTCGTTGCCGACGGCGGGGATCACGATCCGGATCGCCTGCGGCAGGACGATCCTGCGCAGCACCTCACGCTCGGGCAGACCGAGCGCCCGGGCGGCCTCGACCTGGCCGCTCGGGACGGCCTGGATCCCTGCCCGGAAGACTTCGGTCAGGTAGGCCCCGTAGTTGAAGCCGAGCGCGATGATCCCGGTCGGGAGCGGGTCGAGCACGATCCCGGTCGCGGGCAATGCCAGGAAGATGAAGAAGATCTGGACGATCAGCGGCGTGCCACGGACGATCGACACGTAGAGCGACGCCAGGCCGTTGAAGAACGGGTTGGACGACAGCCGCCCGAGCGCCCCGAACACGGCCAGGAACACGGCCAGGATGATCGACGTGATCGAGATGAACAGGGTGATCCAGATCCCGCCGACGATGAACGGCAGCCAGTTCAGGATGAAGTCCGGCTTGATCCTGACGGTCGCCGCGAGGAAGATCGCGACGAGCCCGAGCGTCACCGCCCAGGTCAGGAGGAACCGGACCCGGAAGCTCGTACGCCGGCGCCGGTTGGCGGCCTCGATCTCGAGGACGATGGGCGCCAGTCCCTCGGCGCCGACAGCTGCCTGGGCGGTCATGGCTCCTCCCTGAGACGGGCAGGGGCGCCGTCGCGGCGCCCCTGCGAACTGGGAACCCGGGATCAGCCGAACCGACGCCTCACTGCGCCGGCGGGTTGGTCAGGTCGGCCTTGAACCACTTGTTCGAGAACGCGGTCAGCGTCCCGTCCGCGTGCATGGCGGGGATGATCTGGTTGAGCGCGGCCATGAAGTCCGAATCGTTCGGGCCGCTCTTGTCGACCGACACCGCGAGCTGCTCGGTGAAGACCGGGGCGCCGACCTTGACGATCGGGGTGCCGTTCGTGATGGCCGAGTCGATGGTGGTGCTCGAGCTCAGGAAGCCCTGGGCGTCCTTCCGCCCGGCGGTGATCGCCTGGGCGCACGCCTGATCGGTGTCGAGGGTCTGGACCTTGACGCCGGCGGGCGGCGTCGCCACCGGTCCGAGCGACACGCTCTGGAGCTTCCCCCCCAGCCAGTCCTGGTAGGTCGTCGAGGTTCCGACGCAGACGGTCTTGCCGGCGAGCCCGTCGAGGCTGGTGATCCCCGAGGCCGTCGTCGCCGTCATCTGGGCCGGGGTGTAGTAGTACGGCGGGCTGAAGTCGAGGACCTGCTGGCGCGGGACGGTGATCGTCATCGACCCGACGCTGATGTCCCAGCGGCCGGCCCACGAGCCGGCGGTGATCGTGTCCCAGCCCGGGGTCACGAACTCGACCTTGACGCCGAGCCGCTTGCCGATCTCGTTGGCGACGTCGATGTCGAAGCCCTCGTACGACCCGTCCGGCTTGAGGAACGACTGCGGCGCGTAGTTCGGGTCGGTCGACACGATGAGCTTGCCGGCCTTCAGGACCTTGTCGAGCAGGCCGCCGGCGATCGGCGGCGGCCGAGGCGGCCACGGACGGGGCCGCGGAGCCGACCGGGACGGCGCCGTGGTCGGTGCCGTCGTCGGGGCCGGGCTCGACCCGGTCCCGGTGCAGGCCGCCAGGAACGCCGTGGCGGCAGCGAGCAGCGAGATCCCTCGCTTGATCATGCGCGGTTCCTCCTCCTTCTTGTCCGCGGCATCCGGGTCACGACGGCACCGCGGACAGGGGCGCCAGTGTACGACGCTCGATCGCAATCAGGGCGTTGGCGTCCGCTCCGACACGACGATCTCGATGGTGCGGCTGATGCCGCTCGGATCGAAGGCCACGGTCAGGCGATAGTGGCCGGCGGGCCACGACTCGAGGTGGCCGTCGCTCTCGCGGCGCGGGAGGCCGACGACGGCGAAGTGGTCCCACGGCGGCGGGTAGCGATCGAGCTGGACGGCCTCCCAGGCACCCGTGGCGCCGAGACGCTCGAGCGACGACGACTGAAGGCTGAACCCGGTTGGCATGTTGATCCCGACCAGCAGGAGATGGGTCCCGTCGGGCACGTCGAAGCGACCCGGCCAGAGCGGCCCGCCATCCGCCGGCGCGGACGACGGCGCCGGGGAGGCCGTCGGCGCCGGGTTCGGCGAGGCTCCGGGGCCGGGGCTCGTGGCGCCGGGCAACGGGCTGCCGGGCAGGGCCGACAGACCGGACGGGGACGGCTCCGGCGAGGTGCCCGGCGCCGGGGCGTCCGGGACCTGCGCGACGAATCCGAACGTCACGAGATAGCCGACCGGCCAGATCCCCCACCGCGGGGCCGGCGGCGCGATCCCGAAGATCGACGGATCGTAGCCGACGTTGCTGTAGCCGTTGTCCGGTGGTGGGCTGGCCGTCGGGCTCGGGGTCGGGCTGGCGGTCGGCACCACCACGGCGCTCGCGGCATGGCCGGCGTCGGACCCCCACGGCTTCAGGATCAGCACGATCAGGACGAGCGCGAGCAGGCCACCGACCAGCCCGCCGTGACCGCCGAACGGCGATGGGGACGAGCGGACGGGCTCGACGTCGTCCATGTTCGGTCGGGATCAGTCCCCTCCGAGATAGGCCTTCTTGACGGCCTCGTCCGGGCCAGCGCGGCGGCGGCGTCGGTGAGCACGATCTCGCCGGTCTGGAGGATGTAGCCGCGGTTCGCGACGCCGAGGGCCATCAGCGCGTTCTGCTCGACCAGCAGCACCGTCGTGCCCTGCTTGTTGATCTCCGGATGATCGTGGAAGATCTGCTCGACGAGGATCGGCGCGAGGCCCATCGACGGCTCGTCCAGCAGGAGGACCTTCGGGGCGGCCATGAGCGCTCGCCCGATCGCCAGCATCTGCTGCTCGCCGCCCGACAGCGTCCCGGCCTGCTGCGCGGTCCGCTCGCGAGGCGCGGGAACAGCGTGTAGACCCGCTCGTAGTCGTCCGTCAGCTGGACTTGTCGCGCCGTGCGAACGCGCCCATCTCGAGGTTCTCGTGGACGGACATCCGCGCGAAGACGCGACGGCCCTCGGGGCCTGGCACACCCCCAGCCCGACGATCTCGTGCGGCCGCATGCCGTCGATCTTCTTGCCGCGCAAGGGTGATCGTCGCCCTGGCGGGGCCGGAGCAGGCCGGAGATCGTCCGCAGCGTCGTCGACTTGCCGGCGCCGTTCGCGCCGATGAGGGTGACGATCTCGCCCTCGTCGATCGACATCGAGACCCCGCGCAGGGCGTGGATCGCGCCGTAGTAGGTGTGGATGTCGTTGATCTCGAGCAGCGCCATCGTCAGGCCTCCGCCGCGCCGCGACCGAGATAGGCCTCGATGACCCGCGGGTTCGCCCGGACCTCGGCCGGGCGCGCCCTCGGCGATGACCTCGCCGTAGTCGAGGACGGTGATCCGGTCGCTGATGCCCATGACGACCCGCATGTCGTGCTCGATGAGCAGGACGGTCAGGCCCATCTCGCTCGCAGCTTGCGGATGAAGTCGGTCATCTCGCGGGTCTCGCTGCTGTTCATGCCGGCCGTCGGCTCGTCGAGCAGGAGCAGCTTCGGGCGGGTCGCCAGGGCCCGCGCGATCTCCAGGCGGCGCTGGTCGCCGTACGGCAGGTTCCGCGCCCACCACTCCGACGCGCTCGTCGAGGTCGACCAGCTTCGAGCAGCTCCATCGCCTAGTCGATCGCGGCCTGCTCCTCGCGGAGCATCCTCGGCCTCCGCACGACCGCGTCCCACCAGTGGCTCCCCAGGTGAACGTTGAGACCCGACCCGCACGTTGTCGAGGACCGACATCGCCCCGAACAGGCGGATGTTCTGGAAGGTCCGGCCGATCCCCATCGCCGTCACTTCGTGCGGCTTCTTCGAGCGGACCTTCCCCTTGCGCCGCCGGGTCGATGAGCGGCCAGCCCGTCGAACGTCGATTTCGCCGCCGGTCGGGACGTAGTAGCCGGTGATCATGTTGAAGAACGTCGTCTTGCCCGCGCCGTTCGGGCCGATGAGCGAGACGATCGACCCGCGCGGGATGTCGAAGTCGACGTTGTTGACGGCGGTCAGGCCGCCGAACTTCTTGGTGACGCCGCGCGCCTTGACGAGCAGGCGTCGTCCGGGATCGCGCCGGTCAGCATCGCGGCGGGCGGCGACGGAGCGGCATTTGGCCCGGCGGTCACTGGTCTCGCGCCTCGCCGGTCGTCTCCGGGGCCCGGGCGTCGGCGGACGTCTCGTCCTGGCCCGGTGGCGCGAGCTCCACGTTGTCGAGGTCGACCGGCATGCCCAGCTCGGCCTCGGCCTGGGCAAGGCCGGCGACGCTCAGCTCCGCCTCGCGCTGGCGGCTCGGCAGGAAGCCCTGCGGCCGGAACCGCATCATCACCACCAGGATGACCCCGAAGATCAGGAAGTTGTACTGGGCCGGGTTCGGGATGGACGGCGCGACATCGCCGATCGCGCTGGCCGATGTACGGCAGCAGCGTCTTGTCCATGTAGGTCAGCGCGAACGCCCCGAGGACGCCCCCCAGACGTTGCCGATGCCACCCAGGATGACCATGATCAGGACGAGGATCGAGATCGAGAAGTCGAAGAAGTCGGACGTCGAAGCGCCCAGGTAGGACGCCTGGAACGAGCCGGCGACGCCGGCGAAGCTCGCGCCAAGGGCGAACGCCAGGAGCTTCGTGCGGAGCGTGTTGACGCCCATCATCTCGGCGGCCGTCTCGTCCTCGCGGATCGCGCCTCCAGGCCCGACCGATCCGGGAGTGCTCCAGGTTCAAGGCGACGACGATCGCGATCATCAGCAGGAACAGGCCGAGGTAGACGGCCAGCGGCCCGGAGCGCGCGTCGAAGATGAGGCCGAGGCCGGGCAGGTAGGGTGGGTCGATCGGGTTGATCCCCTGCACCCCGCCTGTCCAGTTGGCGTTCTCGATGCTGATGTTGATCGGACCCAGGTTGAGCGAGAAGGTCACGCTCGACAGGTTCTTGAAGAACAGCGGCACGATCTCGCCGAACCCGAGGGTGACGATCGCGAGGTAGTCGCCCCGCAGCCGCAGCGTCGGAGCGCCGAGCAGGGCGCCGAACGTGGCGACGACGATGACCGCAATGATCGCGATGAGCCAGTACGGGAGATGGATCCCCGCGCGCCCGGCCCGACGTGGCCGAGGAAGGTCAGGTTGATGCCGAGGGCCCCCAAGTGGGGCGACGCGAGGAACGCGGCGACGTACGCCCCGATCGCATAGAAGGCGACGTAGCCGAGGTCGAGCAGGCCGGCGAACCCGGCCACGATGTTCAGCCCGACGGCCATGATCGCGAAGATCGTCATGAATGTCACGACCGTGTCGTCGGGGAACGGCAGCGGGAAGACGTTCCGGGAGAAGTCGGCCAGGATCTGCTGGCCGATGACCGGGTAGAGCACGACCACGATGAACATGACCGTCAACATCGGTCCGCCCGCGCTTGACGGAGCGCGTTCGCGTAGCGCCCGGGCATCGCCGCCGCGTGTCGCCGATATGGCCGAGCCAGCCGCCCGCGCCCGATGCCGATCGTCGTCGCCGTCGCGCTCATGCCCGATCCGCCAGCTGCTGGCCGAGGAGGCCGGTCGGCTTGAACACGAGGATCGCGATCAGGACGCCGAAGACGATCGCCTGCGTCCAGTTCGCGCGACACGTAGCGGTCGCTGAGGGAGTTGACCTCGCCGAGGACCAGGGCGCCGAGCACGGCGCCCTGCAGGTTCCCGATCCCGCCGAGGACCGCGGCGGTGAACGAGTTGAGGCCGAAGCGGAAGCCCAGGTTCCAGACGGTGTACGTTGTTGTACAGGATCTGCACCACGCCGGCCGCGCCGGCCAGGGCGCCGCCGATGAGGAACGTGATGGCGATCGTCCGGTTGATGTCGACGCCCATCAGGCCGGCCGTGTCGGGGTCCTGCGCCGTCGCTCGCATCGCCCGGCCCTGCCGGGTCCTGCCGACGAACCAGCGTCAGGACGAACAGCAGCGGGATCGTCACGACGCGACGAAGACCTGCGGCAGGCGTGATCGCTGATCGACGTGATCCCGAACGCCTCGAGCAGGTTGTTCGTCGGGAAGACGGCCTCGACCGTCCGCTGGTGGCGCCGGCGAACACGCAGGCCGACGTTCAGAGCACGAAGCTCATGCCGATCGCGGAGATGAGCGGGGCGAGCTTCGGCGCGTGACGGAGGGGCCGGTAGGCGACCCGCTCGATGCCGACGTTCGAGCCGGCGGTCATGGCCATGGTGACCGCCAGGGTGCAGGATGATCCGCACGATCATCAGCGGGACCGGCGTGCCGGCGGTGACCGGGAAGATCCCGAAGCCGCCGACTCGAGTCGGCGCCATCAGCGCGAACGCGATGCATCGAGCCGATCATGAAGACGTCGCCGTGGGCGAAGTTGATGAGCTCGATGATTCCGTAGACGAGCGTGTAGCCGAGGGCGACGAGCGCGAAGATCAGGCCGTTGGCCAGGCCGATGATGAGCGTCTGGATGAGCTGGTCCATAGCGGCCAATCCTCTGGATGCAGTGATCGCGCGGAATCGGGCCAGATGTGCGTTCGGGGCGGGCCTGCTGGCCCGCCCCGACGATTTACCTCTAGGTTAGCCGGAGGCTGCCTAGTTCGGCTTCGACTGGGTGATGACGCCCTTGTACTCGGGCGGCCAGGCGGTGCCCATCTGGTAGCTGGAGATGACGCCACCCTTCGGGTCGCCATTCGGGTCGAAGCGTCATCGAGCCGATGACGGTCGTCGAGCCCGCTGGTGCCCATGATGCGCCTCCAGGACCTCGGCCCGATCGTTGGTGGCGGCCTTCTGGAGGGCGGCCAGGACGACCTGCGGCGGCGGCCTGGCCGTAGGCGGCGTAGAACGGCGGCTGGGTCGCCATTGTGAGCCGTCTTGTACGCGTCCGCCCAGGCCTTGCCGGTGCCGGTCAGCTGGCTGATGTCGACGCCACCGAAGGTGAGGTACGTGCCGTTGCCGGCCGCGCCGGCGCCGTCAGCCCAGGACTTCTCGTTGACGCCGTCCGGGCCGAACATCGTGATGTCCGGGTTGGCGGCCTTGATGTCCTTCCAGAGCTTGGCCGTGCCCTGGCCGGTGATCGCACCGACGAAGACGACGTCCGCGCCGGACGACTTGATCTTCTGGGCGAGGGAGCTGTAGTCGGTCGCCTTGGGGTCGTAGCTCTCGGAGCCAGCCGTTCGGCGCTGACGACCTTGCCGCCGATCTTGCCGAAGTGCTGCGCCCAGGCGCGGCCGATGCCCTGGCCGTAGGTCTGGCCATCGTCGATGACGTAGGCCTTCTTGAGCCGAGCGAGAAGGCCCACTCGGACGACGCGCGCACCCTGAGCGTCGTCGGTGTTGATGACGCGGGCGTAGTTGCGATAGCCGCCCGGATAGTAGGAATCCGGCTCGCCCGGCGCGGTCACGCCGTCGACCGCCTTGGTCAGGCCGGGATAGCTGTTGGCCGGGCTGAACATCACCAGGCAGGCGCCGTTCAGGATCGGGATCGACAGCTTTGCGGCGCCCGAGTTGTAGGTGCCGATGTAGACCATCGCGTCCGGGTCGTTGGCGGCCGTGTTGGCGTTCGCCTGCTCGACCGTGCCGTCCCAGTCGCCGTTCTTGGCGGCCGACGAGTCGTCAAGGCTCGTGTACTTGATCGTGAAGTTGCCGACCTTCTGGCCGTCGAGCGTCTCCTTGATCGCTCGACCATCGCGGTGGTCTGCGGGGGCTCGTCCCCCCGAGCGGCAGGCTCGAGTAGACGTGGATCTCGGTCGTGCTCTTGCCCTTCTTGTTCGCGCAGACCTTGCCCTTGGCTGTTTGCCGGCGGCCGCGCGCTGCCCGCGCACCGCGCTCGGTGCGGCCGAGCCGCTGCCACCGCTGCTGCACGCCGCGAACGCCAGGCATGCTGACGGCGCGCGAGCGCACTGACCTTGTGACAGTCTCATCCGTTCTCCTCCAAATCACCGGTCGTAACCACTCTGGCGCGATTCCCGGCGCGGGACCCGATCCGGACGGTCATCCGCGGCCTCGGTCCGATCGGCCGCGCGCCCTCCCCATGGCGGACGGTTCTCGAGCGGATCGCGATGCGGACGAGCGAGTGACGGCCGGTCCCAGCTTCCGGGCGGCGCGCAGGTGGCCGCCGAAGCGATGCCGTATATTAGCCATCGGCGCCTGATTGCAATATCCGGTCGACGAGCGCCCTGCGGACGGCTGTCGAGCGGGTCGAACCATTCGCCCACCGCAGATGCGCTCGAGATCGCGGGCATCCGGTTCGCCTCGCTCGAACCCACGATCGAGGGCCGGCGCCGACCCTCGCGAGGTCGCACCCGTCAGCGTGGAATACCAGGTTCGAGCGGCCCGGATCACGGACATCGATCGGCTCGTCGCCCTGCAGCGGCGGGACGGCGTCGGTGACCGCGACCAGGGCCCGCTCGTCGCCCCCGATCTGCTCCGCCAGCTCGTCTACCTGCCGCAGGCCAGCGTCCTCGTCGCGGAGATCGCGCGGTCGTCGTCGGTGGCGCGATCCTCGCCCTCCGGCCGTCGGTCCGGGCCGGCGGCTTCGTCGGGACCGTCGACCTCCTCGTCGTCGACCCGCGACCACGACGCCGACGCGATCGCCGACGCGCTCATCGAGGAAGTCCTCCGCTCGGCCCGCAACAAGGGCTGTGCGAGTCGTCGAGGCCGCCCGGCCGGACGACCCGGCGAACGCGCCCGCGCTGGGAGCGGCATGGGTTTCGGCGAGTCCGGTCCTCGCTCCTCGAACGCCCGGTCGCGACGGCTCCGGCCGCGCGTCCGCAACCATGACCGAATCACACCCGGCCGAGCTGCGCTGCGGCGCGACGCCCGGCCAACCATCAGATCAAGGAGTCAATGTGGGCAAGAACGTAGCCGTCTTCGTGGACGTGGCGAACATCTTCTACGCGGCCAAGGCGGCCGGCGTGGACATCGATTACGTCACGCTGCTGAAGTCGGCCATCGCCGGACGCGACTTCGTGCGCGCGTATGCATACACGGGCCTCGACCCGGACAACGAGAACCAGCGCAACTTCCATAACTTCCTGGCGCGCCACGGCTACAAGGTCGTGAGCAAGGACATCCGCAAGTACGGCGACGGCAAGGTCAAGGCGAACCTCGACATCGAGCTCGTCGTCGACATGATGAAGACGGCCCGGAACCTCGACGTCGCGATCGTCGTGTCGGGCGACGGCGACTTCGCGCCGGCCATCCGGGCGGTCCAGGAGATGGGCGTCCGCGTCGAGGTCATCAGCTTCCGCGGCAACACCTCGTCGGACCTGATCGACGTCGCCGACCTGTTCACCGACATCATCCAGCTCGCCAAGGTCGAGAAGGGCTCGTCGCGCAGCGGCCGGCGGGTCGCCGACGACGGCGACGGACCTGTCGATGACCGAGGTCCCCGACAAGCTGACCGAGGGGACCGGCCGGGCCGCGGCCGGGGCACGCGGCCGAGGCCGCGGTCGGACCGGCGACGCCGAGCGCGAGCCCGTCGCCGCGACCGGCCGGTCGCGGACGCGTCGACCACGCCGCCGGACGCGGTCGAGGCGGAGCCGGTCGCCGTGGCGCCGCCGACGGCGTCGGGCTGGTCGCCCTGCCGGGCGAGAAGCTGTCGAAGGCCGGCGATGGCGAGGCCGGCTGGCCAGGCCGAGGTCTTCAGCCTCGACGACCTCGACGACGAGGCGACCGACGCCGCGACGGGACCCGACGAGCCGGCTCGTCGCCGACGGCGACGGAGCCGGCCGCGACGGCGACGGCGCCGCGGCGGCGCGCGGCCGCGGCGCGGCCGCGGACGTGGGCGAGGACGGCGTGGCCGAGACGATCGCCCTCGCGCCGAGGAGCCGACCGAGCGCGCCGACGCGCGCGACCTCGCCCGACCGAGCGAGCGGCCGAGGACCGGTCGACGACCCCGAGGACGAAGCCCCGACCGCGCCGCGCGGGCCGCGACCGGGCGCCGTTCGGCTCCGTCTGGGATTCGCAGATCGGGCCAGTCCGCACCGCCATCGTCGTCGAGTCGACGCCCGTTCGACCGCGGACGAGGACGGACGAGCCGGCGATCCCCGAGTACCTCATCGCCGAGCAGCGCCGCGGCGGGACCGCCCGGGCGCGGCGGTCGGCCGGCGGGGCGCGGTGGCGGTCGGCGGCGGCTACTCAGCCGCCGTCGATCGCGAGCGCTACGGCCGGGCGGCGGGGGCGGCGGGATCAACCGCTATCCCGACGTCTCCGGCCGCAGTGGCCGGCGGCGGCAGTGCCGCCGGCCGAGGCGGCCGCGACCCCCGCCGCGACGATCGTGGCCCGCGGCCCGCGACCCGGACGCGACCGGCCGGCCCGGCGGCCGACTCCGACGAGCCGTGGAGCGAGGTCCCGCCCGAAGATCGAGGCCATGCTCCGGGCGCAGCTGGCCCGACGCGGCCGACGACCGACCGGCATCGGCGCGCCGGCTCGCCCGATGACGACCGAGGCCGACGACCGAGTCCGCGCCGGTGCCGGGAGGCCGCCGCGCCGAAGCGCCGGACCACGGCGCCGCAAGCCCGCCGCCAACGCCGGCTCGTCGGCCGCGGCCGAGGCCGCGTCCGATGCCGCCGACAGCCCGGCGCCCGAAGCGCCGGACCACGACCCGGAAGCCCGCCGCCGAGGCCGGCTGCGCCGACGCCGAGGCCAGTCGCCGAGGCCGCCGCGCCGAAGCGCCGCACGACCCGGAAGCCCGCGGCCAAGGCGGTCGACGCACGCGAGTCCGCGTCCGATGCCGAGGCCGCCGCGCCGAAGCGCCGGACCACGACCCGCAAGCCGGCGGCCGAGGCCAGCAGCCCGGACGCCTGGCCGACGGCGAGCCGATCCCGTCGTCGGCCGGTCGCCCGTGACGCCCAGCGAGGGCCGGCGGTGAGCGCCGCCGGTCCGGGCTGGCTGACCCGCGGCCAGCCGGCCGCGCTGGCCGCGATCGCCCGGATGACGACCGGGCAGGCGCCCCATGCCGTCCTGCTCGTCGGGCCGCCATCGGTCGGCAAGACGACCCTGGCCCTCGATCTGGCCGCCGGTCTCCTGTGCACCGATCCGGACCCGGCGGTCCGGCCGTGTCGAGCGTGTCGGGCCTGCCGTCTCGTCGCGGCCGGCAACCATCCCGACGTCCACCGGCTCGCCCCGGAGGGGGCCGGCGGGCAGGTCGTCATCGGCGACCCGCGTGACGCCAGGGCGGCCCGCGGTGTCCGGGATGTCCTCCACGAGCTGGCATTCCTCCCGGTCGAGGGCGGGGCCCGGGTGGCGATCGTCGAGGGTGCGTCGGCGCTCAACGAGGACGCCCAGAACGCGCTCCTCAAGACGCTCGAGGAACCGGCGCGGGGGGTCACGATCGTCCTGTGCGCCGACCGCGAGGAGCTGCTCCTGCCGACGGTCCGCTCGCGCTGCGCGCGGGTCAGGCTCGGCCCGACGAGCGCGCGCGAGATCGAGGCGCTCGTCGTCGAGCTCGGACTCGCCGACGCACCGACCGCCGGGCGCCTCGCGCGGATCGCCGAAGGCCGACCCGGGATCGCCCTGACCTACGCCCGCGCGCCCGAGGCGGCCGTCATCCGGGACGAGATCGGACGGACGCTGCTCGACCTCCTGGCGACCGGCCGCGCGGGTCGGCTCGCCGCGACCCGTGACCTGTTGGCCCGGGCGCGCGATCTGTCCGACGCGCTCGAGGGACCGGCGCCTGGCAGCGCCCGAGCGACGACCGATCGAGCCGCAGCCCCCCGGACGGTCGACGCTGCCAACGACCCGGCCGAGGCGGAGGACGACGCCGGCCCGTCCCGTCTGGCACCGGCCGAACGCCGACGGGCGGCGCGTCAGCTCGTGGCGATCTGGCGCGATGTCGCCCGGGATCTCGCCGTCATCGGTCCGGCAGGGTCGCGGGCGATCCACGACGTCGGCCTGCTCGAGGAGCTCCAGGCCGCGGCCGACGAGCTCGCCCCCGGTGCCGCGGCCGCGTTCCTCGTCCGGCTGGACCAGGTCGCCGAGGCGGTCGCCGGCAACGTCAGCCCGGAGCTGGCGATCGACGTCGCGATCCTGGCCTGGCCACGGGCCGGCTCGGCCGCGGCATGACCGGACCCGCGTCCGAGCGTCCTCTCCGGCCCGGGTCGAGGTGATCGCCCGCGGCCGCGTCCAGGGCGTCGGGTTCCGGATGTTCGTTGCCGGCGGGCCGCCCGGCGGGCCTCACCGGCTGGGTGGCCAACGAGCCGGACGGCGCGGTCCGATCCGTCGCCGAGGGCACCCGGGAGGACCTCGAGGCCTTCACCCGCGAGCTCGCCGCCGGGCCGCCGGGCGCGACCGTCGATCGACTGGTCGTGACCTGGGCCGAGGCCCGCGACGAGTTCGATCGGTTCGCGATCCGGTCGGGCTGGCACGGCGGAGACTGACCGCGGCCCATTCGGTCCGACCCGGACCCGATGCGTCGTGGACCCGGTGGGTCAGGGCAGCCCGGCGATCAGCCCGCCGTCGACGGCCGTGAACGTGCCCGTCTGGTAGCCGGCGGGCTCGGAGCAGAGGTAGGCGACGTACGCCGCGAGTTCCTCGGGGCGTCCATAGCGGCCGGCCGGGATCGAGGCCATGTGGGCGGCCCGGACCCGGTCGGCCGACTCACCCGTCGATCTCGCCCGGTTCTCGTCGAGGAAGTCGATCCGTGGCGTCTGGAGTCGACCCGGCAGGACGCCGTTCACGGTCACGCCGTCGGCCGCCACGACCCTGGCCGTCGTCTTGAGCCAGGCGGTCAGCGCGCCGCGACCGGCATTCGAATAGACGAGGTCGGTGATCGGTTGGCGGACGCCCGATGACAGGATCGCGACGACCCGGCCCCAGCCCCGATCGCGCATGCCGGGCAGGAGCGCTGTCGCCAGCTCGATCGGGGTGATCGACAGCAGCTGGAAGGCGCGGGTCCAGCCATCGGCGTCGGTGGTCGTCGGGTCGACCGGGGGAGGACCGCCGGCGTTGAGCACGACGATGTCGATCGACCCGAGGGCCGCCAGCGCCTCCGCGGCGATCCGCTGCCCCGTGCCAGGCATCGTGGCGTCACCCTCGAGGACCACGACGTCGGTCCCAGATCGGGCTCGGAGCTCGGCCGCGGTCTCTTCGAGGGCGGCCGTGCCGCGCGACCAGATCGCGACCCGGCAGCCTTCGGTCGCCAGGGCGACGGCCGAGGCCCGGCCGAGCCCCGACGACGCACCGCCCACGAGCGCCGTCCGTCCGGTCAGTCCCAGGTCCATGGAATTCCCTCCGTCGCGCTGTTCAACTCACCGGGCTCGGGCTGGGCTCGGGCTCGAAGCGGCCCAGCGAGGGCGTGATCCCGAGCCGGCCGAGGATGCCGTCCAGGGCATCGAGCGTCGGTCCATCGAGCGGACCGCCGGCGCTGCGTGTCGCGCGCGGCATCGATCGCGCCGCGTCGCCGGAGGAGCTCCTTGCGGATCGCGAGACCGACGATCGGTTGCGCCTCATAGGCGATCAGCGGCAGGTAGCGATCGAACAGCCGGCCCGCAGCGGCGCGCTCCCCGCGCTCGTGGGCGACGCGGACGGCGCGCAGGATCTCCGGGTAGGCGAACCCCGTCATGGTCCCGCAGGCGCCGCGGTCGAGCTCCCAGAGGGCGCTCGCGCCGCCGAGGCCGCCGAAGACGCTCAGGCTCGGATCGGCGTCCAGCAGACGTCCGATCTTCGGCGGTGTCGGCGGATCCTCGAGCTTGACCGTCCGGGCCCCCGAGCTCGCCAGGCAGGCACGCAGGACGGAGACCGGCACGACGACACCGGTCGCGGCCGGCTCGTCCTGGACGATCAGCGGAAGGCCGACGTCCTGCGGCGACCGCCCCGTAGAACCCGGGCAGCAGGTCGACGTTCCGGAGCAGGGTCGGCGGCGCGACCATCGCCGCGACCGCGCCGAGACCGCGGGCCTGATCGATGAGCGCCCGGACCGTCCCGACGGTCGGACCGGAGCAGCCCGACCGCGACCGGGACCCGGCCGGCGGCCGCCTCGACCACGACGCGCAGCGCGGTCTCGCGCTCATCGCGGCGTCAGGCTGCCCGGCTCGGCCATGACCCCCATCGCCGTCAGGCCGTCGACCCCCCAATCGATCGCGGCCCCGACGAGCCGGGCCAGCGAGCCCCGATCCAGGGCTCCATGCACGTCGAACGGCGTAGGCAGGATGTACCACGTCCCCGACAGCCCGGGATGGCCGCAGGATCCGAGCTGCCGAGCGTGTCCGTCATCGGGTCAATGGTGCCATGGCTCGCCCCTTCGGCGACGTGCGCGGACGACTGGTGACCCGAACGTCCGACCTCGACCGGGACGTGTCGGTCATGGCGTCGCGCGGCATCCGTCCGCAAGGTTGAAGGCGATGGGAACGGATCCCGCCCTGGCCGAATACCTGCCGGTGCTCTACCGCGTCGCCCTCGACGCCCTCGACGCCCTTGCCCGGCGCGGGGACCGGACCGAGGCCGCCCGGCTCCGGACCAAGGCGGGTCGAGCGTACAGCCGGTCCTGGGACGAGCACTGCCGACGGACGCTCGAGCTCACGATCGTCCGCGCCCATGCCGCCGCCGGCACGCCGGCGCCGCCGCTCCCGCTCCCCGGGTTCGTCGCCCCGTCGGACTGACCGCGCTCGACGCCGGATCGGCCTCGCGGCTAGGCTGCCGCCATGAGCCCCGACACCGTCCCCGTGGGTGATCTCGTTCGCCGGGCACTCGAGGCCCAGCGCCGGCTGGCCGACCTCGGCGAGGAGATCGAGGATGAGTGGTCGTATGTCAACGACCTCGATTCGGCGTGGGCCGCTCGGCTGACCGAGGTCGCCGACCGCCGGGCCGGCGATCCGGCCGGTCCGGATATCGTGGCCGCGGTCGACGAGGCCGTCGCCGAGATCGAGGCGATCGAGGATCCGCACCGGGCGATCGACTGGCTGTCGACGTTTCCCCAGGTCGTGCTGCTCGCCCTCGGCGAGCCGGGCTGAGCGCGGTGCGGTTCCAGGACGCCGCCCGAGACGGCCGGGCCGTCGTCTACGCGGCGATCCAGGCGGATCCGCTCGTGGCCCGCGCCGCGGCCCTGCTGGCCGATGCTCGGTCCGGCCGAGCGCCTCCTCGCCCGCGCCGTGATGAACGGCGAGCGGACCGACCCGGCGTCTGGCGCCGGATGTTCCCGAGCCTGTTCGGCCGGCGCGCCGCGGCCGACGGGCTGGCCGCGGCCGAGGCGGTCCTCGCGGTCTCGCTCGAGGTCGCCGATCGCGGCGACCAGGTCCGCAGCCAGATCCGCGGCGCGATCGTCGAGGCGCTCACGGCGGGGCGCTGCCCGACGCGGCGCGGCCCGCGCCGCGGCCGTCCGGCGCGAGCGCCGGATCCTGTTCGACGGGGTCGCGGCCGAGATCCACCCGTACGACGTGACGGTCGAGATCGCCGAGCGGCCGAGGCCTGGGACTGCAAGTGGGGCGCGCGCGGGATCGGACCGGACGTCCTCCACCAGCTCGACGACGCGCGGAGCCACGCCGCCGACGAGGACGAGCGGCTCACCGTCGGTCTCGTCGTGTTCGATGCCCGGCGGTCGTGCGAGGTCCGGCTCGACCGCCAGACCGCGCCGCACGCGGCGACCGAGCTGGTGACCATCGAGACCCTCGACCGACTGGCCGTCCCGACCCGGCCGACCGACGTGACGCGCGGGCGACCGCCGCCGCCGACGCCCCCGCGACGTCGACCCGGCGACCGTGGCCGCACCGCCGCGAGCGCCAGGCGAGCCGCGTACCGGGTCCGGTTCGACGAGGCGGCCCGACCGGCGCGATCCGGACGTCGGTGCTGCTCCGCTTCGCCGCGGACCTGGCCGCGGTCCATTCGGAGCGGCGCGGGTTCGGCCGGCCCTGGTACCGGGAGCGCGGTCTGGCCTGGCTCGTCCGCGGCGTCGAGCTCGAGCTCCATGCGCCGATCGTCCATGGCGACCGATCGTCGGCGTCGACCCGGGCGGTCGCCGCGCGCAAGGTCTGCGCGCCGGCGCCGGACCGAGTTCGCGACGCGGCCGGCGGCCCGGTCGCGACCGTCATCGTCGACTGGGCGATGACGCACGGCCGAGGGCGCCCCCACGCGGATCCCGCCGATTCTTCGACTCCGTCTTCGGGATGACCGTGCGGACGTTCGAGCCGATCCGGGTCCGGCCGGCCGCCGCCGGCGGGATCGTCCGGCCACGTCGCTCCGGGTCCGGCCCCAGGAGCTCGATCCGATGGCCCATGTCAACAACGCGGTCTACCTCGACTGGGCCGAGGAGGCCATCCGAGCGGCCGATCCAGGGCGTGCCGCGGCGCTCGAGCACGTGCCGCGGCGCTGGCGGCTCGAGTACCTCGGGGCCGCCGGCGCGAGCACCCCGGTCCGCGCGTTCGCCTGGCCGGACGGACCCGCCTGGTCGGTCCGGATCGAGGACGCCGACAGCGGCGAGCCGCTGGTCGGGGCGCACCTTACCGTCTGACCGGCTCGTCCTGGGTCCCGGGTCCGGGGCCGGCTGCCGCCGTTCGGTGCGTCCGCGCGACATCGACCGCACCGCCGCCCACCGGACCCATCCGCGACCGGTACGAAGGTCCCGGTTCGCGCCGGGACGTGCGACGGCGCACCACCCCTTACCGCGCCGTGGTACCACCGGCGGGCCAGACCTTCGGGGACCATCTCGCTATGGCCCGCGGACGGCCCGCGCCGCGACGATTGCACGGAGTCCGAACCATCCGCGCCCCGAGCTCACGGGGACGCGTCTAGCTTCGTGCACCTTGGGGAGTGTCGGGACCAGGTGACGATCACGGAACAAACCGGACTCTTGCTCGCCATCCTGGCGGTCGCCCTCGTCGGGGCGCTGGTCGGGACGGCGGGCTATGCGGCCACCGTCGGGCGGCGCCAGATGCGGCGGATCCTCGAGCTGACCGATCGGCTCGCGACCGCGACCGACCTGACCGCGACCGTCGACACCGGCAAGGTGGACGACGCCCGGCTGCGGGCCGGCTTCGGGCGATTGGCCGAGCGGATGGGCCAGGCCTGGACGCTGGCGACCGTCGATCTCCTGACCGGGGCGCTCAACCGCCAGGCCCTGCTCGCCCGGCTCGAGGAAGAGCTCGACCGGGCCGCCCGGTACCAGCGGCCGTGCTCGATCGTGCTCGTCGACCTCGACCACTTCAAGCGCGTCAACGACACCCACGGCCACATGGCCGGCGACGCCGTCCTGCGCGAGGTCGCCGACGTCCTGACGCAGCAACGTCCGGAGCGTCGACCTGGTCGGCCGCTACGGCGGCGAGGAATTCATGATCGTGATGCCCGAGACCGACGCCGACGCCGCCGCGGCCTCCGCGGAGAAGCTCCGCCGGCTCGTCGGCTCGCGCCAGGTCCGGCTCGAGGACGGCCACGTCCTGGCGGTCACCCTGAGCGCCGGGGTCGCCGGCGGCCCCGGCCAGTTCCTCCAGCTCGACGCGCTCGTCCGCGACGCGGACGCCGCGCTGTACTCGGCCAAGTCCCTCGGGCGCGATCAGGTCTACGTCTTCCACGAGATCGAGGAAGGCAGTCTCGTCCGTCGCGCCGCGATCGGACCGCAGGCGCGCGAGCGGGCCGTCGAGGTCGGCCGCGCGGCGATGGGCGCGGCGACGGCCACCCTCGAGGACGCCCTGTTCGCCCGACCGCCGTGGGCCGGCCGCCCGTCGACGATGATCGCCGAGATGGCCGTCAGCCTGGCCCGCGCCCTCGACCTCCCGAACGGCGAGGTGGAGCGCGTCCGGACGGCCAGCCTGCTCCACGATCTCGGCAAG
Organism: uncultured Chloroflexia bacterium; assembly: GCA_963825545.1. Classification (GTDB taxonomy): domain Bacteria; phylum Chloroflexota; class Limnocylindria; order Limnocylindrales; family CSP1-4; genus Chersky-267. Next base: position 183,323 of record CAWGTR010000006.1, on the reverse strand, counting down.
CTCGCGATCCCCGACGAGATCCTGACCAACCCGGGCGAGCTCACCGACCCCGAGTGGCGGGTCGTGTCCGAGCACCCGAAGATCGGCCAGGTCGTCCTCGAGCAGGCCGGTGCCCTGCGCGACGCGGCGACGATCGTCCTCCACCACCACGAGTGGTACGACGGCCGGGGCTATCCCCACGGGCTGTCCGGCCAGGAGATCCCGGTCGGCGCCCGGATCGTCGCCATCGCCGACGCGTACGAGGCGATGGTCGCCGGCCGGCCCTACCGCGGCGCGATCAGCCACGACAAGGCGATCGCCGAGCTGCGCCGTCACGCCGGCGTCCAGTTCGACCCCGACCTCGTCCGGTTGTTCAGCGTCCTGTTCGCCGAGGGCGTGCCGTGGCGGCCCGACGAGCACGACTACGCGCAGTCGGATCCGACGAGCGCCGACTCGCGGACGCACGCCCAGATCCACGATGACCTGCACGCGCGCCGCCGGATGGCGATCGCGCCCGACGTCGACGTCGCGGCGGCGATGGTCGTGCCCGACAGCGCGGCTCTGTGGGCGCCGCCGACGCGGCCGGCCCGTCGCTGGACAGCCCGACCGGCACCCTCGGCTGACGTGGCGATCGATCCGACCGGCGGCCGCCTCGGGCGCCTGATCGCCCGCCTGACGCGCCGTCGCCCACCCGCTCCCGACCCACTCGCCGCGCCGCGCGACGCGCGGTTGCCCGAGCAGCGGCTGATCGACGCGTCCGAGCGCTACGCGCGGATCGTGTCGGGCGACGGCGTCGCCCGCCGGCACAACGACGCCGCGAGCGCAGGCGTGCGCACCGTCCCGCCGCGCGACGTATCCGAGGCCGGCGCCCCGGTCTGGGTGCGCCGGCTCGGCGATCCGAACGGCGGCGGCGCCAGCCCGGTCGAGACCGTCGCACCGGATACGGACCCGGGACGGTCGGGCGGCGCACCGCGCCGGGGACGCCGGCGCGACTGATCCGCGCGCGACCGCTTGCCGGACGCGTCGGCGCGTGGTGTGATTGTCCCAGCGGGGGACTCGGTGTCGGTGGCCCGATCGGGCGTTCGAGATCGCGGCGAGCAGATTGCGATGAGGGTGGGATGTCGGTGACTGGCGCCGCCTCGGCGCTCGGATGACGAGGGATCCGCGGCGCCTGGCGGCGATCCTCATCGTCGGTCACTGGCGACGAGATCTTCAGCTCGTACCCGGGGGCCGGACTTCCGTCGCCCTCCTTGTCCAGCCCGACCAGTGAGCCCACATCAGGAGCAGCACCGTGACCGATCAGTCCTCCTCCAGCCAGCCGCCGCCAGCCGCCGTGCCGGACCCCGACGCCGCGAACGAGGCCGTGGCCGACGCCGGCGCCCGCCGAGGCGTCCACGCTCGTGCTGGTCGCGCCGGAGCCGGTCGCGCCTGTTCCACCGGCCCAGGCCGAAGCCGAAGTCCAGATCGATCCGAGCGAGCGCAACGCGACTCGACGAGATGGTCGCGGGCTACCTCGACGCGGTCTCGACGCTCGACACGCACAGCCAGGCCTTCAGCGACAAGATCAGCGACATCGGCAAGCTCGGTGACGAGGACATCCGCGCCTCGGCGGCCGTTTCGAACCGGCTGCTCGAGAAGCCGATTGCGGCGATGACCCAGGGCGGCCTGACCGAGGCCTCGTCGGTCAGCAAGTCGCTCCTCTCGCTCCGCCACCAGGTCGAGGACCTCGATCCGTCGAAGCAGGGCGACCTCCTGAGCCCGCACAAGCTGCTCGGGCTGCTGCCCTTCGGCGCCGGCAGCAAGCTCGAGGACTACTTCCTCAAGTACCAGTCGAGCCAGGGCCACATCAACGCCATCATCACCTCGCTGTACCACGGCCAGGACGAGCTCCAGCGCGACAACGCCTCGATCGAGCAGGAGAAGGTCAACCTGTGGGTGGTCATGGGCCGCCTGCGCCAGTACGCGTACCTGGCGCAGCACCTCGACACGCCCCTGTCGGATCGAGTCGCCGCCCTCGAGGGGTCGGACCCGGAGCGGGCTAGGGTCCTCAAGGAGGACAATGTGCTCTTCTACATCCGCCAGAAGCACCAGGACCTGCTCACCCAGCTTGCCGTGAGCGTCCAGGGGTACCTCGCTCTTGACGTCATCCGGCGCAACAACCTGGAAGCCATCAAGGGGGTCGATCGGGCCACGACGACGACCATCTCCGCCCTGCGAACCGCGGTCATCGTCGCCCAGGCGCTGTCCGACCAGCAGCTCGTCCTCGATCAGATCACCGCCCTGAACACGACGACCTCGCGGCTGATCGAATTCGACCTCCGAGATGCTCCACCAGCAGTCGGGGACGATCAACGAGCAGGCGGCATCGGCGACCGTCGACTCGCCCGCCTCCAGAAGGCGTTCTCGAACATCTACGCCACCATGGACGAGATCGACACGTTCAAGGTCGCGGCCCTCGACACGATGCAGACAACTTCGTCACCGCCCTGTCGACGGAGATCGCCAAGTCGCAGGCGTACCTCGACCGCGTCCGAGCCCAGCGAGTTTACCGTCTCCGTCGGGCTCGCCGGGAGGGCACGGCCGAGCGATGATCCGACGGCCTGCTCCTCGCCCTCCTGGCTGCGCGAGGGTCGATCGGCGTGGATCTCGCGTGGGCTGCTCGAGCGCCTTCGCGCCCGCCGATCCCCATGCGAAGGGTGGACACGGTCGTCGTCGGGGCGGGCCAGGCCGGGCTGACGATGAGCCATCGACTGCGGAGCGCCGGACGCGAGCACCTCGTGGTCGACCGGCGCAGCCGCGTCGGCGGCGGGTGGCTCGATCGCTGGAACGCGTTCCGGCTCGTCGGTCCGAGCTGGACCGTCGCGTTCCCGGGGGCCCCGTACGACGGCCCGGAGCCCGACGGCTACATGCCCCGCGACGAGGTCGCCGCCCGCATCGCCGGGTACGCCGCCCGGATCGATGCGCCGATCGCGCTCGAGACCGAGGTCCGCCGACTCGTGCCGCGCGACGACGGCCTGCGGCTCGAGACGAGCAACGGACCGATCCACGCCCGCGAGGTCGTCGTCGCCACGGGGAGCTTCCACGACCCACGCATCCCGCCGGTCGGCGCGGCGCTGCCGGCGCGGATCACCCAGCTCCATTCGCACGACTACCGGAACGCGGCGTCGCTTCCGCCCGGTGGCGTGCTCGTCGTCGGGTCCGGACAGTCGGGCGTCCAGATCGCCGAGGAGCTGTTCGCGACCGGGCGGCCGGTGGTCCTGTCGGTCGGGTCGGCCGGTCGCTTCCCGCGGCGGTACCGCGGCAGCGACATCTTCCGCTGGCTCGCCGGGCTCTCGGGACGGGGTGACGAGCTAGGGACGCCGTTGCCGACGCCGGCCGACCTACCCGATCCCCGGCTGCGCCTGGCCGGCAACCCGCACCTGTCCGGCCACCACGGCGGGCACGACACCAACCTGCGCCGGTTCGCGGCCGACGGGATGACCCTCATCGGCCGGATCACCGACGTCCACGGCGAGCGGCTGGCGATCGCTTCGGACCTGCCGGCCAACCTCGACCGGGCGGACCGGTTCTTCGACGAACGGTTCCGTGACCTGATCGACCGATTCATCGAGCGGGCCGCCATCGATGCCCCGCTCGACGATCGCCAGGCGTTCGCGTTCGATCCGCCCGTGCTCGACGAGCTCGACCTGGCGAAGGCCGGCGTCTCGACCGTGCTCTGGACGACCGGCTACCGGATGGACTTCGACTGGATCGCCGCCCCGATCCTCGATGCCCAGGGGTTCCCGCGCCAGATCGACGGCCAGACCGAGGTCCCGGGCCTCTACGTCCTTGGCTCACTGTGGCAGCGAAACCAGACCTCGGCGACCCTCGTCGGGGTCGGCCACGACGCCCGGCGGCTGGCCGCGCGGATGGGCCTTCCGCCCGCCGACGACGCCGCGTAGCGACGGGTGGCCGACGCGCGGTCCGGGCGGTCCCGGCTGACGAGGGAGGCGCGGGCCAGGCCGAGCCGCGCGGACCGCCGGGTGCGAGCGCGCCGGCCGGCCACCGACGCCCCGTGGGCTGCCGTATCCTCGGGCCCGTGACACGGCTCCTGTTCCACGGCGGCTCGGTGTTCGACGGGAGCGGCACGCGACCGGCCCGGGCAGACGTCGTCGTGGAGGACGGGCGGTTCGTGGCCGTCGGCAGCGGCCTCGACGGCGACGAGGCGGTCGACGTCACGGGCCGGACCCTGTTGCCCGGGCTGTTCGACTGCCACACCCACGTCATGTTCGGGCACGTCGACGTGTGGCGGTACGTGAACGAGCCGTTCTCGTACCCGTTCTACACCGCCATCACGAGCCTCGGGGCCACGCTCGACGCGGGGATCACGACGGTCCGCGACGCCGGCGGGGCGGACCTGGGGCTCCAGATGGCCGTCGCCGAGGGGCTCGTTCGCGGTCCACGCCTGCGGATCGCGATCACGATGCTCAGCCAGACCGGCGGTCACGGCGACGACTGGTTCCCGTCGGGCTACGAGGCCGGGTTCGGGCTGCCTCATCCCGGTCGACCGTCGGGCATCGTCGACGGGCCGGACGCGATGCGGCGTGCCGTGCGTGAGCTCGTTCGCGCGGGCGCCAACCAGATCAAGGTGGCCACCTCGGGCGGTGTCCTGTCACCGCGCGACGACCCGCGCCACGGCCACTTCCGGGACGCCGAGCTGGCCGTGCTCGTCGAGGAGGCGGAAGCGGCCGGGATCCCGGTCATGGCCCACGCCCAGGGCGCCCCGGGGATCAAGGCGGCTGTCCGCGCCGGCATCCGCTCGATCGAGCACGGGATCTACCTGGACGACGAGGCGATCGAGCTCATGCTCGAGCGCGGAACGTTCTTCGTGCCGACCCTCGTCGCCCCGATGGGTGTCCTCGAGGCGGCCGACGCGGGGGTGCCGATCCCGGCCTCGGTCGTGGCCAAGGCCCGCGCCGTGGTCGACGTCCATCGCGCCGCCTTCCGGCGCGCCGTCGCGGCCGGCGTCCGGATCGCGATGGGCACCGACAGCGGCGTCACGCCGCACGGCCGGAACCTCGACGAGCTTGCGCTGATGGCCGAAGGCGGATGAGCCCGGCGGCCGTCCTCGTGGCGACGACGCGTGACGCCGCGGTGCTCCTCGGCATGGACGACGAGCTCGGCACGATCGAGCCCGGCAAGCGGGCCGACCTGGTCGTGCTGGACGGCGACCCGTATGCCTTCGCCGGGTACCGCGACCGGATCCGAGCGGTCTACCAGGACGGCCGGCTCGTCGCCGGCGGGCTCTGAGCAACCGCGGCCCGGCGGACGCCAAGCGGGCCACGTCCGGCCGGATCGCGACCGAGCGACCCCGCCGGCCCGGGTCAGGCGTTCGGCTTCGCGCCTCGCTTCGGCTGGCCGTAGTAGGCGGTCGGTCCGTGCTTGCGGTCGAAGTGGCGGGCGAGCAGGACGTCGTCGATCGCGGCGGTCGCCGGGTCGATCCACAGCGTCCGGCTGGCCATCGCCGCGACGGCCTCGAGCGCGACCGCGTGCTCCACGGCGGCTCCCGGCGAAGCGCCCCACGTGAACGGTCCGTGCGACGCGACGAGCACGGCCGGCGCGTCCTCGGCGGTGCGGCCTTCGGAGCGGAGCGTCTCGACGATGGCTCGTCCCGTCTCGGACTCGTAGTCGCCGCCGATCTCGGGGGGCGCAGGGCGCGCGTGACGGGCACCCGGCCGCGGAAGTAGTCGGCGTGCGTCGTGCCGAGGCAGGGGATCGGGCGGCGCGCCTGCGCCCATGCCGAGGCATGGGGCGAGTGGGTGTGCACCACGCCCCCGATCTCGGGCAGCTCGAATAGAGCAGCCGGTGGGTCGGGGTGTCGATCGACGGTCGCATCGATCCCTCGACTACCCGGCCGTCGTCGAGCGCCACGACCACCATGTCGTCCGCGGTCAGCCCGGCATACGGCGCCCCGCTCGGCTTGATCACCAGGACGCCGGCCGCGCGGTCGACCCCGCTCGCATTGCCGAACGACAGCGTCACGAGGCCGGCCTGGTCGATCGCGCGGTTCGCGGCCGCGACCGCCGCCTTGAGCTCGGCGAGGTCCATCGCCCGGCGGTCTCCTCTTGCACAGGAACGTTGACGGATCCACCGGGCCGTCCAACGATGGGTGGACCGGCGTCGATCCGGACTCTACCGCGCCAGGAGTCGCCAGCGTGACGTCGGACCCGCAAGCCACCATCCGCCTGGCGACCGACGACGCGGTCGTGACGATCGATCCTGTCGCGGGCGGCCGGATCGCCTCGGCCCGGATCCTCGGCCACGACGTGCTGCTGACCGAGGGCCCCGGGCCGATCGAATGGGGCTGTTTCCCGATGGTGCCGTTCGCCGGCCGGCTGCGCGACGCGACGCTTCGCTTCGACGGCCGGACCTGGCACCTCCCGGCGAACCATCCGCCGCATGCGATCCACGGCACGACGCTCACGCGGCCGTGGCGGGTCGACGACGAGCGAACCCTGTCGATCGACCTCGGGCCGGACTGGCCGTTCGGCGGGCGGGTCGTCCAGCGGTTCGAGCTCCGGCCCGGCCGGCTCCGGGTCGAGCTCGAGCTGTCGGCGGACGAGCCCATGCCGGCCACGATCGGCTGGCACCCGTGGCTCCGCTGGCAGCTCGACGCGACGTCGGCGGCCGCGGACGCGGCCCGGCTCGAGCTGGCCGCCCGTGCGATGTACGAGCGCGACGCGGCCGGCATCGCGACCGATCGTCTCGTCCCGCCACCGCCTGGGCCTTGGGACGACTGCTTCACCGGGCTCATCCGCCCGCCGGTCGTTCAGTGGCCCGGACGGCTCGAGCTGGAGATCGATTCGAGCTGTCAGGACTGGGTCGTGTTCACCGAGTCGCCACGCGGGCTGTGCGTCGAGCCGCAGACCGGCCCGCCGGACGGGCCGAACACGCGACCGACCGTCGTCCGGCCCGGCGCTCCGTTGCGCGCCGAGATGACCTGGACCTGGCGACCGCTCCGCCGATTCGCTCCGGTCAGCGAGCCGGGCGCCGGCTGACCGGCTCGGCGAGGCCCTCGCGCAGGGCGAGCGGCTCAGCGTCCTCGGCCAGCAGCTGACCGAGCCGGACGAGCCATCGACCAAGCCGTGCCCTGCCGCGCTCCGCGGGTGGCATGGCCTGCGTCCGGGTCGCCCGATGGCCGGCCGCGTCGGCCTCCATTGCCTTCATCCGTACGCGCGTGACCGCGTAGCGCCCGCTCGGGTCGTGCCGCGTCCAGTCCTCGATCTCGCGCATCCTGTGTCCCTCCGCGGGACCTCCGCAGAGGAACCCATCAGGTGCGGCCGAGCCGGGGGACCTGCCACCGCGGTCTGGCCGTCAACCACCTACGAGCCCGTCCAAGGATCGGTTTGTCGTGGCCCGGTGGGTGGGACGGTTGGCGGGGTGTTGAGCTGGGTCAGTCGGTCCCGGGGAGCTCCAGGCCGGCGAGCAGCTTGCGGAGCAGCGCCTCGAGCGTGGCGATCTCGTCCGGCTCGAGCTGGGCCAGGAGCTGGCGCTCGCTGGCCATGTTCGCGCCGACGGCGGCGTCGACAAGCTCGAGGCCGTGGTCGGTGAGCTCGACGATGACGCCGCGACGATCGTCCGGATCGGGCAGTCGGGTGACGAGCCCGCGGCGCTCGAGCCGGTCGAGACGGCTGGTCACGCCGGCCGACGAGAGCATCAGGCCCTTGCCGAGCCGGGTCGGGGAGAGGCGGTGCGGCGGCCCGGCGATCCGCAGCGAGCTCAGCACGCCGACCTCGCCACGGTTGAGCCCGAACTGCCCGAAGACCTCTTCCTCGCGCAGCCCGACATGGCGCCCGAGGCGGGCCAGCCGCGCCGGGACCTGCAGACCGTCGACGCCCAGGTCCGGGCGCACCTGGGACCAGCGCTCGATCAGTCGGTCGGTGAAATCGCGTGCCACGCGGACATCGTACGCAGTTCCTGGTTCATCTGCTAATATCTCGCGATTAAGTAACCTACAAGATAGGTATCAGCTATGGACGGACGAACGGAACGGGTCTGGGGCCTGGCGGTCGGCGCCGAGGATGGCGACCGTGACGACGACTTGATGCGGCGTGTCGCCGCGGGCTCGCAGGACGCCCTCGCGTCGCTCTACGACCGGCATGCGGCGTCGATCTACCGGGTCGCCCTGACGGTCAACCGGGACCACGGGATCGCCGAGGAGGTCGTCCAGGAGACGTTCCTGGCGCTATGGAACCGCGCCGAGCTGTTCGATCCGAGCCTCGGCTCGCTGCCGGGATGGCTCATCGCGATCGCCCGCAACCGTGCCCTCGACCGGGTCCGGGCCACCAACCGCCGCGTGCCGGCTGCCTCGTTCTCGTCGCTCACCGCCGACCAGCCGGACCCCGCCTCGACGGTCGAGTGGCTCGTCGCCACGGGCGCACTCGTCGGCGCCGGCGCTCCCGAGCTCGGCCCGGAGCTCGCCGTCGCCACGGGCGAGACGAACGCGGACATCGTCACGGCGCTGACGGTCCTCTCGGACGCCGAGCGCGAGGCGATCCTCCTGGCCTACCGCGACGGCCTCAGCCAGTCCGAGATCGCGGCCCATCTGAATGTGCCGCTGGGAACGGTCAAGACACGGTCCCGGCGCGCCCTCCGCCGGCTCCGGGCGGCGCTCGAGGGCGCCCCGGACGGTCTGGCCGGCGAGGCGGACGCGGAGGACGATCGCGACGTCGCCGCTCACGGGCTTCGGCCGGGACGGCTCACCCAGCGCCTCGAGACCGTCCGCACGATGGCCACGGCACGCGCCGGCTCGGGCGCCAGCACGATCGGACCCTGCATCGCCCCGTGCTAGCGGGGCGGCTTGACCGTCCCTTCGGAGGGTCACATCATTGGGCTCCGGCGCGGTCCCGCGCCCGACCTCCGTCCCGGTGCTCACGCCACCGGCTCGGCGGAGGTAGAGGTGGCCTCGAGCCATCGGGACGCCGGTCATCGTGGCCCTCTCCGGCGGGGCATCGGGAGCGTGAGTCCCGTTGCCGTCCGCCGCGAAGAGGAGCCGACATGACGAACCAGAAGACCTTCAAGCGCCGGGTCCGCGCGCGTATGGCGAAGACCGGCGAGAGCTACACGGCCGCCCGCCGGACCTCATCTCGAAGGCGACCGGCCCGAGCCGCCGGCCGCGACGTTCGAGCCGCCTGTCTCCGACGAGCGCGCTGAACGAAGCGACCGGGCACGGCTGGGAGCACTGGTTCGGCGTGCTCGACGCCTGGGGCGCGACGGCCCGGACCCACACGCGACATCGCGCGCTGGCTCCGGCGAGGAGCACGGCGTCCCCGGCTGGTGGGCGCAGACGATCACGGTCGGCTACGAGCAGGCGCGCGGCCTCCGGGCGCCGGGACAGCACGCGGACGGCTGGGTCGTCACCGCGTCGAAGACCGTCGCCGTGCCGATCGAGCGGCTCTTCGCAGCGTTCGCCGACGAGGACGCTGCGTGAACGCTGGCTGCCGGCGCGGACCTGCGTGCTGCGGACCGCGACTGCGCCGCGCACGGCCCGCTACGACTGGGAGGACGGCTCGACGCGTCGACGTGGGCTTCACGGCGCTGGGCGCCGCGAAGTGCCAGGTCGCGCTCGAGCACGAGCGGCTGCCGGACGCCGAGACAGCCGACGAGATGAAGGCCTGGTGGCGCGACCGCGTGGCCGTGCTCAAGCGGCTGCTCGAAGGAGGCGATGCCCGACTGACCGCGAGGGGCGGGCCGGGCCTCGCCGGGTCCACACGGGCATCATCCAGGGCCGGCCGTCTCGAGCACGGCGAGGATGTTGCCGGCCGGATCCTTGAACCAGGCGATCGGCGGCGGGTAGGCCCGGGCGATCCCGCGCTCGTCCTGCTCGAGCCCGTCTATCGCTCGAACCGGACGCCGGCCGCGGTCAGCTGGTCGACCGCCCGATCGATGTCGGCGACCGGGAAGTTGAGCACCGTGAACGTGGCGGCTCGTGGTTGTCCTTCGGATACACGATCACGTTTCCGCCTCCGCGCCAGGTGGAGGGTCAGCATCCCGTTCGCCTCGGTCACCTCGAGGCCCATGGTGTCGGCATAGAACGCCCGGTCCTGGCGATGTCGTTTGAGGAGAAGCCGGAGAACGCGTGGCTGTCGCGGAACATGGGCGAGGCCCCCTTTCCGTCGTCGTCTCGATCGCCACTAGGACACCCGCGTGACGGCGATCTGTCAACCCGGCCGGGTCCGCTGCCATCCAGCCTCGGCCGAACCGGTTTACCCTCCCCGCGTGGATCGGCGAATGGCGCGAATCCGAACCCGTGGCCCAACGCGGTCACAGTCGCCACATGATGAGCAGCGGGACCCCGTTGTCGTCGGTTGACGCTCCAAGCGCTGAGCCGGCCGTGTCGGTCGTCGGGCTGCTCGAAGCGCTTCGGCGACCGCGTCGCCTTCGACGACGTCTCGTTCGAGGTCGGGCACGGCGAGGTGTTCGGCTTCCTCGGGCCGAACGGCGCCGGCAAGACGACGACCGTCCGGACGCTCGGCACGCTCATCGCGCCCACGTCGGGTTCGGCGACGGTCGCCGGGATCCCGCTGACGCCCGAGAACGGGGTGGAGATCCGCCGGCGGATCGCGGTCATGCCCGAGTCGCCGGGCCTCTACCTGCGCCTGAGCGTGCGTCGAGAACCTCGAGTGCTTCGCCGACCTCTACGAGGTGGCCGACCCGCGCGGACCGCATCGAGCGGCGCGCTCGAGCGGTCAACCTGGCCGACCGGGCGCACGACGCCTGCGGCAGCGCTGTCCAAGGGCCTCCGCCAGCGGGTCGCGCTGGCGCGGGCGCTGCTCAGCGATCCGGAGGTCCTGTTCCTCGACGAGCCGACCGCCGGCCTCGACCCGGTCGCGGCGCGCGAGGTCCACGAGCTGATCGACGGGCTCCGCCAGCGCGGCGTCACGATCTTCCTGACGACCCACCGGCTCGAGGAGGCCGAGCGGCTGTGCGACCGCGTCGCGATCCTGAACACGACGCTGCGCACGATCGGCCGGCCCGAGGAGCTGCGCGACCGGCTCTTCGCCAGGACGCTCACGGTCCGGACGCCGTCGCCGCTCGCCGAGCCCGACCGCGTCTTCGGCGGCCTGCCGGCGGTCGACGAGCTGGCGCGCAGGACGGCCCGGCCACCTACGTCCTCGCCGTCGTCGGATCCCGACGTCGCGGCGCCGGCGGTCACCCGGGCGCTGGTCGCGGCCGGCGCCGACGTGCTGTCGATCGGCGAGTCGCGCCACTCGCTCGAGGACGTCTACCTCGAGCTGATCGACGAGGACGTCGAGGCGGCCGAGCGATGAGCATGAGCCGGCGGCGCGTCCGCGCGATCTTCCGCAAGGAGCTGCGCGAGTACCGCCGCAACCGCTCGATCCTCGTCGACGATGGCGATCTTCCCGCTCATCTTCCTCATCCAGCCGATGATCGTCGGTCTTCACTCGGCCTCGGCGTCCGCGTCGGCGCGCTCGCGCACGGGCACCTGCTGCTCTACATGCTGGCGATCCCGGTGCTCGTGCCGGCGATGCTCGCCGCCTACGCGGTCGCCGGCGAGCGCCAGCAGGGCACGCTCGAGCCGGTGCTCACCACGCCGATCCGCGCGCGAGGAGTTCCTCGTCGGCAAGGCGCTCGCGGCGCTGGTCCCGTCGATCGTCGTCGCCTACGCCGTGTACGCGGTCTTCCTCGCCGCCGTCGCGCTCTTCGCCGCAGCCCGTCGTCGCATCGGCGCCTCCTGCAGCCGCCCGACATCGCTCGCCCAGCTGCTCTTCACGCCGCTGCTCGCCGCCTGGTCGATCTGGGTCGGCATCGCGATCTCGACGCGGTCGAGCGACGTCCGCGTCGCGCAGCAGCTCAGCCTGCTCGCCAGCCTCCCGTCGTCGCTCGTCACGTCGCTGATCGCGTTCGACGTGATCCACGCCGACGCCCGGCCTTGCGGTCGGCCTCGCGTCGCGCTCGCTGCGTGGCCGACGTCTTCGGCTGGCGGGTCGTCGTCGCCGATGTTCGACCGCGAGCGGCTGATCACGGGCTCGCGGTGACCCGCGGCTGACCCCGCGGCCGGCGCGAAGAAGCCCGCAGGCCTCAGGATTGAGGCCGCCTGGGAAGTGGCGCGGCGTCGCCGATAGCGGTGAGGGAAACATGCGCGGACTGGCGAACAAGGTGCTGATCACCGGCGCCACGAGCGGGATCGGCCTGGCCACGGCCCGCCGCTTCCTCGAAGAAGGCGCTCGAGTGTTCATCAACGGCCGGGACGCCGCACGTCTCGAGGCCGCGCTCGAGTCCCTGGAGGGAGTCGGACCCGTCGACGGCGCCGTCGCCGACGTCAGTCAGGAGCGAGACGTGGATCGGCTCGTCGACGCCGCGGAAACCTGGCTCGGCAGGGTCGACGTGCTGATCAACAACGCCGGGATCGGCCGGACCGAGGACTTCCTGACGATCTCCGAGGCGATGTGGGACGAGACGCTGAGCGTCAACCTGCGCGGCATGTTCCTCGTGGGGCAGAGGGTGGCCCGGCGAATGGTTGAGCAGCGGGTCCACGGCGCGATCGTCAACATGTCGTCGACCAACGGGCTCGTCGGCGAGCTCAGGCACGCGCACTACGACGCCTCGAAGGGCGGGGTCACCCTGCTCACCAAGACCATGGCGCTCGAGCTCGGCCAGTACGGGATCCGGGTCAACGCCGTCTGTCCGGGTTTCATCCGCACGCCGCTGACCGAATTGGTGGCCGACGAGGCGTTCTTCGCGCATTACGCCAGCGATCTATCCCCCTCGGCCGCGTCGGCCCCCGGGACGAGGTCGCGGCGGCCTACGCCTTCCTCGCCTCGGACGAGGCCTCTTTCATCCACGGCGTGCCTGGTCATCGACGGGGGCCAGCTCGCCGGCTGAGGCGGAGAAGCGCCCGGTTGACCAAGCAATTCGAGCCGGCGCTGCCTTCGTCAGCCCGAGGAAGCATCCTGGCAGGCCGGGCAGAGCCCGGCGATGGCGAGGTGCGACAGGTCGACCCGGTAGCCGCTCCGGCGCTCGAGGTCGTGACGATCGTCGCGCGCTCCTTGTCGATCTCCCAGGTGCGCCCGCACGACTCGCAGACGAGATGCGCGTGCTCCCCGCGGGCAGCACGTGGTACTCCTCGCGACCGTCGGCGCCGTGGGAGTGGCGCACGAAACCGAGCTCCTCGAGCACGTCGAGCGTTCGATAGACCGTCGACGGCGTGGTCTCCGGATCGCGCACGCGAACGCGCTCGACCAGCCCGACGCCGGTGACGTGGCCCTCCGCTGCGAAGAGCTCCTCGAGGATCGCTCGTCGCTGCGGCGTCCAGCGCATGCCGCGGGCGCGAAGCAGCTCGCGGACCTCGGCGATCGCCAGTGGGCCTCGAGCGCGATTTTCATGGCGGCATCCGTAATCCGATCGAGTCCCCGTTCGTAACGACCATGTACGACGGTCCGCTGCGACGCGTTCGTCTATTGACAACTCGTTGCAATAAGGCCGCTGCCGTCGTACCATCGACCCGGCCACCTCCCCGAGGAGACAGCGCGTGCTCTCCACCCTCCAGCGCCTGACCGGCAGCTCCAGCACCCTGCGGCGACCGGATCATCGTCATGTACGCCGCGCTGATCGCGTTCAACGTCGTCTGCGTGGGGAATCGCGCTGGCGGCGTCGGTCCCGTACCCGATCCTCCTCCCCACCGCGTTGCTTGCCTACACGTTCGGCCTGCGCCACGCGGTCGACGCCGACCACATCGCGGCCATCGACAACACCACGCGCAAGCTGATGCAGGAGGGCCAGCGCCCGGTCGGCGTCGGGCTCTTCTTCTCGCTCGGCCACTCGACGGTCGTCGTGGCGATCTCCGTGCTGATCGCGATCACCGCGGGCTTCGTCAGCGAGATCCCGTCGTTCCAGGAGATCGGCAGCCTCATCGGCACGCGCGTCTCGGCGATCTTCCTGCTGGTCATCGGCTTGATCAACCTGGTCGTGCTGCGTCGACGTCTGGAAGATGTTCCGGCAGGTCTCCGCGGGCGGCGCGTACGACGAGCAGGACCTGGACGACTACCTCAGAACCGCGGCCTGATCGCACGACTGTTGCGGCCCGCGCTCAAGGTGATCCGCAAGAGCTGGCACATGTATCCGCTGGGCGTGCTCTTCGGCCTGGGGTTCGACACGGCCAGCGAAGTGGCACTGCTGGGTTGGCGGCGACCTCGGGCGCGACGCACCTGCCGGTCGCGCTGATCCTGCTCCTGCCGGCGCTCTTCGCGGCAGGCATGTCCCTGGTCGACACGACGACGGCGTGCTGATGCTCGGCGCCTACGGCTGGGCCTACATCAAGCCGATCCGCAAGCTCTACTACAACCTCAACATCACCCTGGTGTCGGTGCTGATCGCGTTCGTGATCGGCGGCATCGAGATCCTCTAGATCCTGGGCGAGCGCTTCGGTCTGACCGGCGGCTTCTGGGACATGCGTCGGCCACGCTCGACTTCGGGCTCATCGGCGTCGCGATCATCGGCCTCTTCGGCGTCAGCTGGGTCATCTCGACCCTGCTCTACCGCTGGAAGGGCTACGACGACCTGCCGGTCGAGGACCTCCGCGAAGGCCCTGAACTAGGGCGGCGTCCACCGCTACCCCCGGGCGCTGCCGTGCCGGGTCATAGCGATGGTCCGGCTGACGCCAGCCTCGTAGCGAGCGATCAGGACGGCGGGAGGAAGCCGTACTTGGCCAGGATCGCCTGGCCGTCGGGCCCGGTCAGCCAGGTGATGAACGCGGCGGCCGCGTCCGGGTTCTTTGACGCCTTGACCGCGACTGCGCCGTAGGTGGCCGGGACGTTGGCGGCGTCCGGGACCGGGATCGTCGTCACCTTGGTCGAGTTCTTGGCATCGGTGACGTAGACGATCGCGGCGTCGCCCTCACCGAGCTCGACCTTCGCGAGCACCGCGGTCACGTTGTCCTCCTTGGACGCCACGTTGGCGGCGTACTTGGCGGCGAAGTCGGCCGGGTAGCCCGACTGCTTGGCGAGATTGGCCACGAGCTGGGAGGCGTACTTGGTGATCGGCACGGCATCGCCCGCCGCGATCACCTTGACGCCCGGCCGGGCGAGATCCGCGGGACTGCTGGATGCCCGCGCTGTTGGCCGTCGGGACGATCACGGTCAGGATGTTGCCGGCGAACTTCACTACGTCCCCGGCGGCGAGGCCCTTGTCCACGAGCGCCTGGGGATTCTTCGTATCGGCCGACAGGAACACGTCGGCCGGGGCGCCCTGCTCGATCTGGGTCTCGAGGGTCGCCGATGAGTCGGTCGAGATCGACAGGGTCGAGCCCGGGTTGGCCGTCTCGTAGGCGGCCTTCATGTCGGCCAGGGCTGCCTTGAGCGATGCCGCACCGTAGATCGTGAGGTTCGCGGCCGCAGCGCTCGGAGCACTCGATGCCGTGCTCGGGACCGCGGTGGGGCTCGGTGCCGCGGCGCTTGGCGACGCCGAGCCGGTGCTCGAACAGGCGACCACCAGCAGCGCGATCGCGACGAGCGAGATCAGGGGACGCGGTCTCACGGTCGGGGCCTCCTTCGCCGTCTTGGTCACATACCGAAGGATTATGGATCAGGAGCACTAAATGTCTAGGTCTTAACAGGGTGATCAGTAGACATTGCGACGTCGCGACATCGCGACATTCGCGACCCGATGTCCTGCTCGCATCGACCACCGCTCTCGTCTTCAAGGCCTTGTTCTCGAGCAGACCACTACGCCGGCACGTGTCACGATCTTGACATGGTGCTGTATATATACAACAGAACAACAGCGAAGTCTGCAGTGAGGCAGCGTCCATGTCGCTATCGATCGACTCCCGCCCACGCATCGACCGCCTCTCCCGGCGAGCAAGCCGACGCATCGTCGCCGTCGCAACACTGCTGGGGCTGCCGGCGATGTTCGCTTGGTCCTCGTTCTGGCTTGGCACCACGGTGTCCAACCCTAGCTCTGGGGCCCGATCACGGTTCGTCCTGATCGGTGTCACCCTCGTCGGCTCGGTGGTCCTGTATCGCTTCGTGCAGGACACCGGGCGGATCTGCGGAGTGCTGGGCTCGACGAACGAGAGCGCCAACTTCGCGACCGGGCATGGATCCTTGAGCTACCAGGTCCTGGCGGTCGTCGTCGTTCTCCTCGGCGCGGCGGTCGTCATCCCGGTGCTCGGCTTCGGGCAGCCAGTGACAGTCGGCGCCTCGCTGGCGACTGCGACATCGCTTTTCCTCGGGGGTGTTGCTGCCGCTGCTCCCGGCGGCCGCCCTGGCGTGGCTCGAACCCGACGCGATCGAGGAAAGCCTGATGGCGCGCCCATCCGAGCGCGTCGAGCCGGTCCTCCACAACCGCCTCGCCGTGCTGCGCGCGGAACGCAACCTGAGCCGCCAGGAGCTCGCCGACGCGATCGGCGTGAACTATCAGACGATCGGCTACCTCGAACGCGGCGAGTACAACCCGAGCCTTGATCTGGCTCTCCGCGCGGCCGAGTTCTTCGCGCTGCCGGTCGAGGCGATCTTCAGCCGCCGGCCCTTCGCGCCGATGTCGTCCCAGCTCTACCCAGCTCCACTGCCCTCGGTCGCCGAGGTGCCCAACTCTCAGATCCGCCACGGGAGACGCGCCATGATCGGGATCATTGAGGAGCACAACCTGCTCAGCGGCTATCGCTTCGTCATCGTCGAGTACGTCGTCGTCGGCCTTCTGCTTGGCCCTCTTGGGGGTGTGGTACGCCACGAGTACGCCGGTTCGTCGACGCCGCGACGTGGCTGGGCATGACCGCCAACTGCGCCGTGATCGCCCTGATCGCCCGATGCCACGCTGCGGGCCGGGTGCAACCGACCTCGGCGTGCTGCCGCTGCGCCACAAGAATATTTCCGCACAGATGGTCAAGGCGTGAGCATCCCCACCTCTGGCGGCGAACCACGCTCCTGATCACCCGGTCACGTTCGTGCCCTTCCTCCTTGGTCCGCCGCGGTGGCGGCCGAGATGCTGCGCGATGGCCTGCGCGGGATGCACCTGCCCGCTGGCGTCACCCTCGACGCGGCGGCCAGAACAGCGGCTGATCCTTCTCGTAGACCGTGATCCGGTAGCCATCGGGATCCGCCATCGCGAAGGTCCGCCCGAACGGCCCGTCGAATGGCTCCGTGAGGATCGGGACGCCGTCAGCCAGCACCTGCTCGAAGAGTGCCTGGGCGTCGCTGGCACGCCACCACAGCTGGATGCTCGTCGTCTCCGGTGACGGCGACGGCAGACCAGGGCGCCGCGCGGAGGAGAGGGCAAACGTCGGCCAGCCGACGAAGACCGCCGAGTCCGGGCCGAAGTCGAACGTGTCGCGTAGCGCGCCGAAATATCGCTCATAGAAGCTGGCGGATCGCTCGACATCCTGGACCGCGATCGAGACGAACCCCGGACTGGGGGTCACGACCGTCTTCGGCATCGCTCAGCTCCTTCCAGACTCAAGAAGACGCGAGCCGATCCAGCGGACGGCTTTGGCTGGGGCTAGCCACGCGAGCTGGCCGGCATCGGCTCTCGGATGGCCCGCTCCTGTTCGGATCCGAGTCTGGCTGCCGTTGCGCGCGCGGTAGCGCATCACCTGCTGGACGGCCGCCGAGCCTTCGCCCACGGCCGCGGCGACGCGCTTGACCGAGCCGGAACGAACGTCGCCCAGGGCGAATACGCCCGGGATCGTCGTCTCGAACGGAAGCCGGAACTGCTCGGGCCCCTGCGGCCGCTGGGCCGTCCTCGCCGGTCAGGACGAAGCCCTGGCTGTCGCGGGCAAGCTCCTCCGGCAGCCACTCGGTCCGCGGCACAGCGCCGATCATCACGAACAGGCCGGCAACCGCCAGCTCGCTCGTGTCGCCGTTCGTCCGATCTCGCACGACCACCGTGCGCAGCTGCTGGTCATCCCTCGCCTCGGCGACCTCGCTGTTGAGATGGACCGTCACGTTGGGAAGCGCTTCGATCTGCTCGACCAGGTAGTCCGACGCGCTATGCGCCAGCGTGCTGCCGCGAACGACGAGGTGGACCGAGCGGGCGTAGCGAGCCAGGTGCGCGGCCGCCTGGACTGCTGAGTTCGCACCGCCGACGACCGCGACATCGACGCCGGACATGGCCTGCGCGTCCGCCGCGCTGAAGCCGTAGAACACGCCGCGACCGATCAACCGATCGACACTGGGAACCCCGATTCGGCGGTAATCCACGCCGATGGCGAGCATCACGACGTCGGTGGTCACCTCGGAGCCGTCGTCCAGAACCACGATGTTGCGGCCGCCCTGCCGGCGAATACCCGTGGCTCTTCGGCCGATGCGCGCCACCGCGCCGAACATCAGGGCCTGCGTCCAGGCGCGCCTCATCAGCTCGGCGCCGCTGATTCCGGCCGGGAAACCCAGGTAGTTCCTGATCATCGGGCTGGAGCTCGCCTGGCTGAACGTGTCGTTGATCAGGATCACGCGCAGGCCTTCGGACGCGGCGTTCACCGCGGCCGAGAAGCCGGCCGGGCCGAGTCCCACGACGGCGACGTCGTAGGCCGTCGAGCTCGTGTCCGCGCCCGCGCCAACCATGTCCGAAACCTTGGTCACGGTTGCGCCGGCCAGCGACCTGCCGTCGGACAGAGCCACGATCGGCAGCGGGCCGTCGATGTCGTGCTCGGCCAGGAACGTCTCGCCCTGCGGCGTTCCGGCGACGAGCATCGCGACCGGATAGGTCTGCCAGCGCTGGAGGACCTCGCCCAGCAGCTGGAATGTGGTTCGCCGCGCTCGCCGATGATCGTCATCCGGGCGTCGCCGCGGCTGTTCTCGGACGACCAGTCGGCAAGGATGTCGCCGATGGCCGCGAGGAACTGCTCGTCGTTCTCGCCCCACGGCAGGTACTCGAAGTGGTCGACCTCGCCCAGCGTGGATGCTCGTGCGATCGACTGCATGACCCAGTTGTCGCCGAAGTCGGCGAGCACGAGTCGTCGCGCGGTTGGATAGATGTCCGCGCGTCGCGGCCAGGAATTCGGTCCCCCTCCCGGACGCGAGGTGCTCGTTGGCCACGATCAGCGCGGCGTCAGCGCCGGCGCCGTGCAATCGCTCGATCTCGGTCGGGCAGCCTTCGGCCTTCGACACGACGACCTGTATCGGATCCGAAGCGCCGGCGAAGAGAGTTCGCCACGATCGCCGCGTGGATTCGTGGTCGTCCACCACGACCAGAACCGGACGGCCGCTGCCTGGAGCAGTACGCCGTTGGTCGTTGATCGACGTCATGGTTCGCCTCCCTCCCCCCGTCGAGTCACTCTTGCATGTCAATGGAACACCGGCGCACCTTGCAAACGTGTCAACAAAACGGCGGCTGAGGAGACGGCCGGCGGTGGATGGACTCGAACAGCCGGTCCTGGGGCCGCACCCGTTCGGCCGGAACCTGGTGATCCTCGACCGGGTAGTGGGAACGGGCGGGTCGTCTGACGACGATCAGCCCGATTCCGACTGACCCGCAGCGAGGTCTCGTGAGACCGGGGCCGGTCAGTCCGGCATCGGCTTCGGCTGCCACAACTCGATCTTGGTTCCCTCCGGGTCGAGGATGTGAGCGAACCGGCCATTGGAGTCGTCGGGGAGAATATTCGCCTCCACGCCGTGCTTCTCGCAGCTCGCCAGAATGCCGTCGAGATCGTCGACCGCGAGATTGATCATGAAATCCTTGGTCGAGGGCGCGAAGTACGTGGTGTCCGCCTCGAAGGGGCTGAAGACCGTGGCAGCGCCCGGTTGGGCGGCCATCGCCTCTGGCCGAAAGACGACCCCGCCCCAGTCCTCTACCTGGACGCCAATCACGTCGCGGTACCAGTTGGTGAGCGTGCCCGGGTCCTTCGACTTGAAGAACACGCCGCCGATCCCGAGAACTCTGGCCATCTGATCCTCCTGACCGACTGAACATACCCCAGCCGCGGATCTACTCCGGACGAGCCGCTGGGTGGCTTGTCGTCCCGAGTCTCGAGCCGACTGGCGGGCTTCGAGACGTAACGCCCCGTCGGGCTTGGACCGCTTTGACGCATCGGCCTAGAGCGAATTCGCGGCTACCCGGGCCTTGCGCGCCCGCGGGAGCGGTGGCCCGACGAGGCGAGCGTACTCGTCGCGAATGAATTCGTAGCATTCGCACGTCGCGTCGCTCGAGTCCGGCCCGATCGACGATCTCGAGTGAAGCCCCGGCGGTAGGCGACCAGTGCCTCGCGCGACTCAAGTCGGACGCCACCGCCGACACGGTCTGGCGGCGCACCCCGAGCATCGACGGCCAGGAACTCGTGGGTCATCGTGAATTCGTCTTGCGCCACGCGGTCGTCCATCTCGAGGAGCCATCGGGCTGCCCGGGCCTCCACGGCGTGGAAGCGCTCGCAGCCGATGATCTGGGCACGAATCTCCAGGATCGCCTGGGTGTATCCGTGGATGACATCGTGCAGCGGCGCGTTCCGGGCGACCTCGGCGCTGGAACTCGGCAGCGCCCATGCGCAGGAAACCTCCAGGCGCCTGGCAGATCGCCTCCATCGGGATAGGTGAGAGCACCCAGATAGACGCCCAGGCCGACCATGCCGTCACTGCCGACGAGGTTGACCGCGACGGTCGAGCCGTTGCGCATCTGCTGGAGCACCGATAGCACCCCGGTCTCCGGGAAGTAGACATGCCGGATCGGCTGGTCCAGGCCTCATGACCCTGGCATGAACCTTCAGCTCCACCGGCTCGAGGCCTGCCCCGTAGCTGCGCCTCCGCGGCCCGATTACTGCCGTGAGCGCAGCGCCTCGAGGAGGCGGTTCCGGGCTGGGAGCAGCTCCGACATCTGCCTGCGATCCCCTCCGGCCGCGCCGACCTACGTCACCACCCGTGGCCGACATCGCGATGACGACATTGTCGCGTCGCCCCTGTGCCTTCCACAAACGAGTGTCGTCCAGCAGGCAGACGCGCGGCTTTCGGAGGCGCAACCTCGTGGGCCACGATCAGAACGAGGCCTGGCCAACGGCCGAATGGCCCGAGCAGCGGAGCGGAGGACGCGGCCCACCGTTCAGGCGTGACCGCGCCCCCCGACGACGAGGCACGTTCGGTAGCCCATAAAGCTGCAAATCGGAGACCGATTTGACGAACGCCGTTCGAACTACGCCAGCGCAACGAGTCCCGATGGACTCGATGAGGAAGACCGCGCTCGTCGTAGGCGTGCTCTTCATCCTCACCTTCATCACCTCGATCGGCGCCGTGCTCGCCTACGGATCCGTGCTCAGCGATCCCGCTTACATCAGCAATCCCGGCGCCAACACCGGCGTGCTCGTGGGTGCGTTCCTGGAGCTGTTCCTGATCGTCACCAACATCGGCTGCGCGGTCGTGCTGTTCCCGATCCTCAAGTGGCAGAACGAGGGCCTGGCCCTGGGCTACGTGGCGGCCCGGATCATGGAGTGCACGTTCATCCTGGTCGGCATCCTCGGCGTCCTTGCGGTCGTCACGCTGCGGCAGGACGCCACGACCGCCGATGCGGGCTTCGCTCGTCACGGTCGGCAAGTCGCTCGTCTCCGTCAAGAACTGGACGTTCCTGCTCGGTCCCGGCTTCGCCGACGGGATCGGCACCGGGCTGCTGCTCGGCTGGCTGATGTACCGCTGAGGCCTGGTGCACCGCCGCATGGCGCTGTTCGGGGTCGTCGGCGGCCCGCTGCTCGCCACCTCCGGGATCGCCGTGCTGCTCGGCGTGATTCCTCCGGGCTCGCCGGTGCAGAGCGTCATGACCATCCCGGAGATCATCTGGGAGCTGTACCTGGGGCTGTGGCTCACCTTCAAGGGCTTCAACGCCGCGGCTCCGATCCTCGCGCTTGCTCGCCGTGAGCAGGGGATCCGGGAGGAGGCCGTCGCGTCGGCAAGCTCTGCCGCCTGACGGAAAGAAGGCGTCGGTGTCCGGCTGACCGCGGCGGCCTGCGCGCACGGTTTGGCGCTGGCGTTTTGGTCGTCATGGCGCGCCCGACAGAATTTGGACCTAGGACCTCGGCTCCGGAGGCCGACGCTCTATCCACTGAGCTACAGGCGCGCGGCCTCGATCATACCGGCTCGTGGACGAGTCGAGCTTCGGCGCCCGCGGCGTCCAACTGATCCTCGAACCCATCGTCCCCGTCGGTCGGTGGCGCGCCAGGCGGACGTGGCCCGGTCCAGGGCCTCGATCTCGGTGAGGTTGAGCGGGAAGGCAAGCGCACCACATTGTCGGCTGCCTGGCGTTAGTTCTTGGCGCCCGGGATGGGCGGCGGGCTCGTTCTCGACGAGCCGGCGGAGCGCGACCCCGGCCGGGCTCCGGCCGTGGGCGTCGCCGATCTCCCGGGGCGGCCCAACGACCGGATTCGTGCCTCCAGTTGCGGGCCCCGGAACCGGGGCATGAAGCGACGGAACCCGGTCGGCCTCGCCCCGGCCACGAACTTGCCGGTCAGGGCGCCGTTGGCCGGGGGCTGGTTGGCGATGAGGGTGACCCCCAGCTCGCGGCACGCATCGAGGACGCCATTGGTCTCGGGCTGACGGTGGAGCAGCGATTACTGGACCTGATTCGAGGCGAGCAGGATCCGCGATCGGCAGGAAGGCGGGGGCGAGTCGCATATGGTGGCCGGGTAGTTGCTGACGCCGACCGCCCGGACCTTGCCCTGCTCGACGGCGTCGGCCATCAGGTTCATGAGGGCGCGGGATGGAGACCCAGCGGGAGGGGTAGTGATGCATGTACAGATCGACGGTAGGCGCTGCAGGAGCTCGAGGCTCCGCGCGAGCGCCCGGGGCATCACATCGGTCTTCGACAGCGCGGTCGCGGGAACTTCGTGGCGACGAGGACATCGGCCGTGGGCGAGCTCGCCGAGCCGCGCTCGGAGGCACCGGCGCCGTACTTCTCGGCGGTGTCGAAGACTTGGCGCCGGCGGCAGGCGGCGTCGAAGGCGGCCTGCTCCTCGTCGCGGCTCGCGGGGCCGCCACCGTAGGCGAGCTTGGCCGGGGTCCATCGGGCGCCGCCGATGGGTCGCCCCAGGTCATGACACCGACGCCCAGGCGAGGAACCTGGAGATCATCCTCCCGAGCGTCATCGGGTCGGCCATGGCCGGACCATACGTCGTCCCTGAGCCCGACCCGCTCCCAGGCGTCGGGAGAGTTCACCCCGTCAGGCGCGCCTGCTCGCGATCTGAATCCGCCAACTACAATGTGGTCGAGTCCGCCGTCACGACTGGACCCATCTCGGCCGGCTCCTGGACGAACCGGACGCCTGCCGACTTGACGCTCGTACTCCGTGCGGGCATCGGCGACGCCGAACGAGGTCCACGGAATGCCGTCGGCGACGAGCGCGTCCTTGAACGGCCGTGACGCCGGATCGGCATCCAGCTCCAGGAGCAGCTCCGCGCCGTCTGGCTGTTCGGCGGGACGTCGGTTGAGCCGCCGATCGTCCCCGGTCGGGACGTCGGTCTTCTTCTGGAAGCCGACTTGTTCGTGTAGAACTCGAGGGCCTTCTCCTGGTCGTCTACCAGGACGCTGGCAATCGTGATCCGCATGTCATCGCTCCTTTCGATCGAGCCACCGGTCGGTGAGGTGCCGGAGCGGCTCCGTTGGATCGCATGGAACTTGTATCGGCCCTCGCGTCGCGTCCGGATCAGCCCCGCTGACTCGAGGACGTCGAGATGCTGCGGAGATCGCCTGACGGGTCGACGCCAGGCCATGGTTGGTGATGAGCCGCGAACAGAGCTCGAGAGTGTCTGGTCGTCGCGTGCGGCCAGCTCGTCGAGGATCAGCCCGGCGGGTCGGCTCGGCGAGTGCCCTGAACACGTCCTCGCCGCCCACGAGCCGAGGATATGCAAGTCCAGTCTTGCATGTCAAGACGACGAAGGCGGGTCCGCCGGGGTCGCCAAATGCCAGTCCCAGAGGTCGACCCGTCGCAGCAGCAGGCCGACGCGGCCGCGGCCGGGGCTTACCGGTGTACGGCCCACCGCCACGGTCGTCGGCACGGGCCACATGACGTCGGCCGGGCCGGGCACAATCGACCCGTCGTTTCCCGACGACCCAGCCCGGAGGAGCAGCCCGTGAGCGAACGCCTCGCGATCCTTGGCGGCCCGCCGGTCCGCCCCGCCGGCTACCCGGCCTGGCCGGAGGTCGACGAGACCGACGTCGAGGCGGTGGCCGCGGTGGTGCGGCTCGGGCGAGTGGGGCGGCCATCCGGTACCCGGCCCGCTCGCCGAGGAGTTCTGCCGCCGGTTCGCCGCGCTCCAGGGCGCGCGCCGCGGGATCCTGATGATGAACGGCACCGTCACGATGGAGGTCGCCCTACGGGCGCTCGACATCGGCTGGGGCGACGAGGTCATCGTCCCCGCCCTCACGTTCGCGGCGACGCCGGTTTCCGTGATTGCCGCGGGCGCGCTGCCGGTCATCGTCGACGTCGAGCCGACGACCTGGGCGATCGATCCGGACGCCGTCGAGGCGGCGATCACGCCGCGGACCCGGGCGATCATCCCGGTCCACCTCGGCCAGTCGATGGCCGACATGGACCGGATCATGGACATCGCCGGGCGGCACGGCCTGGCCGTCGTCGAGGACAGCGCCCACAGCCACGGCAAGGCCTGGAACGGGCGCGGCGCCGGGAGCATCGGCACGTTCGGCTCGTTCAGCCACCAGAGCTCGAAGATCCTCACCGCCGGCGAGGGCGGGCACGCTCCTCACGAACGACGACGGCTTGGCCGAGCGGGTGGCGTCGATCATCGACTGCGGCCGGCCGAAGGACGCCGACGAACAGGCCTACACGTTCGGCGCCAACTACCGCCTGAGCGAGCTCCACGCCGCGCTCCTCCTCAGCCAGCTCGCGAAGTTCGAGCGCCAGGTGGACGAGCGGGCCGTGAACAGCCGGTTGTTCGAGCAGCTCGTCAGCGAGGCCGCCGTCCCGGGCGTCCGCCTCCTCGCGGTCGACCCGCGGACGACCCGGCGGAGCTTCTGGCGCTACATGTTCGCGATCGATCCGGAGGCGTTCGGCGGGGCCGACCACGAGCAGGTCTGCGATGCGCTCGAGGCCGAGGGCGTCGGCAGCACCGTCGGCTATCCGAGCCTCAGCCGGGACCCGCTGTTCCAGCCGTCACTGTCACGCCTCCCGGTTCCGACCCAGTTCCCGGAGCGGCTCGACGTCGCCGAGATGGCGTTCCCGGTCGCTGATCGAGCCGGCTCGCGCGAGTCGGTCTACCTCGACGAGAACGTCTTCCGGGCCGGTCAGGACGGAGTGGCGGACGCCGTGGCCGCGATCGCCAAGGTCCAGCGGCTCCTGCCCGATGTGTGGCGCTCGCTGCCGGTCCGCCGCCGGCCGCGGGAATGAGGCTTCCGCTAGCCGGTCGCGCCGGCCTCGGCGTCCAGCATGCCGGGCTCGGCCGCGGCGGCGCCCGACCCGCCGGGCACTGCGATCAGGGTCAGGTCGTCGAACGCCGAGGCGCACCTTGCCCTCGCGCTGGACGAGCGCCATCCGCTGGCCGCCACCGATGTCCGCCCGGACCTCGCGGCCGCCGACGTCGACCCGCAGCTGCGCAGTCGCGCCTTCGAAGATGACCCGGTCGATCGCCCCCTCGACGACGTTTCGTGGCCGCCGCTCCTCGCCCTCGTCGAGGACCGCGATGTCCTCCGGGCGGACGTAGACGAGGACCGCGTCGCCGACGCCGAAGCCGCTCGCGGGCGCGGCAGTGCAGGGTCATGTCGCCGGCCGCGACGGTGAGCACCGTCGCCTCGCCCTCCCCCCGCACCTCGGTCGACCGTCCCGGGCAGGCTGTTGTTGGCGCCGATGAACTCGGCCACGAACCGGGTCTGCGGCTGGAGGTAGATGTCGGTCTGCGTCCCGATCTGCTCGACCCGGCCCTGGTTCATCACCACGATCCGGTCGGAGATCGCGAACGCCTCCGACTGGTCGTGGGTGACGTAGATCGGCGGTCTTCTTCGTCCGGCGCTGGAGGTCGAGGATCGAGTACTTGAGCGTGTCGCGCAGGTTCTGGTCGAGCGCCGAGAGCGGCTCGTCGAACAGCAGCACCCGCGGATCGGTGGCCAGCACCCGGGCCAGCGCCACGCGCTGCTGCTGGCCGCCGGACAGCTGGGCCGGCAGTCGCTTGCCGTAGCCGGCCAGCTCGACGAGCGCCAGCATCTCGTCGACCCGCGCCGCGATGGCTCCTTCTTCGCGCCCTTGACCGACAGCCCGAACCCGATGTTGTCCGCCACCGACAGGTGCGGGAACAGCGCCGGCGTCTGGAAGACGAAGCCGATGTTCCGCTTCCGCGGCGGCAGGTAGGTCACGTCCTCGTCGTCGAAGAAGATGCGCCCGCTCGGTCGGCTCGATGAGCCCGGCCAGCATCCGCAGCGTCGTGGTCTTGCCGCAGCCGGACGGCCCCAGCAGCGTCACGAACTCGCCGTCGGCGACGCTCAGGTCGAAGTCGTCGACGGCCACCGTCTGGCCGTAGTGCTTGGTCACCGAGGCGAGCCGGACGGTCGCCATCAGAGGATGTAGGTGCCCTTGAAGTGGCGCGTCCCGAAGACGCGGAAGAACACGAGCACCGCGGCGAACGAGATGAGCTGCATCGTCACCGCGAGCGCCGCGGTCGACGGGGCCAGCCCGTTGGTGCGCACGAGGTTGAAGACGCGCAGCGGCGCCGTCTCCAGGTCCGACGGGTGGACGAACAGCGTCACCAGGTACTCGTTGAAGACGATGATGAAGCACAGCAGGAGCCCCGCCGAGACGCCCGGGCCGATCAGCGGGAAGACCATCTTGCGGTAGGTCTGCCAGCTGGTCGCGCCGAGGCACTCGGCCGCCTCCTCGAAGACCGAGCGGCAGGTCCTTCATCGCCACCACGATGGGCGTCAGCATCAGCGGGAACGTGCCGACCGCCATGGCCAGCACCAGTCCCCACATTGAGATCGCGTGGTAGGTGAAGGTGTACGTCAGCAGCAGCGACAGGCCGATCACCGCTCCCGGGACGTACAGCGGCAGCTGCAGGAGCGAGAAGAGGAGCCGCTTGCCGGGGACCGGGTAGCGCACGAGGGCGTAGGCCGCCGGCAGGCTGACCGCGAGGTCGAGGGCCAGGGCCAGGCCGGTGATCTTGAAGCTCCAGAGGAGGTTGTCGCCGAAGTCTGCCGATGGCGCCGAGGTAGTTCTCGAGGCCGCCGCTCCCGCCGGCTCCGGCGAAGCGAGTGGACCAGCAGGGCCAGGAACGGCAGCACGAACAGGATCAGGCACAACCAGATGTAGCCGTGGCTGAGGATCGCCGTCAGCCGGCGGCTGCGTCAGGAGCGGGGCGCGGCGTGGCGGGACGCCGCGAGCGTGGCGTCGCCGTCATTCGACCAGCGCCCCGCGCGAGTAGCGCAGCGAGAAGTAGGTCACGACGAACGCGATGCGAGCAGCACGACGCCCATCGTCGACGCGAGCCCGTAGTCGTTCTGGACCACGCCGCGCTGGTAGAGCGCACAGGCGAGCGAGCGCTGCTCGTTGAGGCCGAGCCGAGGAGGAGCGGCTCGGCGAACGCCCCGATGCTCCAGCCGAAGACCATCAGCGTGCCCGCCGACGACCCCGGCCCGGGTCAGCGGCAGGACGACCCGGCGGAACGTCTGCCACGGCCGGGCGCCAGGCACGCCGCGGCCTCCTCCAGCGTCGGGTCCACGTTGCTACAGCGCCGTGCCGATGCTCATGACCATGAACGGGAAGGTGAAGATCGACATCGCGAACACGACCGCCGGCAGGCTGAACAGCAGCGCCGTGCCGGAGATGCCGAGCGCCTGAAGAGCGGCGTCGAGCAGCCGCCGGGCAGCAGGATGAAGCTCACCCGAAGGCGATGTACAGCGCCCCGAACATCGGGAACACCATCAGCGCCCGGACGAGGTCGCGGTAGCGCACGCGGCGCACGAGGATGTAGGCGAACGGGAACCCGAAGCACGAGGTCGACGACCGTCGCCAGCGCCGCGAGCTGGATGGTGATGAACAGGTTCGGCAGGTAGCGCTCGACGATCGCCGCGTAGTTCTCGAGCGTGTAGACCGGACCCGCGGTGACAGGAACGAGCTGCCCTCGGTGAAGCTCATCTGGACGATGAACAGCAGCGGGTAGTACAGGAACAGCAGCGCCAGCACCGCCGCCGGGGCGAGGAAGGCGACCGCCGATCAGGCGAGTGTGGCGCTCGCGCCGCGCGGAGCTCGGGGGCGAGGCCGCGACAGCGGCCTCGACAGGCGTTCACTGACCAGATCGCGCCTCGTCTCAGCGGATCGAACGGCTCGCCCGCCGGTCGCGACGGGCGAGCCGAGATCATGCGCGTCAGCGGGCCTACTGGCCGAGCTTCTGCGCGTAGTAGTCCTGGAACACCTCCGCGCTCGCGTTGTAGGCCTTCCAGTCGATCGGCTTGAAGCGATCTTGATCTGGTCGAGCGTCGGGAAGTAGGTGAAGTAGTCGGCCTTGAACCAGTCGGGGACGAGGTCGACGTAGTCGGGTCCGAGGAAGCCCTCGGTGAGCTCGCTCCACTGGCCGTGGTCGATCGGCCAGGCGTTCGGGAACTGGACGTCCTTGGCGAGGCGCCAGTTGATGAAGATCTGGGCCAGCACCGGGTGCGCGGCGTTCTTCGGGATCCACAGATAGCCGTTGGCCGGATAGATCGTCTGCGGCACGAGCAGCGCGGCGTCCGGATGGCCGCCGAGGTACTCGAGGCGGGCCAGGCTGTTCCAGAACCCGACGGCGTCGACGGCGCCCGACTCGAACAGCTGCTGGAGCGTCGGCTGGTCGGTCGTGTACTTGACGACGTTCGGGCCGATGTTGGCGACCACCCAGTCGACGACCTCCTTCATCTGGTTCGGGTCCTTGTAGTCCTTGCCCAGCTCGGACGCGAGGCCGAGCAGGAAGCCGCCGGCGGTGATGTCGCCGGGCGCGGCAGGGTGACCTTGCCCTTCAGCCGCGGGTCGGCGAGGTCCTTGAGCGTCTTCAGCCACGGCGCGGTCTTCTTGTTGTAGACGACGCCCGGGTAGGCCGTCGACTGGAAGGCGATCGACGTCGGGGACGTGCTGGAACGAGTCGATGACGAGCTTCTGGTTCGGGACCAGCCCGGACGGCAGGTAGCTGTCGACCAGGCCCGCCGACGACGCGTCGTACCAGTAGTTCTCCTCGATGGCGATGACGTCATAGGCGCCGGGTTGCTGGCCTTCTTCGGCGGCCAGCTTGGTGAGGTACTCGCTGGGCGCCTGGGTGCCGACGTAGTTGAGCTTGATGTCGACGCCGTAGGTGTCCTTGACGTACTGCTGGAACTGCTTGACGATCTCATCCGTCGCCGCGTACGTCCAGTTGCCGACGGTCAGGCCGCCCTCCTCGGCGATCGCCGCCTTGATCTCCTCGTCGGTCATGTCCTTGTTGACGATCGGGACGTGGACGCTGCCGGACACCGGCGTGCATTTGGTCGCGGCCGTCCCGCCGCTCGCGCTCGGAGCGGTGCTCGCCCCGCTCGAACTGCATGCGCTCGCTAGGAGCGCCACGATGGCGATCGGGATCACGAGCCTCGACCGCCGAGTCTTGCCGGACAGGTTCACCGGGTCGTCCTCCTCCTCCGTGATGTTGACCCCGCGGGCCCTAGTATCTCCCGCGACACAACGGTCGACGACGCAATCGGACCGGCGTCGCAGGACGGCCGGCGGTCACCGCCCGGGATCAGGGCTTAACGTTTACGCTTGACGATGCCACTGAGCCCGCAGGATACTCTGCGGGCCGCCCCAGTCAAGGGGTTTTCCGTCAGTCGAAGGGGTCGTGGGTCATTCTCGACTCGATCCTCTGCGTCCTGCGGCCGGCCGGCCGGTGAGCACGCGGGCGAGCTACGCGTCGGTGACCCTGCGCGATGTCGCGGGCCGCTCCGGCGTGTCGATCACGACCGTGTCGCGCATCCTGAACGGCCGCGAATCCGGGGTCCCGATCCGGGACGAGACGAAGCAGCGCGTGCTGGGGGTGGCCGCCGAGCTCGGCTACAAGCCGAACCTGCTCGCCCGCGGCTTGCGCGGCAGCCGCAGCTCGCTGATCGGCGTCATCGCCCGCGACGTCTCGGACCCGTTCCACATCCAGGTCCTGCAGGGGATCAACGAGGTTACCCGGGCGCGCGACTACCGGCTCTTCCTCGGCCACGTCGACTACCGGCCGGACGTCGCCCTGACGTACGGCTCGATGTTCGAGCGATCGCACGCCGACGGGATCCTCGTCCTCGGCGACCTCGCCGGTGGCGACGCGGCCCTGGCCGACCTGACCGCTCAGCATCGCTTCGTCGTCGGCGTGTCGGACCGAACCGAGCGGATCTCGTTCCCGGGCGTGTACTCCGACAGTCGCGCCGGGACGAGCCTTGCGCTCGACCACCTGTGGGAGCTCGGCCATCGCCGGATCGTGTGCGTGTACGATCCCGGGACGGCCGACCAGCGCCAGCGCGCGGAGCTGTACGGGACGTACCTGGCCGAGCGCGGCAGCTCCGGATCGATCGGCGCGTACCCGGTCTCCCAGCCGGACCCCGGACCGAGCTACCGGCTCGGTCGCGAGCTGCTCGCCGCTGGCGATCGGGGCGACGCCCCCACGGCGATCTTCGCCACCTCCGACACGATCGCGATCGGCCTGCTCCAGGCGGCCTACCAGGCCGGGGTCGTGGTGCCGGACCGGCTCTCGATCGTCGGCTTCGACGACCTCGACATCGCCGCGTTCACGATCCCGCCGCTCACCACCGTCAGCCAGTCCGGGGTGGAGATGGGCCGGACCGCCGCCACGCTCCTGCTCGACATGGTCGATCACGATCGGGTCGCGGACGAGATCGACGACATCGTGCTGGCCCCGACCCTGGTCGTCCGCGAATCGACCGCCGTTCCGCATGGAGGCCCCGACTGAGCCATGGACGAATTGACCGGACGCGAGTTCGTGACCGTCTTCGGACGGGGCCTCGTCGGCGAGCTCCCGAAGTTCGTGCCGCGCCCGTACCTGGTCGTCTCGATGGCGGACCTGTGGCCGCGCTTCGAGCCGCAGCTCACGGACGGGCTCGGCGGTGTCCATCTCGTCCGGACCCTCGATCTCGACGAGCTGCGTCGCGAGGCGGCCGCGCTGCCGGCCTGCCGGAGCGTCATCGGGCTGGGCGGCGGCCAGGCGATCGACGTGGCCAAGTTCTTCGCCTGGTCGCTGGGCCTGCCGATCTTCCAGGTCCCGACCGCGATGACCGTCAACGCCCCGTTCGGGCACCGGCCGGGATCCGGACCGGGGGTGTCGTGCGCTACATGGGCTGGGCCGTGCCCGAGGCGGTCTATGTCGACTTCGACGTCATCGCCTCGGCGCCGCCGCTGCTCAACCGGAGCGGGATCGGCGACATCCTCTGCTACCACACGGCGCACGGGGACTGGCGGCTCGCCCGTGACCTCGGACGCGAGGAGGCCGCCTGGCCGTACGACGAGGCGCTGGTCGCCGCCGCCCGCCTCCGGCTCGACAGCGTGCTCGCCCACCTCGACGACATCCGCGCGGTCAACGAGGTCGGCATCCGGACCCTGATGACCGCCCACCGCTGGGGCGGCGCCACCTTCCACGACTCCGGCTGGAACCCCCGCCACATCGAGGGCGTGGACCATTTCTTCTACTACAACCTCGAGCGGATCACGGGTCGGCACTTCATCCATGGCCAGCCGGTCGGCCTGGGCATCGTCATCGGGTCGGCGCTCCAGGACAACGAGCCCGACCGGATGCTCGCCGCCCTCCTGCGGGCGGGGGTCGACATCCGGCCCGAGGCGATGGGCGTGACGTGGGCGGACGTCGGCGAGGCGATGCGGACGCTGGCCACCTATGTCCGGTCCGCCGGCCTGTGGTTCTCGGTCGTGGACGCCGTGCCGATCGACGAGCCGTTCATCGCCCGGATCCGGGAGCAGGTGAGCGCGGCCTATGCCGACTGGGATCCGGAGGGATGACGTCATGAAGCTCGGAATCAGCCTGGCGCAGGGCTGCGATCGAGAGTACCTCGGGCTCGACGCCGCGGACGGCCTGGGAGCGGACGATCGCTCGGCCCGCGACGCCGAGGCGCTCGGCTTCGAGTCGATCTGGATCAACGACCACTTCCAGGTCGATCCGCCCCTCATCGAGGCGCCCATCTTCGAGCCGTTCGTCGAGCTGACCGGCCTGGCGATCGCCACCGAGCGGGTCCGCCTCGGGCACCTCGTCCTGGCGGCCGCCTACCGGAACGCTGCTCTGACCGCCAAGATGATCTCGACCCTCGACGTCGTGAGTGGCGGCCGCGTCGAGCTCGGGATCGGGGCGGGCTGGAAGGAGGACGAGTGGCTCGCCTACGGGTACGGGTTCCCCGACGCGCCGGAGCGGCTCGCGATCCTGGCGGACCACCTCGAGATCATCACCCGGATGCTCGCCCCGGGGCGGGCCACGTACGAGGGCCGGCACGCCAGCGTCCACGACGCGATCCACGAGCCGAAGGGGCTCCAGGAGCCGCGGATCCCGATCGTCGTCGGGGGCAACGGACCGAAGGTCACCTGGCGTCTCGCGGCCCGTTTCGCCGATGAGCTGAACCTCGACGCGTTGATGCCGGCCGAGGTGGAGGCTGCTCTGCCGATCATCGCCGAGCGCTGCACCGAGATCGGGCGCGACCCGGCCTCGCTCCGCGTCTCGGTCTACGTCTGGGGCCGGCCCGCGCAGGTCTCGCCGGGCCGCGAGCGACGCGACCGGATCCGCGAGTTCGAGAGCCTCGGGATCAGCCGGCTCATCCTCCAGGGCTTCGCGGAGGTCTCGGAGCCGGGCGTGCTCGAGTCGGTCGCCAACGACGGAGCGGCCGTCGGTCTGCTCTGAGGGCGGCGCCCCGGCGGCCTGCAGGATCGGGACGCCTGACCGACGGTTTCCGGGGTTTCTCGTCCCGCGTCAGCCGACGGCACCGCGGATGGAGCGCCGGCGGGACCGGTACCAGGCGAGGTACTCGAGGAGCTCGTCTCGCTCGTCGGCGGTGAGGTCCGCGAACAGCGCGGCACCGAGGGACGCGCCGCCATCCCCGGCTGGCGCGCCGGGAACCTGGTACCCGCTCAGCCGCATGAGCTCGGCGTAGGGGATCGGCGAGAGCGACGCTCAGCTGGTGGAGGACGTGCGGCGACGGTTTCTTGACGGCATCGTTCTCGAGCTTGCTCAGGTACGCCGGCGAGATGTCGGCCGCGCGCGCCGCGTCCACGGCGGTGAGCTCGCGGACCTCGCGCGCCTGCCGGAGCACGCCACCGATCGATGCTGCCATCTTGCCGTCCTGATCCTACAGTGAGAGTCTAAAACCACAGTTGACAATAGCACCGATCGGTGGTTCAATTCAAGTGCGGGCGTGGCCCGAGCCTTGCTCGGCACTGGTCGCCGACCCCGCCGCCTCCTGACTTCGCTGGAGCGCCCGCCGTAGGGAACGGCCGGCCATGACACTTCAGCAGCTCATCGTCCTCACTGCGGCGGCGATGCTCGTCGTGCTCGCGGTCACGCGCGTCGTACGGGTCAGGAACGGTCGGGCACCGCACCCCGAAGGCAAGGCGCGGCCGCTGTTCCTCCTCGGGTTCCTGTTCCTGCCAGCGATCGTCGTCGAAGCGATCGTGCTCCGCCCGACGACGTCCGCCCAACAGCTCCACATCATCGAGTCGGAGCTCGTCTATCTCGGCTCGCTCGCGCTGTTCTTGTTCCTCATGGGGATCGCCGCACTGTTCGTGCGCCAGTTCGCGCCCGGTCGGTCCCGGCCGCTGCTGATGCTGGCGCTGGTCGGCAGCCAGCCCGATCCGAACGACGTCCCGACCGACCCGGCGCTGACCTCTGCGTTGGCCGAGAGCGTCGCGGTCGTCGACGATGCCAATGCCGTGTTCCCGCGAGGCCCCGACTTCGCCGGCGCAGATCGACCGGCCCGGGTTCCGCTCCCACTGGGACGCGCTGGACACGGCGACCGAGGACCTCGAGGGCAGGATCGCCGGCGACCACCGGCTCGGCGTCGCCGTCTCGTCCCGGGCCACCGATGTCGCCCGAGACGCCCGGAGCCGGCTCGATACGCTCCGTCGCCTCGCGGTGGACGGAGGTCAGGCGTGGGCCACCTGAGCGACCAGGCGCACGCGAGCGCGCGGGTGGGCCGGCAACGCTATCAGCCCGAGGCAGGCCGTTCCGAGGACGGCGGTGCCTGGCGCGGTCCGACCGACGCGGCCTGGATGACCCGGCTGCTCCGGGGGGCGCTTCCGCCGAGGCCGTCGACCGGGGAGCCCGCCCCGGCGCTCGTCAGCCTGCCCGCGCCCGTGCTCGTCCCGCTTCCCGCGCCCGTACTCGTCCCCCTGCCGGTGGAGGTCGCCGGGTAGCCGGTCGACGGGATCCAGAACGCGTGGTGGCGGAGGTAGAACGCCGCCCGCACCCCCTCGCTCGCACCGGTGCGGCCGTCAGGTGGCCGATGGTTCGCCGATGCTCACGGCCTGGCGCGCTGCATCCCCGGCGGCGAACGCCAGGAGGTCGCGACCCTCGGCCTCGACCGCGTCGCGGTCCTCTGGCCGGAGTGGTTCGAACGGCATGACGACCAGCCGCGCCTCGCCATCTTCGCGGGCGATCCGCCAGAAGCCGGCGACCAGGCCGTCAACGAGGAAGGTCGGCTGCCCGAGGCTGGTCACCACGGTCGTCCGATGGCGGTCCGGGATGACCCGGGAGCGGTCGTCGTGAGCGATCAGGACGTTGTCGAACTCGGGCAGGAAGCGGACGGGGATCGGGATCCCGGGGTCGGACAGCACGCCGTCCGGGACGTCGAACAGCTCGCGACCACGGGCGTCGCGATACGTGACGAGCTGCGGTCGCAGCCGCTCGAGCGTGTCGCGCAGCCCAGCCAGCCCGGACCAGCTGCGCAGGTCGGCGACGGTGGCCGGGCCGAACGCAGCGAGGTAGCGGCGGATGACCGTGTCGGGCGACGGATCCGTCCGAGCCGGCCGGCCGAGCCACGCCTCGAGGGTCGTCCAGCGGGCCGCGCCAGAGGCGCCCCAGACGCCGCGCGGCGGGACCTGGACGAGCGGCACGAGATACGTCACCGCGTAGGCGAGCGACGCCTCGTCGCGACCCGGCCGGCCCCGTCCCAGGAGGCGTCCGAGCTCGACCCGCGAGCGCGGCTGCTCTGCGAGCAGCTCCCGGCCCTCGGCAAGGAGCGCCTCGAGGTCGAGCCCGGCAATGCCGCGCCCGAAGATGCTCCCGAACAGGCCTCGCTCGAGGACGGGCTGGATCACCGGCCGGATCGCCAGCGCATCTTCGTCCCCGACGAGATGGAGGGTCGCGCGCATGAGCGACATCCGGACGGCCTCGCGATCCAGGAGGAGTCGCGCCAGGTCGTCGGTCCGGAACCCGGCGACCCGCGACCACAGCCCGACGTACGGCGCCAGCGGCACCTGGGCCTGCATCCCGACGAGATGGTCGATCGCGGCGGCGGCGGTCAGCGGCCGGCGCTCGAGCAGGAGCTGGCGGGCCAGGAGGGCTCGACCGAGCGCGCGCTCGTCGAGGATCCGGGAGGCGGTCAGCACGACGCGATCACCGTTTGAGCATGACGGCAATAGACGACACGGAGTGTCAGGTTACCCGGCCGATCGAGAGCGAGCCGGCGTCGCGAAGGCCGGTGACCGAACGGCGCGCGACCCGCACGACCTCCCGGAAAAGGTTCGGAGCGGTCTCCCTGGGGAAGACCGCTCCGATGCTGTCCCGGTGAAGGTGTCCGTCAAGACGGACTCTTCTGCCACGCCACAAAGGCATCTATCACGTCGGCTGCACCGACTACCCTGACCCTACCTACCCATGACCTTGAAGCTGGGGCAGCAGGCTGCTTGCGCAGCACGGCTACTGTACCGTCTGGCGGACCCGAATCCAAGGGTTTTGTCAGGTTCAGCGGTGAAAATTCCTTAACCTTCGCGCCGTCGGAACCCCCGACGGCGGTCGATGTCAGGGGCGTCGGCGCGCCGCTCGTCAGTCCTCGTGGACCTCGACCCCGGTGATCGCGACCGGGTCGTCGGGCAGGTCGCGCGCGTTGCGTGGCGCGGCAACGATCTGGTCGACGATGTCCATCCCGCGCGTCACCTGGCCGAACAACGTGTAGTTCTTCGGCAGCCGTCCGGTCAGGTCGGCGGTGCAGACGAAGAACTGGCTGCCGTTCGTGTTCGGGCCGGAGTTCGCCATTGCCAGGGCCCCACGGACGTAGTCGCCCTTGACCGGCTCGTCCGCGAACTTGTAGCCCGGTCCGCCGGTCCCGACCCGGCCGGCGTTGAGCGACGAC
Organism: uncultured Chloroflexia bacterium; assembly: GCA_963825545.1. Classification (GTDB taxonomy): domain Bacteria; phylum Chloroflexota; class Limnocylindria; order Limnocylindrales; family CSP1-4; genus Chersky-267. The sequence goes on along the minus strand of CAWGTR010000006.1, from coordinate 147,108 downwards.
TTCTTGCCATGCTCGCCGTCGCCACCCTGGATCACGAAGCCGGGAATGACCCGATGGAAGATCACGTCGTCGTAGAAGCCCTTGCGGGCGAGGTCGATGAAGTTCTGGCTCGCCTTCGGCGCGCTGTCGGTGAACAGGTCGACGTCGATCGGCCCGAGCTCGGTCGTGATCGTCACACTGGTCATGTGGATCCTCCAGTCTGGGGGGGTTGGTGCGACCCTACGGTCCGACGGTCGCCTTGGTGATCGCCACGGGCTGGAGGGCCGCGTTCGCGTCGCCTCCGCCGTTGGGCATCGCGGCGATCTTGTCGACCACGTCCATGCCCGACGTCACGTGGCCGAAGACCGAGTACTGGGCTGGCAGGCCGGCGTCCTGGAGGACGATGAAGAACTGGCTGCCGTTCGTGTCCGGTCCGGAGTTGGCCATCGCGACCGTCGCCCGAGCATACGGCACGGTGACCGGATCGTCCGGGAACTCGTAGCCGGGACCGCCCGAGCCGACCTTGGCCGGGTCGACGTTCGGCTGGCGGCCGTACTGGCCATCACCGCCCTGGATGACGAAGCCCGGCACGAGCCGGTGGAAGATCACCCCGTCGTAGAAGCCGCAGCTCGCCAGCGCCACGAAGTTGCCGGCGGCGTTCGGCCCGAGGCTGCCCTCGACCTTGATGACGATCGGACCCTCGGACGTCGCCAGCGTGACCGTCGCGGTCTGGCCGGCGGGCATCGGCGCCGGCTGGCTCGTCGGGCAGGCGCCGCCCGCGGCCGACCCGCTCGGTCCGGCGGCCGAGGCCGGTGCCGAGGGGGCGACGGTCGCCGACACCGCCGACGGCGAGGCGCCCGAGCCGGTGCAGCCGGCGACGAACGCGGCGAGCAGGCCCAGCGCGATCAGCCGGATGAGCGGACGGGGAACGAGTTCGATCATGCGGCGGCCTCCAGGGCTGCGGGGAAGTCGATGGCGCCGCTGAGGAGCGACTGGCCGAGGATCAGGCCGGCTACGCCGACGTCGCGGATCCGCGAGATGGCGGCCGCGTCGGCGGCACCGCCGGCGACGAGGACCTCGACGTCGTGCGCGACGATCAGCCGGCGGATGAGGGCGAGGTCGGGGCCCGCCGGGCCATGCCCGAGGACGAGCCGTCGGACACCGTGGCCGACGAGCTCGGCAACCAGCTCGTCGATCGTGGGCACCACGGGGCGGCGCCACGGGAACGCGGCGAGCCGATCCGGTCGCGGGTCGAGCCCGACCGCCAGCCAGTCGCCGGCGACCGCCAGACACGCGGCCAGCCGGTCCGGTTCCTCCACGATCGACAGCGCGAGCACGACGCGCGTGGCGCCGGCCGCGAACGCAAGGCGGATCCCGTCGTCCGACTCCATCCCGCCGGCGACCTGGAGTGGGACCGCGACGCTGGCGGCGACCGCGCCGATGGCCTCCAGGTTCTTCGGTTCGCCGGCCCGCGCGCCGTCGAAGTCGACGAGGTGGATCTGGCCCGCTCCCTGCTCGACGAACCGCGCCGCGATCCGGTCGGGCCGGTCCGTGGGGGTGCCGACGCCGGCCGAGGCGCCCGGCCAGAAGACGACGCGCGAGCGACCCGCCTCGAGGTCGATCGCCGGGATCACCTGCACCGCCGGGGTCAGCGCGCCGCGGCCCGGTCCACGCCCCAGCCGCCGAGCGCCGGCCCGCCGCCCTCGCCGGCCAGCAGCCGGCGCTGGAAGCTGATCGGCAGGCTGCCGTTGCGGAGCAGCGCGTCGTGGAAGCGCTTGAGCGAGAAGCGGGATCCGAGGCGTGCGGATTCATCGGCCCGAAGCTGGAGCAGGAGGACCTTGCCGAGCAGGTAGCTCAGCTGGTAGGTCGGCGTGTAGGTGTAGCGGAGGACCTCCGCCCGGGCGTTCGCCTCCTCGAAGCTCGTCCGCTCGACCATGTAGCGGATCGCGTCGTCGACCCCGATCTGGCCGCGGTGCATGCGCACGTCGAGGATGATCCGGCAAGCCCGCCAGATCGCGTCGGTATGCATGTTCAACCGGAAGTTCGGGGCGTCGTCGAAGCCCTGCTCGCGCATCATCTGCTCGGAGTACATCCCCCAGCCTTCCACGAACTCGGGCGCGTTCGTCAGCGCACGGCTGAGGCTCGGATGCTTCGCCGCGACCGACAGCTGGAGGTGGTGGCCGGGGTAGGCCTCGTGGATGCTGGTGTTGCTGATCGAGCTGTAGTTGTGCTCGCGCATCGCGTTGGGGTCGTTGCCGACCGACGGGGTGACGATGTAGATGCCGTTCGGATTGGCGTCGAACTTGGGCGGATCGAAGTAGGCCGCGAACGGGATGACGTTACGGATGTACTCGGGCGTCGGGATGACCTCGATCCGCTCGTCGTCGGGGACGGTCACGATGTCGTGGTCGACAAGGTGCTGGCGCGCCCGGACCATGACCTCGCGATAGGCGTCGAGGGCCGCCTCGAACGTCGCCGGGTGGTCCTCCTTGATTCGGTTGACGACCGTCCGCTCGTCGACCGACGGATCGATCTCGCGGGCCGCGGCGACCCGCGCCTCGGCGTTGGTGACCAGCTGCTCGAGGCCGATCTCGAGGATCGCGTCGGCGTCCAGCCCGTCGAAAGCGCGCAGCCCGACGAGCTCGTCATAGCGCTCGCGCCCGAGTGCCCAGTCGTCGGTCCCGTTCTCGAGCGTGCCTTCGAGCCAGGTCCGGTACTCGGCGACGGCCGTCTTCGCCCGCGCGGCGGCGGCCTGCAGCCGGCGCAGCTCCGCGCCGGCGAGGACGCCCTCCCCGGCCGCCACGATCTCCTCGAACAGGGTCGGGATCTCCCCGGCCGTCTCGATCTCGATCGTCTGCCACAGCCGGACCTGGGGAACGGCAGCGCGGCTCTTCGATGCCTCGAGGAAGGCTGGCGTCGCCTCGAGCCGGCTGCTGATCGCGTCGAGCCGCTCCGGCAACGGTGCGAAGTCGCGGGCAAACAACGCGAACAGCGGGTCGCCGACGCCGTCGAGGGCGGTCGAGCGGCGCTCCCAGATCCGCTGGACGTCGGCATCGAAGATGTCCCGCCGGAGGTTGTGGATCTCGAGGTCGCGCTCGAAGCGGGCCGTCTCGGACAGCCCGGCCGGGTCGATCGCCTCGACCGTCGCGAGGTGAGCCCGGTCGGCGGCGATCTCGGCGAGGACGGCGTCGCGCTCGCCGGACGCCAGGCGGTGGTCCTCGGTGTGGATGCCGATGAACGTCGCGAAGTCGGGGTGGTCGCGGACGATCCGTCGGAAGCGCGCCTCGACGAGGTCGTAGAACCGATCGTCGAGCGGGCCGCGATCGGGCGCGGGCGCGGGGCGGGTGAGGGCGAGGTCGTCGAGCGTTGGGCGGGTCACGTCTGTCCTCCGGGGCGGCCGGTCCAGCACTCGACCGTCAGTGCGCTCCCGCGGCCGCGGGGTCCGTCTCGCGCAGGACGGCGGCAACCGCGGCCAGGGTCGTCTCGATGTCGGCCGCGTCGATCCCGTGGTGGGTCACCGCGCGGACCTGACCGTGGGGATATTCCACCATCAGGACGTTCCGCGCACGGAGGCCGTCGATGAAAGCGGCCCGCGAGCGCAGGACGCGGAACACGACGAAGTTCGTGGCGACCCGGTCGGGGTCCATCGGGCCCTCGCCGGGCTGGGCGACGTCGCCGGCCGCGACGATCCCGGGCAGCTCCGACAGGCCCTCGGCCAGCGCGCGGGCGTTGGCGTGGTCATCGGCGAGCCGCTCGATCATCCCCGCCGGCCCATCGCGCAGGGCGACGAGGCCGGGCGCGGCCAGGACGCCGACCTGGCGCAGCCCGCCGCCGACGAGCTTGCGGGCCCGCCGGGCTCGCCAGATGAAGTCGCGGTCGCCGACGACGACCGAGCCGACCGGGCAGGCGAGGCCCTTGCTCAGGCAGAACGTGAGCGAGGTCGCCGGCGCGGCGAGCTCGTCCGGCGGGACGCCGAGCGCGACCACCGCGTTGAAGAACCGCGCCCCGTCGACATGGAGCGGCACCCCGTGGCGGCGGGCGATCGCGCCCACCTGGGCGGTGTAGGCGGCGCCGAGCGGCTGGCCCATCGAGTGGGCATGGGTGTTCTCGAGCGACACGAGCCCGCTGATCGGCTCGTGCGGATCGTTCGGGTCGCGGAATGCCGCCTCGATCGCCGCCGGGTCGACCGTCCCGTCCGGCCGATCGGGCAGCGACCGGATGCTCGTGCCGACGACGACGGCGTGGCCGGCGGCCTCGTCGGTCACCATGTGGCTCTGGGCCGGCGCGATCGTCTCCTGGCCGCGGGCCAGGTGAGCGAGCTGCGAGACGAGATTGCCCTGCGTGCCGCTCGTGACGAACAGCCCGGCTTCCTTGCCGAGCAGCTCGGCCGCCCGCTCCTCCAGCGCGATCACGGTGGGGTCGTCGCCGAAGACGTCGTCGCCGACCTCGGCCTCGGCCATGGCCCGGCGCATCTCGTCCGTGGGCAGGGTCACGGTGTCCGAGCGGAGATCGATCCGGTGCATCGGGCGGAGTATAGGTGGGGCCGGCGGGACCGCCCGGACGGGCCACCCGGACGTGGGACAACCCCAACGCCACCTGCTATCCTCCGCAGGCCGCAAACGGACCCGTGGTGTAGCGGCCCAACATGCCAGCCTGTCACGCTGGAGATCGCCGGTTCGAATCCGGTCGGGTCCGCCATCCGCCTATCACCAACGCCCCGTCCTCCCGCCCGGACGGGGCGTTCCACTGCCCGCGGCCGACGATCCGCGGGGCCCGAGCAACCGCGCCAGGCCCGGACGACGGCCATCTGGCAGACTCCGCGGCGTGAGCTATCGCCGGCGCACCCCGCGGACGCAGGCCCATCGGATCGACATCGGGCGGCGCGGCCCGTCCGTCGGCCCGGTGGCCGTGGCGGTCGGGGTCGTGGCCGTCCTGGCCGTCGCCGTGATCCTCCTCGCCGGCCCGGGAACGACCCCGATCGCGACGCCCGGCCCGAGCGGCTCCGGCCCGGCCTCGTCCATCATCGGCGGGCTGGGCTCGGGCAGTCCCTCGGCCGGCACGAGCCCGACGGCCTCCGCCGCGCCGTCGGCCAGCACGGGCTCGCCGAGCCCGGGCGGGACGCCCGCGAGCGCGACGCTCATCGTGCCCGTCGTCGACTTCCGCTCGACCGAGACAGCCGTCAAGCCGGCCGACGTCAGCCAGGCCCTCGGCGGATCGGGGCGCTACGCCGCGCTCGAGCTCGTCGCCGCGGATGCGGATCCGATCCTCGCGGCGCTGGGATCCCATCGGCCGGCCGACGCCAGCCGGCTCGTGCTGGCCAGGGATGCCCGGACGCTCGCGCGCGATCTCGCCGTCCATCGCGACCGGCTGGCCTTCCTGCGTGCCGACCAGGTCACGCCGGCCGTCCGCGCGCTCGCCTGGGGCACGGCCAGCCTGTTCGGCGTCGACCGGGTCACAACCGCCGCGGACTGGAAGCTCCGCGCCGCGCTCCCGCTGGCGACCGGCGAGACGGCGCTCGACCCGGCGAAGACGTGGACGATGGTCGCGGGCGGCGACATCATGCTCGACCGCGGCGTCGCCAAGGAGGTCAAGGTCCTTGGCAAGGGCGTCGACTTCCCGTTCAACGGCGGGACGGCGACGATCACCGGCCGGACGTGCTGCTCCGCGCTCCACAATCCCGTCCCCGTGACGAAGCGGACCGGTGGCGGCCGCGCCGTGCGGCACCTGCTCGTCTCGGCCGACCTGGCGGTCGCGAACTTCGAGAACCCCGCCCCCGACGCGTTCCACTACCACACCCAGGGCACGGTCTTCTCGGCCGACCCAAAGCTCATCAAGGGGCTCCGGGACGCCGGGATCGACATCGTCTCCATCGGCAACAACCACATCGGCGACGCGGGCGCGAAGGGCATCCTCGACACGATCAAGAACCTCAAGGCCAACGGGATCAAGCCGACCGGCGCCGGAGCGAACCTCGCCGCCGCGCGCAGGCCGGCGCTGGCGACGATCGACGGGACGACGGTGGCGATCCTCGGCTACGACACGATCGCCAAGTACTACGCCGCCGGGCCGTCGAAGGCGGGCAGCGCCCAGCTCAGCCCGTCGGTCGTCCGGGCGGACATCAAGAAGGCGCGCGCCGCGGGCGCCGACGTCGTGATCGTCTATCCGCACTGGGGCACCGAGTACGCGCCCCGGCCGTTCGCCGCCCAGCAGGCGCTGGCACGCTCGATCATCGACGCGGGCGCCGACATGGTCATCGGCAATCACGCCCACTGGGTCGGGGCGATGGAGGTCTACAAGGGCCGGCCGATCTGGTACGCGCTCGGCAACTTCGTGTTCGACCAGGACTGGTCCGAGCCGACCATGGAGGGGATCACCCTCGAGCTGACGTTCGATGGGTCGACGCTCGTCCAGGCCCGGATGCGACCGCACGTGATCCTCGATAAGGCCCAGCCGAACTTCATGGACCCGGCCGGCACCGGGCGGGTCGTCCTCGGGCAGCTCTACGACGCGTCGAAGAAGCTCCTCCCCTGGTGACGGTCGGCTAGGATCGGACGACGCTCGGCCAGCCCGGCCCGCTCGACGGGCGGACGCCCGGCGAGGACGGAGGGTCCGCGATGCTGTCTGAGTTCAAGGCGTTCCTGAGCAAGACGAGCGCCCTCGCGCTGGCGATCGGCGTGATCATCGGCGTCGCCCTCGGCGCGGTCGTCAACTCGCTCGTCAAGGACATCATCATGCCGCCGGTCGGCTGGCTCCTGGGCGGGATCGACTTCGCCAGCCTGACGATCGCCCTGCCGGAAAAGAACGGCCAGATCGTCACGATCAACTACGGGACGTTCATCAACAGCGTGATCGCGTTCATCGTGGTCGCCTTCGTGGTGTTCTGGATCGCCCGGCTGTTCATCCGCGAGGAGGCCGCGGCGCCGGCGAAGGACTGCCCGTACTGCCGCGAGACGAACGCCGTCGACGCCACGAAGTGCAAGTACTGCGCCAGCGCGATCTGAGCGTCCAGGGCCGACCGGCTAGGACGGCGGTCCGGACGCGGGATCGGGCGGCAGCCGATCGGGTCGGTCAGGCGAGACCGGCGAACAGGTCGGTCTCGGGTGGTTCCGCCGGCACGCGGCTGACCCGCAGCACGTAGTTCTCGACCGACCACCACTGCCGCCAGCCGTCGATCCCGAGGGCCATGAACGGCGAATCGTCGCTGAACTGGGTCGCGTGCTCGTGCATCGCCTGCCACTTCGCGTCGACCTGGCCACGGACGTCGACCCGCGTGGTGATCGCCTCGTCGGCGACGGTCATCTTCTCGAAGAACGCCTCGAACTCGGCCAGCTGCTCGGGCGTGGCATCGTCGGGCGGCATCCAGAACGAGCGCAGGCCCCTGGCCGCCAGGGCCTCGTTCATTGCCGTGCGCACCGAGCGCGGGATCGCCTGCTCGTAGAGCTTCGAGGGCGCCCACGGCGCGAGCCCGCCATCGATCTCGGTGGGGCCGCTGCCGCCTTGCTCCGGGGCAAGCTGGCCCGGGTAATAGGCCGGATCGCCCGCGCGGTCGAAGGCGCCGACGGCCACGTCGTGGGTCCGGATGTGGTCCGGATGGCCATAGCCGCCGAAGGCGTTGTAGGTCGTCACGACGTCCGGTCGGATCCGCCGCATGAGCCAGACCAAGCGGCCGATCGCCTCGTCGAGGTCGGCCTGCCAGAAGGCGCGGGGGTCGAGGTTGCCCTGGCGACCCATCATGTCGGAGTCGCGGTAGCCCAGGTTCTCCCACTCGGTCACGCCGAGGATGCCCATCGCGCGCTCGAGCTCGACGGCGCGGAGCTCGCCGAGCCGGCGGTGGTTGTCGGGGGTGTCGAGGTCGGGGATCACGATCTCGCCCATCTCGCCGCGGGTGCAGGTCACCAGGACGACGCGGTGACCGTCGGCGACGGCCTTGGCCATTGTCCCGCCGGTCCCGATCGTCTCGTCGTCGGGGTGGGCATGGACCGTCATCAGGGTCAGGGGACGCGAGTCGCTCATGACCGCATCCTAGTGCCGCATCGAGTGTTCCGCTGTGGTCGACGATCCGCGCGGCACGATGCGCGCCGCAGTCCAGCCCGGGGGCCCGGACTGCGGCTCCGCGAGGCGCGATGGGCTCGACGCCCGGGTCCGGCGCGGATTACGCTGCGCGCCTGACCCGTGGGAGTGAGGTCGCAGGCGTTGATCTGCCAGAGCTGCGGAACGGGGAACCTTGCCCGCGCGAGCGGCGACCGGAGCCCTCGCTCGTCGGACGCCGGCGCGGTCCAGGCCGGCTGACCCCTCGGTCGATGACGACGGGCGACGGCGGCCGCGGCCCGTCGACGGGGCCGCTCGCCGGGATCCTCGTCGCCGACTGCTCGACGGTGCTCGCCGGCCCGTACTGCACGATGCTCCTGGCCGACCTCGGCGCGACCGTGGTCAAGGTCGAGCCACCCGACGGCGACGGCACCCGCGCCTGGGGTCCGCCGTGGGTCGGGACGGGCGTCCTGGCCGACGACGACCCCGGGGTCGCGGCCTACTACCTGGCGGTCAACCGCAACAAGCGCTCGCTCCGGCTCGACCTCAAGACCGAGGCCGGCCGGGCGGTGCTCCGCCGGCTCGTCGGCCGGGCCGACGTGCTCGTGGAGAACTTCCGCGTCGGCGGGTTCGCCGAGCTCGGCTTCGACGACGACACGCTTGCCGGCTTGAACCCGCGGCTCGTCCACCTCGCGATCAGCGGCTATGGCCCGACCGGACCCGAGGCATCGAAGCCTGGCTACGACTTCGTGATCCAGGCGGTGTCCGGGCTGATGTCCGTCACCGGCGCCGCCGACCGGGCCGGTGGCGAGCCGACCAAGGTGGGCGTGGCGATCGCCGACGTCGTGACCGGTCTGCACGGGGCGGTCGCGGTCCTGGCGGCTCTCGCGGGCCGGGCGTCGGACGGGTCGCCGGCGGCCGGTCGCGGCCAGCGGATCGACGTGTCGATCCTCGAGGCGACGCTGGCGGTGCTCGTCAACCAGGCCCAGAACGCGTTCGCCACGGGGACGGCCCCGACCCGCCGCGGCAATGCCCACCCCAACATCGTTCCGTACGAGACGTTCGCGACGGCGGACGGCGAGATCGCCGTGGCGGTCGGCTCGGAGCGTCAGTGGACCCGCTTCTGCGCCGCCCTCGACCTGGCGCCGCTCGCGACGCGACGGACGCTTCTCGACCAATGCGGCCCGGGTCGCCTCGCGGGCGGAGCTGCGGCCGATCCTCGCCGATCGGCTGGCGAGCGAGCCGACGGACGTGTGGCTCGAGCGGCTGGAAGCGGCGGAGGTCCCGTGCGGGCCGATCAACGACCTGCTCACGGCGCTGTCGACCGACCAGGTCCGCGCCCGGGACATGGTCGTCGAGGTCGATCATCCGCGGCTGGGGCGGCTCCGCCAGCTCGGCATCCCGTTCAAGCTGGCCGCGACGCCGGCCACGATCCGGACGGCCCCGCCACTCCTCGGCGAGCACGCCGACGAGGTCCTCGCCGAGCTCGGGTACGACGCCGCCGAGATCGATCGGCTGCGCTCCGACGGGGTGATCTGAGCTTCGTCGTGGGCGGTCACAGCTCCTGGCGGCGGAACGACAACCACGCCCCGAGCGCGGCGAGCCCGATCAGCACCACCGTCCCGACGACCGCACCGGCGAGATCGCCGGCGGCGAGACCCGACGCCCGGCCCGTGGCCAGCGCGAGCGCCGGCGGGTCGAGGCCGGGCGGAAGGACGCGGCCCACCGCGGGAATCGCGGACACGATCGAGATCGCGAGCAGGGCGACGACCCCGACGCCCGCCGCGGCGGCCGCTGAGCCGGTCACGGTCGAGGCCAGGAACGTGATCGCCGCCCAGCACGACAGCGCGAGCCAGGCGAGCACGGCGAAGGCGATCCAGCCGGCGATCGGCTCCGGCTCGAACAGGATCGCCGTGTAGACCCAGCCAATGGCGATGGCACCGAGGACGGCGACACCGAGAACGACGCCGAGCGCCACCAGCTTCGCGCCGAGGAAGGCGCCCCGCCCCGCCGGCTTCGTGAGGATGAACCCGGCCGTGCCGCGCTCCTTCTCGGTGGCCACGGCGCCCATCGCCAGCACGATCGCGGCGAACGCCCCGAGCTGGCCGAGGTTCTTCTGGAGCTGGAGCACTGCGTCGGCCGGCGTCGGTGTCGGGATCGGGATCGTGAGCTGGTCGCCCAGGGCCGCTTTGAGGATCTCCGGCAGGTAGCGCGCGGTCAGCGGCGAGAGGATCCCGATCCCCACGAACAGGATGACCACGACCGGCAGCCGCCGAGTCCGCCACGCCTCGACCAGCTCCTTGCGCACGAGCACCGCCGGCGCGCTCACGCGACGGCCTCGGCCGGCGCCGCCCCGGTCAGCTGGAGGAAGACGTCCTCGAGGGTCGGCCGGGCCCGCTCGACGGCGGCGACGGCCAGCCCCGCGGCCACGATCGCCGGCAGCAGCTCGCGCGCCGCCCGGTCCGGGTCGCTCACGACGATCCGGATGCGGCCATGCTCGACTGCGACGTCGGTCGCCCAACCCGTCGTCCGGAGCGAGGCGACGAGCCGGTCCACCGCCTCGCCCTGGCCCCGCTCGGGGTCGACCCGGTAGATCGGCAGGGCGTATCGATCGAGCAGCCCGGCGAGCGGTCCCTCGGTCACGAGCCGACCCCGGTCGAGGATGGCGACGCGATCGCAGACCCGCTCCACGTCGGCGAGCACATGGGTGGAGAACAGGACGGTCGCCGTGCCGCGGAGCTCGGCGATGAGCGCAAGGAGGTCGCGCCGGCCCTCGGGGTCGAGCGAGCTCACCGGCTCGTCGAGGATCACCACCGGTGGCTGCGCCAGGAGGGCCTGGGCGATCCCGAGCCGCTGGCGCATGCCGCCCGAGTACGTCCCGATCCGGCGGTCGGCCGCGTCGGCAAGCCCCACCCGATCGAGCGCCTCGCCCACCCCCGCGGCGAGTGCCTGACCGTGCAGGTGGTGAAGGCGACCAACGAGCTCGAGCAGCTCGCGGCCGGTCGACCAGCCGTAGTAGCGGGGGTCCTGGTCGAGGAAGCCGATCCGGTCGGTGAGGCCGGGCGCTCCAGCGCGACCCCGGCAACGGTGGCACTCCCGGAGGTGGCGTGGGCGAGCCCGACGAGGAGCCGGAGGGTGGTCGTCTTGCCCGCTCCGTTCGGCCCGAGCAGCCCGAACACCGACCCGGCCGGGACCTCGAGATCGAGCCGATCGAGCCCGAGCACGCCGTTGGGGTAGCGCTTCGTCAGGGCGCGGCAGCTGATCGCGCTCGGTCCCGCCGGCGCGCCGCCGACGAGTCCGGCCGCGGCCGCGGCGTCGCTGGCCGGTTCCGGCACCGCCGGCGATGGAGGCGCCACCGGCGCGACTGGGGCGGGTGGCGCGTCGGAAGCGGCCGGTGCGGCGGGGACGGCCGTTGCAACGGCCGCTGCCTTCCAGCCCGGAATGACTGGCGCCGTCGCACTCCCAGACGTGGTGGCCCCGGACGCCGCGCCGCCGTCGGCGCCCGGCGCCACCGGCCCGGTGCCGGGCCAGCTGCTCGGCTCGGGCTCCGCCCCGGCGTCGAGCCGCCCGACCAGCAGGTAGAGGATGGGCCCGATCGTCGAGACCAACAGGATGATCAGGCCCCACATCAGCCGGCTGTCGCCGCGGACCCGGCGCCCCGGGCGGGTGAGGTCGTAGAGCGCCCAGACGATCAGGCCGAGCTCGACGAGGACGAGCGGGATGAGGAGCAGCAGGACCTTCGGGTCGAGACCGTTCATCCTGCCGGCTGCCGACCCGTCGACTGCTTGTCGGGATCGGCCTTCCAGACGCGGTACGAGTAGCCGAACGCGACGACGATGATGACGACCACGCCGCCCACGATCACGGCGAGCATCGCCTCGCCGCCCGCGAGGGCGGAGATCGAGAACGGCCAGCCCCAGGACGACGAACAGGCGTCCGACGAGCCGGTGGGTCCGGTTCCAGGCGAGGTCGCTCGTCAGCGTCCACGGCGTGCGGACCCCGAAGATGAAATTGCTGCGGACCTTCCCGAGCACGTTCCCAAGGACGACGAACAGACCACCGACGGCCAGCCCGACCACGAGGTTGACCGGCAGCGGCCGGCCGACCGCGGCCAGCACAATCGACAGCTGGGTGACCACCAGGACGATCATCACGCCCGAGCAGACCTGGACGTAGGCCGACCCGGACCGGGCCAGGTTCTGCGAGCGGGGCTCGAACCGGGGCAGGACGTACAGCAGCGCGCCGAGGCCGGCACCGAGCGCGGGCAGGAAGAGCAGCGCGAAGGTCTTGGAGGCGTAGCCATTCGGTGTGCCGTCGGCGGCCCAGTGGATGGGGATCTGGGCGTCGGCGGGGACCTGGAACCACGCCCAGGCGCTCATGCCGATCATGATCGCGACCGCGACGACCGCCACGATCGCGAAGGGACGCAGGTTCATCGAGGACTCCTCCGGGGCTCGAGCCTGAACGCGTCCATGAGGGCCATCATGGCCTCCTCGAGGACGGAAACATTGAGCCGATAGGTGATCGTCGAACCGGTCCGATCGGCCTGGATCAGGCCGGCCTCCCTGAGCACCGCGAAGTGGCCCGACATCGTCGGCGCGCTGAGCTCGAAGTTGGCCGCCAGCTCGCCGGCGGTCATGTCGCGCTCGCGGAGCAGCGCGAGGACGCGGCGACGGGTCGGGTCCGACAGGGCTCGGTAGACCTCGTTCATCGGGTCGGGCCTGGTTCCTCGTGCTGCTGCCGGTCTGGCTGTTTCGTCGAACGCCTAATTCGGTCAACGACAAATTAGCCCTCCGCCAGGGCCGCGTCAACCGGTCGCCGACCCGGCCCAGACGCGTGCACCGTTGCACCGATCGGGCGGTCGAGGCGGGGTCGCCGCTGCTAGACTCGGGCACCGAACCGCCGGTCCCCACCCGTCGAGGCCGCAGGGCCGGCCGCCCACGGAGGCACGAACCCCATGTCCGACGATCGCGAGCGCTGGGCCGTCATCCTCGGCGCCTCGTCCGGGATGGGCGAGGCCACCGCCCGGGCGCTTGCCGCGGCCGGCTACCGGATCTTCGGCGTCCATCTCGACTTCCGGGCCGCGCTCGGCCACGTGGACGAGGTCAAGGCCGCGATCGACGCCGCCGGCTCCGAGGCGCTGTTCATCAACATGAACGCGGCCGACGACGAGAAGCGACGTGCCGCCCTCGCGACCCTCCGCGAGCGGTTCGACCGGTCGACGGCCGAGGGCCGTCATCCGTATGTCCGGGTGGTGATGCATTCGCTCGCCTTCGGCTCGCTCGTCCCGTTCATCGCCGACGACCCGAAGGACGCGGTCGATCGCAAGAAGATGGAGATGACCCAGGACGTGATGGCGAACAGCCTCGTCTACTGGGTCCAGGACCTGTACCGCGGCGGCTTTCTCGAACGCGGCTCGAAGGTGTTCTCGATGACCTCCGAGGGGTCGAGCCGGGTCGTCCCGTCGTACGGCGTCGTCTCGTCGGCGAAGGCCGCCCTCGAGTCGCACACCCGGCAGCTGGCGATGGAGCTCGCTCGGACCGGGGCCGGGATCACCGTCAACGCGATCCGGGCCGGCGTGACCGTCACCCCCGCCCTGCTCAAGATCCCCGAGCACGAGGAGATAATCGAGATCACCCGCAAACGCAACCCGACCGGCCGGATGACGACGCCGCAGGACGTCGCGGCGACGATCGTGGCCCTGAGCGGCGAGGGCGTCGACTTCATCAACGGCGACATCATCGGCGTCGACGGCGGCGAGTTCGTCACCGGCTCGTGACCGGCCGATGAGTGGCGGACGGGTCATCGTCGTCGGCTCGGTCAACGTCGACCTGGTCATCCGCAGCGAGCGGCTCCCGTCAACCGGTGAGACCGTATCCGGTGGGGTCTTCGAGCGTCACCACGGCGGCAAGGGCGGGAACCAGGCAGTGGCCGCGGCGCGGCTCGGACGGCCGGTCCTGATCGTCGGGGCGGTGGGCGACGACGACTTCGGCGCCGAGGCCCGGGCGGCGCTCGCCGCGGACGGCGTCGACGTGACCTTCCTCACGACGCTCGAGGACACCGCGACGGGCGTCGCACTGATCCTCGTCGACCGGCAGGGCGAGAACCTCATCTCGGTCGCGCCCGGGGCCAACGCGGCGCTCGAGCCGTCGGCGGTCCAACCCGCCTTCGACCGGATCGGCATCCACGCCGGGGACGTCGTACTCGTCTGCCACGAGCTCCCGACCACGACCGTCCGCGAGGCGCTGCGTGCCGGCCGCGACCTCGGGGCCCGGACCGTCTTCAATCCGGCCCCGGCCGACGGGATCGACCGGGCCGTGCTCGCCGCGGCCGACGTCATCAGCCCGAACCGGGGTGAGCTCCTCACCCTCGCCGCCACCGATGCCCGCCGATCCGGCCGCGCCGCGCTGCCGCGCACGCCGGCGCTCGACGTCGCCAAGGCGGCTCGCTCCCTGCTCGATGCGTCGGCCGACGGGCCGGGCGTGCGCGACGCGGTGGTCGTGACCATCGGGCCGGCGGGCGCGCTCCTCGTCACCCACGAGGCGACCGAGGACGTCCCGTCGATCGCCGTCGACGCGGTCGACACCACGGGGGCGGGCGACGCCTTCAACGGCGCGCTGGCCGCGGCGATCGCCGAGGACCGCTCGCCGCTCGAGGCCGTTCGCCGCGCCGTGGTCGCTGGCGCGCTGGCCACCACGAAGATCGGGGCGCGCGAGGGCATGCCGACCGCCGGCGAGCTCGACAGGGCGCTCCGGCGCTCGACTGGATCCTTGCGTCGCTGAGCGTGTTGCGCTGGCCGGCGGCGCCGCGGACCGGGCCTCCGGCTCAGGCTTCGGTGGCGACCCAGACCGTCCGCGCGCGGGCCGCGGCCGTCATCTCGAGGCTGCCGTCGTCGCGCACCCACCACGCCGCCAGACCGCGTCGCCGGGCCTCGTCGGCGATCCTCGCTGCACCCTGCAGGAAGAGCGTCTTCGACCAGACTTCCGACCAGGCCGGATCGATACCGGCGACGGTGACCGCGAGCAGCCCCGCCCCGCCCGGCTCGCCCGTCCGCGGGTCGACGAGATGGTGGACCGGCCGGCCGTCGGCGGTACGCCAGCGATGGACCTGCACCGACGAGGTCGTCACCGCCCCGCGCTCGACGGCGACGACCGCGATCGGCTCGCCGCCACCGGCCGGATCGTCGATCGCGACCAGCCAGGGCCCGGGACCCGGCGACGGCCCGCCAGCCACGATGTCACCGCCGGCCTCGAGCAGCGCGCCGCGCGGCGGCGACACGGCGCCGCCGTCGCCATCGCCCAGCACGCCGCCCCGCCTGAGCGCTGCCCACGCCCAGCGGAGCGCCAAGCCCTTGCCGATGCCGCCCAGGTCGACCGGGGCGTCCACCGCAACGAGCGAGGTGCGCGGATCGGCTCGCAGCCAGCGCACCGGGCGACCATCGGTCAATCGATCGGCGGACCGTCCGAGATCCGTCCCGCGATAGCCGAGGCGCTCGAGGTCGGCCAGGACCCGGGCGTCAAAGAGCCCGCTGGTGACTCGTCCCGCGCGATCCGACGCGACGAGCGCCCGGACGAGCCTCGGGTCGACCCGCATCGCGAGACCCGTCCCAGCGGCCCGGTTGACGGCGGTCGCGTCGCTCGAGTCGCGGAACCGCGACATGGCCTGCTCGGCGGCCTCGAACTCGTCCGAGACCAGCCGCCAGGCTCGCTCGGCGAGGCGTTCGTCGGGCGGCCCGCCGCCCGGTGCCGCGTCGACGACTGTCAGGCGGAGCGGCGAGCCCATGGCCCGCCGCTCGAAGCGGAACACCGCCGGCGACCGCTCCCGCGCGGCCGCGGCCACGGTCACGGGCAGGTCTTCCCCGACGCGCACGTCGTCGCGTGCGACGTCGGTCGGGAAGCGGGCGACGAGGATCGCGCCACCGACGGGAGCGACCCGCCGGAGGTCGGCATCCAGGACGCGCTGCCCTTCGCCTTGGCGACCTGCGTGGCGAGCGTCCCGAGCTGCTTCTCGTAGGCGGCGAGGTCGCCGGCGATCTCGTCGTACGAGGCCGCGGCTCGATCGTAGGCCGCGGCCGCCCCGGCGAGCCGGGTGTCCATCCCGTCGTGATGGCTGCGCAGCTGATCGATCGCCGCGGCGGCGGGCGCGGCGTCGGCCGCGAGCGACTGCTCGCTCGCGGCCTGGAGCGCCGTCACCCCGGCTAGCGAGGCGGCGTAGGCACCGGCCGACAGCCCGACGACGACGGCGAGGTGGATTGGGCGCCGTGGCTCGACCCTGCCCCGGGCCTTCGGAATCGCAGCCGCCTGGGTTCCGGCGAGCCCCGCGCGCTGCCCGGCCCCGAGCCCCGGCAGCACCGCGCGTGGCGGCCGGAGCGCCTCAGTCATCGCCGCCGCCCTCGCCGCCCTGCCCGGACGCGCCGCTCGTGGCGTGCGCCGTGGGGCGCGGCTTCGCGGCGGTACCCGCCGACGCCGCCCGCTGGGCCGCGGCCTGGCGGGCGGCCCGCTCGAGCGCGGCGAGCTTCTTCTGGGCGGCCGCGAGCTGCGCCTGGAGGTTCCTGGCGGTTCGGCCGTCGGTCGTCGCGCGATCCCGCGCCGCCTGGAGGGCGTCGGCCAGGTCGTTCGACTGGGACATCAACCCCGCGAGCTGCGCCTCGAGCGCGGCCGAGCGCTGCTGCTCGTCGGCCAGTTGCTGGCTCAACGCGTCGGCCGAGACCGGAGGCGCTTCGAGGGGAGCGGAGGCGGCCGTCCAGGCCGCCGCAGCCCGGACGGCGACGCCGCCAAGGGCGAGACTGAGCACCACGGCCGCGATGACGATCATCCGGCGGATCGCGAGCTTGATCATCGGGCTTCCACCTCCTTCAGCGGTGCGCCGTCCGGGATCGGCCGGGCGGGTCGAGCCCCGGGACTCTCGAGCGACGTCGCGAACGTCGGCCTGGCGCGACGCGAGACCCAGTAGCGGTAGGCGCCGGCGAACAGCACGAGCAGCCCGGTCGCGAGGTACACCGGGCGGAGCGCCTCGGCGTCGGTGCCGGCGAGGATGCCGTGGAGCCAGGCGAGGATGAACACGACCAGGCTGAACCGATGGAGCTTCAGCCAGAACCCGGCCGGCAGGAGCTTCGTGTACCGCGCGGACAGCCCGGTCAGGATCAACGCGTAGAGGGCGAGCGTGCCGAGCGCGACGGGTGAGCTGCGGTAGCTCGACAGGCCGGGGACGAACGTCCCGCTGATCCCGACGCCGGCGTACGGGTCGAGGATCAGGCTCACGATGTGGACGCCGAGGAAGGCGAGCACGAACACCCACAGGTTCTCGTGCCATGGGAACAGCCGCTTCGAGAGCTTCCACGTGGACTGGTTCGTGGGGTGGCTCAGGATCAGCCCGAAGACGACCTGGCCGGTCAGGAGCAGGTAGGCCACGATCCCGGCGGCGCGCGCCGCCAGCCACACGCGCGTCTGCGCCTGGTAGGCGGAGCTGGCCGGGACGATCTGGTCGGTGGCGATGACGATGCCGAGCCCGAGGAGCCCGAGCAGGACGACGAAACGAGGTCCACTCAGGCGCATGGTCGGATCCGGGTGGCGGCCGGCCGGGTGGTCGTGGTCATGGCGACTCCGGAGGGATGGCGGTGCTCATCTCGTCCGAGGCCGCTTCGGCGCGGAAGGTTTCGCCGGGAAGGGGCGACGAGCGTCCCGGACCGCGCCGGTACGTTCCGGCTACGGCACGCTCAGCCCGGGGCCGGCCTCCGCCGGAGCCAGCCCGTCCGGGGCCCGACGACCAGGACGATGAGGAAGACGCCCGTCTCCACGAGGACGATCGTGGCGCCGCTCGCGGTGTTCAGCCAGAAGCTGAGGTACAGCCCGACGATCGGGGCCACGGCGCCGATCGCGGCGGCGATCGCCATGAGCCGGCCGAACCGCTGGGTGAGCAGCTGGGCGGTCGCCGCCGGCGTCACGAGCATCGCCACGACGAGGATGATCCCGACCGCCTGGAGGCTGACGACGATAGTCATCGCGATGAGGGCGAGGAACAGGTCGTCGAGCAGCCCGACGCGGAGCCCCGACGCCGCGGCACCCAGGGGATCGAACGTCGCGTACAGCAGCTCCTTCCACAGCACCGCGACGATCGCCAGGACGATCGCGGCCAGGATCGACAGCGCCAGGAGGTCCGTCGGCGAGATCGCCAGGATCTCCCCGAACAGGAACCCGAACAGGTCGCCGACGTAGTTCCGGATCGTGCTGAAGAGGAACACGCCGAGGGCGAACATCCCGGCGAACAGGACGCCGATGACCGTGTCGCCACGGAGGTTGGCGCGGCGGCTGATCCGGCCGATGAGGAGCGCGGTACCGACGGCCGCGACGACCGCCCCGAGGTAGAACGGGACCTTGAGCAGGTAGGCGGCGACGACGCCGGGGAACGCACTGTGGCTGATCGCGTCACCCATGAACGCCAGGCCGCGGAGGACCATGTAGCAGCCGACGACCGCGCACACGACGCCCACGATCGCCGCAGCGACCAGGGCCCGCTGGAAGAAGGCGTAGGCGAGCGGATCCGTGAGCGGTCCGAGCATCAGCGGCGCTTCGGCATGTCGTCATGGTGGTGGACCTCGGCGCCGGGCGCCTGGTCGTGGTGATGGGCATCGTCCAGCAGGATGGCCTGGTGGCCGAGGACCAGGAGGTGGCCGCCGTACGTCCGGCGGAGCACGTCCTGGTCGAGCACAAGCGACGATGGTCCCTGGGCGACCACGGTCCGGTTCATGGCCACGACGTCCTGGAAGCGCGACGCCGCGCAGGCGAGGTCGTGGGTCGTCGCGATGACCGTCCGGCCGCGGCTCGCTTCCTGCTCGAGCAGGTCCAGCAGGTCCTCCTGGGTCGTGACGTCGACCCCCGTGACCGGCTCGTCGAGGAGGTACAGCTCGGGCCCGGCCGCGAGCGCCCGGGCGAGGAAGACGCGCCGGCGCTGGCCGCCGGAGAGGGACCCGATCTGGGTCCGGGCGTGGGCGGCCATGCCGACCTGCTCGAGGGCCGCCGCCACGGCGTCCCGATCCGCGCTGCCCGGGCGCCGGAGGGGACCGAGCGCCGGATAGCGACCCATCATCGCGACGTCCCAGGCGCTCACCGGGAAGCCCCAGTCGACGGTCTCCGCCTGCGGCACGTATGCCACCCGGCGAGCCGCGACCCCGGGAGCGGCGCCCAGCACCGAGACCTCGCCCGACCACGGCCGGAGGAGCCCGGCGATGACCTTGAGCAGCGTGCTCTTGCCTCCGCCATTCGGTCCGAACACCGCGGTCAGCCGGCCCGGCCGGAATGTGACGGTGACGTCGCTGATCGCCGGGCGATCGTCGTAGCCGGCCGTCACGCCTGCAAGCCGGACACTCGGGGACGCCGGCGCGCCCGTCGTGAGCGCGGTCGTCGTCGGCTCGATGCCGCTCATCGAAGGGCTCCCACGAGCTGATCGGTGTCCCAGGTCAGGACCCCGACGTACGAATCGGCGGGCGGGTCCCCGACCGAGTCGTCGTACAGGTTGGCAACGACCTTGGCACCGGTCTCGGCCGCGAGCTGATCGACCAGCCGGGTCGGGAACTGGCTCTCCGAGAAGATCGCCTTGACGCCCGAGGCCTTGATCTCGTCGATCAGCTGGGCGGTGTAGGCGGCGGTCGGGTCCTGCCCCGGGGCGGGCACGGCCGTGCCGACGATCGTGATCCCGTAGGCCCGGGCGTAGTACGGGAACGCGTCGTGGAAGGTCACGAGCTTCCGGTCGGCCGCCGGGATCGTGTCGATCTTCTGGCGGATCGACGCGTCGAGTGTGGTCAGCCGCGCCTTGTACGAGGCGGCCTGGGTGCCGTAGTCCGCGGTGTGTGCCGGGTCGACCTGGGTGAGGCTGGCCGCGATCTCGTCGACGTAACGCGCGCCGTACGCCGCGTCCATCCACAGGTGGGGGTTCTGGGTCCCGGGGTCCTCGCCCGGCAGGAGCTGGATGTCCGTCAGGCCGGGACCGAGCTTGAGCAACGGCGTTCCGGCGGCGCTCCCGGAGGTGATCGTCTTCTCGAGCCAGTCATCGAGGCCCAGCCCGTTCATCACGAGCAGCCGCGCAGCGGCCACCGTCTGGACGTCGGCCGGCTTGGGCTCGAACGTGTGGACGTCACCACCAGTAGGCACGAGGCTCGTGACCCGCACGTGGCTCCCGCCGATGTTCTTGACCATGTCGGCGAAGACCGTGGTCGTCGTCACGACGTCGATCGGCGCCCCCGCCGCCGGCCTCGGTGTCGGGCCACCGGTTGAACAGGCGACGACGACCATCCCCACGATGGCCAACACACCCATTGCCTGAAGGGTGCGTCCGGCTCGCGTCGACCATGGGGGGCCGGGCCTTCTGAGACCGAGTCTCAATGGACGGGACAGAACGACGCGGCTCGGTCGATCCATGAGACGACTCCTTCTGGTTCGAAATGGACGCGGCTCAGTCGGCCGCCGCCGCGGCGCACGCCGGGCAGAGGCCGAAGAGCTCGAGCCGGTGGCGCTCGATCCGGTAGCCGGTGCGCCGGCCGATCGAACGGGTAATCCTCTCGATCCGCGGATCGTCGACCTCCTCCGTCCGGCCGCAGCGCGAGCAGATCAGGTGATGGTGGTGGACCGGCTCGCACGGCACGTAGGCGTGCTCGCCAGACGGCAGGTCGAGCCGTTCGACCAGGCCCAGCTCCACGAACAGGTCGAGGGCCCGGAAGATCGTCGCCCGCCCGATCCCCAGCCGCCGAGACCGGGCGTCCTCGACGAGATCGGCGGCCGTGAAATGGCCGCTCCGATCGGCGATCAGCTCGGTCACCGTACGCCGCGGCACGGTCACCCGGTATCCGGCGTCGTCCAACGCGGTCAGCAACGGCTCGGGCTGTCCCATGACCGAGATGATACCGAGTCTCAGCGCGTCCTGTCGAGACCCGGTCTCAACTGACGCGTTGCCAGCGGCCCATGCGCCCGCATGCCGGATGGCCCACCCGCCGACGACCCTCGGCCTGATGGGCGCTCGCGCGTCCTGCGGTAGGCTACGGGCGCGCCCAACGAACCAAGGAGTCCGATTCTGTCTGCCAAGAGTGCGGGGCGCGGGGGCCCCCAGGGAACGCAACCAACGCGTCGTGAGCGCCGTGAGGCGGCTCGCCGGGCCCAGGCCGGAGCCCCACACCCAAACCGCAAGGGATCGGGCCGCCCGGGGTGGCAATCCCCAACCGTCCTGATCACCGTCGCGGCCGTCGTCGTCGCCGTCGTCGTCATCGCCTTCCTGAACGTCCGCCCCGGCACCGCCGGCACGGGCAGCCCCGGCTCGTCCGCCGGCGCCTCGACCGACCCAGGCAGCGGCGGCGCGTCAGCCTCGGTCACGGCGCCTGCCGCCACGCTGCCGCCGGGCGTCACCCAGGACGGGCGCTCGCTCGGATCGGCGAGCGCCAAGGTCGCCCTTGACGTGTGGGAGGACTTCCAGTGCCCGGCGTGCGGCAACTTCACCCGTCAGATCGAGCCGACGATCGTCGATCGCTACGTGGTCCCGGGCAACGTCCGGCTGACCTTCCACGACTTCGCGTTCATCGGGCAGGAGTCGCTCGACGCGGCCTCCGCCGCCCGCTGCGCCGGCGCGCAGGGGCAGTTCTGGCCGTACCACGACTGGCTCTACGCGAACCAGAACGGCGAGAACGAAGGGCAGTTCAGCCGTGACCGGCTGGCCGCGATCGCCGATCGGATCGGGCTCGACGGCGCCGCCTGGGCCGCCTGCTACGACGGCAACAGCCAACGCGGCGCGGTGACGACCGAGACCGCCCAGGGCCAGACGCTCGGGATCAGCTCCACCCCGACCCTGTTCCTCGACGGGAAGATGGTCGACCTCTCGACCTTCACCGGGTGGGACGACCTGTACAAGGCGATCGATGCCGCGATCGCCGCCGCGGGCTCGACCGCCCCCTCGTCGAGCCCGGCATCCGCGGCGCCGTGACCGTCCGCCGCTCGGGTCTCGTCATCGCCGCGCTGGCGGGGGCCGGGTTCGCGATCGCGATCTACCTGACGATCACCAAGCTGTCCGGCGGCCTGCCGGTGTGCGGGCCGGTCAAGGGCTGCGAGGAGGTCGCTCTCAGCGGGTACAGCTCGATCCTCGGCATCCCGACGGCGGCGCTGGGGGCCGTGTTCTCGGCGGTCGTCGCGCTGCTCGGCCTGGCCTGGTGGCGGATCGGCGATCGGCGCGCCATCGTGGCGTGCTACGGCCTGGGCCTGTTCGGGCTGCTGTTCGTCGCCTATCTCACCTACCTCGAGCTGTTCGTGATCCACGCCGTGTGCGCCTGGTGCGTCACGTACGGCCTGACCGTCATCGTCGGCTGGCTCGTGGCGGCCGGGGCGATGCGGAGCCCGCGCACGGCCGGCTGACGCGCCGCCGCCCGGCACCGCCGGCACGGCGCAACCATCGGCCGCCGGCACGGCCGGCCGGGATCAGTGCGGCGGACCGGCGATCGTCGCCAGGTCCGCCTCGGCCAGGCTGGCCAGCAGCGCCGACTGCGCGTCGTCGAACACCGCATGGATGGCGCACTGGCCGGTGGCGTTGCACGGTCCGCCGCGCAGGACGCACGTCCGTCGCCGGCTGTCCCCCTCGATCGCTTCGATGATGGTCAGGAGGTCGATCTCGCGGGCGGGTCGGGCGAGCCGGTGACCGCCGAACCGTCCGGGTTCGGCGCGGACGAGCCCGGCCCGGCCGAGGTCCGCCATCACCTGTGGCAGGAACCGTGGCGGGATGGCCATCTGGTCGGCGATCCGGCGGGCGCTGAGCGGCTCGCTCCCGGATGACCGGGCGAGCGCGATCATCGCCCGGATCGCGTAGTCGGCGCGCTTGGTCAGGTCCGGACGCATCGTCAGTTCTTCGGGTCGCCGTCGCCGGCCTGGAGCAGGCCGAGCGCGCCGCGACCGACGAAGTTGAACGCGTGGGTGACGATCGGATAGAGCCCGTCCTCGGCGGTCGTCAGCTCGACGATGGCCCCCTGGGCCGGCGAGAGGTCGACCGCCTGCGAGCCCCAGCCGCCGGGATTGCCGGCGACGAGCTGGACGCCCTCCTTGGTCACGCTGTTGAAGATCGTCCCGACGATGTGGAACGAACTGTCGATGTTCGGGCCGGCATCGAGGATGAAGATCCGGATCCGGCCACCGGTCGGGACCTCGAGCGGGTGGTCCTGGTACTGGTTGGCGACGCCGTTGAACACGACGAAGTCGGGCGACGGGTTGCCGGCCGATGCCTTGGTCAGGTCGACCGGCTCGCCCTGCGGGCCGAGGTACCACTCGCTCTGGACGATGGCGAACTCCCGGTCGACGGGCTTGAAGCCGCCCTTGGGCTCGACGATCACCATGCCGTACATGCCGTTGGCGATGTGGTGCAGCGCCGGCGCGGTCCCGCAGTGGTACATCCAGACCCCGGCATAGTCGGCATGCCACTCGTAGAGCTTCTCCTCGCCGGGCTTGATCGACGTCATCTCGTCGTTCCAGGCGACCTGGCTGGCGTGGAAGTCGACGCTGTGCGACAGCTTGTTCGTCGCCGGGTTCTTGAGGTGGACCCGGACGGTGTCCCCGAGGTGGACCCGGATGACCGGCCCGGGAACGGTGCCGTTGAACGTCCAGACCGCCTGGACGAACCCGTTGGCGACCGTCATGTCCTTCTCCTCGACGACGAGGTCGATGTCGTGGACAGTGCCGGCGAGGGGCTTCGGGGCGGTGGCGTCGTAGAGCGTGTACTTCGGGGCGTTCGGGTCGGCCGCCACGTTCGTCACGGGCGCCGGGCCGCCGTGGCTGTCGCCGCCGGATGGGGCTGGGCCGGCTGTGGAGCCGGCGACGCTGATGGTGCCTGTCATTCCGGCCGCGGCGTGGCCCGGAATCGAGCACAGGAAGGTCAGCCCGGCGGCCGGGACGACGACCGAACCGGTGGCCGTCTGGCCCGCCTCGGCCGCGATCTTCGTGCCGTCCGCGAAGGTCAGGTCGTGGGCGATCGCGCCGGTGTTCTTGAACGTGACGGCATAGGTCCCGGCCGCGTCGACGGTCAGCTGGTTCGGCTTGAACCCGAGGTCGAAGGCCTCGATCTCGATCGTCCCGCCGGAGCTCGACGTGCTTGCGGCCGGAACGGCCGCCGGAGCGCTGGCAGTGGCCGTCGTCGCGGACGTCGCGGGTGCGGCCCCGGATGGGGAGGCCGCCGTCGCGGGCATGCTCATCGTCGGGGCGAGGGTCCACGCCGGGGCAGCGGAGGCGCAGGCTGCCACGGTCAGCGCGACCGCCAACACGAGGCCGGCGCGCGCGAACCCCGCCCGGGTCGGGGCGCTGTCGTGGGTCCGATCCATCACGGGCTCCTTCGAATACTAACTAAGTTACTCATAGATGATGCCGCGCAGCGACACGGCTGGAAACGTGCCATTCGGCCTGTTCTCGCCCGAGGCTGGGCGACCCCGCGGGCCGCGGCGAGGGAGGCGGTACCGTCGGGAAACGGGACCTTCGGGTGGGTCGTCGGAGACGGCCGGCGCGCCTACAGTCGGCGTACTCGGCGGGCCGCATCGTCATGCGGCGATGTCGAGCGAATCCGGAGAGCCGACCGCCCATGGCGATCAACGTCCTGCGAGGGCTGCGCAATCGCGGGTCTCATCCGCCGGCCGAGTACGACGACCCGGACGCCGACTTCCATCCGGCGGCCGAAACCCCGGCTGCCTCGCGCATCCCGCGGGTCGCCTGTCCGACCTGCGGCCGGCCGCTCAGCCTGCTGCAGACCGAGTGCTCCGGGTGCGGCCTGCGCGTCCTCGCCGGCGTGCCGATCCGCCACGGCGCGCTGCTGATCGTCACCGGAGCGAGCGCCGGACTCCTCGTCGGGCTCGTCCTGGCGATCGTGATCGCCGTGACCGGGCGACCCGCCGAAGCGGCCGTC
Source organism: uncultured Chloroflexia bacterium (assembly GCA_963825545.1). GTDB lineage: Bacteria > Chloroflexota > Limnocylindria > Limnocylindrales > CSP1-4 > Chersky-267. Next base: position 122,193 of record CAWGTR010000006.1, on the reverse strand, counting down.
GCCGCACCCGCTCCCAGCGCCGCCGCCAGCGGGCCGATCGGAAGCGCGGACCCGGCCCTCGTCAGCGGTCCCGTGCCGACGAAGGCGGCCACCGCACTCCGGCTGTCCGCCACGATCGAGGACCGGCTGGCGACCTCCGCCTCCGCGCTCAAGGCCCAGCTCCGGGTCAAGTCGTTCAGCGCCGTCACCGCGGCCACCACCATCCGCACGATCGCGGCCGACGCCGCGTGGGGCAGCGACCAGACCGACGGTCTCTCCGACTGGCCCGCCGGCGCCCCACTGCGCGCCCAGCTCGAGGCCTTCTACGCCTCGGTCCGCCAGTCGGCACGCGATGCGTTGTCGGTGTCGATCCAGGACAACGCAAAGTACAAGGCGTCCGCGAAGCGGATGGTCAAGCTGCTCGGATCGATCCCGTCGACGCGGGCGGCGATGACGGCCCTCGCGGCGGCCAACGGGATCACCCTGCCGAAGCCCTAGGGGCCGTACCCCGTCAGCTCGACATAGGCCTGGCCGCCAAGCGGCGTCCCGGCCCGGTTGGCAGCGACGACCTGCGAACCCTCCCAGTAGACGACCCCGGTCGTCGGGCGCGTGTCGAGCTCCTGATCCGCGACGCTTGGGTGCAGCTCGATCCGGAGCCGCTCGCCGGGCACCTCGACGAGCCAGCCTGAGGGATACACGGCGCCGGTCCGCGGCGACCGCCACGTGCCCGTCGAGGTCACGCTGAACGCCGACCGGTCGAGGTGGCTCGCGCGGCCGTCCGCACCGACGATCGTGCCGTACACGAGCGGGTACGACCCGTCCGTCGCCCGCACGAGCGACAGCGTCAGGTCGGTGCCGTCTGACAAATTGACGGCGAACCAGTCCCAGCCGCCGCCCCCGACCGAGACGAAGTCGCCCCACTGGTGGTCGAACCAGGCCGTTCCGCTCACCGCGACGGACCGTCCGCCGACGACGAGGCTGCCGGTCGCCGTCATCGCCGTCCGGGAGTAGTAGTACGAGCCGCCGGCCGGTCCGAAGTCGATCCAGCCGTCGCCGTCGTGGAGCGCGGCCGGCTTCGTCGCCACGACGGTCAGGTCGAGCCCGAGACCGCCCGGCGAGCCGGCCGCGGCGGCCTCCGCCGGAGATGCCGTCGCGGCGAGGTGGTCATGTCCACCCGCGCCATGCATCGTCCACGCCGGGCCGGCCCCCGCCGCGGATCCCGGGGCCTCCGCGCCGCCGACAGCTGGCGAGATCGTGCCGGCCGGTGGCGAGGCCGGTCCGCCCGGCGCCGCAACAGCCGGCTGGAGGAGCCGGAAGTCGAAGCCGGCGCCGGCCGCGCCCGCCGCCCCGACCTCGACCTGCGGTCCGATCTCACTCCGCTGGGCGTAGTGGAACGACGCCCCTCTCTCGTCCGTGATCGCCAGGTGCGATGCCCAGCTCACCGGGAACGACCCACGCTCGGCCCGGAAGACGACGTACTCGAACCCGTAGCGGTGTCCCGACGCGTCGGCGAGGTGGCCGGTGTAATACCACCACTCGGTGAGCCGATTGTGCGGGGAGTCATCGGCCGGCAGCGAGATGGGCTGCGGATCGACCGCCGCGCTCCGAGTCGGAGTGGCGGCCGGCGCCCGGTCCCGCGCCGCGGCGGGGTTGGCGAGGATCGGACCGCCGCAGCCGGCCAGCAGGGTAACGAGCGCCATGCCGGCGACGGCCGGGCGGGTCACCGAGCTGACCAGCCGGCGGGCGCGGCCCGGCGGCGGACGTCGGAGTCCCGACCGGCTCATCGGACCGCCGCCTCGGCCTCGGCCTCGGTGGCCGGGAGCCGCCCCGCCAGCCAGCGCTCGAGGCGGGCCGGCATCCACCAGTTCCAGTCGCCGAGCAGCCGCATCGTGGCCGGGACCAGGAGCGCCCGGACCACCGTCGCATCGAGGGCGACCGAGATCGCCACCCCGAGCCCGATCGCCTTGATCAGCACGATGTCGGCGAAGGCGAACGAGCCGGCGACGACGACGACCACGAGCGCCGCGGAGGTGACGATCCGCCCGCTCCGCTCGAGGCCCCGGGCGACCGCCTCGGTGTTGTTCCCGGTCCGGTCCCAGACCTCCTTCATCCGCGACAGCAGGAAGACCTCGTAGTCCATGGACAGCCCGAACAGGACGCAGAACAGGATCACCGGCTGGGTGGTCTCCACGTAGCCGAGCGGCTGGAAGCCGAAGAGCGCCGAGAGGTTGCCGTCCTGGAAGATCCAGACGAGCGCGCCGAACGCCGCCACGATGGACAGCGTGTTCATCACGAGCGCCTTGGCCGGCAGCACGACCGAGCGGAGCAGGACGAACAGCACGAGGTAGGTCGACACGAAGATGAACAGGGCCGTCCGCGGAAAGCCGGCCCCGACCCCGTCGACGACATCGACCACGTCCGCCGCGCCACCACCGACGAGGACGGTCGTGCCGGCCGGTGGCGCCAGCGGACCGCTCCCCGAGCGCAGGTCGGACACCAGCCGGCGTGCCTCGTCGGCGTTCGGGCCGTACGGCGTCGTCAGCGTGAACATCGTGAGATCGGCCTTGGTCGTCGCGGCCAGCGCGGTCGCCACGAACCGGTCGGGGGGCCCGGTCGGCGCCGCATACATGAGCGCGTACTGGGCCTCCGTCAAGCGCGGATCGACGTCGACAAGCCCGTCGACGCGGACGATCCGGGGATCGGCGGCGAGCCGGCGCGAGTAGTCATACAGGGCGGCGACGTTGGCCGCGTCCGTGGCTGGGCCGGTCGTCCGGATCGCCAACGAGATCGGGGCGAAGCGACCGGCTCCGAACTCCCGGTCGAGCCGGTCGAACGCCGCCCGCGATGCGATCGTCGGCGGCAGGATCGTCGCGTCCGGCGCGTTGAACCGGACGTGGATAAACGGCGCCCCCAGCAGGAGGAGGAAGGCGAGCGTCGGCACGAACACGGCGACCGGGTGGCGCATCACCCGCCGCGCCAGGCGGGCCCACGGGCCGTCGATCTCCTCGGCCCGGTTGACCTTCCGGACGCGCAGGGCGTCGACCCGCTCGCCCAGCAGGCTCAGGATCGCCGGCAGCAGCGTCAGCGCCGACGCGACCGCAAGCCCGACCACGATCGCCCCGGCGATCCCGACCGAGCGGAGAATGGGAAAGTCGAACAGGACGAGCCCGGTGAGCCCGAGCAGGACCGTCAGCCCGGAGAAGAACACCGCTCTTCCGGCCGTCGCCACCGTCACCCGGATCGCGGTCTCGACCGGGTCGGCCGTCGCTCCCGCGTCGCCGGGTATCCCGCCCGCTGCCGGGCCGCCTGCAGAACGACCCTCGATCGGTGGGCGACCGAGCTCCTCGCGGAAGCGACTGGTCATCAGCAGCGAGTAGTCGACCCCGAGCCCGAGCCCGAGCAGAGTCGCCAGGTTGAGCACGAAGATGCTCATCTGGGTCAGCCCCGCGACGACGAAGATGACCGCCAGGGCGACGACCACGGCCCCACCTCCGACCGCCAGCGGCAGGCCTGCGGCGACGACCGAGCCGAACACGACGAGGAGTGTCAGAGCCGCCAGCGGGAGCGACACGATCTCGCTCCGCCGGAGGTCCGTCTCGGACACGGTCTGGATGTCGCCGTAGAACGCCGGCCCGCCCGCGAGGGCGACGTCAACCGGTCCCGACGGCAGGGTGGCCAGCCGGCCGCGCACGCCGGGCAGCGCGTCGGGCGACTCGTCCGGGGCCAGGTCGAGCAGGACGATGTCGTAGGCGGTGGTCCGGTCGGCCGACACCTGGTCCGCCCCGATCGCGTGGCCGAGGATCCCGGTGACGTGGGGTGCGCTCGATACGGCCGTTGCGGCAGCGCTCGCGGCAGCCTCGAAGGCCGGCGAGCCAGCACGCTCCGTGTCGCTCGAGTAGACGAGGACGAGCGCCGACGGGGCGAGGCCGAGCTCGCGCTCGAGCAGGGATCGCGCCTGGGCCGATTCGAGGCGGTCGAGGGTGAACCCGCCGGCCCGCAGCGCCGACGCTGCGCGGGGTGCCAGCGGGAGCGCGAGGAGCAGCAGGATCGCCCAGGCAAGGATCACCCAGCGGCGGCGGCGGTGGACGAACCGGCCGAGCCGTTCGAAGACGGTCACGGAAGGAATGCCCGACGACCCACCGTGCGGATGGCAGGGTCGACCGACGGCCGGGACGTGAGGGGCATGGGCCCATCGTAGCCGTGACTCCGCGAACCGGCAGCCGGGTCGGGCGGAGCGTCGGAAGGCCTCGCCGCGATCGGTTCGTCTGCTAGCATTCGGCCGTCAGCTCGGCCACTCCGGAGGCCCGTCCGCGTGCAGCTCCTCCTGGCGCCCTTCAGCAAGTTCCCCGAGTCGTTCGTGGCGTTCCTGATCGCGATCGGCATCGCGGCGCTGATGGTGTTCATCTTCCTTCGCGCGGCGTCGACGGCCGAGGGCCGCCCGTCGTTCCTGCGCCGCTGGATCCGTCTGCCGAACACGAAGATCCTGTTCACGCTGCTGTTCATCGGCTGGGCGGTCGTCTTCGGGGTCGGCCTGACGCTCGTCCCGCACCAGGGCGCCAGCTCACCGTACGGCGCGCTCGCACTGATCGCGATGTTCACCGGCTTCTTCATCATGATGGGCTTCCTGTGGGCGGTCATCGGGGACTGATCGCCCCCTGAGCCACGCCGCCCTGCCCGGGCTGCTCGCCTCGGGCCCGCCGCCGGTCTCCTCGGCCTTCGCCGAACGGTCCAGCGACCGCCGAAGATCGTCCGCTGGACCCGGCCCCGGGCGTGCCGTATCATCCGCCCACTATCCAAGGTGCATAGACTTTATGCGTTGGTGATCGTGGCCGGATCGGGTGGCCACGGGGTGACCGACACCGTCGAGCCAGCCAGCCGGGAGGCAACGTGGACGCCCAGGAGATCAAGGCGGCGGTCGCCCACCAGGCGGCGACGCAGGCTGCTGCCGAGGCCCCGTTCGTCAATCGCCGCGATCCGGCGCAGGCGCTCGGTTCCGACGGTCGCCCCGCGGTCAGCCGGCGCGCGCCGTTCTGGGCTGACGTCCCGGACGAGCAGTGGAACGACTGGCGCTGGCAGCTCAGCCACCGGGTCAACGACCTCGAGGAGATCGAGCACGTCCTCGAGCTGACCGACGAGGAGCGCGCGGGCCTCAGCGCGCCCGACAAGTTCCGGGTCGACATCACGCCGTACTTCATCAGCCTGATCGACCCGAAGGATCCGGCCGATCCGATCCGCCGCCAGGTCATCCCCCTCGGTCGCGAGCAGCAGGCCTTTACCGCGATGATGGAGGACTCGCTCGCCGAGGACCGTCACTCGCCGGTACCGGGGCTCGTCCACCGCTACCCGGATCGCGTCCTGATGCTGGTCACGACGCAGTGCGCCAGCTACTGCCGGTACTGCACGCGGAGCCGGATCGTCGGCGACCCGACCCAGAACTTCAACCGCAAGGACCACGAGGCCCAGCTCGATTACCTGCGCCGGACGCCCCAGGTCCGCGACGTGCTGATCTCCGGTGGCGACGGCCTGACCCTCGCCCCGAAGCTGTTCGAATCGATCCTCCGCGGGATCCGCGAGATCCCGCACATCGAGATCATCCGGATCGGGTCGCGGGTGCCGGTCTTCCTGCCGCAGCGGATCGACGACGAGCTGTGCGCGATGCTCGAGAAGTACCACCCGCTGTGGATCAACCTCCACTTCAACCATCCGAACGAGATCACGCCCGAGGTCAGCCGGGCCGTCGACAAGCTCACCAAGGCCGGCCTGCCGGTCGGCAACCAGTCGGTCCTCCTTGCCGGCGTGAACGACTGCGTGCACATCCAGCGCGCGCTCGTCCACCGCCTCGTGGAGAACCGCATCCGGCCCTATTACCTCTACCAGTGCGACCTCGTCGAGGGCTCCGGCCACTTCCGGACGCCGGTCGGCAAGGGCCTCGAGATCATGGAAGGCCTGCGCGGCCACACGAGCGGCTACGCGGTCCCGACCTACGTCATCGACGCTCCCGGCGGCGGCGGCAAGATCCCGGTCATGCCGAACTACCTGATCAGCTACTCGGACCACAAGGTCGTGCTCCGCAACTACGAGGGCTATATCACGACCTATGAGGAGCCACCGACCTACGAGCCGCACGACAAGGCGGCCTGCGCCTACTGCAGCCACGAGCGTCCGGAACCCGGCCAGTCCGGCGTCCTCGGCCTGCTCGAAGGGGAGCGGATGTGGATCGAGCCGAAGGGCTTCGAGGAGATCCACCAGCGCGGCAACGTCGAGCAGCACCGCCTCCAGGACCCGGGCAAGTGGGTGCCGTTCGGAGTCGGGGCGATCGAGGGCCGTTCCTCGGAGCCGCTCCGCGTCCTCGAGCCCGGTGACACCCTTGCCCCGAACCAGCGGGCCGCGACCGACACGAACGCCGGGATCGTCGAGCCCGGCGACGTCCTGAGCGAGGAGCAGCGCACCCAGGTCGGCGCCGTGCCGGCCCGCGACTACGGGCCGGGCGAAGAGCCGCGGCCGCGCGACGGCGAGCCGACCGGCTCGGCCCACGGCGAGCTGCTGTAGCTCGCCCGGTCAGCTGCCCTTGAGCAGCTCGATCGCCTTCAGCAACGGCGCATCGCCCGAGGTCGTCAAGCCGTTCGCGCCGAGCTTCGCGAGGTCGGTCGGTGTCACGATCTTGCCGGCCGGATTCGACTCGAGCGGGATGTCCGGCTGGATGCCCTGCTTCCAGATCTGGCGCCCGTCGCGGGTGAGCCATTCGACGGTCCCGACGAGGAGCGCCGAGCCGTCCTTGAGCGAGAACTCGTTGAGGACGGTCCCGGTGCCGAACGTCGTGTGGCCGATCAGCTTCGCCCGGCCGGCGTCCTGGATCGCCCCGGCGACGATCTCGGCCGAGCTGGCGGTCCCGAGGTCGACGAGCACGGACAGCGGCATGTCGGTCGCAAGCCCGCCGGGCTTGACCTGCTCCTTCTCGACCTGGCCGGTCTTGTCGCGCTGCTGGTAGACGACGCCGTCCTTGATGAACTGGCTGGCGATGTCGACCGCTTCGCCGACGTAGCCACCCGGGTTGCCGCGCAGGTCGAGGACGATCCCGGTGGCGCCGGCCTTCTTCGCCGCGCTGATCGCGTCCTGGACCTCCTTGCCCGAGCCGGCCGAGAACTCCTCCAGCCGGATGTCGGCGAGGGTCGTGCCCGGGATCAGCGCCCACGATACGGCCGGGACGGTGACCTTCTCGCGGACGATGCTGTAGTCGACCGGTGTCGTGTCACCGTCGTGGAGGATCTGGAGCTTGACCGTCGTCCCGGCGTCGCCGCGGATGCGCTTGACCACGTCGTCGACGCTCATGCCGTCGGTCGGCGTCCCGTCGACCTGGAGCACGCGATCGCCCGAGCGCAGCCCGGCCCGGTCGGCCGGGCCGCCGGGGATGACCGACTGGATGATCGGCGAGCCGTTGCTCGTGTCCATCAGCGCGCCGATCCCCACGATCGACCCGCTCAGCGCCGTGTGCTGGTCCTTGACCTCGGCCGGGGTGAGGAACCGGGTATGGCCGGTGTCGCCGACCGCCTGGACCATCCCGTCGATCGAGCCGTACACGAGCTTCTGTGGGTCGAGTGCCGACGGGTCGACGAAGTTGTCGTGGAGGACCTGCCAGGCCTGCTCGTAGGTGGCGAACTCGGGCGGGAGCGAAGCGGCCGCCGCCCCGCCGCCGGCCGTCCCGCTGTCGGTCCGGCCCACGCCGATCCCGGCCGCGAACACGGCGACGAGGAGCAGGACCGAGCCGAGAACCTTGACCGCCGAAGGCAGGGTCCGCCGCGTCGACTCGGCACGCGGGGGTGCCCAGGCGGGTCGATCTTCGGCCGCCCCGACCGGGCTGGTCGGCGGCCAGAGCGGGGCGTCCGTCGCGGGCGGGACGTCGCTGCCGAATCCGGCACCGGATTGCGCCAGCGGCGCGACGTCGGACCGGTAGGGAAGCGGGTCGACGGGAGGTGGGCTCCCGTTCGGATCGGCGGGGGACGGTTGCTCGGTGGTCATCGTTCGCCTGTTCGGAGGAGGTGGGTTGTGGACCAGTGTGCGGCACCCGCGCTCAGAAGGCGTAGCGGAACGATGAAGTCCGCGTAACCCGGCGCAGGCCGCGTCTGGCCCCCGGCGCGGCCCCCGTGCTATCGTTCGTGCCCAATCCCGAGTCGGTTCATCGGAATTACCCGGAGACCTCCCCGAGTCGTGTCCCCCGCCTCGCTCGACCGCCCCGTCGCCGCCCCCGGCACGCTCGGCCTGCGCCGGCCGCCGGCCGGGCTGCCCGACGCCGAGCTCCAGCCGCCGACGATCGCCGCCGCGGGCGACCCGTTCACGGCCGCCAGGGTGATCCGGCTCGTGGCGTGCCTGGACCGTGGCCGACCGCTCCGGGTCGACGACATCGTCGCTGCCCTCAATGCGCGCCATCTCGACTGGGCCTTCCGGCCGGCGGTGGTGACCGACGTCCTCCTCCAGCTCCAGGCGAACTGGATGGTCGACTACCGGAACGGCTCGGGTATCGTCGTCGAGGACGGGCCGTACGGTGCCAGCCTGACGATCGAGGATTCGAGCCGGGTCGACCCGTGGATCGTCCGCCAGCTCGAGCGCGAGCTCGCGGCCTGCCGGGCGGTGCTCGACGATTTCAGCCGCCGCGACGGGAGCGGCGCCGATGACTGACCGTCGCGCCGCGACGAACGGTGGGTTGGGCCGATGCATGTGTCGGGGGCGGGCCCGACGCTGATCGTCGGTCACCCGCCGCGCTCCCCGAACCCACCTTCTCATCGGGATCCCACCAGGAGCAGACCATGACCGTGACCGGCTACGCCAGCGACCGCGTCCTCGTCGACGCGGACTGGGCCCAGGCCCATCTCACCGACCCGAACGTCCGATTCGTCGAAGTCGACGTCGATACGACCGCCTACAGCCAGGGGCATCTGCCCGGTGCCGTGGGCTGGGATTGGACGAGCCAGCTCTCGGACGGCGTCCGCCGCGACCTCGCCAGCCGCGAGGACTTCTCCGCGTTGCTCTCGAAGAGCGGGATCGGGCCCGACACGACCGTCGTCCTGTATGGCGACAACAACAACTGGTTCGCGGCGTTCGCCTACTGGCAGCTCAAGCTGTTCGGGCACGACGACGTGCGGATCCTCAACGGCGGGCGCAAGTACTGGCTCGACCACGGCCTGCCGATCACGACCGACGAGCCGAGCCCGACGCCGACGGACTACCGCCTGCCGGAGCGGGACGACGCCCTGCGCGCCTACCGCGACGACATCCTGCCGCGCCTCGGCGACGCCGGCCTCGCGCTGGTCGACGTCCGCTCACCGGCCGAGTTCAACGGCGAGATCATCGCCCCGCCCGGCATGAGCGAGACGGCGCAGCGAGCCGGCCGGATCCCCGGCGCGGCGTCGATCCCCTGGGGCCAGACCGTCCGCGAGGATGGCACGTTCAAGAGCTCGGACGAGCTCCGTTCGCTGTACGAGGCGAAGGGCGTGACGCCCGACAAGGACGTCATCGCCTACTGCCGGATCGGCGAGCGGTCGAGTCACTCGTGGTTTGTCCTGCACGAGCTGCTCGGCTATCGGCGCGTCCGCAACTACGACGGATCGTGGACCGAGTGGGGCAGCCTGATCGGCGTGCCGATCGAGAAGCCCGTGGCGGTCGCCGTCGGGTAGGGTCCGCCGGGCCGTCAGGCCAGGCTTTCGTCCGGGAGCAGGCGGGTCGGATCGAGCAGGTCCGGCCCGCTTGCCATGTGGACGTCGCGTGCCTCGATCCGCCAGCCGCGGGCGAGGAGCGCCCGCGTCGCCGGATTCGGGCCGGGGATCGCGAGCCCGGTGAGCGCGCCACCGGGCGCATCGGCGACGGCGGCCAGCACGACCGTCACGGGGTCGCCGTCCGGCGCGATCACGAGCCGGCCGAGGCGCGGCGGAGCCGTGAACCCGACCCCGACCGGTCGCCGGCCGTCGAGGACCGCGAACGCACGCCGGCCCGGGGCCGCGGTCCACAGCGCCCAGTCACGGGATCGATCGCGCCCGGACAGCCCGAGCTCGAGCTCGCCGGCCGCCGCCGCGTCGAGCGCTTCCACCGTCAGGCGAGCGGAATCAGGAGTGGCCGGTTCCGGACTCGCCCGGTCCGCCGGGGCGGCCAGGTAGAGCAACGGCCACCACGGTGCCAGGCCGGCGCGGAGGTAGAGCGGCAACGCCCGCGGATCGGACGAGCTGAAGGTCAGGCGTGGCCCAAACTCTGGGAGGGCCTCCGCGAGGAGGGCGCCGCCGACGCCGCGACCCTGGCTGGGAGGGTCGACGAACAGGTCCGTCAGGAAGCGTCCCATCGGCAGCTCGATCGCGCCGGCGAACCCGACGATCGCACCGTCGAGCTCCGCGACCAGCAGCCGGCCGTGGCGGAGCACGTGCTCGAGGTAGCGCGAGCCGGGCCGGTCCGGGTCGGCGACCGGTTCGTCGTTGGCCTCCGAGACCCGGGCGATCGCAGGCAGGTCGGCCGCGTCGGCCGGCCGGACGATCATCCGGTGCTCGCGAGCCGTCCGGCCGCCGCCATCGCCGCGACCAGGCGGTCGTGGGGCAGTGCGTGGGCGATGATGCCGTCGCGGCCGACCATCGTCTCGGCCGCCACCAGCGCGTTCACGATCGCCTCCTCGGTCGCCTCGATCGTCGTCTCGAAGAGCCCGTCGAGGACCGGGTCGCGCGCCATCCGCAGCCCATCGACCGTCGGTGCCGTCGACGTACCCGCCGCGCCGGCCGTCAGCCCGCGGTTGCCGGTCGCGAAGGCGAGGATCAGGTCGCCGCTCGTCGTGGCACCGGTCCCGCCGACGCGCCCGATCCCCAGCGCCGCGCGCTGGGCGATCCGCGCGCACTGGTGCGGCAGGAGCGGAGCGTCGGTCGCGACGATGACGATGATCGAGCCCGCTCCCGAAGGCGGTGTGGCGACGCGGGACGGGCTCGGCACCAGCTCGATCGGGATCGCCCGTCCGACCGGCACGCCGTCGACGACCAGGCGCTCGCGCCGGCCGTAGTTCGCCTGGACGAGGACGCCGAGCGTCCACCCGCCCAGCTCGCCGCCGAGCGCCCGCGACGCCGTCCCGATGCCGCCCTTGAACTCGTGGCAGACCATCCCGGTCCCGCCGCCGACGCCACCCTCGGCCACCGCTCCGGGCGCCGCCGCGGCGAGCGCTGCGAGCGCATCGTCGGCGGTGACGTGGAAGCCGTCGATGTCGTTGAGCCGTCCGTCCCAGGTCTCGCCGACGACCGGCAGCGACCAGGCGAGCTCACCGACCGGGTGGGCGGCGACGAACGCGCGGATCAGCGCGTCGTGGACGACCCCGACGCTGTGGGTGTTCGTCAGCCCGATCGCCCCGGTCAGCTGGCCGGCCTCGCGGATCCACTCGAGCCCGGTCAGCTCGCCGTTCCCGTTCAGGCGGTGGGAACCCGCGAAGACCGGCTCGGTCCACACGTCGCCGTCATGGGGGACGATCACGGTGACGCCCGTCCGGACGGGGCCGACGCCGCGTACCAGCGGGCCGTCGCCGCGGATGATCGTCCGGTGGCCGACCCGGACGCCGGCGACGTCGGTGATCGCGTTGAACGGACCCGGCCGTCCGGTCCCGATGGCGATGCCCAGATCCCGAGCGCGCATGGCGGCAGCGTAGCGGGCCGGGCACCCGCCGACCGGCCGATGGCTCCGGCTCGCCTATCATCCCAGGGTGACCGCGACGCTTCCGCCGATCGTGCCGCGCCGGGCCGGCCCGCACGACGGCCGGCCGACCGGTCTCGTCCACCTCGAACGGCTGCCGGAGCTCGACGCGAGCCGGCCGATGGACGCGGCCGAGGCGTTCCGGCACCTCCCCGGGCTGGCCGTGCTCGAGAGCGCCCGGCCGGGCCGGCGAGCGCGCTGGTCGTACCTCACTGCGGACCCCATCCGGGTCATCGACACGCCGGCCCCCGGTCCGGACCCGTTCGCGGAGGCGCGCCGGCTCGTCGCGCGGCTGGACCCCGGCCAACCCGCGGGCGTCGGCGGCGGCGTCAGACCGCCGTTCCTCGGCGGGCTTGTCGGCTATCTCGGCTACGACCTGGGGCACGCGCTCGAGCGGCTGCCCACGATCGCGCCGGACGACCAGCCGCTGCCCGTGATCCGGCTGGCGCTCCACGACTGGGTGATCGCCTGGGATCGAGTCGCCGGACGCGCCTGGCTGGCCGGCCGGGCGGTCGACGGGGACGGGATGGGGCTCGAGCGCCGGATCGAGGCCGCCCGCGATCGCCTGGCCGCAGGGTCCTCGCCCGGCCCGGTCGATGACGCGCCGATGGGGGGCTTCGTCTTCCGCTCGAGCCTGGACCGGCCCGCGTTCGAGCACGGCGTCGCGGCGGTCCGCGCGGCGATCGCCCGCGGCGACGTCTACCAGGCCAACCTGACCCGGCGGCTCGAGACTCCGTTCGCCGGGGACCCATGGCCGCTCTATCGCGCCCTCCGGACCGGCGACCCGGCGCTGTTCGCGACCTACCTCGACCTCGGCCGATCGTCGTCGAGCGGATCGGGCGCCGGCAGGCGGGCCATCCTGTCGGCCTCGCCCGAGCCGTTCCTGTCGGTCGATCGGTCCGGCCGGGTCGAGACGGACCCGATCAAGGGGACCCGGCCACGCGGCGCGACGCCCGAGGCCGACCGGGCCCTGGCGGCCGAGCTGCTCGCGAGCGCCAAGGACCGGGCCGAGAACGTGATGATCGTCGACGTCCTGCGCAACGACCTCGGGCGCGTCTGCCGCCCCGGCTCGGTCCGCGTGCCCCGGCTGTGCCGGCTCGAGCGGACGGCGACCGTCCAGCATCTGGTGTCCACGATCACCGGCCAGCTCGCTCCGGACCGGGACGCGTTCGACCTGCTGGCGGCGAGCTTCCCCGGCGGGAGCATCACCGGCGCGCCGAAGATCCGGGCGATGGAGCTCCTCGAGACGCTCGAGCCGGTCCGCCGCGGTCCGTACACCGGAACGGCGCTGTGGGTCGGGCCGGACGGCGCGCTGGGGTCGTCGATCCTGATCCGGACCCTCGTCGCCGACGGTCGGCGCCTGACCCTCCACGTGGGTGGCGGGATCACCTGGCGCAGCGACCCGGCCGCCGAATGGGAGGAGACCGTGGCCAAGGCGAGCGGGCCGCTCCGGGCGATCGGCGGCCACGAGGTGGACGGGCCGTGACATCGTGGGTCTGGCTCGACGGTCGCCTGGTCGACGCCCATGCACCGCATCTCAGCGTCACGGACCGCGGGTTCCAGCTCGGCGACGGGATCTTCGAGACCGCGCGGGCCCGGCGCGGGGTCGTGATCGAGCTCGACGATCACCTCGCGCGGCTCCGCGCGAGCGCCGTCGCCCTGTCGCTCCAGCTCGGCGTCGGCGACGAGACGCTGGCCCGGGGCATCGCCGACCTGCTGGCCGCCGAGGGCCTCGACGGGACCGGCGCCGGCGGCGGTCCGATCGGTGACGCCGCCCTGCGGATCACGGTGAGTCGCGGCCCGCTGGAGCGGCGTGGCCTGATGCCGCCAGGGTTCGAGGACGTCGAGGCGACGATCGCAATCCAGGCCTGGCCGTACGTTCGGCCGCCGGCCGATCTGCTGGAGCGCGGCGTCGCGGCCATCCCGAGCGCCGTCCGCCGCGATCCCGGCTCGCCGCTGGCCGGGGTCAAGTCGACCTCTCGCGCCGACTACGTCTATGCCCGGCTTGAGGCCGCCCGGGCCGGAGCCGACGACGCGCTGTTCCTGACGACCGACGGCGCCCTCAGCGAGGCCACGACGGCGAACGTCTGGGCCGTGCTGGGCCGCCGGCTGACGACCCCCGGTCGGGACGCCGCGGTCCTGCCCGGCACGACCCGAACGTGGCTCCTGGCCCACGCGGCCGCGATAGGCCTCGACGCGACGGAGGCCCGGATCCTGCCCGCTGACCTCCTCGCGGCCGACGAGGCCTTCCTGTCGTCGAGCGTGGCCGGGATCGTACCGCTCTGCCGGTACGACGATCGACCGATCGGTCCGGGCCGGCCGGGGCCGTGGTCGGCCACCGTTCGCGAGGCGCGCGAGGCCTGGATCGACGCGGCGAGCCAGGCTCTCCCGGCGGCGTCGGGCGAGTCGAACGCCCGATGACCCGCGACGAGCTCATCGCCCGGACCCGGCAGCTGGTCGACGAGGGCGACCGGCTCGTCGCCAATCCGTCGTTCGCCGCGCTCCAGGTCTGGCTCCAGCTGTCGGACGAGCTGCTGAGCGCGGCGTGGGGGACGATGGACCGCTACCACCTGTCCTGGCTCATGGTCGGCAAACCGAAGGCGATCGTCCGTGGGCGCCCGATGACCGACGAGGAGGCGGCCGCCTACGTCCGCGAGGTCGCCGAGCAGAAGACCGCCGCGCTGCGGATGAGCCTCGACGCCGTCGAGCGGCAGGGGATGCCGTTCGTCGGCGAGGACGCCGGTGCCGGACGCGTCGAACCGGCGGGACCGCGCGGGTCGCGGCCCGATTGAGCGGGTCGGAACCGCCGGTGTGGCCGCGCGTGCCGGCGGTCGGCGGAGAGCGCGACGTCCCGGAGCCGGATCCGATCGCCCGCGACTACCTCCTCCTGGCACTGCGGCTCGACCAGCGGATCCCGGGCCTCGTCGACGGCTTCTTCGGGCCGGCGTCCCTGAAGGCCCAGGTGGACCTCGAGCCACTCCGCGCTCCGGCCCGGCTCGTTGCGGACGCGGTGGACCTGCTCCGCCGGGTCGACGTCGAGCTCGCCGACCCCGAGCGCCGGGAGTGGCTCGCGCTGCAGGTGCGGGCGCTGGAGACCCACGCGGAGACCCTGGCCGGGATCGAACGGCCCTACGCCGAGCTCGTCGAGCGCTGCTTCGCGGTCGCCCCGGCCGCCCACGGCGACGCCGTCTTCGTGGCCGCGCGGGCCGAGCTCGAGGACCTGCTCCCGGGCCGCGAACCACTCGTCGACCGCCTCGCGGCCTGGGATGCCGGGCTCGTCGTCCCCCTGGACCGGCTCGGGCCGATCGTCGACTGGCTCGTGGCCGAGCTCCGCCGGCGGGCAGAGCCCGTGTTCGGCCTGCCACCCGGCGAATCGCTCCGGGTGTCGCTCGTCCGCGATCAGCCGTGGTCGGGCTACAACTGGTACGACGGCGGTCTCCGCTCCCGGGTCGACCTCAACGTCGACCTGCCGATCCGGGCGCCGGAGCTCCTCGCCACGGTGGCCCACGAGACGTACGCCGGCCATCACCTCGAGCACGCCTGGAAGGAGGCCGAGCTCGTCGAACGGCGAGCCCAGCTCGAGGCGAGCATCCTCGTGATCAACGCACCGGAATGCTTCCTCAGCGAGGGCCTGGCGGAGGTTGGGCGGCCGCTGCTCCTGGGCGCGGATGCGGAGGCCGAGCTGCTCGCCGAGCTCCTCGCCCGGGCGGCGCTCCCGCTCGGATCGGACGGCGCGAGGGCGACGCGTCGGCGCGGCAGGCAATCGCCCTCCGTGCGGCGCGCTCACGGCTCCGGGCCGCAGACGTCGACGCGGCGTTGCTGCTCCACGCCGAAGGGCGGCCGCGTACTGAGGTCACGGACTGGCTCGCCCGGACGGCGCTGCTCACCCCGGAGCGAGCGGCCAAGAAGCTCGAGTTCCTCGAGCATCCGCTGTGGCGCACCTACGTGTTCGTCTACACGGAGGGCGCAGCGCTCCTCGAGCGCTGGCTCGGGCAGGTTCCGAGCGGCGATCGTCCGGCCCGCTATCGGCGGCTCCTCGTCGAGCCGCTCACCCCGACCGCGATCGAGCGTGAGCTGGCCACCGGCTGATCAGCCCGTTGCGGGATCGGCCTCGAGCGAGCGCACGAGGATCGTCCGGTCGGCGCCGTCGCCGTCGTAGTTCGGGTACGACGGGATCCCGTACAGCCGCTGGGTGCCGGGGCCGTCGTCGATCTGGAAGCCGAGCGCCTCGTGGAACCGGACCGAGGTGCGCTCCGCCGGCCAGGCAAGGGCGCGAACCCGTCGCGCGCCGTGCCGCCGGGCGTCCTCGGCGAACGCTGCGTGGAGGGCGCGGCCGATCCCGCGCCGGCGGAACCCCGGGGCGACGCCGACGAGGTGGACGGCGGCCAGCGTCGGGTCGTCCGGGCTGACGTACCCGACGAGGAACCCGACGACCCGGCCGTCGGCCGCCTCGGCGACCCATGACGTCCCGCTGAAGTCGATGAACCACAGCCGCGGCAGGACCGCCCGGACCCGGCGACCGCCCCACCACTCGTCGATCACGGCCAGGATCCGGGCGTGATCGGCCTCGACCGGACGCCGGTAGCGGATGTCGCCGGTCCCCGCGGCCGACGGAGCGGGCCGCTCGTCGATCATCGCGCCGACCACCAGGCCATGAGCGTCCCGAGCATGAACTCGAGCGCGATCAGGGGCGTCCCGTAGGCCTGGTCGAGATAGTCCGCCAGTCCGAGGTCGCCGCCCTCGACGTGCGACCACAGCCAGGTCACGAGGATCGCCACCGTCTGCGCCACGAGGAAGACGACGACCGCCACGACGACCCGGGCCGGCGACGAAACCGTCCCCGCCGCCCCGGCGCGGACGAACAGCCCGATGAACCGGCCAGTGAAGATCGACACGATGAGGAGCCCGGCCGAGTAGGAGAACCCGATCGCCAGCACGAGGAACACGGCGACCCCGATGGCGGCCCCGACGACGCCCATCACGACCGCGCGCGCCGGGCTGCCGGCGGAGTCGACGGCGGTCCCGGTCGACCCGCCGGCCGCGACGCGACGGCCCGGCGGCGTGTCCAGGCGGCGCCCCGGGGGCGGCCCGGACTCGCCCGGCGTCGGGCTCGGTGACGGCGCCTCCGTGGGCTCGGTGGGTTCGCTCATCGCGGCCATCGTACCTGCCGGCCTCCCGCCGGACGCGTGCGCTAGACTCTGCGATCGTGAGCCACCCCTCGCTCGGTCTGCCCCCGCCCGACCTGACCGCCGGCTTCCCCGCGGCCGCGGCCCGGCTCCGTGGCGCGGGCCCGCGAGTCGGGGCCCGGGCGCTCGAGATCGTGCTCAGCGAGGACCCGACGTTCGCCGAGCGCCACGACGAGCTCGCCCTCCGGCGCCTCCTGCGCGATACCGAGATCCACGTCGATCGCCTGGCGACATCGCTCGCCGCCGACGATCCGAGCGTGGCCCGGGTGTGGGCCGAGCAGATCATCCCCGTCTATCGCCGCCGCAAGGTGCCGATGGGAGACCTCATCCAGCTGGCCGAGGCGCTGCGACAGGCGTCGTACGCGGTGCTCGCCCCGGGCGAGCGTGGGCCGGTCGACGAGGCAACGGCGCAGGCCGTCGCGGTCTTCCGCCGCCAACGAAGGATCGCCGGGGACGGCCGGCGCCGAAACCGGCTCCTCGAGCTGATCTACAAGGGCGCCTGAGCCGATGACGATCAAGTGGGTCAAGTCCGACCCGCTCGTGATGAACGGCGAGCCGTTCTGCTACGGCAGCCGGCTCACCGTCCGCCAGCTGCTCGAGGAGCGGCGCCACGGCTACGACCTCACCCGGATCCTGACCGATCACCCGGAGCTCAAGCGGCTCGGCGTCGCCAGCGCGTGGGCCTATGCGGCCGACCACCCTGAGCGCTACGCCGAGTACCTGGCGCCGGACGGGTCGGTCGTCGGGCCCGGCTTCAGCCCCGCCGAGGCGGCGCTCCTGCCGCCGTATCTCAGGATCGACGGCGTGGTGGTCGATCGGGTGGCCGGCGCGGCCTGACCCCGCCCGGCTCGGCGGCCGCGGTTCGCGCTGCGCGGCGCGCCGAGCCCGGCGATCGAGTGGACCGGCGCTCCGGACGACGGTCGCTGGCCATTCCCGACCTGGATGGTAGGATTTGACCGTGAGCGACGAAACGACGACCGCGACAACGGCCACCACCGCGCCTCCCGCGCCCCCGGCGAGCGAGCCGGCGCCGCCGGCGCCCCCCTTCGATCCCGAGCGTCGGGCCACCGAGCTGGCGATCCTCGACGCCCTCCGCTCGGTCGTCGACCCCGAGATCGGGATGAACGTGGTCGAGCTCGCCCTGATCAAGCAGATCGTCCTCGGCGAGGACTCGACCGAGATCAAGATGATCCTGACGACGCCCTTCTGCCCCTATGCCGGATCGATGATCCAGCAGGTCAAGGAGCAGGTCGAGGCGGTCGTCGAGCACGACGTCAAGGTCACCCTGCTGGCCGAGCGCTGGGATCCGCGCGACGCCGGCCTGATGTGGTGACGGGGGACCGCCCAGCCGTCCGATGACGCGCGACGCGACCAACGACTCAGCCCGACCCGCGATCGACTCGCTCGTCGCGACCGGACGTGGCGATGACGGCACGACCGGCCTGCTGTACGGCGGCCCGCGGATCGGCAAGGACGATCTCCGGACCGAGGCCTACGGAACCGTCGACGAGGCGGTCGCCGCGCTCGGCCTGGCCCGCGCCGAGCTCGCCAACCCAGCGGCAGACCGGCCCGTCGACCCGATCCTGACCGGCCTGGCCGACGTCGTGCTCCGCGTCCAGCGCGAGCTCTTCGTCGTCGGCGCCGAGCTGGCCACCACCCCGGAGGCCTGGGATCGGCTCGAGGATGGCCGGACGCGCGTGTCGAGCGCGATGGTCGACGGTCTCACTGCGACGCTCGAGGACCTCGAGCGCGGCATCGAGATGCCGCGCGAGTTCGTCGTCCCGGGCGAGACCCGGGCGAGCGCCGCGCTCGAGCTGGCCCGCACGATCGTCCGCCGCGCGGAGCGACGCTCCGTGGCGCTCGGGGCGGCTGATTTGCTCCCCGGAGCGCACCTGCTACCGTATCTGAACCGTCTGGCCGACCTCCTGTGGGTGATGGCCCGGGCGGCCGAACAGGGCGAGGCGCGATCCAGCACGCCGGCCCGAACCGACGGCCGCCGCCGGATCCGCCCGGTGCCGTCCGGACCCGCTGACGATCCAACCGACCTTCCCAATCGAACCGAACCGAACCGAGGAGCGCAGTCCCGATGACCCAGAGCCAGAACCCGTACGCGAGCCCCTCGCAGCTCGGGGTTCGACCGACTACCGCCCTGTCGGCGGGGCTCCTGACCCAGTCCTTCGCCTGGATGTTCGTCGGCCTGCTGCTGACCGGCGTCGTCGCCTGGGTGGTCCAGGGCAGTCCGACGCTCGTCAAGGCGGCGGCCGACTGGTACCTGCCCGTGATCATCGGCCAGTTCGCCCTGGTGATCGGGATCAGCGCCGGGATCCGCAAGCTGAGCGCGTCGGCCGCCCTCGGGCTGTTCCTCGTCTACTCGGCGACGATGGGCGTCACCCTGTCGTTCATCTTCATCGCCTACGACCTCGGGTCGATCGCCGCCGCGTTCGTCAGCGCGGCCGGGATGTTCGGCGCCGCCGCCGCCTACGGTGCGGTCACGAAGCGCTCGCTCGCCTCGATCGGCGGCTACCTGTTCATGGGGCTGATCGGGTTGATCATCGCCTCGTTCGTGAACCTGTTCCTGTTCCAGAGCGCCGGCTTCAGCCTGGCCCTGTCCGTCGTCGGGGTGCTCCTGTTCGTCGGGCTCACCGCGTGGCACGTCCAGCGGATCGCGAACGGCGACCTCGCGGCCTACACCGGCTCGATGGAGAAGGGCGCCGTGCTCGGCGCGCTGTCGCTCTACCTCGACTTCCTCAACATCTTCCTGTTCCTGCTCCGGATCTTCGGCGGCCGGCGCTAGCGATCGCCGGCGCCACACCGGGCTCGCCGGCCGGGATCAGCTCGCCCGACGGATCGGGGTCGTCGCGACCCCGGGACGGCGCGGCCGCCACGTCCGTCCGAATGGCCGGTCGGACCGGAGCAGCTTGGCCAGCTGGTCCGCGGGCATCGGTCGGGCGAACAGGAAGCCCTGGCCGCGGTCGCAGTGCAGCTCACGCAGCCGGGCCAGCTGGTCCTCGGTTTCGATCCCCTCGGCGACGACGCCCATCCGCAGCCCGTGGGCGAGGGCGACCACCGCCTCGACGATCGGCAGGTTCGCATCGTCGCCCGTGAGCCCGGCGACAAAGGACCGGTCGATCTTGATCGTGTCGAGCGGCAGGTGCTTGAGGTATGACAGCGACGAGTAGCCGGTCCCGAAGTCGTCGAGCACGAGCTTGACGCCTAGGCGGCGCAGCTCGCGCAGCGAGACGACGCCCGCCTCCGACTCGTCCATCAGGACCGATTCGGTGATCTCCAGCTCCAGCATGCTCGGGTCGAGCCCGGTCTCGCCGAGGATCCGGGCGACCTGCTCGGCGAGATCGGGCTGGGCGAACTGCCGGGCGGATAGGTTCACGCTCATGAGGAGCGGCCGGTCGGCCGGCAGCGCGTCGCGCCATTCCCGCGCCTGGCGACAGGCGGTCTCGAGGACCCAGCGCCCGATCGACAGGATCAGCCCGGTCTCCTCGGCGAGCGGGATGAACTCGAGCGGCGCGACGAGCCCGCGGGTCGGGTGCTGCCACCGGACGAGGGCCTCGAGGCCGACGATCCGACCGGTGTCCAGGGCGACCAGCGGCTGATAGTGCAGGCGCAGCTCGTCGCGCTCCACCGCTCGACGCAGGTCGACCTCGAGATCGAGGCGTTCGGCAGTCGCGGCGCTCATCCCCGGCTCGTACACCGCGTGCCGGCCCGACGGATGGGCCTTCGCCCGATGGAGGGCGACCTCGGCGTCACGGACCAGCTCGCCCGGATCGGTCCGTCCGACGATCCCGACCGCGATCCCCATGCTCACCGAGACGGACCACTCGCGACCATCGAGATCGAACGGCTCGTGGAGCACCGCCGCGACGCGCTCGGCGATCCGGCGCGCCTCGTCGGCCTCCCCGATACCGTCGAGGAGCAGGGCGAACTCGTCGCCCCCGAACCGGGCCACCGTGTCACCGGGACGGACGCACGCCTCGAGCCGCCGGGCGACGCCCTCGAGCAATCGGTCACCGGTGGCGTGACCGAGGCTCTCGTTGATGAGCTTGAAGCGGTCGACGTCGAGCAGGACGACCGCGACCGGGGCGTCGTCGTCAGGCCGGACCCAGGACAGCGAGTGGCTGACCCGGTCGAGCAGCAGCGCGCGGTTGGGGAGCCCGGTCATCCGGTCGTAGAGCGCCGAGCGGCTGAGCTCGGCCTCGAGGCGCTGCCGCTCACGGAGGTCGCGGACGGACACGACCTCGGCCGGCTCGCCGTCCGGGTACGGGATCCGCCGCCAGCTCACCTCGACCGGGAACGCCGTACCGTCGCTGTGCATTGCCATGACCGTCATCGGCGCCTGCGACTCGGCGCTGAACTCGCCGGCCCGGATCGCGGCGACCGTCTCGGGCGCGGCGAAGTCGACGATCGTGCGCCCGACGCAGGCCTCGGGCTCGTAGCCGAGCAGCCGGCAGAACGCCGCGTTGACCTCGAGGATGACCCCGCCGCGGTGGACGGCGAGCGCCTCGGAGGTGGCATCCGACAGCCGGCGGAAGCGCTCCTCGGAGATGCGCAACGCCTCCTCCGCCCGGGTCCGCTCCTCGACCTCGTGACGCGCGCTCTCGAGGAGGTGGGCGTTGTCCAGCGCGAGAGCGGCCAGCTCGGCGAACCGGCTCAGGACCTCGACCTGGCGGGGCCGGAACTCGATCGGATGCTCGCCGGAGGCGAGCCCCAGGATGCCCATCACCGTGCCGCCCGAGGCGAGCGGGATGCCGACGACCGAGCCGAGCAGACCCACGGGGAAGCCGGGATCCCGGCCGGGCAGCGCGTCGTAGTCGTGCGCCACCATCGGTTCGCCGGTCTCCCACACGACGCCCGAGACGCCGAGCCCACGGGCCAGCCGGTGGCCGACGTAGTCGGCATAGAGGCCGGTGCCGACGCGCATCTCGAGGTCGTTGCGTTCCGCGTCGACGAGGTAGACGAAGCCGTGGGACGTCCCGACGAGGTCGCCTGCCCGCTGCACGATCGTCCCGAGCAGGTCGGTCGGGTCGAGCCGGTCCATGAGCACGACGGCGGTTTCGTTGAGCGCCGACAGGTAGGCATCGGCGATCTCGTTGGACGGCTCGCCGGCCGCCGTCCGATGGGACGGCTTGGCCAGGTAGAGGTCCGCGTCGGCGGCCCGGACCAGCGCCTCCTTCGCGCGCCCGTCGTGCGGGAACGTGGCGATTCCGACGCTGATCGACACCACCGGGCCCGACGCGCCGACCTCGGCCGCCGCCGCCTCGCCGACTGCCGTGCGGATCCGGCCGGCGATCGTCTCGGCCTGGGCGTGGCCGAATCCGGGGAGGATGACCGAGAACTCGTCCCCGCCGTAGCGATAGGCACGGTCGCCGTCCCGGAGGGCGCTCCGGATCGCCTGGGCGATCGTCCGGAGGAGCGCGTCGCCGGCCGGATGGCCGCGCGCGTCGTTGAACGCCTTGAAGTTGTCGAGGTCCATCATCAGGACCGCCAGCCCGGAGGCGTCGTCCGTCGCGATCGCCTCGCCGAGCTCGGTCTGGAACGCCCCGTGGTTGCGCAGCCCGGTCAGCGCGTCGAGGTCGGCCCGAACTCGGACGGCGCGATGGGCCTCGGCGTTCTGGAGCGCGATCGAGGCCTGCCCGGCGAACAGTTTCGTCAGCTCGAACTCGTTCGGGCTGAAATGGGACTCGTCGGCGCCCATCCGCCCGATGTTGAGTGTCCCGATGACCGACCCGCCGCCGCTCAGCGGCACGACGATCATCGACTCGGGCTCGAACGGCGTGCCGGGGATCTGGATCGAGCGCGAGTCGAGGTGGGCGTCGTTTGCGAGGACGGCCTCGTTCCGGTCGATCACCCAGCCGGTGATCCCGACGCCGAGCGGGCCGACGTACTCCATGATCACGTCGGCGAACCGGTCGCGGGCGACCACCGCCCGCCGGACCGCCGCCTCGGTGTCGACCCGGTAGATCGTCAGCGAGTCGTAGGTGACCACCGTCTTGAGCGAGTCGGCGATCATCTCGAGGACGGCGTGCGGGTCGAGCGTTGACAGGAGCGTCTCGTTGACCTCGAGGAGCCGGCGCTGGCTCGCGAGCTGGAGCTCGAGCTCGCGCTGCTGCTCCCGCACGCGCTCGGCGTTGTCGGCGTTCACGAACGCCTGGGCCGCGTGGCCGGCGAAGATCGACAGCGTGGCCTCGTCGTCGAGGGTGAACCGATCGCGCCCGAGCTTGGCCAGCACGATGACGCCCTCGACCCGGTCGTCGTAGGCCATCGGCACGAGCAGCATCGACTCGGGTCCGTCGGTCGGCCCGATCAGCACCCGGCGCGGATCGGTCTCGGCATCCCCGACGACGAGCGACTCGTTGTGCGCGGCCACCCAGCCGGTCAGGCCGTCGCCGATGCGGCAGCGGAGCATCTCGCTCGTCGGCTCATCGACGCCCATGAACGCGCCCTGGAAGGCGATCGGCTCGCACCAGCCCGTGGTCTGATCCACCCGGTAGACGCGGATGTTGTCGTGGTCGATGAGGCTGCGCGCCTCCGTCACGATCGCCTCGGCGATGCCCTGGACGTCCTGGATCCGGTTGAGCCGGCCGCTGAGGTCCTGGATCGCCCGGAGCCGGGCCGCCAGGTCGACCGTGGCCTCGTACAGCCTGGCGTTCTCGATCGCCGAGGCCATCTGGTCGGCGAACGCGGCCGCGACCTCGAGCTCCTCGGCCGGCCACTCGCGACGAGTCTCGTGGTAGAGCACGAGGAGGCCGAGCATCCGCTCCTGGAACACGACGGGCACGTAGCACACGGTCTCGATCCCGTCGCGGGCATAGATCGCGCGGAGCTCGGGCGAGGTCGCCGCCGTGCCGGCGTCGTGGAGGACGTCGACGCGCCGCTCGCGGATCGCCACGACCCCGTTCGCGCTGGAGTCGATCGTCAGGCCGGCCACGGCCTGGCGGAGGGCCGGACTGAGACCGCGGTGGGCGGCCAGGCGGAACGGATGGCTCGTGTCGTCGATCAGCCAGAGTGCCGCGCGCTCGACCGAGAACAGCGACACCGAGTGGTCGATGACGTCGTCGAACAGCCGGGCCAGGTCGGTCCGGCCGGAGACCGCCGCGGCGATCTGGCGGAGCGCCCCGTCCCGGGTGACGTCGGCGCCACCGCTCGCGGCGTTCCGTGCGGCGGACGCGTCCTTCCGCCGTCCGCGGGAACCCCGGTCGCGATCGCGCCGATACGAGACGGCCACCTGCGCTGTCGGGACCTCCCCTGACGGATCGTGGGCACGGGCGAAGCCACGCCCGGTGCTCACCGTCCGGGTGCTGCGCCCACGCACCGTAGCGCCCGCGCCCTCGCGCGCGCGATGACCCGACAGTCCTACGACCGCCGGCCGGCCGAGCGGTCAGCCGACGTGGACCTGGATCGTGTGGTGGCCGCGCGCGCCGTCCGGGGCGGGCGGGGAGACCTGGTCGGTCTGGACCTGGCCCGTGCCGTCGGTCGCCCGGACCTCGATCGTGTGGTCGCCGGGCGGGGCGTTCCAGCCGACCTCCCACTGGACCCAGGTCGCCTTCGAGATGGCCGCCGACAGGGTGGCCGGCTGCCAGTCGCCCTGGTCGATCCGGATCTCGACCTTCGAGATTCCCCGATCCGGCGCCCAGGCGACCCCGGCCACGGCGACCGCTCCGAGCGCGAGCCCCGCGCGGTCGCGCGGCACGTCGATCCGCGACTGGGTCAGCATCGGCGCCTCCTTCGCCCAGCCGAGCGGGACCCAGTAGGCGTCGAACGCCTCGAGCGTCGTCAGCTCGATCTCGGCCAGCCACTTCGTCGCCGACACGTAGCCGTACAGGCCGGGCACGATCAGCCGTGCCGGGTAGCCATGCTCGACAGGGAGCGGCTCGCCGTTCATCCCGAGGGCGATCATCGGATCGCGCGACGGGTCCATGGCCCAGGCGGTCGGGAACCCCACGGTGAACCCGTCGACCGATCGTCCGACGATCTGGGTCGCCCCAGGGTGGACGCCCGCCATTCCCAGGACGTCGCGGAGATGGACGCCGCGCCAGAGCGCGTTGCCGACGAGGTCGCCGCCGACCAGGTTCGACACGCAGCCGATCGTGACGTACTGCTCGAAGATCGGCATCGCCGCCAGCCGGTCGTAGGTGAAGCTGAGCGGCTTGTCGATCATGCCGCTGACCTTGACCGTCCAGGTCGCGACGTCGACGCGGGGCACGATCAGGGCCGTGTCGATCCGGTAGAACCGGTCGTTTGGCATCACGATTGGGGTGATGCCCGGAACCGGCAGGGACGTGTCCGGGGCCAGCGGCGCCGGCGACAACCCTGCGACGGGAAGGCTCGACGCCGCGGGCTCGATCGAGTGGGCGCCCTGGAGGAGGGCGCGGCCGAGGTACCCGACGGCCACCGATCCGACGGCCAGCGAGCCGGACAGGACGAGGAACCGGCGACGGTCCCAATCCGGCATCGGCGGGGCGCCGCGGCCCGTCCAGCGCCGGGGCGTCCGGATCGTGCCGGAGGCCGTCGTGCCGTGCGCCGCGTCGGTCAGGAAGCGAAGCGTCATCAGCGCGGCGCCGAGGGACAGGGCGACCGTGATCACCGACAGGACCGGCGAGTTCAGCGCCAGGCGGAGCGATGCGAAGAGGGCGATCGCACCGAAGACGGCAAAGCCGGCGTTCGCAGCCGTCGGCCGCGTCCGGGCAACGAGCCCGAGGGCGCCCCCGACGGCCAGCGCCACGATGAGGATCAGGATGTTGAGCGCCAGCTTGTCGTTCGTGCCGAACAGCGACACGACGAGGTCCTTCGCCCCGGCGGGCTGCAGGTCGACGACGAGGCTGCCGACGGCGACGACGAGCGACGGCGCGCCGGCCACGAGTCCCGCCAGGATCTCGCCGACGGCGATCGCGACGGCCACCGCGACCGCCCCGGCCACGAAGAATGCCCAGCTCCGGGTCGGCGGAGGCTGGGGCGGCGATTCGGGTGGGACGGCTGGTGCTGGCATCTGAACGGTGTACGCCAGTCTGCCACCGTCGGACGCATCGGGCCGTCGGCCGGGTCCTACGATGGTCGTCGTGGACCACGCCGATCACGTTCGGCTCATCCGGGAGGGGGTCGCCGGCGCCGGGCCCGCCTGGGCCGATCTCGGGTCGGGCGGCGGTGCGTTCACGCTGGCCCTCGCCGACGTGCTCGGGCCGGCCGGAACGATCGTCTCGATCGACCGCGACGCCGCGGCGCTGCGGCGTCAGGCCGGCGAGCTCCGCCAACGCTTTCCAGGGGTCGCAATCGAGCAGCGCGTGGCCGACTTCAGCCGCCCGCTCGGATTGGCCGGGCTCGACGGGATCGTGATGGCCAACTCGCTCCACTTCGTGCGCGACAAGACGCCCGTCCTGGAGCTCGTCCGGAGCTACCTCCGCGACGGTGGGCGGCTCGTCCTGGTCGAGTACGACGCCGACGCCGGCAACCCGTGGGTGCCATACCCACTGTCCTTCGCGACGTGGCAGCGGGTTGCGACGGAGGCCGGCTTCCGCGAGACCCGCCGTCTCGCCGCCGTCCCCAGCCGCTTCCTCGGCTCGATCTACTCGGCGGTCAGCGTGCGCGGCGACGGGCCTGGACCCGCGCCGTCCCGATCGGCCGGCTGACGCAACGTCCTCGGGCGGCGGATTGCCGCACACTCGGCGGAGCAGTGCGAGGAACGAAAGCGTGAACGCCGTCGTCTACGATCGCTACGGGCCACCCGACGTCCTCCGGATCGAGGAGGTCGAACGGCCGATCCCGCGGGAGGACGAGGTCCTGATCCGGGTCCGCGCCGCTGCCGTCACGCGAGCCGACTGCGCGACCCGCGAAGCCAACCGACGAAGCGGTCCGCTCGTCTCACTCCTCAGCCATGTCGTCTTCGGCCTCCGACGACCGAGACAGCGGATCCTCGGCAGCGAGCTCGCGGGAGAGGTCGAGGCCGCCGGCGCAGCCGTCCGCACGTTCGTGGTCGGTGACCGGGTCTTTGGCTCGAGCGGGATCCGGTTCGGGGCACACGCCGAATACGTCTGCCTGCCGGAGGGCGGCCGGATCGCGCGCATGCCGGCAGCGCTGAGCTTCGCGGAGGCGGCGGCGATCCCGGACGGCGGGCTCAACGCCAACTGGTGCCTGCGCCAGGCCGGCCTCCGGAGCGGCCAGAGGATCCTCGTCTACGGGGCGTCCGGGGCGATCGGCACGGCGGCCGTGCAGCTCGCCCGGAGCATCGGCGTCGACGTTACGGCGGTCTGCAGCACGAGCCACGTCGAGCTCGTCCGCTCGCTCGGGGCGGGCCGCGTGATCGACTACACGAGCGAGGACTTCACGAAGAACGGTGAGACGTACGACGTCATCTTCGACGCCGTTGGCAAGGAGCCGTTCGGACGCTGCAAGGACTCGCTGACGGGCAACGGGATCTACCTCGCGACGGACGGCTTCCGGAACCTGCTCCTGACCCTGTGGACCTCGCGGATCGGCGGGCGCAAGGTGATCTTCCGGATCCCGCCGCGCTACACGAAGGACGATGTCGTCTTCCTCAAGGAGCTCGTCGAGGCCGGGCGATACCGTGCGGTCGTCGATCGCTCCTACCCGATGGCGCAGGTCGTCGAGGCGGCCCGGTTCGTCGAAACCGAGCACAAGACCGGGAACGTGATCCTGACCGTCGGCGAGGACCGCGCGAGCTGAGGCCGGCCAGGGCGCCTGATCGCCCGGCCCGGTGACCGTCACGAATGCGCCGCTGCGGCGTCCACATGGACGGCGCGAGCCCGGGCGCCGGCGAAGGCAGCGAAGGATCATGATGCGCACGCCGGGCGCGCAGGACCTGAGGGGAATCCGATGCGGTCACGTGCTGTTGGTATCGCCGTCGTCGCGATCGTCCTGGCCGGCTGCACCGCCGTCGCCCAGCCGTCGGCGAGTCCATCCGCGTCGACCGCGCCCACGGTCGTGCCGAGCGTCCTTCCGTCAGCGACGGCTGCCGCGTCCGCGGCACCCTCCCCGTCGCCGAGCCCGAGCCTCGCAGCCGGACCGACCTGGCAGCTCGTCGGATCGGCCACCGGCGGCGACGTCGTCGGGTTCGCCAACGGGTACGTCGCCCTCGGCGGACCGGCCGACGTCGAGTTCTCGACGGACGGCGCGGCGTGGACGCCCGCCCGGCTGCCGTTCCATTCGTCGAAGGATCCCCACGGGATCACGCTCGGCGCCGCGGCCCAGGCGCTGGCCACCGACGGCCACACCGTCGTCGTCGTGGGCAGCTACTCGCACGTCCCGTGTAAGCCGGCGAACGGCGGGACCGGCGGCGGCCCCGAGTGCCCGAGCTCGCCCATCTCATGGGTGAGCACCGACGGCACGACCTGGCACAGCTCGTATCCCTGGCGCGGTCCGGGAGCCCCGAAGGGCTACACGCAGGGCAACCAGTTCACGGGCGTGTGGTCGGTTCCGACGGGCGGGTGGGATGCCGCGGTGGCGAATGTCGCCGGAGAGGCCGGCGCCGCCGGCGCCATCTTCCACTCGGCAGACGGCCTCGCCTGGACGGCGCTGCCCGCCAGTCCTTCGACGGCGTACAAGGGGTCGCCGAATCCGCCGGAGCTGTGGCACCTCGGGCTGGCCGATGCAGGCGGCGTGCGGCTCGTCGGCGGCTACTGGTACCTCACGGGCGGCGACTCGGTCGCCCGGCTCTTCAGCTCGACGGACGGGCGGACCTGGACCGCGCTCGCCGGGTTCCCGGGGAACGACGTCAACGCGGACGTCGCCGTGCCGCCGGATCCGGCACACGCACCGGTCTGGATCGTCGCTGGCCGCGACGCATCGTCAGTGCCGGCGCTGTGGACCTCGGCCGATCTCACGACCTGGACCGAGCATCCGCTCCCGACCGCGGCGCCCACGGTCGAGGGCACGGTCAGCTCGGTCGCTGCCACGCACCTCGGCTACGTCGCAGTCGGGCTGCTGACCGACGGTCCGGACGGCACGCCCTACCACGCATCCTGGCTCAGCCCGGATGGCGTGACCTGGACCGCCCTCCCCGCGGCGGGCCAGTCGGGTAACGACGGGCCCGACCTCATCACCGACGGTCCGGCCGGGATCATCGGCTTCGATGTCTACAACGGCTCGGAGGTCCCGCCCGGCGTCTGGATGCTCAAGTAGGCCACGGTCGCGTTGACGCCCCTTCGGGCTGACCTGTAGACTCAATCCCGACAGATTCAGTCGGAATTCGAGGGTCGTCTCCTGAGCACCCGCACCCAGTTCCACGGCAGCGGCGCCGTCTCGTTCAGCACGAAGGGCGAGTACGGCGTCCGGCTCATGGTCCAGCTCGGTCGACACTACGGCGCCGGCCCGGCGAGCCTGGCCGAGATCGCCGCCGAGGAAGAGCTGCCGCGGCCCTACCTCGAGCAGCTCGTGATGAGCCTGCGCGACGCCGGGCTCGTCGTGTCGACCCGGGGCGCCCACGGCGGCTACGAGCTCGCCCGATCGCCGGCCGAGATCCGGATGGCCGAGATTCTGCGGGCGCTCGAGGGCCCGATCGCGCCGATGATCTGCGCCACCGAGGACGACCACGCCGCCCACGAGCCGGCCTGCGACCGGACGGCCCGCTGCTCGGTCAACCTCCTGTGGGTCCGGATCCGCGATGCGATCAGCGGAACGCTCGAGGGCATGACCCTGGCCGACCTCGTCCCGCAGCGGCTCGTCGTCGCCGATCCGCAGCCGGGGACCCGACCGGCCGTCCCCTCCGAGCCGCTGGGCGTCTGACCGGCGGCGAACCGAACCGGAACGAGGAGCCAACCACGCCGTGACCACCGACAACGACCTCGTCATCCGCGACCTCCAGCGTCGCCCCGATCGCCGATCGGGAGCGGGAGATCCTCAAGGGGATCGACCTGACCGTCGGCCCCGGCGAGGTCCACGCGATCATGGGACCCAACGGCTCAGGCAAGACGACCCTCGCCTACGCCCTGATGGGTCATCCGGCGTACGTGGTCACCGGCGGCTCGGTGACCTGGCAGGGCCGCGACGTGCTCAAGCTGAGCCCCGACAAGCGCGCCCGGCTCGGGATGTTCCTCGCCTTCCAGTACCCGACGGCCATCCCCGGACTGAGCGTCGCCAGCTTCATCCGGTCGGCGCTGAACGCGAAGCTGCAGGGGATCGACAAGGATCCCGGCGTCGACCCGACCGACCCGGTCAAGGGCGGCCTGAACATGGGCCAGTTCCGGCGGCTGATGCGCGAGAAGTTGGCGCTCCTCAAGATCGACGACTCATTCGCGACCCGCTACGTCAACGAGGGCTTCTCGGGCGGCGAGAAGAAGCGCCTCGAGATGCTCCAGATGGCGGTCCTGGAGCCGCGGATGGCGATCCTCGACGAGACCGACTCGGGGCTCGACATCGACGCCCTGCGGATCGTGGCCGAGGGCGTCAACGCGATGCTCAACCCGGACATGGGCGTCCTCCTGATCACCCACTACCAGCGCCTCCTGAACTACATCACCCCCGATTTCGTCCACGTGCTCGCCCTCGGGCGGATCATCAAGACGGGCGGCAAGGACCTCGCCCTCCGTCTCGAGGACGAGGGCTACGGGCCGATCCTGCGCGAAGAGGGCTACGAGGCCGACGTCCCGGACGAGGCTCTCCATCTGCCGGCCGAGCCGGCCGAGGTCGCGAGCTGACGATGGCCCTGACCTCCGATCGACCGATCGCCGAACGACTGGTCGACGACCACGTCGTCCGGTTCGACCCCGTCACCCTGCGCGCCGACTTCCCGATCCTGTCGGCGCCGACGCACTCGGGCCGGCCGCTGGTCTACCTCGACTCGGCGTCGAGCAGCCAGAAGCCGCTCGTGGTGATCGACGCCCTCGACACCTACTACCGCGAGTACAACGCGAACGTCCATCGCGGGATCTACGAGATCGGCGAGCGCGCGACGGCGGCCTACGAGGCGGCCCGTGCGAAGGTCGCGGCGTTCATCAGTGCGGACGACCCCCACGAGATCGTCTTCACCCGGAACGCGACCGAGGCGATCAACCTGGTGGCCTACAGCTGGGGTCGCCGGAACATCGGCCGCGGCGACGCGATCGTGCTGACCGAGATGGAGCACCACGCCAACCTCGTCCCGTGGCAGCTCCTCGTCCAGGAGAAGGACGGCGACCTCGAGTTCATCCCGATCACCGACGACGGCCTGCTCCGGCTCGACGTCCTCGACGTCCTCCTGCGGCTCAAGCCGAAGCTCGTGGCGTTCACCCACGTCTCGAACACGCTGGGCACGATCAACCCGGTCCGCGAGATCGTCGACCGGGCGCACGCCGCCGGAGCGCTCGTCCTCGTCGACGGGGCCCAGGCCGTGCCCCACGTGCCGGTCGACGTGAAGGCCCTCGGCGCCGACTTCTACGCGTTCAGCGGGCACAAGATGCTCGGCCCGATGGGCTCGGGCGCGTTGTGGGCGCGACGCGAGCTCCTCGAGGCAATGCCGCCCTTCCTGTCCGGCGGCGAGATGATCCGCGAGGTCCATCTCCGCCGGAGCGAGTGGAACGACATCCCCTGGAAGTTCGAGGCGGGGACCCCGGCTGTTGGGGACGCGATCGGCCTGGGCGTCGCCGCCGACTACCTGTCGGCGCTCGGGATGGCCGCCGTCCGCGATCACGAGCGCGACCTCGTCACGTACGCGCTCGAGGCCCTCCCACGGGCGATCCCGGACATCGAGCTGTACGGTCCCGCGGACCCCGACCAGCGCGGCGGGGTGATCCCGTTCAACCTGCCGGGGATCCACCCGCACGACGTCGCCCAGGTCCTCGACCGGTTCGCCGTTGCGGTCCGCGCCGGCCACCACTGCACGATGCCGCTCCACGAGCGGCTCGACCTCGCGGCCACGGCGCGGGCAAGCTTCAGCGTCTTCTCCTCCCGGTCCGACATCGATGCCCTGGCCGCGGGCCTCGTCGAGGTCGAGAAGGTCTTCCGAGGCTGACGATGGAGACCGGCGGATGCCTGCGCCTGTTCGGGATCAGCCGCCTCGTGCTGGGGGCGCTGCTCGGCGCGATGCGCGTCCGCTCGCTACGCTGACGACGATGGACGACCTCTACCGCGACGAGATCCTCGAGCACTACCGGCGCCCCCACAACTTCGGCGTCCTCGAGTCGCCGACCGTGAGCCACGAGGGCTCGAACCCGCTGTGCGGCGACCGGATCACGATGCAGGTCGGGATCCGCGACGGGAAGGTGGCCGAGCTCGTCTTCACGGGGCGGGGCTGCGCGATCAGCCAGGCGAGCGCGAGCCTCCTCACCGACGAGATCAAGGGGATGACCGTCGAGGCGGCGGCTGCCTACCGTGCCGACGATCTCCTCGACCTGCTCGGCATCGAGATCAGCCCGGCCCGGCTCAAGTGCGCGATGCTCAGCCTGCAGACGCTCGACGGCGCGCTCGCCGAGCTCGACGGGACGACCGCCGGGACGCCGGCCGGGGCGGAGCCGTCATGAGCCAGTCGACCCACCGCTGCTCGTGTCGCCGGCCGGCCTGAGCCGGCGCCGACAACCCGTCCCTCTCCACCCACCTGCCGGTCGCAGGTCCCGAACCGGAGCCCCGAAACCCATGCCGAAGTCGTATGCGGATCTCCTTCGCGAGGCCCGCTCCCAGATCCGCGAGGTCAGCCCGCAGGAGGTCGACGCCCTCGCCCCCGGCGCGGCCGTCCTCGTCGACGTCCGCGAGGCGTCCGAGTGGGAGCAGGGCCACATCCCCGGTGCCGTCCACATCAGCAAGAGCTACCTCGAGCAGGACGTCGAGGGTGCCGTGCCCGACCGGAGCCGGCCGGTCGTCCTCTACTGCGCGGGCGGCGTCCGCTCGCTGTTCGCCGCCCAGACCCTCGCCGAGATGGGCTACCAGGACGTCGCGTCGATGGCCGGCGGCTTCCAGCGCTGGAAGACGCAGGGGCTTTCGTGGACGGTCCCGCCGGCACTCACCGCCGAGCAGAAGCAACGCTACAGCCGCCACCTGCTGATCCCTGAGGTCGGGCTCGAGGGCCAGGCGAAGCTGCTCGACTCGAAGGTCCTGTTCATCGGCGCCGGCGGGCTCGGCGCCCCGGCGATGCTCTACCTCGCGGCCGCCGGCGTCGGCACGATCGGGATCGTCGACTTCGACGTGGTCGACCTGTCGAACCTCCAGCGCCAGGTCATCCATACCAACGACCGGATCGGCGAGAAGAAGGTCGACTCGGCGCGCAAGACCCTCCAGGCGCTCAACCCCGACGTCACCGTCGTCGCCCACGAGGAGATGCTGGTCGCCGACAACGTCGAGCGGATCATCGCCGGCTACGACGTGATCGTGGACGGGACCGACACGTTCGAGACGCGCTACCTGCTCAACGACGCCGCCGTCATCGCGGACATCCCGGTGGTCCACGCCAGCGTCTTCCGGTTCGAGGGCCAGCTGACGGTGTTCAAGCCGTACGACGGTCCGTGCTATCGCTGCCTCTACCCGACGCCGCCGCCGCCGGAGCTCGCTCCGGGCTGCTCGGTCGCCGGGGTCCTCGGGGTCGTGCCCGGGATCATGGGCCTGCTGCAGGCCAACGAGGCGCTCAAGCTCCTGCTCGGCATCGGCGAGTCGCTGGCCGGCCGACTGCTCCTGTTCGACGCCCTCGACGCGTCGTTCAGCGAGCTGCGCCTGCGCCGCGACCCGGCCTGCCCGGTCTGCTCCGACGCCGCCGTCGAGGCGCGCCGCGCCGGCCGCCCGCTGGCCGTCGCGACCGTCGGCGCCGATGCCCCGTTCGCCCTCGGCGGTCCGGGGCTCGGATCGGCTTCGTGAGCGTCGTTCGCATCCCGCCCGTCCTCCGCGCGAGCGTCGGTGGCGCGAAGCAGGTCGACATCGCCGGGGCGACGGTCGGCGAGCTCCTCGACGGCCTCGTGACCGCCCACCCCGGCCTGCGCGACCAGCTGTTCGGTCCGGACGGCGACCTCAACCGGTTCGTCAACGTGTACGTCGACGGCCAGGACGTCCGCTACCTCGACGGGACGGCGACCCCGGTCGGCGCCCGCGACGAGCTCGTGATCCTGCCGGCGATGGCCGGGGGCGCCTGAGGCCGACGGCGGGGTGAGCGCCTACCCCGATATCGTCGCGGCGATCGGCCACACGCCGCTCGTCGAGATCGCCCGAATGTCGCCGCGGCCCGAGGTCCGGCTGTTCGCCAAGCTCGAGATGGCGAACCCGACGGGCTCGGTGAAGGACCGGGTCGCCAAGGCGCTGATCGACGACCTGGAGGCAGCCGGCCGATTGGGGCCCGACTCGATCATCCTCGAGCCCACCTCGGGGAACACCGGGATCGCGCTGGCGATGATCGGGCGCCGCCGGGGCTACCGGGTGGCCCTCGTGATGCCCGACAACATCACGACCGAGCGGCGTCAGATGGCCAGCCTGTTCGGGGCCGAGATCATCGACTCGCCGGGAAACCTCGGATCGAACGGCGCGATCGCCGCGGCCAAGGCGCTTGCGGCGGCCGACCTGCGCTACGTCATGCCGTACCAGTACGGAAACGCGGCGAACCCGCGGGTCCACGAGGAGACGACCGGACCGGAGATCCTGGCCGACTGTCCCGAGATCGATGCGTTCGTCGCCGGGCTGGGGACGGGCGGCACGCTGATGGGTGTCGCTCGCTTCTTCCGCCGGGCGAAGCCGGGAGTCCGCATCTACGCCGCCGAGCCGCTGCCGGGTGACGCGGTCCAGGGCCTGCGCTCGCTCGACGAGGGGTTCGTGCCCGAGATCTTCGACCCCGGGCTGCTCGACGGGAAGTATCTCGTCTCGAACCGCGACGCCGTGGCGGCGCTCCGCGAACTCGTCGTCCGCGAGGGGATCTTCGCCGGGCCGTCGAGCGGTGCGGTGCTCGTGGCCGCGGCGCGGGTGGCCGCGTCGATGACCCGCGGGACGATCGTGGCGCTCTTCCCCGACGGCGGCTGGAAGTACCTCTCCGCGGGCGCCTACACGCGCGACCTCGACGAGATGGAGGCCGACCTCGAGGGCGGCGTCAACTGGTGGTAGGCCCGGCCCGGCCCGGACCGGCCGCGGCGCGCCTCCCGGCACCGATCCGGACGGCAATCGTCGAGCACGCCCGGGCCGGCTACCCGAACGAGGCCTGCGGGATCGTCGTCGGCTCCGGCGCTCCGGCCGAGGGTGGCCGAGCGCTCCGCTTTGCGCCAACCCGCAACGCCGCCGCATCGCCGTACCGCTACGAGATCGACTCGGGTGACCTGCTCCGGCTGACCCTCGAGACCGACGATGCCGACGAGGCGTTCTGGGCGATCGTCCACTCGCACGTCCGCTCGCCGGCAAGGCCGTCGCCGACGGACGTCGGGCTGGCGTTCTACCCGGACGCACTGTACGTGCTCGTGTCGCTCGCCGAGACCGCGGCCGGCCCGGCCACGGGTGACCCGTCGATCCGGGCCTGGCGGATCGTCGAGGGCGAGGTTTTCGAGGTCCCGATCGTCGAGTGAGGACCGCCTGGCCCCTGCTCGCGGGGATCGGCGCGCTGGCCGTCGGCACGGCCTTCGGCTGGGCTCCCGGCCTGGTCGACGCCCTCGTCGCGCCGCCCGCGATCGTCCGGGCCGCGCTCGTCGCCGGGAGCCTGATCCTCGGGCTGTGGCTGCTCGGCCGGGCGGTCGGGCGGATCGGGGCTCAGGGCGGCGATGCCGGGGCGGTGGGACCGGCGGCCGCCGCGACGCCGTCGCCGGACGCCACGCCGGACGAGCGCGACCTCGCCGGGCTCGTCCGCGCGGTGCGCCTCGTGTTCCTCGCCGTCGCGGCCTTTGCCGCGGCGGGCGGCTGGCTGCTCGGGAGTGCGCTGCCGCTCATCGTGGCGCTCGTCATCGCCGGGGTCGACGTCGTCGAGACCACGTTCCTGCTGCTCGTGGTGGCCGTGCGCCGGCCGGGCTCCGCCGGGCGCTGACCCGGTCGAGATCCCGTGCCGGACGAGGGACGGCGCCGGGCCGACGGACGCGGCTGATCAGCGACCGGCGGACAGCCCGCTCAGCTCGGCGACTGGCGCCTCGACGGGGTCATCGGCGACCGACTCGACCCCCTCGCGGACGACGAGGACCGAGCTCGGAGCGTGAACCAGCACGTGCCGGGCCACGCTCCCGAGGATGATCCGGGTCAGGCCGGTGTGGCCGCGCGTGCCCATCACGATCAGGTCGATCCCCTCGGCGGCGGCGGTTGCCACGATCTCGGGTGCCGGGTCGCCGTCCCGAACGACCGGCGTGGCGAGGTGGTCGGGTCCGCCCAGCTCATCGGCCCGCCGATCGGCGAGGTCGGCGTGCTGTCGATGGATGGTCTCGATCGACTCGGCATTGGGCTCGATCACCTGCTCGGCCATCCCGGGTCCGGCACCGATCCACGACACGCCGGCCTCCGCGACGCTCAGGACCGTCACCGGCAGGCCCGCGAAGATCGGCCACATCTCGAGGATCCGGGCGGCCCCGGCAGCCCCGGCCGAGCCGTCCTCGGCGAGGAGGATGGATTCGATCCGCGGCCGACGCACGACGAGCACGGGGCACGGAGCGCGGTCGACGATCCCGGACGAGGTCGAACCGAGGACCGCGGTCTCGAGACCGCTGTGATCGCGCGACCCAACGACGACGAGGTCGGCCCCGAAGGCGGCTGCTTCGTCCACGATCGACCGCACCGGGTGGCCGGCCAGGAGGACGTGGTCGACGCCGATGCCGGACCGCATGATCTCGCGCTCGGCGGTCTCGATCGCGATCCGCAGTCGGGCGACCGGCTCGTGCTCGTGCGGTTCGTCGGGCGCCGGAACGACGGGCAGCCACGCCAGCGCGAACGACTCGGAGCCATGCTCGAGCACGCCCACGACCCGGATCCGGGAACCGGCGGGGAACGGCAAGCTCGCGACGAGATCGCGGGCGCGATCGGAGGAGATAGAACCGTCGATTGCGAGCAGCAGGCGCATGGCGAGCCTCCTTTTGCCCGTCCATCGTGCGCCGTCGCTGGACCATCAGGCCCGGGCCGAACCGCCCGAATCGGCCGGGCGGTGCTGCCCGGCCCAGCACGTCGGACGTGCGGCCCGGGCCGGGCCAGGCGGTCAGCCGCGTCGGGCGAGAGCGGCGAGCACGGCCTCCGCCGTGAGCGTTGCCCCGAGCCCGAGTGTGCCGCCGATCCGCGCGGCCGGTGGTGGCGCGATCCCGGCGCTCGCGAGCAGTGCGGTCCGATCGGGCGCGAAGACGGCGGAAGGCGGACCGTCGGCGATCACCTGCCCGTCGCGCATGACCACGATCCGTCCAAAATGACTCGCGGCGAACTCCATGTCGTGGGTGATCGCGACCACGGTCCGCCCCGTGCGGGCGACCGCGTCGACGATCTCGCCGATCCGCCGGACGCCCGGGTCGTCCTGGCCGGTCGTCGGCTCGTCGAGCACCAGCACCGCCGGCTCCATCGCCAGGACGCTCGCCAGCGCGACGAGCTTGCGGAGGGACAGGTCGAGGTCGTACGGGTTCGTCAACCGCGCGCCGGTCAGCCCGACCGCATCCAGCGCGGCGTCGACGGCACGTTTGGTCTCGTCGGAACCACGGCCGAGGTTGTGCGGCCCGAACGCGACCTCGCGCTCGACCGACCGGTCGAAGAGCTGGTCGTCGGGGTTCTGGAACACGAACCCGATCCGCGCCGCGAGGCGGTGGACCGGCTCGTCGGCGATGTCCGCGCCGTCGATCGTCACCCGACCGCCGGTCGGCCGCAGCAGCCCGTTGAGGTGCTTCGCGAGGGTCGTCTTGCCCGATCCGTTCTGCCCGACGATCGCGACCGTCTCGCCCGGCTCGAACGTGAGCGACACGCCGCGGAGCGCCTCGACCCCGGCCGGATAGCGATGGACGAGGCCGTCGACTGCGACCCTGGCGGCGGCCGCGCCCGACGGCGCCCACGCCGGCACCACTTCCGATGCCGCGGACGCGTCCGGCGGGGCGGGCCACGCCCCGCGTCGTCCGGCCAGCGCGGCGGCGATCGCCGGCTCGTCGAACGCAAGCGATGGGTCGAGCCCGGCCGCCTCGGCCAGGCGGACGAGCGTCGGCGCGGTCAGCCCGATCGGCTCGAGGCGGGCGCTGCCGAGCGCGCGACCGGGCTCGCCCACGGACACCACGTGTCCCGCCTCGAGGACGACACACCGGTTGAGCCCGCCGAGGATCGCCGGATCGTGCTCGGTGCACAGGATCGCGCTGCCGTCGCGCGCCAGCTCGGCCAGCAGGGTCGCGACCGCCGCAGTCCCGGCCGGATCGAGCTGGGCGGTCGGCTCGTCGAGGACGAGGAAGCCTGTCCCCATCGTCACGATGCTGGCGATCGCCACCCGCTGCTGCTCGCCACCCGACAGGGCGAACGGCTCGCGGTCCGCGAGATGGCCGATCCCGAGCCGGGCGAGCACGCCGTCGATCCGGCCGTCCATCTCGGCGCGCGGCACGCCGAGGTTCTCGAGCCCGAAGGCGAGCTCCTCGCGGACGGTCAGCTTCGACGCCGACAGCTGGTTCGCCGGCGTCGAGAACACGATCCCCACGCGGCCGATGAGCTCGCTGCCGGTCGCGCTGCCGAGCGCCAGCGCGCCAAGGGCCGCCCGCCCCGACAGCTGGGCGCGGACGACGCGCGGGATGAACCCGGCGGCCACGAGCGCCACGGTCGACTTCCCGGCCCCGGTCCGACCGGCGACACCGATCCGCATCCCAGGGTCGACGGCCAGGTCGATCCCGTCGAGCGCCGGCTCGCGCCGGCCGACGTAGCGGACCCCGACCGCCTCGAGCCGGAGGCCCGGCGGCGCGTCGGAGGCGGGCGCCGTGGGGAGTGCTGCGGGCGCGACGACCGTCTCGCTCACCGGCCGAGCGCCCCGGTCAGCGCGGCGACCACGACGGCGACGTCCCCGGCGAGGAACGCCAGCCGGAGCCAGCGATCGCCCGGCGGGTCGCCGACCACGCGGTACGCGCTGCGCCCCGGACGTGCCCCGAATCCGCGGGCCTCGAGGGCGAACGTCCGCTCCCGAACGTCGATCAGCGAACCGAGCAGGACCGGCCCCACCAGCGGCACGAGCGCCCGGATGCGCTGGCTGAGCGAGCCGCGGACGGCCAGCCCACGTGCCTGCTGGGCGTCGAGGATCGAGCCCGCCCGCTCCTGCATCCGGGGCACCATCTGGACCGCCGACAGCACGACAAAGGCGAGGCGGTGGCTGGCGCCACGGGCGACGAGCGCCTCGAGCAGGTCGTCGGCCAGGGTCGTGAACAGGAACGTCACCAGCGCCAGGAAGGCGACCACGATCCGCCCCGCCGAGATCAGCCCGAACGTCAGGCCCTCGCGCGTGATCGCGAACGGACCAACGACCACGAGCCGGTCGCTCGCCCCGGGGAAGAACAGCGCGTTGACGACGACGATCGAGCCGAGGAGGACCGCCGGGATGCGCAGCGCGCGAATGATCGGGCCGCCCAGGCCGGTCGACCACGCGGCAGCGGCGACGACCGCGAGGATCGCCGGCAGGACGACCGGCGGGAGCAGGAACGTGGCCAGCAGGACGAGCGCGACCGCCAGCAGCTTCGTGATCGGGTTGCGCCGATGGAGCCAGCTCGTTCCGGCCCGGTAGTAGCCGGTCGCGGTCGACATCGCCCCTCGCGATCAGCCGATCGAGCTCAGACCGCCACCGTCGCCTCGCCCCGGCTGAACATCGTCCGGACGGTCAGCGGCAGGGCGCCGAGGACGAGGAAGACGACCGTGTACGAGATCGTCTTGTCGAGTGGGTCGCTCGTCAGCCCCTGGGCGAACGCGGACTCGAAGATGTTGAGCCCGAGCGTCCGGAACAGCGCGACGAGCGCGTCGGTTCCGCCGCCCGTGACCCCGCCGAACACACCGGCCGAGATCGGGGCCGAGATCGCGGCCGCCACGAGCCCCGTCGTGAGACCGCCGATCCAGACCGGGAAGAAGCGCGCGTTGTCGCCGCGATGGGCCCAGTACCAGGCGCCGGCGCCGACCAGCAGCGCGACCACGACCACGCCGATCAGCCCGGCCGGGTCGGGCAGGGCCAGCCCGGTCAGGTTCGCTCCGCCGAGGAAGTCGTCCTTCGTCTTGTCGGGCTTCACGCCGGTTACCGTCGAGAAGTAGCCCGTCGGGCTGAACAGCAGCCGGAGGACCGCGAACACGAGGACGAAGGCCGCGATCGCCGTGGCGCCGCTGAGGTAGGACCGGATCCGCGGGTCGTCGGGCGAGAACCTGAAGACCGTCCGGCCGCTGGCCCAGGCGACGATGATTCCGATCACGGCGATGACCGTGCCGATCACCACGAATCGTGCCTGGTTCGGGATCGCCTCGTTCGGATCGGTCGGCGACAGGTTCGGCATCCCGATCGTGTTCTGGACGACGAGGAGGGCGATCCCGGCCGCCGCCACGCCGGCCGCCAGGGCGAGGAACTGCCCGACGCGCGAGTCGTCGGTCCGGATCCGGAACACCCCGCGGCCGGCCCAGAAGCCGGCCATCAGGCCGATCACGCCGGCGACAGGAGCGAAGAAGGCGATCGTCGGTCCGGCGCCGCCGGGAACCGGCAGGATCGACCAGATGAGGTTGGCGAGGACCCCGGTGAGCGCGCCGGCCCACGGACCGGCCAGCGCACCGACGAGGACCGTGCCGATCGAATCGAGGTAGATCGGCAGCCGGAGGGCGACGATCAGGGCTCCCACGGCGAGGTTGATCGCGATCGCGACCGGGATCAGGGCCAGCGTCGCGGTCGAGAAGTCGCGCGACCGGACGAGGACGATCGCCAGCAGGACGAGCGCGACGGCGACCCCCACGAGGTAGGCGACCTGGACCGACGCGATGCAGTCGGTGGTCTGGCCCTCGGCGCAGATCGTCAGCCAGCTCAGGTTCATGCTCCCGCTCCTCCACGCGCCCGCCGGGCTCCGCGCGAACGACGACGCCCGGGTCTCGGTCCCTCCGGTCTCAGAGTGCCACGTCCGGGTGGCGCTCCGCCAGTCGGCCGACACGTTCGACGAACCGGCGCAGGAACTCGGCCGCGTCCGCCTCGACGGCCACGTCGACGTTCGGCGGCCGGCCCGTCAGGCCACGCCAGTCGGCGATCGTCTGGCCGTCGGCCGGGCCACCGGCGGTGTCGACGTCGACATGGACCGCCGCGGCTCGTACGAGACCCGGGTCGAGCGCGGCCGCCAGCGCCAGCGGATCGTGGATGAAGGCGCCGTAGAACCCGTCGTAGCGGGCGTGGAACTCCATGTAGAAGCGAAGGGCGTCCGCGACGTAGCGGACGACGGGGTTCGAGGCCACGCTCCGGGTGGCCACCAGCGGGTGCTCGTCGTGGGCGAGCGCGATCGAGTCGTCGGGTCGGCTGCCGGCTCGCCGGGCGAGCGCGACGACGTGCTCCGGGAGGACCTTCGCCTGCTCGGTCACGTCGAGCCCGAGGCCCAACGGACGCGGCTCGGCCACGCCGAATGCGTCGATGACCTGCTTGGCCGCCTCCGGGTCGCAGTGGATGTTCCACTCGGTCGTCGGGGTGGTATTGCCGGGCACGCGGAAGGCACCGCCCATGAACACGAACCGCCGGAGCAACCGTGGCAGCTCCGGCTCGCGGTCGAGGGCGACGGCCAGGTTGGTCATCGGCCCCAGCGTGATGAGGGTGACCTCGCCCGGTCGGTCGCGTGCGGCCCCGGCGATGACGTCCGCCGCGTGGCGCGCGCTGAGGGGCCGCCGCGCCGGCGGCAGCTCGGCGTGGCCGAGGCCCTGCGGGCCGTGCGTCTCCGGCGTGACCTCGAGCGGACGGACGAGGGGGACCGTTCGCCCGAGGGCGACCTCGATGTCCGTGCGGCCGGCCAGCTCGAGGACGGCCAGCGTGTTGGCCGCGACCTGGTGGGCCTCGACGTTGCCGCTGCAGCAGGTGACGGCGACGATCTCAGCCTCGGGCGACGCCGCCGCGTAGAGCAGCGCCAGGCTGTCGTCGATCCCGGTGTCGCAGTCGATGAGGATCGGGATGCGCTCGGTCATCGCCCGATGCTAGCCCAGGCCGGCGCTCACTCGCCCGACCGTGCCCAGCGGTCGGCGGCGACGTCGATCACCGCGTCGATGGCGCGGGCGAGCTCCGCGTCCCGATCGGCGGCCAGCG
This sequence comes from uncultured Chloroflexia bacterium, assembly GCA_963825545.1. Classification (GTDB taxonomy): domain Bacteria; phylum Chloroflexota; class Limnocylindria; order Limnocylindrales; family CSP1-4; genus Chersky-267. The sequence continues at coordinate 80,229 of CAWGTR010000006.1, read as the reverse complement.
CGGACGCGAACTCCGGCAGCAGCTCGGCGCGGGATCGTCCGGCAACGAAGACGCAGTAGCGGAACCCGAACCGGGCCTCGTACGCGCCGTTGAGCCGGTGGAGCTCGGCTGCGACCCGGTGCCGCTCATCGTCTGCGGCGGCGGCCGCGGCCGTCGCGGCGTCGCGGTCGTACCCCTGCTCCACGAACGACGCCGCGGAGACCGAGCGCGGCGGGGCGCCCAGCCGCGGGTGCGCGTCGACCAGCTCGATCCGCTCGTCCTCCGGCATCGTCGCGGCGATCCGCCGAGCTGCGACGAACAATGCGGCGTCGCCGCCGAACGGCCGCGCCGCGCAGAGCCGCTCGAGGAACCGCGGCGCGCCCTCGAACAGGGGAGCGAGCGCCGCCGCGCAGCCGTCGGCGGGCAACGCGTCGAGCTCGGCGATCGTCGGCCGCGCGCCGTCGGCCACCGCTACGACCCGCGGTAGGTCGACAGCCCGAACGGGGCGCGGAGGAGGGGCACGTGGCAGCTCCGCGACGCGTCGTCGACGCGGAAGTCGACCGACAGCCCGGTGAAGAAGCCGCCGTCGTCGAGACCGAACTCGAGCCGGTAGGCGCCGGTCTCGAGCCGGCTCCCGGTGAGCAGGTCGCGGATCCGGCCGTCGGCGTCGGTGATCCCCTCGCCGACGACCGCCTCCGCACCGTCCGGGCCGGCCCGCCAGAGGACGACCGGGACACCGGCCGACGGGGTCCCGGCCGCGGTGTCGAGGACGTGGGTGGAGATGGTCGGCCGGTCCTCGGTCACGCTATCCTCCGCCGATGAGCGACCTGTCGATCCGGGTCGGTGGCGACCTGCACTTTACCGCTCGCTGGGAGCCCGAGGCGCCGCGGACGATCGAGGCGATCCGCGAGATGCTGCCGCTGGCCAGCCGGATCATCCATTGCCGCTGGAGTGGCGAGTCGACGTGGATCCCGCTCGGCGACTTCCGGCCCGGGATCGACTACGAGAACCACACGTCGCACCCGGCGCCCGGCCACCTGGCGATCTACCCCGGGGGGATCAGCGAGTGCGAGATCTTCTTCCCGTACGGCGCGTGCACGACGAGCTCGAAGGTCGGCCAGCTGGCGGCCAACCACTTTGCCACCATCCTGCCCGACGACGACTGGGAGGACCGGCTCCGGGAGGTCGGCCGCCGGGCGCTCTGGGAAGGCGCCCAGCCGATCGAGATCCTTGAGCTCGGTTAGCCGCCCCGCCGATCTGGCACCGCGAACGATGGACCGATCCTCGCTCACCGAGGTCCGAGGCGGAGCTCCGCGACGCCGTCGGCCCGAGGTTTGATCGACCTGCTCGTGCGCGGCGGCACCGTCGTCGGTGCGACCGGGAGCCGGCGGGCCGACGTGGCGGTGGACGGCGGCCGGATCGCGCGGATCGAGCCGGACCTCGGCGGCCTGGCCGCGTCGGCCCGCGAGGTCGTCGACGCGAGCGGCCTGCTCGTTCTGCCGGGCGTCGTCGACGTCCACACCCACACGCGGGTCGCCAGCGACGCCGAGCCGGATCGGTTCTTCGAGGACTCGGTGGCGGCCGCGTTCGGCGGGACGACGACATTCCTCAGCTTCAACAACCCGGGAACCGGGGCCGATCCGGCCGCCGGCCGGTCGCTGCTCTCCGGGCTGGCGGCGTGGCGCGAGGCCACGGCGGGCGACAGCGCGGTCGACGTCGCCGTCAGCCTGGTGATCACCTCGGGCCAGGACGACCCGGTCGCCGAGCTCGCCGCGGCCGTCGCCGCCGGCGTCCCGACGTTCAAGGCGTTTATGGTCTACGACTTCGGGATCGACGACCGGACGCTGGAGCGGGCGCTCGCGACGGCCGGCGCCGTCGGTGGGATGCTCGAGGTCCACTGCGAGAACGCGACGATCCTCGAGACGCTCACGGCGCGCCACCTGGCGGCCGGCGAGACCGCCCCGCGCTTCCACGCCTCGTCGCGCCCACCGTACGTCGAGGCCGAGGCGACGGGTCGGGCGATCGCCCTCGCCCGGGCCGCCGACGCGCCGCTCTACGTCGTCCACCTGTCCTGCGCCGAGGCACTGGCGGCGGTCCGTGCCGCTCGGGCCGAGGGCCGGCCCGTGTTCGCCGAGACCTGCCCGCACTACCTCAGTCTCACTGCCGAGCGCTACGACGCGCCGCCCGAGGAAGCCGCCCGCTACGTCATCTCGCCGCCGCTCCGTGAGGCCGGCCAGCCGGCAGCACTGTGGGCCGGACTGGCCGACGGCGACCTGGCCCTCGTCGCCACCGACCACGTCCCGGACCGCCTGGCGGTCGAGAAGCAGACCTGGCGCGCCTCGTTCGACCGCATCTCGAACGGCGGGCCGGGCATCGAGACCCTCCTGGCCATCGTCTACTCCGAGGGCGTGGCTACGGGCCGGATCAGCGTGGAGCGGATGGTGGACCTCCTGGCCACGACCCCGGCGCGGGTGTTCGGGCTCCGGGACAAGGGCGCGATCGAGGTCGGCAAGGATGCCGACCTCGTCCTGTTCGATCCGGCGGCCCGGCGGACGCTCCGGGCGGCGGACCTCCACCACACGAGCGACTACACGCCGTACGAGGGGTTCGCCGTCAGTGGCGCGGTCCGATCGACCATCGTTCGCGGCGCGTTCGTGGTCCGCGACGGGACGTTCGTCGGTCAGCGGGGCTTCGGCCGGTTCGTCGAGCGCGAGCTCGAGCCGCTGGGCTAGCCGCCGGCGGGGCTCGTCCGCTGGGCCAAGGAGGCCGCGCGGCTCGGGGCTGGACCGCCCACCATCACGGCTCGAGCATCGCGTAGGCGTCGAGGGTCAGGAACTCGGCGAAGTCGTCGGCCAGGACGAGCCGGTCGAGGAGGTCCGCGGCCGCGCCGAGTCGCCCGGCTGCGGGGCCGCCATGGCGTTCGAGCTCCTCGTCACGGATCGCACGATAGCGGTCGGCGTCGAGAGCCCGTCCGTCTTCGAGCGGGATCGCGTGCCGTCGCCACTGCCACAGCTGCGACCGGCTGATCTCGGCCGTCGCGGCGTCCTCCATCAGGTTGTCGATCGCGGCGGCGCCATTGCCGCGCAACCAGGCGTCGAGGTAGCGCAGCCCGACGCTCACGTTCTGGCGCACGCCGGCCTCCGTGACCCGGCCGCCGGGAATGGCGACGCCCAGCAGGTCGGCAGGGGTCACCTGCACGTCCTCGCGTAGGCGCTCCTTCTGGTTCGGCCGGTCGCCGAGGATCCGGTCGAAGACGGCGCCCGCGACCGGCACGAGATCGGGATGGGCCACCCAGGTCCCGTCGAACCCGTCGCCGGCCTCGCGCTCCTTGTCCTCGCGGACCCGGGCCAGCGCGTTGGCGGTCACCTCGGGCTCGCGGCGGTTCGGAATGAACGCCGACATGCCGCCAATGGCGTGGGCCCCGCGGCGATGGCAGGTCCGGACGAGCAGCTGGGTGTAGGCGCGCATGAACGGCACGGCCATCGTCACCTGGCCGCGGTCCGGCAGCACGAAGCCGGGCCGTTCGCGGAACTTCTTGATGATGCTGAAGATGTAGTCCCAACGGCCGGCATTGAGCCCGGCGGCGTGATCGCGCAGCTCGTACAGGATCTCGTCCATCTCGAACGCGGCCAGGATCGTCTCGATGAGGACGGTGGCGCGGATGGAGCCGTGGGGGATCCCGACGGCCGGCTGGAGCGCGCTGAACACGTCATTCCAGAGGCGGGCCTCGTGATGGCTCTCGAGCTTGGCGAGATAGAGGTACGGCCCGCTCCCGCGCGCGAGGGCCTCGGCGCCGTTGTGGGCGACGTACAGCCCGGCGTCGAGCAGGCTCGCCGACACGGGGCGCCCGTCGACGAGGACGTGACGCTCCTCGAGGTGCCAGCCGCGTGGTCGTACGACGAGGGTCGCGGTCCGGTCGGCCAGGCGGTAGGTCTTCTCGGGCGTGGTCAGCGCGAGCGTCCGGCGGACGGCGTCGCGCAGCGCGGCCTGGCCGGTGACGATGTTCGACCAGGTCGGGCTGAGCGCGTCCTCGAGATCGGCCATGAAGACCCGGGCGCCCGAGTTGAGGGCGTTGATCATCATCTTCGGTTCGGCCGGGCCGGTGATCTCGACCCGACGGTCGTCGAGGTCGGGCGGCGCGCCGGTGACGCGCCAGTCGGACGCGCGGATCGTCCGCGTCTCGTCCGGGAAGTCGGGGTCGGCACCCGCGGCGATCGCCCGTTGGCGCTCCGCCCGCGCGGCGAGGAGCTCGTCGCGGCGCGGCCCGAAGCGGCGCTGGAGGTCGGCCACGACCGCGAGCGCGTCAGGGGTCAGAACGGCGTCCGCGCCCGGGACCGACGGGCCGACGATCGAGACACCGGCCGGCAGCGCCGCCATCAGCCCGGCGCCCGGCGGACCGTCGCCTCGATGAGCCCGTGCGGCTCGCTCGTGGCCACGAAGATCTCGCCCCGGTTCTCGAGCCCGAACGGGCGCAGGTCGACCGCCCAGTGGTGGAGGTTCGGCAGGATCATCCGGATCTCGGCGACGGCCACGTGGCGCTCGAGGACGGCCCGGCCGACGATCCAGATCGACGCCTGGACCGATGGGCTGGAGTGGTCGGCCATGACGTCGAGCAGCGTCCCGAGCACGCCGTCGTGGACCGCGTCCCAGTCGAGCCCGTGGGCGCCGTAGCGCCAGGTCGCACTGACCCTGGTAGCCATGATCCGGTCGTCGGTCTCGGGCAGCGTCGTGAACTCGTCGCGCGGGAAGCCCGAGAAGGCGGACCGCGCCGTCTTCATGACCGTCAGGTCCTCGACGCCGGCCTCGACGGTCGTGTCGTCCGGCCGCGCGGTCACGAACGCCGTCCGGGTGAAGTCACCGAGGCGGAGGAAGGCGTCGCGCGCCGGGCCGGCATCGGTCGGCAGGGGCGACCAGCGGTGCTCACGGATCGAGACCGTGGCGACCGCGACCTGGTCGAAGTGGAGGAAGTGACCGGCGAGGACGCGGCCGAAGTCCTCGATTGGGCCAGTGAGGTGCTCGGGCGCCAGCGCGTAGACCGTGTTCTTCATCGTGTCGGTCGCGATGACGCCGGCGTTGTCCCCGCCGGTGTGGGCACGCGCGAAATCGCCCTCGAGCGCGACGCTCACGGTCAGGTCGCGGACCCGGTGGCGGTCGGGCTCGCGGATGACCTTGACCAGGCGGATCGCCGCCTTGCCGTAGCGGTTCGGACCGAGCTCGATCACCGCGTCCTCCTCGTCCGTGGAGGCTACCAGCCGCCGGCGTCGCGGACGAGGCGCTCGAGGACGCGCCCGGCGACCGCGCGCCGGTAGGCGGCCGTGGACCGGACGTCGTTGATCGGCTCGAGCTCGGCGGCCAGGGCGGCCGACGCGCGACGGGCCGCCGCCTCGTCCGGGGCGTGCCCCTCGAGCGCGCGTTCCGTCCCCGTCGCCCGGATCGGGGTGGCCGCCACCGATCCGAGCGCGACCCGGACGTCGGCCCACGCGGTCGTGCCCGGCGCCTCGCGCCAGGCGAGCGCCAGCACGATCTTCGAGATCGCCTGCGCCCGTCGTGTGCCGACCTTCCGGAAGCGCTGCCGCCGATCGGGGACGATCGGGACGCGGATCCGGACGAGGAGCTCGTCCGGCCGGAGCGCCGTTCGCCGGTAGGCGACCCAGAACGCGGCCGCCGGGATCGTCCGCTCGCCGCGCGGGCCGCCGGCGACGAGCTCCGCGTCGAGCGCGAGCAGGACCGGCAGGGTGTCACCCGCCGGGGACGCGTTCATTGCGTTGCCGCCGAGCGTGCCGCGGTTCTGGATCTGGGCCGCGCCGATCGTCCCCGCCGCCTCGACAAGCGCCGGCGCGTGCTCCTGGCAGAGGGCCGACCGGCGGATCTCGGTGTACGTGGTCAGCGCGCCGAGCTCGAGCGCCCCGCCGCGGATCGCCATCCCGCGGAGCTCGTCGAGCCGCCACAGGTCGAGGACCCGGTCCGGCGGCTCGCCGATCTCGCCGGCGAGCTGGACGAGCAGGTCCGTCCCGCCGGCAAGCGGCCGATGAGGTGCCGTGCCGACGATGGCGTACGCCTCCGCGAGCGAGGTCGGCGAGACGACCGGCGGCTCGATCGGCATTCGTCAGCCCTCGCCCTCGAGGGCGAGGCCGGGGCCGTCGTCGGCCGCCCCGTCGGCGCGCCAGGCCGCGGCGAGCGCGATCGCCTCGACGATCTTCGTGTAACCGGTGCAGCGGCAGAGGTTGCCGGCGATCGCCTCACGGATTGCCAGGTCGGTCGGCTCCGCGCCGGACGCGAGGAACGCCTCCCCGGCCATGAGCATGCCGGGGGTGCAGATGCCGCACTGCGCGCCGCCCGTCTCGAGGAACGCCCGTTGGAGCGGAGCCAGCCGTGCGGCGGGCTCCGCCCTGACCGACCCGGTCGCGGACGCCAGCCCCTCGACCGTGCGGACCGCCCGGCCGTCGACCTGGCACAGGGGGACGAGGCAGCTCACCGCCAGCTCGCCGTCCACGAGGACCGTGCACGCGCCGCACTCCCCCTCGCCGCAGCCCTCCTTCGTGCCGGTCAGGCCGAGGTCCTCGCGCAGGACGTCGAGGAGCCGGCGCATTCCGGGGGCGGCCACCTCCGTGTCCCACCCGTTGACGGTCAGGCGATAGGTCATCGACCGCCGCCCTCGCCATCGCCGTCGGTCCGCGGGCGGGACCGCGTCGAGATCCCGGGCGGCCCCGGCGGGGCGATCCCGGCGAGGGCCGCCAGGATCCGCTCGGGGGTCGCGGGCAGGTCATGGATCCAGGCGCCGGTCGCATCGTGGATCGCCGCGACGACCGCCGGGGCGCCGACGTCCATCGGCAGCTCGCCGACGCCCTTCGCGCCGTGTGGCGCATGGTCGAACGGGGCCTCGACGAGGATCGTGTCGATTCGTGGCGCGTCGAGCGCGGTCGGGATGAGGTAGGTCTGGAGCCGGTCGTTGAGGTACCGGCCGTCCTGCAGCTGGATCTCCTCGATCGTCGCGTAGCCCACCGCCTGCAGCGTCCCGCCCTCGACCTGGCCCTCGCACAGGACCGGATGGATGACCCGGCCCGACGTCGTCGACGGCGACGACCGACAGCACCGCGACTTCGCACGTGTCGAGGTCCACCTCGACCTCGGCGACGGCGGCCGCCCAGCCGAACGCCGGGTAGGCGTCGCCGGTGTACGTGGCGTCGTCGAAGCCCGCGCCGGGGTATGGCTCGAAGGGCTGGTCGATCCGGGTCGGACCGTGACTGCGCGCGTCGTCGAGGTAGCCGACGGCGAACGGCCGGCCGCTCCGGGCCTCCACCTCGTCCCGCAGCCGCCGCGCCGCATGGACGAGCATCCCGCCGACGACCATCGCCGTCCGCGACGCCACCGTCGGACCGGAGTCGGGCACGACCGCCGTGTCGGGCGCAGCGATCTCGACCTCGTCGATCGGCAGACCGAGCTCGGCGGCGACGAGCTGCGGGAAGATCGTCTTCGTGCCCTGGCCCATCTCCGTCGCCGCGCTCAGGATCCGGACGGCACCGTCGCCGGTCAGCTCTAGGCTCACGACCGAGCCCATCTTCGCCTCGCCGGAGCCGGTGAACCCGGCGCCGTGCCAGGCGAGCGCGAGCCCGATTCCGCGCGCGGTTCGGTCGCGCGCCGTCCGCGCGGCGCGGGTGCTGGCCGTGCGGGCCCGGCCACGCTCGAACTCGGACGCCTCCGCCGCGCGTTCGAGGACCTCGTGGCCGGCGACCCCACTCCTGAGGACCTGCAGCGTTGGCGTGATCCCGCCCGGACCATAGACGTTCCGGCGCCGGATCTCGAGCGGCGACATCCCGATCGTCTCGGCGACCCGGTTCAGCTGGGTCTCGGCGGCGAACTCGGCCTGCGGGGCACCGAACCCGCGGAACGCCCCGTTCGGCGGGGTGTTCGTCATCACGGCCCGGCTCCGGATCCGGACGTGCGGCACGTCGTAGGGGCCGCCGGCATGGATCGTCGCGCGCGACAGCACGACCGGGGTGAGCGTGGTGTACGCCCCGCCGTCGAGCACGAGCTCGATGTCCTGGGCGACGATCCGACCGTCGCGGGTTACGCCGGTTCGGTGGGTGACGATCGCCGGATGGCGTTTCGTCGTGGCGGCCAGGTCCTCGTGACGGTCGTAGATCATGCGCACCGGCCGGCCGGTGCGCCGGGCCAGCAGCGCGGCATGGAGCCCGATCATCGACGGGTACTCCTCCTTGCCGCCGAACCCGCCGCCGGTCTCTGCCTGGACGACCCGGGCCTGGACCGCCGTGAGCCCGAGACCGCGCTTGAGGGCCTTGTGCACGTAGTACGGGCATTGGAGGCTGCCGTGGACGGTCACCCCGCCGTCGTCGCGAGGCACGGCGATCATCGCGTTGTTCTCGATGTAGAGCTGCTCCTGGTGGCCGACCCGATACGTGCCCTCGATGACGAGATCGGCCGCGGCAAGGCCCGCCGCCACGTCCCCCTTGGCCAGGTCGAAGTGGGCGAACACGACCTCCGAGACGAGCGGATCGAAGACGGGCTCGAGCGGCTCGGTCCGGAGGCGGACCCGACGGCGCGCCTCCCGGAGCGTCGACTGGTCCGGCTGCCGCGAGGAGCACCACGGGCTCGGCCTGGTGGCGGATCTCCCCGCCGACCGGGACGAGGATCGGCTGGTCCTCCGCGATCCCCGCCACGACGTTGTCGCCGGGGATGTCGGCGGCGGTGACGACAGCGACCGTCGACCAGTCGAACGCCGGGTCGAGCTCGATCGCGAGCAGGCGGGCGCGGGGCTCCGTCGAGCGGATCGTGGCTCCGAACCAGGCGCCCGGGAACACGAGGTCGTCGGCGTACAGCGCCGCGCCGGTGAGCTTGGCCGGGCCCTCGCGGCGGGGTGGCGATTCGGGCCGGGCACGACCCCGGGTCGTGGATCCCGGCGGCACGACGAGCGGCGCCGGAGCCATCGTCTCCGGAGCGCCCGGCGGCCGGGCGGGGCGGGTCTCGATCGTCATCGCTGGCGGCGCTCTCCTCGGGTTGCCGAAGGGTTGCGTCGATGCTCCGGCGCTGTCAAGTCGCGCGGGTCGCCCGTGACCGGACGGCGCGCCCCCATGGCCCCGACCGCCCTAGCTCGAGCCGCCGTACGCGAGCCAGCGCACCTGCTCGCGGGTCAGCCGGAGATCGGCCACGGCGGCCGCTTCCTCGAGCTCCGGGATGGTCCGGACGCCCACGATCGCCCGGGTCGGGAAGGGCTGGTTGAGGACCCAGGCCAGGGCGACCTGGTTGGCCGTGAGCCCGAAGTCGCGGCCGAGGGCGCGGGCGCGCTCGCGCCGCTCGCGGTTCCATGGGGAGTCGAACGCCTCCGTGGCCGCGATGTCGACCGCCCGCGCGCCGGCACCGAACGTGGTGCCCTGGGCCGCCGCGGCCGAGCCCTCGACGAAATAGGCGCGGGCGAGCGCCGACCAGGCCAGGAGCGGGAGCTGTCGTTCGGCGTACCAGGAGAGCGAGGCGGGGTCGCCGGCGACGACGCACCCGCCCCACGGCGGCCGCGTCGCCAGCGCAAGCGCGAGATTGGGGCTGCCGACCTCGAACGGCGGCACCCCGTTGTCACGGGCCCAGGCATGGGCCGCCTCGAGCCGGCTCGTCGTCCAGTTCGAGCCGCCCGCCGCGCCGATCCGCCCGGCGGCCCGCTGCTCGGCGAGCGCGGTCAGGATCTCGCCGACTGGAACCGTCTCGTCGTCGCGATGGAGCAGGAACAGGTCGATCCGGTCGAGCCGCAGCCGGGCCAGGCTCTCGGCCAGGTCCTGCCGGATCGCGTCCGGGTTCACCCGCGCTGGGCCGTCCTGGACGGCCGGATGGCAGCCCTTGGTGATCACGAACAGCTCGTCGCGATCGCGCCGGCCGGCCAGCCATTCACCGAGCACCGGCTCCGTCGGGTACCAGCGCGCGGTCTCGAAGGCGTTGCCGCCCAGCTCGACAAACCGGTCGTACAGGCTCGGCAGGTCCCCGGCCGGCGCCGACTGGCCGAGGATCAGCCGGGAGACCGGTCGCTCGACCCGCGGCAGGATCGGCCGGTCCATCGCTCCGCCGTCGTCAGTCCGGGCGGCCGCGCCGGAGTGCCCGGCCGGGCAGGTTGCCGGTGTGCTCGCCGCCGTCGATCACCGGCACCCCGTTGACGACCACGAACGGGATGCCGGCGGGATAGCGGCGCGGGTCGTCGTACGTCGCCAGCGCCCGGACGCGGCCCGGGTCGAACACGACGACGTCGGCCGTCAGCCCGTCGGCCAGCCGGCCGCGATCGGTCAGGCCGAGCCGGGCGGCCGCGGCGCCGGTCATCTTGTGGACGGCCGCCTCGAGGGTCAGCAGCCGCTCCTCGCGGACGAACTCGCCGAGAATCCGCGGGAAGCTCCCGTACGAGCGGGGCGACGGCTTCGCGCCGATGAGCACGCCGTCGGTCCCGATCATCGACTCGTCGTGGACGAGGAACGGGGGGATCCCGGCCCGATGCGGTCCCGGTGTCACCTGGTTGACCCGCAGGTCCTCGCTGAGGAGCAGCTCGCAGATCCCGTCGACCGGATCGAGCCGGCCGGCCGCCAGATAGTCGCCCAGCGTCCGACCCTCCCATGCGGCGTGCTCGGGGCGGGCGAAGGCACCGAGACGGACGTCGTCGAACCCGCCCGCTCCGGCGAACAGCCGTCCGCGCGCCGTGAGCTCGTCGCGGATCCGCCGGCGCACGGCACGATCGGCCAGGCGCTCCTTGAGCTTCGCGACCCCGCCGGCCTGGACCCAGGTCGGGAGCATGATCAGGAGCCGCGTGCTGGCCCACTCGTAGGGGTACAGGTCGAACGTGACGTCGAGGCCCTCGGCCCGCGCGTCGTCGACAAGCCCGAGCATGTCCTCCGGCGTGCCGGGGAACGTCGCCCGATGGTAGAAGTGGGTCAAGTGGACGGGCGCCGCCGCCGGAGCGCCGGCCGATCTCGATCGCCTCGCGGAACGGGTCGAGGAAGCCGTCCCCGAGCGGGTAGCGGACGTGGGTGTGATAGAACCCGCCGAGCCGGGCCGCTTCGCCCAGCAGCGCGGCAAGCTCGTCCGTGTCGGCGTACGCCCCGGGTGGGTAGTCGAGCCCGCTCGAGACGCCGAACGCGCCGTCCTCCATCGCCTCGCGCAGGAGCGCGCGCTGGTCCGCGAGCTGGGCCGCGCTGGCCGACACCTCGTCCCAGCCGACCGCCGCGATCCGGAGCGCCGAGTTGCCGACCAGGTAGGCGATGTTGACCGCGACGCCACGGTCGTAGCGGGCGAGGTAGTCGGCGACGGTCCGCCAGTCGTAGGCCAACCCCGCGGGTCGTCCGTCGAGCCCGCCGTTGAGGATGACGAAGTCGTCGAGGTCGGACTGGGTCCGGAACGGCGCGTACGCGTTGCCGTCGACGCCGATGACCTCGGTCGTGACGCCCTGGCGGACCTTGGGCTCGTGGCGCGGCTCGGCCAGGATCGTCAGCCCGCCGTGGCTGTGGAGGTCGATGAAGCCGGGGGCCACGACCAGCCCGCTGGCGTCGATCCGGCGTCGCGCAGGGAGTCCGGCGGTGGCGTCCGGCCGGGCCGCGTCGCCGCGCAGCACCTGGAGCGTTGTCCCCCGTACCGCGATCGTCCCGGGGAACCCGGCCGCGCCGGTCCCATCGACGATCGTGCCGCCCTCGATGAGCAGATCGACCGGCTGCGGGCTCACGCGTCGCCGTTCAGGCCCGGGGGGCCCTCGAGGCGACGGCCCCGGACCCAGGCCGCGCGGACCATCGAGGGGTGGGGCCGGAACGCGACGCGGGACATGATCTCGTCCGGATCGTCCGAGTCGATCCCGGCGACCGGCGCGACCGTGCGCGGGTCGACGGCGATGAGGTCAGCCTCCTTGCCCGGCTCGATCGAACCGATCTGGTCGTCCAGGCCGAGCGCCCGCGCGCCGTCGAGCGATCCCATCCGCAGCCACTCGAGCGGGCCGAGACCCGGCGGCGCGGACGGGCCCTGGACCACGCGCAGCCCGTTCTGGATGTACGCCCCGGCGCGCATGTTGGCGAAGATCGACAGCTCGGGTCCCGCCGCCACGTCGGAGCCGAGGCCGACCCGGATCCCGGCCGCCCGGTAGCGGGCGAGCGGCATCGCCCCCGAGGCGAGGAAGAAGTTCGAGGCCGGGCAGTGGGCGACCGCGCTGCCGGACTCCGCGAGGCGCTCGATCTCGCGCGACGGAGAGGTGGATCGCATGGGCGAGGACCGTCCGCGGGCCGAGGCCGCCGGCCCGGTCGTAAACGTCGAGGTAGTCGCGCGCCTCGGGGAACAGCCGGGCGACCTCGCGCAGCTCGTTGGCATCCTCGGACAGGTGGGTCTGCCAGTACGCCCCGGTGGCGCGGGCAAGCGTCGCCGACTCGCGGAGCATGTCCGCGCTGCACGACACCGCAAAACGGGGCGTGAAGGCGTACTGGAGCCGCCCACGATCGCGGCCGTGCCACCGGTCGCACAGCTCGGCCGACTGGCGGAGGCTGACCTCGAGGATCCGATCGGCCGGGAGCCGGTTGTCGTAGGTCAGGCGATCCATCATGACCTTGCCGATGATCGCCCGGATCCCGTGCGCCTCGGCCGCGCGGAACGCGACGTCGAGGCTCGGCTCGAAGACCGCCCCGTACATGAGGGCGGTCGTCGTGCCCGACGCCGCCATGGCCCGAAACGCCGCCGGTGCGATGCGCTCGGCGGTCGGAGCGTCGAACTCGCGCTCGAGCGGGAAGATGTAGCGCTCGAGCCAGGTCAGCAGGTCGAGCCCGGCGCCGACGCCGGCGTTCGGGAGCTGCGGCAGGTGGACGTGGAGGTCGACCATCCCGGGCAGCACGACGAGCGGCCGCAGGTCAAGCGCTCCCTGCGCGTCCCGTCCGGGCTCGCCCCGCCCGGTCGTCGCCGACCAGGGCTCCACGGCAACGATCCGACCGGCCGCGTCCACGTCGACCCGGCCATCGGGTTCGTAGCGGCTGCCACCGGCTCCCAACGGGGTCAGGACTCGCGCGCGCAGCGTGAACGGAGGCTGATCGGGCAGCACGGTCATCGACGGCCTACTCGCCGGACAGGCGATCGAGCGCCCGGAGGAGGGCCCACGAGCGACGGAGCCACAGCGGATGACCGGGTCACGGGGCCATCCTACGGGAGTCGCGACAGGCGAAGTCGCGTCACCGAACGACCATTGGCCGAGGTCGCGCCGAGCCGCTTCGCCCACGACGAACCCGACGCGGCGATCTCCGCCGGCTCGGCCGGTCGAGCGTCGACGAGTGCGAAGCCGTGGTCCGCCCAGGCGCGCTGGAGGCGAGCCGCTGCGAGCGCGTCGGGACCCAGGCCCGCCAGCCGGTCCCTGGGCTCGATCGACACGAGCGCCTCGAGTGAACCGCCGGGGGCGACAAGCAACGCCAGGCCGGTCATCGCCCGCGACTCGAGGCCGAGGACGCCGGCGAGCAGGGTTCCCCACGGGAAGACGGCGCTCACGACGGTCGCCCGGCCGACGAGCTCGTCCGGGGGCGCCTCGATCCCGGCGACGACGAACAGGGCGTTCGGGAGGCCACCGCGGGGCCCGGTTCGCGCAGCCCGCCGTGACGCCTCGGCCATCGGCCCGGCGGCGGCATCGAGGCCGATCACGAGCCGGTCCGGCTCCCGGCGGGCGGTCGCCAGGACCGCCCGGCCGTCACCCGTTCCGACGTCGACCTGCACCCGCTCGAAGCGGGCGATGAGCTCGGTCAGTTACCCGACGTCCACCTCGAGGAGGCGCCGGCCGATCAATCTGCGCATGATCGGCCGAGGATACACTCGCCGGGTGACCGACGCGCCGATCGGCCCCTATCCCCGCCTTCCCCTCGAGGTTCGCCCGTCCGACCCGGGCGCGGTCCGGGTGGCCCGCCGGGTGGCGGGGCTCGTCTCGGCCCGCCGCGCCGAGCTGGCGGTCGAGCACTTCGGGAGCACCGCGGTTCCCGGTCTGCCCGGCAAGGGCATCGTCGACCTCGGGATCCACCCGGCCGACCCGGCCCGCGTTCCGGCGATCACCGAGCTCCTCCTCCACCTCGGGTTCCAGCCGCAGGACACCGCCAACCCATTCCCGCCGACCCGGCCCCTGCTGCTTGGCGGGCTTGCCCCGGGCGACGGCGACGACGAGCCCCGCCAGATCCATCTCCACGTGATCCCCGACGAGGCCGAGTGGACCCGCCAGCTGGTGTTCCGCGACGTCCTCCGGGGCGACCCGGCACTGGTCGATGAGTACGCCGAGCTCAAGCGCGAGATCGTGGCCGCCGGCGTCACGAACGGGCTCCGCTATTCGATGGCGAAGACCGCGTTCATCCGGCGCGTGCTGGCCGACCACGGAGCGGCGGAGGCCCCGATCCCGGTCGGGTCGACGATCGGAATCCTCGGCGGGGGCCAGCTCGGACGGATGCTCGGGATGGCCGCCCGGGCGCTGGGCTACCGCGTGGCGATCCTCGACCCGGACCCTGCCTGCCCGGCCGCCGCGATCGCCGACCGCCAGCTGGTTGCCGCATACGACGACACGACGGCGGCCCTCGCGCTGGCAGAGGAGTGCGCGGTCGTCACCTACGAGCTGGAGCACGTGTCCGGCCGGCTCGTCGAGGCGCTCGACGAACGGCTGCCGGTCCGACCGGGATCCTTCGCCCTGCGGACGACCCAGCACCGCCTCGCCGAGCGCCGGTTCCTCGAGTCGATCTTCGCGCCGACGGCACCGTGGCGCGAGGTCCGGACCCAGGCCGAGCTCGAGGCCGGCGCGTTCGCGTTCGGCCTGCCGCTCCGGCTCAAGGCGGCGATCGGGGGCTACGACGGCCGGAACCAGGTCCGGATCGCAGAGCCGGACGGTCCCGGTGGACTGGCGGCCGCGTGGGCCGAGCTCGGGGCGCACGCCGAGCGTTCCGGGCTCCTGCTCGAGCCGGAGCTCGACTTCGCGCTCGAGCTGTCGGTCGTCGTCGGCCGCGACCTGGCCGGTCGCGCGGTCGCCTTCCCCCCGTCGGCAAACCGCCACGATCGCGGGATCCTCGTCGAGTCGGTCGCGCCGGCCCCCTCGCCGGTCGGCGGCGCCGTGGCCGCCGAGGCGACCGAGCTGGCGGCGCGCATCGCAATGGAGCTCGACCTCGTCGGCACCCTGGCCGTCGAGCTGTTCCTGCTGCGCGACGGCTCGATCGTCGTCAACGAGCTCGCGCCGCGGGTCCACAACAGCGGGCACTGGACGATCGAAGGGGCGGCGACGAGCCAGTTCGAGCAGCACATCCGGGCCATCTGTGGCCTGCCGCTCGGATCCCCGGACGCCCATGGCCCGACCGCGATGGTCAACCTGCTCGGCAGCGGACCGCGACGTGAGGCTCACCTGGTCGGCGTCGAGGCGGCCCTGGCCGACCCGCTAGCGCACCTCCACGTCTACGACAAGCGCGAGGTGTTCGAGCGTCGGAAGATGGGCCACCTGACCGTGGTCGCGCCGACTGCCGACGAGGCCCTCCAGCGGGCACGCGCCGCCGCGGCCCGGCTGAGCTGGCGCTGAGCGCGTCAGCCGAAGGCACTAGAATCCCGGCCTACGGGCGGTCGCGCCCGGCGTTCGACCTGCACCTGGAGCCTTCCCGCCCATGCCCTCATCCCACCGCGTGACCCTCATCCCGGGCGACGGCGTCGGGCCCGAAGTCGTCCGCTCGGCGGCCCGGATCATCGACGCCGCGGGTGTCGCCATCGACTGGGAGGAGGCAGAGGCCGGCGCGGAGGTCTTCAAACGCGGCGACACGAGCGGCGTCCCGCGCGAGACCCGCGAATTGATCGACCGGACGAAGGTCGTCCTGAAGGGCCCGCTCGAGACGCCGGTCGGCTTCGGCGAGAAGAGCGCCAACGTCACGCTGCGCAAGCTGTTCGAGACGTACGCCAACGTCCGTCCGGCCCGCGAGCTGCCGGGCGTCCCGACCCGCTACTCGGGCGAGGGGATCGACCTGGTCATCGTCCGCGAGAACATCGAGGACCTGTATGCCGGAATCGAGCACATGCTCACGCCCGACGTGGGGCAGTGCCTCAAGGTCATCACCCGGAAGGGATCCGAGAAGGTCATCCGCTATGCCTTCGAGCTCGCCCGCCGGGAGGGTCGCGCCAAGGTCACCTGCGCGACCAAGGCGAACATCATGAAGCTCACCGAGGGGCTCTTCAAGGCCGTCTTCGAGGAGCTTGCCGAGGAGTACCCGGGGATCGCCACCGAACACCTCATCATCGACAACGTCGCCCAGCAGCTGGCGAAGGACCCGGCCCAGTTCGACATCGTGGTGACGACGAACCTCAACGGCGACATCATCAGCGACCTGGCCTCGGGGCTGGTCGGCGGGCTGGGCTTCGCCTCGTCGGGGAACTACGGCGACTCGGTCGCGATCTTCGAGGCGGTCCACGGCTCGGCCCCGAAGTACGCCGGCAAGGACATGATCAACCCGACCGCACTGATCCTCAGCTCGGTGATGATGCTCCGCCATCTCGGCGAGACGGCCGCCGCGCGGCGGATCGAGGACGCGGTGCTGCGGACGCTCGAGGACGGCCGGGCGATGACCCAGGATCTCGTCCGCCAGACCGGCGGCGACGTGGGCACTGCCACCTCGACCACCGGCTTCACCGACGCCGTGATCGCCAACCTCGGCAAGCGGCCGGTCTCGCTCTCGCCCTCGCTGCCGTCGGGTCGCGCTAACGCGCCGTCGGGACCGCCACCCACGCCGCTGCCCGGCTGGACCTATGGCGCCGACCGGGAGGCTCGAGTGGTGCAGCGGACGGTCGGCCTCGACATCTTCATTGCCACCGACCTGTCGCCCGAGACGCTCGGTCCCGACCTCGAGCGCCTGGCCGGGACCGAGTACCGCCTCGACTTCGTCGAGAGCCGCGGCACGAAGGTCTATCCGTCGGTCGGGCTGCGACCCGACAGCGTCGGGCTCGTCCGGGCGCGCTTCCTGACCGCCGACGGCGGCGAGGCGGTCGACGCCGAGCTCATCGAGCTCCAGATCCGGGTCGCCAGCGGACACCCGGGCTGGACCCACGTCGAGAAGCTCCACGTCTTCGACGGGGTCGAGGCGTTCACGAAGGCTCAGGGCCAGTAGTGGCGCGGGGCATTGGGCGGGCCCGACCGGCGCCGTCGGACGCGGCTCGCGGACCGCTCGTCGGGGTGGTCGGCGGCAGCCGGTCCGACTTCCCGATCCTCGAGAAGGCGGCCGCCCTGCTGTCCGAGCTCGGGATCCCGAACGAGCTCCGCGTGGTGTCCGCCCACCGGACGCCGGACCTCCTCTACCGCTATGCCGAGGAGGCGCCCGGGCGTGGCCTCCGGGTCATCGTCGCCGGGGCCGGTGGCGCCGCCCACCTGCCCGGAATGCTCGCAGCCAAGACGACGCTCCCGGTCATCGGCGTGCCGATCCCGACGCAGCATCTCGGGGGCCTCGACTCGCTCCTGTCGATCGTCCAGATGCCGCGCGGCATCCCGGTCGCGACGGTGGCCATCGGGAACGCCGAGAACGCCGCCCTGCTCGCGGCGCAGATCCTCGCCCTGTCAGACCCGGCGCTCGCTGCCCGCGTAGCGGCCCATCGAGCGGCCGCGACGCAGGCCGTCCTCGACGACGAGTCGAACCGGGCCTGAGCGGCGCGGTGGCCGGTCGTCTCGGCCGACGACGGTGACCCGGTCTAGGATGGCGCCGATGGACGACCCGAGATACGAGCCGGGCATGCCGATCCTCGACCGCCAGGCGGTCCGCGAACCGGTGCTGCCGCCGAGCCTCCGGGGACTGCCGCCGCGATCCGTCCCGGAGCTTCGGCCGACGCCGCTCCAGGCGCACTACATCCAGCTGTCCGTCGTCGCGCTCATCTGCGGCGCGATCGCGATCACCGCCCTCGAGATCGGCCTGCCGCTCGGGAGCCCGCTGGTGAAGCTGTGCGTCGCCGTCGGGGCGCCGATCCTGTTCCTGACGACCGCCGACGCGGCGATCCGGATCTGGCGCTCGGCCTGGGCGTG
Organism: uncultured Chloroflexia bacterium; assembly: GCA_963825545.1. GTDB lineage: Bacteria > Chloroflexota > Limnocylindria > Limnocylindrales > CSP1-4 > Chersky-267. The sequence continues at coordinate 62,246 of CAWGTR010000006.1, read as the reverse complement.
GATGCCGGTCAACCCGGGCCGCGGCGCGTTCCGGCTCGCCTGGTTCGCGGTGACGATCGTCCTCCTCGCCGTCCTCGTCCTGGCGGCCGGGCTGGTCCTGAGCGCGTGACCGGCTCCGGACGCGGGCCCGACGGCCGCTCGACGGACGTCGCCTCCGGCGGCGGGGTCCCGGCCTGGGTGGCGGCCACGCTCAACCATTGCTCGCGCTGCGGCGCCGAGCTCATCTACGGCCCGCTCGAGGGTGAACATCGGCCGCGGCTGGCCTGTCCGAGCTGCGGGCACATTGCCTACGTCAACCCGCGCCTCGTCGCGACGACGATCCCGGTCACCCCGGCCGGCGAGGTCGTCCTGATCAAGCGCGGGATCGAGCCGGGCATCGGCGCGTGGGCCCAGCCGGGCGGCTTCCTCGAGGTCGACGAGACCGTCCACGAAGGGGCGATCCGCGAGACGCTCGAGGAGACCGGGCTGCTCGTCGAGCCGGGCGAGATCGTCGGGCTGTACTCGCGGCTCGAGGCCACGGTCGTCGTGGTCGTGTTCGAGGCGCCCATCGTGGGCGGTCGCGCGGCCCCGACGCTCGAGGCGACCGAGGTCGCGTTCTTCGCCCCCGAAGCGATCCCGTGGTCCGGGATCGCGTTCAAGACGACGTACTACGCCCTCGTCGACTGGCTCGCCCGGCGGCGGCCGGACCTGGTCGCGGGGCCGCAGCCGGCGTGGGGGGTGTGGGCCGGCTGACCTGCCGGCGGGTCAGGCGGTCGGGCTCGGGTTGCCGAGGCTCTGCCGGCTCGTCGTGGCCATCAGCCACGGCCAGGCGCTCGAGAGCAGGCCGATGATCGCGATCGACGCGGCGCCGACGCCGATCAGCCCGAGCGTGGCCAGCCAGCCGGCCTGGTCGGCGGTTCCCGCGTTGGCGATGACGAGCACCCCGTAGACGCCGAGCATCCCGGCGAACAGTCCGACGATCGAGACGCCGATCGCTGCGGCGGCTCCCCACCAGCGCCGACCCCGGAGCGCCCAGGCGGTCACGACGAGCGCTGCCCCGAGCGCGGCCCAGATGAGCGAGTACTGGCGGTCGGGCGAATCACCGACCGTCAGGGCGACGGCATAGCCTTCGATGGCTGCGCCGACCACGAGCAGGATGATCGAGATCGCGTTGACCGACGGCGGCCGGCCGGCGCGGCGCCGGCTGGTGGGCTCGACCGGGCCGGCCGTCTCGTTCGCGGGGGTCGAGTCGAGGTCGGGTTCGGGGCGTGGCTGGGCGTCCATGGTCGGACAGTCTGGCCCGCCGATCGTCCCGCCGTCGATCCCCCGCCCGTCCTGCCGCGATGATGACGTTTCGGTCAGCCCAGGTCGACGAACACGTTCTTCGTCTCGGTGTACAGCTCGACCGCGTGCATCCCGAGCTCCCGGCCGATCCCCGACATCTTGTAGCCGCCGAACGGCGCCTCGGTGTGGACCGAGCTGTTCGAGTTCACGCTGAGGACGCCGGCCTGGACGCCCTTGGCCGTTCGCAGCGCGCGGCCGATGTCGCGGCTCCAGATCGAGCCCGAAAGGCCGTACGGCGTGGCGTTGGCCAGCCGGACTGCTTCCTCCTCCGAGTCGAACGGGATGATCGACACGACCGGGCCGAAGATCTCCTCACGGGCGATCCGCATGTCGTTGGACACGCCGTCGAACACCGTCGGCAGGACGTACATGCCGCCGGCCAGCGCGGGGTCGTCCGGGGCCGTCCCGCCCGTGAGCAGCTCGGCGCCCTCCTCGCGGCCGATCCCGATGTAGTCCAGGACGCGATCTCGCTGGCGGGGATGGACCAGCGGCCCAACCTCGGTGGCATCGTCGGCCGGGTCGCCGACCTTGACCTTCCGGGTCGCCTCCACGAACAGCTCGACGACGCGGTCGTGGGCCGAGCGCTCGACGAGGATTCGGCTCCGGGCGCAGCAGTCCTGGCCGCAGTTGTCGAAGACCGAGTACGGCGACTCGCGGGCGAACCGCTCGAGGTCGGCGTCGGCGAAGACGATGTTCGGGCTCTTGCCGCCAAGCTCGAGACTGACCTTCTTCACGTTGCCGGCCGCGAGCCGCATGATCTCCTGGCCGGTCGTGGTCTCGCCGGTGAAGGCGACCTTGCCGACCCCGCCATGCCCGGCGATTGCGGCGCCCGCGGTACCGCCGGGTCCGGTCACGACGTTGACGACGCCCGCGGGGAAGCCCGCCTCGAGGGCGAGCTCGCCGAGCCGGATCGCGCTGAGTGGCGTCCAGCTCGCCGGCTTGAGGATGCACGTGTTGCCGGCGGCGAGCGCCGGCCCGAGCTTCCAGCTGGCCATCAGGATCGGGAAGTTCCACGGGACGATCAGACCGACGACCCCGATTGGCTCGCGCAGCGTGAAGTCGAGCCCGGGCTTGCTGACCGGGATCGTCTCGCCGAAGACCTTGTTCGCCGCCCCGCCGTAGTACTCGAACACGAGGCTGGCCCCGAGGGCCTCGCCGCGCGCCCCGCTGATCGGCTTGCCGACGTTGCGGCTCTCGAGCCGGGCCAGCTCCTCGAGGTTGGCCTTGACCAGCGCCGACAGCTTGGCCAGGGTCCGGCCGCGCTTGCTGGCCGACCAGCTCGACCAGCCCTTCGGATCGTCGAACGCGCGGCGGGCGGCCTCGACGGCGCGGTCGACGTCCTCCTTGCCGCCGAGCGGCGCGCTGGCCATCACGTGGCCCGTCGACGGGTCGAGGACGTCGAACGACTGGCCGTCCGCGGCGTCGACCGATTGGCCGCCGATGACCATCTTCGCGGCGATCCGGGATGGGGCGGTCTGTGGCTCGGTGGTCATGACTGGGTCCTCGGTGTGGTCGGGCGGCGGCCCGGTCCGGATGGAAGGCGTCGATGATACGCCCGCCTGCCGCGGCGCCGGCTCGTGCGGGAGCCGCGCGCGGCGATCCGCCGGGCCCATACACTCGGGCCGTGACGACGCAGCCCCGGCCGGCGAGTCCTGCGCGGTACGGTGCCGCCCGGCTCGACGTGATCACGGCACGTCACATCCGGGCCTGGCTGGCGATCGTCGTCGCGGTCGCGGCAATCGGGACGATCGGCTTCGTCGTCCTCGAGCGCTGGTCCGTCTCCGACGCGCTGTACATGACGTTCATGACGCTGACGACGGTCGGCTTCCGCGAGGTCAACGACCTCGACACCGTCGGCCGGGCATGGACGATCATCCTGTCGGTCGCGGCGGTCGGGATCATCTTCGGGACCGTCGGCCTCGTGGCCGAGGCCGTCCTGGCCGAGATCGCGAGCGGGCGGAGGGAGGCGAAGCGCATGGAGCAGGCGGTTGCCGAGCTGCGCGACCACTTCATCGTGTGCGGCTACGGTCGGGTCGGCTCGATCGTCGCGCGCGAGCTCGTCCACGGCGGCCAGCGGCTCGTCGTCGTCGACATCCGGCCCGAGTCGCTCGACACGGCCCTCGCCGACGGGCATCTCATCGTCGAAGGCGACGGGACCTCGGACGCCGTTCTGCTCCGGGCGGGGGTCGAGCGAGCCCGCGGGCTCGTCACGTCGATCGACTCCGACGCCAACAACGTCTACGTCACCCTGTCCGCCCGGGCCCTCAACCCGGGGCTGTTCATCGTCGGGCGGGCGAGCGCGGACGGAGCAGAGGCGAAGGTCCTCCAGGCCGGCGCGAACCGGGTCGTGTCGCCGTACCGGATGGCCGGGCGGCGGATCGCCGAGCTGGCCATCCGGCCGCGCGTCGTCGAGTTCATCGATGCCGCGCTGTCCCACGGCGAGCTGGCCTTCTCGATGGAGGAGGTCGAGGTCGGCGCGGGGCGGCCACTCGACGGCGCGACGGTCGGTGCGCTCCGCGGCGACGGGATCTTCACCCTGGCGATCGTCCGCGGCCCGGGCGCCTACGAGCCGAACCCAGCCGACGATCGAATCCTCGGCGCCGGCGAGACTCTGATCGTCTCCGGGTCGAGCGAGACGCTCCGCGCCCTGCGCGAGCGGGCCTGACGCGAGTCGGCGTCGCCGCGTGCGGGGCGGCGTCGGCCGTCGGGTCGGGCCCGGCGTCAGCCCTCGGTCGCCGGCCCGCTCGCCGGCCGCGCCGCGATCTCCCGCTCGACGTTCCGGACGAGCTCGCCGATCTGGCGGCGCAGCGTGTCGTTGAGCATCGAGCCGCCGAAGCCGGCGAGACTCCCCCCGAGCTGGAGATCGACCGAGTAGGCGACCGTCGAGCGACCCGGTCCGGCCGGCGCGATGTCGAACGGGACGTCCAGGCGGAACGATCCGCCGAGACCGCGCGGCCGGCCGTCGAGAACGAGCCGCAGGTGGCGGGGCGGGTCGGCGTCGTGGAGCGTCGCGACCACGTCCGAGCGAACGGTCATGAACTGGACCTTCGAGGCGATGACGGCAGTGAACCGATCCTCGGACTCGCGGACGATCGACTCGCAGCCGGGCAGGATCCGGCCGAGCGCGGCGGGGTCGTCGAGGATTCCCCAGATCGCTTCGGGGGTCGCTCCGATCTCGACGCTGTCGGTCGGCGAGGCGGTCACGCCGGTGCCGCCGGGCTGATGGTCGCCGGGCTGCCGTCCGCCGGTGCCGCCGCCGGGCTGCCGTCAGCCGGTGCCGCCGCGGGGTCGCTCTCCGCCGGAGCGCTCCGCGCGGCGGCGAACAGCGCGGCTCCGACGACCCCGGCGTCGTTGCGCAGCTGGGCCGGCACGACCGGGACGCGGACGGTGAGGTAGGGCACGAACTTGTCGGGGTTCTTGCTCACGCCGCCGCCGAGGATGAACAGGCGCGGGCTGAACAGCCGGTCGATCGCGATCAGGTGTTCGTCGAGATCGGCCGCCCAGGCCTTCCATGACAGGCCGCGGCGGATGCGGGCGTTGGCCGCAGAGCGCCGCTCGGCGTCGCGACCGCGGATCTCCATGTGGCCGAGCTCGGTGTTCGGGACGAGCGTCCCATCGAGGAAGAGGGCCGACCCAACCCCGGTCCCGAGCGTGAGCACGAAGACGGTGCCCATCTCGCCCACGCCCGCCCCGAAGCGCATCTCGGCGATCCCGGCGGCGTCGGCATCGTTGACGATCGCCGTGGCGCGTGACAGCGCCCGCTGGAACTCGATCTGGGCCGGGTAGTCGATCCAGCCGGCATCGATGTTCGCCGCCGAGCGGGTCGTCCCTTCGATCACGACCGACGGGATCCCGACCCCCACCGGGACCTCGGCGCGATTCGCGGCATCCGGCACCGCCCGGGCGATCCGCCCGACCAGCCGCGACGTCGCGGCCACGACCGCGTCCGGGGTCGACGGGCTTGGAGTCGCGACGCGGTAGCGGTCCCCCAGCAGCTGGCCCGTGGCGAGGTCGACGGCCCCGGCCTTGATCCCACTGCCGCCGATGTCGATCCCGATGGCCAGCCCGGTCATCCGCCGGACCTAGAAGTAGTTCACGGTGATCCCGCCGTCGACGACGAGCTGGGCGCCGTTCGTCCAGCGCGACTCGTCCGAAGCGAGATAGACGGCCATGTTGACGATCTCCTCGGGCTTGCCGAAGCGGCCGGTCGGGTTGCGCGCCAGGCGGATCCGTTTCGCCTCTTCGTCCTTGACCAGCCAGTCCATCAGCAGCGGCGTCTCGACCGGGCCGGGGCAGATGGCATTCGTGCGCACGCCGTGCGGCCCGAACTGGACGGCGAGGCTGCGGGTCAGGGCGAGGAGCGCCCCCTTCGAGGCGGTGTAGGCGTCCTGCGGCACGGAGCAGCCGACGAGGGCGACGAAGCTGGCGATGTTGATCACCGACCCGCTGCCCTGCTCGACCATGCGCGGGATGGCGTACTTGCAGCCGAGGAAGACCCCGCGGACGTTGACCGCCATGACCTGGTCCCAGACCGCCACTTCGGTGTCGGTGACCGAGTGGTCCGCCTCGGGCATGATCCCTGCGTTGTTGTAGAGGACGTCGACCCGGCCGAACCGGTCGATCGCGTGGTCGACCATCGCCTTCGCGTCCGCCTCGCGCGACACGTCCACCCGGACGAGGCTCGCCTGGCCGCCCTGCGTCTCGACGAGCCGCACGGTCTCGGCGCCGGCCTCCTCGCCGTACTCGGCCACGACGACCCGGGCCCCTTGGGCGGCGAACATCAGGGCCGCGGTCCGGCCCATCCCGCCACCGGCACCGGTGATGATCGCTACCTTGTCGGCGAGTCGCATGGTGGCCTCGGTCCCTTCGTGCTGCGGTTCTCGCCCAAGCGTAGGCCGTGGGTGGCCTGCCCGGAGCGTCATCGTACCGCTCAGGACGCGGCCGGACCGTCTCCATCCGGGCCGGACCCGGTGCCGGGCGGCTCGGCCGGGTGGTCGGATGGCACCACGAACCAGGCCTTCGTCCGGATCAGGATGAACGCCGCGACCAGGGCGCACAGGAGCGCCGTGAGGGCGAGGAAGTCGCTCGGGATCGTGAATGGCGCTGTGAGCATCGTCAGGAACGCGGCGATCAGGGCCGCCTGGCGGTTCCGGCCGTCGAGGATCCGGTAGCCGAACATCGCCGCGCAGAAGCCCAGTGCCCCGATCGGCAGCGCCAGCGGCAGGGCGATGGCGCCGAGCGCCGCGACGACGAAGACCGCCACGAGCAGCTGGATGATCCCGGCTCCGACCAGGAGGACGGTCGCGATGGCGACCTGGACCGGCCGCGGACCGGCCCAGCCGTCGGTCACGAGCGCTCGAGATAGCGCTCGCGATCCCAGGGATGGACGATCGCGTCGTACGTCTCCTGCTCGACGCGGGCGGCATTGAGGTAGTGGGCGACGACGTCCTCGCCGAAGATCTCGACCGCGGCCTTCGATCGCTCGAGCTCCTGGATCGCCTCCCACAGGGCCCGCGGCATCCGGTCGCAGCCGGTCGCCAGGTAACCGTTGCCCTTGTACTCGGCCGGTGGCTCGACCCGATGGCGGATCCCGTAGAGCCCGGCCCCGACGAACGCGGCGTAGGTCAGGTACGCGTTCATATCGCCGCCCGGGAAGCGGCACTCGAGGTGGAGCGCCTGGCCGCTGCCGACGACGCGGAAGCCGGTCGTCCGGTTGTCACGTCCCCACACGACATTGACCGGGGCCCATGACGCCACTGCGAAGCGCTTGTACGAGTTGACGTTGGGGGCGAAGAAGATCGCCAGCTCGCGGGCGAGCTTCATCATCCCGCCCATGAAGTGGCGCATCGTCGTCGACATGCCGTAGGGCGCCTTCGATTTCGGATCGTGCATGAGCGACGTCGAGCCGTCGGGGTTCCAGACGCTCATGTGGAGGTGGCCCGAGGAGCCGGTCCAGGTGTGATCCGGCTTGGCCATGAACGTGATCCCCCAGCCGTTGAGGTAGGCGATCTCCTTGGCGCCGTGCTTGAACAGGACGCTTCGGTCGGCCGACTCGAGGACCTCGTCGTAGCGGATGTTCACCTCGTGCTGGCCGGGCGCGGCCTCACCCTTGCTGAACTCGATCGGGATCCGCGCCTCGGTCATCTGGTTGCGCAGGAGCCGGTGGAGCGGCTCGGCCTTGGTCGCCTGGAGGAGGTGGTAGTCCTCGTTGTAGCGCCCGAACCGCTCCGGCGGGACGTAGCCGTTGCGGGCCATGTCCTCCCAGCTGTCGCGCAGGACGTAGTACTCGAACTCGGAGCCGGCCTTGATCACGAAGCCGGCCTTGGCGGCGGCCGCGACCTGGCGCTTGAGCATGGTCCGCGGCGAGATGGGTATCTCCTCGTGCGTCTCCTCGACGATCGTGTCCGACAGGACGAGTGCGGTCTTCTCGAGCCACGGCAGGACTCGCAAGGTGTCCCAGACCGGCTCGGCGATCCAGTCGCCGTAGCCGGTCTCCCAGTTCATCAGCCGGAAGCCCTCGGGGGTGTTCATCTCCATGTCGGTGCCCAGGAGGTAGGTGCAGAAATGCGCCCCGTGGTCGATCACGCCGTTGAGGAAGGCCTGGGCCTGGACCCGCTTGCCCATCAGCCGGCCCTGCATGTCGGTCAGGGCCACGACCAGGGTGTCGATCTGGCCGTCCCGGACCATCGCCTCGAGCTCCTCGAGCCGGGGGTGCCTGGCGTGACCGTGGCTGTCGTTGCTCATCGTCGGCTCCTCGCGGATCGGACTTCGAGGGCGGAAGGCAGAGGGCCGGCCGGTGGACCGGTCGACCCTCCGATGCTACGAAGGTAGGCGCCGCCGTGCGAGGCGGCGGCGCACGTGGCGCCTACGCCGGCGCCGTCCCGCCGAGATGCTCGGCCGCCTGCTCGAACTCGCGCTCGAGCTCGGTGAGCTCCGCTTCCGCGCCCTGGACCCGCGGGCCCTGGAAGCGGCTGCGCGCCCAGCCGAAGTAGTAGACGAGGAGGAGGACCACCGTCCCGAGCATGAACGGCCAGGAGATGTTGCCGGACGTCGGGAAGCTGAACAGGACCATCAGCACGACGACCCAGAACACCGCCAGCCAGGCGACCGGCTTCGACCAGCGGCCGAGGCTCCAGACCCGGAGCTTCAGCCATTCCTGGGTGGTCGCCCCGAGGAAGATCACGACGCCGTACGCGGCGTACAGGAAGATCGTGCTGATCGCGGTCACGATCACGATCGCGGTCCCGCCGCCGACGATCCCCGCCAGGACGGTGAAGACCCAGGCGACGACGACGATCCCGGTCAGGGCGTTCGCCGGCGTGCGGTAGCGGTGTGACACCTTCTTGAGCCAGCCCGACGCGGGAACCCCGTCGTCCCGGGCGAACGCGAACAGCATCCGGCCGGCCGCGGCGACCGAGGCCAGGCCGCAGAACGACATGGCGATCGCGATCCCGGCCGCCAGCAGGTCGCCGGCCCCGACGCCGACGAGGACGATGCTGTTGAGGTTGTACTGGAGGATCGCGATGACCGCGACTCCGCCCCCGAAGTAGTACTGGCTGGACGGCGGCGTGGTGGTGGGGTTGAGCTCCGCGGGGAAGAGGGTCTTGAGGTCCGGGAGATGGGTGGTCAGGGCGAGCAGGAAGATGAACCCGACGATCGCCGAGACGGCGACCGACAGGAACACGCCCCAGGCGCTCGACATCCGGGCGCCGACCGTCTCCTCGGCCACGTGCGCCGAGGCGTCATACCCCGTGTACGTCCAGTTGGCGAGCAGGAGCGAGAACAGGAACGCCAGCACGACCGGGTACGAGATCGCCGGTCCGTAGCTGAGCTTGAACAGTGGGTTGCTGTTCTCCCAGCTCCCGGCGACGTCCTGGGGCTGGATCTTGAACAGGGTCAGGCCGCTGATGTCGGGCTTGCCGACCGCGAAGATCAGCACGACCACGAGGGCCACGATCGCGATGTGCCACCACACGCTGACCTGGTTGAGGATCGCCACGAGGTTGATCCCCGCGATGTTCAGCACCAGCTGGATCAGCATCAGGATGCCCATCGTCAATAGCTGGCCCGTGACGATGTTCGTGCCGCTCAACGCAAGGATCACCGTCGTGTTGTCGTAGGTGATCCCGGCATTGGCCAGCAGCGGGGTGATGATCGTCGCATTCAGGAACGCCGCGGCGGCGAAGTTGATCCCGGCGACGATCGCGAACTGGCCGATCAGGTTGAGCCAGGCGGTCCACCAGCCCCAGTTCTTGTTCTTCATCTTGCTCGCCCAGTAGTACAGCCCGCCGGCGGTCGGATAGGCCGAGGCGATCTCCGACATCGAGGCGGCGATGAGCAGGACGAAGACGGTGACGAGCGGCCAGCCAATGAGCACGGCCGCGGTGCCGGCCCAGGCCAGGCCGTAGTCGTACAGGATGACCGCGCCGGTCAGGATCGAGATGATCGAGAAGCTGATCGCGAAGTTGCTGAACCCGCCCATCGTCCGGTAGAGCTCCTGGGCGTAGCCAAGCCCGTGGAGATCCTTGACGTCCTGGGCGATCTGGTCTTCCCGGGTCCTCGGCTGTGTCATCGAGACCTCCCTGCACCGTCGATGCCCCGGCGCGGCAGGAGCCGCTGGCCGGAGGCCGGGCACCTCCCTCGTGGCCCGGCTGGGATGGGAACGCGAACCGGATCGGGGATCCGTCGCGGATGACGCGCTGTCGTGGGGGCGGCGGCGACGGCCGCTGGCGCTGCCGGTGACGGGCAGCGAGTCAGGCTCGGTCGCGTCCCTCCTTTCCCATCGCCCGCCAGCGTCGTCGCGCGGCCCACGGCGATGCGATGGCCGGCACGATACTCCTCGGGCCCGCCGTGCGGAAGAGGGTGGTCCGGGGCGTTCCGATCCCGGGAACGGACGCGCCCGGTAGGATCGGCACATGGACGACACGGCGCGCCCGATCCTCGAGGTTGGGGTGGTGCTCCTCGCGGCCGCCGGGGCGGGCTGGCTGGCTCGCTGGGCCGGGTTGCCCGCCGTCGTCGGCTACCTGGTCGTCGGACTGGCGGTCTCGCCGTTCACCCCGGGCTACGTGGCGAACCACGACCAGCTCGTGCTGTTCGCCGACGTCGGCGTGGTGCTCCTGTTGTTCGAGGTCGGGATCGAGGTCGACCTCGGGCGCCTGCGCTCGGACCAGGGCGCCCTCCTTTGGGCGGCACCGCTGCAGACGGCGGCCACCTTCGGCCTGGCAACCGGCGTATTCCTCGTCGCCGGGCTCGAACCGTCGGGCGCGGCCCTGCTCGGCCTTGCCGTCGCCCTGTCGTCGAGCGTCGTCGTCGTCAACATCACGCGGAGCCGGAAGCGGACCACGGACGTCCCGACCGAGCGGGTCCTCGTCGGCTGGGCCGTGCTGCAGGACGTGACCGGGGTCGCGATCGCGATCGTGCTGCTCGCGGTCCTCGGGTCCGGGCTCCCGCTGGCCGAGTCGCTCCTCGGGCTCGCGGCGTTCGGTGCGCTGGTCGTGGCCGCGGCCCGGCTGCTGCCGATTGCGCTCAAGCGGCTCCGCACGGAGCACGACCTGTTCCTGCTCGTGTCGGTCGCGGCCGGTCTCGCCCTGGCCGGCGCGGGAGCGGTCCTGGCGGGGATCCCGATCGCGCTGGCGGCCTTCGTCGCGGGGCTGGCCGTGTCGGACAGCCACGACGCCGCGGAGGCACGTCGCCGGCTGCTGCCCTTCCGCGACGTATTCGCCGTGTTCTTCTTCGTGTCGCTGGGCACGCTGATCGATCCGGACGCGGTCGCCAGTGGGCTGCCCTGGCTGGCGCTCGTCGTCGCGCTCGTCGTGGTGACCAAGTCGGCCCTGGCCTGGCTGATGGTCCGGCTGACGGGGCTGTCCGAGCGGCCGCTGCAGGTTGCGGTCGGGCTCGGCCAGATCGGCGAGTTCAGCTTCGTCCTCGCCTCGGTCGCGTTCGCTCGCGGTGCGATCGGTCAGGACGTGTTCCCGGCCGTCCTCGCGGCCGTCGTCGCGACGATTGCGGGCTCGACGATCCTCGTTCGCCTCGTCGGGCATCCGGCGCCCGAGCTCGCCGCGCCCGAGGCCTGATGGGCCCCCGCCACTTATTGACCGGCCCGAGCGATCCGGCGCGGGGGTCAGTAGAGCATGGTCGTCCCGCTGGGGAACTCGAACTCGAAGATGCCCGGTGGCAGCGGTGCGTCCGCTGCCAGGTCGACCACCGTCGCGTCGCGCGTCACCGCGCCGGCGATCCACTCCACGAGCCGGGTAATCAGCCCCGTCTCGTGGTCGAACGACACCACGAGCCGATGATCGGGCCGGTCGGCGGCGATCTCGATCGTGCGCGGGTGGTCGCACTCGAGGACGACCGCTTCGCGCCCGGCCACCTCGGCCGTCCCGGAGACCCAGCACTGCCCGGTCGCGAGCACGTTCTGGCACAGCCCGGCCGGGTGGACGAACGTATCGGGCAACGTCTCCATCGGCAGGGCGGTCAGCGGCCGGTAGGTCGTCGACCAGCCCGGCAGGTCGGGGTCGTCGAGCCCGACCACCGAACGGCGCACCGGTCGCTGCGTCCCGAGGCGATGGACCGCGGCATACGTCCGGACGACCTCGCCGTCGGAGACCCAGGTCTCGTAGTTGCCGGCCGCGCCGCGACCGGGTTCCGTCGACGTCACCCGGGCATGGCCGGGGTGCCGGAGTGCCGTCTCGATGCTGGCGAGGCGTTCGCCGTCCGCGGTCGCGGTGCGCTCCTCGATGCGGAACCGGAGCGTCTCGAACCGGAGCTCGGCGTCCCGGGCGAAGGTGAACAGCTCGTCGACCGAGGGCAGGCCCTCGGGCAGCGTCGCCACCTCGGGGTACAGCCGCCCATCGACCGGCACCGGCAGGTCCGAGGCGCGATCCCACAGCCGTGGCGTCGACATCGGCCGGATTGTACCGGCCGGAGCACCCGCCGCGGCGGTCACGCGTCAGGGTCACCGCACGCGGCGGATCAGAGCCCCCTGCCCGCCGGCGACGCGCCACGCGTGGCAGTCAGCGCTTGGTGAATGTCCCTGAGGTCAGGGTGCCTGCCAGACCGTATGACCCGCCGGGAACCCGTCGGCAGCCTGGGTCAGGGTCAGGAGGCAGCGCTCGACCCGGAACTCGAACAGGACCTGCGATTCGAACCCCGGCCAGCGCTCCGTCATGGAGCGCTCGTTGAGCATTTGGAAGGCAACCTGCTCCCAGACGGCGGAGTCGCTCACTTCGATCGCCGTGCCGGCGACGTAGAAGCCATCGTCCTGATCGGGCGGCGGGAACGTCTCGCTGTGGAGGGCATAGCGAGGGTCTCGCCGAAGGTCGTCGAGCTTCGGCCCCGGGATGATCATCCCGAACAGGGCGGACGCTGTCAGGATCGGGCAGATGGGATGGACGCGCGGCCCTCCATCGGCGCGGATGGTCGCAAGAAAGGCGAGGCCGATGCCGTGCACGTAGAGGAGCCGACGGCCCGCAGCAGCGAGATCCGGGCGTGCGGCGCTGAGATCTCCCAGGTCGCCCCCGGTCGCCCTCGGTCGCGCTGGTGCGTACTCACGGCTGGCCAGCTCGGAGCGCCGACAGCTCATGGGCCATGGCCGTTGCCCAGCCGCCGTCGCGCCGCGGATGCACGTTCACCCAGACCCGGTCCTGCCATGTGTTCAACTCCAACGTGCCCGGACGGCCCGGAACCCGCAGATGCCAGTGATGACTGCCGCGACGCCCCGCCAGTTCACGCTCGCTTCGAACCACGAGGCCGCGGCGGCCGCACGCCTCGAGGACTTGCTCAGCAGGGAGCTTGAGATCGAGTACGAGCATGGCCGACCCTCTCCGTCGAGTTGCCTGTGCGCCCACCGCCCCAACAAGGTACTGGAGCAGCCATCCGCGCGGACGGGACCGGGTGAACGGGAACGACCTGGCGACGGATCCCAGCGGCCTCGCGGCGGTCCCGGTCCAGCGCCGCAACCCTGACCTTAACGTCAACGTTAAGGTTATGCTAGGATTCCAGGCCGAGTGATCCGTCCCGACGACTCCAGCCCGCTGCGCGTGCCGCCCGACCGGGCCGCCACGACCGCCTCCGCACCGATTCCCGATGCAGCGACGGCCGCCCGCGGCCTCCATCGCACCGCCGGCGAGACGGCGGACGGCTACCGCTGGACCGTGCTCGCGGTCACCAGCCTCGGGGCGCTCCTCGCGGCGCTCACGTCGGGCATGCTCGTGATCGCCCTGCCCGATGTTCTGCGCGACCTCCGGACCGACCTGTTTACGCTCCTGTGGATCGTCGTCGGCTACACGCTGGCGGCAACGGTCGTCGTGCTCAACGCCGGCCGGATCGCCGACCAGGCCGGCCGCGCCCGGTCGTACACGTTCGGGTTCGCCCTGTTCACCGTCGCGTCGGTCGCCTGCGCGGTCGCCCCCACGGCCCTGCTGCTCGTCCTCGCCCGGCTGGCGCAGGGCATCGGCGGGGCGTTCCTGATGGCGACGTCCGCCGCGCTCGTCACCGACGCGTTCCCGCGCCGCGAGCTCGGCCGGGCCCTCGGGATCAACGCCATGGTGGTCGGCGTCGGGCTCATCCTCGGCCCGATCCTCGGCGGCCTCCTGACCACCTTCGGCTGGCGCTCGGTGTTCTGGTTCAACGTCCCGATCGGGGTCGTCGGCAGCCTCGCTGCCGCCCGGCTCCTCGTCGAGCAGGCGACGCCGTCGCCGCGCACCCGGCTCGACCTCGCCGGGAGTGCGATCTACCTGGTCGGGCTCGGCGGGCTCGTGACGGCGCTCGCCTTCGGCGGGATCTACGGCTGGACGACCAGCTGGGTGATCGCCGGCTTCGTCGCGTTTGCCGTCGCGGCGCCGGCGTTCCTGTGGGTGGAGTCGCATCGGGCGGACCCGCTGCTCGATCTCGGGCTGTTTCGGAACCGGCTGTTCGCGCTGGGCAACCTGACCGGGCTGCTCAACGGGATCGCCCGGAACGGCGTGCTGTTCCTGCTCGTGTTCTACCTCCAGGGCGCCCGCGGCTACGACCCCATCACCGCCGGTTTGATGCTGACCCCGCTGGCGGTCGGGCTGCTCGTGCTGTCGCCGATCAGCGGCGCGCTCGCCGACCGAATCGGCTCGCGCTTCCTGGCGACGCTCGGGATGATCGTCACGGCCGTCGGGCTGCTCGGGCTGATGACGCTCACGATCGACACGCCGTACTGGCAGCTCGCCCTGTGGCAGCTCATCATCGGCGGCGGGTCGGGGCTGTTCTACTCGCCGAACACGAGCGCGGTGATGGGTGTCGTCCCGCCCGACAAGCGCGGGATGGGCTCCGGCGCCCGAATGATGCTCACGCAGAGCGGCTTCGTGATCAGCATCGCCCTGTCGATCGGGCTCGTCGCCTCGGTCGTCGACCCGAAGGTGCTCCTGACGGTCTTCTCGGGCACGCAGTCCGGCGCCGCCGACATCGACCTGTCGCCGTTCATCACGGCGCTCCACATCGCGTTCGGCGTGGGCGTGATCGCCAGCCTGATCGGTGCCGCCGTCTCGGCGATGCGCGGTGACCACCAGGAGTGGGGCGACGCGGCCCCGGCCTCGGAGCCGGCCACCGCCTGATCCGCGCGCTCGACCGATCCACCGGCCCGCAGGGAGCAGCGACGCGGGCGTCGGCCGGATCGGCCGGAGGCTACACTCCGGGCATGACCGCCACGGATGCCGACCCGGGCGCTCCCCCGGCGGGCTCGGCCGTCAGGATCGAGAAGGACGCCCTCGGCGAGGTCCGCGTCCCGGCCGACCACTACTGGGGCGCCCAGACCCAGCGGTCCGTCGAGAACTTCCGGATCGGGGTCGGCCGGTTCACCTGGGGCCGGCCGGTCATCCGCGCGCTCGGCATCCTCAAGCTGTGCGCCGCCCAGGCGAACCTCGAGCTCGGCCAGCTGCCGCCCGACAAAGTCGCCCTCATCGAGTCGGCGGCGCGCGAGGTGATCGACGGTCGGCTCGACGGCGAGTTCCCGCTCGTCGTCTTCCAGACCGGCTCGGGGACCCAGACGAACATGAACGCGAACGAGGTCATCGCGGGCCGGGCCAACGAGCTCGCCGGGTCCGGGCGAGGCGGCAAGCAGCCGATCCACCCGAACGACGACGTCAACCGCTCGCAGTCGTCGAACGACGCGTTCCCGACGGTCATGCACATCGCCGCCGTCGAGGAGATCGAGGGCGCCGTCATCCCGTCGGTCGAGGCCCTGCGCGACACGCTGCGCGCCAAGTCGGCGGCCTACGCCGACGTAGTTATGCTCGGCCGGACCCACCTCCAGGACGCGACCCCGGTCACGCTCGGCCAGGTCATCGGCGGCTGGGCTGCCCAGCTGGACGGCGCCCTCGACGGCATCCGTGCGGCGCTGCCGCCGCTCTATGGGCTCGCCCTCGGCGGGACGGCGGTCGGGACGGGCCTGAACGCGGATCCACGCTTCGGAGACCTCGCTGCGGCCAGGATCGCAACGGAGACCGGCCGCCCGTTCCGCGGCGCGCCCGACAAGTTCGCCGCCCTGTCGGCGCACGACGCGATGGTCGGGGCATCGGCCGCGCTCCGGACGCTCGCGGTCGTGGCGATGAAGATCGCCAACGACGTCCGCTGGTACGCCTCGGGTCCGCGAGCCGGGCTCGGCGAGCTGCTCATCCCGGAGAACGAGCCGGGCTCGTCGATCATGCCCGGCAAGATCAACCCGACCCAGAGCGAGGCGCTCACCCAGGTCGCGGTCCAGGCGTTCGGCTGCGACGCCGCCGTCGCGTTCGCCGGATCGCAGGGCAACTTCCAGCTCAACGTCTTCAAGCCGGTGATCCTCGACAACGTCCTGACCTCGGCCACGCTGCTTGCCCAGGCGATCGCGTCGTTCGATCGCAACTGCGCGACCGGCATCGAGCCGAACCTGCCCCGGATCCGCGAGCACCTCGAGGACTCGCTCATGCTCGTCACGGCGCTCAACCCCCACATCGGCTACGAGAAGTCGGCCGAGATCGCGCTCCACGCCCACCGGACCGGGTCGTCGCTCCGGGCGGCCGCGCTCGAGCTCGGTCACCTGAGCGCCGAGGAGTTCGATGCCTGGGTCGACCCCGCGGCGATGACCCACCCGCTGGCCGGCGACTGACCGCGCCCCGGCCCAGCCCGCCCGATCCCGCGCTCCCGTCCGTGAGCCGCTCGCGGCCCGGCTGACCGGCTGCGACGCGCGGCTCGCCGCGCCGGGAGCCCCTAGACTCGCGAGGATGGACGTCGGACCCGAGCTGTTTCGCAAGGTGATGGGCCACTTCGTGACCGGCGTCACGGTGGTGACGACCCTCGATCCCGCCGGCCGGCCGGCCGGCATCACCGTCAACGCCTTGAGCTCGGTCAGCCTCGACCCGCCGCTCGTCGTCGTCGCGCTCGATCGGCGCCGGTTCATCACCCCGACGATCCACGCGGTCGGCCGCTTCGCGGTGTCCATCCTCAGCGAGGACCAGCAGGCGCTGTCGGACTGCTTCGCCGGGGCGCCGGTCACGCCCGGCCGCGAGGACTTCTGCGGCGCAGCCTGGTCGCCGGGCGTGACGGGCCTGCCGCTCCTCGACGGCGCGATCGCGTCGCTCGAATGCACGGTCACCGAGACCTACCCCGTCGGCGACCACGACCTGTTCGTCGCCCGGGTCGAGGCGGTGGCGAACGAGGAGCACCATCCGCAGCCGCTGCTCTACTACCGCCGGCGCTACCTCCGGGTCGACCAGGCCGAGACCAGCCCGGTCGCGGGTCGCCAGGAGGGCTGACGCCGGTGCCGTCCGTCCACGCCAACGGCCTCGACATCGGCTACGAGGTCCACGGCGCCGGTCCACCGCTGGTCATGCTCCACGGTGCGACCTCGTCCGGGCGTGAGGACTTCGCGGCCCAGGTCCCCGCTTTCTCGAAGGCCTTCCAGGTCTTCCTGCCCGACGCGCGCGGGCACGCCACGACACGTTGGGACCCGGCCGGCGGCTGGTCGTACGCGGACCTGGTCGACGACGTGGCGGCGTTCGTCGACGAGCTCGGGATCGACACGTTCCATCTCGTCGGATTCTCGATGGGCGCGATGACCGGGCTCCAGTTCGCGGTGCGCTGGCCGGAGCGGCTGCGGACGCTGGTCCTCGCCGGGATCACCACCCAGCGTGAGCCACGCACGAGCGTCGTGCGGCGGCTGCTGGACCCCGACTGGATCGACCGGAACGATCCGCTGCGGGCCGCCGCGCTGGCGCGGCGCCACGATCCGGTCCAGGGCCCCGGGACGTGGCGGCGGCTGCTCCCGCTGATCGCGCACGACGTCGCGGTCCAGCCGCTGCTCGGCCCGCGCGAGCTGCGCCGCATCGAGCTCCCGGCGCTCGTCGCGGTCGGCGATCGGGATGTCTTCGTCCCGGTCGACCACGCCTGGGGTCTCAGCCGCCAGCTGCCCGACGCCCGGCTCTTCGTGGCGCCCGACTGCAGCCATGAGGTCATCGCCCGCAAGCCGGCCCTGTTCAACGAGGTCTGCGGCGAGTTCTACCGATCGACCGAGTCGATCGCCCGCACCCGGAGCGGGGGCGGATGGCAAACGGCCGACCGGCCGACCGAGATCCAGGGAGGCTCGATATGACCACGCTGCTTGCCCTCTTCCGACGCCCGGACGGCGGACCCGATGCGTTGGCCGCGTTCGAGCGCGCCTACGCCGAGACCCACCTGCCCCTCGTGGTCGAGACGCCCGGTCTTCGGACGATCCGCTGCGATCGCGTCGTCGACGGGCTCATCGGCGGGACCGACCTGTGCCTGGTCACCGCGATGACCTTTGACGATCGGCCGGCGCTCGACGCCGGCCTGGCCTCGGACGCCATGCGGGCGGGCGGCCGGAACCTCCGCAAGATCGCCCCGGGGCTGGTCACCCTGGTCGTCCTCGAGTCGGCGGACACGCTCGTTCCCGACGGCTGGCGCTGACCGGCGGTCGATCGCTGCAAGATCCTCGGCCCCGCGGTGGTGGAGCGGCGCGCGGGGCGGCACGTGGCTTCCGCGGGAGTGGATACTGGCGGCACGCAGCGAGGAACCGCGTGACCGAGACCGTGCCTGCCCGCGGAGACCGCGACCGCGTCGCCGCGCCGGCGGCAGCCCATCCGGTGGTCCGGATCGATCGTCCGGCGCCGGCCGCGTTCGGGCGCGGCGAGCCCGATCCGGCCGTCGCGCTGCTGACGATCGATCGGCCGGACGCCCTCAATGCGCTCGATGCCGCAGTCCTGGGCGGTCTCGCCGCCGCCCTCGGGCAGCTCGACGGGGACCCAGACTGCCGGGCCGTCGTCGTCACGGGGAGCGGCACGCGCGCCTTCGCCGCCGGCGCCGACATCAAGGCGATGGCGCCGGCGACGCCCGAGACGATCGGTCCCGTCGGCGGCTTCGAGCACTGGGCGACGATGGCCGCCGTGGGGCTGCCGATCATTGCCGCCGTCCGCGGCTTCGCGCTCGGTGGCGGCTTCGAGCTGGCGATGCTGTGCGACCTGCTCGTCGCCGGCGACGACGCCGTGTTCGGCCAGCCGGAGATCAGGCTCGGGGTGATGCCCGGTGCGGGTGGGACGCAGCGCCTGACCCGGGCGATCGGCCGGGCCCGGGCGATGGAGCTGATCCTGACCGGTCGGACGATCGACGCCCGCGAGGCGGAGCGGCTCGGCCTCGTCAGCCTGCTCGTGCCGGCGGAGGAGACGCTCGACCGGGCACTCGAGCTCGCCGGCCGGATCGCCGCCATGCCGCCGCTCGCGATCCGCGCAGCGAAGGCGTCGGTCAACGCGGCCGCCGAGCGCCCCTTGAGCGAGGGACTGGCGACCGAGCAGGCGGCGTTCTTCGCGCTGTTCGCGACGGACGACCAGAAGGAAGGCATGGCGGCCTTCGTCGAGAAGCGATCGCCCCGCTGGACGGGACGCTAGGAGGGATCGGGATGACCGACGACTGGGGCCGGTCGGGCGAGCACGAAGGCGGCTCCGACTTCGGGACCGACCGCGAGCGCGACTACGGCGACGAGCCGCCGCCCGCCTACCGCGACGCACCGCCCGACATCCTCGGCCCGATCGACGCCACGTCGCCGGTCAGCGGTCACGTGCGGGGTCCCGAGCCGTCGGGCGTGTCCGCCTCGATGACCCCGGAGCACGACTGGGCGGCGGCCTCGGTGGTCGTCGTGCCCGTGCTCCGGCCGGTCGGGACAGCCGGGCTGCGGATCGACGAGGTGGACCGGGCCGTGCTCGCCGCGAACGCGAACAAGGCGCACACGCTGCCCCTCCTGGGCGACGCACCGTGCGGTCTCGCGATCGCCTATGCCCTGCCGGCGACGGGCTTCGACGTGATCGTCAACGGTGAGCACCTGCTCAGCTGGAACGTCGAGCCCGGGGCGGTCCACGTCGCCGCGCTGGCGAACCTGGCGGCCTGGTCGGCCGGCGCGGGCTGGGAGGACGAGGCCTCGGGCGAGCGGCGGCTGCTCAGCTCCGACACCGGGTCCGGGCTCGATGCCGCGCGGATCCTCCTGCCCGAGGTCCGGGCCCATCTCGTGGCCGAGCTCGGGTCGGGCGGCCGGGTCCTCGTCGGCCTGCCCGATCGGCACCTGCTCCTGGCCGGGGCGCTCCGGGCAGGGGACGACGACTTCGCCGGCCTCCTCCGCGAGTACGTCATGGAGCACAGCGCGGACGCCGACGAGCCGATCGACCGGCGGATCTTCGAGCTGCGCGGGGTCGACCTCGTCGAGTTCGCGGGCTGATGCCGGACCCGTCCTTCTCCGCCCTACGCTGGGAGGTGGCCGACGGGATCGGGACGATCACGCTCGATCGCCCGGCGGCGCTCAACAGCCTCGACGCGACGCTCAAGCGCGACCTGCTTGGCGTCATCCGCGTCGCCGCCCGTGACGCGTCCGTCCGGGCCGTCATCGTGACCGGGGCAGGTCGGGCCTTCTGCGCCGGACAGGACCTCAAGGAGCGGCTCGCACCCGGTGCGGCGCCGCTGGATGTCGAGGTCCGCGAGCGGTACAACCCGATCGTCCTCGGCCTCCACCGGCTGCCGAAGCCGACCGTCGCCGCGGTCAACGGGGTCGCCGCGGGCGCGGGCGCGGCTCTCGCATTCGCCTGCGACGTGCGGATCGCCGCCGAGGGCGCGACGTTCGTCCTGGCGTTCGGACGGATGGGGCTCGTCCCCGACAGTGGCGCGAGCTGGTTCCTGCCGCGCCTCATCGGAGCGGCGCGCGCCACCGAGCTCCTCCTCCTGCCCGATCCGCTGGCCGCGGACGACGCGGCCCGGATCGGCCTCGTCGGGCGGGTCGTGCCGCCGGACCGGCTGATGACCGAGGCGCGCGGCCTCGCGGGGCGGCTGGCCGCCGGAGCCCCGATCGCCCTGGCGCTCACGAAACGGGCGATCGAGCGGTCGCTCGAGGCCGGCCTGGCCGAGGCGCTCGATCACGAGGCGTCGCTCCAGGGGATCGCCGGGCGGACCGCCGATCACGCGGAGGGGATGGCCGCGTTCGTCGAGAAGCGGGAACCGCGGTTCCGCGGGGAGTGACGCCGGCCGTCGGTCGGCTCCGTCCGACCCGCGAGGAGAGCCTCGGCTGGCTGACGGTCGCCGCGCTCGTCGTCTACATCCTGGTTGCCGTCTACGACTGGCGGCTGCCGACCCGGAACGGGTTCTCGTTCGGACCGATCTGGGCGGTTCTGGCGGTCGTCGCGGTGCTGGCCACGTGGCGGTTCCGTGGACGACTGGATCCCGTCGGGGTGCTCGCTCCGATCACCGCCGTCGCCGCGATCCTGACCGACGTCGCCCAGTTCCAGGGGCAGTTCCTGCGCGACCTTGGGATCTACCTGCTGGCGGGCGAGCGGTTCACCTCGGGCGCCCCGGTCTACCTCACCTCGATGATCAGCGAGGCGCCGATCGACAAGACGCTCTACCCCTACCTCTACCCGCCGCCGACGCTGCCGGTGCTGGCCGTGCTCGCCGCCCTGCCGCGCCCGCTCGTCGAGCTCGGCTGGTTGGCGGCCTCGGTGGGGGTCGCGATCTGGGCGCTCCACGTCGTCGGGCTGTCGTGGCGCTGGTCGGTCGCCGCGCTCGCCTGGCCGCCCTTCTTCCAGGGCCTCTACGTCGGCAACGTCGCGGTCCCCGCCTTCGGGCTGTTCGCGGCCGCCCCCTGGTTCGGAGCCGGCCTCGTCCTCGCCGCCGCGTTCAAGGCGTACAGCGCGATCGCCGCGCTGTGGCTCGTCCGGGAACGCCGGTTCGGGCAGCTGCTAGTCGGCGGCGCGGTCATCGTGGGGCTGGCGATCGTTACGCTGCCGCTGGTCGGGCTCGACGCGTGGCGGGCCTGGATCGAGGGCCTTCGTCTGTACGCCGTCTCGCAGCCGGGGCTGCCTGCCCTCGTCGGGCTCGGGCTGGGTGCCTACCTGCCCGGCGTCCTGCCGTTGGTGTTGGGCATCGCCGCGGTCGTCTGGGCGTGGGTCGGGCGCGGCCTCGACGGGCTTTCCCGGTTCGGCGTGGCGACGGTCGTCGCCTCGCCGTCGCTCTTCACCCACGGCTTCCTCGTCGCGATGCCGGCGCTCCTCTCGCTCCGTGCCGTGCCGCTGTGGCTGGCGATCGGGATCACCAGCGTCGCGCCGGGACCGGGCTGGTGGCTCGCGATCGGGCTCGTGGTGCTCGCCTCGGTCGTGCCCGAGCTGCGTCGACGCGACGGCGGCCCGTGGCCGGACTACGGGACGGTGTTCGGTCGCGACGGCAGTCTGGGCGACCACGACGCGCCCCGGGGCTCGGGCGTACCATCGGAGGCCACGATCACCGCCGGGCGACGGAGGCCCGATCCATGACCGATCCCCTGGCGCTCGATCCGGTCCTGCCGGAGCGCGAGCGAAGCCGCCTGACCTTCGCCGACGACGTCCCGCACGACGAGCGCTATCGGCGGTTCGAGGCGCACATCGCCGACGGCGGCAAGGTCGAGGCCGTCGACTGGATGCCCGACGACTACCGGACGGCCGTCCTGCGCTTCGTCGAGATGCATGCCAACAGCGAGCTCATGGGCGTGCTCCCCGAGCGCGAATGGCTCATGCGCGCCCCGACGCTGCGCCGGAAGCTCGCCCTGACCGCCAAGGTCCAGGACGAGGTCGGACACGCCCAGCTGCTCTACCGCGTCGCGGAGGACCTCGGGAAGCCGCGCGAGGCGATGTTCGACGACCTGCTCGCCGGGAAGACGAAGTTCCACAACGTCTTCCACTACCCGACCCGGACCTGGGGCGACATCGGGATCATCGCCTGGCTCGTCGACGCGGCCGCGATCGTCGCCCAGCAGGCGCTGCGCGACTCGTCCTACGCACCGTACGCGCGGACGATGCGCAAGATCTGCTGGGAGGAGTCGGTCCACATCATGCACGGCCGCGACGTCGTGGTGACCCTCGTCACGGGCACGGCGGCCCAGCGGGCGATGGTCCAGGACGCGCTCGACCGCTGGTGGGGCCCGCTGATGCAGATGCACGGTCCGCGGACGGCCCGCGATGCGGATCGCGACCTGGCCTGGCGGATCAAGGCGAAGACGAGCGAGGAGCTGCGCCAGGAGTTCCTCGGGATCTACGTTCCGCGAATCCGCGAGCTCGGGTTGACGATCCCGGATCCCGATCTCCGGTTCGACGCCGAGTCCGGCGAGTGGCGCTACCGCGAACCCGATTGGGACGAGCTGCGCACGGTGGTCACGAACCATGGCCCGATGTCGCAGGCACGGCTCGCCTTCCGGCGCCTCAACCGTGACGAGACACGCTGGGTTCGCGACGCGATCCTCGGCGCACCGCGGGCGGCTGCCTGAGTCGCATGGCGGCGAACCAGGGCCCGGCCGCGCCCGATCCGGACGACCCGCGGCCGACCGATCCGCCGGCGTCAGCAGCGGGCATCCTCGAGCCGTTCGAGGTGTTCCGCCAGGAGAAGGACGGCGACCCGATGCGCCACGGTGGCAGCGTGCTCGCGCCCGATGCCACCCTCGCGGTCCACTACGCGCGCGAGCTCTACGGCCGGCGCCAGGAATCGGTCCGGCTGTGGGTCGTCCGGCGGGCAGACATCCTCGACCTCGAGGACCCCGACCTGCTCCAGCCGCCGCTCGACCGGTCGTTCAAGAAGCCTGGTGGCTACGTGATGCGGGACAAGCTCGAGACCGCCCGGGAGCGGGCGGGAACGGTCAAGCCACCGGCCCGGCCGCGCGGATCGAACCGGTGACCACCGCGCGCCGGCCGGCGCTCGAGGAGCTCCTCCTGGCCCTCGCCGACGACGAGTTCGTCATCGGTTTCAGCGACTCGGAGTGGACCGGGATCGCGCCGATCCTCGAGGAGGACGTCGCGATCAGCTCGCTCGCCCAGGACGAGCTCGGGCACGCGCGGGCGCTGTACGAGCTCCTGGCCGGGCTCACCGGCTCCGACGCCGACCGCATCGCCTACGACCGTCCGCCCGACGCCTACCGCCACGCGCGCCTGCTCGACCACGGCCGGGGTGACTGGGCAACGACCATGGCCCGGCGTTACCTGTACGACACGGCCGACGCGGTCCGTCTCGAGGCACTCGCCGGCTCGTCCGAGCGCCCGCTGGCCGAGCTGGTGGCGAAGATCCGGCGCGAGGAGACCTACCACCTTCTCCACGCCGATGCCTGGCTCGACCGCCTGGCGAGCGCGGGCGGCGAGCCGCGCCGGCGGCTGCTCGCCGCGTTGGTGCTGCTCGGGCCCGACGCGACGTCGGTGCTCGCCCCGCTGGAGGGCGAGGCCGCGCTGGTCGCCGAGGGCATCCTCCCGGCGACGGGGTCGGCGATGATCGAGCGCTGGCTCGACCGGATCCGGCCCGCGTTCGACCGGCTCGGGCTCCCGCTGCCCGACCGATCGGTGCCGGACCCGGATCACGCGCGACGGCGCCACGGCGAGGCGTTCGCGTGGCTCCACGGCGAGCTGAGCGCCGTCCGGCGTCTCGATCCGGTGGCGACCTGGTGAGCGCGACGAGCGCGCTCGACGCGGGCGGGCTGCGGGCCGCCCTGGCGAATCTGCCCGATCCCGAGCTGCCCGTGGTCTCGATCGACGAGCTGGGGATCCTCGGCCGCGTCGAGACCCGCCAGGTTCAGGGTCGCGCCGTGGTCCGGGTCGAGCTCCGCCCGACGTTCGTCGCCTGCCCGGCGACCGAGCTCATCCGGTCCGCCGTGGAGACGCGGTTGACCGAGCTGGCGCCCGACCTGGCGGCCGAGGTCGAGTTCGTCTATGACCCGCCGTGGACGAGCGACCGGATCAGCCCGACCGGGCGGCGCAAGCTCGCGGCCGCCGGGATCGCCCCGCCCGCTTCGCTCGGCGGTGGGACGCTCGTGCGGCTCGACGAGGTCGTTCCCTGCCCGCTGTGCGGATCGCGCCGGACCCGGCTCGACAACGTCTTCGGGCCGACGCTCTGCCGTTCGATCCGCTGGTGCGCCGATTGCCGGCAGCCGTTCGAGGCGATGAAGCCGGTTTGAGCGACCGTCCGACCGAGCCGGCGGTCGTCGGCGTCGTGGGCGCCGGGACGATGGGCGCCGGGATCGCCCAGCTGGCGCTCGAGGCCGGGGGCCGGGTGATCCTCCACGACGCCGATCCGGCCGCCGTCGAGCGAGCCCGGGAGCGCATCGCCGAGGGGATCGCCCGACGCCGTCGCCGCCTCGCGTCGGCCGAGATGCCTGGACCGGCCGCCGGCCGCGACGAGGCGCTCGACCGGTTGACGGTGGCACCCGACCTGGAAACCCTGGCTGCCGAGGCCGCGGTCTCGATCGAGGCGGTGATCGAGGACCTCGAACGCAAGCGGCGTGTCTTTGCCGCGCTCGACGCCGCGGCACCGCCCGACGCGATCCTCGCCTCGAACACGAGCGCGCTGTCGATCGCAGCGATCGCCACCGCGACGGCACGTCCCGAACGTGTCGTTGGCCTCCACTTCTTCAACCCGGCGCCGGTCATGCCGCTCGTCGAGGTGGTCGCGCCGCCCGAGGCGGACCCGGGCGTCGTCGAGGCGGCTACCCGGCTCGTGACCGGCTGGGGGAAGGTGGCCGTTCGCTCGGCCGATGCGCCGGGCTTTATCGTCAACCGGGTGAACCGGCCGTTCACGCTCGAGGCGCTCCAGATGCTCGAGGCAGGTGAGGGCTCGGTCGAGTCGATCGACCGGGCGATCCGCGCGGCCGGCTTCCCGATGGGCCCATTCGAGCTGATGGACCTCATCGGCGTCGATGTCAACCTGGCCGCGGCGCGGGGGATCTACGAGGCGTTCCACTACGAGCCCCGGTTCCGCCCGTCGGTCATCCAGGAGCGGCTGGTCGAGGCCGGCCGGTTCGGCCGCAAGACCGGCGAGGGGTTCTACTGGTACGGCGAGGACGGGCGTCCACTCGGAGCGGCCGGGGCGTTTGCGACGGAGCCCGAGCCGCCGGCCGCGGCGATTCCGACCGCTCCGCGGCTGCCGGCGGGGGTCGGGGCGGTCGCCGAGATCGCGGCGCCCGACGACGGCTCCCTCGGGTCCGCCGTGATCGCGGAGCGGATCGAGCTGGCCATCGTCAACGAGGCGTGGCGTGCGCTCGGCGACGGCGTGGCCGGCCGGGACGACATCGACCTCGCCCTGCGCCTCGGGGCCGCGCATCCGGTGGGTCCCTTCGAGCGGACGGCGGCGCTCGGCGGTCCGGCCGCCCTGGTCGAGCGGATCGATCGGTGGTGCGCGAGCGGACCGCGGTTCGACCCGGCCCCCGCGCTGACGGCCGCAGCGCGCGGCTGACCCGCTCGTCGGCTGCAGGTTCGACCGACCTGCTCCATCATGTCCGCCGACCCGCACCGCCCACCGAGCCGGCGGGACCGTCTGGAGACTCCGTGATCCCGCCAATCCCTCAACTGACCATCGGCCTGCCCGCGTCCCTCCGACGCGCGGCGATCACCATCGCGCTCGGGGTCGTCGTCGCCGCCTGCGGTACGTCGAACGCGACCGCCAGCCCGGCGGCGACGGCCGCGTCGACCGCCAGCCCGTCGGCCGCCGCCGTGGCGAGCCCGGCGCCGGCATCATCGGGGGCTGCCCCCTCGCTCCCGGCCGGGGATACGCCGACGCCGTCCGTCAACAACCACGGCGTCCCCGCCCTCGAAGCGCTGCTGCCGGCCAAGGTCGGCGCCGTGGCTCTCGAGCGCCTGAGCCTGACCGGGCCGGACTTCTACTCGCTTGGCACCGACGCGACACGCGCGCAGCTCGACACGATGCTGGCCAAGCTCGGCAAGAAGGTCACCGACCTGACCGTCGGCGACGCCGGCGATCCCAGCGGACTGACCGTCATCGAGATCGGGGCGTTCCGTGTGGCGGCCGCCCCGGCCGACCGGCTGCTGTCCGAATGGGTGGCCTCGACCGTGGCCTCGAAGCCCGGCGAGATCGCCACCTCCAGCGTGACGGTCGATGGCCGCAAGCTGACCAAGCTCGTCGACTCGAGCCGCCCGGTGGGCGGGGTGACCTACGCGTTCGTCAAAGGAGACACGCTGTTCGCCATCGCCGCGGACGACCCGGCGCTCCTGTCAAGTGCTCTGTCGCAGCTTCCAACCCCCTGACGTTCGGCAGCGGGCGGGCGTAGGATGGCCGCGAGCCGCGCGGCGCTCTCGGCCGTGCCGGGTTCCGGAGGGAAGCCCAGATGACTCGACGGACGATCCCCGCGACGGCGGGACTGGTCCTCGCCGCAATGCTGATCGCCGCCTGCAGCGCGTCGAGCTCGAGTACCGCACCGTCGGCCGGGGGTCAGGCGAGCGCGGCCCCCGAGACCGCGGCGCCGAGCGCGAGCGCGGCCCCGGCATCCGAAGCGCCATCGGCGGAGTCGTCGATCGCGATCCCGAGCTTCGAGCTGCCGAGCGATGACAAGGCCCTCGAGGCCCTGCTGCCGAGCCAGCTGTGCGGCAAGACGGCAACCAAGCTGAGCTTCAGCGGCGCGCGTTTCGCGGCCGTCGACGACCCGACCTTCACTTCGACGCTGGCCCAGCTCGGCAAGTCCCCGAAGGACGTCGCTTTTGCGATTTCCTCGCCGGGTGTGGCATCGATCGCCGATTGCAAGGAGTCGGCCGCCGTATTCCAGATCAAGGGCGCCGACCCGGGTCGCTTCCGCGACGTGTTCATCGCGGCGGCCCGGCAGCAGAACGACACGACCTACACCCAGGGCAACCTCGGCGGCAAGGACGTCTACATCGGCGTGCAGGCGTCCGACGCGACGAAGAAGACCTATGCCTACTTCAAGGGCGATGGGCTGTTCATCGTCGACGCGCCCGATGACGCCTCCGCCGCAGCGCTCATCCAGGAGATGCCATGACGATCCGCTCACGACTGATCGGCGCCGCCCTGGTCGTCGCCGTCATCGTCGCTGCCTGCGGCGGCTCGTCGACGCCGACCGGATCCGCCCCGACGGGCGGCCAACCGAGCGGCGCCGTCCCGTCGTTCGCCGAGAGCGCCGCACTCGAGGCGACGCTGCCGACGAGCGTGGGTGGGGTCACCCTCCAGACCGGATCGCTTAACGTCCTGAACCTGTATCTGAACGGCAACACCGCGGCGAACTTCCTCGACGGTGATGATCGCCGGGCTCGGCGTCTCGCCGGCGCAGGTCGGGGTTGCGGCCGCGGCCGACACGGGCGGCCAGATCCAGATCGCGGCAGGACAGTTCAACGGCGTCTCGTCGGCGGCGATCCAGACCCAGGTCGAGACGGTCGCCAAGGCCAACGACCCCAATGTCACCCTCGCCAACTCGACGATCGGCGGCAAGTCGGTCACGACGGCGACCTACCCGAATTCGCATACCGGCCCGGTCGTCGCCTACGTCACGGGCGACAGCCTGTACCTGCTCCAGTCGTCCAACCCGGCGCTCGTCGAGGACGCGCTGAAGCAGCTCCCCTGACGTGGCCCGGGTCCTCGACCGGCCGCTGCGCGACCCCTGGATCGTCGAGGCCGTCCGGACCCCGGTCGGCCGCTACGGCGGCGCGCTGGCAGCCGTCCGACCCGACGACCTGGCGGCGATCGTCCTGCGGGCCGTCGTCGACCGCGCCGGCGTCGACCCGGCCCTCGTCGAGGACGTGATCCTCGGCTGCGCCAACCAGGCCGGCGAGGATAACCGGGACGTCGCCCGCATGGCGGTCCTGCTGGCCGGCTTCCCGGTCGAGGTCGGCGGCCTGACGGTCAACCGGCTGTGCGGCAGCGGGCTCCAGGCGATCAACACGGCGGCCCACGCCATCCAGGTCGGCGACGGCGACGTGTTCATCGGCGGCGGCGTCGAGTCGATGACCCGGGCGCCGTACGTGCATGGCCAAGCCCGAGGCGGCCTGGGAGCGCGGCAGCCGCGAGCTGCAGGACACGACGCTCGGCTGGCGGTTCGTCAACCCGACGCCTCGCCGCGGCCTACTACCCGTACTCGATGGGCGAGACCGCCGAGAACGTGGCCGAGCGATGGTCGCGTCGACCGCGAGCGCCAGGACGCGTTCGCGCTCGAGTCGCAGCGCCGCGCCGTGGCGGCGATCGAGGCCGGCCGGTTCGACGGCCAGATCGTGCCGGTCGAGGTGCCGCAGCGGAAGGGCGACCCGGTCGTCGTCGACGCGCGACGAGCATCCCGCGCGCGGACACGTCGGCCGAGGCGCTGGCACGCCTCCGTCCGGCCTTCCGGGAGGGCGGCGACGGTGACCGCCGGCAACGCGTCCGGGCATCAACGACGGCGCGGCGGCCGTGCTGCTCGTCGAGGCGGAGCGGGCCCGCGACGCTCGGCCTGCGCCCGCTCGCCCGG
The DNA here is from genome assembly GCA_963825545.1 of uncultured Chloroflexia bacterium. Taxonomy (GTDB): domain Bacteria; phylum Chloroflexota; class Limnocylindria; order Limnocylindrales; family CSP1-4; genus Chersky-267. Next base: position 33,187 of record CAWGTR010000006.1, on the reverse strand, counting down.
GTCGTCGCCACGGCCGTCGCCGGCGTCGATCCGGCGATCATGGGGATCGGCCCCGTGCCGGCCACGCGCAAGGCGCTCGAGCGGGCCGGGATCGACGTCGCCGACCTCGATCTCGTCGAGCTGAACGAGGCGTTCGCCAGCCAGTCGGTCGTGTGCATCGACGAGCTCGGGCTCGATCCGGCCCGGGTGAACGTGAACGGCGGGGCGATCGCGATCGGTCATCCGCTCGGGATGTCCGGCGGACGGCTGATCACGATGCTCGTCCACGAGCTCGTCCGGACCGGCGGCCGCTACGGCCTGGCGACGATGTGCATCGGCGTCGGCCAGGGGATCGCCACGGTCGTCGAGCGGATCGACGGATAGGCCGGGACCGCCAATCGCCCTCGCCCGGGACCTTCGACCCAGCGCGCCCCCGGACATTTCGGCGCGCCGCTTGCCGAAACCCGGGTGCGTGCGTACGATGACCCTTGACGAACGCCCACCCCCGGTCCCTTCGGAGGACGACGCACGATGCTCGAGACCCAGCCGACCTTCCTCAACCTGACCGACGCCGCGGCGAGCAAGCTGCGCGAGATCACGGCCGAGGAGACCAACCCGAGCGTCGGTCTGCGGGTCTACGTCTACAGCGGCGGTTGCTCCGGGTTCAAGTACGGGATGATGATCGAGGACGCCCCGACCGAGGAGGACCGGATCCTCCAGGCGAACGGCGTCACCGTCTACGTCGACGGCAAGAGCGTCGACCTGCTCCAGGGCTCCGAGATCGACTACGTCGACACCTTGATGGGCGCCGGGTTCACCGTCAACAACCCGAACGCGGTCGCCGCCTGCGGCTGCGGGTCGAGCTTCCGGACCGCCGACGACACGGGCAGCCCGCGGAGCTGCGCGCACTAGCTCGACCCTCGGGCAACGTCGAAGCCGCCGGGATCGACCGGCGGCTTCTCGATTCCCGGGCGGGACGGCACCGCCGGCGGCCGACGGGCGCCGGGCTACACTCCGGGCATGGAGCTGTCCCTTTTTCCGCTCCACACGGTCCTCTGCCCGGGGATCGCCCTGCCGCTCCACGTCTTCGAGCCACGCTATCGGGCGATGGTCGCGCGCTGCATCGAGACCGAGACCCCGTTCGGGATCGTCCTCATCCGCGACGGCCGCGAGGTCGGTGGCGGCCCGACAAGCATCGCCACGGTCGGCACGATCGCGGAGATCCGCGAGGTCGACACCTTCAGCGACGGCCGCTACGAGCTCCTGGTCGTCGGCGCCGGTCGGTTCCGGATCGAGTCGGTCACGGTCGGACGGGAACCGTATCTCGTCGGCGACGTGGAGCCCATCGACGAGGCGGTCGGGGACGTGGAGCTGGCCCGCGCACTGACCGACCGGGTGACCCAGCGATTCGTCCGCTACCTGTCGCTCCTCCAGCCGCTCGACGGCGAGGACGCGGAGGAGGTCGACGTCCGGGTCGAGGTCGAGCTCGAGGACGATCCGGACATCGCACCGACCCTCGAACGACCGCCGGACGACCGCGACGCGCTCGACGCCGCCGCCCGCCGGGCAGCGATCCCGGACGATCCGACGATCCTGTCGTACCTGCTGTCGGGGATCATCCAGGTCGACCAGCCGAGACGGCAGGAGCTGCTCGAGGCGGAGACCACCGAGGAGCGGCTGCGCGAGCTCCTCCGCCTGATCGACCGCGAGGTCGTCCTGCTCGAACGCCGGTTGCGGAACTTCACCGTCGATCCGCGGACCAGCGCGTCGCGCCGGAACTGATGGTGGAGGTGCGCGAGGCCCGCCCCGCGGAGCTCGAGGACTGGGACGCGACGACCGTCCTGCCGATCTCGGGCAACGTCCACCAGTCGCGCGCCTGGGCGGCGTACCGGGCCGATTTCGGCTGGCGACCGCAGTACCTCGTCGGCGACGACGGCAGTCGCGTCCTTGCGCTTGCCCGGCCCTGGCCGCTGATCGGCGGCGACGGCGTGTACGTCTCGCGCGGGCCGCTCCCGGAGGACGATCCGCGTGCCGTCGCGGACCGGCTCGAGGCCGTGACCCGCTGGGTGGCCGCGCGCGGAGCGACGGTGATCTCGTCGGATGCGGAGATGCCCGCCGAGTCAGGCTACGGGGCGCTGCTGGCGTCGGCCGGCTTCGCGCCGATCGAGGAGATCCAGCCGTCCCGCCATCGCCTCGCGGTCGACCTCAGTGGCGTCGCCGACGCGGGCGCCCTGCTCGGCTCGTTCAGCGCGACGACGCGGAACATGATCCGGGCCGCGGAGCGCAGCGACCTCGCCACGATCGTCATCGGGCCATCGGCCCGGACGTCGGCCGACCAGCCGGGTTCCGCCGCTCCGCCCGATGCCGCTCCGCCCGGGGCCGATCCGGCCGCCGACCTGGCGGATCTTGTAGGGCGGCTGCCGACCCTCTACGGCCTGATGCGTGCGACGGCCGGGCGGCGCGGCTTCGGGCTCGCGTCGGCCGAGCGGTTCTTCGACTGGACCCGGCGCGCCTACGCCGACGGCCACCTCGTCTACGTCGCCGTGCACGAGCCCGGCGGCGAGCTCGTCGCCGGCGCCACGTTCTATCGCCATGGTCGGCGCTGGACGTACGCCAACGCGGCCGACGATCCGCGCTTCCGGAAGGCCTATCCCGGGGCCGTTCGCCTGGTCGTCTGGGAGGCCTTCCGCCGGGCGCTCGACGAGGGTCGAGCGGAGATGGACCTCGGCGGCGTCGACGTGCCCGGGGCGCGGCGCCGGCCGGTCCCGGGCGAGCCGGCGCACGGGATGCTCACGTTCAAGGAGTCGTTTGGCGCCCGCTGGATCGAGCTCACGGGCGCCCACGAGCGGGTCCTCAGCCCGGCCCGCTATGCGCTCGGCCGGGTCACCACCCGCCTGGCGACGGCGGCGTCGCGCGGCTGAGCTACTCCGAGAAGCGCTCTTCCTTCCACGGGTCGGCGTCGTTGTTGTAGCCGTAGCGCTCCCAGAACCCCAGGATGTCGTGGTCGAGGAACTCGAGACCGCGGATCCACTTCGCGCTCTTCCAGAAGTAGCGCTTGGGGACGAGCAGCCGGAGCGGCCAGCCGTGCTCCGGCTCGAGCGGCTTGCCGTCGAACGTGTCGGCGAGGAGGACGTCGTCGTCGTCGAGCACGCCGAGCGGCAGGTTGGCGGTGTAGCCCTGCTCCGAGTGGGCCAGGACGTGGGTCGCCGACGGCCGGAGCTGGGCCCGGCCCAGGATCTCCTGGATCGGAACGCCCTCCCAGGTTGTGTCGAGCTTCGTCCAGCGCGTCACGCAGTGGATGTCCGTCGCGACCTGCTTGCGCGGCAGCGCCTTGTACTCGTCCCAAGTCAGGCTGAACGGGCTGTCGACCGCGCCGAAGACCTTGAAGTCCCAGGTCGCCAGGTCGGTCCGCGGCACGGACCCGTAGTGGAGCACGGGGAACTTGTCGGTCTTGTACTGGCCGGGCGGGATGCGCGCGGCCGTTGCCGGGTCCATCGGCTTGCCTCCGAACAGGCGCTCGATCATCGCTCTCTCCCGGTGCTGGGGTCGTCCGCATCGTCCCACATCGCCGCCCGGGGTGAGTGCGGCACGGCCAGGGGACCGGTCAGGGGGAAGCGGCGTCCTCGACCCGGATGACCCATATTCCGGCGGCGGGATCGGCCAGGATCGGGACATAGCGGTACGGCCCGACCGTGGTCGGCCGGCTGATCTCGAGGAGCTTGTCGCGCGGACTGGCCGGATGGTCGTTGCGGCGGTCGTGGTAGATGAGCGTGCCGGGCCCGGGCCGCCCGGCCGTCGGGTTCAGGAAGGCGGGGTACGAATAGGCGACATCGGTGAGTGGCAATCCGAGCTGGGCAACGGCCTGGGCACGCACGTCCGTCGGCACGATCACCGCCGGGTGCGAGGAGATGTTCTGTGATGGCGGCAGGCCTCGCCAGGAGCGCACCGGGCCGAGCTGCGCCGCGATCTCGGACAGCGCCCGACGAGCATTGGCGTGGAGGCGCACCTGGGTGGCGATGGACGCCCGGGCCGTGGTGTCGAGCGGCTCGATCGGGGCGATGGCGAGCGCGACCAGCAGGCCGCCCACGACCGGAAGGGCCCAATGGGCCACGCCGGGGCGGACGCGCCGCGCGAACCAATGGCGCATGGCGGGCGCGTCGAGCGCCGAGACCCCGATCGCCGACGCGAAGAGCAGGCCGAGATCGATCGGGACCAGGTAGCGCGGCGACAAGGCCGTCCCGCGCGCGCCGATGATCACGAAGAGCGCGGCGATGCCGAGGGTGACCCCGACGAGCCCGACGGCCAGCCCCCACTGGCGTCGGGTGACCAGCAGCCACCCGGCCACCGCCGCCAACGGGAGCAGGGCGGCATCGCCGAGGAAGTGCTGCCCGACCCAGCGGATCATCTCGAACAGCCCCCGGACCGCCCGCCCCTCCGAGTTCTGGACGGCAGTCTTCGACCAGAACAGGGCATCCCCGAAGAGCAGCTGGTCGTGGGCCATCAGGATCGGGACGGCCAGGGCACCGAGCAGGACGAGCCAGGCTCCCCGCGCCGGTCCGGGCCGGTGGCGCGCAGCGGACCAGGTCGCCGTCAGCACGAGGACCCCCCCGGCAACCGCAACGACAGCGAGCGTCTCGGGCCGCGCGAGTGCGGCCAGCATCAGCGCGATGCCGGCCAGCTCGTAGCGGGGTCTGGCGGCCGTGACTGCCAGTCCGGCGATCAGGAGGAACAACGTCATCCAGGTGACGGCGTAGGCGAGGCTGAGATCAACCAGCAGGATCGGCGACAAGGTGAATGCCGCTGCCGCGAAGGCCCCGCTTGCGCGACCGCCGACCCGCTCCGCGAGCACGGTTGCCAGGACGACGGCCAGGCCGAAGGCCAGGATCGCCGACCAGGCCACGGGGCGCCAGTCGCCGCTGAGCTCGAAGATCGGGCCGTACACGACGTCGAGGAACGGCTTCGAGGTCTGGGTGAGATGGCCCTCGACCTGCTGACCGGCCAGCAACCGCTGGAACTCGATCACCGGAGCGGCGGCATCGGGTCCGATCGACGCCGAGTCAACCGGCCGGACCGCGTAGATGGCCATGCCGACGGCGATGAGGAAGAGGCCGGCGAGGACCGCGATGCGTCGTGGGCCGCCGAGGCTGGTCATCGTCGCGGAAGTCTAGGGTATCCTCGTCCCCGATGCCCTCCCCCGATCACGTTCCAGGCCCGGGTCGTCTCGCCGTGGTCATCGTGATGCCGGCCTACAACGCGGCCAAGACCCTCGAGCGGACGTACGCCGACATCCCCCATGCGCTGATCGACCGGATCATCCTCGTGGACGACGTGTCGCGCGACGACACCGTCCACATCGCGCGGCAGCTCGGGCTCGATGTGATCATCCACCGCCAGAACCGCGGCTACGGCGGGAACCAGAAGACGTGCTACGACGCCGCGCTCGCCGCCGGGGCCGGGGTCGTCGTGATGCTCCATCCCGACTACCAGTACGACGCCACCCGGATCCCCGACCTCATCGCGCCGATCGTCCGCGGCGAGACCGACCTGATGCTCGGCAGCCGCTTCCTCGGCGACCCGATCGCCGGCGGGATGCCGAAGTGGAAGTACCTGAGCAACCGGTTCCTGACCGGGCTCGAGAACGCCGCGTTCGGGCTGCACCTGAGCGAGTACCACACCGGGCTGCGGGCCTACAGCCGGCGCCTCCTCGAGGCGATCCCGTACCACCTCAACAGCGATGACTTCGTGTTCGACCAGGAGCTCATCGCCCAGGTCGTCGCCGCCGGCGGGCTGCCGATCGGTGAGATCGCCGTCCCGACCCGCTACTTCGAGGAGGCCAGCTCGGTCGGGTTCCGGCGGAGCGTCGTGTACGGCCTGTCGACGCTCCGGGTCGTGGCCCGTTTCGTGCTCCACCGGACCCGCATCCGCCGGTCGCCGAAGCTGACGTCCCGGCGTCCGGCGGCCTGACGCCCGTGCGCGGCGGCGTCGGCGGAGCCGTCCGGGCCGGCATCGGGATCGCGATCTCGATCGCCTCGCTCGCGTTCGTCCTGTCCGGCGTCGACCTCGGCAAGGCCGCCGAGATCCTGCGGACGGCGGCCCCCGTCTGGCTCGTGGTCATGGTCGGGTTCCAGTCGCTCGACGTCGTCATCCGGGCGATCCGCTGGCAGCGCCTCGTCGAGCCGATCCGGGCGGTCCGCTTCCTGCCGATGCTCGGCTACCTGCTCGTCGGCTACCTCGCCAACAACATCCTGCCGGCGCGGCTCGGCGAGCTCGTGCGGAGCCACTACCTCGGCGACCGCGAGGGGATCAGCCGCGCCTCGGCGCTCGGGACGGTTGTCGTCGAGCGCGTCGTCGACACCGCCGTGGTCGTGATCATCGGCGCGATCGCGATCCTCGTCCTCCACGTCCGCGGCGTCGTCGCGAGCGCGGCGCTGCTCGGCCTGGCCGTCGCCGGCCTGCTCGTCGTCGGGCTCGCCGGTGGGATCCTCGCCCACCGGCTGCCGTTCGCCGACCGGGTCATCGCGTACGCCGAGCGGCGTCCGCGCGTCGCCGAGCTCGGTCGCCGCCTCCACGAGGGCCTGGCGGTCGCCCAGCGCCCGGGGACCCTGGCCGCGGCGATCGGCTTGAGCGTTCTGGCCTGGGGCGCGAGCCTGCTCGCGGTCGCGGCGGCCGGCCAGTCGATCGACATCCAGCTCACGATCGGCGAAGCCGCCCTCCTGTCGTCCGGGGTCGCCCTGGCCACCGCCATCCCGTCGGCGCCGGGCTATCTCGGCACGTTCGAGCTCGCGTTCGTCACGATCGGCAAGGCGATCGGCCTCCCGTCGGATCAGGCCTTCGCCCTCGGGTTCCTCGTCCACGCCTCGATCCTCATCCTGACCTCCGCCGGTGGGGCGGTCGCGTTCCTGCGCCTGGGCTGGACAAGGAGCGCCCACGAGGTCGGCGAGGTGGCCCGCGGGCTCGTCGATCCGGACGCGCCCGACCCGACCGCCGACCTGCCGGCCGCCGCCACCGCCGACCGGGCCGGCCCGCGACCCGTCGAGGAGCCGCCGCGATGACCGGCGGGCCGGCCGACCGGGGCACCTCCGAGGCCGCGCGGGACCGGGCCGACATCGCCGCCCTGGCGGGCGAGACGGGCTGGCTACCCGCGGCCGCCCGGCTCCTGGCCAACCTCGGGTTCAGCCTCATCCACAGCGATCAGCCCGGCGCGCCCGGCGGCGCGTTCCTGCTTGTCGCCTTCCGCACGTCGCCGACGTTCCGCCACTTCGACCCGGAGTCGATCGGCTTCTGGATCGTCCGGGGCGGGCAGGGCCGGCTGGCCGAGTACCAGCGCGGTGCGGCGTTGCCGGCCCGGACCCGGGTGTCGTGGGGCAAGGTCCGGGTGGTGGACCGGCTCGGGGTCGACAACCGGTTCCTGACCTTCGGAGGGACGCTGCGCGCCGAGGCGGTGGATGCCGATACCACGGTCCTCGCGCTCGTCTCCCCGGGTCCGATCGCTCGCTGGAGCGGCCACAGCCAGCCGCACGACCCGCTCGCGAGCGAGATCGGCGCGTTCTTCGGCCGGCTGATGGTGCGGGTCGACTTCGAGCCCGGCGCCGAGCGCCGCCTCGCCGAGGCGCCGCCGATCGAGCTCTACGCGGCCTTCGTCCGCGACGCCCACGATCGGCTTCGGGCCGCCGAGCGGCTGCGGGCGTCCGACCCGGCGTTCACGAACCGGATCGCTGCGGAAGTCACCCGTCTCGAAGGTACTGCCCCCGACGTCTGGGCCGCCGCCGCCGGCCTGCTGAAGGATCTCGAGCTCGGGCATTAGGGCGGCCGACGCCCCTCGACGACCCGTCGGGAATCGAATGGCCCCGGTGCGAAACCGGGGCCATCTCGCTGCTCCGAAGCGCTTCCTCGGGCGAGTACCGAGGCCGGCGCGCGGAACGCTACTTCACGAAGCCGTTCGCCTGGAGCCAAGTTCTTCGCGACGGCCGCGACGTCCTTCTTGTCGACCGCGATCTGCTTGTCGAGATCGGCCAGGGTCGCCGTATCCATCTTGGCCGACCACGTCGTTGAGGATCTTCTCGAACGCCGTCTTGTCGACCTTCGGCCAGGAAGTCGTTCCGGACCAGCGGAGCGATGTTGTCCGCGGGCTGAGTCTGCTTGTCGTCCTGGAGCAGGACGAACCCGTCGACCAGGATGTCGGGCTGCGTCGAGCACAGCTCGCCGAGGTCGATGGTCTTGGCCTTGAGGGCGTCGGCCATCGGCGTGTCACAGCCGCGGCGAGGAGCGTCGCCTTCGTCGTGTCGAGCCCGTAGGCGTCCTTGAGCGCCTGGCCGCAGACGGGGTTCGTCGGGCAGTCCGTGGCAAGGCCCAGCTTGAGCTGGCTCTGCACGGCGGCGACGTCGCTCATCTTCGTCAGGTGGAGCTGGTCCGCGGTGTCCTTGCGGACCACGAACGCGTTCTGGTCCTGGGCCGGGGTGAAGCTCAGGACGGTGATCCCGCCGCCCTTCCCGTTGAGGACGTTCTGCAACTCGGTGGCATTGGCCGTCGGATCGCCGGTCTGCTTGCCGGCTTCGTAGTAGCTGAGGCCACTGCCGATGTACTCCGGTTTGAGGTCGAACTGGCCGCTCTCGAGCGCCGGCGCGGTCACCTTGCGTGCTCCGAGACCGATCCCGGTCCGATCCACGGAGTAGCCATTGGCCTCGAGGGCCTGGCCATAGATCTCGGCCATCAGCTTGGCCTCGTAGAAGCCGTCCGAGCCGATCTTGATCGTGGGCTTGCTCCCACCCGACGAGCAGGCACTCAAGAGCACCAGCATCGCCGCCCCGAGGGCAAGCGCGCGGTTCAGCCGCATTGGGTCCATCCTCCTAGGTCTGCGACGCGAGGGCCCGCGTCGTCAGTCGGGCTACCTTAGCAGGAGATCGGTCGACACCCGTCATGTACGACGGACGCCCTCGGCCGCTCCCCGCGTCCCATCCATGGCTACGCGGCTGCGTCGCTCCCGGATGTCCGGGCGACCGACGAGCGGCGGATCTCGCCGCGGGTGAGACCGGGGGAGGCCAGCACGCGCTCGAGGAGCCCGAACGCGAGCTCGGTGGCGATCGCCAGCGCAGCGACGAGGAAGACGCCGCCGAGACGTCTCGCCGTCGTCGTTCTGGGCGACGCCGTCGACGAGGTAGCGGCCGAGCCCGCCGAAGCCGAAGATCGCGCCGAGCGTCGCCGTGGCCACGACCTGGACGGCCGCGCTCCGGATCCCGCCGCCGACCACACGCAGCCCGATCGGGATCTCGACGCCCGTCAGCACCTGCCGCTCCCGCAGGCCCATCCCGCGGGCGGCCTCGATCAGCTCCCGATCGACGCTCTGGATCCCCGCGTACGTGTTCACGAGGATCGGCGGGACGGCGAGGATAACCATGGCGATGAGCGTCGGCGCGACATAGAACCCCCACTGGGGATCGATCGCGGACGTGATCGGGTACACGATCGCGATCGCCGCGAGCGACGGGAGGGCACGGCCGAAGTTCGCAGTGTTGATGGCGAGATTGGCGCCACGGCCCGTATGGCCGATCAGCAGGCCGATCGGTAGCGCGATCGCCAGCGCGATCGCCAGCGACGCGGTCGAGATCGCGACGTGCTCGAACATCCGGGCCGGGATGCCGTTCGGTCCCGACCATTGGGCCGGATCGGTCAGCCAGGCGACGACCTCCTGGATGATCGTCATGGCCGGGCTCCGCCGGGCACCCGTCGCCTCGACGAGCTCGGCGGCCCGGCTCGTCTCCTCCGCCACTGCCCACGGCGTCAGCGCCCGCCGACCCGCACGATGGCCAGGTCCACGGCGATGGCGAGGGCGATCGAGGCCAGGGCACCGGCGTACATCTCGGTGGGGAAGTGGAGATGGTAGCCGTTGAGGATGAAGAAGCCGAGCCCGCCGAACGAATTGCCGAGGGTGGCGGTGATCGTGACGAGCCCGATCGTCGAGACGCTGGCCAGCCGGATCCCCGCGACGATGAGCGGGATCCCCAGTGGGACGAGGACGCGCCACAGCCGCTGGCGCGAGGTGAAGCCCATGCCTTCGGCGGCCTCGACCACATCCGGTCCGGCCGCATCGAGCCCGGCCACGATGTTCCGGATCAGGATCACGAACGTGTACATGACCAGCGGGATCTCGACCGTCACGAGCGTGATCCCCGTGACGGAGACGAGGGCCGCGAAGACCGCCAGGCTCGGGATCGTGTACAGGATCCCGGCCGTGGCGGTGACCGGTGGGTAGAGCCGGCGCCAGCGCACGGAGACGACGGCGAGAGCAAACGAGATCGCGAACCCGATCGCGACCGCGATGGCTGACAGGTAGAGGTGCTGCAGGGTGCGCGCCAGGATCGCGGGCAGGTGATCGACCAGCCAGCCCCAGTCGATCACCCCGCGGCCGTCCCGGCTCCCGCTCGGGTGAGGTCCTCGCCGCGCAGCTCGTCGATGATCAGGTCGAGGGTCACGATCCCCTGTGTGCGGCCGCTGCCGTCGGTGACGATCCCGGCCTGGACGTCGGCGTCGAGCAGCATTGACAGCGCGTCCTTCAGCGTCGTGCGCGGCCCGAGCAGGGGCGACATCGGGCTCGCGAGGTCGGCCGACAGCGGTCCGTCCGCCCGCAGCTGTCGCTCGTCCACCCAGCCGATCGGTCGATCGTCGTCGTCGACGATCAACAGGTAGCGGAACGGATCGGCCGCGAGCCGTCGTCGGGCGTCCGCGACGTCGTCGCCAGGGCGGGCGGTGGTCGGCGCAACGAGGGCGAGGTCGCTGACCCGGACGAGCGACAGCCGCTTGAGCCCGCGGTCCGCGCCGACGAAGCGTGCGACGAAGTCGGACGCCGGCGAGGCAAGGATCTCGGCGGGGCTGCCGAACTGGGCGAGCCGGCCACCGGCCTGCATGACCGCGACGAGGTCGCCCATCTTGATCGCCTCGTCGATGTCGTGGGTCACGAACAGGATCGTCTTGGCGAGCTCGTCCTGGAGCCGCAGGAACTCGTTCTGCAATCGGTCGCGGACGATCGGGTCGACGGCCCCGAACGGCTCGTCCATAAGCATCACCGGCGGGTCGGCGGCGAGCGCACGGGCGACGCCGACGCGCTGGCGCTCGCCGCCCGACAGCTCGCTCGGGTAGCGGTCGCGGTAGCGCGCCGGGTCGAGGCCGACCAGGCCGAGCAGCTCGTCCGTGCGCTCGCGCCGCCGGGCGTCGCTCCAGCCGAGCAGGCGGGGGACCACGGCGACGTTCTCGCCGATCGTCTGGTGCGGGAACAAGCCGGTCGACTGGATCACGTAGCCGATCCCGCGGCGGAGCTCGGTCAGCTCGCGGGTGGAAGCGTCGACGCCGTCGATGAGGATCCGTCCGGAGGTCGGCTCGATCAGCCGGTTGACCATCTTGAGAGAGGTGGTCTTGCCGCAGCCGGACGGCCCGACCAGCACGCAGATCTTGCCGGCCGGCACGAACAGCGACAGGTCGTTGACGGCGCCGGGGGTTCCCTTCTCGGTCCGGCCGTAGACCTTCGTGACGTGCTCGAACTCGACGGTCGCCGCGACGCGGCCCGGCCGGCCGGAACGGGCGGGCGGGGTCGATCCCTCGGTCGTAACGGTCCGGGCCGGGCCCCGACCGTCAGTCTGGTCCACGCGTGGCGATCCCTCTGGCTGTGTGGGAACGGTACCGCAGGCGTCCCGCGGGCGACGCACCCGGGATCAGCTGTCGAGGTTGCGAACGCGTGACGCGTGGGGGATCGCGCCGAGGGCCACGTACGTCGCCAGGGCCGCGTCCAGGAGCTCGCGCCGGCGACCGGGATCGAGCTCGGCCAGGCGCTCGCGGGTCCGTGCCGCCTCGAAGACGGCCAGCCGGTCGAAGGCGGCGACCGCACGCTCGAGGAGCGCGACGGCTGGCCCGGTGGATCCCGCGCTCGCGAGGGCGAGGGCCTCCGCCCGGTCGGCCACCGGCGCCGCAAGGGCGATCAGCCGGGAGCGCGCGCGGAGCTCCGGCAGGAAGTTGGCAAGGCCCGCCCAGTCCTCGAGCGCAACCAGGGCGTCGGCCAGCACGAGCAGCTCGATCGCCGGCTCCTCGGAGAAGTTGCGCACCCCCGTGCTGAGCACCCGGCGTGCCTCGTCGCGCGCTCGTTCCGCGTCGCCGAGCGCGAGCGCCGACATCGCGCTGAGGGCCTCGACCATGCCGACCGGCCACTCGCTTTCGGGCATCTGGCCGAGCACCGAACGGGCCCGCTCGGGATCGCCGCGGTGGGCCAGGACGACCGCCGACAGCGGGAAGCCGGACATCGCGAACGGGCACGACGAGTCCTGCTGCTCGGCGAAGGCCGCCAGGTGCTCGTCGATGAGCGCGGGGATCTCGTCCCAGCGGCCCGCCAGGAAGAGCGCCGCCGCCAGCGTCATCGTCGAGTGGTTGACGTCGTGCGGCCGGATCTCCCGTCCCATCCGGAGCGAGCGTGCCAGCGGCTCGATCATGGCCTCGGCCTCGCCCGCGACCCAGGTCAGCGTATTCCCGGCCTCGATCAGGCCGAGATGGCGCTCGCGCGGGTCGTCCAGCTGCTCGGCAACGGCGAGCTGGCGGCGGGTCGCGGCCAGGCAGCCGTCGACGTCGCCGTTGGTGATGAGCAGCGCGCGTCGGATGTGGAGCTCGCTCGCTTCGAGGATCGAGTTCCCGGTCCGCTCGGCGTAGGCGCCGGCGGCCTCGATCGCGTCGACTCGTGCCTGGTAGGGCAGTGGGTCGGGCCGATGGAACGCGGTCCAGCGGACCCCGGCCGCCGCGAGCAGGACGTCGAGCCAGGCCCGGGTCTCCTCGTCCGGCGCGCCATCGAACCCAGCCCGCACGTAGGCGTCGATCAGCTCGGGCTCCATCGGCGGGCTGAACGAGCCCCACAGGATCGCGCCCATCCGGGCGACCTTCATGCTCATCCGCGCGACGTGGAGCCCGGGACCGGGGAGCGACCGACGGATCGCGATCGCCTCGTCCCACGGGACACGGGCGTTGTCACCGTCGTAGGCGGCGTCGTGATCGTCGCCGAGGTCCTCGAGCGCAAGCGCCCGCTGCTCGGGGGTGGCGGCCAGCTCGACCGCCCGCCCGTGGAGCTCGATGGCGCGAGCGAGGACGTAGCGCTTGCGAGCGGTCGTGCCGGCGATCCGGAAGGCCGCATAGGCGCGTTCACGGAGCTGGACGAGCTCAGCCGAGCCGGCGGTCCAGGCAAGGTCGGCGCCGTCGCCCAGCGCATGCTCGTAATGGAAGGCGATGAGCTCGGCCAGCTCCTCCGGTCGCTCCGGGCTCAGCTTCCCGAGCCAGGCGGCGACGGCCGCGTGAGCCGTCGCCCGGCGGGCCAGCGACATCCCGGCGTAGGCAACGTCGCGGATCAGGGCGTGCTTGAACGCGTATTCCACCTGACCGGACAGCGACGAGCTCGGCCGGAGCGCGACGAGCCCACGCCGCTCGAGCTCTGACAGCGGGTCGTCGACGTCCGGCGACCCGATGGCGATCGCGACCGGCTGGTCCCAGAACACTTTGCCCACCACGGCCGCCTCGCGAAGGACCCGGCGCTCGGCCTCGGGCAGGGCGTCGATCCGGGCGGCGAGCAGGCCGTGGATCGTGTCGGGGATCGGCACGCCGGCCGGCCCGGCTGATCGCCAGTGGCCGTCCTCGCGGACGATCGAGCCCATCTCGACGAGCCGGGTGACGATCTCCTCGATGAACAGCGGGTTGCCCTCGGCGGTGGCCAGGATGTCCTCCTCGACCTCGGGCGGCAGGCTCCGGTCGGGCAGGAGCCCGTCGAGGAGCCCCGCGCCGTGGCGCCGGTCGAGCGGGCGGAGCGGCAGGGTCACCACGTCGGCTCGGCCGGCGGCGAACGAGGGGTGACCCTCGGCGAACTCCGGCCGGGCCGTGGCGACGAGCAGGATCGCCCCGCTCGCGCGGGCGAGGATGCGCTCCAGCATCTCGACGACCAGCTCGCTCGCCCAGTGAAGGTCCTCGATGACCATGATCGTGGGCGCTCGCGCCGCCAGGGCCGAGACGAACTGCGGCCAGCGCCGGGCGAGCTCGGTCTTGACGGCGAGCGGCCGCGACCGGTCGAGCGGGTTGTCGGGGAGGACGATCCCGGCAGTCGTGGCCAGGGCGAAGACCGTGGCCGCGACGTCCTCCTCGGCGACGGCCGCGGCCGTCAGCAGCGCCGTCGCCCGCTCCCCGAGCTTCTGCGCCGCCTGCGCGCCGTCATCGTCCAACGAGATGAGGCAGGCGCTGCGGACGATCTCGGCGAGCGGCCAGTAGGCGATCCCCTTGTCGACGGCCGGACAGCGGCCGCGCAGCGAAGCCAGGTCCGGGCGCTCGAGCGAGCCGAGGGCGAGTGCTTCCTGGACGAGCCGGCTCTTGCCGATCCCGGCCGGCCCGTAGACGATCGCCAGCCGTGGCGAGCGCGTCTCGATGGCCTCGTCGAGCAGCCCACCGAGCACGGCCAGCTCGCGCTCGCGACCGACCAGCCGGGCCCGGAGATTGCGGACCGGTCCGGCCTCGAGCGCACCGGGGATCCGACGCTCGAGCGCGTGAACGGCGATCGGGTCGCCTTTGCCCTTGACCTGGGTCCGTTCCGGCGGCGCGAAGTCGAACACGGTTCGGGTGGCCTGGAAGGTCCGCTCCCCGACGAGGATCCCGCCGGGGGCGGCGGCCGCCTCGATCCGGGCGGCAACGTTGATCGCATCGCCGGTGACGATCAGCCCGTCGGGCCGGACCCCGGTCGGCGCCACGACGTCGCCGGTGTTGACCCCGATCCGGATGGCCAGCCGCACGTCACTCCGCTCGGCAAGCTCGGCGGCGAGCTCGGCCACCCGGTCGCGGATCTCGACGGCGGCGCTGACGGCGCGGGCGGCGTCGTCCTCGCGGACGCGCGGGATGCCGAACACCGCCACCGCTGCATCACCGATGTACTTCTCGACGCTCCCGCCCCATGCCCCGACCGTCGACGATACGATCGAGAAGTAGGCCTGCAGGATCGCCCGAACACGCTCGGGGTCGAGCCGGTCGCCGAGGGCGGTCGAAATCGACCAGGTCGACGAAGACGGCGGTGACGAGCTTGCGCTCCTCGGGAAGCTCGTCCGGGCCGAGGGTCAGCCCACAGCTCGGGCAGAACCGCGCTCCCGCCGGGATCTCGGCGGCGCAGCGCGGACAGCCGGTCGGGAGCTCGGTGCCGCACGTCGCGCAGAAGCGCGCAGCGGCCCCGACGTCCGCTCCGCAGGTTGGGCAGGCCCGGGCCACGGCCGCAGTCTACTCGCGCTCCATTCGCGTCTCGCGAGGCGCGGCCCTCGACCGGCCGCCCTCAGCCGGCGTCCACCAGCGGCTTCACCTCACCGATGAACCGCTCGAAGGTCTCCATGTCGTACGGCGCCGGCTGCTCCGAGATGACGGTCCGGAAGCCGAGCTCCACATACGGCCGGAGCCGGTCGGCGATCAATTCCGAGGTGCCATTCCAGAACGTGTCGTCGTCCTCGAGGTCGGACAGCGGCGTGCGGTTGTGAGCCATCGCCTCGCGCCAGACGCGCTCCGCCTCCGCCACGGTGTCGCGGATCGTGACTTTGACCCCGAGCGTGAACTCGATCTCGGACGGGTCCCGGCCGACGGCCGCGCAGTGCTCGCGGAGCACGTCGACCTTGTGCGCCATGAGCTCGAGCGGGCCCATCGCGTTCCACAGGTCGGCGTGCCGGGCGACCGTCCGCAGGGTCTTCTTCTCACCGCTCCCGCCGATCATGATCGGCAGCCGGCGCTGGACCGGCAGCGGCGCGTGGCGGAGGTGGTCGAACTGGTAGTGGCCGCCCGGCGCCGAGGTCACCTCTCCGCCGTCGAGCAGCTCGCGGATCGCCGCGGTCGACTCCTCGAGCCAGTCGAGGCGCTGGCCGAACCCGGTCCCGAAGTCGATCCCGTGCGCCTGGTGCTCGGGTTCCATCCAGGCTCCGCCGATGCCGAGGATCGCTCGGCCGCCGCTGATGTGGTCGAGCGTGGTCGCGTTCTTGGCCATCAGCCCCGGGTTCCGGAAGGTGTTGGCCCCGACGAGCAGCCCGAGGCGCGTCCGCTCGGTCGCCATCGCCCACGCCGCGAGGGCGGTCCAGCCGTCGAAGATCGGCTGGTACGGGTCGCCGAAGATCGCGTACAAGTGGTCCCACGTCCACAGGTGGGCGTAGCCGAGGCGGTCGACCCGCCGGGCGGCGTCGAGCATCTCGGGCCACTCGGCCGCCTGGCTCCAGAGGAGGATCCCGAGCTTGAGGTCGTGGTCGGGCATTGACGTTCCTCCAGGGTGAACGGGCAGCACGGCGGGCGTCCGCGCATGACTACGGTAGCGCGCGCGAGGTCGCGGCGGCCGGGCGGATTGCGGGTCAGTCGAGCGGGAGCGTCTCCAGGTCGCGCTCGATCGTCTCGCGGTCCTCCGGATCCGCGACGTTCGCCAGCGCGGCACGCGACCGATCGCGCCAGGCGAGCGCCGCCGGCCGGTCGCCGGCGACCGCGGACGCCCGCGCGAGCGCCTCGTAGGCCGACGGCAGGTCCCAGTCCTCGATCCCGTCGCCACCCGCCTCGACGATCGCCAGGCAGCGCCGGGCGTGCCAGAGCGCCGGTTCGCCACGCCCGAGGACCGCGTAGACCCGCGAGCAGAGCCATTCGCCGCGCGAGCGGTTGGCCGGCTGGCCGAACGCGTCCCAGTGCAGCCGGGACGCGTGGGCCGCGTGGATCATCCGATCGACGTCGTCGGGTGAGCGGTCGTCGCGGTCGAGCAGGGTCCAGGTGTAGTTGAACAGGCCCGCCGCGAGCCGGCGCTCGATGTCCGGGTCGAGCTCGGGCGGCAGCGGCGGTCGGCTCATCGGGGTCTCCGGACGTCAGGCGTTGTCGATCTCGCGCGAGATCGCACGCAGGATGAACCGGGCGGCCTCGGCGCTCTTGCCGCCGAGCTTCTGGCCATCATCCTGCTCGAGGGCGACCATGAGGTCGCCGAGCATCGCGTCCAGCGCCGGCGTCCGGACGAGATCACCTGCGGCGAATGCGCGATCCAGCCGGTCGACCGCCCGATGCGCGTTGTCGACCGCATGGCCCTTGTCATCGATGATCGTCCGGAACTCGACGCGCGCGGCGTCGGCCGCCGGGCCTGTGCTCGCCATCAGCCGATCCGCTCGACTCGCGCGGCAGGTACCGGCTGCGGCTCGGCCCGCCCGGAGCCGGTCGGCGCCTCCTTCGGTCGCGTCGTCGCCGGCGCCGCCAGCGCCGGCCGCGAAGGCCGCCCAGTCCGAATCGAGCATGCTCATCTGGAGCTCGTCCCAGTACCGCCCGTCGCGCCAGATCGACTGGCGTGCCCGACCTTCGAGGATGAAGCCGGCCTTGCGGTAGGCGCGGATCGCCCGCTCGTTGAAGGCGAACACCGACAACGCGACCCGGTGGAGTCCGAGCCGCTCGAAGGCATGCTCCAGCATCATCCGGGTCGCCTCGGTGCCGTACCCGAGGCCCCAGGCATCCTTCTCGCCGATGGTGATGTGGAACAGGGCCGAGCCGTTGTCGGCATCGAGCTGGCTGAAGGCGCAGGTCCCGATGAGCCGCCCCGTGTCGCGCAGGTGGATCGCCAGCGCGAGCGAGTCGGGCCCGACCACCCTTGACTGGAAGAACCGGTCGATCTCGACCATCGGCATCGGCCCTTCCTGGTAGCGCGTCAGGCGGGCGACCTCCGCGTCGGCGTACCAGCGCCGGAACGCGGCCAGGTTCTCCGGGACGTGGCGGCGGAGGACGATCCGTTCGCCCGTGATCGAGTCCGGAAACCAGCCGCGGTGGAGCATGGGCGACGAAGGTATACCATCCCCGCCATGCGCCGCTGGAGTGAGGTGGCCGAGCGGGTCGCCGCCACGACGCGGACCTCCGAGAAGACCCGCCTCCTCGCCGACGAGCTGAGGACGCTGCCCCCCGACGAGCTGCCGATCGCTGCCGTCTTCCTGGCCGGGCGACCGTTCGCCGAGGCGGATGGCCGATCGACCGGCCTCGGCTGGGCCACGATCGCGTCGGTCGTGACCGGGCTGGCCGGCGCCCCGGCCGGGGCGCTCGGCGAGGCGTACGACCGGTCGTCGGACCTCGGCATCGCCGTGGCCGACCTCCTCGAGCGGTCGAACGGCCGCCACGCCGACGCCGAGGACCCGCTCCGGCTCGGCGAGGTTGCCGCGACGTTCGCCTCGATCGAGGCGGCGTCCGGCCCCGCGGCCAAGGGCGCCCTGTTCGCCGACCTGCTCGCCCGGTGCGACCCGTTGACCGCCAAGTACGTGGTCAAGATCCTGTCGGGCGAGCTCCGGATCGGGCTCCGGGAGGGCCTCCTCGAGGCGGCCATCGCCGGGGCGTTCGACCGCCCGCTCGACGCGGTCAAACGGGCCGGGATGCTCACCGGCGACATCGGCGAGACGGCCGCCTTGGCCCGCGACGATGCCCTTGCGGACGCGACCCTGCGCCTGTTCCACCCGCTCAAGTTCATGCTCGCCTCGCCAGCCGAGGATGCGGCCGAGATCATGACCCGGCTGGGACCGACGGCCTGGGTCGAGGACAAGTACGACGGCATCCGGGCCCAGCTCCATCGCGAGGGGGGCGAGGTGCGGCTTGTACAGCCGCGACCTCCACGACATCAGCGCCCAGTTCCCCGAGGTCGTCGACGGCGCGCGCGAGCTCTCCTGGGACGGCCTCCTCGACGGCGAGATCCTCGCCTACCGCGATGGCGTCGTGATGCCGTTCGTGGCACTTCAGAAGCGACTCGGACGCAAGAACCCATCGGTGGCGATCCGGGCGCAGGTCCCGGTCATCTACGTGGCCTTTGACGCGCTGGCCCTCGGTGGGCCCGGAGCCCCGGTCGAGCCGCTGCTGGACCACCCGCTCGTCGATCGACGGAGCCGCGTCGATGCCCTGCGCCTGCCTCTCGTCGACGACGGCGGCACGTTCGCGCTGTCGCATCTCGAGAGCGTCGACTCGGTGGAGGACCTGGAGCGGGCATTCGCCGACGCCCGTGGCCGGAACAACGAGGGCCTCATGGTCAAGGACCCGTCGAGCCCGTACTCGCCGGGGCGACGCGGGCTGGGCTGGCTGAAGATGAAGAAGGCCCTCGCGACGCTCGACTGCGTGGTGGTCGGGGTCGAGGTCGGCCACGGCAAGCGCCATGGCGTGCTGTCCGACTACACCTTCGCGGTCCGGGACGACGAGACCGGCAAGCTGGTCACGATCGGGAAGGCATACAGCGGGCTGACGGACGCGGAGATCGCCGACATGACCGTCTGGTTCGAGGCGCATACGATCGAGCGCTTCGGCCGCTACCGGGTCGTCGAGCCGACGGTAGTCGTGGAGGTCGCGTTCGACGTCATCATCCGCTCGAACCGGCATCGCTCGGGCTTCTCGCTGCGCTTCCCGAGGATCGCCGGCCTGCGACCCGACAAGTCCGTGGACGAGATCGACACGGTCGCCGGCGTCGAGGCCATCTGGCGCGGGCTGCAGCACGGCGTCGAGCACCTGGTGACAGCGCGCGCCGGGAGTCCGGCCGCACACTGAGCGGGATGGTTGCGACCCCGATGACGGGGCGTATCCTGTGGCGATGTTCGCGCCCGCCCAGCAGACCGAGCTCACCCTCTACACCGACTCGTACATCGCCCGGGGCACGGTCGAGACCCGCGAGCGCCGGGTCAGCGACATCCTCAACCACGCCGAGCACGAGTTCCTCGTCCTCCGCGAGGCGAGCCTCGACGAGTACGGCTCGCGCTCGATCGCCGTCACCTCGGAATACGCCCAGGTCAACCTCGCCAGCGTGTTGTTCGCGGTCGCCAACGACTACGTCGGGCCGGCGCCGGAGCTACGGATGCCGAAGGTCCCGGAGGAGGCGATGATCATCATCCCGCCCTTCCGGATCACCGGCCGCATCCACCTGCTGCCGGAGCGCAACCTGGTCGACGCGCTGGGCGAGCTCATCGGGCGGTTCATCCCGGTCACCGAGGCGGCCTACTGGTCGGACTCGATCGGCGAGGCGCGCCAGACCGCGGCGATGGTCGCGGTCAACCACCAGCGGACCCAGATCTTCGCCCCGCATCGGGTCGTCGACCCGTGGGCCGACCTGCGCTCGGGCGGCGGGTCGACGAGCGCCGGCTGACAGCCCCGGCCGCGGCCGGTCAGCGATCGACCGGCAGGTCCAGCCGGTCGCCCCATTCGGCCCAGCCACCGTCGTAGACCGCCACGTCGTCGTGCCCGAGCAGGGCCAGCACGAAGGCGAGCTTGGCGGCGGCGATCCCCGACCCGTCATAGCAGACGAGGCGCCGCCCGCGGGTCACGTTCGCCTTCAGCAGCAGCTCGCGCAGCGCCTCGCCGGGTCGGAACAGGCCGCTGCCCGGCTCGGTCGTGACCGACACCGGCACGTTGACCGCTCCCGGGATGTGCCCCAGCCGACGGGTGTTGCCCTCGAAGCCGTGGTACTCGGCCGGGGCCCGCGCGTCGAGCAGGACGACGTCCGGCGATCCGAGCAAGCCGCGGACGTCGGAGGTCGTCAGGCGCATCCGCGGGACGGCCCGCGGGGCGAACGAGGCCGGGGTCGGCGGCAGGGTCGCTCGCGACAGCTCGTGGCCCGCCGCGACCCACGCGCCGAGCCCGCCGTCGAGGATGCGGCTCGACTCCAGCCCGTACACGCGGAGGCTCCACCACGCCCGGGCGGCATACAGGCTGGCGGTGTCGTCGTAGAGCACGACGGTGGTCCCGCCGCCGACCCCGAGCCGGCCGAGCGCCGAGGCGACCTGGTCGGGTCCGGCCAGCAGGAAGAGCGGGCTGTCCTCGTTGGGGTCGACGAGATCGGCGGCCCAGTCGAGGTAGCCGGCGCCCGGGATGTGCCCGGCGGCGTGGGCGGCGCGGCCGGTCCCGTCGGGCCTGGACCGGACGTCGAGGACGCGGATCTCGGGACGACCGAGGTTCTCCGCCAGCCAGTCCACCGTCGCGAGCAGCTCGGGACGGGGATAGCCAGTCACGGCTCGTATGATACGGACCCGTGGTCACCCCTTTCCTCCCGGAAGACGAGCGCCTGGTCGCGGTCCGCGAAGCGCTGCCGGCGACGGCCGCGGGGATCTATCTGAACGCCGGGTCGGTGGGGCCGCTGCCCGCGGAGACCCATCGGCTCATGACCGAGCTGGCCGATCACGAGCTCCGAGTCGGCCGGGCCGGCGTCGACGACTTCGCCGAGCTCCTGGAGCGGATGGACGAGGCCCGGGCAGCGGTGGCGGCGGTCGGCGGCACGGCACCCGCGACGATCGCCCTCGTCCACTCGACGACCGAGGCGATGAACATCGCCAGCTGGGCGATCGACTGGCGACCCGGCGACCGGGCGGTCACGACGCAGCTCGAGCACCCCGGCGCGCTCGGCCCGCTGCTCGCCCTGCGCGACCGGCTCGGGGTCGAGCTGGTGTTCGTCGACGTCGGGTCGGGCGGCGACGACGAGGCGACGCTTGCCGCGCTCGACGCGGCGATCGTCCCAGGGACGCGGCTCGTGTCGGTGAGCCACGTCGCCTGGACGACGGGCGCCCTTCTCCCGATCGAGCGGATCGCCGAGCTCGCCCATGGGCGCGGGGCCCTCCTGGCGGTCGACGGCGCGCAGGCGATCGGCGCGATCCCCGTCGGGTTGGCCAGCCTCGGGGCCGACCTGTACGCGATCCCGGCCCAAAAGTGGCTGCTCGGACCCGAGGGCATCGCGGCACTCTACGTCGCCCCGGGCCCGGCGGATCGGCTGCGCCAGACGTTCGCCGGCTTCTTCTCGTTCGCCGACGAGGACCTCGCCGGGCGTGCCGTCTTCCATCCGTCGGCCCGGCGGTTCGAGACGTCGGGCTACAGCCGGCCACTGGTCGCCGGGATGGCCCGCAGCCTGGCCTGGCTGTCGATGTACGTCGGGCTCGACTGGGTCCATCGCCGCGGTGCCGCGCTCGCTTCGGCGGTCGCCGGACGACTCGCCGCGATCCCGGGCGTCGAGCTCCTGACGCCGCGTGGGCAGATGGCATCGCTGGTCTCGTTCCGGATCCCGGGCTGGCCCGTCGACGCGGCGTTCGAGGAGATCTCGCGCCGGTCGTTCGCGATCTTCCGGACGCTCCCCGGCGATGCGCTCCGGATCAGCGTCGGGTTCTACAACAGCGAGGCTGAGCTCGAGCGGTTCGTCGCCACGGTCGAGCTGGTCGCGGGTTCCACGCCCGACACGATCCCTCCACGCCGGACGCTCGAGATCCTGGGCGAGGGACGATGACCACCGGCCAGGGTCGCCGCGACGAGGTCCGGAGGCGCGGCTGGCTCGAGGTCCGCTGGCGCCAGTTCCGGAACGCCCCACGACCGGTCGTTCGGGCCGTCCTCAGCCCGCTCGTCGTCGCGATCGTCCTCGGCCTGCTCTACCTGGCCTATGACGTCGCCCTGTCCCGCGGGGCGGCCCTCCCGGGCGGCGATCTGCGGGCCCTCGCCGTGCTGGTCTTCGTGGTCGTGGTCCTCGGAGCGGGCGCGATCGTCACCTACCTCGTCGTGCCCCAGCCCGGCCCCACCGGCGGGTCCCGGTCGCGCAGCGCGTGGAGCGCGGCGCTCGGGTTGTTCGCCGCGATCCCGATCGCCTACCTCGTCCTCGTCGTCGAGAGCCAGGTCCTGCGACCGATCCTCGTCTGAGCCTTGCCCCGGACCTTACCAATCGGGACGATCGTTCGGGATCGTGGCGCGGGGGCAACGGTTCCACGCCCCGGGGTCCGCCCGGGACTAGCCCCTCCGTACCATTCCGCGGTATGGTGCGGCGGCTATCATCTGGCGCGGGACCGTCGGGTTCGGCCGGTCCCGCATGACGTTCGAGGTTGCGCGTGTCCTCAGAAGAGCATCACGTCGCTCTGCCGAAGCTGTACGGGGCACCGGCCTACGCACGACCTCCTCGCTCGAGCGATCCCCTCGAGCGGCCGGTCGATCCCGACGACCTGCCCCTCGAGGTCGAGCGGACGGCGGAGGAGACCGAGTTCGCGGCGCGCATCGCCGGCAGCGCCTACGCCCCGACGATCGTGATGCCGACGAACGGTCACGCCCACCACCGTGAGATCCCGGCTCATCCGTTCCGCCTGCGGAACCTGACAGGGAAGCTGTTCCGCAACTCCTGACCGCGTGATCGGTCGCAGTGGCGTCGTTGGCGGTTGCTCCTGTCGGGCTCGATACCTAGACAATTCGTCGCGATTGTGACGTAATGCGCGGTATGACTGCGCCACGGGATCGGAGCCTCCGGATCGGCGAGGCCGCCGAGCTGCTCGGCGTCGGGGTCGACACGGTCCGCCGCTGGGAGGCCGACGGCCGGCTCACGAGCGTGCGAACGACCGGCGGCCAGCGGACCATTCCGCTGGCCGAGGTCAGCCGCCTGCTGGCCGAACGGCGCCGCACGACGACGACCCGTCCGATCGTCGCCCAGTCCGCCCGCAATCGGTTCGAGGGCATCGTGACCAGGGTCGAGCACGACCGGGTGGCAGCCGTCGTCGAGGTCCTCGCCGGACCGCACCGCCTGGTGAGCCTCATGACCGCGGAGGCCGTCGCCGAGCTCGACCTGAAGGTCGGCGACGATGCGGTCTGCATCGTCAAGGCGACCCAGGTCATCGTCGAGATCCCGCGCTGACGGCGCGGGAACCGCGAGAAGGATCGCCGCCGTCATGATCGACCGGGATCCCGCCGATGGCCGGTTCGCTCGTCGTTAGGCCGCGCCGGGTCGTCGCGCCGGTGCGCCGACGGAGCGGTGGCCGGCCGATCCCGCTCCTCGTCAGCGCGCTCGCCGCCGTCGCGATCGTCCTCCTCGGCCTGCCGGTCGTCGTCCTGCTCGGCCGGGCGCTCCTCGGCGGCGTCGTCTCCGCGGCGCTCACCGACCCGGCGATCCGCGATTCGCTCGTCCTCAGCCTCGAGACGACGGCCGTGAGCCTCGTCCTGACCGTCGGTTTCGGGCTCCCGCTGGCGTTCGTCCTGGCCCGCAGGACGTTCCGCGGCTCGACCCTCGTGGAGGCGATCGTCGACCTCCCGATCGTCCTTCCGCCGTCGGTCGCCGGGCTGGCCCTCCTGCTCGCCTTCGGCCGGCGCGGCCTGCTCGGTCCGCCGCTCGACGTCCTCGGGATCGAGCTCCCGTTCACCACGGCCGCCGTCATCCTGGCCCAGGCGTTCGTGTCGGCGCCGTTCTTCATCCGCGCCGCGAGGACCGGGCTCCAATCGGTCGACGCGGACCTCGAGGACGCCGCCCGGGTCGACGGCGCCGGGGAGTGGGCCGTCCTCCGCGCGATCACCCTGCCCCTGGCCGGCTCGGCCCTGGCCGCCGGGCTGGTCATGAGCTGGGCACGGGCGATGGGCGAGTTCGGCGCGACGATCATGTTCGCCGGGAACATCCAGGGGCTCACCCAGACGCTGCCGCTGGTCGTCTACTCGGAGTTCCAGAGCAGCCTCGACGCGTCGATCGCCGCCGCCGCGATCCTCGTCCTCGCCGCGCTGGGCGTCCTCGTGTCGGTGCGGCTGATCCACTGGCGATCGGTGTTCGCGGTCGGCTCCGTCACGCCGTAAGTCGGCCGGCGCCGTCGGCCGGACGGCCGCGGGTCGGTGCTAGCATCGCGGCGGGGGAGTAGCTCAGTGGTGAGAGCAGCCGTCTTATACACGGCCGGTCCCTGGTTCGAATCCAGGCTCCCCTACCAGCACTCGCACATGGCGCCGGGCGCAGCGACTCCCGGAACGCCGACCGCGGACCCCGCCGCGTCCGCCGCCTGACCTACCAGGGCACGAGCTGGCGCAGCGCGAACAGCACGTTCGCCGGCCGCTCGGCGAGGCGGCGCATGTACCACGGGTACCAGTGCTCGCCATAGGCGATGAGGCAGCGGACATCGAACCCGCGGGCCGCCAGTCGGCGCTGCTGGTCGGACCGGATGCCGTACAGCATCTCGACCTCGATCTTGGCGGGTTCGAGGCCGACCGCCTGGCCGAACCGGGCGATCTGCTCGATCAGCTCGACGTCGTGCGTCCCGGCGACCAGCCGGACGGTCCCGTCGCGGACCGCCGGGGCGAGCGTCGAGGCGATTGCCAGGAAGGCCGCGTCCACGTCCCGCCGCGAGGAATAGGCGATCGACGCCGGCTCGTCGTAGGCGCCCTTGACCAACCGGATCGCGGGCCGGATCGGCAGGAGCCGCTGGACGTCGGCGGGCGTCCGATGGAGGTACGCCTGGAGGCACAGCCCGACGTTCTCACGGGTCGCCCGGACCCGTTCGTAGAACGCGATCGTGCCCTCCACGTAGTGGCTGCCCTCCATGTCGATCCAGGCGGTCGTCCCGCGCTCCGCGGCGTGCCCGGCGACGCGGTCGAAGTGCCGGTACGCCGTATCGACGTCGAGGTCGAACCCGAGCTGGGTCAGCTTGATGGACACCTCGCCGTCGAGTCCCCGTGCCGCGATCTCGTCGAGCACGGCGAGGTAGTGATCGGCGACGGCGTCGGCCTCGGCCAGGTCGGTCAGGTTCTCGCCGAGCCGGGTGAAGGCGGCCTTGACCCCGTCGGTCCGGCATGCCTCGGCGGCGGCGATCCCGGCCGCGAGATCCTCCCCGGGCATGAAGCTGCGGACGGCGCGGCGGACGAAGCGGAACCGGGGCAGTCGCTCCTTGAGCCAGGGATTGCGCGCCATCCAGAGCAGGATCGTCCGCACCGCCGCACCTCCCGGAACGCCTCGACGCCCGAAGAGTAGCGCCGTGGCGGGGTGCCCTGTGGCGAAGGCGAGCCGAGCTGATCCTGCGGTGGAGGACCGGCCCTGATCAGACGGCGGCGCGCAGGTCCTCGATGACCCGGGCCCGGCGCTCGGCGGTGAACCCGCGCTGGATCGGCAGCGAGTTGAGATAGGCCGGCACCTGCTCGCGCGTCACGACGGCGCAGGTCGACGTGCGAGTCAGGGCGTCGCCAGCCGAGATGACTGCGGCGTACACCCTGACGACGAAGCCATGGTCCTCGCCGCCGAGCCAGTGGCGGACGCGATCGGCCGACCGGGCGGCACGTTCGAGTGGGTTCTCGAGCGGGATCCAGCGATCCTTGCCGACCCGCAGCTCCCAACGACCGCCGTGGCTCCGCGTCATCGTCGGCGGCGGCAGCGGCTCGAACACGGCGATCCCGTGGGGTCCGACAATGATCTCCGAGACGATCCGCCCGTCGGGCAGGCGGACGTTCGTCGCCGCGGCGTAGTCCTCGCCGAGGATCCGGGTCAGCCCGGTGACCGGGTGGGGCTTCGCGCGGAACGTCGCCGCCCGCTCGTAGACCCCGGCGAGCCAGGCGACACCAGCGACCGCGGTGATCGCCGGGGCGGCGATCAGGAGCGTCCAGCCGAGCGCCCCGAGGATGACCCGGACGCCGTTGGCCCGGGGATCCGGCGCGAACTGCTGGCTGAACGGCGTCGCAAGCGCGAGGTACCCGAGGGCGGCCCCGAGCCCGATGAGGAGCAGCCCGATGACCAGCCCGGTGACGATCGACAGGCGCGACCCCGCCCGGGTCGGCTGGGGCTGGAAGACCTGCATGGTCCGAGCCTCGCCGATGTTCGCCCGATTCACCATCACCAGTTCGAACTAGCCAGCACGAGCCGGGGGGACCAGCCGCGGCACCGGAAGCCACCGCTCCGCCCAGGTTCGGTGTGTGCCGTCAACGCCCGCCCGGACGGACGGCCGCCGGCTGACGGTTCGTCCGTACCATTGCCGTCCGCGCACCCGGCGGCCATCCTCGGGACAGCGCCGGACGCACTCATCATTCGCGCTTATCCGCGTCCGGGGCGGAGGATCTCATTCGTGCCGACCGTGCAGCGCGCCCCGGCGTGGCGGCGGGTCTGGCCATGGCTGTCCGTCATGGCCGCCGTACTGCTCATGCTCGCCGCTCTCGCCGGGCCGGCGCTCGCCCATGACGGGCCGAGCCGGCTGCGGGACGCCGTCGTCTCGCCGCGTCTCGCCCGGGCCACGACGACGATCCGGTTCTCGGTTGTCTACGTCGACCGGAGCGGCGCAACCCCGATCGACGTCGCGGTGGAGATCGACGGCCGGCCCCGGTCGATGGTCGCGCAGGGGTTGGGTCGTCGGGACGGTCGCGGCCTGTGGTTCGTGGCTTCGGGCCGGCTGCCGGTCGGCGTCCATCGCATCGCGTTCACCGCCCGGGCCTCCGACGGGTCGAGCCTCCGTCTGCCGGCGGGTCTCGTCCGGGTGGTCAAGGGGGGCCCGTCGGGCAGCGGCTCGGGAACCACGAGCGGTGGCACGTCGAGCGGAACCAAGCCGGGGGCCGGCTCGGGTTCGGGTGGCACGAATCCCGCCGGCGACGCCGCGGGCACCGAATCGGGCAGCGCGTCGGCCACGGGCGCAGCGGCCGGTTCCGGCCACCCGGGCGGGTCCGATCCGTCCGGTGGTGGCTCGACCGACCGTGGCCCGGCGGCCCCGGCGACACCGACCGGGTCCGGCTCTGCTGGCGGGTCCGGCGCGTCCGGTACGTCCGACGGCTCCGGCGACGCCGCCCCGGCCGACGCCTCGACGGCGTCGCTGAAGAGTCCGTCCAACCAAGCGTCCCCAGCGGATGGCTCTCCGGTCGAGCCACCCGGACTGCGGGGCGAACGCGCCGACGCACCGCCGTCGGCCGCCGAGCCGGCCGGACCCCAGCCGGCCAGCTCGGTCGACTCCGCCGCCGGGATGGGGCTCCCCGGTGTCCATCCCGGCGCCGGTCCGGCGGGCGTCCCTGCCCGGGACCCAGATGGGGGTGGGACGACGGCCGGCGGCAGTGGCTCGCGGGCCGCAGGAGCGCCGGATGCGCGCGACCTGCTGGGCGCCGGCGGATTGCCCACTGAGCTGTTCCGGTCGACGACGATCCTGGTCACGACCGGCGGATCGGCGGTCGTCTGGGCGGCGTTCGTAATCTTCGGACGGCGGCGGCGCGACGGCGATCCCCCGGCGCCCGACCCAGTGCTCGCCGCCGCGGCGGCCGCCCCGTTCGAGGCGATCGAGACGGCCGAGCTCGTCCCGCCCTCGAGTGGGCTGCCGGTTCCGCCCGGGGTGGACCCGACCGAGGCCGGTCTCCCGCGCTGGCGGCGGCCATCGCTCCTCCAGGCGCGCAAGATGGACCCGCTCCGGACGGCCGTGACGGCGGTGAGCCTGACCTTCGACGATGGGCCCGCGACGCTCGGCGGGATGGAGCGCCGCCGGATCCGCTACCGGCTGGTCACCCTGATGGACGTCCCGGACGAGGTTCGCGCCAACGAGATCGGGATCCTCGACCAGGGCGACGAGGTCGAGATCGTCGACGTCCATGGCACGTACCGGCTCGTCCGCTGCCCGGACGGCCAGCAGGGCTGGCTCCACCAGATGGTCCTCGGTGAGGTCGTCGGTGACGGAGCCGACGACTCCGCCCCCGACGGGATCGACGAGGACGTCCTGGCCGCGTTCATCACCACGCGTCAGAAGTCGGCCTGACCGGGCAGCGGTTGCGTCGTGACGCGGCGTCGTACGACTGCGGTGCCGGCCGGGGAGTGATCGGCGCTCAGCGTTCGCGGCGGAGGATCAGGATGTGCTGGTGCGCGATGTTCGGGACGAACGCGTTCGGGTAGCCGTACGGCCGGAGCCGTGTCCCGGCCTGGTACCAGATGAGGTCGCCCTTCGGCACGAGGCCGGCGCGCTCCGCCCGTGAGGCGAGGTCGGCCCCGGTGAACAGGTAGCGCCCGCCCTGATACGCGTCGCGGACGATCACCGCGGCGTAGCGGCCCGGACGGAGGACCCGCCGGCACTCGCCGAGGACCAGCTCCATCCGATCCAGGAACGTCGCGTAGTCGGGGCTGTTGGCGAGGTCGGCAGGGTTGTCGCTGACCATCGCGTAGTCGGTGCGCCGGTTGGCGTGGGTCTCGGCGAGGCGGCCGCCGGCCATCGTCAGGGGCAGCTGGACGTTGTAGGGCGGATCGGTGGCCACGAAGTCGACCGAGTCGGCCGGCAGCTCCGGCAGCGCCTCGAGGGCGTCGGCGCGGCGGAGCTCCAGCCCGGACGGGTCGAAGGCGCGCTCGCCGCCGGGATCGCTCGGCCCGAGGTCGGGCAGGAGCGGGCCGAGACCGCCGCGCTCGGCCGCCAGCTCGTCGAGGGTGGCCCGGAAGACCTCGACCCAGCGGGCGTCGAGCTCGATCCCCAGGGCACGCCGGGGACCCTGGGCGATCGCGGCACCGAGCAGCGTCCCGCCGACGCCGGCAAACGGATCGAGCACCAGCTCCCCGGTCCGGCTGAAGAACTCGATGAGCCGGCACATGAGCCGGGGCGGCTTGTTTGCGCCGTGGGCCTTCCGTCGCGCGTGACCGAGCTCCGACGGATAGGCGGTCGACCAGACCGACTTCGTGAAGTAGAGCCATTCCTCGCCGGACAGCTCGTTGAGGGTGTTTGCCGGGTGCGCCGAGCCGCGCCGGCCGGCGGGCTCGAGACCCGGTGCGGCGTCCGGCGACGACGGGACGGCGAGCAGGTCGCGCGGCGCGGGGTCGGCCATCCGGCCCAGCGTAGCCGGTCGGGCCCGCTCCACGTCGGTCGCCTGGCACAGGAATGGACCCCCGGGGAGGGGCCCGGGGGTCCAGGGGCGGAGGGCGAGGTCGGCCCGCCGAACGCCAGTGCGGCGTCAGGCGTGGCCATCGTCTGGCTGCGAGTTTGAGCTGGGACGCCCGGTGGGCGTCACCTTCGGCGACCCGGCTGGCCGCCTTCTGCCGGCTCATACGCACCATTGTTCGATCCGGATGGATCGACGGGCCATCGACCACCCCTAGAATGCCGCCATGCCCGCGAGGTTCTCGAGCGCGCGGTTCGTCGGCCGGGAGCGAGAGCTTGCCCGTCTCGCCGACGCGCTCGAGGCGACGGCCGAGGGTCGCTCGTCGACGATCCTCATCTCGGGCAGCAGTGGGCTCGGAGCGAGCCGCCTGATCGACGAGGCCGAGCGGCGGATCGCGGCCCTCCCGGAGACGTTCGCGGTGGTCCGCTGCCGCGCCCGCCCCGGCCGCGCCGGCGACTCGTACGCGCCGGTCGCGATCGGGCTCGAGCGGCTCGTCGCCGGCCTGCCCGACCGGGACCTGGCCCGGGTCGCCGGGACCGGCGCGGAGGAGCTCGCCAAGCTCCTGCCCGGCATCGTCACCCGACTCGACGGCTTGGGGTTGCTGCCCGGCCGGGCCAGCGTCACCGAGCCGGAGCGGCGCCAGACCCGGATGCTCGAGTCGATCCTCGGGCTGCTCGTCCGGATCGCCGAGCAGACGCCGATCGTGCTGACGCTCGAGGATCTCCAGTGGGCCGACGCCGGGACCCGTGCGCTCGCAACGTTCCTCGCCCGGGTCTCCCGGCCAGGGCGCCTCCTCGTCCTGCCGACCTACCAGCCGGATGAGCTCACGCGCGGACATCCGCTCCGGACGGCGCTCGCCGCGATGGCCGATGGCGCCACGCCGCCCACCGAGCTCGCCCTCCAGCCGTTCGACCGGGACGAGCTCGCGGAGCTCATCGAGACGATTGAAGGCGAACGGCCGTCGGCCTCGGTCCTGCTCCTCGTCGCCGAGCGGTCGCGCGGCAACGCGCTCGTTGCCGAGGAGCTCCTGGCGGCGCGGCGCGAGCTCGCCGGCGCTTCGCTGACCGGGTCGCTCGACGAGCTCGTCATGGCGCGGCTCGCCCAGCGCACCCCGGAGTGCCGGCGGATCCTGCGCCTCGTCGCCCCGGCCGGCGAGCCGGTCCGGATCGACGACCTTGCGGCGACCTCCGTCGCGTTCGAGCGGAGCGCCGACCGTCCGGCCCCGCGGTCGAGCGGCGCCCCACGGCGCGGCGGCGGCATCCTCGAGCCGGACCTCGCGGTCGGCCTCGTCGAAGCCGTGGAGCATGGGTTCCTCGCCCTCGACCGGCACGGTGCGCGGGACATCCCGGGCGACGGGGACGCGGACGAGGTCGCGCTGACCCCGAGCGCCGCCGCCGCGCTGCCGGCCGAGGCCACGATCGGCTTCCGGCACGAGGTCATCGCCCAGGCCGTCGAGGCCGACCTCCTTCCGGCCCAGCGGCGGCGGCACCACTCGGCGCTGGCGGCCGGGCTCGGTCATCGCCCCGGGGCGCGGGCTCGTCACCATCTCGTCGCCCACGAGCCGGGGCCGGCGCGGATCGCCGCCATCGAGGCCGCGGCGCTCGCCGAGGCGATCGATTCGCCGGGCGACGGCCTGGCTCACCTCGAGCTCGCCCTAGAGCTCGACGACCGGACGGTTCCCAAGGCTGGGTCGACTGCGCCAACGGCCCCGGCGGGCCTGCTCGCGCGGGCCGGAGATGCGGCATTTGCCGACGGACGCCCGACCCGGGCGGCGGCGTTTGCCGAGTCCGCGATCGCGCGCCTGGACGAGCGGGCCGACCGGGTCGCGCTGGCGCTCCTCCACGAGCGGCTCGGGCGGTACCGGCGAGCCGCGGGCGACCAGGAGGGCTCGATCGTCGCCCATCGACGGGCCGTCGAGCTGCTGCCCGACGAGCCGACCCGCGAACGGGCGCTGGTCCTCGGTTCACTCGCCCAGGTCCGGATGCTGGAGGGCATGTTCCGCGAGGCCGAGCGACTGTGCCGCGAGGCGATCGAAGTGGCCCGGGCGGTCGGGCCGGAGGCGCGCGGCGAGGAGGGCCACGCGATCTGCACGCTCGGGATCTCCCGGGCCTGGGGCGAGGACCCGGAGACCGGGGTCGCCCTGCTGCGTGAGGCGCGCTCGATCGCGGAGGAGCTCGGCCGGCTCGACGAGATCTTCCGGGCGACCGCCAACCTGACCACGGCGCTCGACCTGCTCGGCCGGCGACGCGAGGCCGTCGACGTCGCGATGGCCGGCATCGAGGCCGCCCGATCGGCCGGCCAGGAGGCGATCTACGGCAACTTCCTGCGTGGGAACGGGGCGGACTCGCTGTTCCTCCTCGGCCGCTGGGAGGAGTCGCGCCGGCTCGGCGAGACCGCGCTCGAGTGGAGCCCGGTCGGGGTCAACTTCGTCAACGCCGTCTCGAACCTGGCGATCGTCGAGATCGAGTCCCGGGCCGGCGAATGGGCCGGACGCCTGCTCGGGCGCCTGCTGCTCGAACTCGAGACGGTGCCCGACGCCCAGGACTCCGTGCCCGCCTATCGGGCCGCCGCGTCGTTCGCGCTGTGGCGTGGCGATCTCGGCGATGCCCGGCGCGCGGTCGACCTCGGCTGGGCCCGCGTCCGCGAGACCGAGGACTGGGTGCTGATGGCGAAGATGGCGGCCACGGTCCTCGAGACCGACGCCTGGGCAGTCGCCGATGCCCGCGAGCGGCGCGACCTGCCAGCGCTGGCCGCGGCGCGGGCCCAGGCGCGCAAGGTGCTCGACATGGCCGAGCGGGCGGTCTCGCGCGCCGGGGTCGCCCGGACGATCGGCTCGCGTCGCGAGGCCGACGCGTTCCTGGCCACGGCCCGGGCGTTTGCCGCCCGCGTCGACGGGCACGACGAAGCCACTGCCTGGGACGCCATCGCCCGGGCCTGGGAGGCGATCGGGATTCCGTACCAGGTCGCCCGGGCGCGCTGGCGGCAGGCCGAGGCTGCCCTGGCGGCCGGCGACGGACGGCCGGGCCGGGCCGCGGCGCGGCGACCGCTGCTCGACGCGGTCCGGATCGCCCACGAGCTCGGCGCGCGCCCGCTGCTGCGCGAGCTCGAGGAGCTTGCCGCCCGCGCTCGCATCGTGATCCCCGAGTCGGCCGAGGGCGGCCCCGCCGACGGCGGCGAACCCGTCGGGCTGCCGGTCGCCGTGGCCATCGGCGGACCGACCGAGAGCGGCGGCGGTGCCGCCGAGCGGGGTC
This sequence comes from uncultured Chloroflexia bacterium, assembly GCA_963825545.1. Taxonomy (GTDB): domain Bacteria; phylum Chloroflexota; class Limnocylindria; order Limnocylindrales; family CSP1-4; genus Chersky-267. Next base: position 389 of record CAWGTR010000006.1, on the reverse strand, counting down.
TCGCCCGCGAGTTCGTCGGCCCGGCCCGTCCGCGTTCGGCGGCGTTCGGGCTCAGCCCGCGCGAGCGCGAGGTCCTCCTGCTGCTGGCGGCCGGCCGCACGAATCGAGAGATCGGCGAGCACCTGTTCATCAGCCAGAAGACGGTCGGCGTCCACGTCGGCAACATCCTGTCGAAGCTCGGCGTGTCGGGCCGCGTCGAGGCGGCGGCCGTCGCGATCCGGTTGGGCCTCACCGACCGCCGCTAGCCCGCGGTTGACGACGGACGGCCGTCGCCCGTACCATCCGGCGACAACCGAAGAGCGCTTATCAAGAGTGGCGGAGGGACCGGCCCGTTGAAGCCACGACAACCTACCGGCGTCGCGCCGGCAAGGTGCCAAATCCGGGCAGGT
>CAWGTR010000005.1:0-213871 GCA_963825545.1 uncultured Chloroflexia bacterium | reverse complement strand
CGTCGACGCCATCCGGGTCGACCGGCTCCGCGGGCGCGGCCGCGCCATCGGCGAGCAGCTCGCGGACCCTTCCCAGAGTGCGGCCCCGGACGATCGCCAGCCCGATCGCGATCCCCAGCGCGATCGCCTGCACGACGATGAACGCGATCACCAGCGTGTCCACGTTCGCAGGATCGCACACGACCGGTCCGGGGGCTGGCCGGGTGGGATGCGCTAGAGTGGACGGCCCGCGAGCGTCCGAGGAGAGGTTGCGTGAAGGTCCGGATCATTCCGCGCGAGGAGCGCTTCTTCGATCTGTTCGTCGAGGATGCGGCCAATGTCCTGGGGGGCGCCCGACTGCTCGAGTCGATGCTCCGGAGCTACGACGACATCCCGCGCCGGACGGCCGAGCTGGTCGAGGCCGAGCACCGCGGCGACGAGATCAGCCACGACATCGGCCATCGGCTCGAGGCGACCTTCGTCACCCCGTTCGATCGCGAGGACATCCACGGCCTGATCACCGGACTCGACGACGTCCTGGACATGATCGAAGAGGTCGGCGACACGTTCGGCCTGTACCGGATCGAGGCGCCGACGGCGACCGCCATCCAGCAGGCCTCGATCATCGTCAGCCAGTGCGAGCAGATCCACGAGGCGCTCCTCCACCTGCGTGGGTTCAAAGGTCTGGAGAAGTACTGGATCGAGATCCATCGCCTCGAGAACGAGGGGGATCGACTCGTCCGCGGCGCGATCGCCGGGTTGTTCGAGGGCAACCCCGACCCGATCGAAGTCATCAAGTGGAAGAAGATCTACAACCTCCTCGAGGCCACGATCGACGACTGCGAGGACGTCGCCGACATCATCGAGCGGATCGTCGTCAAGCACGCCTGAGGGCCGGTGTCGCGGCTCCCGGCCGGCCTACGAGGGCCTGGCCGGCGGCCGAGATCAAGGGTTCCCCGGTGATGCCTGTCGCCGCATCGGCGGCGTCAGCAGGGCGCACGGCGTCGCCGTCGATGCGACCGCTCTGATGCGGCGACTCGCATCATGGCCAACCCCTCGGATCGCCGCCGGGCATCCGGCGGTGCGCCGGCGCACGCAGCTCTTGCGTACCGGTCGGTCGCTTCCGATACTCCTGACCGTGGTCGCGCGCCGGCCCTGATCGGGCGCGTCGCTGCCGAGGGAGACGAGATGGGGATCTTCGAGAAGGCCCGCCAGGCCGCCGAGCAGGCCGCCGACGCAACGCGCCAGGCGGCGGACGATGCGCGCCGGCGAGCGGAGGGTGCCGCCGTCGCGCTGTCCGACCCGACGACCCAGGAGAAGGCGAAGCAGGCGCTCGACATGGCCGGCAAGCAGACCAAGGTCGGCCTCGGTCACGCGAGGCGGGGACTCTCGACCGCCATCGACAAGATCGACCCCAACATCCTCGCCGACATGATCATCAAGGCCACCTCGCTCCAAGAGAAGGCGAACGCAGCCCTCCGCGACAAGGGCTCGCCGTACCGGGTCGCCGAGATCGGGATCGCCGCGAGCATCCCGCCACAGGTCACCTTCTCGATCGGCCGGATCGACGATCCCGAGCAGGCGCCGCCCGCGGCCGACCTGATCGAGTCGACCGAGCTGCTTGAGGACTCACCGCTCGACGACATGGAGATCGTGTCCCTCGACGGGACGGTCGTCCTTGACCTCGAGGGCGGCGACGGCTCGGGCGACGAGGCGTTCGGCGAGACGCCCGACGAGGCGGCGGTCGCCGGCGCCCCGGGGGAGACCTAGCCGGAGCCGCCGCCCGAGATCGGGCCGGTCAGCCAGGCCTCGACGTCGGCGATCGGCCGGATCGACCGCTCGCTCGTCGCCCGCTCGGTGACCTCGGCGCCGCCAGCCGCCAGCGAGCGCGGGCTGATCGTCACGATCCAGGGCATCCCGAGGAGCTCCGCATCGGTGAACTTGACCCCTGGCGACTCGTCGCGGTCGTCCCACAGGAGCTCGCGCCCGGCGGCGGCCGCGCCGTCGTGGAGCCGGCGCGCGACCTCGTCCACCTGGGGGTCGCGGTTCCCGCCGATCGACACGAGATGGGCCGCGTACGGTGCGACCTCGGCCGGCCAGACGATCCCCTTGTCGTCGTGGTGCGCCTCGACGATGCAGGCCACGTTCCGCCCGAGCCCGATCCCGTACGAGCCCATGACGATCGGGTGCTCGACGCCGTCGTCGCCGAGGAAGCGAGCCCCGATCGTCTCGGAGAAGTCGGTCCCGAGCTTGAAGATGTTGCCGACCTCGATCCCGTTTCGCAGCTCGAGCGGCGTCCCGCAGGTCGGGCACGGATCGCCCTCACGCGCGCTGACGATGTCGGCCACCACGTCGGGCTCGAAGTCGCGCGGGACGTTGACGTTGCGGACGTGCCAGCCGACCCGGTTCGCTCCCGCGACGAGGTTCGGCGAGCGAAGGATCAGGTCGTCGACGACGACCACGGCGTCGCGGGCGCCGATCGGCGAACCGTAGCCGGCCTCCATGCCGCGCGCCCTGATCTCGTCGATCTGGGCCGGCCGGAGGCCGCCGACCGCGTGGACGGCATTGGTCAGCTTCGTCTCCTCGACGTCGTAGTCGCCCCGAACGACCGCGACGACGAACCGGCCGTCACCGGTCATGAAGAAGGCGGCCTTGGCCGTCCGCCGCTCGGGCACGCCGAGGAAGCGGGCGAGGGCGTCGATGGTCGTGGCGTCGGGCGTCTCGACCTCCTCGGGCGGGAGCGGCTCCTCGGCCTCCGGTTCGGGCTTGCCGACCGTCGCGATCTGGCGGTTCTCGGCGTAGCCACAGGCGTCGCACAGGACGAGCGTGTCCTCGCCGAACTCGTTCAGGACCATGAACTCGTGGGCCTGCGACCCGCCCATGATCCCGACGTCGGCGCCAACGGCGACCGTAACGAGCCCGAGCCGGCCGAAGATTCGCTCGTAGGCCTCGGCGTGGAGCCGATAGCTCCGGTCGAGACCCTCCCAGTCGCGGTCGCAGCTGTATGAGTCCTTCATGACGAACTCGCGGACCCGGATGAGCCCGCCGCGCGAGCGCGGCTCGTCGCGAAACTTGGTCTGGAAGTGGTAGACGATGATCGGCAGCTGGCGGTAGCTCCGGACGATGTCGCGGAGGAGGGTCGCGACGACCTCCTCGTGGGTCATCGCCAGGACCATCTCGCGGTCCGTCCGGTCCTTGAACCGGACGAGCTCGGGTCCGATCTTGAAGTACCGGCCGCTCTGCTTCCACAGCTCAGCCGGGTGGACGACCGGCATCTCGAGCTCCTGCCCGCCGATGGCGTTGATCTCCTCGCGGATGACCTGCTCGACCCGCCGGGTCACCCGGAAGCCGAGCGGCAACAGGCTGTAGATCCCGGACCCGAGCTGGCGGACGTAGCCAGCCCGGACGAGGAGACGGTGCGATGGCATCTCGGCGTCAGCCGGGTCGTCGCGGAGCGAGGTGAAGAAGAGCTTGCTCAGGCGCATGGCGGATAGGATAGGGCCGCCCGCTCGGCCGCGCCCGACCTGTTAGCCTCTCAGCGGTCCCCGCCCAACTCACGCCCACCCCAGTCCGGCGGACGGAGAACCTCGACCCGTGCCCGAAGGCTTCTCGCTGGCCCTCATCGCCACCCTCGTGCTGGCGGTGATCTTCGACTACATCAACGGCTTCCATGACACGGCCAATGCGATCGCGACGTCGGTCTCGACGCGGGCGCTCAAGCCCGAGTACGCGATCGTCCTATCGGCGACCGCGAACTTCGTCGGTGCCCTGGCCGGGACGGCCGTCGCCCAGACGATCGCCTCGGGCCTCGTCAACCCGGTCCCGACGACGACCAGCGGTGTCGACCCGAACGTCCTCATCGTGATCGCGGCCCTGATCGGGGCGATCATCTGGAACCTGATCACCTGGCGGCTGGGGATCCCGAGCTCGTCGAGCCACGCCCTCATCGGTGGCCTGCTGGGGGCGTCGATCGCAGCCGGTGGGCTGGCGGCCGTCCAGTGGGACGGCGTCGCGACCAAGGTGATCTTCCCGCTCGTGACGTCGCCGCTGATCGGGTTCGCCGGGGCGTACGCCTTCATGGTGGGCATCTACTGGGTCTTCCGGCACGCCCGGCCGCAGCGCCTCAACGGCCGCTTCCGGCGGGCCCAGATCCTGTCGGCGTCGTACATGGCCTTCAGCCACGGCTCGAACGACGCCCAGAAGACGATGGGGATCATGACCCTGGCGCTGTTCTCGGCCGGCGTGATCGACACGAAGGAGGTCCCCCTGCCGGTCATCCTCGTCGCGGCGACGGCGATCAGCCTCGGGACCGCCGTCGGCGGCTGGCGGATCATCAAGACGATGGGCCAGAAGGTCGTCAAGCTCGACCCGGTCCATGGGTTCGCGGCCGAGACGACGGCCGCGACCGTGATCCTCGGCGCGTCCCACTTCGGGATGCCGGTGTCGACGACGCAGGTCATCACCAGTGCGATCGTGGGCGTTGGCTCGGTGGATCGGGTCAAGGCGGTCCACTGGGGCGTCGTCGGCGACATCCTCGTCGCCTGGATCCTGACCCTGCCCGCCGCCGGCCTGCTTGCCGGCAGCTCCTACCTCGCGCTGTGGTTCGTGTTCCGCTGAGCCGGCGGGGTCAGGTCGGGCGCCGGAACACGTAGCCGACGCCGCGGACCGTGTGCAGGAACGATGGCGACGCGGGGTCGGTCTCGATCCGGCTGCGAAGCCAGTGGACGTGGACGTCTACCGTCCGCGAATTCGCCGGCGTAGTCGTAGCCCCAGACGTGCTCGAGCAGCTGGTCGCGCGTGAACACCTGCCCCGGATGGCGGATGAGGAAGGCGAGCAGCTCGAAGGCCTTCGGCTTGATCGGCACGGCCCGCCCGTCACGCAGGATGCGGTGCCCGGCCAGGTCCACCTGGACGTCGCCCAGGTCGACCGCTGCCGGGGGCTCGCTCTCGACGACGCCCCGCTCGGTCCGCCGGAGGAGGGCGCGGATCCGGGCGATAAGCTCGCGCAGGCTGAATGGCTTCGTCACGTAGTCGTCGGCCCCGAGCTCGAGGCCGACGACCTTGTCGACCTCCGAGTCCTTGGCGGTGAGCATCAGGATCGGGACCGGCGATTCGGCGCGCACGATCCGGCAGACCTCGACGCCCGACAGCTCCGGGAGCATGAGGTCGAGGACGATCAGGTCCGGTCGGCTGGCGCGGAACTGGGTGAGCGCCTCGCGGCCGTCGGCCGCGGTGACGACGGTGAACCCCTCCGCCTCGAGGCCGTCGGCCAGCGTCTCGCGAAGGGTCGGCTCGTCGTCGACGACGAGGATCGTGCGTGCCATCTGGAGGAATGGTAGCCCGCCGTCGTTAACAATCGGTCAACGGCGGTGCCGGGACGCGGCGGCGGTTCCCGACGCTGGTCTCGGGTGCGGCGGGCTAGGAGCTCGCGACCGGATCCACGTCGAGGGCCGCGATTGCCGCGCCGAGGCGGAGCAACGTCCGCTCGCGCCCCAGCGCGACGAGGGTGTCGAACAGGGGCGGCGTGGCCGTCCGGCCGGTGACGGCGACGCGGATCGCCATGAACAGGTCGCCCGCCTTCCAGCCCCGCTCGTCGGCCAGGGCGCGGAGGCGTGGCTCGAGCTCGTCGGCCTCGAAGGCGACCGAGCGCAGCCCTTCGATCGCGTCGCGCGCCGCGACCAGCCCGGCACGGGTCGTGTCGCGGTCCCAGCGCTTCGGAACGAGGATCGCCGGATCGATGTCGAGGCGCTCGACGAACAGGAAGCCGACGAGGTCGCCGATCGCGCCGAGCACGGGCAGCCGCTCCTGGACGAGCGGGACGAGCGCCCGGATCTCGTCGAGGCTCGGCGTCCGGTCGATGCGGCCTGCGACGGCCTCGGCCTCGAGAAACGGCCCGAGCCGCTCGGCCAGGTCGTCGGGTGACAGCAGGCGGATCCATTGCCCGTTGAGCCACTCGAGGCGCTCGCGGTCGAAGACCGCCCCGCCCTTGTGGACGGCGTGGAGCTCGAACCGGGCGCACAGCTCATCGAGCCCGAGCACCTCCTCCTCGGTCCCGGTCGACCAGCCAAGCAGCGCGAGGTAGTTGTCCAGGCCCTCGCGGATGAAGCCCTCGGCGATGTAGTCGGCGACCGCTGTCTGGCTCTTGCGCTTGCTCATCTTGGTGCGATCGGCGTTGAGGATCAGCGGCAGGTGGGCGAACTTCGGAACGGCTTCGCCGAGCGCCCGGTACACGAGGACCTGCTTGGGCGTGTTGCTCAGGTGGTCCTCGCCACGGATGACGTGGCTGATCCGCATCGCGGCGTCGTCGATCACGACCGTGAAGTTGTAGAGCGGGGTCCCGTCGGCGCGAACGATCACGAAGTCACCGCCGAGGTTGGCGACGTCGATCTCCACGCTGCCGCGGATGATGTCCTCGAAGGCGACGACCCCTTCGCCGACCCTGAACCGGATGGCCGCCAGGCGACCCTCGGCCTCGAACGCGGCGCGCTCCTGCGGGCCGAGGCGGGCGCAGCGCCCGCTGTAGCGCGGCGGGAGCTTGAGCGCCTCGAGCCGGCGACGCTCGGCCTCGAGCTCCTCGGCCGTGCAGTAGCACGGGTAGGCGAAATCCGCGGCGAGCAGCCGCTCGGCGGCCGCGGCGTAGAGCGGCAGGCGCTCCATCTGGCGATACGGGCCATACGGGCCGCGGGCGTCCTCGCCGGCAACCCCGGGCCCCTCGTCCCAGGCGAGCCCGAGCCAGTGCAGCCCGTCGAGGATGTCCTTCTCGTAGGCCAGCGATGAGCGCGCCACGTCCGTGTCCTCGAGCCGCAGCACGAACGTGCCGCCGACGTGTCGGGCGAACAGGAAGTTGAAGAGCGCGGTCCGGGCGGTCCCGATGTGGAGGGGCCCGGTCGGGCTTGGCGCGATCCGGACGCGTACTGCTCCTGGCTCAGAGGCGGAGGATTCGGTCATCCCCCGATTCTACGGGCGATGACCGACCCTTCGCCCCGAGGGGTCGTTTAGGACGCCGTTCGTTTGTAGACGAGGTCCGACAGCGCCGGGAACGGCCGCGGGCTGAAGACCGCCTCGATCGGCAATCCGAAGTGGTCGGCAATCGCGAAAGCGAGCGCGAGGCTTGGGTTGTACTCGCCGCGCTCGAGGTACCCGATGGTCTGGTAGTTGGCGCCGACGGCCTGGGCGAGGTCCTGGCGGCTGAGCCCGCGCTCGGCGCGAAGCACGGCGAGGCGGTTGTGGAGGACCGGGTCGGTCCGCTCCACGGACTTCGTCATTCAGTCGTCCTCTGGCAGATCCGGCTCGAGCCAGGCGAGCGCGGCGACCGGCACGAGCGGGATCAGCGTCCCGGTGCACAGTGCGACGGCGGTCATCAGGTTGGCGTCGAGCGCCACCGATCGCTCGAGGCCGAGCACGAGGATCGCGAGGATCGCCACGATGACGACCACGACGGTGCTCAGCACTCCGTAGCTGAGCACCCACGCGCGGTCCCGGAGCTGACGCTGGCGCTCATCGAGCGTCGACGCTCCAAGGTTGGCGCGATCCCGGACGAAGCCGTAGAGGACGAGCGCACCGACGGCCGTCAGGCCGATCAGAAGGAACGACACCGGGCCCCACATGACGCTCGGGACGTTCGTCCCGAGCCAGAACGACGACCAGGCGAACATCGCCGGGAGGCCGGCGAGCGCGCCGACGGCGATGACCCGCCGAGTCCGTTGCGACAGGTGATCGATTCGGGAGGTCCGCGGATGCGGGATCGGTCCGGGCATCATCGATGTATCCTTCTGGTTCAGTGATGTCTAAACAGGACGAAATATAGGACTTATACAACAATCTGTCAAGAAGTTGACCTGGGAGATGGTCGCTGCAGGTCGCAGGGCAAGGCGGGTTTCAGGCGGTCGCGCGCGCCGGCACCCGGTGGAAGAGCGCCGGGTCCGCCTCGCCGGGCAGGACGCGGATCATGGCCGCCGGTCGCAGCCCGAGGGTCGCCCGGCCGCGCGGGCCCTCGAGCGTGAGCGAGTCGAGCGACTCGGAGCGGGCCAGGATCGTGACGTGGGCGCCCGGCGTCAGCGCCCGGGCTTCGAGGTACGACAGCAGCCCGGCGTCCTCCTCGGCCTCCTCGGTGATCCGGTAGATCGTGGCCCGATCGCCGGCCTCCGTCGCGCTGAGCAGCACCCCGGGCGGTCGCCGCCGAGCGGTCGCGGCATCGATCGGGTTGCCGTGCGGACACGTTTCAGGGTGCCCGAGCATCTCGTCGAGGCGCGCCTCGACGCGCGGCGAGATCGCACCCTGGAGGCGGGCCGCCTCCTCGTCGGATTCGGCCCAGCCGAGCCCAACGACCGCGGTCAGGAGCCACTCGAGAAGGGCATGCCGGCGGAAGATCCCGTCGGCCGCCGCCCGTCCCGGGTCGGTCAGCACGAGCTCGCGCCCACCCGGTCCACCCGCCTGGGTCACGAGCCCGTCCGCCCCGAGCCGGCGGAACATCTCGCTTGCGGCCTGCGTGCTGACACCGAGGTGCCGGCCGACCTGCGCGGCGGTCACGCGATTCCCGTCGACGGCCATCACGCGCAGCGCCAGGAGGTATTCCTGGGCCGCACCCGAGATCTCGTTCGGCTGGTCGGTCCGACGGCTCACCGGAGCATGGTACGGGCGCCGCGCCACGGCGGCAGGTCGACCCGGCCGCTCACCGCGAGGAGGACGCCACCGAACCACGCCAGGACGAGGACGACGGCGAGCACCGCAGCGGTCCCGCTCGGCGTGTGCGCCCCGCCGATCGCGAGGAGGACGGGTGTCCCCAGGAGGCCGACGACGAAGAACGCGGCGGCGCCGTACGTTCCGATCGCGCCCAGTCGGGGCACTGCGACGAAGGCGCCGATCAGGAGGACGTCCACCGGCCAGAACCCGGCCCGCAGCGGATCGGAGCACACCAGGCCGTTCGCGCCACAGGCCGGCAGGGCGTCGCTGGCTGCGGCGAGGGCTACGCCAAGCGGGATCCAGGCGATGAGCGCGAGGACGACCCGGCCGACCAGCGACCGGCTGAGGCGCAGGACGAGCGACGACGGGCCATCCGCCGCGCCCACGGCCGTCCCGCCCGCTGCCCCGGCGGCAGCGGCCGCCCCGGCGGCAGCGGCTGCCGGCACCGCACTGCCGAGCGGTCGACGGGGAGACCGCGGCTGCGGCTCACCGGCGCCCGTCGAGGCTTCGGCCCCTGCCCGGCCTTCGGGCGCGGTGGAGCCGGGTGGCGTGTCGGTGCCGGGAGGCGGCTTGTCGGCTGCCGTCGCTCCCGGGGCGGGCGATGGATCCGGGTCGGCGGACTCGACTGGCGGCGAGGTCCCCGAGTCGCCGACGCCGTTCGGCGTGTCCGGCGGGGCTGCGGTGCCGGCCCCCCGCATCGACCGAGCCAGGTACTCCGGGCCGTGCTTCCGCGGGTCGGCGTATTCCTTCGGGTTGAGCGTCCAGTAGGTCCCGCTCCCGGCGCCGTACCAGGTCGCGCCTTCCCACGCGGGGGTGAACGGTTCCTTGTCGGCGCCGTCGTAGCTCGTCGACCCGATCGTCGCTTTCGGACGGCGGCTCGAGCGGCCCGCGCGACCGGGGCCGGCGCCGGTCCTGGCGTCAGCGCCGGGGGCGTCGTCGCGTGCCCGGCCCGGGCGCCCGCTCGTGCCCCGGTCGGCGCCGGCTGCCTCGCCGCGATCCGTTCGGCTGCTCGCCCCGGCCGCACTGCTGGCGGCAGCGCCCCCGGCTGGTCCATCCGCTGGACCGGCACCGGACGCGCCCGCGGCTCCGGCTGTCCGCCGGGTCCGGGCGCGGTAGGCCTCGCGAGTGGCTCGCGCCCGGGCCGGATCGGCCTGCCACGACGGCGGCGGGGGTCCGGCCGGCCGGTCCGTGGCCGTCCATCGCCCCCCGGCTCTCGGGCGGCGCGGATCGACGACCAGCGCCTCGTAGGCGGCCTGGATCGCGAGGAACCTGGGCAGGGCACGCTCGCCCGCGGAGTCGGGGTGGTAGAGCTTGGCCAGGTGGCGGTAGGCACGCTTGATCTCGGCCTGGCTGGCGCCGGGCGCGAGACCGAGCGTCCGATGCGGGTCGATCGCGGTCATCGGCCCTGCCAGCGCGCCTGCCGGGGCGACCGCGGACGGGCCGCCGAGCGGATCATCGTGCCCTCAGCCGATCAGCTCGCCGACGGGAGCGAGCTCGAACTCGGGGATCGCCTCGGCTCCGACCCGGCCGTGAGGGTCGAGCGACACGGGCCGGTGGTAGCGAGCGAGCTCGCGAAGCGGCGCAGCGTCGAGGACGCCGGCCTGGCGGGCGGCCTCGATCGTGGCCGCCCAGGTCCCACGGTCGTACCCGTCGCCGTCCTCGATCTTGATCGCCATCCCCGTGGCCCCGGTCGCGCCGTTGCCGTTGCCCGGCCGGCCGCCCGCCAGGATCCCGAGCCCGCGGAGCGCTTCCATGCCGCCCTTGCTGACCACCCGTCCGGGAACCGCCTTCATGAGCGAGGTGTCGAGGCGGTCGCGCGAGCCACCGACCATCTCCGGGTGGGCGAGCATGGCGTCGCGGATGATCGTCAGCGCCGCCCCGTGCTCCGCGCGCGGATCGCTCGACGGCACGGCGGACGGATCAGCCAGGAACGCGTAGGCGCGGGCGACCGCGTGGAGCGGGAATGCGTAGGTGGCGAGCCCGCACCCGTCGATCGCCGTGACGAGCCGGTCGGGCCGGGTTCCGAACGCCGCCGCGACGCTCGCCCGGTAGGCGATCTGGGCGGGATGGTCGTCCTGCCAGTAGCCCTGGGGCGGCCAGCCGCGCAGCCGGGCCAGGAGGAGCATCGACGAGTGCTGGCCGGAGCACATGTGGCGGACCGGACCCGCCTTTTCCCCATCGCGCGCGAGGCGTGCTGCCGTCAACGCGTCGAGCGGCATGCCTTCCGATCCGCACGCAAGGACCGTCTGGCTCACGCCGGCGCGGCGGTACATCCCCTGGATCGTTCGGACGTGGACGTCCTCGCCGGAATGCGAGCTGGCCATGATCGCGATCTCGGGCGGAGTGAGCTCGAACGCCTCGATCCCGCCGGCCTCGACGAGGGCGAGCAGCCCGAACGGCTTGACGCACGAGCGGAGGGTGACCACTCGGTCCGGGTCGCCCAGCAGGCGCACGATCCGGCCGGCCGGATCGACCTCGACCACGTCGCCGCGGTGGACGCTCTCGACGATGCCGTTGCGCATCTGGCGGACGAGGATCGGCGGGGCGCCACGGCGAGCGGGCACCGACGGCCGGGCTGCCGTCGAGCGTGGACGGGCGGCACTCGATCGGGTGATCGTCACGTCGGTCGATGGGTCCTCCGGCACGGGCTCGGAAGGCGAGGATACCGCGCCGCGGCCGGGCACACGGTGGCGCCGTCGGGCTCGTGGCCACGGACCCGGTGCTACGATGCGAATTGGCCCACGATCGCCCCGGAGGAGCCCCGGTGACCGACAGCACGCCCGTCGCGGCTTCGCCGAGCCTGCACGTCTCGACCCATCCGGCCGTGCTCCACAAGCTGGCGATCCTGCGTAACACGACGACCGAGCCGAAGAAGTTCCGCGAGATCGTCCGTGAGCTGTCGTGGCTGCTTGGCCACGAAGCGCTCGCCGACGTCCGGGTGCGCCCGATCACGGTCGAGACGCCGCTCGAGACGACGGCGGCCTTCGAGCTGGCCGACCGGATCGGGCTCGTCCCGATCCTGCGCGCCGGCCTCGGCATGGTCGATGCGATGCTCGAGCTCATGCCCACCGCCGAGGTCTGGCATCTCGGCCTGTTCCGCGACGAGCGGACGCTCCGACCGGTCGAGTACTACAACAAGCTGCCCGACTCGGCCACCGTGGACCTGTGCCTGATCCTCGATCCGATGCTGGCGACCGGCGGGTCGGCGACGGCGGCGATCGAGGTCCTCAAGCGTTGGGGAGCGACGCGGATCAAGCTGATCAACCTGATTGCCGCCCCGGAGGGCGTCGAGGCGGTCTCCAGCGCACATCCCGACGTCGCGATCTACTGCGCGGCGCTCGACCGCCAGCTCAACGAGAAGGGCTACATCTTGCCTGGACTCGGTGACGCCGGCGACCGCCAGTTCGGGACCGGCCACTAAGCCAGGCGGAGCTGGTGCTGATCAAGACAGAACTGTTCGCGGCCCGGCTGAATTGAGCTTTCGCGCCACTTCCGCGGATGTCGCCAGTCAAGAACGTCGCCCGCCGGCGCCGCCCCCCGGTGTCGGCCCGAGCCTTCGACGGCGGGCGACGGTCGGCACGTCGAGCCACCCCTCCGCCACCGCTCTCGCCGACAGCGCGGCCCGCGACTCGATGCCGAGGCGCTCGAACACGCGCCGCAGGTGGCCCTCGACCGTCTTGGTCGCGATCGCCAGCGCCGCGCCGATCTCGTCGTTCGAGCGGCCCTCGACCACGAGCCGGACGATCTCCTGCTCGCGGGTCGTGAGCGTCGGGTCGGTCGCCCGCGGGCCGGGCGCGACCCCCGCGTCCTCGCCGAGCGCCGCCGCTCGGATGGCGGCGACGAGCTCGGGCATCGGCGCGGTCTTGAGCACGAGCGCGGCAGCGCCGAGGCGGTGCGCCGCCGCAGCGTACTCGGCCTGCGCGAACGCAGTGAGCACTACGACCGCCGGCCGCCCGGACGCGTCGCGATGGCACTCGAGGAGCTGGAACCCGGTCTCCTCCCCGAGGCGGATGTCCAGGAGCAGCACGTCCACGAGCGCGGGGTCGAGGAGCGGCTCGGCCAGGCCGAGCGACGCCGCCGTGCCCGCGATCTCGATCCCCGGGTACTCGCGGAGCAGCGCCGCCATGCCGTCGCGGACCACGGGGTGGTCGTCCACGATCCCCACGCGGATGCGGCGGGGCTCGGCCGTCATGTCGCCGCGGCCCGAGCGACCTCGGCCGCCGGGCTGTCGGCACCGCCGGACCAGACGACGCGGACCCGCGTCCCGCCCTCGGGCCGGTCGGCGACCGCCAGCTCGGCCCCGAGCTTCGCCGCCCGCTGCGCCATGGTGAGGAACCCGATGTGGCCGGGGCTGGCCGGCCTCGCAAGCGCGTCCTCGCCGACGCCAGGACCGCGGTCCTCGACCTCGAGCTCGGCCGTACCAGCGTCGGCGCGGAGGCGCACCGTGATCGGCGGGCGGCCGTGCTTGACGGCGTTGGCGACGGCTTCCTGGGCGATGCGGTAGAGGCCGAGCTCGACGTCGTACGGCAGCCGCTCCTCGCCGTCGGACCGCAGGTCGATGTCGATCCCCGATGCGGCCCGCACCTCGCCGACGAGCGCCTCGAGCGCGGCCGCGAGCCCGAGGTCGTGGATGACCGGCAGGCGGAGGTCCGCGCAGATCGCCCGCAGCCGGTCGATCGCTCCGCGCAGCGTGGCGGCCGCGTCGTCCTCGCCCGCGCGGTCGAGCCGGTGGACCAGCATCGATAGATCCTGGATCACGTCGTCGTGGATGTCCGCGGCGATCCTCGCTCGCTCCGACTCGCCCTCGTCCACCACCAGACTGCGGTCGCGTGCCTCTCGGGCGGCCTCGCGGGCGACGGGCAGGACAGCGACGACCCGGGTGATGCCCACGACGACGAACCAGACGACGAGCGGCTGAAGGAACGGCTTGCTCGTGAGCGCCGCGAGCGGGGCGAGCGCGACCGCGGGCAGCGTCGCGAGAACGGCGATGTCGCCGGCGCGGAGCACCGTCGCGAGCCGCCTCGAGCCGCTCAGGCGGCCGGCGTCGCGCCGGAGGTGCGCCGCGAGGACGAACGCAGGCACGAGCACCACCGCCGAGGCCAGGGCCCAGCGCAGGATCGACAGGACGCCGCGCTCCATGCCCGCGGTGACCGCCACCGCGCCGACGAGGGCGGCGGCTAGGGCGAGGACCGTCGAGCCCAGCATCGCCCGGCGCCGCGCCCGAGGCGTGGCGATGAGCTGGGCGAAGGCCGCGGCGGCGACCAGGACGGCAGCGGCCACGAGGACGCTCGTCAGCACGACGAGGGGCGGGATCAGCGTGAGGTACGCGGGCAGCAGGAACAGCGGCGAGGCCGCGGCGGCGAGGAGCGGCGCCTCGACGCCCAGGGCCGGCTTTCGGGCCAGTCTGCGGTGGCCGAGCCAGACGAGGCCTGCGAGGCAGAGCAGGCAGGCCGCGATCAGCGCCAACGCGCTCGCTTCGAGTCGCGCGACGGCCCAAATGGGCTCGAATACCTGCGACCCGAGGTAGTCCGGCGGGAGCGGTGACGACAGCTCGCCCGGCTTGGCCATGTAGACCATCAGCGACACCGTCGTGACGAAGGTCTGCTGGGCCTCCACCGCTCCGGGCGGGGTGTAGATCTGCTCGTCGATCCCGTCCCCGTGCACGGACAGATCCGCGGACATGACGATGAACCCGGGTTCCACGCCGTCGTGCCAGGCGAGGCCGCCCGGACGCACCGACTCGACGACGAGCGTCTGGAGGCCCGCGGCGTCGTGGGAGAACCCGTACGTGATCCCCTGGTCGACGACCCCGCCCGCGTAGGCCGCGATGCCCGCGACCGCCGAGGCGGCGAGGATCGCCAGCGCAAGGATCGTGAGCCGGATCGACGTCATGCCGTGGACGCTAGCACCGCGACGCCCGCCCGAAACGACGGGAGAACCCTCATGCAGACGGCAAGCCGACGAGGGCTCCACAGCGCCGCCAGTCCGCGGCCGTGAAGGTGGTACGCACCGAGTGGTCGAGAACGCGTCTGCCCAGCTCGGGCCCGGCGACGCCTGCGCGCTCCAGCGAGGTCACTGAGCAGTCCGCCCGGGTGTGGGCCAAGATCGCGGCCACCGCCCAGCCCGTGACGTTTCGCCACGTAAGCGAGATGCGGGTTCGCCAAGCCACTTCGTGCTCAGCGGGTCGCGCGGCGAAAACAACGAGTCCACAATCCCAGCCGGGTTCACTACGCGATCAGCCGGGGCTCGAGCGTCAGGCCGCGAGAGGACCTACCTTCACTACCATGGCATGGTATTGAAGGCAGACCTCGGCTGGTAACTCGAGGCCGGGGTGAGCCCGAAGGAAGGCGGCTGCCGATACCGCTGGTCGGCCGCAGTGGCAGCCCGGGGGGATCCGGCGAGCCCGCGCTGAGTCCTGCGGCGCCCGGCGGTCGTGTCCAATCCGCTACCGAGGAGGACCTCTGATGCGCAGCGTGACCTATTCGATGGGCGTCTCGCTGGACGGCTACATCGTCGGGCCGGACGGCGACATCACCGCGCCGCCGCCCGACGAGGAGATCTGGCGATTGGTCACCGACGAGATCCGGGAGGTTGGCGTCCACCTGATGGGACGACGGCTGTACGAGACGATGCTGTACTGGGAGACCGCCGACCACGACCCACCACTCGACGACGCGGAGCTCGAGTGGGCCGCCCTCTGGAAGCCGCTCCCGAAGGTCGTGTTCTCGACCACGCTGTCGGCAGTGCAGGGCAATGCCCGCCTGGCGTCCGGCGGCCTGGCGGAGGAGATCGAGCGGTTGCGAGCCGAGCCGGGGGAGGGCCACATCGCGATCGGCGGCGCGACGCTCGCCGCGGAGGCGGCCGCGTTGGACCTGATCGACGAGTACCGGGTCAGGGTCTACCCCGCGCTGGATGGCGGCGGCATTCCCTACTTCCCGCAGCGCGAGCGCCGGGTGGATCTCGAACTCGTCGAGACCCGCACCCTCAGCTCAAGCGTCGTCTACCTCCGCTACCGCGTGGCGCGCTAGCCAAACTCGTCCGCCGGGCGAGGACGGCCGCTTCGGCCTCTCGCCGTGGTCGGGGTGATCCCGTCGGCCGGATACGGCCGTTCGCCCGACAGCGGCGCGATCCGTCGGGAGAACGGAGCTCTCCGCGGGTCGGATCAGCCCGCGGGCGTCGCCTCGGAAGCGCCTGAGTCCGCCGCCGCAGCAGCGGCCTTGATGGCGCCGGCCGTCTCCTCGTCGACCGGCACGGTCTTGACCGCCTGGGCGTCGGGCATCTTCAATCGGACGTCCTCGGCCTGGGTGGCCGCCACGAGGCACAGGATGCCGGACGTGCCGGGCGTGATGACTGCGGCGAGCTCCTCCTCGACCTCGACCCGGTGGTACAGGTTGCGCGCCTTGCCGGCGGCGGCGCCGGCCACGCCGAGCGTCACCGCTCCGGCCACGATCGTGGCCGGCAGGAAGATCCCGGCCACGACGCCGCCGACGATGCCCCACTTGAGGCCCTTGCGCGTGCTGTGCTCGGTCATCTTCTGGATGTGGATCGTGCCGTCCTGATCGCCCTTGGCGACGAGCACGCCGTCGATGTGGAGCGCACCGTCGATCTCGGCCGTGAGCAGCCGGTCATAGATCGCAATGGCCGATTGCGTGTCGGCGAAGCGCGCCACGATCAGGGCGTGGTCGCCTTCGGCGGCGACGAGGCCCTCGGCCATGACACCCTTCTCGTCCGCGACCTGTCCGGCGACGACCACGACGTCGTCCTTCTGCGGGGTCGTCTCATCCGTCATCGGGAATCTCCAATCTGAGGTCAGACTGCCTCCGGCGGCTCGGCCATGCCGAACGCAGCCTTCACCTCGGCGGTGCTGAGGTACCAGAGGATGAGGGCCGGCATGATCGCCATGGCGAAGCCGACACCCTGGCCCGGGAACTGGAAGAACGCGAGGACGGCTTCGAACAGGGCGAAGCCCGCGATGATCATCGCGAACAGCCGAGCCCACGGCTGGAGCGCCCAGAGCCCGACCGCTGCGAGGAGCCAGATGATCCCCGTGACGATCGCGAGCCAGCCCCACAGCCCGACATGTTCAACGGCCGGCAGGTCGCCGAAGATCCCGAACCAGTCGAATCCCAGCACTCGCAACCCGAAGTAGAGGTAGCCGAAGCCGGCGAGGACCGCGAAGAAGCCGATGACCGAGATCAGGATGGGCGGGTTCTTCATTGGACACTCCCTTGCCATGGCGCGCTTGGACGCCGAACCGCCGGCTGGTGCTGGGTGCATTCGGCTGCCGGCACACCGTCGTGGCCATCATGGTAGCGAGCGTGTCGAGACGGCTTCCTGGCCGAGCATCAGACCGGCGGCCCGCCCGGAGACAGTCGGTGCGCACTCGGTACCCTCGCTCGGCGGCCGATCAGGCCGGTCAGTCAGCCGCCGTCGAGCAGCTCCAGCACCGGAGCCATCGCCTCGAGCGAGCCGGCCGTCTGGGGGTGGAGCAGGAGCTCGAGCTGGGTGAAGCCGGCCGCCCGGAACGACCGGAGCGCGTCGGCGATCTGCTCGGCCGAGCCGCCGATCATCGTGCCGAACATTCCGGTTGCCCCGGCGGGCTCCAGGGGCGCGACGACCACCCCTGCCGAGCGGCCCACCGACCGCGGGTCACGGCCGACCTCGGCGCACGCCTCCTCGAACGCGACGACCCGCGGGCCGAGCTCGCCGACGGAACTCGCCTCTTCGGCATAGCAGCTCCACACGTCGGCGAGCCGGGCGGCGTGGCGGTAGCCCTTCGGACCGTGGCCCGCGAGCACGATCGGGATTGCCTTCGGTCGCGGACCTTCCGGGAGCTGGAGCAGGTCGCGGGCGAGGTGGTAGCTGCCGTCGAAGTCGGCCCGACCCTGCCGCAGCAGCGGCACGACGATCTGGAGCGCCTCCTCGAACCGGTCATAGACGTGGTCCTCGGGCAGCCCGAAGGCATGGGCGCCGCTACCCGGGTGGCCGGCACCGAGCCCCAGGACGAACCGGCCGCCGCTGATCTCGTCGATCGTCGCGGCCACCTTGGCAGTGATCCCGGGATTCCGATGGAGCGACGACAGCACCCAGGTCCCGATCTTGATCCGCGACGTGGCGGCGGCGATCGCGGCCGGGATCGCGACCCCATCCCAGAAGCCGTAGCGCGGGCCGTCCTTGACCATCCGCCCGATCAGCTCGTCGGGCGTCCAGACGGTGTCGAAGCCCATCGCCTCGGCCCTGAGGGCGAAGTCGCGGAGCTCGGCCCAGCCGACCGTGGACCCGTCGGTCGTCGACCGCCACGTGCTCAGGACGACCCCGATCTGGAACGAGCGCATCAGGACCTCAGAGGAGCGGCTTCAGTTCGCAGTCTAGCGATGGCCCGCGGCGGTCAGCGCGGTACGAGCCGAAGTGTCGACCGGGCGGCATCGGGCGACACCACCGTCCCCACCATGCGCGGTCCGTAGCGGTCGTATTTCACGTGGTAGGCGCCGTGGAGCTCGGCATCGATGACGTGATCGGGCTCCGCGAACGCCACGTCTCGCTCGACGCCCGGAGCCCGGATCCGACCATCGCCCGATGCCTGCGCCCGCCGGAACCAGCCGTTGTCCGGACCGTATGCCGAGCGTACGTAGACATCATCCCCGAGACGTGCCACCCAGATGGTGACGAAGCCGCCGCAACGAGCCGTCGGCGCGTCGCGAGGCGACCTGGATCTCGTCGGCGCGACCGATCCGGTCGAGCTCGTCCTCCGTCCATCCGCTCATGCCGAAGCGTCCCGGTCGGCGCCGCGGTACTCGTCATCGGTGACCAGATCGCCCCACTGGCTCTCGGGGCCCTCGGCGGGTGCCTCCCAGATCGCGAGGTGGGTCATGAACCGGTCGGGCGCCGCGCCGTGCCAGTGCCATTCCCCGGGCGGCGTGTGGACCGTGTCGCCCGCGCGGATCTCGATGACGTCGCCGCCGCGGGCCTGGATCCGACCGACGCCCTCCATCACGTGCACGGTCTGGCCGACGGCGTGGGCGTGCCAGGCGTTCCGCGCCCCCGGCGCGAACCGGACGACGTTGACGCGAACCCGTGAGGGTTCCTCGCCCCTCGCGATGACGTCGTACCAGGCATCGCCAGTGAAGGTCTCGGCTGGCGCCTTCACGGTCGGCTGCGAGAGTCGGATGTGCATCGTGGCCTCCTTCGTCTGGGTCATCGGAAGGATGCGCCAGCCTGCCTGCGAGGGCGTCCTGGGCTATGCTGCCGGGACGCTCACGCTCGGAGGCCAGCGATCCCCATGACCCTCTCCGGAAGGACGCGACGACGCGGCGCCCGGGAGTCCGGTGCCGACGACCCGGCCGCCCGGCGCGGCATGGCCTCGGCGGCGGTCGACCCGCTCGCGTTCCCGGACCTCGCCGCCCGCCGCTCGGTCGATGGCGGCGTCGCGGCCGCGCGCTGGCAGGCGCTGCTCGACGAGGGCGGCCCGATCCTCGCCGACGGGGCGATGGGCACGATGCTCTTCTCTGCCGGTCTCCAGTTCGGCGACCCGCCCGAGGTCTGGAACCTGACCCAGCCCGACATCGTCCGGCGAATCCATCGGGGCTATCTCGACGCCGGCTCGCGGATCCTGCTCACGAACACGTTCGGCGGAACCCGGCTCCGGCTCGGGCTCCACGGCCTCCAGGACCGGGTCGACGACCTGAACCAGACCGCGGCCATCCTCCTCCGCGCCGAGGTCGATGCCGCCGGTGGAACCGCGCTCGTGGCCGGCGACATCGGCCCGAGCGGCGAGATCGTCGCCCCGCTCGGGTCGCTCGACTACGACGAGGCGGTAGACGTCTTCGCCGAGCAGGCGGCGGCGCTCGTGGCCGGCGGCGTGGACCTCATCTGGATCGAGACCATGTCGGACCTGCAGGAAATCAAGGCCGCGATCGAGGGCGTCCGCCGGGTCGCACCGGCGATCCCGCTCATCGCGACGATGACGTTCGACACCCGCGGCCACACGATGATGGGCGTCTCGCCGGAGCAGGCGGTCGTGGCCCTCCGGGCGTGGGGCGCCGACGCGATCGGCGGCAACTGCGGCAACGGCCCGGACGAGATGCTCGGCGTCGTCGAGCGGATGCACGCGGCCGAGCCCGACGCCCTCCTCGTCGCCAAGTCCAACGCGGGCATGCCCGAGCTCGTCGACATGCGCGCCGTGTATCGCGCCGACCCGGTCACGATGGCCGGCCAGGTGCTCGCGATGCGCGACGCCGGGGCCCGGATCGTCGGTGGCTGCTGCGGCAGCACGCCGGCCCACCTCGCCGCGATCGCGGAGGCCCTCGCCGCCCGTCGCTGAGCGGGGATCCCGTCACCGGGCAGGAATCGGCGAGGCCGGCCCGCCGGGCCGGCCTCGCTGCGCGGAACGGGGGAGGCTAGTTGCCGCCGTCCTTCAGGGTCACGGTCCCCTTCTGGAAGCTCGCGCCCTTCGTGTCGACCGACGAGCCGAGCGCGTCGAGCGCCTTCTGGGCGAGGTCCGTCCGGTACGCGCCGTCGGTCGGCGCGGCCTTGAGGACGGCGTACTTGGTGGCGATCTGGATCGTCTGGTCCCACAGGGCCTTGTCCATCAGGCCGATGCCGTTCGGCGACGGCCAGATCAGCGCGTTGATCTCGTTCATCTGCCAGGCCTGGTGGCTGGCGCCGAGCTGCGACCCGTTCTTGAGCACGATGTCGACGCACTTCTGCGGGTTGTCGCGGCAGTAGATCCAGCCCTTGAACGAGGCCTGCGAGGAACTTCGTGGCGACGTCGGCGT
Source organism: uncultured Chloroflexia bacterium (assembly GCA_963825545.1). GTDB lineage: Bacteria > Chloroflexota > Limnocylindria > Limnocylindrales > CSP1-4 > Chersky-267. Next base: position 193,436 of record CAWGTR010000005.1, on the reverse strand, counting down.
TGCCGCCGGTCTTGAGCCACTTGTCGCTGGCGAAGATCTGGTCCTGGAGCATCGCCGTGGCGACCGCCGGGTCGTTGAAGTCGATGAGGTTGAGGTCGCTCGGCTGGTACAGCGCGCCCGTCGCCGGGTTCTTCGCCTCGAGGACCTGGGCGTACTCGTTGTAGATCATCGCCTGGGCGACGTCGAGGTCGCCCTTGAGCAGGCCCGACATGTCGAAGTTCTGCTTGATCACGTTCTCCTTGGCCGGGTCGAGCCCGCCTTGGTCAGCGCGGCGAACAGCTCCGGCTCGTTGCCGCCGAGCCAGGAGCCGATCTTCTTCCCGGCGAAGTCCGCGGGCGCCGTGATGTTCTTGTCCTTGAACGAGACCATTCGGGTGCCGGAGCGCTGGAAGACCTGGGCGATGACACGAGGTCGGTGCCGCCCTCGCGGGACGGAGCATCTTCGGCAGCCAGGTCGTGCCGATGTCGGCGCCGCCGGAGGCCACGACCTGGACGTTGTCGATGTCCGGGCCGCCGAGGAGCAGGCTGACGTCGAGGCCCTGGTCCTTGTAGTAGCCCTGGTCGAGCGCGGCGTAGTAGCCGGCGAACTGGGCCTGGGCCACCCACTGGAGCTGGAACTTGACCGGCGTCACCGCGGCCGCTGCTGCTGCCGCTGCTGCTACAGGCCGCGGCGACGAGCGCCGGCGACTGCGGCCAGGGCGAACGCCTTGCGACGGATTCCTCATCGTCGACACTCCTCCTCCTCGGCTGGTCACGGGCGCCCGGTCGATCGGGCCGGGACGTCTCGTGACGCCGCGATGGTAGGCCGACCGACGCCGGCTCATCGACGCCGATCTCGCGGCGCCGCTGCCACGGCATCGACGATCCGCTCGAGGCCGATCACGGCCAGGTAGAACACGATCCCGAGCACGCACGCGAGCACGATCGCCGCCCACGCGTTCGGGTACTCGGAACGCCCGGTCCGTTCGTGATGTAGATCCCCAGCGCAGTACAGCGGCCCGCCGAAGAACTCGCCGACGACCGCGCCGATGACGCTCAGCGTCGTGGCGATCCGGAGCGCCGTGAACCAGTACGGCAGCGCGTTCGGGATCCGCAGCTTGCGCAGTGACCTGCCGTTCGCGTCGCGGCGTAGCGAGTGCATCAGCTCGAGGGCCGCCGGATCCACCTGGGTCAGGCCGCGGACCGTGTTGACCATCATCGGGAAGAAGACCATCAGCGCGACGATCGTCGATCCGCGGGAGCGGGCTCTCCGAGCCGAACCAGTTGTTCGCGATCGGGGCGAAGGCGATGATCGGGATCGTGTTGGCCGCGATCGCGAGCGGCATCAGCGATCTCGCGGGCCGTCGCCCAGCGCGCGGTCGCCAGCCCGACGACCGTGCCCGGGGTCGACCCCGACGAGCGAGGCCGCCGAGCGCCTCGGTGGCCGGTGAAGACGACGCCCCGCGAGAGGGTCGCCGGCCACTCGATCGACGAGCGGCCGGCGATGACCGACGGCCGCGGCAGCAGGAACGACTGGACGCCGAGCACGATGAGCGCGACCTCCCAGGCGACGAGCACGACCACGAACACGACGATCGGCGGCAGCCACGTCGGCCGCCAGCCGGCCCGAGGCGCCGCGGCCCGGACGCGTCGACGGCTGGCCGCGCGCGCTCACGCCGAGGCCCTCCGCCCGGACCCGGGCGAGCGTCGGCGTCGTCCGAGCGGCTGCGCGTCGCTCTCGTTGCGGCGCAGCGCCTCGCGGACCTCGGTCACCAGCTCGAAGTAGCGCTCGAGTCTCGCGCGTCTCGACCGTCCGCGGCTGCGGCAGGTCGACGTCGACGATCCGGCGAGATCCGGCCCGGCCGCGGCGACATCACGACGACGCGGGTCGACAGGAAGACCGCCTCCGGGATCGAGTGGGTCACGAACACGATCGTCGTGCCCGTCGCGCGCCAGATCCGCATGAGCTCGAGGTTCATCCGCTCGCGGGTCATCTCGTCGAGCGCCCCGAACGGCTCGTCCATGAGCAGCAGCTTCGGGTCGAAGGCCAGCGCCCGGGCGATCGCCACCCGCTGCTGCATGCCGCCCGACAGCTGCCACGGATGCTGCGTCCGCGAAGCCCCGAGCTCGACGAGCTGCAGCAGGTCCGCCGACCGGCGCTTCGCGCTCGGCCCGTCGGAAGCCCATGATCTCGAGCGGCAGCTCGATGTTCCTGGCGACCGTCCGCCAGTCCATCAGCACCGGCGCCTGGAAGACCATGCCGTAGTCGCGGTCGAGCCGGGCCTGGCGGGCGGCTTGCCGTTGACGCGGATCGTCGCCGGCCGTCGGCGATCGGTGAGGTCGCCGATGAGCCGCAGCAGCGTCGACTTGCCGCAGCCCGACGGGCCGATGAGCGATGACGAACTCGCCCTGCGGCGATCGTCAGGTCGATCCCGTCGAGCGGCGGTCACGGCGCCCTCGCCCGTCCCCGAACACCTTGCCGACGCCCGGCGACCTCCACGACCGGTCGTCCGGCTGCGTCCGGTGCCGTCGCGGGCGCGTGGCCGTCACGGTCCCGGCCACCGCGGCGCTCACGTGGCGACCGGCCGGTAGCGGCCGCGGGTCAGGCAGCGCTCGGCCGAGCGGACGAGCCCGACGAACGACGAGCCCGACGAGCGAGCACATCGATGATCGTCGCCCACAGCTTCTCGGGCGCCTGCGTGTAGTACTGGTTGTAGTTGAGGATCGCGCCGCCGAGGCCGTCCGGGATGCCCGACGGCAGCTCGCCGATGATCGCGCCGATGACGCCGCCGCGGCGGCGATCCGCAGGGCCGAGAAGAGGTACGGCACCGACGTCGGGAGCCGCAGCCGCCACAGGACCTGGCGCTGCGACGCCGCGTACGAGCGGAACAGCTCGAACGCCCGCGGATCGGCCGCGCGCAGCCCGCGCAGCGCCGCGATCGTCACCGGGAAGAACGTCAGGTAGGCCGAGATGACCGCGACCGACAGCCAGCCGGCCTGCGGTCGCCACCACGATGATCGGCGAGATGGCCAGGATCGGCACCGTCTGCGACGCGACGACGTACGGCACGAGCGCCCGTTCGGCGAGCCGCGAGTGGACGAACAGGACGCCGAGCCCGAGCCCGAGGAGCCCGCCGAGCACGAACCCGATCAGCGCCTCACGGAACGTGAACAGCGCCTGGCCGGCCAGGATGCACCCGAGCGGCGGGCCGTTCCGCTGGGCCGGCTCGACGAACGCGCGGACGATGTCCCAGACGTGCGGCAGCGACAGGTCGTCGGCGATCCGGAAGTGGAACGGCGGGACGTGCTCGTAGTCGACCGCGACGCCCGAGCGATCGACCCGTGGAGCCGCCACGGGTCGCCGCCGAGCCACTTCGCGCCCTCCCAGACGACCAGCACGGCGACGAGGAGAACGAGGCCGGCCAGCAGCCGCCGCCGGGCACCGAGCGCGCTCCGAGCTGCCCCGCGCGGTCGAGCTCGCCGCGACGCCGGCCGACGGGACCGCGGCGGCCATCGGTCGGCCCGAGCCCGGTCGCGCACGGCTCAGCCCCGGACGGCCTCGTCGGCGATGTCGAGCGCCCGGTCGATGATCGCGAAGCCCTCGTCGAGCTGCGGCCTCGGTGATGCACAGCGGCGGGTTCGTGTAGATCGAGTTGTTGGCGATCATCGTGTACAGCCCGTTGGCTCGCGGAAGAACGAGCCGATCGCCTTCATCTCGTCCGACGTGCCGTTGAACGGCGGTCATCGGGACGTACGGGTCGCGGCTGCGGACGAGGTCGATGATCCCGAACAGGCCGAGGTTGCGGTGGGTGCCGACGGACGGGTGCCGGGCGTCAGAGCGCCTCGTGGTGGCGGCGCATGACGTCGCCCATCCGGCGCGCGTTGCTCGATCAGCCCGTCCTCCTCGTAGACGCCGATCGTCGCGAGCGGCCGCGGCGCAGCTGATGGCGTGGCTGCTGTAGGTCAGGCCGCCGTAGAACATCTTCGTCTCGAAGGCCTCGGCGATGTGGCGGCGCATCGCGACGGCCCCCAGCGGCAGGTAGCTCGAGGTCGAGGCCCTTGGCCATCGTCATCAGGTCCGGCACCATGTCCCAGTGATCGATCGCGAACCAGCGACCGGTCCGCCCGAAGCCGGCCATGACCTCGTCGGCGACCATCAGGATCCCGTAGCGGTCGCAGATCTCGCGGACGCCCTGGATGTAGCCGTCGGGCGGGATCAGGATCCCGTTCGTCCCGACGATGGTCTCGAGGAAGACGGCCGCGATCGTGTGCGGACCCTCGTAGACGGATGACGTCCTCGAGGCCCTGGAGGCTCTCGGCGACCGGTCGCGGCTCCTTCTCGCCCCAGCGATGGGTGTCGGGATAGCGGACGACGCCCCAGATCCCGGGCTCGTTCGCCCAGCGCCGCGGGTCGCCGGTCAGCGTCATCGCGCCGAGGGTCGCCCCGTGGTAGCTCGCGATAGCGGGCGAGGATCTTCGTGCGGCCGGTGTAGTGGCGGGCGAGCTTGATCGCGTTCTCGATCGCCTCCGCGCCGCCGAGGGTGAAGAACACCTTGTCGATGTCGCCGGGCAGGATCTCGGCGAGCTTTGCCCCGAGCCGCGCCCGGGGCTCCGTGGCGAACGCGGGCTGGACGTACTGGAGCTTGATGCGCCTGCGCCGTGATCGCGTCGATCACGCGGCGGTCGCCGTGACCGATGTTGACGCTCATCAGCTGGCTGTTGAAGTCGATGATGCGCTGGCCGTCGGGCGTGTAGAGGTAGATCCCCTCGGCATGGTCGATGGCGATCGGGTCGATCGCGCCCTGGACCGACCACGAGAAGAAGGTGTGCTCGCGCGACAGACGGACGATCTCCTCGGCAGTCATCGCGCCAGCGGGAACGGTGGAATGCAACGCACACCTCGCAGCGAACCCGTCCCGCGGCGGCTCTGCGCGGCCGGCCGGGCTCCTCGGCGGAACGATCCTCCGTATTAGATCACAGCCTTCCGGCGCCGGGCGCACGAAGACGCGACGGCCGGGCCGGCCGTCGCGTCGTGTCGCGCGGGAGCGTGCCGCGGGGCACGCCGACGCTCAGATCAGGCGGGCGATCGTGAACGGGTTCTCGAGCGGGTGGCGTCGGTAGTGGCCGATCCAGATCCGGCGCACGCCGAGCTTGTGGCCGGACATGTTGCCGAGGAACGACACCGTCGACGCGCAGGCAGTCCGGAAGTTGAGCCCGTCGATCCGGCCGTAGTTCACGAACCGGTAGGTCAGGCTCAGCTTGTCGGCGCTCAGCGTGAAGTGATCGTTCTTCTCGAGCAGGACGCCCTGGACCGTGATCGGCTGGTCGGCGCTGATCGTGCCGCTGAAGACGACCCGGCGTGACCCGACGTGGGTCACCCGGAGGTGCCAGCCGTTGGCGTCGTGCCAGATGTAGTCGCCCGCCGCCGAGCCTGCGCTGAAGCGCGGGCGACCCTGGACCGAGGCCGGCCAGTGGCCGTCGGTGCAGGCCGCGGTCGTCGCGGTCAGCGTCCCGGCCGCCGGCTCGGGGCCGGCCGCGGCAGCCGCGGCGGGGGCGGCAAAGGCCAGTCCGAGGCCGCCAAGGCAGAGCATCGCCGAGGCGATCGAGCGGCGCAGTCGCCACCCGACCGAGGGCTGTCGGTTCGACATCGTGTCCTCCCGATTCGTGGAATCCCGATCTCGTCGGGCGTGGTCGGGTCGACCGTAGGTCGTCAGGCGTGGACCGTCGCCGTCCCGGGCTGCCTCGTCTGTAAGCCGTCGGTAAGCCGCGCCGGGCCGAGGGGCCGGTCCGCTCGTGCCGACGGCGCCCCGGAGCCAACCGGTCAGCCGGCGACGATCTCGAGGTTGCTCGCCCCGCCGCCGAACGAGATCTCGTAGCGATCGGCGGACCGGCCGTAGTCGTCCGAGCGGAGCTCGAGCTCGCCGGGCGATGCCTTCGTCAGTCGATCGTCGAACCGGAGTCGCGACACGCCGCCGCGGATCCGCAGCGCCACCGGGACGCCCGCCGGGCGGTCGAACCGGAAGTGGCTCGCGCCACCGGCCACCGCCAGCCGAACCGTCCCATCCGGACGGGGCAGGCGGATCCGGACGTGGTTCGCGCCACCGCGCACGGTGAGCCCGGCGAGGCGGAGCGGCCGGAGGTCGCCGTCGAGGTGGGTCAGGCCGCCGTCGATCTCGATCGTCCACGGGAGCTCGCCGGCGAGCGCGATCCGGGCGGACCGGCTGCGCACGTCGAGGAGCCGCCGGCGGTAGCGGATCGAGACCAGGCCGCCGCCGGTCCGGATCTCGGGCAGCGGCCCGTCGAACCGGGCCCGGACGAGCTCGCCGGGCTGGCCGAGCCCGTCGAAGGCGAGCCTCGAGGCGCTGGTCTCGACGACCACCCGCGCCTGCTGGCCGAGGGCCGCCGCGTTCATCGACAGCCGCGGCGCCCCGGTGACGAAGACGAGCCGCCCGGCGGTCGCCTCGCCGAGCGGGGCGACATAGGTGTCGCCGATGAACCCGCCACGAACGGTCGCGCGGGCGCGCACGGTTTCCGACTCGAGCGCCGCCGCGACCCCGGCGAGGTAGACGTCGAGCGCGGTCCGCTGTGCCGGCGACCAGCCGCCCAGGAGCGTCCGAGGTCGCGCCGAGGAACGAGGCGTACTCGGCCGTGATGCCGGCCGCCTGGTCTGGGTCGACGCGCACGACGAGCCGGCGCCGGTCGTTCGGGTCGGGCTCGCGCCGGACGATCCCCCGTCGCTCGAGACGATCGAGGACGCCAGTGATCGCGCCACTGGTCAGCCCGGTCAGCTCGGCCAGCCGGGTCGGGGTGATGTCGTCCTCGCCGACCGCGAGCTCGAGGCACTTGAGGTCGGTCGCATTGATCCCGATCCGTTCCGAGACGGCTTCGTGGAAGACGACGGCGCGGGCGACCAGGCGCCGCCACGCCTCGCCGGGATCGGTTGTCGCTGTTGACATTGCGGGCTCCACTGTTCATCCTGTCGGTATCTTAGTAGCTAAACGACTTAGGAGGTCACAATGATACCTCGCCAGTCTAGCGCGGGCGCGGCGATCGCTGCCGAGGCCCTGGTCAAGCGCTACCCGGGCGACATCGTCGCCCTCGACGGGATCAGCTTCGCCGTCGAGCCGGGCACGGTCTTCGGCCTGCTCGGACCGAACGGCGCCGGGAAGTCGACGACCGTCAAGATCCTGACCACGCTCGCCCGACCCGACGGCGGCTCGGCCACGGTCGCCGGGATCGACGTCACCCACGACCCCGTCCGCGTTCGCCGGACGATCGGCGCGGTCGGGCAGCGGATCGCCGTGGACCCGGAGGCGACCGGTCGGGAGAACCTCGTCCTCGAGGCGCGGATCCACGGCCTCACCGGCGCCCCGATGCGCAGCCGCGTCGACGAGCTGCTCGGCCGCTTCGAGCTCGTCGAATCGGCGGATCGGCTCGTCAAGGGCTACTCGGGCGGGATGCGTCGCAAGCTCGACGTCGCGATGGGCCTCGTCCACCGTCCCACGGTCCTCTTCCTCGACGAGCCGACGACCGGCCTCGACCCGGCCGCGCGGGCCGAGCTGTGGGCCGAGATCGGACGGTTGACCCGCGAGGACGGGCTGACGATCCTGCTGACGACCCACTACCTCGAGGAAGCCGATCGGCTGGCCGGTCGGCTGGCGATCATCGACCGTGGCCACGTCGTGGCGACCGGGACCCCGGACGAGCTGAAGGCCGAGCTGCACGGCGACGCGATCCTTGTCGAGCTGAGCGAGCCGGCGGGCGGACCTCGTGCCGCCGCCTCGCTGACCGGCATCGCCGGCCTCGACGCGCCGGTGGTCGATGGGCGCTCGCTGCGGGCCCGGGCGACCCACGGCGCGGCGCTTGTTCCGGCCGTCCTGTCCGCCCTCGACGCGGCCGGGATCCCGGTCGCCTCGATCACCGTCGCGCGCCCGTCGCTCGATGACGTCTACCTGCGCCACACCGGGCGGGCCTACCGCCAGCAGACCGAGGAGTCCTACGCGTGACCGCCATCAGCCAGACCCTGTACATGACCCAGCGCCACAGCCGGGCGCTCGTCCGCCAGCCCTACTTCCTGGCGATCACCCTGACCCAGCCGATCATCTGGCTGTTGCTGTTCGGGGCGCTCTTCCGGAGCGTCACGGAGATCCCCGGCTTCGCGGCCGGGGGCTCGTACCTCGACTACCTGATGCCGGGGGTCGTGGTGATGACCGCCCTGTTCTCGAGCGGCTGGAGCGGGATGGGCATCATCGAGGACATGGACCGCGGGCTGATGGACCGGTTCCTCGTGGCGCCGATGCATCGGAGCGCGCTGATCGGCGGGCGGGTAGCGTACGAGGCCATCAGTCTCGTCCTCCAGTCGCTGATCATCGGCGGGCTGGCCTTCCTGCTCGGCGCCCGGTTCGGCGGCGGCCCGCTCGGTTTCGCCGTCCTCGTGCTCAGCGCGGTCCTGCTCGGGGCGGCCTTCTCCGCCCTGTCGGACGCGTCGGCGCTCGTCCTCCGCCAGCGCGAGTCGGTGATCGGGCTCAACTCGTTCCTGGTCCTGCCTCTGACCTTCGTGTCGGCGGCGTTCCTGCCGCTCGCCCTCGCCCCCGACTGGATCGCGACGCTGGCCCGTCTCAACCCGGTCAACTGGGCGGTCGAGGCGGGTCGGGCGGCGCTGCTCGCCGACGCCGACTGGAGCCTGATCCTGCCCCATCTCGTCGGGCTGCTCGTGGTCGCCGTGGCGTGCCTCGCGCTCGCGACGCGCGCGTTCCGGAGCTACGAGCGATCGGCCTGAGACCGGCTCGGCGGACGTCCCGTCCGGCGGTGTACGCTCGGGCCCTCGAATCGCCACCCAAGACGTGAGGACCCGAGATGCCGCGTAACGTCCGAGGGGCGCTCGTCCAGGCCACCTGGACCGGCGACAAGGAATCGATGATCCAGAAGCACGAGGGCCACGCCCACGAGGCGGCCAAGCAGGGCGCCCAGGTGATGCTCTTCCAGGAGCTCTTCTACGGGCCCTACTTCTGCCAGGTCCAGGATCCCCAGTACTACAGCTACACCGAGCTGATCCCGGACGGGCCGACGACGAAGCGGATGCAGGACCTCGCCAAGCAGACCGGGATGGTCCTCGTCGTGCCGATGTACGAGGAGGACGAGACCGCCTCGGGCATCTACTACAACACGGCGGCGGTCATCGACGCCGACGGGAAGTACCTCGGCAAGTACCGCAAGACGCACATCCCGCACGTGAAGGGGTTCTGGGAGAAGTTCTACTTCCGCCCCGGCAACCTCGGCTACCCGGTCTTCGAGACCGCGGTCGGCAAGGTCGGCGTGTACATCTGCTATGACCGCCACTTCCCGGAGGGCGCCCGGGCCCTCGGCCTGAACGGCGCGGAGATGGTGTTCATCCCGAGTGCGACGAGCCGCGGCCTGTCCGAGTACCTGTGGCGGATCGAGCAGGTCAGCCACGCCGTCGCCAACGGCTACTTCGTGGGCACGATCAACCGGGTCGGCATCGAGAAGGACATCGGCGACGACGACTTCTACGGCCAGAGCTACTTCTGCGATCCGCGCGGGCAGTTCATCGGCGACGTCGGGAGCGCCCACGACGAGGAGCTCCTCGTGCGGGACATGGACCTCGACAAGATCACCGAGGTCCGCCAGACGTGGCAGTTCTTCCGCGACCGCCGGCCGGACGCCTACGACGACCTCGTCCGACCCTAGCGAGCCCTGACCGCGGCCGGTCGGCGCAGGGCCGGCGAGCCGCCGACGCGGCGGTGTACGCTGGCCCCTCCGGCCCCCGACACGGGAGAGGCGACCGTCCGATGCAGTTCGGATTCACGCTCAAGCCCGACCACTCGATCGAGCGCACGCTCGCCCTCACCCGCCAGGCCGAGGCCGCCGGCTTCGCCCACGGCTGGCTGTTCGACTCGCACGTCCTGTGGCGCGATCCCTACCCCCTGCTGACCCTCATGGCCGAGGCGACCACGACGCTCCGGCTCGGGACCTGCGTGACGAACCCGGCGACCCGCGAGCCGTCGGTCACCGCGTCGGCGCTGGCCGTCCTCAACGAGCTCAGCGGTGGCCGGATGGACCTCGGGATCGGGCGTGGCGACTCCGCCCGGCGGGTGCTGGGCAAGGCCCCCACGTCGATGAGCGACCTCGAGGAGGCGGTCCACGTGATCCGGGCGCTCGTCGAGGGTCGCCCGGTCGAGTACGAGGGCACGATGCTCGAGCTGACCTGGACGCGCGGCGACCGGCTGCCCGTCTGGATCGCGGGGTACGGACCGGTCGCGCTCAAGCTGACCGGGCGGATCGGCGACGGGGCGATGCTCCAGATCGGCGACCCCGACCTGGTGCGCTGGTTCGTGAGCCAGGTCCGATCATCGGCCGCGGAGGCCGGCCGGAGGCCGGACGCGGTCCAGGTGATGGCGGCGGCGCCGGCCCACGTCGGCGACCGGGCTGCCGCCCGCGACCGGGTGCGCTGGTTCCCCGCCCTCGTCTCGAACCACGTCGTCGACCTCGTCAACCGCTACCCGCGCGAGGACCTGCCGGCGGAGCTCACGACGTACATCCGCGGGCGGGCCGGCTACGACTACCACCACCACGCCGAGGTCGGCAGCACGAATGCGGGGTTCGTGACCGACGAGATCGTCGACCGGTTCACGATCATCGGCTCGGTCGAAGAGCACCTCGAGCGGCTGCGCGCCCTCGCCGCGGCCGGGGTCGACCAGTTCAACCTGTACCTGATGAACGGCGACGAGGAGGAGCAGCTCGAGATCTACGGCCGCGAGATCATCCCGGTGATGGGCGATGTGGCAGCGGCTCCGGCGTAGGCTGCGGCCGGGCCGGAGCGGGAGGGCCGCACCGCAGCAGCCGCTCGTCAGCCCGCCGGTCACGACGTCGGCCGACGGCGAGGACCGGCGGTTGACCACCTTCCGCGACGTCCTGCGCGCCCTGCGGCCCGGTCGGCTGCTCGACCTCGGGACCGGCCACGGCGCATTCGCGCTGATCGGTCAGGAGCTTGGCTGGTCGGTCACGGCGGTGGACGCCCGGACGGAGCGGATGCCGATGACCGCGGGGATCGACTGGCGCGAAGGCGACGTCCGCACCTTCGACGTGACCGGCTACGACTGCATCGCCCTGCTCGGCCTGCTCTATCACCTCGAGTTCGCCGACGTCCGCGACCTGCTCCGGCGGTGTGCCGGGACGCCGACGATCCTCGACACCCACACCGCCCGGACCGTCGACCGCGTCGACGAGGGCTACGAGGGCCGGACGTTCACCGAGATCGCCGACTACACGCCCGAGCGCCTGGCGACGACGAGCACCGCGTCGTGGGGCAACCCGACGTCGTGGTGGCCGACCCGGCCGGCGCTCGTCCGCCTGCTCCGCGACTCGGGCTACCGGACGATCCTCGTGCTCGATCCGCCGACCGGTGCCGACCGGACGTTCTACCTCTGCCTGTGACCCCGACCCCTCGACCCCTGACCTGGAGGAGGCCCGCCCAGCGATGCGCACGCTGATCAGCAACGGCACGATCGTCACCGCCGACGGATCGTCGGTCGCCGACGTCCTCATCGACGGCGAGCAGGTCGCCGCCCTCGGCCGGGATCTGGCCGCCGCCGGGATGACCGCCGACGAGACGATCGATGCCACCGGCCGCTACGTCATGCCAGGCGCGATCGACGTCCATACCCACATGGAGCTGCCGTTCGGCGGCACGTTCGCCAAGGACACCTTCGAGACCGGGACCCGGGCGGCGGCCTTCGGCGGGACGACCACGATCGTCGACTTCGCCGTCCAGTCGCGCGGCAAGTCGCTGCGCGAGGGCCTCGACGCGTGGCACGCCAAGGCGGAGGGCAACGCGGTCGCCGATTACGGGTTCCACATGATCATGAGCGACGTCAACGACGACACGCTGGCCGAGATGGACACGCTCGTCGCCGAGGGCGTCCCCGATTTCAAGCTGTTCACCGCCTACCCCGGCGTGTTCTACAGCGACGACGGGGCGATCTTCCGGGCGATGCAGCGCACTGCCCGGAACGGCGGGCTGATCATGATGCACGCCGAGAACGGGATGGCGATCGACGTCGTCGCCGCCGACGAGGTGGCGGCCGGCCACACCGCCCCGTACTACCACGGGGTCGCCCGCTACCCGATCTTCGAGGGCGAGGCGACGAACCGGGTGATCCGGCTGGCCGAGGCGGCCGGGGTTCCCGTCTACATCGTCCACCTGTCCGCCCGGGAGGCCCTGAACGAGGTCCGTCACGCCCGCGACCGTGGCGCGCTGGCGTTCGCCGAGACCTGCCCGCAGTACCTGTTCCTGTCGCTGGACGACATGGGCAACGGGTTCGAGGGCGCGAAGTTCGTCTGCTCGCCGCCGCTCCGGCCGGCGGACCACCAGGCCGAGCTGTGGATCGGGCTCGTGAAGGACGACCTGCAGGTCGTGTCGACCGACCACTGCCCGTTCGACTTTCACGGCCAGAAGGACCTCGGCCGAGACGACTTCCGGAAAGTTCCGAACGGGCTGCCCGGCGTCGAGGATCGGGTCGACCTGCTCCATGACGGCGGGGTCGTCGGCGGCCGGATCTCGCGCGAGCGCTGGGTCGAGCTCGTGTCGACCGCCCCGGCCCGCATGTTCGGGATGTACCCACGCAAGGGCTCGATCACGGTCGGGGCCGACGCCGACCTCGTCGTCTACGACCCGAACGCGAAGCGCACGATCAGCGCCTCGACCCACCACATGTCGGTCGACTACTCGTGTTACGAGGGCCGGACCGTCCAGGGCCGGGCCGACATCGTCCTGTCGCGCGGCTCGGTCATCGTCCGCGACGGCGCGTTCACCGGCCGGGCCGGGCACGGGCAGTTCGTCAGGCGCGCACCCGCCGACTACGTCCGCCGGGCCTGACGCGCGACGGCCGTCGAGACCGCGCCCGGCGGCGCGTCGAGAACGCGGGCGAGCGCGGCTCGGCCCTCCGACGCGACCTCCGCGGCGGGCCTCGCCCAGTACTCTGGGTTGAACGTTTCGAGGCTCCACGGCCCGTCGTAGCCGGCGGCTCGCAGCGATCCGATCAGCTCTGCGAGCCGGATGACCCCGCGCCCGGGCAGCAGGCGATCGGCGTCCTCGATCTCGCGTGGCGGCCTGGCCGGAGCGTCGTTCAGGTGGACCATCGCGAGCCGCTCGATCGGGAAGCCGTCGAGCGGGACAGCCCCGCTGGCATGCCAGTGGCAGGAATCGAGGACGAGCTCGACCCCGGGCAAGCTGGCCACGACCCTCCCGGCCAGCGCCGGCGTGTCGATCGGGCAATCGCCGAATCCGAGGAACTCGAAGGCCACCCGGATCCCCTGCCCCGCCGCCACGTCGCGGGTCCGGGAGAGCCCAGTGCGCATCGCATCAACCGCCCGGTCGCGATCGACGCCGGCGGCACGCGGCGGAACGACCAGGAGGTAGGCGGCCCCGAGGCGGCGGCAGATCTCGAGCCGGGGCGGGAGCTCGGCCGCGAGGCGCGCCTCGTCGAGCGTGCCAGCGGCGTCGAGCTGGAGCTGGATCCCGTTCAGGCTCCAGACCTCGCCCGGTCGGACCACCGCGGCCGCGGCAGCCACCTCGGTCGGAGCGTCGAGCAGTCGCTCGGCGCGGATCTCGACGCCGGCGTAGCCCGTCGCCCTCGCGATCCGCATGTGATCGTCGGTGGGCGTCGTCATGATCGTCGCCCCGTTGAGATGGACCGGGGTCGGGGTGGCAACGATGGGCTCGCTCATGACGCCCTCACTTCTCGCGGATCACCCCGAAGGTCAGCCCGGTCATCACGTGGCGACGGGCAATGAGCATCAGGCTCAGCGGGATCAGGATGGCGATGACCCCGCCGGCGGCCATGTCATTCCAGATGATCTCGAACTGGGTGACCAGGCCCTGGACGCCGACCGGGAAGGTCATCGCCTGCGGGGTCGCGGTCAGGATGAAGGCGAACAGGAACTCGGCCCAGTCGAACGCGAACACGATGATCCCGACGGCCAGGATCGCCGTCCGGGCCAGCGGCAGGACGATGTGCCGGAACGCGTACCAGCGGGTCGCACCGTCCACGAGCGCGGCCTCTTCGATCTCCAGCGGGATCTCGTCGAGGAACCCACGCAGCATCCAGATCGCCAGCGGCAGATTGAAGATCGTGTACACGAGGATGAGCGCGGGCAGCTGGTTGTAGAGACCGATCGCGCGGACGATGGCGAAGTACGGGATGACGACGGCGACCGGTGGCAGGAACCGCAGCGACAGCGACCAGCTGAGGACGAACCCGCGGAGGCGCGGCGACGCCGGCAGTCGGGTGATCGGATAGCAGATCGCGAACGCGATGCAGATCGCCAGGGCGGTCGCGCTCAGCCCCACGACGATGCTGTTCACCAGGAGCTCGCTGAAGCCGCGCGTCACGAGTACGTCGTAGTAGGCATCGAGCGTCGGATCCGGCGGGAACAGGGTTTGCACGGGGGCGAACAGGTCGGCCTTCGTCTTGAGCGACGTCGAAACCAGGTAGAAGAGCGGGAAGGCGAAGACCAGGCCGATGAGCGCGAGCAGGATCGCGGTCGCCACGCGGGACGGCGTCCAGCGGCGGGATCTCATCGCCGGTCCGCCGGCAGGAAGCGCGAGACGAACGTGTAGAACAGCGTCATCGAGACCATGACGACGACGGCCAGGGCCGACGCCTGGCCGAGATCAGAGAACTTGAACCCGATCCGGTAGATGTACAGGCTCAGGTACTGGGTCGTCGTCCCGGGGCCGCCGCCCGTCAGGACGTAGACCTGGTCGAACACCCGGATCACGTCGGCGATCCGGAAGAACAACACGAGCAGGATCAGCGGGCGCAGGTACGGCAGCTCGATGTACCGGAACAGGGTCAGGTTCGTCGCGCCGTCGACCTGGGCCGCCTCAATCGACTCGCTCGGGACCGTCTGGAGCCCGGCGAACATGACGAGGTACACGAACGGCGTCCACTGCCAGATGTCGACCGCGGCCGTGGCGATCAGGGCCAGCTGCGGAACGGACAGCCAGAGCGGCTGGCTTGGCCCGGTCAGGCCGAGCATGACGTTGAGGATCCCGTAGTCGGGGGCGAAGACGAGTCGGAAGACGACCCCGACCGCAATCTGCGGGATGACGATCGGGATCATGGCGGCAACGTAGATCGCGGCCCGGAGCGCGTGCGAGCGCACCGTGCGATGGACGAGCAGGGCGATCCCCAGCCCGCCGAGGATCTCGATCGGAAGGGCGATCAGCCCGTAGAGCGCCGTCTGCTTGATGGACTCGTACAGCAGCGGGTTGCTCAAGGCGCGGGCGTAGTTATCGAGCCCGACGAACCCCCGGGTGTCCGAGGTCAGCGACTGGATGACCGCCAGGACGAACGGGATGGTGGCCAGGACGACGACGGTGCCGAGGACCGGCAGGAGCAGCTTGTAGACGAGCCGCTCCTGCCGGCTGTGCGCGGTCCAGACGGTCCGGATCCGACCGCCCGCCAGCACCCCCGCCGGGGCGGCGCTCACGGGCGGCGCCCCGTCGGTCGATCGGTCACCGGTCCGTCCGGATCGTCGTCACTGAGTCGGGTAGCCGGCCCCCTTCATGAGGGTCCGGATCTCGGAGGCCGCGCCGGTCGCGGCCTGGTCAGCGGTCTCACCCCCGGTGAGCGCCTTGTTGAGGTGGGTTCCGATGATCGTCTCCACCGCGTTCCACTGGTCCGTCCGCGGCCGCCAGTTCGGCGGGGCCTGGAGGGCATCCGCGAGCACCGGGAAGTACGGGTTTGCCGCGGTCAGGCTGGGATCCTTGAGGACGCTCGTTCGCGACGGGATGCCGTTGTTCTTGGCATACGTCATCTGGGTGTCCTTCTGGAGCATCCACTTGATGAAGTCGGCGGCCGCCTGCTGGTTCTTGGATGCCTTGGGGACGCCCAGGAGCCAGTTGCCCATCATGCCGACGCCCTTGCCGCTCGTGCCCTTCGGGATCGGGATGAAGGTGACCTTGCCGGCCACCTTGGTGACGGCTGGGTCGAGCACGGCGGTGTTGATCTCGCCGGGCCAGACCGACGACTGCAGGCCCTGGCCGTTGGCCATGATCTTGTCGCGGTCCGATGCGTCGGTGCTGCCGGGATCGGTCTGGGCGACGCCCTTGAGGTCGTTGACCAGGAAGCTGATCGCCGCCTTGGACGCGGCGTTGTCGAGGACGACGTTCCAGTTCTCGTCGAATACGTCGCCGCCCTGCGACCAGAGGATCGGCAGGAAGTCGGCGACGACCGGGTTGGTGGCCTTGCCCCGGATGATGTATCCGGCGACGGTGCCCGGCTTGTTCTGGGCCTTGGCATTCGCCAGCACGTCGTCGTAGCTGGCCGGCGCGGTCGTGGTCAGATCGTTGCGGTACATGAACATCTCGACGTTGCCGACGATCGTCACCCCGAGAAGCTGCTTCGGCTTGCTCTTCTCGCTCGGCGGCACCGGCCCGCGCGGAGGCGGCCATGTCCCGACGTCCCAGACGACCTGGGCGATATCCGGATCCTGGGTGATGCCCAACGCCCCGAGGTCGGACAGCGATCCGTCGGTGCCGAACTTGGGCATCCACGGATCGTCCATCATGATCAGGTCATACGTCGAGTCGTTCGCCTTGAAGGCGTTGACCAGCTTCGAATAGAGATCGTCGTACGGGGCCTCGACGATCTGGATGTCGACGCCTTTCTGCTGCTTGTACATGGGTGCGAGCGCCTTGAGGCCGGCATCTTCGACACCCTGGACTGCGGCGATCGTGAGCTTGGTCGCAGCCGCACTGCTCGACGTCGACGAGCAGGCCGACGCGACGAGCACGATCGGGACAACCAGCGCGAGCCACTTGCGAAGGTTCATGCTTCCTCCTCCGGTCGATCCCCGGGGCGGGCGGCGAGCTGCGCCGCCCTTCGGGTGGGTCCCCGATTCGGTGACGTCCTGGCTCATCCTGACTGGCCTCACCTCCTCTCGGTGCGAGCGCACCCGGCTGTCTAGAGTTCGACCAAGCGGATCGGGCGGTGCTCGTCGCGCGAGCGACCGGCCGCCACGGCGATGCGCATCGCCTGGAGCGCGTCGCGGGCGGTGCATGGGCTCGGGACGTCGCCGCGGGCAACGCCCAGGAACGTCGTCAACTCGTCGCGATACGCCGACGCGAAACGGCTGAAGAACGACGGCCAGGCCGGACCGGCCAGGGCCGGCGCGTCAGGCTCGAGCGAGCGGAGCGGCGTCTGCTGACCGAGCCCGACCGCCACGGCGTCGCGGGAGCCGACGATCTCCATCCGGACGTCGTAGCCGAGCGGGTCGTGCCGGGTCTGGCTGAGCACGCCGAGCGTCCCGTCGGCGAGGGTCAGGATGGCTGCCCCGGTGTCGATGTCGTCGTACTGCTCGAAGACGGGAAAGCCACGCACGGATCCGCTGGCGTAGACCTCATCGACCTCCAGCCCGGTCACCCAGCGAAGGGCGTCGAAGTCATGGATCGACGAATCGCGGAACAGCCCACCCGAGCGGGGGATGTATGCCTCGGGCGGCGGTACGTGATCGTGGGCGATCAGGCGGACCAGGTACACAGTCCCGAGCTCTCCGGACTCGATGAGACGGCGCGCTTCCCGGTAGGCCGGATCGAACCGGCGCTGGAAGCCGACCTGGACGACAGCGCCACGGGCCTCGACGTCGTCGACGAGCGCAACGGTCTCGGCGAGATCGAACGCGAGCGGCTTTTCGCAGAAGGTCGGCAGGCCGCGCTCGATCGCCGCTGTGACGAGGCGGCCGTGCGCCTCGGTCGAGGCCGTGATGACGGCCGCGTCCGCTCGGTCCAGGGCCCACTCGACCGACGGCGCGACCCGGCCACCGATCGCTGCCGCCGTCTCGGCCGCGCGGCCCGGGTCGACATCGGCCACCAGGACCTCGTCGACGTCCGGTTCGCCGGTGACGAGCGCACCGTGGAGGCGTCCGATCTGGCCCGCGCCAACGAGCGCGATTCTCATTCGCTCGCCCTCAGGCACCGGGTGACGCCCGCGCCCAGGCGCGACACCGTCACCTGCCGTATCGCGCCGGATGCAGCTGTCTCGAAGGCCTTCGATCACCCGGCCGGGCGCGCCGCAGTCCGGCGACGAGCCCTGTCAGCGAATACGCCGGATCGTGATGCCGACCGTCCGGGGCGTCAATACCCGACGAGGATCGACCGCCCGAACGATCTCGTCGCGAGTCTCAGCGCGTCCGGGGGAACCCGAGGTCGACCTTCGAACTGCCCGGATCCGGCCAGCGCTCGGTCACGACCTTGGTCCGGGTGTAGAACTGGATCCCGTCGGGGCCGTACATGTGGAGGTCGCCGAACAGGGACGCCTTCCAGCCACCGAACGAGTAGTACGCGACGGGAACCGGGATCGGGACGTTGACCCCGACCATGCCCGCATTGACCTCGAACTGGAACTGCCGCGCGGCGCCCCCGTCGCGGGTGAAGATCGCCGTCCCGTTGCCGTACGGGTTGTCGTTGATCAGCCGGACCGCCTCGTCATACGTGTCGACCCGGACGACCGTCAGGACCGGACCGAAGATCTCGTCGCGGTAGCAGTCCATGTCCGGCGTCACGTCGTCGATGAGCGAGACGCCGAGGTAGAAGCCGGGCTCGCGGAAGGCCGGGTCCTGCCGCCCGTCGACTACGACGGTCGCGCCCTGGGCTGCCCCGGAGTCGAGATACGACGCAACCTTGTCGCGGTGCTCGCGGGTGACCAGCGGACCCATCTCGGAGGCCGGATCGGATCCGTCGCCGACCTTGATCTTCGGCAGCCGCTCGCGGATGGCCGCGATGAGCGGATCCGCCGACGCGCCCACGGCGACGAGGGCCGAGATCGCCATGCAGCGCTCGCCGGCCGAGCCGTAGGCGGCCGACACCGCCGCATCGGCGGCCATGCCGATGTCGGCGTCGGGCAGGACGATCATGTGGTTCTTCGCCCCACCGAGGGCCTGGACGCGCTTCCCGGCGCGGGTCCCGGTCTCGTAGATGTAGCGGGCGATCGGGGTCGACCCGACGAACGACACCGCCTGGACGGTCGGGTGCTGGAGGATGGCGTCGACGGCCACCTTGTCGCCGTGGACGACGTTGAAGACGCCGTCGGGCAGCCCGGCCTCCTTGAGCAGCTCGGCGATCAGCATCGACGCGCCGGGGTCCTTCTCGGACGGCTTGAGGACGAACGTGTTGCCGCAGGCGATCGCGTTCGCGAACATCCACATCGGGACCATCGCCGGGAAGTTGAACGGGGTGATCCCGGCGACGACGCCGAGCGGCTGGCGGATCGAGAACACGTCGACCCCGGTCGAGACCTGCTCGCTGAAGCCACCCTTGATGAGGTTCGGCACGCCGCACGCGAACTCGATGTTCTCGAGGCCGCGGGCGACCTCACCGAGGGCATCCGAAGTGACCTTGCCGTGCTGCGCCGTGAGCAGGGCCGCCAGGTCGCGGCGGTGCTCGTCGACGAGCTGGCGGATCCGGAACAGGATCTCCGAGCGACGGGCCAGCGACGTGGCGCGCCAGGCGGGGAACGCGGCCGCGGCCGCGGCGACTGCCTGGTCGACCTCCTCGACGCTGGCGAAGTCGACGGCGTGAGAGCGAACGCCGGTCGCCGGGTTATAGACCGGGCCTTCGCGGCCCGACGTGCCGGGCGCGATCCGGCCGCCGATCCAGTGGCTGATCCGGGCGGGTGGGCTCGCGGCGGCGGCGCCGTCCGCCCGGGATTCGGCGATCTGGGTCATGAAGGGTCTCCCTTCCGCTCGGTTCGGGTTTCGAGGATACCGCGTCGGTCTCAGAACCGATGCCGGGTCTCGGGGTCCGGCCAGGCCAGCCCGGGTTCGGCCGGCTCGACCGTCGCGTCCGTTCGCGGCGTCCGCGCGGCGCGGACCATCAGGACGGCGAGCACGACGATCGCGAGACCGAGGATCGCGAGGTCGAGGACCTGCTCGGCCCTGAACGGTCCGACGACCACCGGGTCCCGCCAGGTCGAGGCGACCGCGAAGCGGGCGACCGCCCAGCCGCCGAGGGCGACCGCGAACAGGCGGCCGTCGGCGCGGCGCGATGCCCCGAGCACCCACGCCACGGCGAGGGCGATGGCCAGCGCGGCGACGCCGAGCGCCTCGAGCGCCTGGGCCGGGATCGACGGGATGTCCGGTCCGAGGCTGCCCCACGGGCCCGGCCCGAGGTAGCGGGTCGCCCAGTCCTCGACCGCCGGCAGGCCCTGGCCGCTGCCGCCGAGGATCTCGGCGGCCTTGCCGAGCCCGAGCACGAGCAGCATCGGGAGCACTGCGATGCCGTACCAGCGGCCGACCGGAGCATCGAACAGCCGCGCCACGAGACCGCCGGTCATTGCGCCGAGGACCACTGCGCCGGACAGGGCCAGCCCGCCCGAGCCCGGGTCGAGGACCATGCCCGCGTTCGCCTGGTAGTAGTCGAGGTGGAGAGCGACGAAGGCGAGCCGGCCGCCGACGACCGCCCCGGGGACGATGCCGAGGGCGATGAACAGCAGGTCGTCGCGCCGGAGCTGGCCGCCCGCCCCGGGTGGGTCGTCCGGCTGGGCCGGCAGCCGCGCCCGACCGGCGAGCAGGGCGGCGGCCACGAGCGCCACGAAGATCGCGACCGCGATCCCGATCGTCTCCCACCGGACGTTCCAGTCCCCGACGTGGGCCAGGGGGTCGAACTGGAACGTGATGACGGACAGCGGCACGGCGGCAGTGTAGCGGTCGCGGCTGGCGCCGATCGCGGCCCAACCAGTGTCGGCTGGCCGACACTGGCCCTGTCCGCCCGTTGGTGCCGCGTGCCGGGGAGCAGGCCGATAGTCAGCCGCAGCGACGTCGAGTGACGATCCGGGTCAGACCAGAGGTCGGGGGGCGGCGTCGCGAACGATCGTCGGGGGTCGGCTCTGGGGGCCGGTGCGATCGTTGGACTCGTCGCCGCGGCCGACGCGCGACCCCTAGGGGGGAGGTCGGGCATCGGCCGGGGCGACGACCAGCAGACTGCGAGCAGAGACGTGCGACAGCCAGCGCCGGACGACCACGCGAACAGGGTCGATCGGCTCGGAGGGACCTCCCGGGACGCCGACGGGCCCGCCCGGCCACTCGAGATCCGGCTGCTCGGGCGGGTCGAGCTCGCGATTGACGAAGCGGAGATCCGGCTGGCGGCCCGCGGCGCGCAGGCGCTGATGGCGGTGCTCGCCCTGAAGCCACGGGTCCGCAGCCGGGAGGCCGTCGCGGCCGAGATCTGGCCGGACGGCGACGGGTCCGGAACATCGGCGTCGCTGCGCCAGGCGCTGTGGCTCGTCCGCTCGTCGTTCCAGGCAGCCGGCGTTCCGCTCGAGCGCTACCTGACGATCGACGCCGAGGTGATCGGCCTCCAGCCGTGTGCCCCGATCGAGCTCGACGTCGACCGGTTCGAGGCCGCCCTGCGCGACCAGGCCGGCGGGATCGAGGACGCCATCGCGCTCTACCACGGCGATCTCACCGAGTGCCTCGGGCTCGAGTGCTTCGCGGTCGAGCGGGAGCGCCTGTCGGATGCCTACGAGGACGCCCTGGCGGTCGCCGCCGAGCGCCGTCTGGCGGCCGGCGACCCGGCCGGTGCGCGCGACCTGGCCGATGCGCTCCTGGCGCGCGATCCGCTGCGCGAAGAGGGCCACGCGACGCTGCTCTGGGTCCACGGAAGGATCGGCTCGCGTGCGCAGGTCATCCGGCAGTACCGCCGGCTCACCAGCCTCCTCCGCGACGAGCTCGGCGTGGCGCCGCTCCCGGAGACCGACGCCGTCTACGGGGCGGCCCTGGCCGAGGCGGTCGAGCGATCCCGCCTGCGAGCGGCTTCGATCGCGTTCGGCGAGGATGGCGGCGGCCCGGGTCGCGGGGCGCAGCGTCGCCGTGACGGTGGGCTCATCCCGACGATTGCCCACCGCTGATCCGGGTTGTCGCGGAACCCAGCGCCGGCGGCGGTCGTCTCGTTCGTGTCAGACTCCCCGCGTGATCCCCGAGGGACCCGTGTCAGCGCGCTCGCTCATCGTCCTGGTGATGCTCCCGCTCGTCGTCGCCTGCTCCTCGGCCGCCGGTTCGCCGGCGACGGGGACGGCCCTCCCAACCGCGACCGTCGAGCCGACCCCGACGTCCGCCCGCCCGTCGTTCGAGCTGAGCCCGCCGCCGTTCGCGACAGCCCCGCCCACGAGCGCCCCGGTGACCGGTGAGGTTCCGGCGCCGATCATGGCCAAGGCGACGAGCGACCTCGCCGGACGGACCGGGC
Source organism: uncultured Chloroflexia bacterium (assembly GCA_963825545.1). Taxonomy (GTDB): domain Bacteria; phylum Chloroflexota; class Limnocylindria; order Limnocylindrales; family CSP1-4; genus Chersky-267. Next base: position 171,197 of record CAWGTR010000005.1, on the reverse strand, counting down.
TGGATCCGGCGACGTTCACGGTGCTCCGTGCCGAGCACGTGATCTGGGCCGACGGCTCGCTCGGCTGCCCGGTTCCGGGCCAGGCCTACATCCAGATGCAGCTGCCCGGCTACTGGATCGTCCTCCAGGCCGACGGGAAGACGTACGACTACCGGGCAACGACCGTGGGCGCGGCGAGCAGCGTGCGGCTGTGCGACCAGCCGAACCCGAAGCCGCCGTCGGGCTGAGCGGCCCGCCACGCGTCAGGGACCGCTGTCCGGGCCGTAGACGAGGATGAGGGCCCCGAAGGACCCTCATCCGCTCTTCCCAGGCTGAGCCGGAGGCCCGACGAACTAGGCGCTAATTGCGGTCATGGCAAGGTCGTCGGCGCCCCGGGCCGAAGCCGGGGCGCCGGTTGGTCGTGTCCTGGCGGAGCGGGACGGCGGCCCGCTCGCCCCTACTGGCGGTGGATGACGATCGAGACCGACATCGCGTTCGGAGCGGTCGTGGGACCGAGCTGAAGCTCGCCGAAGTAGTCCTGGCCGGACGTCATCGTCTTGCTGAACGTCACGTGGAGGGTGATCGGGGTCCCCGCGGCCACCGGCCCGGCCGGGACGCCGGTCACCGTCAGGTCGGTGCCCTGGATGGGGGCGATCGTCAGCGGGAAGGTCGGCGAACCGGCCACGGCGAACCCGTGGACCCAGGCCTGGTAGTTGCCGTCGGGCGGGTTGACCAGGGTGACGCTCTCGTCGCCCGTGCCGCCGGCCGACGCGCCGATGATCTCGGACAGGTCGAAGGTCCCGTCGTGGTTCGCGTCGTAGACGATGTACAGGTCGATGTCGTTGGCGGGGAGCGCCGTCGAGATCGTGGCCCGGGCCGCGTGGGCCAGGCTGAATGACTTCTTGACGCTGGCCGTGGACGGGTCGTTGGGATCGTCCTGGTGGGCCGTCTCGGTGGTCACCGACGGCTGGCTGAGGCCGAACGCATCTGCGGCCAGGCCGGGCAGGGCCACGCCCGAGGAGAACGTCACGTCGAACGCGCCGCTGTTGGCGGTCGCGTTGAGCGACACGGCGGCGGGTGACACGGTCGCCGCCCCGACGGTGCTCGTGAACGGCACGTTGAACTTGTCGCCGGACCAGCCGGTGCCGTGCTGGACGAGCGCGTGCAGTCCGCCCGATGCCGGACCGGCCACCACCTCCTCGGCCCCACCGGTCGCCGTCTGGAACGTCCAGACGCCGGCCCCGGTGTTCGTGTTGGCGCTCTTGCCGACCGTGTCGAGGATGTACGGCGCACCGTCGGCTGTCCCCGGCGGGAGCAGCTGGTAGGCGTTCTCGGACGGCCCGAAGATCAGGGTGTCGAGATCGGTGAAGGGCGCCGTGTCGTTCCAGGTCGTGTCGGACAGGAAGAGCGTGCCCGGGGCGACGTCGGCCGGGACGTCGAAGTAGAAGAACCGCCAGTCGCCCGATTCGGCGCGCCAGCTCCAGTCATTGGCTCCGAAGACGGAGCCGTTATCGTAGGACAGGTTGCGTTGGGCATTGGCCACCGCGGTCCCACCGAACTTGAGGCTGCCGGTGATCGCGCCGTCGGAGGCCTGGGTCACCTTGGCCGGGACGGTGACCGCCACCGGCACGACGCTCTCCTGGTTGCCGCGGCGGACGACGACCGCGCCCTCGTACATCCCGGCCGGCGTGCCGGTCGGGATGTGGATCCGGGCATTGAACGCCCCGTGGGCGGTCTTCGGGGTGGTGATCCACGACCAGTCGACGTTCTTGTAGAAGTCGATCTCGAACGTGAAGTGCGTGTGCGGCAGGGCGAGACTCCGCTCGGGATGGGTCAGCCCGAGGAACAGCCCGCTGTGCATCCGCTTGGCCGGGTCGCGGACCATCACCTGGAGGGCGTCATTGACGGTCCGCAGGTAGGTGAACCGCTCGTACTCGCCCTTCTGGATCTCGGAGTGCTTGAAGTCGATCAGCGGGTCGCCGTCGATGTCGGTCTGCGCCGAGTCCGTGTGGTTGACGACGCCGTTGTGGTTCTTGTCGGTCCACAGCCGGCCATCGTGGTTGATGTCCGTCCAGTCGTAGGCGAGCAGCGTCCAGCGCTGGTCGTTGACGTAGTCCGCGTTCGGGTCGAACTCGGAGTGGGGATAGATCGCCCGGATGACCATCAGGTCGGCCGACGGATGGGCCTTGACCTGGCTCGTGAGGTTGATCAGGTAGTCCGGGGCGTTGAAGCTGTTCGGGCTCTCCTTGCCGACACTGGGCGAGGTCCAATGGACCGTCGTCGAGGCGACCCGGGTCAGGTACCGGTCCGAGATCTGGTAGCTCCCCGGACCGTCGAGGGTGAACGTCTGGTTCGCCGTGCCGCCGGCCGGAAGCAGGTGCGGGAACGCGGCGAACGTGTCGCCCCGGTAGTCGCCGGGTCGCCATTCGTCGGGCGTCACCACGACCCGCCGGCCGAGCGTGGCCTTGACGGCCTCGCCCGCCTGCACCGAGCCCGAGCCCTGGGTGAACGAGTCGTAGCCGAGGTCGAGGGCCGACGACTTCAGGATCGCCCGGGCCTGCAGCGCGAAGCCGTCGGTGATCGGCCCGACCTTCCGCTGGGCCTGGTAGACGAGTGCGGTGGCGCCCACGACGACCGGCGTGGACCGGCTCGTGCCACCCCAGGTGGCCCAGGCGCCGGCCCCGTTGAGCACGTCGTTGAGGGTGAGGTCACCGGGCGCGAAGGCGCCGTCGCCGACGACGTCCACCCCGGCCGAGCCCGTCGCCCCGGGACCGCGGTCGGACCACGGGATGACGTCGTTGTCGGTGATCTGGGAGGCGTTCTTGATCGAGTCCCAGCCGGTCCCGCCGAACTGGGTCGACGCGCCGACCGCGATCCCGGTGAACGGCTTGGGCGGGGTGGTCGTGCCGTAGCCCGGCGCGCCGTTGCCCGTCGAATGGACGGACGTGGTCCGGACGCCGAAGGCCTGGCTCCACAGCGCCGCCTCCTGGCTCGCGGCGTCGAAGCCGTCGTTGTCGGCCTCGCTGTTGCCGTACGAGTTCGAGATCACGTCGATCCCGTCCTGGTTGGTCAGGAAGTAGGCGAACTGGGTCGAGAAGTCGAACCCGAAGTAGATGTCGCCCATCGGGGCGGCCTTGGCCTTCGGGGCGCCGCCGATGACGGCACCCGGGTAGGTGTGACCCGGGGCGTGGACGTCGGCGAACGTCGGGGCCCCGGCGTTGATGACGCCCTGGCCGACGACGTTCGAGGCGGTTAGCGTCCCGTGGCCCTCGATCGCCGGATCGAAGTCGCCGGTCCAGGCGAGCATCGCGCCCGGGGCGAACCTGAGGTCGAGGCCGAACGACTCGGGGCCGCCCGGCAGGGCCGTCCCGGTCGTCCCGTCGGAGATGTAGTAGACGAGCCCGCCCGACAGGTCGGTGTAGCCGTCGCCGTTCATGTCGCGGTAGGACACCGGTGACGCCTTCGTGACCGGCTTCTCGTCGCTGAAGTCGTGGTCGTCGTTCAGGTCGACATAGACCGTGTCGTAGACGCCGGCGACGTTCGGGTCGGTGACCAGGAAGGCCGGCCGTTCGCCGTACAGTCCGAGCAGGTGGTCGTCGGGATGGCTGCCCAGCCGAACCGACCCGGACTTCGTCCAGGCCGCCGGGAAGGTGTACGTGTGGCTGGCCGTGCCGTCGGGCGCGGCGAAGTTACGCGACGGGCCGGTCCGGGTCGCGAAGGTGACCTGGAGCTGGCCGGCGCCGGCCGGTGTCCCGGTCGCTGCCTGGGTCGGCGTGTACCAGGTCAGCCCCTGGTCGACCTGGCCCGGGTCGACGAGGAGGATCAGCGTGTCGAACGGGTCGTACGCCTGCGGCCAGCCGGTGGGACCGGTCAGCCAGGTGCCGATCAGGTCTGGATGGCCCCAGTCCGAGCCGCCGTCGAGGATCGAGACCGTCGAGCCGGTCCCGTCGTAGCCCATGTTCCAGGCTTCGGCGAAGTCATGCGTCTTGGCGTCGAGGAGGCCGAGCTTCTTGAGGGCATCGAAGTTCGAGCCCTTGAGCGGCGGCGCCTCGGGGAACGGGACGTCGGTCGCCCGGATCCGGCTGAGAGCGAGCCGGCGCGCGGCTGCGCTCGGCGCCTTGCGCCCGATGTCCGGGTCCGGATTGCCAAGCGGCTTGCCGGTCTGGGTCAGCTGGACGAGGTTGACCTTGACCACGTTCTTCTGGCCGGCGAGCTTGGGTAGCTGCTGGACCTTGATCCGGCCGACGACCAGCGCGGCCATGCCGTTTGGCGTGCGCGCGGCGTGCGCGTTCTGCAGCGTCGCCATGGCCCGGCTCGGATTGCCGAGCACCGTGGCGAAGACCGCGACCGTGGCGTTCGAGCCGTGGGCGAGGGCGGTCCGGAGCTTGGCGTCGAGCTTGCCCTTGGCCTGGTCGTCGAGCGAGTGGACGGCCGGCGGGATCGCACGCCGCGCCGGTGGACCGGCCAGGGCGGGCGGGGCGAACGCCCCGACGAGCAGGCTCAGCGAGGCGAGCAGCACGACCAGCCGCTTCATCCGAACTCCCTCCTCTACGGCGCGCCCGCGTGCGATACGCCGGCTGGGCGCCGTCGAGGAGCGTCGCGGGAGCGATCCGTAAGCAATGCCGACCGGGCAGCGCGGTCGGCGAGCGTGCGCTGACCGTACAACCCGGGGTTGCGGCGGGTCAACGGTACCTTTGCACCGGACCGCCTTGTGGTGCGTCGACGCACCACAAGGTCGGGCCGCCGAGCGGTCAGGCGGGCAGCGAACCGACGAGCTCGCGGACCGCATCCGCGGAGTGCTGGAAGGCCGCCCCCTCGTCCGCCGTCAGCTCGATCTCGAAGACGCGCTCCAAGCCGCCCTCGCCGAGGACCACCGGCACGCCGACGAAGAGGCCGTCGACCCCGAACTCGCCCTGGAGCAGCACGGCGCACGGCAGGACGCGCTTCCGGTCGAGCAGGATCGACTCGACCATCTCGAACGTGCTCGCCGCCGGGGCGTAGAAAGCCGACCCGGTCTTGAGCAGGGCCACCACTTCGGCGCCACCATTGGCCGTCCGATCGCACAGCGCCTTGACGCGCTCCGCACTGAGCAGCTCGGTGATCGGCACGCCCGCGACCGTTGAATAGCGCGGCAGCGGGACCATCGTGTCGCCGTGCCCCCCGAGGACGAAGGCGTGGGTGTCCTCGACCGACACCCCGAGCTCCTCGGCGATGAACGTGCGGAAGCGCGCCGAGTCCAGGACGCCGGCCATCCCGAGGACCCGTTCACGCGGGAACCCCGACGCCTGGTACGCCACGTGGCACATCGCGTCGAGCGGGTTCGTGACGACGATCAGGATCGCCGCCGGCGAGTGGCGCACGGCCTGCTCCACCACCGAGCGCACGATCCCGGCGTTCTTCGCCAACAGATCGTCGCGGCTCATCCCGGGCTGGCGGGCCAGACCGCTCGTGACCACGATGATGTCGCTGCCCGCCGTGTCGGCGTAGTCGTTCGTTCCGACGATGCGGCGGTCGTGGCCGACCACCGGGGCCGCTTCGGCGAGGTCGAGGCCCTTGCCCTGGGGCAGCCCCTCGACGATGTCGACGAGGACGACGTCGGCGAGACCGGCCTCGGCGATTCGCTGGGCGGTCGTGGCGCCGACGTTGCCGGCGCCCACGACGGTGACCTTGTGGCGGGACATGGCAGGCTCCGCTTCCTGGACGCTGGAGTCGTTCATTCTAGATGGGACGCCGGCGCGTCCGTGCCGGCCGCCGAGGTTGCCGGCTAGCCCTCCACCCGCGGCCCGGCGTCCCGGACGGCGTCGGCCACGCGGTCGTGGAAGTGGGCGAAGTTCTCCGCGAACATCGCCGCGAGCTTTCGTGCCTGCCGGTCGTAGGCCGCCTGGTCCTGCCAGGTGGTCCGAGGCTGGAGGAACTCGCTGGGCACGTCGGGGCAGCTGGTCGGCACGGCGACCCGGAAGATCGGGTCCTCGACCGTCGGGACGTCGTCGAGCCGGCCATCGAGCGCGGCCCGGACCATCGCCCGGGTGTGATTGATGTTCATCCGCTCGCCGGTGCCGTAGGGACCGCCCGTCCAGCCGGTGTTGACGAGCCAGACGGGGACGTCCCAGCGGGCCAGCCGGTCGACGAGCAGCGCCGCGTACTCGCCCGGGTGACGGGGCATGAACGGCGCGCCGAAGCAGGCGCTGAAGGTCGCCCTTGGCTCACGGATCCCGATCTCCGTGCCGGCCAATTTGGCGGTGTAGCCGGAGATGAAGTGGTACGCCGCCTGATCGTGGCTGAGCCGGGCGATCGGCGGCAGGACGCCGAACGCGTCGGCGGTGAGGAGGACAACATGGCGGGGCTGGCCGGCGATGCCGGTCGGGTCGGCGTTGCCGATGAACTCGAGCGGGTAGGCGCCGCGGGTGTTCTCGGTGATCGATCCGAGTCCAGGTCGAGCTGGCGCGTCCGCGGATCGAGGTCGACGTTCTCGAGGATCGTCCCGAACCGCTTCGTCGTCTGGAAGATGTCCGGCTCGTACATCGGCGACAGGCGGATCGTCTTGGCGTAGCAGCCGCCCTCGAAGTTGAACACGCCGGCGTCGCCCCAGCCATGCTCGTCGTCGCCGATCAGGCTGCGCAGCGGGTCGGCCGACAGGGTGGTCTTGCCCGTCCCACTGAGGCCGAAGAAGACGACCGAATCGCCGGACGGCCCGACGTTCACCGCCGAATGCATCGGCAGGACGCCCTCGTCGGGCATCAGGTAGTTCATCACCGTGAAGGCCGACTTCTTGATCTCGCCGGCGTACTCGGTGCCGACGATGATGATCTCCATCCGGCGCAGGTGGACCAGGATCGCCGTCTCGGTCCGAGTGCCCTCGGTCGCCGGGTCGGCCCGGAAGCTCGGCGCGTCGATGATCGTGAAGTTCGGGGCGAAGCCGATCAGGTCGGCCTCCGACGGGCGGCGGAACAGGTTCCGCGCGAAGACGCTCGCCCAGGCAGTCTCGGTGTAGACGCGCAGGCTGCGCCGGTGCTCGGGCGCCGCGCCGATGAAGCAGTCCTGGCGGTAGAGGACCTTGTCGCCGAGGTAGGCCACCAGCCGGGCCCGCAGCCGGTCGTAGTTGGCCTCGCTGATCGACCGGTTCACCGGCCCCCACCAGATCTTGTTCCGGCTCGACGGTTCGTCGACGATGAACTTGTCCTCGGGACTCCGCCCGGTGTGCTTTCCGGTCCGCACGACGAGCGGTCCGTCCGCCGCGACGAGCCCCTCGCCCGCCCGGATCGCGTCCTCATAGAGCTCGGCGATCGACAGGTTCGCGCGGACGGTCCGCCCGAGCGCGGGCGCCGCGGTGGTCGTCGGGGTGCGGGTACCGGTCATCTGGATGGTGCGCTCCCTGTTCGGCGTTCGGGGCGGGTCGATCCCGCGCCCAGCCATGGGCCATCGGTTTCGACCGGCCGCGCGTGCCTCGGGCCAGACCGCTGAACGGTCCGGCGGAGGGAGTCGGCTTCCGCAGTCCCGGGCATGGTAGCGCGGATCGCGGGTTGCGGCAAGGTTGCAGCCTCGTTGCAGCGCCTGGGGCCCGCCGCCGATCGTGGCGCCCTGACCGCTCGCCACCGTATGATCCTCGCGGCGAGATCCGCCGCGCGAGACGCGACCAGGAGGTCCACCACCGAGTTGCCAGGCCCGAAACGCAAGACCGTCTATCGGAAGCCGCCTCCGCCCAAGCCACCGATCCCCGGCGTCACGGCTCCCGAGCCCTACGTCAGGCCAACCGTCGCCGAGATCAACACGGCGGCCCGCCATGGTCGGACGGACCTGGCGGTCGGCGACCGGGTCCGCATCACGGGGAGCGGGCTGTACAGCGGCGAGATCGCCGTGATCGAACGCTTCGCTGGCGCCGTGATCCCGACGGCGCAGGTCCGGACCGAGGGCGGCGGCTCGCGCCAGGTCCGGACGATCGATCTCGAGCCGGTCGAGTAGGGCCGCAGACCGGCCGTCACGGCCGGTCCCCGATCAGACGCCGGTCCGGGCCTCGATCCGGCCGTCGCGGACCGCGGCCACGAGGGCCGCGTGGTCCTTCTCGTTCTGGTCGGCGTAGCGCTCGCCGAACGTGGCGAGCGCCTCCTCGAACGACTTGCTCGTTCCCATGTAGCCGGACAGCATCGCCGCGTCGCCCGACCGCGCGTGAGCGCGGGCGAGGGCCATGCCGGTCGCGGCGGCATACGCCTTCATCCGGGGCGGATCGAAGGTCTCCACCAGGGGGGTGACCTTGGCGTCGCGGAGCTGGCGCATGTAGAACTGCCGGTGCGCCGCTCCGGAGCCGGTGAACCAGCCGAGGAAGATGTCGCTCGCGGACTGCATGAGCCGCTGGCCGATCACCACCCGCTCGCCGTGGTGATTGATCGGGAGCTGGCGCTCGTACGGCTCGAGGACCGACGCCCGCGCCTCCTTGAACTGGAGGAAGAGCGGGTCTCCGGAGCCCGACATCATGAGGGCGATCCCGCAGAACGTCCCCACGCTGCCCACGCCGACGACCTTCATGGCGACGTCGACGAGCTTGAACCGCTCGATGAGCAGGAGGCGCTCCTGGGGCAGCGACGCGGCGTAGTCGGCGATCGCCCGCTCGGCGATCGTTGCGAAGTCCTCCTCACCGAACTCCAGCGGGTGGTAGAGCAGCGGTGGGTCGTCCTTGATCCGCGCCGGATCGCCGGCCTGGTAGGCCAGCTTCGCGTACTCGCGGGCATGAGCGCTCCGTTCCGCGGCGACCTGGAGTCGCTTGAGCCCCGGCTTGACGTCGATCTCGGCCGCGGCCGCCTTGTACAGCTCGAACGGGTCGAGCGAGGAGTACCACACGTCGAGCACGGGCTGCTTCGCGAACTCGGCCATCCGCTCGCGATAGACCCGCGCCGCGTTCAGCGCCGCGGCGCGCGCGTCGGATGCCGCGAAGCCGTTCGCCCGCCCGGCTACCACGAAGCTCGCCACCAGGCGCTTGACGTCCCAGTCGAACGGCGCGATGGCGGTCTCGTCGAAATCGTTGATGTCGAACGCCATCTTCCGCTCGGGCGTGGCGAACGCTCCGAAGTTCAGCAGGTGCGCGTCGCCGCACGCCCAGACCCGCAGGCCGGGTGACGGGCTGCGGGACAGGTCGGAGGCCATGATCGGTGCGGCGCCGCGGTAGAACGTGAACGGGGTGGCCAGCATCCGCCCATAGCGGATCGGGATCAGGTCCTCGACGCGGCCCTTGCTCGACTCGATCAACAGGGCGATCGGGTCGGGGCGATCGTCGCCGGAGTCCCACTGCGCGAGGTCGCGACGGCGGCATCGCTCGCGGAGCGCGACCCCCATCGCCGTCCGCTCGGCCATCGGGCGACTGAAGAGCTGGTCACGCAGCTCGACGCCGGTCGGGAGTGGACGCGGGCGATGGCGCCTCGACTTGGGTCTGCTGGGTGGCTCCTCGGTCATCGTGGCCCCATGCCTTCCTGCCAGTCGGAATCCGTGGTCGGTTGGCGCATTCTGTCAGATTGCCGGTCAGGCTTGGTCGAGGGCATGGCCGAGGTCGGCGACGAGGTCCTCGGCGGCCTCGATCCCGACCGACAACCGGATCAGCGCGTCGTCCACCGCCAGGGCGCTCCCGGCAACCGAGGCGTGGGTCATGACCGACGGGATCTCGATCAGCGACTCCACCCCACCGAGCGACTCGGCCAGGGTGAAGATCCGGGTGGCCTCGCAGACCGCGATGGCCCGGGCCCGAGCGTCCCGATCGTGGCGGCCACCGGCCCGCGGGGCGAAGCTGACCATGCCGCCGGCGAAACGCATCTGGCGGGCCGCGATCGCGGCCTGGGGGTGCGCCGACGGGCCGTCGGCCAGACCCGGGTAGCGCACCCACGCGACGTCCTCCCGCGCGGCCAGGAAGCGGGCGACCGCGGCGGCATTCGCCGAGTGGCGTTCGACGCGAAGGGCGAGCGTGCGCAGCCCACGCAGGACGAGGAAGCAGTCGAACGGACCAGGCACCGCGCCGAGCGCGTTCTGGAGGAAGCGCAGTCGTTCGGCCAGGTCGTCGCGATTGGTGACCACGACGCCGGACACCGTGTCGGAATGCCCGGCGAGGTACTTCGTCGCCGAGTGGAACGAGATGTCGGCGCCGAGGGCGAGGGGCCGCTGGAGTGCCGGCGACGCGAACGTGTTGTCGACGACGAGGAGCGGGCGCTCCGAGCGTGCGCCGCGATGCGCGTCGAGTCGCTCGGCGACGGCCTCGATGTCGACGACCTTGAGGTGCGGGTTCGACGGCGTCTCGAGCCAGACGACGCGGGTCCGCCCGTCGAGGCCGCCCTGCAGCGCGGCGGCCGGGTCGGACGCGAGGTCGAGCCAGCGGGTCTCGATCCCGCGCGGCGCGGCGACCCGCTCGAGGAACCGCCAGGTCCCGCCGTAGACGTCGTCGCCGGCGAGCACGACCTCGCCGGGCGCCACGAGCTCGACGATGGCGGCCGTGGCCGCCGAGCCGCTGGCGAAGGCGATCCCGTGGCGGCCGCCCTCGAGCGCCGCCACGGCCCGCTCGAGCCGCTCCCGGGTCGGGTTCTGCGTGCGCGCGTATTCGTAGCCGCGGGTCGGTCGCCCGACGCCCTCCTGGGCGTACGTGCTCGTCTGGTAGATCGGCGGCGCGACCGCTCCGGTCAGCTCGTCGGGCTCCTGGCCGGCGTGAACAGCGAGCGTCTCGAACCGGGGCTCGTCCATCGCCGTCAGCCGCCGAGCGACGGATGGTGGGCCAGGTACTCGAGCAGGTCGAGCTTGGTGACGATCCCGACCGGCCGCCCGTCCCGGACCGCGAGGAGGGCGGGCGCGCCGCCGGTCAGCTGGCCGAACGCCTCGGCCAGCGAGGCATCCGCGCCGACCATCGGGAGCGGCGGATCCATGACCTCGCCGACCGTGCGCTCCACCGCGCCGGGGTCGCGGAAGGCCCGGTCGAGCAGCCCCTTCTCCGAGATCGCCCCGACGATGCCGTCGAGCGCGTCGCCGTCGGGCGCCTCGGACACCGGCATCTGGCTGATCCCGTAGTCCTGGAGGATCGAGATCGCCTGGCCGACGCGCTGGGTCGTCCGGGCGACGACGAGGTCCGGCAGCTCGGGTCCGTGGTGGCGAGTCGCCAGGAGCTCGGCGACCCGGGTGACGGCACCGGGGCGGTCCATGAGCCCGTTGGCGCGCATCCATTCGTCGTTGTAGAGCTTCGACAGGTACGACCGGCCGCCGTCGGCAAGGATGACGACGATGACCCGCTCCGGAGCCCCGGCCGGATCGTCGGCCATCACCCGCCGCGCTTCGTCGAGGACGGCCACGAGCGCGGTGCCCGACGACTCCCCGGCGAGGATGCCTTCCTCCCGGGTCAGCCGGCGCGCCGCCGCGAACGCTTCGCGGTCGGATACCCGGACCCAGCGGTCGACCACGGACGGATCGTACGTCCCGGGGAGGAAGTCCTCGCCGATCCCCTCGGTCAGGTAGGGCCGAGCGGTGTCCCCCGACAGCACGCTGCCCTCGGGGTCTGCGCCGACCACGACGATCTCCGGGTTGCGGCCGCGCAGGTAGCGCGCCGCGCCGGTGATCGTCCCGCCGGTTCCCACGCTGACCACGAGATGGCTGATCCGGCCGTCGGTCTGCTGCCAGAGCTCAGGTCCCGTCGTGGCCTCGTGCGCGTTCGGGTTCTCCTCGTTCCAGTACTGGTCCGGCTTGAACGCGCCGGGGATGTCGCGCGCCAGCCGGGCCGCCACCGAGTAGTAACTCTCGGGGCTCTCCGGGGCGACGTTCGTCGGGCACAGGACGACCTCGGCGCCGTAGGCCCGCAGGAGCTGCTGCTTCTCGGTCGACTGCTTGTCGGCCATCACGAAGATGCAGCGGTATCCCTTGAGCGCCGCCGCGATGGCCAGGCCGTGGCCGGTGTTCCCGCTCGTCGGCTCGATGATCGTCCCGCCCGGACGGAGGGTTCCGGCCCGCTCGGCCGCCTCGATCATCGGCAGGCCGATGCGATCCTTGACGGAGCCACCCGGGTTCATCGTTTCGAGCTTGGCCAGGATCAGCGGCTGGCGATCGGACGGCCCGAGCTCGCGGGTGACGCGGGTCAGGCGGACGAGCGGCGTGTTGCCGACGAGCTCGAGGATCGATTCGGCGTAGTCCATCGGGCGCGAGTATGGCGGAACGGCTAGCCGGCCGGGCCGGCGTCCGCCGTCGGCCCGGATCCCGCCGTCGCGTCGCTGCCGGGCGCCGCATCGCCGGTCACGACGTCGCCCTCGGCCGGCGTCGCGGGGCCGCCCGGCTCGACGAGCGCCGGATCGTCGCGATCGAGCCGCCCCTTGCGCAGGAGCAGCCAGGTCAACCGCTCCCGCAGGCGGCGCGGGTGGTTCGTCGGGTCGATCGTCCACGGGTAGAGGGCGACGACCGCCGGGCCGAGCCGCTCGGCGAAGCGGTCGCTGAGCCGGCGGGCGAGATCGAGCTCCTCGCGCGAACCGGCGGGCGGGAGCACCCCGTCCCAGGTCGCGCCGAGCAGGTCCCGGATGGTCGTCGGCGGGAGGATGCGAGCCGCTATTCGCCGGCCGAGATAGAGCTCCTCGGTGCCGGCCATGGCGAGCAGCAAGATCGGCGCGCCCGTGCGCAGCGCGATGAGCGCGGCGCCGCTCCGGAACGGGCCGATCCGCCCGGCCGGACCGCTGATCGTGCCCTCCGGCATCTGCGCGAAGACCGCACCGTTGGCGATCACCGCCCGGGCCGCGGCGACGTGCTTGTCGACCCCGACGCCGCCGCGCCAGACCGGCAGCAGGCCGCCGACCCGGTGGATCAGCCGCTCGCGCCAGCGCGGCCCGAAGGCCGATGGGCCGGATCCGAGGAACCACACCCGTGGCTCGAGCGGCAAGGCGTGGAGGACGACGAACGGATCCATCCAGCCGCGGTGGGCGGCGGCGACCACCAGGTACCCGCCGCGGCGCGGAACGAGGTCGCGCCCCTCGACGTCGACGTGGAAGCGGAACACGCCGAAGAGGACGATCCGCGCAATCACCGCCAGGAAGCGGACGAGGAGCCCGGCCCGGGCCTCGGGAGCCCGACCAAGCCAGTCGAGGCCCTCGGTCGTACCACCGCGGGCCGCGGCCAGTGCCTCGGGCGCGATCCGACCCGGCGGCGGCCGGTGGCGACCCCGTCGCGGTCGTCGCGAGGCGCCTCCGGGCGCGTCGGTCACGTGGTCGCGGTCTCCGACCCATCCGGACCGGCGCCGGTCGACCCGGCCGTGGGGTCCGGGCCGTCCGATCCGGCCTCGTCGGCGGCCGCTTGCTCGGCGGCGGCCCGCTCGTCGACGGCGGCCCGCTCGTCGGCCTCGATCTCGCCCACGCTCGGGCCGGGTCGGACATGGCGGGCGACCAGGACGGTCACAGCGATGACGATCGTGAGGGCGGATACGATCTGCGCGGTGGGGATGCCCGCCAGCGTCCAGTTGTAGCCGGCGCGCAGGAACTCGAGCAGGAACCGGGTGACGCTGTACCAGATGAAGAACACGAGCAGCAGGTCACCGGCGCGCAGCCGGTTCGAGAAGCGTCGACCGAGCCACAGCAGGACTGCCAGCCCGACGACCGCCGAGAGGGACTCGTAGAGGAACAGCGGGTGGAAGTGCTGCCCGAGCGTCGCGTTCGGATCCGAGCCGGGTGGACAGGCGAACTCCGCGACCCGGTTCTTGCACTGGATCGCGATCCCCCACGGCAGCGTCGTCTGCGGCCCGTAGAGCTCCTGGTTGAAGAAGTTGCCGAACCGCCCGATCGCCTGCATTGCGAAGAGGGCCGGCGCCACCACGTCCGCCCAGCGCCAGAACGACTGCCGCTTCCAGCGGACGTAGAGCCAGGCGGCGATCGTGCCGGTGACAAGGCCCCCATAGACGCCGAGCCCGCTGAAGCCGGCGAACACGTAGCCGCCGCCCGGTGCGCGCCGGATCGGCAGGAGGATCGTGATCGGGTCGTCCTTGTAGAGCACCCACTGGTCGATCACGTGGTAGAGGCGTCCGCCGATCAGCGCGGCGATGGCCACCACGATCAGCCCGTTGATGATGATCTCGCTGTCGAGGCCCCGACGGCGGGCCTCGTAGACCATGACCTGGTACGCCGCCAGGAGGCCGAGCGCGTAGCAGATCCCATACCAGTAGATGGGCAGCGGGCCGAGCTGAATGGCGATCGGGGCTGGGGTCAGGTCGATCACGGCGGCCCGAGTGTACCGGGGTCGGGCACGATCGGCCCGCTGCCCGTCGCGGCGTCGAGGCCGGCGATCCGGACCGTCCCTATACTGCGCCCGATGCCCCCCATCGTCGTCCGAGCGAGCCGCCCGGCGTGAACGCCGAGTTCCAATGGTGGCTGCTCATCCTCGGGATCGTGATCGGCGGGGCCCTCGTCTATCTCGTGCTTGCCGACGTCCAGGGTGACCGCAGCGGCGAGGAGCCGGACGAGCCAGACGAGGCGGACGAGACGGATGTCGTGGTGGGAGCGCGCCCTGCTGCGACGCCGGCGGCGACGCCACCGGGCGACGCCGGGCGCGCCTCAGCCGCCGACGGCTCCGACGTGAAGGGCGACCGCCCCGAGGCCGAGACGCCGATAGCCGACGCGCACTAGGCCGGCCCGGGCCATCGACCGGGCCAGAGCGTCCGGATCCGGGAAGCCGTCGAGCGAGGCCGGCAGGTAGCGGTACGTCGCGCCGTGGCCGAAGGCGGCCGCCGCGAGTGGCGCGAGCCGGCGGAACGTCGCCAGGTAGGCGGTCGCCCAGGCCTGCGGGCGCGGGACGGACAGCTCGAGGCAGACCACGCGCCCGCCGGGCCGGACGACCCTGGCGAGCTCGCGGTAGCCGGCTTCGAAGTCGGCCAGGTTGCGCAGGCCGAAGGCGATCGTGGCCGCGTCGAACGAGCCGTCGGAGAACGGCAGCGCGAGGGCGTTGGCGACGAGGTACTCGACCTGGTCGAGGTCGGTCGACGCCCGGCTCGCCGCGGCGATCATCCCCGGGGCGAGGTCGACGCCGACGACCCGGCCGAACGGTCCCACCCGGGCGGCGAGCGCGCGGGTCAGCTTGCCCGTCCCACAAGCGACGTCGATCGCCGAGTCACCGAGCCGGAGGTCCGTCGACGCCACCGCCGCCGCTCGCCATCGACCGTCGGCGCCCGCGGTCATGATCGAGTTCAGCCGGTCGTAGACCGGGGCGATGTCGTCGAACATCGCCGCGACGTCGGCCTCGGGCACCGGGTTGCCCGAGCGTGCGGCCACCTCGGCGGGCGCAGGGTCCGGACCCGACCCGGTCGACGACGCCACGGGATCAGCTCTGGCCGACGGTCCCGACGAGCACGTCCGGCGCGACGGGCTTGCCATCCGCACCGACGAGGGTGACCCCGAACGTCGTCCCGGGTCCGGCCGTCTTGATCGCCTCGGACCAGCCGGCCCAGTAGGCGAGGCCGCCACCGAACTCCATCCGGCCCATCCGCGCCCGCGTGCCGTCGGGTCGGGTGACCCAGCAGGCCAGCTCCTGGCCGGCGGCCGGGACCGACAGGCCGGGTGCGCTGACGACCAGCTCGCTGGTTCCGGCCGAGAAGAGGAGTGTGCCGGCCGGGCCGGACGTGGCGGTCGAGGCGAGCACGACCCGGGTGGCGTCGGGTTCACCGGTGATCTCGAGCGTCGCCGTGTTGAGCTCGGCGAGCGCCTCGGCCTGCGACTCGAGGTCCTGGGCGAGACGCACGGTGAACAGCCCGCCGCCGATCAGCACGACGGCCATGGCCGCGGCGATCGCGACCGGCCACCGAGCGAACCGCCGATGCCGCGCGAGCGGGACCGGCGCAGCTGTGGCAGTCGGCGGTGCCGCGACGGGAACCAGTGCTGCGACAGCCGTGGGAACCGAGGCAGGTGCGGCCTGGCCGCGTGACCGACCAGTGTCCCGGACAAGGGTGAGGGTGCGTTCGCGCAGCCCGTCGGGCGGCATCTCCTGGGCGACATCGCGCAGCCGGGGCGCGAGGATCGTCAACCGCCGCGCCTCCTCGGCGCAGGCGGGGCAGCCGGCCAGGTGACCGGCGACGGCGGCGGCCTCGGCCGTGTCGCCGGCTGCGAGCCGGTCGAGGCCGTCGGGTTCGAGCGCGGCGAGCTCGAGCTGTTCGCGGACGGCGGCGTGATCGATCACGACTGGACCCTCACGGGCTGCGCTTCGGGTCGGTCGGACGTCGGCTCGGGGACGGGCGCCAGCTCGGGGCCAAGCGTCATGCGCAGCCGCAGGAGCGCGCGCCGGGTACGCGTCTTGACCGTTCCGAGCGGCCAGCCGAGCCTCTCCGCGATCTCGGTCTGGGTCAGCTCCTCACGGTAGGCCAACAGGATGACCTCCCGCTCGGGTGGGCTCATGCCGGCCAGCGCGTCGCGCAGCGTCTCGCGCAGCTCGGCGCCGGCCAGCTCGGCCTCCGGCCCGCGACCAAGCGCTGCAGCGCCGACGACCTCACCCGTGCGCGCCACCCGCTCGAGGGTCGCGGCATCGGTCTCCTCGCCGATCCGCGCGGCGGCGATCGGCACGATCGTCGGGCGTCGCCCGGCCGCGCGCAGGCGGTCGACGGTCCGATTGCGGGCGATGGTCAGCAGCCAGGCCGCGAGCGACCCGAGCGTTGGTTCGAATTGTTCAGCTCGATTCCACAAGGCGAGAAAGGTCTCCTGGACGACGTCTTCGGCGAGTTGGCGATCGGCGGTCAATCGGGCCGCAGCCGCATACACGGCGCCGGCGTGCCGGTCGTACAGCGCCGCGAATGCGTCCTGAGAGCCGGAGACAACCTCGGCCACGAGCCGCGCATCCTCGATCGGATCGGTTCGCGATCCCGCCATCGTCTACGTCCCCTGACCGGTTCCGGTTTCACGCTCGAGGGGCAGTGGGCGACCCTCGAAGGCGGTCGAGAAGACGATCTCGGTCTCGCTCGTGTAGACGTCGCCGATCGCCTGGATCCGCTGCATCACGCGCTCGAGGTCGAGCGTGTCGATGGCCCGGATCTTGAGCAGGTAGTCGGCCTCGCCCGCGACGTGATGGCATTCCTCGACCTCCGGGATCGTGGCGAAGTCCGTCGTGAGGTCGGTCGTCGACGTACCCGGCGACTGGCGGATCCGGCTGAAGGCGAGGATCCCGAACCCGGCGGCCATCGGATCGACCCGGGCGCCGAAGCCGCGGATGATCCCGCGCGACTCGAGCCGCTTGACCCGCTCGTGGGCCGACGGCGCGCTCATCCCGGCTGCGGCGCCGAGCTCGGCGTACGAAGCGCGGCCGTCCCGCTGGAGGAAGTGGAGGATCTTCAGATCGTTTCCGGTCAAGCGATCCGTAGTGCCCAAAGGTCGATATCCGTTAGGTCTTGTGCGTTTGACGACACCGTTTTGTTAGGCTACGATACTCAAACTATCCTGATCATTCGAAAGGAGGCCCCGACCATGATCATCGTGTTCGGCCTCGTCGTCATCCTCATCTTCGCCGTCCTCGCGATCCTCGTGGAGCCCGACAAGGGCGATCGCAAGGCGCACGATCCGCGCAACAACCTGCCCATCTGGGCCCTGATCGGCCGGCGCTAGGCCGCCAGCCTACCAGTCCCCCGCCGGAAGGCGCCGTGGACGGTTCGGCAACGTTCCTGCCGGTCGGTGCGCCTCGAGGCAGCTGACCCCGGCAGGCCCGACGTCCGCCCGGTGGCTCGTCCCGGCCGGAAGCTCGAGCCGATCCCCGATCGCGAGCGGCAACCGCTCGCCCGAGGCGGGTAGCTCGAAGACGATCGACCCCTCCGCCACGACGATGACCTTGTCGTAGCCGTGGCTGTGGGCGTCGTACCGGTCGCCCGGTCCGTTCGACCATCCCTGCGCCATCAGGCCCTCGCCGGCCAGGCGGGCCAGCAGCCCCTCCTGGCTCATGCGGTTCCCTCGTCATCCGGCGGTGCGCTCGACGACGGCGGCGGCTCCGGCGAACGCCCTGTGAGGTCGCCGGCCTGCGCCCGCCACGCCTCGTCGGCCGCGCGCGGGTCCTCGCCGAGCGACGTGGCCACGATCAGGAAGGCGACGCCGAACAAGGCGCCGGCGCCGACGGCGAGGAAGCCCGGCCAGCCGATCCAGAGCAGGAAGATCACGGTCACGACGGCTGCCGCGGCGACGGCTCCGGCGACCTTGCTGAGCGACGGCATCGGCTGGGCGTCCCCGGTCAGCTGACGGTGACGCCGATCAGCCGGCCGACGAGGAAGGTCACGCCGGCCGCCGCGGCACCGATCGCCACCTGGCGCAGCCCCGAGAAGATCGCCCCCCGCCCGGTCAGCAGGCTGACGCCGACACCGACCGCGAACATCGCGATCAGGCTCAGCACGAGGCTCACGGCGATCGCAGCCGGTCCGGGGATCAGCACGAACGGCAGCACCGGGATCGCGGCACCGACCGAGAACGCCACGAACGACCCGCCGGCGGCCCCGAGCGGCGAGCCCAGCTCGTCCGGATCGAGGCCCAGCTCCTCGCGAATGAGCGTCTCCAGGGCTTTGTCGGGATCGGCGAACAGCCGCCGGGCGATCGCCGCGGCCTCCGTCGCGGTGAATCCCTTCGCCCGGTAGACCGCGGCCAGCTCGGCCTCTTCCTCCTCGGGCATGGCCTCGAGCTCGGCTCGCTCGAGGGCGATCTGGCGCTCGTAGAGCTCGCGCTGGGACTGCATCGAGATGTACTCGCCGGCCGCCATGCTGAATGCGCCGGCGAGGAGCCCGGCGATCCCGGCGAGCAGGACGAACCGGAGGTCGCCGGCCGCCGCCGCACCGGCCACGCCCATGACCAGGCTGGTGTTGCTCACGAGCCCGTCGCTGACCCCGAAGATGACCGCCCGCAGGGTCCCCGACTGGCCCGCCCGGTGCCAGCGCTCGTCGCGTCCGATCGCATCCCCGTCGCGCTCGACGCCGATCGCGGCCGCGGCCGCGCCGGCCGGCACCGGGAGCGCCGCGCCGGCGTCCAGCCGCTTCCAGATCTCGGCGTGCTCGCGCTCGTCGGCGGCGATCGCCAGGACCTCGGGCGTGGCCTGGCCTTCGTAGGCGCTCTCCTCGTCGCCCTCGAGGGCCTGGACGAGGTCGCTCACCGCACGAGTCCCGAGCAGCCGGGCCAGCACGATGATCGCCCGGACGCGGAGCCGCGGCGGACCCGGCGGCGGGACCTCGACGCCGAGCTCGCGGAGCTTCGACGCCCAGATCTCGGCGTGACGACGCTCGTTGCCGGCGATCGTGCGGAACGCCAGCGCCCGCCGTGGCTCGCGCTCGATCCCGGCCAGCGCGTCGTAGAGGACGATCGCGTCGCGCTCGAGCTTGAGGTTGTCGAGGCTCTGGGCGGTATCGAGCGGCGGCATCGCCGTGATGGTAGCGACGTTCCCGGGGCGACGCCGCTCTAGACTGGGCGGCGTGAGCCTGCCCGACCTGCGCTACCTCTCCGCTGCCGACGTGGCGACGGCGCTGCCATCGCTCGACGAACGGCTCCGCCTGGCCGAGCGGACCCTGATCGCGCTGGCCGACGGCTCCGCGGAGCTGCCGCCGAAGATCGCCGTCCATCCCCGCTCGCCGTCCTCGTTCGGCCACGCGATGCCGGCCTTCCTGCGGGGTCGAGATCCGGACGGCGGCGACGACCTGCTCGGGCTCAAGTGGGTCGCCGGCTACCCGGCCAACAGCGAGCACGGCCTGGCGTCGATCAACGCGACGGTGATCCTGAGCGACCCGGCGACCGGGATCCCCGCGGCGATCCTCGACGGCGGCCGGCATCACGGCGGCCCGGACGGCCGCGATCAGTGGCGTGGCGATCCATCACTTCGCCCCCGAGCCCGTCGCGGGCGGGGGCCACCGGGTCGCGCTCCTCGGGGCAGGAGTCCAGGGGCGCAGCCACGTCCCGATCGTCGGGCACGTCCTGCCGGGGGCGGAGCTCACCCTCTACGACCGACACCGCGACCGCGCCGAGGCGCTCGCCCGCGTCGCCCGGACGACGCCCGGGATCGCATCGGCCCGGCTCGCCGCCGGCGAGCGCGAGGCGGTCGAGGCGGCCGATGTCGTGATCAGCGCCGTGTCGTTCGGACCGGTTCGCCAAGTTATGACCCCGGACTGGCTCGCGCCGCACGCCCTCGTGGTGGCCGTCGACTACGCGACGACCTGCTCCGCCGAGGTCGCCCGCGAAGCGGCCCTGTTCGTGGTCGACGAGACCGGCCAGTTCCTGGCCAACCGCGACGCCGGCCTGTTCGACGACTATCCCGACCCGACGACGACGCTCGGCGCGGCGATCCTCGACGGCGTCACCCGGCCGGCGGCCGGCCGGGTCGTGGCGAGCCACCTCGGCACCGGGCTCGCGGACCTCGTCTTCGGACAGGCCATCGTCGAGCGAGCCGCGGCGATCGGCCTCGGCGCCACCCTCGTTCGCTGAGATGACGGGCCATCCGGACCTGGTCGTGGTCGGCGCGGGCGTCATGGGCGGCTGGACCGCGTTCTGGGCACGACGCGAGGGCCTGGACACGCTCCTGGTCGACGCGTGGGGACCGGGCAATCCGCGCGGGACGTCGAGCGACGAGACGCGGATCAGTCGCGCGTCGCACGGCCGCGACGCGTTCTATCCCCTCTGGTCGCGCCGGGCGCGTGAGCTGTGGATCGCGTTCGGTTCGGAGTGGGGGCAGGAGCTCTTCCTCGAGGCCGGCGCCCTGTGGTTCGCCCACCGCGAGGACGGCTTCGAGGCGGCCTCGCTCGAGACGCTCGGCGGGCTCGGCATCCCGATCGAGCGACTCGCCCCGGACGAGGTCCGGGCGCGCTGGCCGCAGGTCGGCACCGACGACCTGGCGTTCGTCAGCTACGAGCCGGAGGCCGGCGTCCTGATGTCGCGGCGTGCCGTTCTCGCCGTCGCGGCCGCTTTCGAGCGGGCGGGCGGGCGCAGCGCGGTCGCTGCCGTGCGGCCCGGTCGGGTCGACGGCGACCGGCTCGTCGACGTCGTGGCCGCCGACGGAACGCGGATCGCCGCCGGGCGGTTCGTGTTCGCCGCCGGGCCGTGGCTGCCGACGGTCTTTCCCGAGCTGCTCAGCGGGCTGGTGTCGGTCACCCGCCAGGACGTCCTGTTCATGGGGCCGGCCCCCGGGGACGGCCGGTTCGGGCACGACCGACTGCCTGCCTGGGTCGACTACGACGACGCCTACTACGGTGTGCCCGGCGTCGACGGCCGGGCGCCGAAGATCGCCGCCGACGGCTACGGTCCGGCGTTCGACCCGACGCGCGGCGAGCGTGTCGTGGATGACGGCTCGATCGGGGCCGCGCGCGCCTTCCTCGCCCGGCGGTTCCCGGACCTCGCCCGGGGACCCGTCGTCGAGACGCGGGTCTGCCAGTACGAGACGACCCCGGACACCCAGTTCGTCATCGACCGCCACCCCGACCTCGCCAACGCATGGATCGTGGGCGGCGGCTCCGGCCATGGCTTCAAGCACGGACCGGTGATCGGCCGCCACGTCGTCGACCGCCTCGCCGGGGCGCCGCTTGCACCCGGCGAGGAGCGCTTCTCGATCGGCCGGCCGCGGGGCGCCCCGACCGGTCTGCGCAGCGGCTCGACGGCGAGCGGCTACCCGTTGACAGGCAGCGGCCCGTCGGGGACCTCGATCGACACGCGACCGGCCTCGACGACGACGGGGTAGCGGACGATCGGGAGCTCGGCCGGCGGGTCGAGCGCGTCCCCGGTGTCGAGGTCGAACCGCGACAGATGGAGGGCGCAGGTCAGCGACCCGGCGGTCAGGAAGCCCTTGTCGAGCTCGAAGTACTCGTGGCTGCAGATGCCCTGGAAGGCGCGGATGTCGCCGTCGACGTTGACCACGACGACCGGATCCACGCCGTCGACCCAGGCCATCTGCATCGTGCCCGGCGGGACGTCGTCGGCGGCCACGAGGTCGACCCGACGGGTCATCGACCGCCGCGCCGGATCACGAACCGGCGAGCCGGCCCGGATCCGTCACGCCGCGCCGGCGACGGCGGCGGCCGACCCTGCCAGCCATTTCGCCTCGAGCAGCTCGCGCAGCCGGTCCTGGGCCTCGGCCAGCGGGACCCGGGCGACGACCGGCTCGAGGAAGCCGAGGACGATGAACTTGCGCGCCTCGTCCGGCGCGATCCCGCGGCTCTCGAGGTAGAAGAGCTGGGTCTCGTCGATCGGCCCGACCGACGACGAGTGGGCGGCCCGGCGGCAGTCCGGCTGGTCGATCTCGAGGCTCGGGATGGCGACCGCACGGGCCTTCTTCGACAGGTTCATCCCGAACTCGCCGAGGAAGCTGTCGGTGCCGACCGCAGTCTTGTCGATCACGATCAGGCCCTTCATGTAGCTCCGCGAGGCGTCCTGGAGCGCGCCCTTGCTCAGCAGGTTGCCGGTCGTGTCGCGGCCGATGTGGCGGGTGTAGGACGTCAGGTCGAAGACCTGCTCGCCCGAGCCGAACACGATCTCGACCTGCTCGACGGACGCGCCGTCGCCTTCGAGGCGGTTGTCGACCCGGGACCGGACGAGCCGGCCGCCGAGCTGGGCGAGTGCCCAGTGGAGCGACGCCGACGGGCCGATGGTGGCGTGCCGGTGCTGGAACGCGATCACCCCGTCCGGGAGGTCCTGGATCGAGGCGATCGACAGGCTCGCGGCCCGCTCGAGCACGACCTCGAGGGTCCCGCCGAAGAACGCCTGGGGCACGGGCTCGCCGGCGGCACAGTCGATGGCCGGACCGGAGGCGACGAGCTCCTCGACGATCGACGCCTGGGCGTCCTCGCCGATCCGGACCAGCGTCCGCGACACGAGGGCCCGCCCCGGGTTGCCGACGGCCCAGCGGACGAGGAACGGCGGCTCGAGCAGGACGCCGGCCGGGACGACGAGCCGGACGCCGTGGCTCCAGAAACCGCGGGCGAGCTGGGCGAGCTTGTCGTCGGTGGGAAGCGTCGGTGCCCCTTCGAGCTCGGTGCGCATTCCCTCCGGGTCCCGCTCGAGGGATGCGGCGAAGGTCTCGAGGATGACGCCGGCCGCCGTTGCCTCGGGCGACAGGGACAGACTGGCGACGCCGTCCTCGCGGAGCTCGATGACGCCGGACGTCGTCGAGGTAGGCGGCTCGGCCGGTTTGGTCGGACGTGCCGGGCGCGGGGGCCGCTGCCGTCCGGACGTACGGCTCGACCGTCATGAGCTCGGCCGGCCGGAGGTCGACGTACGGCGTGTAGAGGCGGTTCGTCTCGACCGGCAGGGCCTCGTAGACGGCCAGCGCGGCCAGCCGCTCGTCGCGCAGCCAGTCGGGCTCGGATCGCTCCGCGGCGAGCGCCTGGGCGAGCTCGCGATCTGGGAACCGGAAGGGGATGTCGGCGGTCCCGCGGCGGGACGGCCGGGTCGGGTGCGGGCGAACCGTCTCCGGCGGCCTCGGCCGTCGGGACGGTCATCCGAGCGACCCCTCCATCTCGAGCTTCACGAGCCGGTTGAACTCGATGGCGTACTCCATCGGGAGCTCCTTGGTGAAGACCTCGAGGAAGCCCTGGACGACCAGGTTCTGGGCCTCGTTCTCGGTCAGCCCGCGGCTCATCAGGTAGAAGATCTGGTCGGCGCTGATCTTCCCGACGACCGCCTCGTGGGTCATCGTCGTGTCGTCCTCCTGGATGTCGATGTAGGGGTACGTGTCGCTGCGGCTGATGTCGTCGAGCATCAGGGCGTCGCAGCGGACGCTGGCGACCACGTTCGTCGCCCCCGGCGACACCTTGAGCTGGCCGCGATAGGTCGCCCGGCCGCCGTCCTTTGAGACCGACTTGCTGACGATCCGGCTCTTCGTGTTCGGGGCGAGGTGGACGGCCTTCGCCCCGGTGTCCTGGTGCTGGCCCTTGCCGGCGACCGCGACCGAGATGATGTCCGCGGTAGCGTTCTCGCCGCGGAGGTAGATCGCCGGGTACTTCATCGTCAGCCGCGAGCCGGTGTTGGCGTCGATCCACTCGACCGTCGAGTTGGCGTGGGCGTGGGCCCGCTTCGTGACGAGGTTGTAGACGTCGTTCGACCAGTTCTGGATCGTCGTGTAGCGGACCTTGGAGCCGGGCAGCGCGATGACCTCGACGACCGCGGCGTGGAGCGAGTCGGTCGCGTAGATCGGGGCGGTGCAGCCCTCGATGTAGTGGACCTTGGCCCCCTCGTCCACGACGATCAGCGTCCGCTCGAACTGGCCGGTGTTCTCGCCATTGATCCGGAAGTAGGCCTGCAGCGGCAGGGGGACCTCGACGCCCTTCGGCACGTACACGAACGACCCGCCCGACCAGACCGCGCTGTTGAGCGCCGCGAACTTGTTGTCCTCGGGCGGGACGACCGTCCCGAAGTACTTGCGGAAGAGCTCCGGGTACTCGATCAGGGCCTGGTCCGTGCCCATGAACACGACACCGATCTTGGTGAGCTCTTCGCGGACCGAGTGGTAGACCACCTCGCTGTCGTACTGGGCGCCGACGCCGGCCAGGAACTTGCGCTCCGCCTCGGGGATGCCCAGCTTCTCGAACGTCGCCTTGATCTGCTCCGGGACGTCGTCCCACGACTTCTCTTCGCGCTCGGACGGCTTGCGGTAGTAGACGATCCGATCGAAGTCGATGTGGGTCAGGTCGCCGCCCCAGGCGGGCATCGGCCGGGTCAGGAAGTGGTCGTACGCCCGCAACCGGAACTTGAGCATCCACTCCGGCTCGTCCTTGATCCGGCTGATCTCCTCGACCGTGTCCCGGGTCAGGCCGCGCTTCGTCTGGGTCAGATAGACGATGTCGTCCTTGAAGTCGAACTTGGAACGGTCGTTGTCGACGACGGGCTTGGTGACGGCCATACGGCGCGTGCCTCCGGCGGCGGTCTGGGGATGCTTAATTCCGACTCATATTATCGGAATTAACGGCTGATCCGTCAACGCGACGCCGTGACGTCCCGATCACGACGCCTGTGAGGCCCCGAACGGGCCGGATTCGCGCTCGTCCTTGTGCTCGTAGACCGTGGCGAGCGGGTCCTGGCGCCCGAGGAACAGCCACGCAAGGGCGCCGCCGGCGATCGCCACCGCAGCGCCGAAGACGAGCGCGACTCGAATGCCGGTCGTGTAGGCCTCGGCGTATGGACCGAAGCTGGCGGGGTCCACGGCGCGGGCGAGCTCGGCGAATGACGGCGTTCCGACGGCCGTCAGCAGGTCGCGGAACGCACCCAGGGCGCGATCCGCATCGGGGCTGGGCAGAGCGCTCAGCGACGCGCTGAACGCCGCAAGCGCCACCTGCGCGACGATGGCCGTCACCAGAACGGTGCCGATCCGGGTTCCGACCGAAATCGACGCCTCGTTCAGGGCGGCCGCGGTCGCCGGCAGGCCGCGCGGGACGCTGGCGAAGATGATCGCGGTCCGGACGGTCGTCGCGACGACGAATCCCGCCCCGACGAGGACGCACGGGACGACGAAACCGAGGTAGCCCGCGCCCGGCGTCACGACGAGCGCGAGCACGAGGTCGCCGAGCCCCACGGCCAGCACCCCGGCGCCGACGAGCGTTCGGGGGGCGAGCCGGGCGAGGAGGATCCCAGCAACGGGGCCGGCCAGGACGAGCGCCACGAAGAGCGGGGCCAGGGCGACGATCGCCAGGAGCGGTCCGTAGCGCAGGATGAGCTGGAAGTAGAGGGGCAGCTCCAGCATCGGGATCGTCTGGGCCAGCGCAAGGACGAGGCCGACGAAGACGGCGATCGCCACCGGCCGGCGCTGGACGTCAATGGTCCCGCTGCCTCGTCGTCGACGGTCGTGGGCGCCCGCTGTCGCGAGGGCCAGGGCGCCCAGGAAGATGAGCGCCCAGCGGACTGGGTTGTCCCAGCCGCTCCCGAACCAGATGATCCCGGACGTGAGCATCACGATGCCGAGCCCCCACAGCGCGGTGGCGACGACATAGGGCCGCTCGACCGTGGTCGGTCGGGCCAGGTCTGGGAGACGGCGCCGGGCGATGGCGATCGCGATCAGGCACGCCATGATCGCCGCGGCGAAGGCGGGCCAGCGCGAGTCCGGCAGCACCTGGAGCAGGGCGGGCCCAAGACCCTGGGCAGCCCCGTACGCGCCGTAGGCGAAGCCGATCGCCGTGGCGCGGGCGACGCCGCGGTAGCTCGTCGCGACTGCGGCCAGCGAGACCGGGATGACGAATGCGGCGGCTGCCGTACCGGCGAACCGGCTGGCGACGAACAGCGGACCGTCGGGGACGACCAGCGCGGTCGCGCATGCCGCGAGCTCGACGAGCAGCCCGCCGAGGACGACGGGTCGAGCGCGCTGTGAGTCGCCCAGGACGCCTCCCACGAGGAGGAGGGCCGCGCCGACGACGGCGGCAACCAGCGTGACGGCCTCGAGCTCCGGCCGCTCGCGGATCGCCGCCTGCACCGACGGCAGCGAGGCGCTCCAGACCTTCGGATCGAGGCCAGCAGCGAAGAGGGCCGCCGAGCCGGCCAGCAGTGCGTTGCGCGCCCGTGGCTCCGCGAAAACGTCGGCAACGAATGCCGGCAGCGGTGGTCTGCGCACGTGATGGCGCTACGCGCGCCGACGGTCGCCGGGGCGACGGCTCACGACCGCCGTCCGAGGATCGCCCCGAACACGCCGCGCAGGAGCCCGAGCGCGGCCGCGATCGCGAACACGATGATCAGGCCGATGATCAGAACCGGCCAGAGCGGCCAGGGCACGACGACGAACAGGACGATGACGAGCACTCCGACGAGGAGGCATCCGACCATGACTCCGGCCCGGCTCGCCTAGCCCGTGGAGACTGGCTCTGCAGCCTCGGGAGGCGTGATCACCGGGGCGGTCGCGGTCGCCGCTGCCGGCCGCCCGAGCTGGATCCCGATCGACTCGAGCCAGCGCCGGATGTTCCGGTAGACCGCCGGTGCGCCAAGCGGGACCGGCTCGTCGAGCTCCCACTCGGTCGGGTGGAGGATGAACGGCTCGGTCTGCGGTCCACCCAGCCCGCCGTGCGACCCGATCAGCTCCTCGAATGCGGCCACCTCGCCGAGCTCCGGGTCGTACTGGCTGATGAGGAGCAGGTCGGGGGCGTGGGCCATAGCGTCCTCGCGCTTGAGGCTCATGATGGTGTGCGGCCCGAACGGGACGGTGGGATCATCCCCGTCGACCCGATCCTGGTCGAGGTAGCGCACGCCCTTCGGGCCGAGCACGACGGCTCCCTGGCCGGCGGTGCGGACCATCAGCATCGCCACGCCCGGGTGCGCCGCGAGCGTCGTCACCAGGTTCGGGTGGAGCGTCTCGAGCTCCTCGGCGGTGAGGCGATGGTCGTTCCCCGTGAACCAGACGAGGCCGAGGTTACCCGAGCCAACGACCACGATCGTCGACTCGTCGGCCGGCGGCGGGATCTCCTCCTTGTCGAGATCGACGACGCCGTCGGTGGTCCGGCTGGCCAGCGCGACGCGGGCGACCGACGGGCCGACCCCGCGGCTCTGGGTCACCTCGGAGAGGAACGAGTTGACGAACGTCGATCCCTCGGCTTGCGTCGTCGTCTGGACCAGGTTCGCGCGACCGCTCATCAGGTCGCGGACCACCTCGCCGAGACTCTTGCCGTAGCGCTGCTTGAAGGTGGCCCCGAGGCTCTGGCCGTGGTCCGACAGCACGATGAACTTGTAGGGCCGCGGCGCATCCTCGGCCGCCTTGGCGAGGACCGCGATGGCCGCGTCGACGCCGTCGAGCGCCTCGAACGACTCGACCCGCTCGGGTCCGCAATGGTGGGCCAGCTCGTCGTAGTCGGTGAAGTCGCAGTAGATGACGTTCGTCCCGCGGTACATCTCGTCGATCACGAGCGACGTGTTGACGTCGCGCAGGAAGACGTTGCTCGCCGCGCGCATCCCGGCGTACTTCATGCCACGGTGCATCTGCGGCTGGATCGCGGCTCGCCGGGTCCGCCGGGCCTGGACCAACTCCTTGATGAACTCACCCAGGAACAGCGTGAACGAGCGGAGATAACCGGTCGGGCTGAAGAAGAAGCCCATGAACGCCTTGCTGTCGCCGATCCCCTGCGAGTCGTCCTTGATCGCCGCCGTGGTGAGGTACGAGCGCGTCGCGTCGCCGGTCATCAGGTTGCAGATGCTCGCGCCGTTGTTCGACAGGAGGCCCTCGCCGTTCGACAGCCGGCGGACGATCTCGCCGGCATCGACCGGGTTGCTCGAGACCATCAGGTGCTGACGATCTCGCTCGTACCAGCGGAAGGCCGGGATGCCGTCGTTCGTGCCGTGGAGAATGCCGGCCTGGCTGGCCGACGTCATCGACGGCAGGATCGCCTCCCAGCGCGACAGCTTGTGACTCTTGTCGCGGACCCAGCCGGCCATCGTGTTGACCGAGCCGGCCCGGATCCGTCCGGCAAGGATCGGATAGGCCAGGCCGTCGATCTGGAGGATGACGAGGCCGGGCTTGTCGCTCTTCGGGCCGGCTCGCTGGACGAGCAGGCTCTGGACGAGCAGCCCGTAGAACGACCCGCCGCGGTCGACCCCGAGGACGGACGTGAGGATCGTGTTGACGATCGCGTAGACGAACGACCCGATGAGCGCCGTCAGGAACCCATCGACGTGGACGCCGGGGGACCATTGGGCGACCACGAGGAAGGCGACCACCTGGAGGACGAGGACGAGGACGCCGGTCAAGATGAGCGAGCGGGCGGCCACGAATGCCAGCAGGACGGTCCGCACCACCGCGTTGAACAGCGCCATCAGGATCACGGCGAGGACGGCGGCCCACAGCGAGTCGAGGGTGATCCGCGGGAGCAGCCACGCCGTGATGACAAACGAGACCGTCGCCACGAGCAGCGTGAGGATCAGTCGCCGGACGAGCGCCCACGGACCGCCGCGCCACTCCCAAAGGACCCGCAGCTGGGTCCGGTACAGATCGAGCAGGCCCATCGGTGCGCTCCCTCGCGGCCGGTATCACGGTTCCTCGCGGGCGGAGCATAGACGAGCGAATCCCCGCGGACGTCATCCGAATCGGGTGGTTCCGCGGGGCCGCCCAACGGGTACGCTGGCCCGGTGGAGACGGTCCGGCGGATCCCGTTCGGGGTGTGGGTCGTGGCGATCCTCGAGGTCGTCCTGAGCGGGATCCTGTTCCTCGACGCGACCGGGATCCGCCCGTCGAACAGCTCCAGCATCATCGCCCAGCTGGGCGGGCAGGGCGGTCCGGTCTCGTGGGCCATTGGCGGGATCGCCGTGGTCGGGGTCTTCGCCGCCATTGCGCTCCTCCGGCTGATGCCGATCGGGTTCGTCGCGACGACGCTCCTGGCCGGAACCGGCCTCCTCAACGAGCTAGGCTCCCGGCTCACCGGCCACACAGACGACCTCCGGCTCGTGATCCTGGTCGTCGTCGTGCTCTACCTCAACCAGTCACCGGTCCGGGCAGTGTTCGGCCGCGACGACCCGGCCGCGCGCGCCGCGACGCCGCGCGGAGCGGAAGGCGAATGACCTCCGACCTCGAGCTCCTGCGCGCCTATGAGCCGGTCATCCGGTACACCGAGGGGGAGCTGTTCTTCCCGAGCGCCGTCGGGCCGTACCTGGCCGACTGCGATCTCCTGGTGGGGACCGCCGCCGGTCACGCCCGGCTGCTCATCCCGCGCGGCGAGCTCGACACCGCGACGCTCGCCCGCCAGGTCGCCCCACCCGGCGAGACGCTGTTCCTGCGGTTGGTCCAGGAGCCGCTCGGCGGGCTGGCGCTTGCACAATGGTCGCGGCGACCGGACCATCCCGTCTTCCGGGCGCCCGGCCGTCTGGCCCGCGTCGGGTTGTTCGCCCGGCTCGTCGACGCCGGGTTCAACGCCTCGCTCCTTCTCCGCGGGACCGTCCCGGGCGGGACCGCCGCGGCGGCGTCGGTGAAGTACGAGGCCGCCCGCGCATTGGACCCGCGCTACGTGTATCACGGGCGAGTCGTCCGGCGCGGCGGCTGGATCGTCCTCCACTACCTGTACTTCTACTTCATGAACGACTGGCGCTCGACGTTCGCCGGAGCGAACGACCACGAGGCTGACCTCGAGCAGGCCTTCGTCGTGCTGGAGGACGCGCCTGACGGACCGCGTCCCGTCTGGTTCGGCTGCGCGGCCCACGACTACTCGGGCGACGAGCTCCGGCGGCGCTGGGACGACCCGTTCATCACCCTCGTCGGCGACCACCCGGTGATCCACGCCGGGGCCGGCTCGCACGCGGCGTACTTCGAGGCCGGGGAGTACATCACCACAGTGCCGCTGCCCGCGTTTCGGGGGCTCCGCGGGCTGTTCGACGGGCTCCGCCACGTCTGGCGCGACACGCTCCGCCAGGGCGACCCCGGTGACCTCGGGGCGCGGTTCGAGGCGGCGCTGAGCATCCCGTTCATCGACTACGCGCGCGGCGACGGCCGGTCGATCGGCCCCGGCCAGTCGGCCGAGTGGGCGGTGGTCGAGGTCGACGACGAGGTCCCCTGGGTCGACGGCTATCGCGGCCTGTGGGGCCTCGACACGCGCGACCGCTTCGCCGGCGAGCGAGCGCCGGCCGGCCTCAAGTACACCCGGACCGGGTCGGTCCGGCCGTCGTGGAACGACCCGATCGGGTTCCTCGGCCTTGACAAGGTCGCGCCCCCGTTCGCCGTCGTCGGCGCGATCGATGACGAGCTCACCGCGCTCGACGAAGAGGCCGCCAAGCTCGATGCCGAGATCGCCACCGCGGCCGACGGGATCACCGGCCGCGACCAGGCGGTGAAGGCCCTGGCGGCCGACGGGGCGCTCGAGAAGGCCCACGAACGGCGGGCCGCCGAGCTGGCAAGCGAGGAGGCAGAGCTGGCCCGGTTGCGCGCCCGGCGGGTCGAGCTCGACGACGAGCGAGCGGCCCTCGACCGGCGCCGGGCCGCGGCGGCCGCCGGTGAATGGGGCGATCCGCGCGCGCACCTCCACCACGATCATCACCCCCAGACGACCGGCGACCAGCACTACGGCCGGGTGGTCGAGTTCTGGTCGGCCGTGAGCGTTGGGCTCGGAATGATCGCCCTGATCGTCCTGCTCTTCGTGGCCCACCTGCCGATCTGGGCCGGCGTCGTGCTCGCAGTGGGCGGCTACCTCGTGCTCGAGGCGGCCTTCCGCCGTCGCCTGATCGACCTCCTCCTCCGGATCACCCTCGTACTCGCCCTGGTGGGCGCCGTGATCCTCGCCGTGAGCTACGCCACCGCGATCGTCGTGCTCGCGATCGTCGGCATCGCGGTCCTCACCCTGATCGACAACATCCGCGAGATCCGCGCGAGCTAAGGGAGCCCTGTCATGCCGGACATCGAGCAGCCATCCGCCCCACCGGAGGCGCCCCGACGGCGGCGTCCGAGAGCCCGTGCGATCGCAGCGATCGTCCTCGGCCTGCTGGCCTGCATCGCCCTGGTCGCCACGACGACGATCGGCTGGATCCACCAGGTCGCCCTCAACACCGATCGGTTCGTCGCCCTGACGTCGACCGTCGTGCAGGACCCGGCGGTCATCGACTCGCTGAGCCATCGAGTGAGCGAGCAGGTGGTCGTGGCGCTCGACGTCGAGGGCCGGCTTGCGACCGCCCTGCCAGGCAACGCCAAGCTGCTCGCGGGGCCGATCGCGGGCTCCGTCGAGGACCGGCTCCAGGTCGGGCTCGCCAATCTGATGCAGAGCGAGGGCTTCCAGCGGGCGTGGGAGCAGTCGACCCGGTTCGCCCACCAGCAGATCGTGGCCATCCTGCGCGGTGATTCGACGGTCATCACGATCGACAACGGGGTGGTGACGCTCAACGTGTTCCCGCTCGTCAACGGCGCGCTGGCGACGCTCCAGGCCGAGGGCGTGATCCCGGCTACGGTCACGCTGCCCGAGTTGTCGGCCTCGTCGACCCCCAGCGTGGCGCGGACGGCGCTCCAGTCGGCGCTCGGGATCACTCTTCCGGCGGACTTCGGGACGATCGCCCTCGTCCGTGCCGACCGGCTCGAGGCCGCCCAGACCGCGGTTCGCGTGTTCGACCTCCTGGTGATCGTGGCGATCGTGGTCACGATCCTGCTGTTCGTCGCCGCGGCGTACGTCGCCCGTGACCGGCGTCGTGCGGTGATCCTGCTCGGGGTCGGGGCGGTGATCGCACTCCTCGTCGCCCGGGCCGGGCTGCGCGGCGTCGAGAACGCGATCGTCGATTCGGTCGCCAATGCCGATGGGGCCGTGATCGCCCGTGGCCTCTTCGACACCGCGCTCAACGACCTGTTCGGGCTGATGGTCATCGTCACGGCGATCGGCGCGGCGGTCGCCATCGTGGCCTGGCTGATCGGACGGCGCGAGCAGATCCAGGAACTCGCCGGGTCGACCGGCTCGGCGGTGCGTCGGACGACCGTCGCGGGTGCCGGCGCCGCCAAGGCCATGGCCGCCTCGGCCTCGGACCGCGCCGGTGCCTCGGCTTCCGATGGTGCGGCCGCGGCGGTACCGGCGACCGTCCGGATCCGTACCTGGGCGCTGGCCAACCTGCGGCCGCTCCGGCTCGCCGGGGTCGCCGTGGCGGCGGCCTGGCTGGCGATCATCGCGGTCGGCTGGGAGCCGGTCGTCGTGATCGGGGCGCTGCTCGTCCTCTACGAGGTCGGGCTCGAGCCGCTCCTCGGCGGGACGGCCGAGGAGGCAGAGGCAGGGGCCGACGCGGGCCCGACGGCGCCCGGCGGCCCTGCGACGGGCCGGCGTCGTCAGCCGAAGCGGGCGCCCTCGGGGTCGAGCACGTAGGTCGGGGTCGACCGGACCTGGGCGAGAATTCCGGCGATCGCCACGACGACGAAGACGAGGATCCACAACGTCGACTGCTTGACAATCGCGTCGACCGGACCCTGCTCGAGGTCGGGCAGCTTGATCGTGCCGATGATCAGCAGCACCCCGGCGACCGCCGTCGCCGCGCCGATCACCGACGTGAGCACGATCACCAGGTACTTCGGGACCGCCAGGAGCACCCCGGCGATGGCCAGCACGATGGCCGCCCCCGCCGCGACGATGAACTCGAGGATCCCGCCGCCGAGCCCGATCGCGTTCATCAGCGCGGCCCCGAGCGCGGCGCCGACGGCGCCGCACAGGATGATGACGTCGATGATGAAGAAGAAGTAGGCGAGCAGCCCGAAGGCGACGCCTCCGACGAGGCCGACGACCCAGCCGGTCACCGTGCTCAGGAACCCGTCGCCGAACAGGGCCGTCACCGCGGCCGAGCCGACATAGAAGCCGGCGACGAACCCGAAGATCGGGAGCAGGATCAGGAAGAACCGGTAGCCGGCGGCGACCAGCCCGGCGCCGATGAGCAGGGCGACGAGCCCGACGACGAGCGTTTCCAGGGTCATGACGAGCAACCTCCCTCAGTGGTCGAGGGGATGCTAGCGCCCGGGACCGCGCCGGGACAACCCGGGCGACATACCTGCCAGTTCCTGACCATCGCGGCGGCTACCATCGGGCCGGTGACCGAGCCGATCCCCATCAGCCAGCCCGTCGCCCGGCGCTTCCTCGCGCTTCATCACCTGCTCGCCCCGCCGCGCTCGCTGCCGGCGCGCCCCGACAGCGTGCTGCGCGTGGTCGACCGGCTCGGGTCGCTCCAGTTCGACCCGCTCGACGTCGCCGGACGCAACCACGACCTCGTGCTCCTCGCCCGGATCGCCGGCTACCGCCGCGAGTGGACGGACGCGCTCCTGTACGAGGAGCGACGTCTCTATGAGACCTACAACAAGGGGCTCAGCCTCGTCCCGACGGCGGAGTTGCCGTGGTTCCGGGTGACCTGGGACCGCCAGCGCATCGACCACGAGGGCGGCACCTTCGACGAGCACGCCCCGCTGGTCGAGGAGCTCCTCGAGCGCATCCGGCGCGACGGCCCGCTGAGCGCGACCGACGTCGAGACGCGGGCGTCAATCGACTGGTACTGGCGCCCGACGAACCAGGTCCGGGCGATCCTCGAGGCACTCGCCGAGGCCGGCATCCTCGCCCTCCGCCGGCGCGACGGCAACCGGCGCGTCTACGACCTCGCCGAACGGCTCTTCCCGGCCGACCTCCTCGCCCGTCGCGAACCGGCCCGCGACGCCTTCCGCCACAAGCTCCTGTCCCGATATCGCGCCCACGGCCTGCTCGGCCTGTCCGGGAGCGCCGAGATCTGGCTGGGCACGATGCCGCGCGTCGAGATCGGAATGGAGGACGGGTTGCCGCTCAAGGGAGCGGCGCGGAAGGTGCTCCACGCCGAGCTCGTCGAGGCCGGGCTCCTGACCGCGGTCGCGATCGACGGGTTCCGGAGCCCGCGCTTCCTCCTGACCGGCGAGCTGCCAATGCTGGCCGCAGCCGGGGCCGAGATCCAGGCCGAGGCGGACTTGCGCGACGGACGCGGCCCGCACGACGGACGGGCCTCGCGAGACGCAGCCGCTCCCGCCGACTGGTGGGCCGGGCGACCGGGCGGCCGCGACCCCGGCGTCGCGTTCCTCGCCCCGCTCGACCCGTACGTCTGGGACCGCGACTTCCTGCGGGCGCTCCACGGCTTCGACTATGTCTGGGAGGTCTACGTCCCGGAACCCAAGCGACGCTGGGGCTATTACGTCCTGCCGATCCTGTATGGGGACCGCCTGGTCGGACGGGTCGAGCCGCGGATCGACCGCCGAGCCGGTGTCCTGCGCGTCCTCGGCCTGTGGTGGGAGACTGGGTTCGACCCGCTCGGCGCGGCCGGAGTTCGTGGATGCGTTCACGGCCGCCCTGGTCGCCCACGGCCGGTTCGGGGGAGTGACGCAATTCGCGTTCCCACGAACCCACGCCCATCGCCCGTTCGTCGCGGCCATCCGCGAACGGACCAGCACGGAGGCACGAGCATGACCGCCATCCGCACCGCCGAGGCCGCCTGGGAGGGCGACCTGACCTCCGGCCGTGGCACCGTAAGCGCGACGTCGAGCGGATCGTTCCACGACCTGCCGGTCAGCTGGGCCGCCCGGACCGAGGCGCCCGAGGGCAAGACGAGCCCCGAGGAACTCCTGGCGGCCGCGCACGCCGCCTGCTTCGAGATGGCGCTGTCGGGCGCGCTGGGACGGGGCGGGACGCCGCCCGAGCGGCTGGCGGTCACGGCCGCCGTCACGTTCGACAAGACCGACGCCGGGTGGCGGGTGGTGTCGAGCGTGTTGACGGTCCGCGGCACGGTGCCCGGGATCGACGCGGCCGGGTTCCAGGCCGCGGCCGAGGCGACCCGCGACGGCTGCCCGATCTCCCAGGCGCTGAAGGGCAACGTGGCCCTGTCGGTCGAGGCGGCCCTGGAGGGCTGAGTCGACCGGCCGATCGACCGCCGGAGCGAGGGCCGCCGGCCGCCCGGCTCAGGCCGGCGCCGCGATGGCCAGGATCCGGGCGGGGTTGTCGACGGTGAGCATCCGGATCGTCGCCTCGTCGAACCCGGCCTCCCGCAACCGGGGCAGGAACCTCTCGTGGAGGTACACGTAGCCGTTCCCGCCGTAGGCCTTGAGCTGGGCGTTGTGGCAGACGTCCTGGCTGAGCAGGACCTGCCCGGCATGGCCGCGGGCGACGAGCTCGCCCAGGAGCTCGATCGTGCGCGCCTCGCCGTGCTGTTCCATGACGGTGAAGCTCATCCCGAGGAAGTCGAACTCGAGGTTCGCGCCACGCCCGACGATCTCGAGCTCGTGGTCGAGGACCGGGTACGAGTCGGCGTGGCCGATCACGACGCGGGCTGGGTCGAGGCCCTCCTCCTCGAAGACGCGGAGCTGGTCGAGCCCGACCGGCGACAGCACGGCGTGCGTCGTGACGGCCATGCCCGTCCGCCGGGCGGCCCGGGCGGCGGCCCGGTGGACGCGCTCCTCGAGGGCGCTCAGCCACGGCTTGTCGGTCCCGATCTCGCCGATGATCCCGGGCCGGATCCCCGTACCGGCGACGCCGTCCTCGAACTCCCGGACGAGCTCATCGGCCAGGTCGTCGACGGTCCGCCGGTCGATCCGCGCCTCGGCCGGGTAGTACGCCGTCCGGTACCAGCCGGTGCCCATGACGATGTTCAGGCCGGTCGCCTGGGCGTAGCGGCGCAGGCGCTCGGGGTCACGCCCGACCCCGGGCAGGGTGAGATCGACGAGCGTCCCGCCGCCGGCCGTCTGGTAGGCGGCCAGCTCGGGCAGGACGACGTTGTCGTCGACCGTCAGCTCCCAGTAGTCCCAGCGATCGGGGACGTGCCAGAGCGCGATCCCGGTGTGCTCGTGGGGCAACACGAACCCGAGCGCGTCGGACGGGATACGGCCGGTGACGGTCTGGACCTCGGGCATCGTCCGATTATCGGGTCTGCGCGGCCGGGCTACGACGCGATGTCGGCCTCGGTCGGGGTGCCCGGCACGAAGCTGAACGGCTCGCGCGGCGGCCGCGGGATCCGCGGTCGCTCGGGCTGCACGGCCGCGCCGAGGAGGAGGTCGAGGATGGCGAACGCACGTCGCTCCGCGTCGTCGCGCCGCCACGACGCGCCGTCCTCGACCCGCTGGAGGACGAGGCCGTCGAGGAGCGCGCTGAACCCCAGGGCCACCGCCTCCACGTCGAGCCAGGCGGGCAGCTCGCCGCGCGCCATTCCGTCGCGCAGGAGGAGCTGGCCGACGGCGCCGATCTTCTCGCGCCGGCGGATAAGGGTCTCCCGGACCGTCGGTGCCTGGCCGGCCTCCGCCCAGGCCTGGACGAGGTAGGTCGCCTCCCCGGGCTCCTCCGGGTCGCCGGTGTCGACCGAGTCGATGAAGAAGCCGATGGCGATCGCCAGCCGCTCCGCCGTCGACCCGCCGCGGGCCAGCCGGGCGCCGAGCTCGTCGAAGCCACGATCCATCGACAGCGAGCACGACGCCAGGAAGAGCTCGTCCTTGCCGCTGAAGTGGGTGTAGATCGCGCCGACCGACAGGCCGCTCGCGCGCACGACGTCCTGGATCGTGGCCCGGTGATAGCCGCGGTCGCTGAACACGCCGATCGCGGCGCGGACGATCCGGTCGCGGACCTGCTGCTCGTGGGCTGCGCTGACCCTGGGCATGACGGCTCCTGTGGAGAACGAACGTTCCCTTGGAGTGTACGCAGTTGGCTGCGATCGGGTCAAGGCGGCTCTGGGTTGACAAAGAGAACCACGGTTCTCTATGGTAGCCCGAGCCCACCCTGCCGGCGCCCGTCGGCGCCGCGTCCCGGACCAGGAAGGACCATCCGATGTTCACTCGCTGGGGAGCCTTCGTCTACCGCTTCCGCCGGCCGGTCGTCCTCATGGCCGTTGCCGTCGCGGTCGTGCTCGGAGCCTTCGGGCTGCAGGCGTCGAGCCATCTGAGCTCCGGCGGCTGGCTCGACACGTCGTCGGAGTCCGCCCGGGTCGACGACACGCTCGCCCGCGAGTTCGGCGTCGGACGGAGCAGCCTGATCGTCCTCTTCCGCTCGACGGCCTCGGGCGACGCGACGTCCCCGGCGTACCAGGCCGCGATCGACCAGACGGTCGCCCCGCTCCGGAGCGACCCGAATGTCGCCGGCGTAGTCGGCTACGCCGAAACCCAGGACGCGCGGTTCATCAGCACGGACCGCAGCGCGGCCTACGTCGTCGTCCAGCTCAACGCAACGGACGAGGGTTCGGTCGGGCTGGTCGACCAGCTCCGGGCGAAGATCCAGCCACCGGCCGGCTACACGACCCAGCTCACCGGCTACGCGCCGCTGACGAAGGATTCGGCGGCGCAGTCCGAGACCGACCTTCAGCGCGCCGAGACCGTCTCGCTGCCATTCGCCGCGCTCATCCTCCTGTTCGTCTTCGCGACCGTCGTGGCGGCGTTCATGCCGCTCCTGATCGCCGCGCTGGCCATCCCGACGACGCTCGGGCTGGTCTACTTCGTGAGCCAGCAGGTTCAGATGAGCATCTACGTGCTGAACATCGCGACGATGCTCGGCCTCGCCCTGTCGATCGACTACTCGCTGTTCGTCGTGAGCCGGTTCCGCGAGGAGCTGGCGCGCGGGCGGACCGTCGAGGAGGCGGTCGAGAAGTCGGTCGCGACGAGCGGCAAGGCCGTCGCGTTCTCCGGCTTCGCCGTCGTGATCGGGCTGTCCGGACTGCTCCTGTTCCGCGCGTCGGCGATCGCCTCGATCGGGATCGCCGGCGGCCTTGTCGTCGCGAGCACCCTGTTCTTCGCGCTCACCTTCCTCCCGGCGATGCTGGGCATGCTCGGGCCGCGGGTCAACGCACTGAGCCTGCGCGGGCTGCTCGGCCGGCGGATCGGGCCGCCGCGCAGCCAGCTCGACGGCTGGTGGGGTCGCGTCGCCCGCCAGGTCATGCGCCACCCGGTGCTCGTCCTCGTCCCGACGCTCATCTTCCTGTTCATCCTCGGTTCCCCGTTCTTCCGCCTGCTCCAGGGCGTCCCGGACGCATCCGCCTACCCGCCGGGTCTCGAAAGCCGCGACGCCTACGTCGCGATCCAGAGCGAGTTCCCGAAGGGCGAGACGAGCCCGATCGTGGCCCTCGTCACGGTCTCCGGGGACCCGACGACGCCCGACAACGCGCTCGTGCTGGCCCGCTATGCGGCGGCGCTCGGCGCGGTGCCCGGGATCGACCACGTCGAGGGCGCCTATGTCCTGACCGACCCCGCGACCGGCCGGGCGATGACCCCGGATCAGGTGGCCGCGCTGTACGCGCTCCCGGCGACGCAGCGTCCGCCGCAGGTGGCGGCCGCGCTGGCGGCGCTCCAGAAGGCGTACGTCCGCGGCTCGACGGTCCGCTTCGACGCCATCAGCCCGCTCGACGCCGCCACGCCGACGGCGACGTCGCTGACGAAGGGCGTCCGCGCCGTCAGCCCCGCCGACGGGGCAACCGTCGTGATCGGCGGCCAGGCGGCGGCCGGCTACGACTTCCTGCAGTCGCAGGCGGAGCGGATGCCCTACGCGATCGGGCTGACCCTGATCGCCAGCGCGTTCGTCCTGTTCCTGCTGTTCGGCTCGATCGCGATCCCGATCAAGGCGGTGGTCATGACCCTCCTGTCGATCAGCGCGAGCTTCGGGGCGCTCGTCTGGATCTTCCAGGAGGGTCACTTCAGCGACGCCCTCAACTTCACGCCGCTCGGCTACACGATCGCCGGGAACCCGATCATCATGTTCAGCGTGATCTTCGGGCTGTCGATGGACTACGAGGTGCTCCTGCTGTCGCGCATCCAGGAGGCCTACCGGCGGACTGGCGACAACACCGCCTCCGTCGCGGAGGGGCTCACCCGGACGGCGGGCGTGATTACCGGGGCGGCCCTGATCATGGTCTCGGTGTTCGCCGCGTTTGCTCTGGCCGACATCATCACGATCAAGAGCATCGGGGTCGGGATGGCCATCGCCGTCCTGCTCGACGCGACCGTCATCCGGGTGCTCCTGGTGCCGGCCACGATGCGCCTGCTCGGTGACTGGAACTGGTGGGCCCCGGGTCCGCTCAAGCGGTTCGCCGACCGGCTCGGCTTCGACCACGTCGAGGACGAGCCCGGCGAGCCGCCGGCGCCGGGATCTCGGCCGACCCTCGAGGGCGTGACCGGATGACCGGCGAGCGACCGCCGGACGACCCGCCGCCGGTCCTCCACGGCGAGGTCCAGGAGACCGGCCCGTCGTTCGACCGCGACTCGTTCCGCTTCGAGTCGCGCACCTGGACCTGGGGCGACGAGGACGTCCGCCGGGGCCTGCCGTGGATCGGCGTGTTCCTCGTCGTGTTCGGCGGGATCCTGCTCCTCGGGACGGCCTATCCGGACGCCCACATCCTCGGCTCGGCCCTGACCACGGCCCTCGGGGTCGCGCTGCTCGCCGTCGTGGGCGACCGGGCGCGGCTGGGGCCTGTACCCGGGCCTCCTGATCACCGCCTACAGCCTGCCGAGCCTGCTCGTCGACCTCGGCGCGCTCCCCGCCGGCGGCGGCTACGGCACGTTCCTGTTCGGCATCGGGTTGCTCGGGGTGGCGGCCATCCGCTGGGTCGGCCGCCATACGTGGGGCTGGCAGCTGGTCGTCGGCGCGATCCTCGCCCTCGCGGGCGGCTCGGAGATCGCCGGCCGGCTGTGGCCCGGTGCGCCGACGCTGGGTGACCTGCTCGTGCCGCTCGTGCTCATCCTGCTCGGGCTGGTCATCCTCACCCGGGCGGTGCGGCGCTAGGTCGGCGTCCCCTCGTCGCGGGCCAGGTCGCCCGCGTCGACCGCGTCGACGGCACGAGCGGAGGCCATCGCGGAGCCGCCCTACGCGACCGGGTCGGCGGCGCGCACGTCGCGCAGTGCGGCGTCGACCGCGCCGGCGAGCCCGCGCGCGATCCGCTCGAGCTCGTCGTCCGTGACGACGAACGGCGGCCCGAGGAGGATCGAGTCGCCGTCGACGCCATTGGCAAGGCCGGTGCCGCTGTACAGCAGCAGCCCGTCGGCCCGGGCGGTCCGGACAATCGTCTCGGTCAGCCGCCGCCGGCGCGGGAAGGGTTCGCGCGTCTCACGGTCGGCGACGAGCTCGAGCCCGATGAGCAGGCCACGGCCGCGGATCTCGCCGACGTGTGGATGCTCGGCGAGGCGCTCGTCGAGCAGGTCGCGCAGCCGGGCGCCTCGCTCCGCCGCGGCCTCGACGAGCGATTCGGCCTCGAGGATCCGGAGCACCTCGCGGGCGACCGCGGCCCCGACGGCGTGATGGCTGTAGGTGAAGCCGTGGACGAACCCGGCCCCCGGCGCCGTCACCGCATCGTATACGGCACCCGAGGCGGCAACGAACCCGAACGGCCAGTACCCGGACGTGGCGCCCTTGGCCGCTACCAGGATGTCGGGCCGGACGCCCCAGTGGTCGAGTCCGAACCAGCGTCCCGTGCGCCCGAACCCGGTCATCACCTCGTCGGCCACGAGCAGGACGCCGTAGCGCCGGCAGACCTCGGCCATCGAAGGCCAGTAGTCGTCGGGCGGCACCGCGGCAGCGAGGGTGGCGCCGACGATCGGCTCGCCGACGAACGCCGCCACGGTCCCGGGACCCGCGGCCTCGATTGCCCGCTCGAGCTCCGCGGCGAGCTCGGCCGCGCTCGCCAGCGCGTTCGCCCCGGGTTCGCCCGCGCGGTACGGATATGCGGCGCTCAGGTGACGGAACCGGCCCAGCCAGCCCTCGTACGGCCGGCGGAGCGGCTTGCGTCCCGACAGGTCGAGCGCCCCGATGGTGTTGCCGTGGTAGCTCCCCCACCGGCTGAACACGACCAGCCGATCGGGCTCCCCGCGCGCGAGGTGGTAGGCGCGGGCGAGCTTGAGCGCCGTCTCGATCGCCTCGGAGCCGCCGGATACCGGGTAGATCGCCGGGTCGTCGAGCGGCAGGTGCGGGCCAAGCTCTGCCGCGTAGGCCTCGAGCGGCTCGGTCGTGAAGGCGCTGCCATGCGCGTAGGCGAGCCGGCCGGCCTGGTCCGCCATCGCCTCGGCGATCGAGCGACGGCCGTGACCGACGTTGACGACGATCGCCCCGCCCGCCGCGTCCAGGTAGGCGCGGCCGGCGGCGTCCCAGATCGTCGAACCCTCGGCACGGACGGCGACCGGGGGGTCCGGATCGAGCGAGCGGCGGAAGATGCGGCCGGTCACCCGCCGAGTCTAGCGGCGACGGACGCGGTCTCGAACCCCCGCAGCGCGGGGCCGGGAGAGCGCTGCGTCCACCCGCACGCACCGCGGCCGCCGGGTGAGCGCCCGGCGGCCGCAGGCGAGAGCCCCGTCGAGAGAGCTCTTACACGCGTCCCTTCGGGACGGTGTGCCAGTAGGTCTTGTTGAAAACGATCTTGCCGAGGTGCCACAACCGGTTCGGCTTCGGCGGCTTCGGCGGGTGGTCGTAGTCGAACTGGAGCAGGGTTCCCTTGCCGTCGCCGATCTCGAAGAAGCACATCACCTTGCCCAGGTAGTCGACGTGCTTGCCGGCCGGCTCGCGGCCCTCGACCGCCGCCGCGATCCGCTCGGCGACGACGGGCGCCTCGAAGTGGGCGGTCGAACCCGCCTTCGACAGCGGCAGGTCGGTCGCGTCGCCGAGGGCGAAGATGTCCTCGTGGCCGCCGACCTGGAGCGTGTTCCGGTCGGTCGGCAGCCAGCCACCGGGCGCCGGGGCGAGCCCCGAGTCGATGAGGAACTGCTGGCCCTTGTGCGGCGGGACGAGGATCAGCAGGTCGTACGGCAGCTCCTCGCCCTCGAGGCTGAGGACGACCTTCCGCTCCGGGTCGATCGCCTCGACGTTGAAGAAGGTGTGGAGCTCGATCCCCTTCTGCTCGAGGATCGGGGTGGCCATCTCGCTGACCGACTCGATCGTGAACGCGCGCCCGATCGGCGAGCAGAAATGGAGCTCGCTCCTGGTCCGCAGGCCGCGCTCGCGGAGCTCGGCCTCGATCAGGAAGGCGACCTCGAGCGGCGCGGGCGGACACTTGTACGGCAGTCCGGCGATTCCGATGACGATCCGTCCGCCGCTGAACGCGTCGAGGGCGGTCCGCAGCCTGGCGGCGGCGGCCGCGGTGTAGAAGTGCTGCGCCTCGGTGTCGAAGTGCTCGATCGACTCGGGCACGATCCGCGAACCCGTGGCGAGGACCAGCTTGTCGTACAGCAGCTGCAGGCCGTCGCTGAGGGTCACGACCCGCGACCTTGGGTCGACCGCGGCGATCTCGCCGACGATGAGCTGGACGCGCCGGTCCAGCAGGGAGCGCTCGGGTCGCTTGAGGTTCGCGGCGCGCTCGCCGCCCATGGCGATGTACATGAACCCGGGCTGGTAGACGTGGCTGCCGGTCTGGTCGACGACGGTCAGCTCGACCTCGCCGCGATCGATCCGCTCGCGCAGCTTCTTGACGAGGAGGT
The DNA here is from genome assembly GCA_963825545.1 of uncultured Chloroflexia bacterium. Lineage (GTDB taxonomy): Bacteria > Chloroflexota > Limnocylindria > Limnocylindrales > CSP1-4 > Chersky-267. The sequence continues at coordinate 128,480 of CAWGTR010000005.1, read as the reverse complement.
TGGCGGCCAGGGTGCCACCTACCCCGCCGCCGAGGATCAGGATCCGGTCCATCCGCCTACCGCACCTTCTCGACGATGATCGCGTCGTAGCCATCGCGGGTCTCGACGGAGATCAGCCGGTGGCCGGCCTTCTCGATCCACTTCGGGATGTCGATCCGGCTGCCCTTGTCGGACGAGCGCACCTCGAGCACGTCGCCGACCTGGCCTTCGCGGATCGCCCGGATGAGCTCCATCAGCGGGCCCGGGCAGAAGCTGCCCCGTGCGTCGACGGTCCGGGTGATCGTGGGGATCTCGAGCGTGTCGGTCATCGCGGTTCCATGCCTTTCGGTGAGCGGTCGGACGGGGACGCCCGACGCGTTGTTCAGATGAACAGCGGGGCGGAGCCCTCGGTCATCAGGCCGATGACCGTGGCCGCGCCGACGGGCTCGGCCATGCCGTCGATCATGTCCTCGGGCTTGAGCCCGAACATGTCCATGGTCATCTGGCAGGGGATGAACTCGACGCCCATCAGCTGGGCGGCCTCGAGCAGCTCCTTCGGGCTGGCCACGTGGTACTGCTTCGCCAGGCGGCCCATCATCCAGGGGCCCATCCCGAGGAAGTTCATCTTCGACAGCTTGCGGTGGCTGATGCCGGGCCGCTGCATCGCCGACATCATCTTCTGCATCCAGTTGTCGCCGGTGATCCGGCGCTCGTCCTTGACGAACGCCTGGAGGCCCCAGAACGTCACGAACACACGGGTCTTGACGCCCATCGCCGCCGACGTGGAGGCAAGGATGGTCATCGCCCAGACCTTCTCGAGGTCACCGCTGTAGTCGATGATCAGGACGTCGCGGAGCTTGGACTCCGGTTCCTGGAAGACCTGCGGGACCGGCTCGGGGATCGGCGTCTCGCGAACGGGCGCCTCCGCGATCATGGTCATGGCGCGTTCCTTTCGCTCAGCGGACGCGGATGACGAAGCGGTAGACCGCCCCGTCCGAGGTGGACTCGAGGAGCTCGTTGGCGGTCGTCTTCGACCACGCGGCGAAGTCCTTGACCGAGCCCGGGTCGGTTGCCAGGACTTCGAGCGCCTGGCCGGACGCCATCGTCTTCACGGCCTGCGCCGTCTTGACGATCGGCAGCGGGCACGACAGCCCGCGAGCGTCGACCGTCTGGGCGATCTCGACGATTGGTGTCATGGTCGGCAGCTCCCTTCGGTGTGACCGCGGTTGGGGCGGTCAGATGAACACGACCTGGCCCTCGCCGGCGTTCAGGTAGAAGGCCGTCACGCCTTCGACCCCGTCGACGAGCGGATCGAGATCCGTCTGCTCGAGCCCGAGCAGGTCCATGGACAGCGAGCAGGCCTCGATGTCGATCGAGCCGAGCTCCTTGGCCATCCGCAGCGTGTCGGCCCAGCTGGCCTGGCCGGCCGTCCGGAGCGCGTCGACCTGACGGCGGCCCTCGTCGCCGGCCTCGGGGGCGAGCCCGTGGTCGCGGCCGATGCGGTCGGCCCGGAAGGCATCGAGCGCCCAGTACTGGAGGAACACGTTGACCGGCTTGCCGAGCGCCGCGGCGCCTGCGGCGAGGACCGCGGCGGCCTGGAGCCGATCGTCGGTGCCGGAGAAGAGGACCAGGTTCAGGGGCTCGTCCATCGTTCGGGTGACCTCAGCTGACGGTGGCGATGACGCGGTGCCGCCGGGCACGCGCCGGGCGGCTGGAGCCGCTCGTCGGGCATCCACCGCGGGGCTCGAGGACGGCGTCGCCGTCCCGTCGTCGGGCAGCCCGGCGAGCCGGCGGATCCGCCGCTCGAGGACGCCGCGCATGATCGAGCAGGCGACCATGACGTCGGGATCGGCCAGGCGGTAGCGAACCTCGCGGCCGTCGCGCTCGGCCTCGACCACGCCGGCGCCGCGGAGCACCGCGAGGTGCTGCGAGGCGTTGGGCTGGCTCATCCCGAGCTCATCGGCCAGCCGGCCGACCTCGCACGGCCCGTCGGCCAGCCGGTGCAGGATCTCGAGCCGGCGCGGGCTGGCGAGCGTCTTGAGCACTTCGGCCTGGAGCGAGTTGATGTCGTCCATGGCCGAAGCATCGACCTATGCGCAGATGCTGATGAGTGCCGCCCGGCACGGGCCGGGGGGCCGCGGGTCATCCGTGCGGCAGGCCGGTCGGCCGGCAGGGTCCGAGCACGAGCCGGGGCTGATCGACGAGGTCAGGCGGTGGCTGACCGTCGAATGGCTCTCGGTGGCGTCCAACAGCGGGACGAGGAACCGCTCCTCACGCTCCACGTGACAGTGGATGAGTGCGTGGAGGGCATAGAGTCGGGCGCGGATCTCGCCGAGATGGCGGTGCGTCGGCTCGCGCCGGAGGAGCTCCCAGTCGATCTCGAGCCGGTCGATCAGCTCGCGGATCTGGCGGTGGTCGAAGCGCATCGAGCGGGTCACCCATGGCGTCCCGGCGATCCGGTCGAGCTCGGGGTAGAGCCACGAGTCCTCCCAGTCGCAATGCGGCAGGAACGACTTGTGGAGCCAGTCGAGGACGCTGCGCAGGGAGGCCGAGAGGTCCGGCGCGGCCAGGCTGCCGGCCAATCCGGCGACATCGTCGATCCGGCCGATGCCGGGCAGCATCTCGCGATGCTCGCTCTCGACGAAGCGGCGCTCGACCTCGGCGCCGTGGCGCAGATCCATGGACATCGTCGCCTCCCGGGCCGTCTGACGTCGGCCCTGCTCGCCGGTCCGGAACGGCCGATCGAGTGACCTCATGGTCGGCCCGGTTGGCGCGACCAGATAGGGCGATGAGTCACGACCGCCGGGTCGGTCCGGCCCGTTCCGGCGTGCCGCACGCCCCCGGCCATGCAGCCCGCCGCGTGATCGAGGTCAGCGCGCGGTGGCGCTCTTCGGGACCCAGCCGGACCGGCCACCGAACGTCAGCACCCGGAGCCAGATGCGGCCGTGGACCCGCTGCCGGGCGAGGACGACGAACCGGCCCGCGGCATGGATCCGGCCGACGGCCGATGCCGCCGAGCCCGGCGCGGCCCGGAGAACGACGGTGCGGGTCGCGTGCCGGACCGTGTGCACGTGGCGGGCGAGCTCGAGCTCCCAGGCCGGCCGGACGATCCCGGCCAGATGCGTGTGGAGGTAGGCCGTGAACGGAGTGAACATCGCGTGGACCCGGTGGACCCGGACCCCCTGGACGAGGGCGCTGATCGCGCGCCCACCGCCGATATAGACCCCGACGTGGCTGCCGTTGCCCCAGATCACGAGGTCGCCGACCTGCGGGTCATGGCGCGAGGCGAGGCCACGCCGGCGGTAGGCGACGTAGATCGCTCGCGCGCTCGTGCTGCTGACCTTGCTGCCCAACCCGGCTTCGTGGAACACCCGCCACATCAGCCCGCTGCAGTCGAACGCACCGGGTCCGGTGCTGTCGTGCCGGTAGGGGGCCCGGAGATGGCTCCGCGCGAAGGCGATCACGACCGCTGCGGCCGGCACCTTGGCCGGCGCCGCCGGCTTCGCCGCGGCAGCGGTAACCGGCGCGGACGCCGGAGCGCTCCTCGACGGGGCGAGCTCGCGCGTGCCGTCGAGCGACGGCGGCGTGAGCGTGTCCGGGCTGGTCGCCACGTCGCCGGACGGGGCTGCGCCGGTCTCCGGCAGAACGGCCGCGTCGACGGTGGCATCGGCCGCGTTGCTCGAGCCCGGGGCTACGGCTCCGGCGAGAACGGCCTGGCCGGGCAGGGCGGTGAGGAGGACGACGGCGACGAGGATGGTGGCGGCGAGCGCCCGGAGGCGCATGGGGATCCGGCTCAATGTGCTCCTTTCCACCAGGACATCGCGGTCGGCGCGATGGCGATGGGCTGGGCCGCACGAAGGCAGGGGTACCCCGGGTCTGGCCGCTGGGCCGCGGCAGATGGGAACGGGCGCCAGCGGGCTGGCGTCGGGACGACGACACAAGGTCGGCCGTTCGGGCGGCGATCTTCGGTTGTCGTGTCCCGTTCGGAGGGTCGCGTTCCGGCGGAGGATACCCGGGATCGCCGTTCTGTGCTGCCGGCGCGACGATCTGGTGGTGCATCCGGGCCACGTCGCGCCGCAGCGGATCGGGAACCGGACGCCGCGGCGCGGTGTATGAAGGCTGCAGGCGAACCGTGGGAGGGCCGTCCGACGGAGGAGTCCGAGCTCATCGAACGCGCGCAGCGAGGCGACGCGATGGCCTACGAAGACCTGGTCCGGCGCCATCAGGACGCGGCGCTGCGGACGGCCGGCCTCGTCCTCGCCGGCGCGACCGAGTCGAGGACGCCGTCCAGGACGCCTTTGTCAAGGCCTACGCGTCGCTCGGCCGGTTCCGCGCCGGGCTCGCCGTTCCGGCCGTGGATCCTCCGGATCGTCGCCAACGAGGCCCGCAACCGGCGGCGCTCGGCCGAGCCGACGGGCCGGGCTCGCCCTGCGTCTCGCTGAGGATCGCCCCTCGGACGGCGCGGCTCCGTCGCCCGAGGCGGCGGTCCTCGCCACGGAGCGACGAACCGCGCTCCTCGGGGCGATCGCCGGCCTCAGCGTCGACGATCGGCTCGTCCTCGGCTACCGCTACTTCCTCGAACTCGGGGAGGCCGAGATGGCCGAGGCGCTCGGCGTCCCGCGGGGAACCGTGAAGTCGCGCCTGTCCCGGGCGCTCGAGCGGCTGCGCGCGCGAGATCGGACCGACCTCGGTGCTCGTCCCCGGCCCGGGACGGGGGACGACGATGACCGCGCCGTGGGGATCCCGGGCTGGACCGCGAGCTGGAGGCCGCCCTCCTCGATCTGGCCGGCGCGATCGCCCCGCACCCGGCGCCGCGGCTGGCCGGGGCGGTGCGCGCGCCGGATCGAGGATCGGCCGGCGCCGCGAATGTCCGCGCCGGGTCGTCCGCGCGGCGGCTCGCCGGATGGCTGGATCGCCGCGTCGGCCGCGGGCGACCGCTTCGGCGCGGGCTCGTCCTCGCGCTGGCCGCCCTGCTGGTCGTCGCCGGGGTCGCGGCCGCGATCGGCTTCGGGCTGCCCGGCTTGCGGATCGTCATCCTCGGCCCCGGGCCGTCGGGATCGCCGGCGACGAGCGCGACACCGCTCCCGACGACCGGTCGATCGCTCCACGGCGTCCGGCTCGGTCGCGCCGACGCTTCCGCCCACGGCGCCGCCCCTCGACTCACTCGGTCTCGGGCGGCGACTGGACCCCGGCGATCTCGACGCCGCCGCCGGTCGGCACATCCTGCTGGGGTCCCTCACCCGTGCTCGGCGCACCGCTCGCCGCGTTCGTCCGCGGGACGCCGCCGGACGCCGTGGTCACCGCTCGCCTACGGTCGGACCCCGGCGATCCCCGCCGGCTCGCTCGCCCCGGTCGACGCTGGCCGGCCGGTGGCGATCCTCGTGACCGCAGCTGCCCGGGACGACCGACGGTGCCTACCTCCAGAAGCTGCTCCCGCCCGGGACCACGATTGACGCCGTCCGCGTCGGCGGGCACGACGGGTTCTGGATCGCCGGCGAGCCGCACGAGCTGCTCTACGTCGCCCCGAACGGCGACGTCGTCAGCGAGCCCGCCCGCCTGGCCGGGAACGTGCTGGCCTGGAACGACGGTGCCGTGACGTTCCGGATCGAGGGCGCGCCCGATCTCGGCGACCGCCCAGGAGATCGCCGCAGCGCTGCCCTGACGAGGGAACCGGCGGTGGCGCGCCGGTGTAGATGGGGCAGCGGGCACCGACCGGCGCCCCGCCATCGATCTCGGCGACGAGGACCACGACGATGCGATCGAACCGTCCGACGATCAGGCGCCCACTCGGGCGCCGCGGCCCTGCTGCTCGCCCTCGCCGGCGCGTGCACGAGCCGAGCAGCGCCTCGGGCGGGCCCGGCAACCGGCGCCGCGACGGCCGGTCCGACCGGGACCCCGCCGCCGGCCACCGCCCCTGCGCCCCGGGACGCCTCCCCCGACGCATGGCTCGCCGTCGGCCGGAAGGGCGACCGGGACCTCGAGGTGATCCTCGCCAGCGGGGGCGACCGGATGTTCGACGCGCTCCCGGCCGGCGTGCCGATCCAGCGCGACTGGGGCCGGCTGATCGTGGCCCGGCCCGACGGCGCGAAGACGAGGGTCGAGAACCTCGCCGTCCAGCCGGGCTTCGGTGGCCCGTCCAGCACGGTCGACGGCGCATGGCGGTTGCCGACGATCGGGCCGGACCCGGTCCCGGTCGGCGTCTCCGCCGACGGGCGGACGATCGTGCTCGTCGAGGCCGGCCAGTCGGTCGCTGCAGGGACGAGCCGGTTCGCGATCCTCGACCAGGGCGTCGAAGGTCCGGCCCGGGTGATCGCGCTCAAGGGCCGGTTCGACTACGACGCGCTGTCACCGGACGGCCGGACCCTGTACGTCGTCGAGCACCTCGATGCCGACGCCGGTGGTGCCTATCAGGTCCGCGCGGTGGACGTCGCGAGCGGCGCCCTGCAGGACGGGGTCATCGTCGACAAGCGCAACATCGACGAGCAGATGGCCGGCTACCCGCTGGCCCAGATCCGCCGCGACGACGGCTCCGTGTTCACCCTCTACCGCGGGCTCGAGCACCCGTTCATTCACGCGCTCAACACGAAGGACGGCTGGGCACTGTGCATCGACCTGCCGGCGATCGGGGCGATCTCCGAGGTCGCGGCCGGAGATTGGGGCCTCGCCGCAGAGTCCGGACGGACGATCGCTGTACGCGGCCGACGCGACCCTCGGCCTGGTCCTCGAGGTCGACCCGGTCGACTACGCGGTCCGGCGCTCGACGAGCGTCACGCCGCTCGCCGGGAGCGGGATCGTCCTGGCCAAGTTCGGTCACGAGGAGAGCGGCCCGACCGGCCGGCGGGTCGTCGTCGCCCCCGACGGGAAGACGCTGTATGCGGCCGGGATGGGCGGGATCCTCGCGATCGACACGACGACGCTGAAGGTCCGCGACACCTTCGAAGAGGGCACGGCCATCAACGGCCTGGCCGTGACGCCCGACGGCGGCACGCTCTACGCGCTGCTCATGGACGGCCACATCGTCAAATTGGACGCGGCTTCCGGCCGGCGTCTGGCCACCGTTCCCGGCGAGGATTACGACCGGCTCGTGGCCGTGGTCCCGTGGTGATCGGGGCTGGCGCCGCGTCCGCCGGCGCGCCCAATCGGCGCTAGGCGAGGCGGCGGAGGGCCGGGACGGTGGACAGGGCGGCCGCCGTCAGGGCGAGCAGCCCGCCGCTGATCGCGACCGAGATCGGCGCCCCGAATGCGACCGCCGCGGCGCCCAGCCCGAGGTGGCCGAGCGGGCCGAACCCGATCGCGAAGTACCAGACGCCCATCGCCGATCCGCGTTCGTGGTCGTCGACGCTCCGCTGGATGAGCGACTGGCCGAGCGTGTCGAGCGCGGCGGCCGCTGCACCGACCGCCAGCAGGATGACGAGCGACAGCGCGAACGACGAGCTGAGGGCGAACGCGACGAGCGCGATGCCCAGCCCGAAGGCGGCCGACAGGAGCAGCCGGCACGCCGCGGCCGCGCAGCCCGAGCCGGGCGAGCAGGAGCATCCCCACGATGGCGCCCGCGTTGCGCGCCGCCGCAAGCGCACCGAGCCCGGTCGCGTCCGTGTGGAGCACGTCGCGGGCGAACGACGGGAAGACGGTCAGGCTGGAGAAGCCGAACACCTCGCCGACGATCACGACGAGGGCGATCAAGGCGACCAGCCGGTTGCGGACGATGAGGGTCATCGACCGGCGCAGGCCGCCGACCTCGGCCGGGGCCTCCCGGACCCGCCGGGCCCGGCGGCCACCGAAGAAGAGGATCGCCGCGGCCACGGCCGACAGCGCCGCGGCCATGAGGAACGCGCTGCCGGCGCCCGACCGGTCGATGGCCACGCCGCCGGCGATCGAGCCGACGAACCCGAGCAGGAATGAGCCGAGGTTGCCGAGCGCGATCGCGTTCGTCGCGCCGTCCCGGCCGGCGAGGTCGAAGGCATAGGACTGGCTGGCCGTGCCGCGGATCGTGTCGAGGATGCCCGGACCAGGCTCAGAACGAGCAGGCCCGCCAGGTCGAGCCGCCCACCGGCGGCCAGCGCCGCGGCGCCGAGCGCGGGGAGAACCGCGACGAGGTGGACGCTGATCAGCACGGTCCGCCGGTCGAACCGGTCGACGAGCCCGCCGAGCGGGATCCCGAGCACGAGCGCCGGGGCGAACCGGGCGGCGAAGGTCGCCCCCACCGCGAGCGCCGAGTTCGAGACCTCGAGCGCGAGCCAGGCGATCGCGACGAGACCGACCGACATGGCGAAGGCGGACGCGGCGAAGCTCAGCCAGAGCGCCGGATAGCCCGGCACGCGGAACGCGGCCAGGGTCGGCCCGGCCACGAGCGCGGCCCGCGATCGCGCTCGCAGGCCGTCCGGGACCTCCGGCGGGACGCTCAGTCCGCCTCCCCGACCTCGTAGGTCTGGAGCCGCCGGACCGCGATCAGCAGCGCGAGTGCGCCGACCGCGACCGCGAGGATGACCGCCGAGCTGCCGGGCAGCAGGTCGCCGGCCGCGGCCCGCCGGCCGCCGGCGATCGCGTCGGCGATCCCGAGCGCGTACTGGCGGATGCTGAACGTCCGCGTCCCCTCGAACAAGCCGGCCAGGATCCCCTCCCAGACGAGGACGTAGATCAGCCCGATCGCGAGCGCCCGCGAGGTCACCAGGCTGAGGGCCAGGAAGACCACCACGTACAGGATGGCGGCGACGGAGGCGCCGACGGCGTAGCCGACCGCGGCCTCTGGCCCGGTTCCGGTCAGCCCGTGGATGATCGCAGTCGCCAGGAACGCCGACGGTGCCGCGATGGCCACTGCCAGCCCGGCGGCCACGATCACCTTGGCGACCACGATCTGCCAGCGTGGGATGGGCTTGGCGAGCAGGTAGATGGCGGTCCCGTCATCGAGCTCCGAGCCGAGCGCCGACGTCCCGAACACGAGGGCGACGAGCGGCACGATCGTCGAGATGACGAGGCGGTCGACCACGGCCGCGGTCGTACCGTCGATGTTCGTGACTCGCCCCGACGCGCGGACGAGGAGCGCGACGAGGACCGGCAGCAGCCCGAGCAGCCCGACAAGGAGCACCCGCCGGCGGCCGGCGAGGGAGCGCACGGTCAGCCCGGCGATGACCCGGATCACCGGCGCACCAGGTAGCCGAAGACGCTCTCGAGGTCCTCGTCGGTCGGGCGGACCTCGCGGAGCGTCAGCCCGGCGTCGCGGGCGATGACCGCCAGCGCCCGGGTGAACGCCGCGTAGTCCGAGGTCCGGACCGCGAGGCGGCCGTCGGTCAGCTCGACGCCGTACACGGCGGGGTGACCGACGAGGCCCGCCGCCAGCCGGCGGTCGTCGGACGAGTGGATCGTGAAGGTGTGCGGCCGATCGGTCATCAGGCGGCGGATCTCGCGGAAGTCCCCGGAGGCGGCCAGCCGTCCGGCCACGATGACGAGCACGTTCTGGGCGAGCCGCTCGACTTCCTCGAGGATGTGTGAGCTGAACAGGATCGTCCGGCCCTCGCCCGCCATCCGCCGCAGCAGCTCCATCATGTGCAGCCGCTGGCGCGGATCCATCCCGTTGAACGGCTCGTCGAGGAGCAGGACCGGCGGCTCGTGGACGAGGGCGCCGGCGATCTTCGCCCGCTGGCGCATCCCCTTCGAGTACGTCCCGATCGGGCGGTCGGCCGCGTCGGTCAGCTCGACCGTGGCGATCGCCCGGGCCGCCGCCCCGTCCGGGTCGGGCATCGCCTGGAGCCGGGCGTTGAGCCGGGCGAACTCCCGGCCGGTCAGGAACGGGTAGACCGCCTCGCGCTCGGGCACGAGACCGATCCGCCGGTAGACGTCCGGGTCCCGCCAGGCCGGCTGCCCGTCGATCACGACCCGCCCGGCCGACGGCTGGAGGAGGCCGGAGATCATGTGGAGCAGGGTCGACTTCCCCGCCCCGTTCGGTCCGAGCAACCCGGTGACCCCGGGGCGCAGGGTGAACGAGATGTCGTTGACGGCGACGACGTTGCCGTACCAGCGCGAGACGTCCTGGAGCTCGACGGTCGCCGTCGGGTCGAGCGGGCGGGGCGGACGCAGGACGGCGCCCGAACCTGCGGCCGGTCCCCACAGCGGAGCGCGCTCGTCGGTCACGCCTGGATCCGCAGGTAGCGCCACACGAGGGCCAGGCTCGCCCCGATTCCGAGCGCGACCGCCCCGAGCGTCAGCGCCTCGACCGGCACCCCGGAGTTGGCCGTGGCCTGGCCGTTCGGGGCGACGCCGAAGAACCAGGCGTTCGTCCCGTCGAGGAGCGACCCGACGTCGAGCAGGATGATCCACTGGGCGGCACCGCCGACGTCGAGCCCGATCACGATCGCGGCCACGATCCCCGGGATGATGAACACGCCGAAGATCGCCGCGGTGGCGTACGCCCGGCGCGGGGAGATCGAGGCGATGAGGAGCGCCAGCGACGCCGTCACGACGGCGATCACGAGCGACGAGCCGAGGATGGCGGGCAGGGCGCCGGCCTCCTTCCCGAGCGCGGCCCCGATGTCCGGGTCGAGGAGGATCGCCCCGACGCCCAGGACCGCCTGGGGCAGCAGCACGATCGTCAGCACGCCGATGCTCAGGGCCGTCAGCTTGGCGGCCACGTAGTCGGTCCGGCGGAGCGCGCGCGAGAAGTACAGAGTCAGGACGCGGTAGCGCTGGTCGCGACCGAGCAGCTCGGGCGCCTGGGCGGCCACGAACAGGACCGGGAAGGCGGCGATGAGGCTGAACATGCCGTCGTGGCCCGGGATCACCGGCAGCTCGCCGACGCCGCTCCGTGACGCCAGGGCGCGGACCCCGACGAGGACGAGGGCGATGAGCGCGGGCAGCCCGACGCAGATCAGCGGCAGAACCTTGGCCCGGCCGCTGCGGCCGATGCCGAAGACGCTCCGCGTCGAGTAGCGCGCCAGCGCCGCGACCGCGTGGCGACGGCCCAGACGCGGGCCGTCGTAGCCCCGGTAGCCGAGGTCGTAGATGCTGCCCGTCGTCATCGGCCGGCCTGCCCATCACCGCTGCCGGCCGCCGGACCGTCCGCAGCCCGCGTGCTGGCAACCGCGCCGAGCGTGCCCGTGGCCGCCGGGCCGGCCGGCTCGGTCGGGCCGCCGTCGCGGAACAGGTCCTCGAGGCTGTGGCGGCGACGCTCGATCCGGACGAGCGGGAGCCCGAGCTCGGCGACGGCGTCGCGGATCAGGTCGTACGGCTCGCGGTCGTCGAGCGCGATCTGGACCAGCCGGCCATCCGCCGCGGTCGCGAGCACGCGCAGGCCGCGGTCGGCGAGCCGGGCGGCCAGGGCGTCGCGGCCTTCCTCCACCTCGACCGTCAGCACCCCCGTCTCGGTCGTGAACTCGGCGAGCGGGGCGGCACGCAGCAGCCGGCCGGCGTCGATCGCGACGAGGAAGTCGCACACCTCCTCGATCTCCCCGAGGAGGTGGCTGGCCAGGATGATCGCGATCCCGAACTCGTGACCGGTCCGCTCGATGAGACGGAGCATCTCGTCGCGCCCAGCGGGATCGAGCCCGTTGGTCGGCTCGTCGAGGAGGAGCAGGCGTGGATCGTGGACGAGCGCCTGGGCGAGCTGGACGCGCTGGCGCATCCCCGTCGAGTAGCCGCCGATCGGGCGGTAGCGCTCCTCGTACAGCCCGACGTGGCGGAGCACGTCGGAGGTCCGCTCCCGCGCGGCGGCGCCGGGCAGCCCCGATAGCTGAGCGAGATGCGCCACCAGCTCCGTCGCGCTGATGTCCGGGGGCAGCGCGTTGTGCTCCGGCATGTAGCCGACGTACTGGCGCAGCGCGGTCCCGTCGGCGACGGGATCCATGCCCAGCACGGCGATCCGGCCGCTGGTCGGCGGCAGCAGCCCGAGCAGGATCTTGATCAGGGTCGACTTGCCCGCCCCGTTGGCCCCGACGAGGCCGACGATCCCGGGCCGGATCTCGAGGCTCAGGTCGTCGAGCGCGGTGACCGTCGCGAATCGCTTGGTCAGCGCTTCGACGTGGACGATGGGCGCGCCGTCGTCGGGCAGGTTCCGCTGGGCCGTCACCGGGCCATGGTAGCCGCCGAACGGGGCCGCCTGGCTGCGCTCACGGCGGCCCGGATGCCGCGGTCAGCGCAGGCCGGCCAGCTCCTGGAGGGTGTGCCAGTTCGCGAGCCGATCGGCCTGGGTCGCCTCGATCTCCGGGGTCGGCGTGCCGTCGCGGCCGAAGTGCGGAGCGAACCGGCCTTCCGTCCGGGCGAAGGCGAGGAAGTCGACCGGCGTGCCGTCCGGCGCCTTGGCCCAGTCCTCCTTGACCGACGGGTTGCCGGTCAGGGACAGGCGATCGGCGATGGACGGTCCCTTGCGCGGGTCGTAGACGAAGAGCGGGAACGCGCGCGACTCGACCGCCAGCTTGGCCTGGCGAGTGCCCGCGTCATCGGCGATGCCGTGCTCGGGCATGCACGGGGTGTAGGCCACGATGACCGCCGGTCCGGGATAGGCGTTGGCTTCCATCACGGCCCGGTAGAAGTGGTTGATGTGGGCCGGGGTCGTCTGCGCGACGAACACGTCGCCATGGGCCATGAGGATCCGGCCGAGCTCCTTGCGCGCCTCCGGGCGGCCGTGGATCGCCTTACCGAAGGCCGACAGCTTCGTGACCTGGCCGCCGAAGCTGGCCGTCGAGGCCTGGCCGCCGGTATTCGAGTAGACCTGCGTGTCGAGGACGAGCACCTTGATGTCGGCCCCGGCGGCGACCATCCGCGACAGGGCCTGGAAGCCGATGTCGTACATCGCGCCGTCGCCACCGAAGACCCACAGCCGCCGCTCCTGGTGGCCGGCCTGGTCCCAGCGGGCGCGGATCCCGAGCGCGACGGCCGGGGCGTTCTCGAACAGCGAGTTGGTCCACGGGACGAGGTACGGGTTGAACGGATAGGTGCTCCCGAAGACGGTGTTGCAGCCGGTCGCGGCCACGATGCCCATCGAGTCGGCGCCGTGCACCTGGCGGGTGGCGGCCAGGAGCATCCGGATGGCGGTGGCTTCCCCGCAGCCGGCGCACGAGCCGGAGCCGCCGACATAGCCCATCGCCTGCTCGCCGAGCATGAGGTCGGCCAGCGCCCGCTCGTTGCGGTAGTCGCTCGGGGTGGGTGGCAGGGCGCGGAACAGGCGCATGTCGCGCGTGTACCGGTCGAGCGTGCTCTCGCCGCTCGGCTCGACCTCGACCTTGTCGATCATCTGGAGCGCGTCGTAGCCGAGGGCGTGGCAGACCTCGACGCACTCGGCGCAGCCCTTGCAGTGGACCGGGTCGACGAAGATGCCGAACGACGCCGGCGGCTTGCCCTGCTTCTTGGGGACCTCGGCGTACTTCTGGGTGTGGGCGAAGTGGTGGCCGGCCGTCTCCGCGGCGAGCGTCGGATCGGCCGTCCCGGCGGAGAACTCGCCGATCGCGGTCTCGACGTCGGTTTCGGGGAGGGCGACCCCGAGGATCGCCGTGTCCGGGCAGGCGCTGACGCAGCTCATGCAGCCGACGCAGAGCTCGCGGACGAAGTCCGGGATGCGGGGCGCGAGGCGGCTGAAGTCGCGGGTGGCGGCCGTTCCCGGCGGGATGATGCTCCGGGCGAGGCCGACGTCGGCGACCAGCTCGGCGTCGGCGACGCCGCGCCGGTAGGCCGACACGATCGAGCGGTTGAAGTCCTCGACGTACGAGCGCACGTCGAAGACCGGCAGGGCCGCGCCGAGGCGGACCTCGTGGTGCTCCTTCGGCTCGCCCTGCACCTTCGCCAGCGGCGTGGTGTCCGGGTCGAGGATCTGCTCAGCCATCGGTCGGCGCTCCGACCATCGCGTGGACGAGGTCGGTGACCGACAGGATGCCGATCGGGATCCGCTCGTCGTCCTCGCGGACGACGACCAGGCGGTGCACGCGCTGCTGCTCCATGAGCCGCGCGGCGGCGGCCGTCGGGAGCGAGGCCCGGACGAAGATCGCCGGCGACGTCATCAGGTGGCGGACGGCGAGGCCCGGCCAGTTCGCCCAGAGGTGCTCCGTGGCCCGCGCGCGGAGGAGGTCGGTCTGGCTGACGACGCCCACGAGGAAGCCCTCGGTATCGACGACCGGGAGCCCGCTGATCCGGTACTGGTCGAGCAGCCGCGCCGCCTCGGCCAGCGGGGCGTCCGCGCGAATGACGATCGGGTCGGGGTGCATGAGCTCGCCGACGGTTGCGCCGGCAGCGGTCATCGTCATCGTGTTCCTCCTGCCACCGCGGCCCGTTCGGGCTCGGTGGTCGCTGCCGAGATGGCGGCCGTGACGTCGATCAGGCCGTCGTAGGCGGCCGTGACGACGGCCAGGTTCGCGTCGACGACACTCCCGCCGCGCTTGCCGAAGAACCGTCCGAGCCGGCCGCGGACGGCCTCGATGAGCTCATCCCGGCCCAGTCCGGCCCGCTCCGCAAAGGGGGACACGCGGAGGAAGACGCCCACGAGCGCGACGCCCTGCATCCGCACGAGCAGGTCGGGACGTGGCGCGTGAGCGCGGGCCAGGCTGGCCGTGTCGAGAGCGGTGACCCGGATCCGGCGGGCGACGAGCTCGGCGCGCGCGGCGGCCGGGATCGACGCCCAGATGGCCTCGGGATCGGCGAGCGGCGTCTGGATGAACAGCGTGCCCCCGTCGACCAACCCCGCCAACGGGTCGCCGAGACCGAACGCGCTGACGTCGTGGAGCGGCACGAACTCGACCCGGTCGAGCTCGGCGTGCCCGCGGATCGGCTCGTCGGCGATCGTCAGGTAGTAGGTCGTCGGCAGGCCCTTCTTCTCCGAGCCGTAGCGTGGGTAGGCCTGGACCTTCAGCCCGAAGAGCTCGCCGACGAGCGTCGCGACGAGCTTGTTCGTGGTGACCGACCCGAACCCGCCGATCGAGTGGCCGCGCAGGCTGTACGCGCCCGCCGGTCGGAGGTCGGCCGCGACGCGCGGCAGGGCGAGCGGGTGGCGGATCCCGACGACGCGGAACGGCTGGGCGCGGAGCCCGGCCTCGTCGTCGAGCGCGTCGAAGGTGGCGATGAGATCGCCGGCCGCGACGTCGCGCGAGCCAAGCCCGGCGGACACGGTCAGGACGCGCGGGATCCGCGTCCCGTCAGCGGCCAGGTCGGCCAACCCGGCCTTGACCTCGCGGGTCAACGGCAGGTCGGCGGCGGCGGGATCGTCGGTGCGCTCGACCACGGCGACCGCTCGGGCGCCGCGGAGCGCCTCGGACAGCTCGTCGCCGGGGAACGGGCGGAAGCTGGTGATCGCGATCGCTCCGACTCGCCGGCCGGCGGCGCGGAGATGGTCGACCACGGTGAGGGCGGTGTCGGCGATCGTGCCCATCGCGACGAGGATCGTCTCGGCGTCCTCGGTCCGGTAGCGATCGATCAAGCCGTAGTGGCGGCCGGTCAGTGCGGTCCAGTCGGCCATCGCGGCCCGGAGCGCGTCGGGCAGTCGATCGTAGTAGGCGCGCTGCGCGATCCGGCCCTTCATGTAGCTGTCCTGGTTCTGGACGACGCCGGTCATCAGCGCGTCCGCCGGCGAGAACAGGTCGCGCACGTGAGCCCTGGGATCACCGACGAAGTCACGGAGCAGCTCGTCTTCGGGCAGCTGGACGTTCTCGAGGGTGTGGGTCGTCAGGAACCCGTCCTGGCAGACGAGGAACGGCGTCTCCGAAGCCTCGGCGGCGCGTCGGGCGATCGCGCTGAGGTCGGCCGCCTCCTGGGCATTCCGGGCGAACACGATGCCCCAGCCGACGTCGGCGACGCCCATGACGTCGTCGTGCCCGGCGTGGATGTTCAGGGCCTGGCTGGTGAGCGCTCGCGCGCCGACGTGGAAGACGACCGGCAGCCGCTTGCCCGAGATGACGTACAGGACCTCCTTCATGAGGATCAGTCCCTGGCCGGCCGTGAAGTTGACGGCTCGTCCGCCGCTCAGCGCGACCCCTTCAGCCGCCGACGCGCTCGAGTGCTCGCTCTCGGGCTCGAGGAAGCGGAGCGGCGTGCCCCACAGGTCGGTCCGGCCCTCGGCGACCGCTGCCTGGAAGACCGCCGCCATGGTCGTGCTCGGCGTGATCGGATAGGCGCAGGCGACCTCGGCGATCCGGGTCTCGACGTGGGCGATCGCCTCGCTGCCGTCGACGATCGCCGGGATCCCGGGGTAGGCCGGCTCGCCGGCAGGATCGGCTGTCGAGGCGCGCAGATCGAGGGTGGGGTCGGTCGCGGGGGCGGTGTCGGGTCGGGACGCAGTCGTCATGCGAGTAGCCTGCGCCCCGGCGCCCGTCCGGCCGAGGGACCATGCGCCCCTTCGCGAGGTCCGTTCGGCCCGCGAAGCGCACGACGCTGGCCTTGCGCCGAGTCGGAACCGGGGGCGGCGGGCCACCGAGCTGGGGAGAAGGCGCCCGCGGCGCCGCCCGGGCCGCGACGTCAGGGCCGGGCGAACCCGGGCGCGACAGGGCCCGGTCGATGGGTCAGGGTGGTGATGCGGCCGCGCTCGGTGGTCGTGTGCGAGTTGGTCGCGGCCGCTCGGGCGAAGAGGATGGGCGCCGGGCGTCCCCTCCGGCGCCCATCACAGCGAGAGGATGCGACGGGTCGTCGCCTGAGGCGAGGGCCGAATGGCCCAGTCGCGGACCCAACGTTCGGCCTGTTCCCGGGCCGCGAGGATCCTGACCTGGCCGGCCTACAGCTCGTGAAGCAGGCGGGCGGCGGCGGTCAGCTCGTCGCGAAAGTCCGGATGGGAGATCGCGATCAGGCGCTTGGCCCGCTCCCGGAGGCTCTGGCCGTAGAGCTCGGCGACGCCCCACTCCGTGACCACCGTCCGGACGTGAGCGCGCGTGGTCACCACGCCCGCCCCCTCGCGAAGGGCCGCGACGATCCGCGAGACCGATCCGCCGGCCGCGGTCGACGGCAGGCCGATGATCGCCCGGCCGGCCGGTGCCAGGGCCGCGCCCCGGATGAAGTCCATCTGCCCGCCGACGCCGCTGTACATCCGGTGGCCGATCGAGTCGGCGCAGACCTGGCCGGTCAGGTCGACCTCGATCGCCGAGTTGACCGCCGTCATCCGGCTGAAGCTGCGGATCACGTGGGTGTCGTTCGTGAAGTCGGTCGGCCGCATCTCGACCATCGGGTTGTCGTCGACGAAGGCGTACAGGCGGGGCGTGCCCATCATGAACGTGGCCACGATCTTGCCCCGGTTGCGCTCCTTGGCCCGGCCGGTGACCACGCCGGCCTCGACGAGGTCGACCACGACGTCGGTCATCAGCTCGGTGTGGACGCCCAGGTCGCGCTTGCCACGCAGGGCGAGACCGACGGCGGCGGGGATCGCGCCGATGCCCATCTGGATCGTCGCCTCGTCCGGGACGAGCTCCGCCACGTACTCGCCGATCCGCTGCTCGACATCGCCGATCGGCGGGTCGTGGTGGACGTACGGCGGAACGTCGACCTCGACGGCCAGGTCGATCTGATCGACGTGGACGAAGCTCTCGCCGAGGGTCCGGGGCATGGCCCGGTTGAGCTGAGCGATGACGGTCGTCGCGGAGCGGATGGCCGCCTGCATCGCCTCGACCGAGGTGCCCAGCGAGCAGTAGCCGTGGGCGTCCGGGGGCGAGACGTTGATCACGACGGCGTCGAGCGGGACCAACCCGCTCGTGAGCAGGTGGGGCACGTCGGACAGGAAGACGGGGATGTAGTCGGCCCGACCCTCGGCCACCGCCGCCCGGGCGTTCGGGCCGATGAACAGCGCCCGATGGCGGAAGTGTCCGGCCATCTCCGGGGCGAGGTGCGGTCCGGGTCCCTCGCAGTGGAGGTGAACGACCCGGACGTCGTGCAGCTCGGGCGCCCGTGCCACGAGCGCGTCGAGCAGCACTGACGGCGTGGCCGCGGCGCACTGGAGGTAGATCTGCTGGCCGCTCTGAATCCCCGCGACGGCCTCGGCGGGATCGACGATACGCATCGGGAGGAGTGTATGGGCCGCGGCGCTGCCCCCGCGGGGCCTGACGGACCGATCGCTCGGGCTGGTCGGCCCCGTGAACCCGGGACACCGGGGCCCCTCGCTCCCAGGCCGGCCGGTCCACCCGGCTCACGGTCCGCGTCGGAGGGCGGGCTCAGCCCTCCCCGGAGATCCGGTGCTTGGCGACGAACGCGGCCGCCTGGGCCCGGCGCTCGAGGTTGAGCTTCGAGAGGATCGAGCTCACGTAGTTCTTGACGGTCTTGTCCGACAGGAAGACGTCGGCCGCGATCTCCTTGTTCGTCTTGCCCTCGGCAACGAGCATCAGGATCTTGCGCTCCTGCTGGGTGAGCGCCGCCAGCTCGTCGTTGAACGTCCCGGTGGCGATCCGGCGAACCCGCTCGAGGACCTTCTCGGTGACCGCCGGGTCGAGCAGCGATTCGCCGCGCCCTACGGCCTCCAGCGCCGCAACGAGGTCACGGGCCCGGATCTGCTTGAGCAGGTAGCCGCTGGCCCCGGCGATGATCGCCGACAGCACCGCTTCCTCGTCGGGATAGCTGGTCAGGATGACCACCCGTGTCGCCGGGAGCTCGGCCCGGATCTCGCGACAGGCCTCGATCCCCGAGCCGTCGGGCAGCCGGACGTCCATGATCACGATGTCGGGCTCGAACTTGCGGGTCATCTCGAGCGACTCGGCCACGGTCCCGGCTTCGGCGACGACCTGGAACGCCTCGCGCCGATCGAGGACCGAGGACAGGCCCTGGCGGACGACCTCGTGGTCGTCGACGATCACGAGGCGCAGCGGGCGGACAGGCGTTCCTTCGCGGGGGCTGGTGTCGGGCACGGGACGCTCCTGTGTCAATCCGCGACCACGGACCCAGGGCGCGGGACGTGGACGATGATACGCGTGCCCACCTGCGGCTCGCTGACGACCTCGAGGCGGCCGCCGGTGGCCGCAGCACGGGAGCCGATGTTGGCGAGGCCGCGGTGGTCGTCGGAGCGACCTCCGTCGGGGTCGAAGCCCACCCCGTTGTCGGCGATCTCCAGGACGATCTCGTCCGCGTTCTCGGGCGGCACCGCCAGCGATACGTGCGCACGGGTCGCGCCGGAGTGGCGCGCGACGTTGCTCAGCGCCTCCTGGGCGATCTGGACGAGCTGGATCGTGGCCTCTACCGGCAGCTCGGCGTTGAGCGACTCGTCGGCGGTCACCTCGAGATCGATCATCGTGTTCAGCCGGAACTCGACGCCGACCGCCGCCAGGCCGCCGACCAGCCCCACCTCGGCGAGCCGTTCGGGTCGCAGCCCGAAGATGAAGTTGCGGATGTCGCGGATCGCGAGGTGGATCCCGTCGATGCCCCGCTCGATCCGGGCCCGTGCCTCCGGCGGATCGGTGTCCATGAACTCCGGGACGTCCTCGAGCGACAGGCTGACGCCGTACAGGCTCTGAATGATCCCGTCGTGCAGGTCCTGGCCGATCCGCTCGCGCTCCTCGACCACCGCCAGTCGCTGGATCTGGTCGTGGAGCCGGGCGTTCTCGATCGCGATGCCGGCGTGGCGGGCGAAGATCTCGACGACCGCCTGGTCGGCCGGGCTGAACTCCGCGGCGCCCTGCTTGTTCGTGAGGTAGAGATCGCCGAGGACGCGCCCGCGAACGTTGATCGGGACGCCGAGGAACGAGACCATCGGCGGGTGGTGAGGCGGGAAGCCGTAGCTGCGCGGGTGGCGGGCGATCTCCGGGATCCGGAGCGCGACGCTCTCGTGGATCAGCAGCCCCAGCAGCCCGTGGCCGCGCGGCAGCGGGCCGATCCGCTCGCGCGCCTCGCGCGACAGGCCGCTGGTCACGAACCGCTCGAGGAAGCCGCGCGAATCGGCGATGCCGAGTGCCGCGTATTCAGCGTCGACGAGCTCGCGAACCCGGTCCACGATGAGCTGGAGGACGCGTTCGAACGACAGGATGCCGGCGATCCCGCGGGTCGCCACGTCGAGGGCGCCGGCGAGGTCGAGGAGCTCCTCGCGCGACAGCCCAAGCGAGCGGAGCGGGTTTGCCGACGCGAGCTCATCCGGGTCTGGCATCGCCAGAGCCTAGCAGCCCGCACGGCCGGGTTCTGCCGTCCGGCCCGGGAGGATGGGCCGGACGTCACTTCTGCCGGCCCGCGCCGGCAACGACACTGACCGACCATGAGTAGCACGACCGTCCCCCAGCTTCCGCTCACCCTCGAACCGGCTCCGACGGCCGCGTCCGAGCCCGCCGTGGGCACGCTCGGCCCGGCAGGCCAGCCGACCGATGGACCGATCCCGTCGGCGCTGTCGCGGCGCGGCTTCCTGCGCGGCGCGGCGATCGCCGGTGGCGGGTTGGTCGCCGGCACGCTCGCATCCTGTGCGCCGGGCGGCGCGCCGAGCTGGACCTACGGCCCCGGTTCGAGCGCGGCCGCGGGCGCGGCGAGCCCAAGCTCCGCGGCGAGTCACCACGAGTCGCCGAGCGTGGCCGCATCGGCCGCGGCCTCGGCCGCCGCCTCGCCCTCCGCGTCGGCCACGAGCGGCGAGCCGATGCCCGCCGGCTGGACGCAGCACGACCTCGATGCGCGGACCGTCGTCCGGCGCTACGTCGGCAACCTGGCGCCCGCGTTCAAGGACATCTACGGCCCGGTCGTCTTCGCCAAGCTGGCCGACATCCTCGGCGCGGCCGACGGCTATCCCGAGCTCCAGAAGAAGCCGTCCTTCGTCCAGGTCCCGAACCTCGTCCTGACCGACACACTCCAGCCGCTCAAGCCACAGGTCGAGAACGGCGTCAAGGTCTTCAACCTGACCATCGACGAGATCAGCCAGCAGATCGACGAGCTGAAGCCTCCGATCGCAGCCCTCGGCTATAACAAGCAGTGGCCTGGCCCGACGATCAGGGTCGACCAGGGCGACAAGGTCAAGGCCGTCTTCACGAACAACCTCAAGGAGACGACCGGCGTGCACTTCCACGGGGTCGAGTTCGACGACTTCTTCCAGGACGGCGTGCCGTTCGTGACCCAGAAGCCGATCGTCCCCGGCGGGACCTACACGTACGAGTTCACGGCGACCACAGCGGGCTCGCAGATGTACCACTCGCACCACAACGCGACCGACCAGGTCGGCCGCGGGCTGCTCGGAGCGTTCCTCGTGGAGCCGAAGGACAACCCGGTCAAGCACGACCGCGAGTACGTCTGGATCTCGAACGACTCGCTCGGCGGGTTCACGATCAACGGCCACGGCTTCCCGGCCACGGTCCCGGTCCTCGCCGCGGTCGGCGAGACGGTCCTGATCCGGTTCATGAACGAGGGGATCATGATGCATCCCTGGCACAGCCACGGGTATGCGATGAAGGTCGTTGCGCGCGACGGCCACGCCCTCGGCTCGGCGGCGTTCTACGCCGACACGCTCGGGGTCAACCCCGGGGAGCGCTACGACGCCACGATCACCGCCGACCGGCCCGGGATCTGGGCGTTCCACTGCCACATCCTCCCCCACGTCGAGGGGGCGAACGGGATGTTCGGCATGGTCAACACGCTGATCGTGGTGCCCGAGAAGGCCCACGTCGACGCCATCGTCAATGCCCTCGTCAGCTAGCGATCGAGGATGACCCTCATGACGCCGATGTCGGGCACCGCCGATGGGACCATGGCCCGGTTCGGGAAGATCCTCCTGGCCACCGACCTGACCTCGGCGTCGAGCTCGGCGACGGAGGAGGCCGTCGAGCTCGCGGTCCGGCTCGACGCCCGCCTTCTCGTGATGTCCGTCCTCGAGACCGGTAAGGGCGGCATGCCCCGGCGCGGCGTCCGGCCGGAGGTCCGCGATGCTCGCTCGCGGGAGATCCAGGCCGTCGTCGGCCAGGCGCGCGCGGCGGGCGCCGATGCCAGCTTCCTCGTCTGGGAGGGCGAGGCCGGCGAGGCGATCACCTCGGCCGCCGAGGCCGAGGAGGTGGACCTCATCGTCGTCGGCTCGCACGGACGGAGCACGGTCGGCCGGTTCCTGCTGGGCAGCGTGTCCGATCACGTCGTCCACCACGCCACCTGCCCGGTCCTCGTCGTCCGGGCGCCCGAGGACCTCCCAACCCCCGCGGGCTAGGGTCCAACGCGGCCACGGAAGCCGGGCTTCTCGACATCCATACGGGCCTGACCGCCGTCACCGGCGCGTGCCGATGAGCGCCTCCACGATGTCGCCGGCGAGGTGGCCGTTCGCCTCCTCGCGCAGGATCGCCGTCGCCTGCTCGACCGGGAGCGCCGGCCGGTACGGCCGATCGGCGGTGAGAGCCTCGTAGACGTCGGCCACCGCCACGATCCGGGCGCCGGCCGCGAGCTCGGGCCCGGTCAGGCCGCGGACGGACCGGACGTACCGGGGCCGGGTCGGCCGGGCTACTTGGTGTACGTGCCGTCCGGATCGAGCTCGACGCGGATGAGCCGCAGCTCGGCGGTCGTCGGCGCGGGGGTCGTCGCCAGCTCGGGCGCCACCTTCGGCTCCCAGCCGATCGTGTCCCGGACCTGGTCGAGCGTCGCCCCCGGGTGGAGCGAGTCGAGGCGCATCTCGCCCGTCTCGTCGAAGTGGTAGATGCCGAGGTCCGTGACGACCACCGACGGCCCGCTTCCGAGCCAGCCCTGCTCGCGGCGGATCGATGCCGCGCCGGCCGCGCCGCCGAGGTTTCCGGGGCTCGTTCGGAAGTCGATCCGCTCGACGAACGAGCGCTTCGACTGGCGCATGATCACGAATACCTGGCGGGCGTTGATCGCGATCTCGCAGGCGCCGCCCGAACCGGGCAGGCGGGTCGACGGGTGGGCGTAGTCGGCGCCGATGACCGTCGTGTTGATGTTCCCGAACCGGTCGATCTGGGCCGCTCCGAGAAACCCGACGTCGATCAGCCCGCCCTGGAGATAGAAGCTGAACAGCTCGAACATGCTCGTGACCGCGATCGCGCCGGTCACGATCGTCGGGTCGCCGATGCTCAGCGGAAGGCGGGCCGGCTCGGCTCCGAACGCGCCGGCCTCGTAGACCAGCTCGAGGTCCGGGGCGACCGTCCGCTTGGCCAGGTTGACCGCGATGTTCGGCAGCCCGACCCCGACGAAGCAGACCCGCTGGCCGGCGAGCTCGCGGGCGGCCGCCACGATCATCATCTCGGACTTCGAGAACGGCGCGCCGGTCCCCGCGGGCGTCGGGGTCATCGGTACTGCCCGTAGTCGACCGAGCCGGACGGGGCGGAGCCGCTCGGCCGGAGCGCGGCGACGCGCTCGGAACCGAGCTTCGCCACGTAGTCGGCACGCCCGTCGAGGTCGTAGACCCAGTCGCCGAGCCAGGCCTGGATCGCCGCCTCGTCGCGGCTGATCGGATCCCAGTCGAGGTAGAACCGGTTGTCGCGATCGTAGGCGCCCTGGACGTACGACGGGTGCGCGCCCCACGGCTCGACGACGACCGCGTCGACGATCAGCCCCGGGATGATCGTCCGGTTCGGGTCGGCCCGGACGACCGCCTCGTCGACCAGCTCCTCGACGACGACAATGACCCGCTCGGCGGCGAACGCGGCCTCCTTCTGGCAGCCGAGGAGCCCCCAGACCTGGGTGTTGCCGGCGGCGTCGGCGCGCTGGGCGTGGACGACCGTGACGTCGGGGCGGAGCGGCGGGACCGCGTAGACGACCCCGTCGCCGTACGGTGAGGCGATTTCGCGGATCAGCGGGTTCGCCTTCGGCAAGTCGGTCTCGAAGTAGCTCCGGAGCGGGTAGAACGGCAGGTTGGCCGCCCCGGCCGTATACCGCCCGACCATCCCGAAGTGGCTGTACTCCTCGATCTCGAGGGGCGCCGGGTCGGCGTCCTCGATCCGCCGCCGGATGGCGTTCAGCCCGCCGACCCCCGGGTTGCCGAGCCAGCTGAAGATGAGCTTCCGGGCCACGCCGCCGGCGATCATCTGGTCGTAGATCAGGTCGGGCGTCAGGCGGGCGAGGGTGAGGTCGCGCTTCCGCTGGCGGATGATCTCGTGCCCGGCGGCGAACGAGATGAGGTGGGTGAAGCCCTCGATCGCCACGGTGTCGCCGTCCCGGACGAGCTCGGCGACGGCGTCGCGCATCGTCGCGACCTTGGAGCTGCTCACGGTCCGATTATCGCGGGCGGGCCACCCAACCGTCGCTCCCCCGGCGAGGCCGGTTCCGTACGATGTCCGATGGGAGGGTCGCGGCGCCCAGGGAGGTCGTCGCGCACAGGGAACGGGAGGGTCGCAGGTGGCCTCGGTTCAACGCGCCCAGTCAGGCTGGGCACCGCTCGCCCGGGGGCTGTTCCTGGTGGCGATGGCCCTGTTCGTGATCACCGTAGCGATCGGCATCCTCAACGGGCTCGACCTGTACGCGTTCGACCACAACCAGCTGTTGACCCACGTCCACTCGGGGACGCTCGGCTGGATCACGCTCAGCCTCGTCGCCGGTACGTTCTGGCTCGTCCGCGACGGGGACCGCCGGCTCGCGGCGACGCTGGCGATCCTGATCCCGATCTACGTGGCCGCGTTCTACTCGGGCAACCTGCCCGCTCGCGCGATCAGCGGTACGGCGCTCCTCCTGGCGATCCTGTGGCTCGTCGGATGGGTCTGGCTCGGCCTCCGCCGCGAACCGACGATCCCGCTCCTCGCGGTGACCCTCGGGCTCACCTCGTTCGCCTACGGCGCGATCATCGGCGTCCTCATCCAGATCCAGCTCGCGAGCGGGACGAACCTGTTTCCCGGCGGGGCGGACGCGATCGGCGCACACGCGGGAACGATGGTCTTCAGCTACCTCATCCTCGTGGCGATGGGGCTGCTCGAGTGGCGCATCGTCGGCCTGCGCCGGCGCTCGCGGACCGGTCTCGTCCAGATCGCCGCCCTGTTCGGCGGCGGACTGCTGCTCGCCCTGAGCCTGCTCTTCCTCGACACCGCCGCGGTCCAGGCGGTCGGCGGCATCTACCTCCTCGTCGAGATCGTGGCCGTGGCCCTGTTCACCGGCCGGGTCGTCCGGCACGCCGTGCGCATCGACTGGCGCGCGGCCAGCCCGGAGCGCCATCTCGCGGCAGCGGCCGTGTTCGTCCTCGTCGCGACGGTGATCTTCCTGTACGTCGTGTTCCTGTTCATCAGCACCGGCGACCAGTCGAAGATCCCGGCCGGCGTCCTCATTGCGAGCGACCATGCCGCGTTCATCGGGGTGATCACCAACCTCGTATTCGGGCTCGCCCTGCGGCTCGGAGCGGACCGGCGCGACCGCTGGCCGTGGGCCGACCAGGTCGTGTTCTGGGCGATGAACGGTGGCCTGATCGTGTTCCTCGTCGGGCTCGTCGCGGCGTCGTCCGAGCTCAAGCGGATCGGCAGCCCGATCATGGGCATCGCGATCCTCCTCGGCCTTGCGACGATCGCGCTGCGGCTCGGGTGGTCGAACCTGCGCGAAGCCGGGACCCTGGACGAGATCGCGACAGCCTGACGCCGATCCCGCGATCGGAGCGTGCCGGCTCGCCGGCGCTGCGGGAGCGACCTCTAGGTCGCCTCCTCGATTCCGGACATGACGCCGGCGCGCTCGGCGGCGCGCAGGACCTCGCCGTGCTCGGTGGCGACGGCCTCGACGGCATCGCCGAAGATCCCCAGGGCGGTGGCCATCTCGGCCTGGCTGACGATCAACGGCGGTGCCATCCGGACGGCCGACCGTCCGCATTCGAGGACGAGCAGGCCGCGAGCGAAGCAGGCGTACTGGACCTCCTCGGCGTGGTCCGCCGTGTCGAACTCGACCCCGATCATCAGGCCCTTGCCGCGAACCTCGACGATGAGCTCCGGGAACCGGCCCTGGATGCTCCGCAGTCCGGTCATCGCCTGGCGGCCGCGCTGCGCGGCGTTCTCCACCAGGCCGCCCTCGAGCAGGTCGATCGTCGCCAGCGCCGCCGCGCAGGCGACCGGGTTGCCCCCGTAGGTGGAGCCATGGGCACCCTTGCCCCAGGTCTCGAGGAGCTCGGCCCGCGCGACCATCGCGGCGATGGGCATCCCGCTGGCGATCCCCTTGGCGGTCAGCAGGATGTCGGGCTTGACACCCCAGTGCTCGACTGCCCACATCTTGCCGGTCCGCCCGGCCCCCGACTGGATCTCGTCGGCGACGAGGAGGATCCCGTGCTGGTCGCAGATCGCGCGCAGCCCCTCGAGGAAGCCGTCCTCGGGGACGATGTAGCCGCCCTCGCCCTGGATCGGCTCGACGATGATCGCGGCGACCTCATCCGCCGGAACCAGCCGCTCGAACAGGACCTCGTCGAACCAGTCGAGATCCTTGACCCGCCCGTACGGTGCGTGGTACACGCCCGGCAGCAGCGGCCCGAACCCGGCGTGGTACTTCGCCTTCGAGGCGGTCAGGCTGAGCGAGCCATAGCTTCGTCCATGGAAGCCCCCGAGGAAGGCGACGACATACGGCCGGCGCGTCGCAAAGCGGGCGAGCTTGATCGCGGTCTCGACGACCTCCGTCCCCGAGTTGCCGAGGTAGACCCGGACCGGGCCGTCCATCGGGGCGAGCCCGGCGATCCGCTCGCAGGCCTCGGCGTAGATCGGGAGGTAGAAGTCCGAGGCGCTGAAGTGGATCAGCTCGGCCGCCTGCTCCTTGATCGCCGCGACGACCTGAGGATGGCTGTGACCGGTCGAGTTGACCGCGATCCCCGCCGCGAAGTCGAGGAACAGGTTTCCGTCGATGTCCTCGATCGTGAGGCCCTCGCCGCGAACCGGCACGATGGGGTAGGCGCGGGGCAGGCTGGGCGAGGTCCAGGTCTCGTCGTAGACGACGTGGGCGCGGGCCTTCGGGCCGGGGATCTCGGTGACGAGGTCGGGAACCGGCCGCTCCTGGGCGAGCCGCGATGCCTGGGCCAAGGGACACCTCGACGCATAGGGTTTATGCAGACTGGATACTCGAGCCAGTCTAGCAGACGGCCCGCTAGGATTTGGCCGTGAGGCCGCCGATCCGCGTGCGGAGTACGCGGCCGCGCGCTGAGACCGCCGCGGGCCGCGCCGGTGCCACCCCCCGGTACCGACGGCTCGCCCGATGGCCCAAAGGTCGTAGGCGGGAATGGTCCACTCGCTGGCCCCTACGACCTATCGCCATGCGATTGGATGGGGACTAGTCTCGTCCGGTGACCTCCGCAGCATCCTCCACGCGTCGGATCGCGATCGGGTCGACGTTCACCCTCTACGCGGTCCTCGGCGTGACACCCGACGCCGACCCCGAGACGATCCGCAACGCCTACCGCGAGCTCGCCCGTCGCTACCACCCCGACGCCGGCGGCGACGCCCGCTACATGGCCGCGATCAACAAGGCCTGGGGCGAGCTGCGCGACCCCGAGCGGCGCGCGGCGTACGACCGCAAGATGCGGCTCGACCGGCCGGTGACGGTCTCGCCCGCCCCGCGACCCGACGCCCCCGCCGGCGCGAGTGCCGGCACGCCCGCCGACGTCGCTCCGCCGCCGACCCCGGCGGCGCCGCGGGCGACGTCGAGCTCGGGGACCGTCCTCGACTTCGGACGCTACGAGGGCTGGACGATCGGGCAGCTCGCCAGCCGGGACCCCGAGTACCTCCTGTGGCTCGAGCGGACGCCGATCGGCCGCCCGCTGCGGGCCGAGATCGAGGCCGCGCTCGCCGCTCGACGCTGACGGCGGGCTCGTCGGGGCCCGAGGCGCGGCTCAGTCGACGATCGTCTGGCTCTGCTCGCGCATGAACTGCTGGACGTAGTAGAAGCCGCCGCCGGCCTTGCCCGTCGCGGTGCTCCCCTTCCAGCCGCCGAACGGCTGGATGCCCGGCCAGGCGCCGGTCGTGGCGCCGGCGCGTCGGTTGACGTACACGACGCCTGCCTCGATCTCGTCGAGGAACTTGTCGACCTCGGCCTTGTCCTCGGAGTAGAACCCGGCCGTGAGCCCGAGGTTCGTGTCATTCGACAGCGCGAGCGCCTCGTCGATCGAGTCGACCGGGGCGACTGCCGTGAACGGGACGAACAGCTCGTCGCGGAACAGGCGGTGGTCCTTCGGCAAGTCGAGTGCCACCGTCGGGGCGACGAAGAAGCCGGCGTCGAGCCCGTTCTCGGTCACCCGCTCGCCGCCGATCGCCAGCCGCCCGGCCGCCCTGGCCTCGGCGACGGCCTGCTCATACCGCTCGACGGCCCTGGCGTTGATCACCGGGCCGAGCCAGTTGCGCCGGTCGGTCGGGTCGCCGATCGTGATCGCCTCGGTCTTCTCGACCAGCCGGCGGACGAGCTCGTCGTGAACCGGCCGCTCGACGTAGACGCGGCTGTTCGCCGAGCACTTCTCGCCCGAGAACCCGAACGCCGAGCGCATGATCCCCTCGGCCGCCTCGTCGAGGTCGGCATGGCGCGACACGATCGCCGGGTTCTTGCCGCCCATCTCGACGATGACCGGCTTCGGGTAGGTCCTGGCGAAGCTCTTGTAGAGCCCGAAGCCGACCTCGAACGAGCCGGTGAAGATGACGCCGTCCACGCCGGGGTTCGTCTGGATCTCGTCGCCGACGGTCTCGCCCGGGCCCATGACCATGTTGAACACGCCATCGGGGACGCCCGCGTCGCGCATCGCCCGGAGGAGGCAGGCGCCCGACAGCGGCGCGTCGGACGATGGGCTTGTAGACGACCGTGTTCCCGGCCACGAGCGCCCCACCAGCCGGCCCGCCCGACAGTGCGAACGGGAAGTTGAACGGGCTGATCACGCCCCACACGCCGTACGGCTTGAGGACCGATCGGGTGTGGACGGTCGCGTCGCCGAGGTTGCCCATCGGGTCGTCGAAGCCGTGGTTGCGCTCCATCATGTCGCACGACCAGCGGATGAGATCGGCCGTCTCCTCGACGTCGCCGAGCGCCTCGAGCCGGTTCTTGCCGACCTCCATGGACAGCAGCGCGCTGAACTCCATCTGGCGTTCGCTGATGACGTCGGCGACCCGGCGCAGGATCTCGACGCGCTCCTGCCACGGCCGGCGCCCCCAGGCCGGGAAGGCCGCCCGGGCCGCGGCGATGGCGTCCTGGACGTCCTTGCGCGTTCCCTTGGCGAACGTCCCCATGACCGAGCCGTCGATCGGGGAGCGCTTCTCGAAGGTGCCGTCGCCGTCGCGCTCGGCGCCGCCGACGAAGTTGCGATAGGACCCGCCGAGCATCGTCCGCGCCTTCGCGAGCCCTGCCTCGTACTGGGCGTGGAGCTCCTCGTTGTCGTTGCGCAGCGTGGCGTAGGTGATCTTCAGGCGGGGCTTCGCCTCGGTCGACATCGTGGTGCTCCTGGTTTCGTGATCGGGGGCCGAGCGTGGTCCAGTGACCTTCCAGTGTAGCCGGAGCGACCGGCTCAGCCGAGCGCGGCGACCACCGCCCGGAGGTCGGCGGCGATCGCGTCGGGCCGCCCGCCGCGGGCCGCGGTAGCGGCAGCGACGTCGTCGAGTCCGTGCTTCCCGGTCAGGACGAGAACGGCGCGGATCCCGAGCCGCCGGGCGGCCTGGATGTCGGATCGGAGGTCGTCGCCGACCATCGCCACGTCGTGCCGGACGAGCCGTCGACCGCCCACCGCGCGGACCGCGCCTGCCAGCTCGGCCGTCGCCTCGCGGAAGAACGCGGCGGAGGGCTTGCCGAGGATCCGGGCCGGCTGCTCGGTCGCGAATTCGAGGCCGGTCACGAGGGCGCCCGAGTCGAGCGTCGGGCCGGCCGGCGTCAGCCACCACGGGTTGCGGTGCATCCCGATCAGCTCTGCGCCGCCACGGACGAGCCGGAACGCGCGGTTGAGGTTGTCGAACGTGAACGCCTCCGGCGCGTCGCCGATGACCACTGCCGCCGCGTGTGCGCCGGGCGCGTCGGCCTCCTCGGCAGTCAGCAGCCGCTGGCCGGCGAACTCGGCCAGCGCGTCGGTCGAGGCCATCACGAACAGCGCCTCCCCGCGGTGGTGCTGGCGGGTGTAGGCGGCGCTGGCCGACAGCGCGCTCATGATCCGGTCCGCCGCGATGGGGGCGCCGAGGCGGTCGCCCCAGCGCGACAGGCTGGCCCGGCTGACGAGCGAGGTGTTCGTGACGATCCGGTACGGGACCGCCCGGGCGTCGAGGTCGGCCAGAGCATCACCCGCGCCGTCGATGAGCGCGCCTTTCAGGACGATCACCCCGTCGAGATCGAGGAGCAGCGCGCGGACCCCGGCGAGGGCGGCCCGGAGCTCGGTCGGCGTGCTCGGGGAGGTCATCGCCACAGCGTACCCGTCTGCTACCCTCGGCCGATGGGACTGCTCGAGGGCAAGCGGGCGCTGATCTTCGGCGTCGCGAACGACCATTCGATCGCCTGGGGCATCGCGAAGGCGTTCCACGAGCAGGGCGCGACCGTCGGGTTCAGCTCGGTCGAGAGCCTCATCGAGAAGCGCGTCCGGCCGCTCGCGACGTCGATCGGGTCGACCTTCGTGGAGCCGTGCGACGTCCAGTCCGACGAGCAGATCCGGGGCGTCCTCGCGAAATGGGGCGCCGCCTACGGCCGGCTCGACATCCTCGTCCATGCCCTGGCCTTCGCCCGCCGCGAGGACCTCGAGGGTGGCTTCGTCGACACGTCACGCGACGGCTTCGCGCTGGCGCTCGACGTGAGCGCCTACTCGCTCGTCGCGCTCGTCCGCGAGGCGCGCCCGTTCATGGACCCGGGCGCGAGCGTGATCACGCTGACGTACTACGGCGCCGAGAAGGTCGTCGCCAACTACAACGTGATGGGGGTCGCCAAGGCGGCCCTCGAGGCCTCGGTCCGCTACCTCGCGGCCGACCTCGGGCCTGAGGGCGTCCGGGTCAACGCCATCAGCGCGGGACCGGTCCGCACCCTGGCGGCCGCCGGGATCGCCGGGTTCAAGAAGATGTACGGGGCGTTCGACGAAGTCGCTCCGCTTCGGGCGAACATCACCCCCGAGGACGTCGGCCGGACGGCCGTCTACCTCGCCAGCGACCTGTCGAGCGCCGTGACCGGCGAGGTCATCTACGTCGACGGCGGGTTCAACATCCTGGGCGTCCCGACGGCCGACTGAGGCGCGCACCGTCGCGTCCGCCGGATGGCGCCTCGCGCGGGTCCGCCGTTCCGGTATCGTCCCGGCCATGGCGCTGCGGGTCGTCCTCGGTCACGGCGCGTCGGGGACGGCGCTCAGCATGGCACCCTTCGTCGACGGCCTCCGGGCGCGCGGAATCGAGGCGGTCGCGGTCGACCTGCCGAAGCGCAAGGCGGAGGACGTCGTCCCGCGCTGGCTCGAGCTCGCCCCACCGGGTCCGGAAATCGTCGCCGGTGGCCATTCGTTCGGCGGTCGGGTAGCCAGCCTCGCCGCGGCCGCGGCCGGGGAGACGGGCGGCTACCGCGGCCTCGTGTGCTACTCCTACCCGCTCCATCGACCCGGCGCCCCCGAGCTGGGACCGCGGGTCGCCCACTGGCGCTCGATCGCCTGTCCGGTCCTGCTGCTGTCCGGTGAATCCGACCCGTTTGCGCGGATCGACCTCCTGCGGGCCGCGGTCCCGTTGCTCCGCCACGGCGAGCTCGTCACCTATCCCCGGCTCGGCCACGGGCTCAAGCCGGTCCTCGACGACGCCCTCGACCGGACGGCGGCCTTCATCCGCGCCCTGCCCGTATGACGGCGCGAGTCGGGATCGGTCTCGTCGGCGCCGGGCGGATGGGCGCCGTGCACGCCCGGCTGATCGCCGGTGGGATTCCCCGGGCTCGCCTCGCGGGGATCGCCGACATCGATCGTGACGCGGCGCGGCGCCTGGCGGCCGAAGTCGGCGACCCGCCGGGCTACGGCTCGCTCGACGAGCTCCTCGCGGCTCCCGGGATCGACGCGGTGCTGATCGCGATCTCCTCGAACCGTCATCTCGACGCGATCCGCGCCGCCGCGGCGGCCGGCAAGGACATCCTGTGCGAGAAGCCGATCGCGCTGACGATCGAGGACACCGATGCGGCTATCGCGGCGACGGACGCGGCCGGCGTCCGGCTGCAGGTCGGGTTCATGCGCCGCTGGGACCCCGACTACGCACGGGCGAAGGCACGCCTGGCCTCGGGCCGCTACGGACGACCGACGCTGTTCAGCTCGCTCCAATTCGACCCGGCGCCGCCGCCGCTCGCGTTCGCCGATCCGGTGGTCAGCGGCGGGATCATGGTCGACATGGGGATCCACGAGTTCGACCTGGCCCGCTGGCTGATGGCCGACGAGGTCACCGAGGTCCACGCCTACGGCAGCGCGATCGCCAGCCCCGGGTTCTGTGCGATCGGCGATGCCGACACCGTGGCCGTGGCACTGCGCTTCGCCGGCGGCGCGCTCGGCAGCGTCCTGCTCGCCCGGTCGACGACGTACGGGGAGGACGTCCGGACGGAGGTCCTCGCCACGAACGGATCGGTCTGGATCGGGGGCATCCCGACGACGCCGGGCGCGTCGAGTGGTGGCCTCCCGGGCGCTGCGGGCGCGCCGTGGACCGGCACAGTCGCGACCGATACCCTCGACCCGTCGATCCCGCGGTTCGAGCGTGGCTACGGCGATCAGACCCGCGCCTTCGTGGAGGCGATCGTCACCGACCGTCCCGTCGCGGTGCCCGCGTCGGAGAGCCGGGCTGCGCTCCGAATCGCCCTGGCAGCCGATCGCTCGATGCACGAGGGTCGCCCGGTCGCGGTGGCAGTCGGATGACCGCGCTGCCGAGCGGGCTTGTCCCGCTCGGCGCAGGTGCCTATCGTGCCGTCATAGGAAGGAAGGATCCCGCCATGGACGTCGCGACCGACACCCCGCTCGCCCGGATGACCCGGACCACCCCCACCGAGTACTGGAACGATTCGTGCGCCGTGGCCGAGCTCGAGTACGCGATCGCGAACGGAGCGGTCGGGGCGACCTCGAACCCGACGATCGTCGGCGAGGTCCTGCGCAAGGAGCTGGACACCTGGCGGCCGCGGATCCGCCAGCTGAGCGAGGAGCGTCCGACCGCGACCGACGTCGAGATCACCTGGGCGGTCGCGGAGGCGATGGCCGTCCGCGGCGCCGCCCTGCTCGAGCCGATCTTCGTCCGCGAGGGCGGGCGCAAGGGTCGCCTGTCGATCCAGACGAACCCGACCTTCCACCGGGACGCCGAGCGGATGCTCGAGCAGGGTCGCCGGTTCGCGGGCCTGGCGCCGAACCTCCAGGTCAAGTTCCCGGCGACGAGCGCCGGGCTCGAGGCGATCGAGGCGGCCACCTTCGACGGCATCTCGATCAACGCGACCGTGTCGTTCACCCTGCCGCAGGCGCTGGCGGTCGGTGCCGCCGTCGAGCGCGGCCTGGCCCGCCGCGAGGCCGCCGGCCTGGACGTGGCCGCGATGAGCCCGGTCTGCACCCTGATGGTCGGCCGGCTCGACGACTGGGTGAAGACGGTTTGCGAGCGCGACGACATCGTGGTCGACCCGGCAGCGCCGAACTGGGCGGGGATCGCCGTGTTCAAGCGTGCCGCCGGGATCTACGCCGAGCGGGGCTACCGGACCCGACTGCTGGCGGCGGCCTACCGCCATCGCCTCCACTGGACCGAGCTCGTCGGCGGCGACGTGACCCTGACGATGCCCCACCAGTGGCAGGTCCGGTTCAACGCGTCCGGGATCGATGCGCCGGCTCGCTTCGCCGAACCCGTCCCCGCCGAGCTGGTCGACGACCTCCTGGCGCGGGTTCCCGACTTCGGTCGCGCCTATGAGCCGGACGGGCTGAGCGTGGCCGAGTTCGACACCTACGGGGCGACGGTGCGGACGCTCCGGGCATTCATCTCGAGCTACTGGGACCTCGTCCGCGCCGTCGACGAGCTGCTTCTGCCGAACCCGGACGTGCGCCCGGCGCGGTGAACCGGATCCGCCTGACGCCCGCGGAGCGGCGGTTCCTCGAGTCGAGCCGGCGCATCGTGCTCGTGACCCTCAGCGCCGAGGGCCGACCGCGCGCCGTTCCGGTCTGCTTCGCCGTCGCCGACGAGCCGGACGGGACCGTGGTCTGGACCCCGATCGACGAGAAGCCGAAGCGGTCCGACGATCCGCGAGACCTCGCCCGCGTGCGCGACATCGCCGAGCGACCCGAGGTCGGCCTCCTCGCCGACCGTTGGGACGAGGACTGGGACCGGCTCGCCTGGCTCCGGCTCCGGGGCATCGCGGCGCTGATCGAACCCGGCGACGCCTCCGAGCCGCGGCCACCCGGCGCACCCCGGACCGCGGCGATCGCCGGGCTTCGGGCGCGCTATCCGCAGTACGCGGGCCACGACCTGGAGTCGCGGCCGCTCATCCGGGTCGAGCTGACCGAGACGCTCGCCTGGGGCGACCCCGGCGCGCGGGAGACGGACCCGCCGACCGCCAGCTGACCGCCGTCTCGAACGAGGCCGGCCGTCGCCGTGTCGAGCGCCCTGCCGGCGGCGTCCAAATGGCACTGGCCGTCCGGGCCCGCCGGGACGAGACTCCCGGCATAGGGAGGTACGACCGTGCGCAGGCGATCAACCAACCCCGAGTTCGGCGCGCTCCTGATCGGGGCCATCCTTCTGCTTGTCGGCGGCTATTACCTGCTGACCAGCACCTTCGGGCTCGACCTGCCCGAGCTCAGCTGGGACGCGATCTGGCCGCTGTTCGTCATCGCCCTCGGGATCGGGATCCTGTGGCGAGCGGTAGACGCGCACGCCGCCGACGGGTCCTGACCCAGTGGGCGCCGTCCTGACGCGGCTCTGACCGGCACCGCCGGCCACCCGCACTGCGGCTCGACAGAAGGACACCGCCCGGGGCCGCTGAGGCCACCGGGCGGTGGAGTGCTGTGCTGCGGGTGGTCGGTCGAGACCGACCGGTCGGTCAGACCGGACCGCGCCCGACCCGGCGCGAGCCGGTCAGGAAGCCGGCGATGACGACGACGATGATCGCGCCCACGACCGCGATGACGATCGTGCTGAGGTCGAGCGGACCCTGGATCGGATCCTTCACGTTCAGGAGCACGCCGGCGAGGAAGCCGCCGAGCAACGCGCCAACCACGCCGAGCACGATGTGGCCGATGATCCCGAGCCCCTCGTCGCCCTTGACGAGGAACCCGGCGAGGTAGCCGGCGATCGCGCCAAGCACGATCCAGGCGATCAGGTTCATGTGTTGACCTCCGTCGTTGTCGGGCCGCGGGGTCGCGGGTCGCGACTGGCCGGGCGCTGTCGCCACCATGGCGGTCGGCCTGTTTCGGCGACGGCGGCCGCAGGCGGCCGCTCATTGCGGTTCGATAACGACCGTGCCTAAGCGGGCGGCCTCGCAAGCGTGGAGTGGCAGCGCGGCTGATGCCGATGCAATGCCTGGCCCAGGGCCTGTGATGGGAACCAGTCCCCCAAGGTGCCACCGTCAGACGACCCCGAGCCAGAGTGCCCGAGGCCACCGACAGAGGTTCAACCCGATGAACGAAGAGCGAACCCTGGTCCAGCGAACCGAGGTGGAAACGGCGCCGCCCGCCCGGCGGACGGTCGTCGACGAAACGGTGCGGCGGTCGCCAAGCGGGGCGGAGATCGCCCGCCGGATCGTCGTCTTCGCGTTCGGCATCGTCCAGCTGCTGATCGCCCTGCGGATCGTCCTCCTGCTCGTGGGCGCCGATCGCGCCAACGCGCTGGTGCGCGCGATCTACGACGTCAGCGGCGTCCTCGTGGCTCCGTTCGAGGGCATCCTCCGGACCGACGCGATGTCGGCCGGTGGCGCGGTCCTCGACGTGTCCGCGCTGGTTGCCCTCGTCGGCTGGACGATCCTCGAGCTCGTGATCATCGGCGCCATCGGGATCGTCCGACGGGAGCCCTGAGCCGCCGGTCAAAACGACCCCGATATGGCGCTGTAATGCGGCGCCGGACTCGGCGCGCTCGCGCGTCAGGCCCGGTCGCCCATCGTCAGCGTCGCGAGCTGACCGCCTCCCTCGATCCGGTCCGCTCCTGGGCCCGCCCCTCCCTCGGGGGCGGGCCCGCCCAGAACGACCGCCCGATCTCCTCCCTCCTCAGATCGGGCGGTCGTCGGTGTCCGGAACGCCCGCGAAGGGGTCGGGGTCGGCGGCGCTCGTCGGGTCGCCGGCGGCCGTCGGGTCCGCGGCGCGGCCGAGTCGGGCGACGGACCGCCTCCCCTTGCGATGGGGCTGCAAGCGACGGCCTGCCGGCCCGAGCGGCCGGCGCAACTCTAGTCGCGCGACGGTTGGAGGCAGAACGGCCGGGCTGCCCGGTCGACCCAGCCCAGGAGGTTCGCACCCATGGATCAGGTCAAGAAGACGTACCGCGACGTGGAGACCGACACGAAGGAGACTCTTCGCGACATCGACGGCCACGACCTCAAGGACGATCTCGGCAACGCCGGCGACACGGTCCGCCGGGATCTCGGCAATGCCGGCGACAACCTCCACGAGGGCATCGACCGGACCGGCCGGGAGATGGACCGTGAGGACGAGCGCGACCCGGCCGGGACCACGGATCCCAGCGACCGCTGAGCCGGCGAGCGACCCGGCGTGAGGCCACGCCGGGTCGCTCGATCTCCGCGGCGCCTGCAATGCGGCTGCAATGGATCCGCATCTCGGCCGCACGTCAGCGCGACGACGCGACCGGCATGCTGCCGCGGGGCCGGTCCACGTCCCTGGGCCGGCCTATCTTCAGGCCTGAGCGCCCGCGATCGCGGTACAGTCCGCTGGAGAGGAGCCGCATGAAGAACCAGCCCCTCGTGCTCGTCGCGGACGACGAACCACGGATCACGAAGCTCGTCGCGGTCACCCTGACCGACGAGGGGTTCCGGGTCGTGACGGCCGACGGCGGCGAGGAGGCCCTACGGAAGGCGGAGGAGATCCGCCCCGACATCGTGCTGCTCGACATCGTGATGCCGGACCTCGACGGCATCGAGGTCATGCGTCAGCTCCGCGAATGGCGTCCCGTCCCGGTCATCCTGCTCACCGCGAAGGGCTCGACCGCCGACAAGGCGAAGGGGCTCGACCTCGGAGCAGACGACTACATCGCCAAGCCGTTCCATCCCGACGAGCTCGCGGCCCGGGTCCGGGCCGTCCTCCGCCGCGCGGCCGGTGTCACGCCGGGTGGCGGGATCGTCCGGATCGGCAACGTCGAGATCGACCTCGAGCGCCGGTTCATGACCCGCGACGGCGAGCTCGTTCAGCTGAGCCGCACGGAGTGGCTGCTCCTCCAGCACCTGGCCGCCAACGCAGGCAAGGTCGTCCTCCACAGCGAGCTGCTCACGAAGGTCTGGGGACCCGAGTACCGGGACGACCTCCAGTACCTCCGCGTCTGGGTGAGCCGGGTCCGGCGCAAGCTCGGGGCGGCCCCGGGTGAGCCGGGTCCGATCACGACCTTCCAGGGCATCGGCTACGTGCTGAACGTCGACGAGGCCCCACCGCTCGAGCTCGTCCAACCGGCGACTGCGGCCGGTCATGCTGGCTGAGTCGCTGCCCGACACCGGCACCGGGTCGGGGATCCTCGTCGCGCTCGAGGTTCTCATCAACGACGACCCGATCGACCCCCGCCCGCTCGAGGAGGCGGTGCCCGCCCTCGAACGGCTGGGCTGGGTCGGGCGCCCGGTGATCCTCGCCGGGCGCACCCTTCTCGGCCGACGCTTGCCGGATGGGCCGGCGGACCGAACCGCCTGGGTCCGGACCGTCCTCGGGCGACACGAGCTCGACGTCGCCTGCTTCGATGAGCCGGCCTCGGACCGGCCCGGCGACGAGGCCGATCGGCTTGCCATCGGGGCCTGGTCGGACCTGCGTCGGACGTGGCGCGCCCACTGGTTGCTGACCGCCCGTCCGACGAGCGTGGGACCCGCCCGCCGCGCGGGCCTGTCGGTCGCCCGGATCGGACCACGCGGCAGGGCGATCACCGAATTGGTCGAGCGGGCTGACCACGAGGCGCGCGATCTGCTCGACGCGGTCGGGCACCTGCTCGTCGGCGATGCCTTCGCGGTCGACCACCCGGGCTGACGCACCGGCGCGGGCGACGCGAGGAGGCCGCGAGGCACACCCGTGATCATTCGACTGGTCCGTGCCCGGATCGCTTCTGGCCGATCGCCCGACGTCCACGCCCTGCTCCGCGAGCATGGCCTTCCCGCGGTGATCGGCGCACCCGGTGCGGTCGACGTCTACGCGGCGCGCCGCGACGAGGGGGGCTCGGAGATCGTCGTGATCGTCACGGTCTGGCGCGACTGGACTTCGCTAACCGCCGCGCTCGGCGACGACCCGACCACGCCGTACCTGCTGACGGGCGAGTCCGGGCTCGTGGACGAGGTGACAGTCGAGCACTTCGAGGCGCTCGATCTGCCGGGTCGCTCGAGAGGGGACGACCGAACGCCCGGGGAAGCAGCACCGGCTGTGTCCCGCGTGGGGTGACCCACAGGATGATCACCGCGTCATAGGCCGCGGCGTCGGCGGCGAGCTCCAGGATCTCCCGAGCGTCCATCGGTTGATCGTGGACCGCCCGCGGTCAGGCGGGCATCGCCCGATGGGACCATGACCTTGCGGTCATGGCGCGACCAGCGCGGTCAGGCGACGAGCGCTCGCGTGCGCCGCCGCAGGCGGCGGATGTGCTCGAGCGCCGCGAGCCAAGCGAGGGTCGACTCGGCGCCCTGGTTCGGGTTGAGATCGTGCTCGCGCAGGCCATCGTGGCAGCCCCCGCGGACCGGGTCGGCCACCACGGTGCCCACGTCGTTCGCGCCGAGGAACCAGCCGTAGGCGCGCTCCATGTCGTCGGCGTGGCGCCGGTCGCCGGTTGCCTCGAACGCCGCCTCCGAGGCCAGGACGAAGGCGGCAGCCTCGATCGGCTGCTGATCGAACCTGGCCCGGACGCCGTCGCGCGGCCACCAGCCGGCGTTCCCGACCGGCGACAGATGGCCGCCGTCCGTCGTCGCCGAACGGGTCACCCAGCGCAGGACGTCGAGACCCATCTCGCGGATCGCCGGTTCGCCGAGGCGGTCCCCGGCCACGATCAGCGCCCGGGCAGGGAGCGCGGACTCGTAGGTCAGAACGGGCTCCGGCCACGGCCAGTCGGGCGCGGCGAAGGCCGGCTCGAACGCCTCGACGAGCCGTCCGGCCAGGAGGGCGAAGGCGAGCCGGGCGTCGCCGTCGAGCCCGCCGCGCAGTGCCCGGTCGCAGCCGAGGAGGACCGACGAGCGGGCACGCAGCGCGCCGACCTCGGACGCCGCGGGGAGAGCGCGCAGGAAGAGCGACGCGGCCACCTCGCGCAGGCGGGCCACCGGCGCCATCTCGATCGTCCGGCCGAGGGCCAGCATGGCCCGGCCCTGCGCGTCCTCGGACCCGACCGGCTCGAGCCACCGGCCGTCGGCCGACCGGAAGTTCCGGAACCGGTTCGTCGTCGGGTCCAGCGCGTCCCCGAGGAACCAGACCGAGCGCCAGGCCGTGCCCGCGACGGCCGGCCAGCCGAGCACGGCCGCGTGGAGCAGGTCCACCTCGAGGGCCCGCGCGACGTCGTCCGTGCACGATCCGTGGACCGGATCCGGATCGGTCCCGACGGCATGCTGGGCGATCGGCCCATCGGCGGACAGCCTCAGCAGGTGCTGACGCCGCAGCGGCTGGAGCGGTCGCGGCCGGACGACCGACGCCGGCCCGGGCCGCGGTAGGGTGGCTGCGGTGGCCTCAGACACGAACGGGCTCCTCGAATCGGACGCGCCGCGGCACCGCCTCGGCGGCCGCGGCCCGGGTGAAGACGCTGCGATACGCGGCCCCCACCGTTGGCCAGGTCATCGTCCGCCCGAGGGCGTAGGCGCGCCGCGACAGGGTCGCCCGCCGCTCGGGGTCGGTGAGGAGATCGGCCAGGGCGTCGCCGAGGGGACCGGGCGAGCCCGGCGGGACGAGCACGCCGCGACCCGGGCTGAGCAGCTCGCGCGCGTAGGCGTACGGCGTGGACACGATCGCGAGCCCGGCCCCGAGCGCGTATGACAGCGTGCCCGACACGATCTGGTCGAGGTTGGGGTACGGGGTGACGAAGACGTCGCTCGCCTGGAGCCACCGGCCGAGCTCGACCGGACTGACGAAGCGGTCCACGAACCGGACCGTATCGCCGAGCTGGAGCGCCTCGACCCGGGCCTGCAGCGACTCCCGGTAGCGCTCACCCTCCCGTCGAAGCAGGTCGGGGTGGGTCGCCCCGAGGATGACGTACAGCGCGTCGGGCACGATGCGCCGGACGGCCGCCATCGCCTCGATCGCGGTCTCGTAGCCTTTGCCTGGCCCGACCAGCCCGAAGCTCAGGACCGTCGGCCGGTTCTCCAACCCGAGCTCGGGTTTGCGCAGGGCCGGGTCGACCTTCGGCAAGTCGGGCACGCCGTGCGGGATCACCTGGATCCGCGCGGGCTCGAGCCCGTAGCGGTCGACGAGCAGGGTCGCCGCGCCCTCGGACATGACGACGGCGGCGGCGGCGCGCCGGCCGATCTCGTGGATCGCCTGCCGCTGCAGCTCCGACGGTCCGCTGAGCACGGTGTGGAAGGTCGCCACGATCGGCGTCCGGATCCGCTCGACGAGCTCCAGCACGTGCAGGCCGTCCGGCCCGCCGTAGATGCCGTACTCGTGCTGGAGCGACAGGACATCGGCCCCCCAGCCGTCGATCGCGACGGCCGCGCTCCGGTAGTCGGCGGCGTCATGGTCGCGGATCGTCGCCCGGACCTCCGGCGGCTCGAGCTGCGATGCGTCCAGCCCATCGTCGGTGCGGCCGAGGGCAAAGACCGCGCCGCCCGCGCCGACGGCCGCCCGCAGGTTCCGGGTGAACGTGGCGATCCCGCAGCGGCGTGGCGGGTAGGTAGAGAGGTAGGCGATCCTGGGGTCCACGCGAACTCCTGACGGGCTGAGATCGGCCCGGCCGGGACGCCTGCGCACACCCCGCCGGCCGATCGACCTCAACTGTCGTCGCGGGCGGGTTGCCGAGGGGTCGCAGGGCGTGGGAGGAGGCTTGCGGAAGCGTGACGCCGGGCGTCCGACATGAGGTTGAAACCTTGACGCGACCGCGGTCCCGTGCGTTCATTCGACGGATGACCCCCGTGACGACGCCGCGGCGCGACGGGGCCACCGAGCTCGACCAACCTCGCCGAGGCCTCGGCTGGCTCCAGCGGGACGAAGGCTGGGCGCCGGGCGAGGGCGCAGGCCGCCTGGCCGCCGCGATCCTCATCGCGCTCGTCGCCGTCGGCTTCAAGGTGGCCGTGGTGCGCGGGCTCGGCGGCGAGCTCGGCTACCTGTCCTACGTGGGTGCGGTCGTCCTCGGCGCCTGGGTTGCCGGCCTGCGCGGGGGGTTGCTCACGACCGCCATCTGCGCCCTGGCCGAGGTTCTCCTGTTCAGCGGATCGGTGGCCGAGGCGATCGGCTCCGACCTGTTCCTGCTCCACGTCGGGCTGTTCCTGTTCGACGGGGCGCTCGTCAGCGTGATCACCTCGGGGCTGCGCCGGGCGACGTACCGAGAGCAGACCGCGCGCGCCGAGCGTGAGGTGCACTTCCAGGCCGAGCTCGCCGCGCGCGAGGCGGCGGAGCGGGACCAGGCGGCCCTGCTCCGGCTGCAGACGGTCACCGCCAGCCTCGCGGGTGCGGCGACGCCGCTCGAGGTCGCGGACGCGATCCTCGATCGCGGCCTGACCGCGCTCGGCGCCGACGCCGGTGGCGTGAGCCAGCTCAGCGCCGACGGCACGGCCCTCGAGCTGATCGCGGCGCGCGGCTACCCACCGGCGGAGGCGCAGCCCGGCCGGATCTTCCCGCTGGACCGTCCGAGCCACCTGGCCGATGCCGTCGCGACGGGCCAGCCGGTCCTGCTCGGCAGTGCCGCCGAGTGGACCGCCCGGTATCCGGCCAGCCCACCCCATCCGCTGGACGGATCGACCGACGGAGGGGCGATCGCCGCCCTGCCGCTGATCTCGGGCGGTCAGCTGATCGGCGGGGCAGTGTTCCGCTTCGCCGCGGCCCGTGACTTCGACGACGGCACCGGTGAGCTCGCCGTCCGGCTGGCCGAGCAGGGAGCCCTCGCCCTCGACCGGGCGATCGCCTACGACCGCGAGCTGCGCGCGCGGGCCGCGCTCGAGCGGGGCCAGGACCGGCTCGCCTTCCTGGCCGAGGCGAGCGACCGGATCGGTGCGCGGCTGGACATCGCCGGCGGCCTCGACGAGGTTGCCCGGCTGGCCGTGCCCACCCTGGCCGACTGGTGCGCGATCGAGCTGCTCGACCTGGACCGTCCGCTGCTGGCGATCGCGGCCCTCGACGAGCGCCGCCGGGCCGCGATCGCCGATCTCGCCGCGATCGCCCCGCGCAGTCTCGGAGCCTGGCTGGCCACGCATGTGGTCGATGCCGGGTCCGCGATCGTGACGATCGAGGCGAGCTGGTCGGAGCGGCTCACGGATCCGCGAGCCGTCGCCCTGCTCGCGGAGCTCGAGACGAAGACCTGCCTCGTCGCGCCGATCCTCGGTCCCGCCGACGCGCCGGTCGGCTCGATCGTCCTGGGCGCAGCCCGGCCGGACCGCTTCGAGGCCGACGACCTGGCGCTCGTGCGCGACCTGTCCGGACGGATCGGCTCGGCGTCCGGGCAGGCCCGGCTGTTCGGCGCGGTGGACCGGTTCAAGGCGACCGTGGACGTCATCGCCGATGCGGTGTTCATGTTCGACCCGCGGAGCCTCCGTCTGACGTACGTGAA
This sequence comes from uncultured Chloroflexia bacterium, assembly GCA_963825545.1. GTDB lineage: Bacteria > Chloroflexota > Limnocylindria > Limnocylindrales > CSP1-4 > Chersky-267. The sequence continues at coordinate 85,950 of CAWGTR010000005.1, read as the reverse complement.
CCGGGGCGCGTCCGAGCTGGTCGGCCAGCCACCCGACGCGCTGATCGGCTCGAGCGTCCTCCGGCTCCAGCCGGCCGCCGTCGCCGACCGGTTCCTCGAGCGGATCCGCCATCTCCGCGACGAGGCCGACGCATCGACGACGTTCACCGGGACCGTCGCCCGCGGCGACGGCAGCGAGGTCCCGATCGAGGCGTTCATGCAGGAAGTCACCCTGCCGGACGGCGGGACGACCGCGATCCTCACGGCGCGCAACGTCAGCGAGCGGATCGACGTCCAGGCCCGGCTGACCAGGATCGCCGGCGACGAGCGCCGCCAGGCGGCCGAGCTGCGGGCCGTCATCCAGGCGATGGGCGAGGGCATCCTCGTCGTCGATCATCGGGGCGACATCTCGCTCGCCAACGACGCCGCCACCGAGATCCTCGGCGAGCTGCCGCGCTCCATCGGCGAGCTCGCGTCGCAGCTGAACGTGGACGCGATCGATCTCCCGACGACCGAGCAATCCGCGGCTGAGGGCGACGGCGAGCCCCGGACGGTGGCCCTGGCCGACGGACGCTGGCTTGAGGTCTCGACGTACGCCGCGGACCTCGGGGGCGGGCTCATCGATTCGGCCGGTCCATCGCGGATCGTCGTCCTCCGCGACGTGACACGGGCCCGCGACGCGGAGGCCGCGCGGGAGGCCTTCCTGGGCGTCCTGTCACACGAGCTGCGGACGCCGGTGACGACGATCTTCGGCTATGCGAAGGTCCTCCAGCGCTCGTCCCGGCGCGAGGACCGCGACGAGATGCTCGGCGACATCGAGGTCGAGGCCGACCGGCTGTACCGGATCGTCGAGGACTTGCTCGCGCTCAGCCGGGTGGAGGGGGGCGGGCTCGCCATCGAGGGCGAGCCCTTGCTGGTGCAGCACCTCGCCGGGCCGGTCATCGAGTCGGAGGCCCAGCGCTGGACCCGGATCCACTTCGAGACGGACCTGCCGCCCGGCCTGCCGGCGGTGTTCGGCGAGCGGACCTACGTCGAGCAGGTCCTCCGGAATATGGTCTCGAACGCCGGCAAGTACAGCCCGCCCGACTCGGTGGTGACGATCTCCGCCTCGACGACGCCGACCGAGGTCCTGATCCGGGTCCTCGACCGTGGCGCCGGGATCCAGGAGGACGAAGCGGAGCGCCTGTTCGAGCTCTACTACCGGTCACCGGCGACGGCCCGCAGCGCCGCGGGTGCCGGGATCGGCTTGTACGTCGGTCGCGGCCTGATCACCGCAATGGGCGGACGGATCTGGGCGCGGCCGCGGCCGGGCGGTGGCTCGGAGTTCGGGTTCAGCCTGCCGCGCTGCGACGAGGATCCGGTCCCGACCGCTCACGACGGTGCCGTAGCCGGCGTTTGACCGCGACCCGGCCGCGTCGGCTAGAGTGAGCTGCGCGTCAGACCCGGCTGAGGGATCCGTCCAGGAGGCGATGGTTGCGGGTTTCTCCGCGCGAGCTCAAGGCAGTCCGCGCGAACGGGATCGTCACCCGCTACGCCGCGCTGGGCGAAGCGGTCTTCATCATCGCCGACCTGCCCGACGGCGGAAGCGCCGGGACCTCGATCGAGGCGCCCTGCGAGCTCGAGCACTGGGGCCTCGTCCTGCATGGCACTCTCGTGCTCGAGTCGAGCACGCGGCACGCGTTCTCGGCAGGCACCGCGTTCTATGTTCGGCCCGGTCCCCCGGCCCACCACTTCACGACCCGCAGCCGGACCGTGGTCGCCGGGTTCGCGCCGCTGTCCGAGCCGCTCGATGACACGCCGAGCGCCCTGCGCGCTCGCGGGATCGAGGTGATCCGGCGAGCCCCGACGCCGGTCGCCCCGCCGGAGACCGTCCGGATCAAGGGCAGCCCGACCCGACGCACCTCGGTCGGCCAGATCGAGACCGAATCCGCGGCGATGGGCGAGTGGCTGTTCACCCGGACCACGTTCGGCCCGCTCAGCGGCTACACCGACGGCTGGTGCGACCTGCCGCACTGGGGGCTCGTGCTCGGCGGCGACCTCGTCCTGCGCTGGGAGGACGGCGGGCTCGAGCTCCTGGGACCCGGCGACGTGTTCCACGCGCCGGCCGGCGCGCCGGGTCACCGGTTCGAGGTGGCCGACGTGGCCACGATGATCGACTACACGCCGATCTCGGCGATCGACGACGAGCAACGTCGCCGGGCACCGCGGACCGTCGTCGCCCGGGCCGCCGGGCAGCGGTCGCGGGCGTCGCGAGCACCCGAGCCGGGCGAACCGGCACGCTCCCGCCCGGGCCGGCGATCCGCGCCGGGCGACGCGCTGGGGGCCGGCTCGGTCTGACCCGCGGACCGGCAGGCACCGGCCCGGCCCGGCCCGCAAGTTTCCTGCAACCCGGTGTCCGCGACGGCGCGGATCGTTGCAAGCGCCCGGCGCCGATGCTCGATCCGACCACGTGTCGCCACGGAGGCCGGATGGACGCCCTCAGCCTGCTGCGCCGGGATCACCGCGAGCTCAAGAAAGTGCTCGCCGAGCTGGAACCGACGACGGACCGCGCAGTGCGGACCCGATCGCGGCTGTTCGCCCAGCTCGAGCGGGAGCTGATCGCCCACGAGACGATCGAAGAGGAGCTGTTCTACCCCGCGCTGCGAGCCCGTCCGTCGGCGGCCGCGACGGCCCGGAGTCGCGAGCGCCACGACGTGGTCGACGAGCTCGTCGAGCCACTGCGGCGGATCCCCGTGTCGGACCCGACGTGGAGCGGCCACGCTCGTCGTATGCGAGACGGTCTCGAGAGCCACTTCCTGGAGGAGGAGAGCGAGCTCTTCGAGCTTGCCCGCCGGACGTTCAACTCCGCTGAGCTCCAGGAGCTCGGTCTCCGGATGGCCGATCGCCGGGCGGCGGTCGTCCGCGAGCTGTCCAACGGCCGAACGCCGCCGAACCTTGAACCCACGGCGAAGGAGAGACGATGACCAGTGACAACGGTCCGCGCGCGACGATGATTGCCGATCAGGTCGGGCAGGTCGGCCAGCGCCTGCCCGACGTCCTCGAGTCCGTCCGTGAGGGGGCGATCGAAGGCGCCCGAACGATCCAGGCCCTGCCCGATGGCAACCAGCGGCTCCTCGCCGCGTTCTCGCTCGGGCTCGGGCTCGGCCTATCGGTGGCCGGCGCACCGCGGCTCGCGGTGGTGGCGACGCTGGCGCCCGCCATCCTCGTGGCGGCGACGATCGTCGGCAACGACAACGGCAAGGGCCACAAGGGCGGCTAGACCCGTCGTTCGGTGGTTCGTCCTGCAACACCCCTGCAAGCGTGGCGTCCCCCGACGGGCACACGCCTGCAGCCAGGCGTTGCCTATCGTCGATCAGAAGGCGGGCCCCGACCGGCGGTCCGCAATCCCCAGGAACGGTCTCGACCAGGCCGCCGCACAACGAGGTGCTCCATGCTCCGCCGAATCCTGCTCGCGCTCACCCTGACGCTGACCGTCGGCGCCGCCGCGGCCGCGTGCAACTCCACGACCTCCACGCCGACCCTGGCGGCGCCGACGCTCGCCCCGAGCGAGGCTCCGAGCGAGTCGGCTCCGGCCGCCTCGCCGAGCGAGTCGTCGCCGGAGGCGTCTCCGTCGGCGTCCTGACCACGCGCCGAATGACAGCCACGACGGCGAGGCCTCCCTACCGGGGCCTCGCCGTCGCGTGTCCCGAGCCAGTCCAGACCGTCGTCCGACTGCGATGCCGCTGGCATGCCCGTCGACGGGCTGGCAAGGCCGTGCCAACGGGGACGCGCCGAGGATGGATCGAGCGGCAGCGACCCGGTCCGGGGGATCGAGCGTGCTCGAAGGGTCGCTCCGCTCCTCCCGTATCAGACAGGAGCAGGTGCCATGACAGGACGAACGTTCATTGCCGGGCTCACCGGCCGCGGGGCCCTCGGACGCGCGGGTACGGCCCGCGAGCTCGACCTGCCGGATCCGCGCGACGCCCTGCGACGGGTCGATCTCGCCGGTGGGCTGGAGCTCGGGCGCACCTTCGCCCAGGAGGCGATCGAGTCACTCGGCGAGGCGATGCCGGTCGTGCGCATCGAGCGTCGTTCACGACCCTCGCGCGCCCGTCGCTGGGCAATCGCCGCCCTTGCGCTCGGCCTTCTGGCGATGGCGGTGACGATGGCCGCCAGGCAGGCGCAGCGACGGGCCATGACGCGCTCGATCGAGCGCTGGCGGCCCGACCGGGAGGCGCTCGATCGAGCGACGAACGAGGGCATGGGGACCTCGAGTCGGCGCGCTGGATTCCGCGGTGGAGGCGACGCGCCGGGTCCCCGTGGCAATGGAGATGGCCGGGCCGGACGTGGATGTCGGCGCCGACGTGAGCTCCGCCCCGGACGAGCTCGCCGAGCCACTCGCCGCGCGATCAACCGGCGAGGCCGTCGATCAGGATCGGTTGGGCCGAACGGCGATCGGACAGGCGACCACCGGGATCGGTATCCCGCGCGTCTGATCGAGATCTGCGCGCTCTGACGGCCGCGCCCGCGGCCGTCTAGCGCGACCGTCCCCGCGCGTCGACCGGCCACACGTCGACGACCTCGGCCCGCGCGGACCACCACGGTCTCGGGATGGTGGTCGACGACCGGGCAGACATGGTTCGGGAGGATCGGGACCACATCGCCCAGACGGCCGCGGTTCGGCCCGAGCGGCTCGACATAGCCGTGATAGTCATTGAGCGCCCGCATGACCCCGGGGAGTGACGGCAGCAGCGCGAAGCCGCGCGCCCCGGCTGCGGTGTCGCGCGACAGGGCCTTGGCTCCAGCGTCGACGATCGCGCCGCCGGGCACGCCGAGGCTGGTGATCGTGCCGGCCACCCAGAACGCGACATCGTCGGGCTCGCACGAACCCAGCCAGACCTGGCCGCGGTCGTAGTAGACGTATGTGCCCGGGCGGATCTCGGTAGCCGGCTCCGCCACCCCGTGCGACACGGTCGGCGTCGAGCCGACGCTCAGGACGGGGCACTCGAGACCGGCCCCGCGAAGCGCGTCGGCGGCGCGGCGGACGACATCGGCCTCATCCGCGGCAGCCGCGGCCCGTCCGACCTCGTAGGCATGGCCACCGTGGGTGAAGACGCCGACCGGCCGGAGCCCGGCTCGCTCGGCGGCCCGGGCGATGGGGACGACTTCGTCGGGCGTGACCCCGGCCCGCCGCTCGCCGCTGTCGAGCTCGACCACGATCTCGAGCGGTCGTGCCGAGCCGGTCACGGCGCGCGCGAGAGCCGCCACGGCTTCGACGGAGTCGACGCCGACCCGGAGCGCCACCCGCTCGTGGAGGTCGCGGATCCGGCGTGCCTTGTCGCCGGACGGCCAGATCGTGTAGGCGATAAACAGGTCGTCGAAGCCGGCGTCGGCGAAGACCTCCGCCTCGCCGATCGTCCCGACGGTCAGGCCGCGCGCGCCGGCGGCCTTCTGGAGCGCCGCAACCCGGACGCTCTTGTGAGTCTTCGCGTGGGGGCGCAACGCGACCCCGGCCGCGTCCGCGATGGCCTGCATCCGGGCGATGTTCCGCTCGAGCCGGTCGAGATCGACGATCGCGCACGGCGTCTCGAGCCCCGCCGGGAGGTCCGGCGGGACGACGAGCGAATCGGGGACGGGCAGGGCGGCGGTGACCGTCATCGCAATCACGATACCCGCTCGCCGCGCGGGCCTGCGTCCCGTCGCGACCCGACTGCGGTCGCCGGCGGAGTAGTCTCCGGGGATGAGCGTCGACCGCGAGCGAGCCATCGCGATCCTCGACGACGGGCACCGGTCGATCCACGGCTTGGCCGCCGGCCTGCCGGCGATCGACCTCGAGCGTCCGGCGACGATCGGCGGCGGCGCTTGGTCCATTCGCGACCTGGTCGGCCACCTCACGGCCTGGGAAGAGCACGCGCTCGAAGCGCTCGCGGCGTGGCGAGCGGGCCGACCTGCCCCGATCCAGCGTGCCCTCCGCGAGCGCGGGTTGAACGCCGTCAACGCGGAGCGTGCCGCCGCGGACCGTGAGCGTTCGACCGCAGCAGTCATGCGTCGCTCGGAGACGATCCACGGCCGGCTCGTCGAGGCGCTGGCGGAGCTGTCCGACGCCGACTGGGTCGCCCCGCCGACGCGCCGCTCCCGGCGCGGACTGGGGGCTGTCGTCGGCTCGATCGTGGGTGGCCCCGGGGGGCCGTTTCGGCACGCCTGGGCACACCTCGCCGACCTCGAGCGGGCGGTCGAGTCGCTCGAGGGGCCGGCCGGCTGACGGACCGGGCCGCCGCGCAGGTGGTGGTCGACTGACGACGCGGGCCCGCGTCGCGGATTCGAGCGTCAGGCGCGACCGACGAGCGTGGCCCCCCAGGAGATGGCGCGGTCCTCCTCGCCGGACACGAGCGGACCTTCGCTGTGCTCGATGAAGAAGCTCTCGCCCGGTCCGACCGGTCGGCCACCGTGCTTTCGGAGCCCGTCCTCGATGACCCCGGACGCGGCGCCCGTCAACCAGCGCGGCTTGTCGTAGCGGGTGTCGAAGGTTGCGCAGCGTGTCCCGGGCAGGTCGGGCAGCCGGCTGAGAAACGTCTTCATCGCCGGCGTCGCCCCGTGCGCCTGCGTCGGCCCGCCAACGATCATGAGGTCGACCGACGGATCGACCTCACCCGCGGCGACCGCCTGCTCGACGGTGACCTGGTGGGTCGGTCCGACACCGGTCGCGATCGACTTCGCGATCCGCTCGGTGTTGCCGAACTTGCTGTCGTAGACGACGAGAAATCTTCATGGCGACCTCCCCACCGATGGTGCGACGGCACGAAGCGAGCCCGCATCGGCCGGACGGCCCGATGTCCCCGGCCGGTCGGCCCGGAAGCCGCCGGTCGCTACTTCAGTCCGGCCAGGATCTTCTCGACGAGTGCCGGATCGGAGGACGACAGGATGACCACGGCATCGCCCTGCTCGTACACGTAGTCGAGCGCGCCCTGGTCGCCGTAGTCGATCGCCAGGACCTGCTTGCCGCCGATCGTCTTGTTCGTCGTCGTGATCCCGGAGGCGTCGGCGCCCAGCCAGCTGGCGACGAGCTCCTGGCGAAGCTTCGCCGCGGCGATCCCCTGCACGCGGAACGCCGTGAAGTCGGCGTCGACCGTCGAGGTCGGGTCATAGGCCTCGGCGACCTCGAGGTCGTTCGGCTGCTTGCCGTTCGTGCTCAGCCACTGGAACAGCGCGTCGCTCGTCGGGTCGCCCGACAAGGCATCGGTCGCGGTCGTGCTCTGGCTCGACAGGGCGGTCCCGTCGACCGTCTTGGGCAGGATCCCCTCCAGCGCCGGGTAGGCGTGCGCATCGGTCGCGGTCGGCTCGGGGACGTCCGAGGCGAGGCTGTCGGACGGAAGCGCGCCCTCGTCGCTGGACGTGGCCTGGGGCGGAGCCGACTGGGCCACGTTGGCCTCGGCGGTGACCATCGCGTCGTCGATCGCGGAGGCCGCCTGCTCCAGATCGGTCGACGCCATGCCCTGCGCCGCGATCGACGCGACGAGCGGGCCGCGCCGGATGTAGACCGAGGTCGTGGTCCCGCTCGCGTCGACCGTCGCCTGCGCCTCGTCACCGATGTCCGAGAACGGCAGGTCGCTCCCGCCGAGGGCGAGGTCCGAGTCGTGCGACCGGGTCACCGCCAGGTGGCCGTCCGTGCCAAAGCAGCTGACTCGAACGTTGAGGGCCGGCGGCGCGGACTGGGTCCCCGAGGCGGCGGGGCCGCTGAAGGAGGCGCCGTAGCCGTCGGTGTAGAAGCCGCTCGCGGTGATCGACCAGCCGGCCGGCAGGGCGTCGCTGGCCGGGAGCGCGTTCCAGGCGACCGTGCGGCACGACCCCTCGGCCACGGGTGCCGGCTTGGTGAGCGTCACGAACAGCGCCGCGCCACCGACGACGAGCGCCAATCCGCTGAGCAGAGCCACGATGATGAGCGGGCTGTTCGACGACCGACCGGTCGGATCGGACCGTCGGCGGCGCCGGCCACCGCCGATCCCTCGCTCGTCCGGGCGGGCGGCCGGGTCCGGCGGGCGGGCGGCCGGGTCGGGCGAGCGGGTGTTCGGGTCGGGCGGGCGGTCGGTCGGGTCGCGCGGAGAGGTCATCGGCTCAGCCCCATGGACCGCCCACTCTGGCCGGCTCACCTGAGAGGGTACTGACACCGCGCCGTTTCTGCCCGCGCGGCGCCGCGCGCGCCCATGTCCGGGTCAGATCGCAGTCGGATGCGCCGCCGGCCGACGCGTCGCCACGGCCACGGCCGGACGCTCGAGGCTGCCGAAGACACGGCCCGCAATGACCAGGCTGACCAGCGCGATCAACGCGAACCCGGCGATCGGGACGACCTGCGTCACGCCGGTCGTCAGCGATTCGAACACGAGCATCGCCGCGATCGCGGACCCCATGGCAACGCCCTTGACGACCACCACCGAGGCGAGGACGAAGCCGATCGCCAGGCGTCGCTGGACGGCGACCGCGGTGAACAGCCCGAGCGGCACGAGGAAGCCGAGGTCAAATGCCTGGACGACGAGCGTGGTCCCGCCGTCGAGCTGGTCGACCACGGCCTGCCCGAAGCTGCGCGCGATGAGCGGCAGCCACATCCCGGTCAGCAGGACGGCCATGAAGATCCCGAACCCGATGACGGCTCGCCGCGGGAACCGGGGGCCGAAGCGTGCCGGCAGCTCGGCGACGCCGATCGTCGACACGAGTACCGCGATGCCCGACAGGCTGAGCGCGAAGATCGCGACGTAGAGGAGGAAGAGCGGCCCGTACGCCAGCGCCATCGCGTACTCGGCGTACTGATACAGGAAGTAGGCGAGGAGGCCGGTCGCGATCAGCCCCGCCCGGAGCGAGCCCCGCCACAGGCCGGGCACGGTCAGGAGCAGGGCCGGGACGATGAGGAAGAGGGTCACCACATCCCAGCCGACGCCCTCCGACGCGATGGGCAGGCCATTGAAGCGGTAGACGCCACCGGTCAGCGCGTCGACGACCTCACCGCGGACCGTCGTGTAGGGCACGGTCGCGAGGTCGCCCCGCAGGAAGACGCCCGCACCGCTGGCGATCGCTCCGAGTACGGCAACCATCGCCGCGAGCCCAGCCAGCCATCTCGTCCCGTTGCCACCCATGGGGTCACCTCCGCGTGACCCTCACCTTGGGCCCGGAGGCGCTGCCCGACCTGTGCCGGACGTCGCTAGTTCAGCGTCCGGCGGCACGCATCTGGACCGTCGAATGGCCCAGGCTCAGGTGGCGGCCACCTCGGTTCCGAGGTCGACCGGCTCGGCTGCGGGCTCCTCCTCGACGCCGGCGAGGATCGCATCGATCCGGTCGACGAACGGCCTGGCCCCGAGCCGGACGAGAACCTCCCTGGCCGTGACTCCCACCGAGCGCACCTCGGGCTCGGCCGGGTCGAGCAAGGTCAGCATGTCCAGCGCGGTCAGTGACTCGTCCCATGGCAGGCCGCGTTCGCGGAAGCCGCGAATCGCCTCCCGATACAACCTGAGCGCCTCAGCCTGGTGTCCGTCCAGGGCCGCCAGGCCGGCTCGGATCGCGAGCCGGTGGAGCTCGGCGACGCGACCGTGGACGCCCGTCGCGTCGAGCCGCTCGAGGGCCTCGGCGGCGCGATCTCGGTCACGTTCCCAGAGCGCGGGCCGGGCCGACAGGTAGAGGTTGATCGACGCGGTCGACGGTTGGACCGTGGCCAGCTCCCACCACCCAGCACCAGCCTCCGCAAGACGACCCTCGGAGAAGGCCAGGACCGCCCGCGCGTCCAGGAGATATCCGAGCAGGGCCGGGTCCGTCTCGCCTGCGGTGAGCCGCTCGAGCTCGGCGATCTCGTCCTTCACCGACTCGCCGCGACAGGCCAGCAGGCTGGTGAGGTTGTTGAGCAGCAGGACGCGGTCGGCGGTCTCGGGGTCCTCGGCGATCCCGGTTCGCAGGTCGGCAAGGGCACGGTCCCATTCCCCGTGCAGGAACCCACCGTACGCGCTCCCGCCGAGGAACCCGAAGAGCCATTGCCGTTGTCCGAGCCGGCGGGACAGGGCGAGTCCGGCGCGCGCGGCCTCGAGCCCGGCCACGGGGTCGATCTCGACCAACCCGACGCTCAGGTTGTTCATCGCGCGCAACGCCGTCGTGTGAAGCCCAAGCGATTCGGCCAGGCGCTGACCGAGCTCGACCAGCCCATTGCCTTCGGTCAGGCGACCCAGCCCCGCGAACGCCGAGCCCTTCGTGACGAGCGTGTCGGCCAGGATGGGCAGCAGGTCGAGGTGCTCCGCCGTCTCGAGCGCCCGGTCGGCCACCTCGACGGACCGGCGGAGGTCCTCCATCAGGAAGAACGCCCGAGCGAGCTGGCTCTCGATCGTGACGAGGCCGGGGTCGGGCGTGAGGTCGGCGAACTCGGCCGCGGCCGCCTCGAGGAGCGCGATCGCCTCCGCCGTCCGCCGGCTGGTCAGCATCGTCCGACCGAGCGTGGCCGTGACCCGTGCGGCGGCGACCCGGTCACCGCGGGCACGGTCGTTCTCGGCCGCCCGGCGCAGGAGGGAGACCGCCGATTCGTGGTGCGCGGCAGTCGCCGCGGCCTCACCGGCCCGCTCGAACAGCTCCGCCTCCTCGACGGGGTCCGAGGTCACGCTGAGTGCCTGCTCGTAGAGCGCCACCGCCTGCTCGTATGAGCCGAGGGCAGCCGCGCGCTCGGCGGCTCCGCGGAGCGCCAGCCGCGCCTGGCCGGCCAGGGCGTCCGCCTCGGCCCCCTCCGCCGCGTTCCCGTAGGCGGCGAGGTAGTGGCCGGCCAGGGCCCCCGCCAGCTCGTCGGACCCGAGGCTCTCGAAGAATCGTGCCGCCGCCAGGTGGCGGGTCTTGCGCTCCTTGCGGGCCAGCGTGTGGTAGGCGACCTCGCGGATGAGCGCCTGGACGAAGGCGAACTGGCCTCGCTCGGCCGAGCGCGCATCGAGCTCGAGGGTGAAGAGCTCGCGTCGGACGAGACCGCGGAGTCGCGGCTCGAGGAGATCGGGCTCGACACCCGACACGGCGGCGAGTCCGGCCACGGTGAAGCTTTGGCCGAGCACGGCCGCGTCGGACACGAGCGCCCGGTCGAGCGCGTCGAGCCCGTCGAGGCGGCTCGCGATGAGCGCCGTCAACGTTTCCGGGACCGCCAGGCTGGTGAGATCGCCGGCCGGCACATACACGCCGTCCTCGAGGGCGAGGCGGCCCTCGGCGAGGAGCATCCGGACGGTCTCGACCGCATACAGCGGGATCCCGTCGGCGCGCGCCACGATGGCCCGGATCGCGGGTTCGGGCAGGGTCGGGATGAGCCCGATCAGCAGCTCGCGCATCGCCAACTCGGGCAGCGGCTCGAGATGGATCGAGTTGAAGTTGCGCTTGCCTGCTCCCCAATCCGGTCGCTTCTCTAGGAGCTCGGGCCGGGCGAGCGTCACGACGTAGATGGGCACGTTCTTCGACCACTCGAGGAGGTGGTCCACGAAGTCGAGGAGACCGCTGTCGGCGTAGTGGTGATCCTCGAACACCATGACCACGGGCGCGCTCGCCGCGAGGCGCTCGAAGAACGTCCGCCACGCACCGAACAGCTCGTCCGACCGGATCCCCGTTTCGATCCCGAGCAGGCTGAGCAGCGCCGGCTCGATCCAGGTTCGCTCGTCGGGATCGGGGACGTGCTCCTGGAGGGCGGCGGCGACCTTCGCTCGCGTCATCGCCTGGTCGTCCGTCTCGACGAGCTGGCAACGGGCCCGGACCATCTCGCCGAGCGCCCAGAACGTGATCCCCTCGCCGTAGGCCGGCGAGCGGCCGTCGTGCCACCAGACGGTCTCGACGAGCCCGTCGATGTACTTCAGCAGCTCCCAGGCGAGCCGGGTCTTGCCGATGCCGGCCGGGCCGATGACGCTCACGAGCCGGATCCGTCGCTCGCGCGCGGTGGCGTGGAAGAGGTCCTTGAGCAGGCGCAGCTCGTCATCGCGACCGACGAAGGGCGCCTCGAGCGCGTCGCGCCGGTTCCGCCCGCCAACCTCGCTCACGACCCGCAGCGCCCGCCAGGCGGGAACCGGGCTGGTCTTGCCCTTGAGCACCTGCTCGCCGGCCGGTTCGAAGACGATCGCCATGCTTGCCGCTCGATGGGTCGCTTCGCCGACGAGGACGGTGCCGGGCGGGGCAACCGACTGGAGCCTGGCCGCGGTGTTGACGAGGTCGCCGGCCACCATGCCCTGGTTGATGGCGCCGATCGTGACGGCGGCCTCGCCGGTGAGGATTCCGGCCCGGGCCTGGATCGTCGGCCCGAGGGTTCGAACGGCGTCGACCAGGTCGAGGGCGGCGCGCACGGCCCGCTCGGCGTCGTCCTCGCGCGCGGTCGGGGCGCCCCAGACAGCCATGACCGCGTCGCCGATGAACTTCTCGACCGTGCCGCCGTATCGGGCGATGATCTCGCTGGCGAGGTCGAAGTAGCGGGTCAGCGTGTCGCGCACGTCCTCGGCGTCACGCTCCTCGGCGAAGGGGGTGAACCCGACGAGGTCGGCGAACAGGACCGAAACGAGCCGGCGCTCGGCCTCCGGGACGCGAACCGGCGCCGCGGGTGCACTGGCGGTGGCGCCGGCGACGCCGGGGACCGCGGCGGCACCCGCCGCCACCACGGGCGTCCCGCACTCGCCGCAGAACCGGGCGTCGGACGAGATCGCCGAGCCACAGGCGGCACACGTCGCGGCCAGCCGCGTCCCGCACTGCATGCAGAACTTCGTGCCCGCCGGATTCTCGGTTGCGCAACTTGCGCAGATCACGCCGACCGCTCCTCCACGACGCTGGTGCGCGTGAGCCTACCGGAACGCTGGCCCCGACGGGAAGGCCCCGACGGACGGTCCCTGGCCCGGGCGGTGGGATCTGGAGCGGGAGACGGGGTTCGAACCCGCGACATTCAGCTTGGAAGGCTGACGCTCTGCCGACTGAGCTACTCCCGCCCGCCCAGAAACGCTACCACGGCCAGGGACCGACCTACTTCGGCACGAACTTCTGGATGCTCCGGCTGCCGCGGTCCAGCCCCGCCCACGATTCCGCCGCCTCGGCCACATAGAAGCTGCCCGTGAATCGACCGCGATGCCGTGGGGCATCGCGAACAGCCCGGCGCCGGGGTCGGTGCGGACCCGGCCTCGAGGCACCGACCGTCGGGCCGGCGCGTCCGGCAGGGCCGCCTCCGCGCCCCCTCGGAATCGTCGACCTCGACCCCGTCGCCCCAGCGGGCGAGCAGGGTGCCGTCGCGACCGAGCACCGTGACCCGATGGGGCAGCTCGGCGACGTAGAACGCCCCATCGGGGCCCTTGCGGACGCTCTGCGGCATGCGCAGGCCCGCCCACTCGCCGAGGTACGTGCCGTCCGGCCGGAAGAACTGGACGCGGTCGTTGAAGCGGTCGGCGACGTACAGGGTGTCGCCGTCGTCGTGGTCGATGAAGACGCTGTGAACCGTGTCGAACTCCCCGGGGCCGTGGCCGCGCGAGCCCCACGAGAACTTCAACACGCCGTCCGGCCCGAAGCAGTGGATCCGGGCGTTGCCGTGACCGTCGCTCACGTAAATGTCCCCGTTGAGGCGACCGTGGCGTGGGCAGGCCGGTTGAACGGTTGGCCGGTCGTCGTCGGGGCCGGCTGGAAGGCGGTCCCGAGGGTCAGCACGAGCTTGCCGTCGGCGGTCCACTTGCGGACGGTGTGGTCGCGGCTGTCGGCGGTGTAGACGAAGCCGTCGATGCCGACGCTGATGCCGTGCGGGAACGTGAAGTAGTTCGCGCCGAACTCGCCCCACGCGTCGAGGAACCGGCCCTCGCGGTCGAAGATCATCACCGGGTGCGTGCCGCGGCAGAACACGAAGACGTTGTCGTCGCGATCGACCGCGACGTCCGCGACCTCGACGAAGGTCCAGCCCTTCGGGCGGCGGAAGAAGCCGTCCACCACCTCGTACCGATCGCGCCCGATCTCGACGTCCATGAGGTCCTCCGCTCGGCTCGTGCACCGCGGAGGGTAGCGCCCTGCGCGCCGACCGGACAGACGCCCGGGGCCCGTCAAGGGGCGATTCCGGGGCCATTTACGGTACTCGTTGCTGGGGCGCAACAGGACTATCGACTGTTAACCCCGGGACCATTGACAGCGGCATTCGCGTGCCGCTGTATAGCCATATCGTTCTCATCCAGCCGCACTCATCCACGTGAGGGGACCGTCATCACTACTGTCTTCCGCGCCTCGCGTCCTGCTGCCACCGCGACCCCCGCTACGACCCCGGCGACACCGCCCACGACCACCACCACCACGAACGCCGCCACCGCTGTCGCGCTCGAGCTCAAGGCCCTCGGGGTCGAGCACTTCTTCCTGATGACGGGCCGCGACAACTCGCTGTGGATCGCCCTCGAGTCCGTCGGCATCCGGCACATCCTTGCCCGGAGCGAGGCGGCCGCGGTCTACATGGCCGACGGCTACGCCCGGCTGCGTGGCGAGCCGGCGTTCGTCTACGGCGCCTACGGCCCCGGGGCCGCAAACCTGTCCGGGAGCCTCGCCGAGCCGTTCTGGTCGGGCACGCCCGTCGTCGCGCTGACGTCGACGATGCGCCGGGCCGACCGCTTCCGCCGCGAGTACCAGGAGCTCGACCAGCCGCCGCTGTTCGCGTCGGTGACGAAGTGGAGCGCCGAGGCATCCGCGCCGACGATGGTCCCGCGGCTCGTCCGCGAGGCCGCGCGGCACGCGCTGACGGGTGCGCCGGGCCCGGTCTACCTGGGCATCCCGAGCGACTTGTTCGAGGGTCTCGTGCCCGACTACGACCAGCCGAGCGTCGACGCCGCGTCACCCGAGCTGCCGCTCGCCCGGCCGGCCCCGACGGCCGCGGACGCTGAGGCGGTGGTCCGGGCCCTCGCCGAAGCGCGGCGACCGATCATCCTGGCCGGCAACGGCATCCACCAGTCGGACGCCTACGACGCCCTACGCCGGTTCGCCGAGCGGCTGCAGATTCCGGTCGCCACGAGCAGTGCAGGCAAGGGCAGCATCGCCGAGACCCACGAGCTTGCACTTGGGAGCGTCGGGCGGTATTCGCGCAACTACGCGAACGCCGCGCTGCGCGACGCGGACGTCGTGCTCGCGATCGGGACCGGCCTCGGTGGCCTGGTCACCGACTCGTACAAGCTCGTCCGCCCCGAGGCGCGGCTCTTCCACGTGAACGTCGATCCGGAGATGCTCGGGCTCAACTTCCCGACCGAGCTCGCCATCCTCGCCGACGCCCGGACGTTCCTCGAGGCCGTGCTCGACGCCGCCGACCGGCTGGAGGTCCTCCCGTCGGACGCCGCGGCGATGCACGTCGAGGACCTGGTCACGCAGCGGGCCGCCTGGCGCGAGCAGCGGGCCGAGCTCGCCGCACGCGACGGCAGCGACGGTCAGCGGATGCGCCCCGAGGCGGTGATGGCCGCGATCGAGGCGCAGATGGCCGACGACGCGGTGATCGTCGCGGATACCGGCTATGCCGCGGCGTGGGCCGGTGCGCTTGCCGAGATCCGGCAGGCCGGCCGCCAGTTCATCCGCGCCGACGGGTCGCTCGGCTGGGCGTTCCCGGCCGCGCTCGGTGCCCAGCTCGCAGCCCCCGACCGGCAGGTGATCTGCGTCATCGGCGACGGCGGGTTCGGCTACCACATCGGCGACATCGAGACCGCGCTCCGCCTCGAGCTGCCGATCATCGTCGTCATCCTCAACAACCAGACCCTCGCCTTCGAGGAGCACGTCCAGACGCTGCTCTACGACCACGTGGTCCCCGAGGTGAACGAGTTCCTCGACGTCGACTACGGCCAGATCGCCCGGGCCTTCGGGGCCAACGGCCACCGGGTCACGACCGCGGCCGAGTTCCGCGCCGCGTTCGCGGAAGGTCTCGAGCGCCGGCGTCCGACGATCATCGACGCGGTCATCGACCGCCAGGCGATGGCCCCGGTGACGCGCTACGACCGCGTTCGCGTCCGCGAGCTGTGACCATCGACGCGCCGAGATCGGGATCCCCGACCTCCCGACGTCGACACGGTTCGGGCAATCGCGGAGCGCTACTCGAACTGGGGCCGCTGGGGCCCGGAGGACGAGCTCGGGACGCTCAACCACATCCGCCCGGCCGACGTCGTCGCGGCCTCCAGCCTGGTCCGCAACGGGCGCGTCTTCTCGCTGGCGATCCCGCTCGACGAGAACGGGCCCCAGACCGGCGGGTTCGGCCGGTTCAATCCGATCCACCTGATGATTCGCGACGGCAACGCCGCGGCGACCGGCACCACGGTCCGCGACTTCTATGGCGGCCAGGACCGCTGGATCCGGGGCACCGACGACCTGCTCATCCTGCCCCTTCAGTCCGGGACCCAGTGGGATTTGCTCGCCCACATCGTGTTCGAGAACCGGATCTACAACGGCTACGACGCGACCTCGGTGGGGAGCAAGGGCGCGATCCGCAACGACATCGCCAACGCGCGCGACCGCGTCGTCGGGCGCGGCGTGCTGCTCGACGTGCCGCGCTACCACGGCCGCCCGTGGCTCGAGCCCGGCGAGCCGATCCACGCCGAGGATCTCGAGGGTTGCGCCAGCGCCCAGGGCGTGACGGTCGGGCGCGGCGACATCGTGCTCATCCGAACCGGCCAGATGGCGCAGTGCCGCGCGGCCGGCGGCTGGGGCGCCTATGCCGGCGGCTCCGCGCCGGGGCTCGCGCTCGACACCGCGGCGTGGATCTTCGACCGCGAGCTCGCGGCGGTGGCCTGCGACACCTGGGGCCTCGAGGTCCTGCCTAACGAGACCGCCGACGTGTTCCAGCCGCTCCACATCATCCTGATCGTCCACATGGGCCTGCTCGTCGGGGAGATCTTCGACCTCGAACCGCTGGCCGAGGACTGCGCCGCGGACGGACGCTACGAGTTCCTCCTGACCGGGGTCCCGCTGCCGATCACGGGCGGCGTCGGCTCGCCGGTCAACCCGGTCGCCATCAAGTAGCCGGCGCCGGCTCGACCGGCGGTCAGCCCCGGCCGACGCCCGCCGCGACCGTCCGCGAACCTCGCCCAGCCGCCGCCCGACGATCTGCCGACACCGCGCTGGCCGCGGGTCGGGTCGCTCCACCAGAACAGCGCCCGGTCACCGCGAAGCCATGGCTTGAGGACGCGGACCCTGCGGTCGGTGGCGCGAGCGCCAGGCACGCGCGATGGCGGTCGCGTCGAGGATCTCGTACATCCCGTAGCGACCGACCTGGTAGGACGCCGGCGCCGGAACCGGCAGATCGAGCGCGTCGAGGTAGCTCATCCACGGCAGGTCGAGCCCAGCCCGGGCGACGTGCCCGACGAGCCAGAACGGCCGGGCGTTGACCTCGATGATCTTGAACAGGCCGTCGCGCTCGTCGAGCTTGAACTCGACCATGAAGATGCCCCGGTAGCGTACGTCCGAGAGGACGGTGCGCAAGGCGGGGATCGCCGCGCTGACCTCGTCGAGCGGGATTGTCACGTCGAGGCAGGTGTTGGCGATCCGCGGCGGGTCCATCCGGACGCGTCGCCGCGCGCCCATGGCAACGATCGACCCGTGGCGATCCATGAAGCCGTCGATGATGACCGTGTTGCGACCAGCCACCCGGGATCCATTCCTGGAGCATGAACGTGATCCCGGACGACGCCCGCCTCCTCGACCCGGCGAGCGGCGTCCGCCCGCGAGTGGACGAAGAACCCCTTCGTCCCGAACCGGCGGTTGTGGAGGTGCGATTCGGTCGGCTTGAGGAACCCGTCGGCGAGGTCGGCGTCGGTCGCCCGATCGAGATCCGCCGGCTCGCGGATGAGCAGCGTGCGCGGACGGGGGATGTCGAGTCGCTCGACGAGGGCGCGGAACCGGTCCTTGTCGACGAGCTGCTCGATGGCCTCGCGTGGCGCGATGCTCGCCGGGAACCGCTCGTGCAGCTCCGCCGGGAGGCCGGACACCGCGAGCGCCCACTGGTCGCTGCACGGGATGAGGACCGCCCGTGGGAGGCTCAGCGAGGTCGAGGTACGCTCGCGAGGGCGGCGCTGTCGGACGACTCGGCCAGGGTGCGCTCGGCGGGTCGGTACCAGCGCGACCGGACGATGATGTTCGTCGGTGTCGTCGACGACGTAGCACTCGACCCCGTGCTTCGCCAGCACGCGCAGGACCCCGAGTGCCGCGAGGTGTGCGCCGAAGATCAGGACCGGTACGCGCGGAGCCAAGGCGGTTGCCACCGCGCCATTATCTCCGGCTTCGATGCGCCGGTCCGGGCGCTGCCCGATCAGCTGCCCTGGGCCATGCTCCAGATCGTCCAGTACTGGGTCCGCAGCCGACGCGGCTGCTCGAGGACGGTCCTGATCGCGAACGCGATGTCCTCCGGCCGGAGGTAGTAGCCGAGCTCCGGCATGTCCTCGGTCCGGCCGGTACCCATCGCGAACTCCGTGGCCGTCCCGGCGGGGCCGATCGTCGACACGCGGATGCCCTTCTCGCGGAGCTCGCGGTCGAGCGAGCCGGCAAGGCCGACCTGGGCGAACTTCGTCGCCGCGTAGACCGCCTCGTCCGCGCCCCCGCGGAACCCCGCGACCGAGGCGACGATAACGATGTCGCCGTGGCCGGCCTTCGATCATCGGCGGCAGCGCGGCCCGGATCGGCCAGACCGTGCCGCCGACGTTCGTGTCGAGCATCGTGGCGAGGGCCTCGTCGGTATGGTCGAGGATCCCGCCGTACATCCCGATCCCGGCGTTGGCGACCAGGCTGTCGAGCCGCCCGAACCGGTCGAGCGCCTCGTCGACCAGCCGCCGGTTGTCGTCCGGCAGGCGGACGTCCATCTCGACCGCGAGCGCCTGGCCGGGGAACTCCTTCTCGAGCGCTTCGAGACGATCGCGCCGGCGCGCCCCGAGGACCACGCGGGCCCCGGCCCGGGCCAGCTCGCGGGCCGTCGCCCGCCCGATCCCGGCACTCGCCCCCGTGATCGCCACGACCGTGTCCTTGAGATCCTCCATGCCGTCTCCTCGGTGAATCGTGAGCGAGCCGAATGCTCGATCCGATCCTAGCCGACGGACTCCGGGCGCAGTCATCCGAACCGAAAGGTTGCCGGTGCGAGATTAACGGCATGACATCGCGAGCCGACCGCAGCGCCATCCTCCGGCCGCGATCGACCCGGATCGCCCGGGACCCGATCGACTCGCCGGCTGCGTCCTCCTCCTCCCCGCAGCCGGGCTGGGGCGGTTCGCGGTGTCGACCATCACACTCGATAATCCGGCCCATGATCTGCCCAGATCGCCGCCCCCTCATCGCCCCGGCCTGACCGGCCATGCGCATCCTCGTCGCCGAAGACGACCAGGGCCTGCGGGACGTGCTCGTCCTCGGGCTCGAGGATCAGGGCTACCACGTCGACGCGGTCGAGCGCGGCGACGACGCGATCGACCAGCTGCGCTGGTACGACTACGACGTCGCGATCGTCGACTGGCGAATGCCCGGCGCGCCCGGGATCGACGTGATCGCCTGGGCGCGGAAGCACGACAAGCCGACCGGGATCATCATGCTCACCGCGCGCGACACGCCGCCCGATCGGATCCAGGGGCTCGATGCCGGGCGCCGACGACTACCTGGTCAAGCCGTTCGACTTCGGCGAGCTCCTCGCCCGGGTGCGCGCGGTCCAGCGCCGGCCGCGCGGCGTCGACGCCCCGATCATCAGCCGCGGCCGGCTGAGCCTCGACCCGATCCGGCACGAGGTCTCGGTCGCCGACCAGCGGCTCAACCTCACCCCGACCGAATATCAGATCCTCGAGCTGCTCATGCGTCGCTCGCCAGCCGTCGTCGACCGGAAGGCGATCGCCGAGCACGCCTGGGAGGACGAGACGGATCCGCTCGGGTCGAACGCGATCGACGTCCAGCTGAGCCGCCTCCGGGCGAAGCTGCCGACGGCCGGGGTCCGGATCGTGACGGTCCGCGGCGCGGGCTACCGGCTGGAGGACGCGTGACCGCGCGGCGGGCCCGCCGGCAGCGGCGGCGGGCCCGCCGGCATCGCCGTCGGCGGTCCGGACGAGCTCGATCCGGGTCGCCCTGGCGACGACCGCGATCGTCGCCGTCGCCTACCTCGTGATCTGCGTCGCGGTCGTGGCGATCGTGAGCAGCGCGCTCACCCGCGACATCGACCAGCGGCTCGCGGACTCACTGGCCCACATTGGCAGCGAGCCACCGCCCCCTGACCACGGCTACGACGCGCCGCCCGGTGGCCCGAAGTTCGGGCCCCAGCTCCTGGTCTGGACGATCCATCCCGACGGCTCGGTGAGCTCGAACACCACCGACGCGGTGCTGCCCGTGGCCTACCTCGGGACGACCGGCCCGACCACCGTGGAGATCGGCGACGCGCAGGTCCGCATCCAGGGCGCCCCGACCGAGTCCGGCTACGTCGTCGTCGGCCAGACAACGCGGGCCGTCGACCAGGCGCGCACGACGCTCGTCCTCGCCGAGCTGATCATCGCCCCGATCCTGCTCATCGTCGTGTTCCTCGGCGCGGTCGCCATCGGGCGGCGGGTGGCCGCCCCGATCGAGCAGGCTCGGGTCCGCCAGCTCGAATTCACCGCCGACGCGTCGCACGAGCTGCGGACCCCGCTGTCGGTCATCGAGGCGCACACGAGCCTGGCCCTGGCGCAGGAGCGGGACACCACGTACTACCGGACGGCCTTCGGCAAGGTGGACGTCGAGAGCAAGCGCATGCGGCGGCTGGTCGAGGACCTCCTCTGGCTGGCCCGGTTCGACGCCACACGCGAGCCGCCGAACCTCGAGTCGGTCGACCTCGGCGTCCTCGCGTCGGAGACGGTCGATCGCTTCCGAGTGGTCGGCGAGGCGCGCGGTCTCGCGATCGAGCTCCGCGTCGACGCGGGCGACCACATCGTCCACGTCCCGCCGGAGTGGCTCGACCGACTGCTCGGCGTCCTGCTCGACAATGCCTGCAAGTACGCCCCGCCCGGGACGGCCGTCGTGGTGACCGTGGCGAACGACGCCGGGCGCGTCCGGCTGACCGTCGACGACGCCGGCCCGGGCATCCCCGAGGAGCAGCGCGCCCGGATCTTCGACCGATTCCACCGCGCGACCGAGTCGACCAGCGGCGCCGGGCTCGGGCTCGCCATCGGCGACGCGATCGTCCGGACGACGGGGGGTCGCTGGCGGGTCGCCGCCTCGTCCGCCGGCGGCGCGAGCCTGTCGGTCGCCTGGAAGCGCGAGACCTCCTGACCGCGTAACGGATCCGACAGGCACCCCGGCCGAGACTCGCCGCAGCCGGTCGATCCACGACCGGACCGAAGCTGGTCGAACCCGAAGGCCGTCCGATGTCCACTCTGCCCCAACTGAGCCGCCGAGCCCGCCGCCAGGTGCTCAGCTTCGCCACGATCGGCGTGGCGAGCACGCTCGCCTACGCGGTCCTCTACGGAGCGCTTCGCGTCGCGCTGGCGGCGCCGCCGGCGAACCTGGCGGCCCTGGCGGTCACTGCGGTCGCGAACACCACCGCCAACCGGCGCCTCACCTTCGAGGTCCGCGGACGGACCGGCTTCGTCGCCGACCAGCTGGCCGGGCTCGGGGCGTTCCTCGTCGCCCTCGCGATCACCACGGGCTCCCTCGGCCTGCTCGCCGCGGTCGCGCCGCGAGCCGGGCTGATGGTCGAGCTGACCGTCCTCGTGGCGGCCAGCGTGATCGCCACGATCGTCCGTTTCCTCGTCCTCCGGTCCTGGATGGACCGCCGCCATGACGTTCCCGAGCGCCCCCGGGTCGTCCCCGAAGGAGTTGCTCGATGACCGCCGTCGTCCACCCGCCGCTCGGCGTGCCCGAGACCCGGACCGACCTCCGCAACCCGCTTGTCCGGCTGCTGCTCGGCCCGACCGACCAGGCGGCCTGGATCCGCCCGGCGCTGCTCGGCGTGACCGCGCTCGCCGCGGTCGTCTACCTGTGGGGCCTGACGATCAGCGGCTACGCCAACACCTACTACTCGGCGGCCGCACTGGCGGCATCGCAGAGCTGGGCGGCCTGGTTCTTCGGCTCGTTCGACGCCGCCAACTTCATCACCGTCGACAAGCCGCCGCTCGGGACGATGATCATGGGCCTGTCGGTCCGCGTCTTCGGCCTGAGCCCATGGAGCATCCTCGCGCCCGAGGCGCTCATGGGCGTCGCGACCGTCGTCGTCCTGTATCGAGCGGTCCGGCGATCCTTTGGCCCAGCGGCCGCGACGATCGCCGGGGTCGTCATGGCGCTGACCCCGGTTGCGGTCCTGATCTTCCGCTACAACAACCCGGACGCCGTCCTGACCCTGCTGCTGGTGGCCGGTGCGGCGGCGCTCATCCGGGCGATCGAGACCGGCCGGCTCCGCTGGGTGGTCCTGGCCGCGACGCTCGTCGGGCTGGCATTCGACACGAAGTACCTCCAGGCGTACCTCGTCCTGCCGGCCTTCGCCCTGGTGTACCTCCTTGCGGCCCCGGGCCGGCTCCGCCGCCGGATCGGCGGGCTGATCGTCGCGGCGGTCACGGTCGCGGTCTCGTCACTGTGGTGGGTGATCGTCGTCGAGCTCATCCCGACGAGCCTCCGGCCGTACATCGGCGGCAGCACGACCGACTCGCCGATCGACCTCCTGCTCGGCTACGACGGCCTGGGCCGGATCTTCGGCGCCGGTGGCGGGCCCGGCGGTGGCGGCGGCGCCAACTTCTCGGGAACCGCCGGCGTGCTGCGACTGTTCAACGCCGAGTTTGGCGGCCAGATCAGCTGGCTGATCCCGTTCGCGCTCGTCGCGCTCGTCACCGGCCTGTGGATCCGGCGTCGCGCGCGGCGGACCGACCTGGCGCTCGCCGGGTATGTCCTGTGGGGTGGCTGGTTCCTCGTCCACGCAGTCGTCTTCAGCTTCATGTCCGGGATCGTCCACACCTACTACAGCGTGGCCCTCGCCCCGGCCGTCGCGGCGCTCGTCGGCGCCGGCGCGGTCGAGCTGTGGCGGCTCCGCGCGCGGACGCGCCTCGCCGGACTCGTCCTGGCGGGCACCGTCGTCCTCTCGGCCGGGTGGGCGTTCATGCTCCTCGAGCGATCGCCCGACTTCGCCCCGGGTCTCGGGATCGGCATCCTCGTGGTCGGAGCGAGCGCCGCGGTCGTCCTCGCCTTCCCGCTCCACGTGGCCGGTCGTCGCCCGTCGATCGTCGCCGCCGGGCTGGCGATGGCCGTCCTCCTCGCAGGACCGCTGGCCTACGGCTTCGAAACGATCGCCACGGCGCAGAACGGCGGCGACCCGTCGGCCGGCCCGGCGGTCGCCCGGTCCGACGGTGGCGTCGGCGGCCCCGGTGGTGGACCACAGGGCAACGCCGCTGGCGGATCCCAGGGCAACGCGGGCTTCACACCACCGACGGCGCCGGGTGGATCCCTCGGGACCGGACCGGGCGGTGGCTTCGGAGCGGCCGGTGGAGCCGGTGCCGGCGGGCCCGGCGGCTCCGTCGACCAGTCGGTGATGGACTACCTCGTCGCCAATCGTGGCTCGGCGACCTGGCTCGTCGCAACGATGTCCTCGGGCTCGGCCGGCTCGATCGAGCTGGCGACCGGCGCGCCGGTCATGGCCATGGGCGGCTTCACCGGGTCCGACCCGACGCCGACGCTGGCCGAGCTCCAGTCCTCGATCCGGTCCGGCGAGCTCCGGTTCGTCCTGCTCGGCGGCGGTGGCGCGCCGGGCGGATCGTCGGGGACGTCGGACCGTGATGCCTGGATCGCCGCGACCTGCACGGTCGTCGACACGGGCTCCGGCACGGCGACGGCGCTGTACGACTGCCAGGGCGCGGTCCCGTGATCCGAGGCCGGCAACTCTGACGTTCGTCGAGGATCACGTGGGCAGGGAGCCGATGGCCTGCGGGTCCCTGCCCGGAGATGGCAGGCTCGGTTCAGCCCGGTGCGGTCGTCGCTCCGGGCGATGCCTTCGGTCCGGGCCCGAACGGGAACCCGTGACCACCCGGCATAGCGCGGAGGTTGCCGCCCCGGACGGTGAGGGCGTCGAGCGATCCGTCCGACCGCTGGGTGCCCTCCACGGCCACCGTCATCCCCACGGTCACGTCATCGAGACCGGGGCTGGTGACGCCGGCCAGCGCATACGTCGTCGACCCGCTGACATGGATCGTGAGGTCGGTGCCGTCACGACGCCGGAGCGTGATCGTCGACGCGCCCTTCGCGCTGACCTGGCCGACGACGACCGGCGGGATGACCTGAACGCTGACCGCGCTCAGCGAACCGTCGCTGCCGTTCGTGCCGCTGACGACGACCGTCGCGCCGACGGTGACGTCGGCCTTCGTGCCGCTCGCGGTGCCAAGCCGGAACGTCGTCGAGCCCGTGACCGCGACCTTCGTCGTCGTCCCGTCCCGACGCTTGACCGTGAACCCGTCGCCGGACACGTCAGTCACGGTACCGGCCACGGTCGGGAGGATCACGTCGAGCGAGGTCACGGTGTACGTCCCGTCGCTGGCCCGGGTCTGGCCGAGCCGGACCTCGTCACCGGTCCTGAGCTCGGACAGCTTCGCCGTGGCACCGCCGCGGGTGATCTTCACGGAATCGGTGACCGCGATCGTCCGGGTCCAGCCGTCGGCCGTCGTGAGGGTGACGTTCGAGCCGTCGATCGCGCTGATCGTGATCGGACCGACGACGGAGCCGCCTCGAGGACCGCCGCCGAGCGCTCCGCCGCCGAGCGACCCGCCGCCGAAGCCGAAGGCGCCTCGGAAGACGGGGCCCGGACCGCCGGATCCAAAGCCGAAGCCGCCCGCGAACGGGAGCTTCTGCGCCCCGCCGGCCGTCGGCGCCGGCGCACCCGACGCTGATGGGGACGGCGACGCGGCGAGGGCGGCCGCCACGCCGAACACGGCGAACAGGACCGCGGCGACCGCCGCGCCGATCCGAAGTCGGTCGCCCCGCCTGATCGTCGACTCGAAGTGGACTGCTGGCTCCGTTGGCTCCATCCGTGACCTCCGCGCGCGTCCAGGCGATGCGTCGCCCCGCCCAGTGTCCGAGCGTGCCGATCGATCCTGCGAACGTCCTGAGAGCGCTCGTAATGGGTCCGACAGGCAGACGGGGCATGCTTACGGTCAGCACCACGACCGCGATCCCGGAGGCACTCCTCGTGAACCCGAACGAACCCACCCAATGGACTCCCCCGGCGGAGCCGCTCCAGGCGGCGCCGGCGGAGACTCCGGCTGCGGCCGACGCGACGGCCGAGGCGCCGACCGACGCGACGACCGACACCTGGGCGCCCGCAGAGCCCGCGAATGCGTGGACGCCCGCCCCGGAACCGGCCGGCTCCGGTTGGGCTCCCGCCCAGGATCCATGGTCGATGCCCGGCCCCGTGGATCCCGGCCAGACGCGGCCGGATTCGGGCCGGAGCGACCACACGACCGCCCGACTGCTCTTTGCCACCGTGGTCGTGGCCGCGGTCGTCGGCGTGGCATCAACGCTGACGGTCGTCTCGCTCGTCCCGCGGCCGACGGCCACGGCTGCCCCTGCCGCCGCCGCAACGGCCGCACCCTCGTCCAACGCCTCGCTCACAAGCTCGGGCGCTGTCGTCGACGACACGGCGATCGTCGCCGCCACGCAACCGTCGGTCGTCACGATCAACAGCGACGCCGGACGGATCAGCGGCACGGGATCCGGGATCATCCTCACCTCGGGCGGGTTGATCCTGACCAACGATCACGTCATCGCCGGGGGTGGCGCGCTGAGCGTGCTCCTCCAGGACGGCCGCACCCTCGACGCGACCATCGTCCAGGAGGACCCCTCGAAGGACCTGGCCGTGATCCGGATCGACGCGACCGGGCTGAAGGCAGCCCCGATCGGTGATTCCTCTGCGATCCAGGTCGGCGAGGGCGTGCTGGCGATCGGCAGCCCGCTCGGCACGTACACCGAGACGGTCACCAAGGGGATCGTCTCGGCGACCGCCCGCCAGATCACCGTCCACAGCGAGGTTTCCGGTCGGCCGACGACCCTCACGAACCTCATCCAGACCGACGCGGCGATCAACCCCGGCAACAGTGGTGGTCCGATCGTCGACGAGAGCGGCAAGGTCATCGGCATCGCGACGGCCACCTCGACGACGGCCAACGGCTTGGGCTTCGCGATCCCGATCAACGACGCGAAGTCGATCATCAGCCAGGCCGAGGGTTCCGCCTGACCGGACCTCGGCGCCGCGTGCACGAAAACGCGCGCTGACTACCATCGAGTCATGCACTTCTTCCGCCAGGCTCCGGCCATGCCCACGCCGACCGAGGTCCTCCCCGGCCGGCCCGATCCGATCGACGTCCCGGAGCGCCATGCCGTCAATGGCGCCCGCCTTACCGCACCGTGGCCGGACGGCACACGCACGGCAGTCTTCGGGCTCGGCTGCTTCTGGGGGGCCGAGAAGGCGTTCTGGGAGACGCCCGGCGTGATCTCGACGGCGGTCGGCTACGCCGGGGGTTCGACGCCCAACCCGACCTACCGCGAGGTGTGCACCGGGAAGACCGGACACTCCGAAGTCGTGCTCGTCGCCTACGACCCGACGAAGGTGTCCTACGAGGAGCTGCTGCGGGTGTTCTGGGAGGACCACGACCCGACCCAGGGCATGCGCCAGGGCAACGACGTCGGCACCCAGTACCGGTCGCTGATCGTCGTCGCCAACGACGCCGAACGGGCCATCGCCGAGGCGTCACGCGCCGCCTACGCCGAGCGCCTCCACGGCGCCGGTTACGGCGAGATCACGACCGAGATCGTCGACGCCGCATCGACCCCGTTCTACTACGCCGAGGACTACCACCAGCAATACCTGGCGAAGGTCCCGAACGGCTACTGCCCGAACCACGCGACCGGCGTGAAGCTGCCGGACGACTTTGTGGTCACGCCGCTTCAGTACGTGGACTGACGTCAGCCGAGGCTCCGTCCGGTCGTCCGTGCTTTGATACCGCCCAACGACGACGAGTGTGTCCATGCTGTCGACCCAATCGACGCTCACGCTGAACAATGGAGTGCCGTGGAACCGGACCATTCCCGAGTGACGGGGTCGACTGGGCCCCGCGGCAAGCGCCATCGGTAGCAAATACCCCTCCAAGCCATCGAGGATGCCCATCAAAGGAAACCTCATCACCGCCACGCTGGCATACGAGGGCGGCCGGGATGTCACCGTGTACCTTCCGCTCGAGCCGCCCCAGACGGTCGTGTTCGCCGGTGATGGCCAGTTGGTCTCGCAGTGGGGCGGCATGCTCGAGGCAGCGGGACTACCTCCAACGATGATCGTTGGCGTCCATCGTCTGGCTGACGAGACGTTGCGGCTCCACGAGTATTCGCCCGGCTTCGACCCTGAGCGGTTCGCCGCGCACGAGCGTTTCTTCGTCGAGGACGTGCCCCAATGGGTGCGAGAGCGTTTCGATGTCGCGTTGCCCGCGAACCGCACCGCCGTTTGTGGTGTCTCCGCGAGTGGAGAGCTGGCGCTCGCCATCGGCCTCCGCAACCCCGATACCTACGCTGCGATCTTCTGCGCTTCTCCGGGAGGCGGGTACCAACCACCCGACGACATGGCGAGGAAGATTCCGCGGACGTACCTCGTCGCCGGCACGGACGAGCCGTTCTTCCTCGCGAACGCGGCACGTTGGGCGCGCGCGCTGCACGACGCAGGCGCGGATGTCGTTATGAGAGAGCGTCCCGGCTCGCACGGCGGTGTGTTCTGGCAGGAGGAGTTTCCCCTCATGGTGGCGTGGGCGTTTGGCGATTGAATGTCCCGACGTCCACGGGCTAGGGCAGTACACGACGCAAGGCCCTTGACGGCGAGCCGCGACGGGCAATGCTTCAGCTGAAAGGTCGTGTCCCGTGACAATCCCCGCGCGTCCGCTCGACAGGAAGCGGCTCTGGCTTGTCTCCGTCGTGAGCATCGTCGCGATCGTGGCGGTCGGCATCCTCGTGAACCGAGCCTCACCATCACACGTCGCCTCCCCGATCGCCGCTCGTCTCGCCGCGGCGGCGATCGTCACCGTCCTCGTCGCCGTCGCCAGGGTCGTCGCGGGCCCGCGGGCCGCGGCCGCGACGGGCGTGGTCGGGACCCTGATCGCGGTCGTGCTGCTCGTCCAGCTGTGGTAGCCGTCCCGAGCGCGCGGCACTAGGCTGACGTATCACCCACACGAGACCGAGGCCCGGGGCCAACTGCCCCTGCCGACGATGAACCTTCGCATGCTCTCCATCTCCGGCTGGGCTCGACGCTCCTCGTTGACTTCGTCGTGACGCTGTTGCAGGACGTCGACTGACGGCGATACGAGCCCGCAACCTGACGATCCGTAGACTCGGACGATGACTCCGCTGCGGATGGACAACGTCGGCGTCGTTGTCGACGACCTCGATGCCGCGATCGCGTTCTTCAAGGAGCTCGGCATGGAGCTCGAGGGCCGAACCACTGTCGAGGGCGACTCGGTCGACCGCGTCGTCGGCCTCCA
Source organism: uncultured Chloroflexia bacterium (assembly GCA_963825545.1). Taxonomy (GTDB): domain Bacteria; phylum Chloroflexota; class Limnocylindria; order Limnocylindrales; family CSP1-4; genus Chersky-267. Next base: position 57,556 of record CAWGTR010000005.1, on the reverse strand, counting down.
CGGCACCCGATCGGACATCGCCTTGATGCACACGCCCGACGGTCTTGGACGGCTCGAGCTGACGACATACCAGCATCCGGCGGCGATCGGGCCTGATCCGAGAAGCGAGCCGGCGAACACGCGCGGCATGAGTCGGATCATGTTCAATGTCGACGACATCGACGACGTTGTGGAGCGCTTGCAGGCCCTCGGTGGAGAGCTCGTCGGCGAGATCGTTCGGTACGAGGACGCCTACCGGCTGTGCTACCTCCGCGGACCCGAGGGCATCATCGTCGCGCTCGCCCAGGACGTCGGCTGATGGCCGTCACGGCTCGCCTCGGCTCCCCCGCGCGTCGGCTAGGAGGTCAACGATGAAACAGCGGACGACATCCATCACCCAGGTCAGGACGATCGCGGTCCCCACGACCGACCAGGCGCGATCGCTCGCCTTCTACACGGACATCCTCGGCTTCGAGAAGACCCTCGACGCGCCGTTCGGCCCCGGCCAGCGCTGGATCGAGGTCACCCCGCCAGGCGGAGGCACGACGATCGCGCTCCCGCCGCGCGGCGACGCACCCGCGGGCATTGATACCGGCATCCGACTCGAGACCGACGACGCCGAGGCCGAGCACTCGGCGCTCAAGGCCGCCGGCGCGAACGTCGACACGGATCTGCTTCGCTATCCCGGCGTCCCGCCGATGTTCACGTTCCGCGACCCCGACGGGAACATCCTCTACGTCGTCCAGCGGATGTGATCGTGGTTTCCGGGGCGGGTCGTCTCCCCGTCGAGCGCCTACCATCCACGGGTGAGTTCGACACCCAGCTTCGACACCGACCCGGCCCGGCTCGGGCGGCCCTTCCCGGCTGACTTCACCTGGGGCTTCGCCGCCTCCGCCTACCAGATCGAAGGAGCGGCAGCCGAGGACAGCCGGGGACCGTCAATTTGGGACACGTTTGCCCGCCAGCCGGGCGCCATCGCCGATGGCAGCACGGGCGACATCGCCTGCGACCACTACCACCGCTACCCCGAGGACGTCCGGCTGATGGCCGATCTGGGGGCGCGCGCCTATCGCTTCAGCATCAGCTGGTCGCGCGTTCTGCCCTTGGGGACCGGCGCCATCAACCAGCGCGGCCTTGACTTCTACCAGCGCCTCGTCGACGCCCTCCTTGGCGCGGGCATCAAGCCGCTGACCAACCTGTTCCACTGGGACCTGCCGCAGGCGCTGCAGGACCGCGGCGGCTTCGCCAACCCGGAGGTCGTGGGCTGGTTCACCGACTACGCCGAGCTGGTCGCGTCGAACCTGGGCGACCGTGTGAAGGACTGGATGACGTTCAATGAGCCGGCCGTCTTTGCCTTCCTCGGCCATGCCGACGGCGTTCATGCGCCCGGGCTGCGTCACTGGCCGACGGCGATCCGGGTAGCCGACAACGAACTGCGCGCTCACGCCGGCGCCGCCCAGGCGATCCACGCTCTGGTCGTCGACTCGAAAGTTGGCGTGGCGATTGACGTCAATCAGGTCGCGCCGGCGACCGGTTCGGAGCGGGATCAGGTCGCCGCCAACCAATGGAGTGCAGCTCGCGACGCGTGGTTCCTCGATCCGCTGTTCGGCCGTGGCTACCCGGCGCTGGGACTCGCTGCGCACCGCGAGGCGGGACACCTCGAAGGCATCGACCTCGCCGACCCGCCGGCCGGCAATCTCGATTACCTGGGCCTGAACTACTACCGGCGCGACTCGGTCGCGGCCAGGTCGGACCGCGCATTCGACTGGGACATCGGCGCAGTGCCGAGCTCGGAGCAGACGCAGATGGGCTGGCACGTCGCGCCTGACGGCCTGCGCGACGTCTTGATCGAGCTCAACAAGACATACGCGCCGCCCGAGATCGTGGTCACCGAGAACGGCGCCGCCTACCCCGATACCGTCGACGAGGACGGCCGGGTGCGCGACGAGGGCCGGCTGGACTACCTGGCGCGCCACGTCGCCGCCGTCTCGGACGCCCTCGGCGCGGGAGTGCCGCTGACCGGCTACCACGTCTGGTCGCTGCTCGACAACTACGAGTGGAGCCTTGGCTTCAGCCGGCGGTTCGGCCTGGTCCACGTCGACTTCGACAGCCAGCGGCGCACGCCGAAGGACAGCGCGCGCTGGTATCAACGGCTCATTGCCCGGGAGTAGCTTCGTCGGGAGCCGGCCACCGGCCGCCGCTGCGCGCCAAGGACGGTCGGCTTTCCGGCCCGCACCGGAGTCCGACCGTCGCGTCCTAGCGCGTCTCGGTGACCTTGCTGATCGTGCGCGGATGGTCGGGATCGAGACCGCGTGCGACGGTCAGGTGGTAGGCGTACAGCTGGGCGGGCAGGATCTCGACGACCGGCGCAAGCCAGCGCGGGACGCCGCCCGGCAGGGCCAGGCCCTCGTCGATCTCACGGGCCGCCGGCGCGTCCGAGATCACCAGCAGGCGTGCGCCGTGGTCCTGCTTCAAGCGAGCCAGGAGGTCGAGCTGGGCCTCCAGGTCGGTACCGCTCGGGGCCACCGCCAGCACCGGCAAGCCAGGCTCGGCCAGCGCCAGCGGCCCGTGCTCGAAGTCGGCCGCCGAATACGGCATCGCGGCGACCAGCGCCAGCTCCTGCAGCTTGAGCGCCCACTCGCGAGCCGTCGGGTAGCTGTAGCCGCGGCCGAGCACGACGGCACGCTGGCGTTTGGCGTGTGCGGCGGCCAGATCGCGCGCGTGGGGCTCCGCCGTCAGCGCTTCCGACATCAAGGCGGGCAGGCCAACCATGTCGCCGGTTTCGCTGGACGACGGCGGGTCGAGTGCCGTCGACAGCAGCGCCGCCGCAAGCAGCTCGGTCGTGTAGGTCTTGGTCGCGGCCGTCGCCCGCTCCGGTCCGGCGCGCACGTCGACCACGTGGTGAGCCGTGTCGGCCAGGGGGAATCCGCGTCGTTGGTCAGCGCGATGGTCAGTGCACCCTGCCGCCGCGCCTCTTCGACCACAGCGACGATGTCCGGTGAGCGGCCCGACTGCGAAATGCCGACGACCAACGCGTCGGCCATGTTCGGGCGCGCTCCGTAGAGCGTGATCGTCGACGGCGCCGCCAGAGCGACGATCAAGCCGTTTCGGATTGCCAGCAGGTACTGCGCGTAGATGCCGGCGTTGTCCGAGGTGCCGCGGGCGGCGATGACGGCGAACCGCGGTCGGCGCGATCCGCAGCGCGGCCGAGATCGGGGCGAATGCCGCCGGCGCAGCGTCGAGCAGCCGCTTGGCGGCGGCCGGTTGCTCCAGGATCTCGTCTCTCAGCCCCATGCGATGAGCCCGTGACCGCGTGGATACAGACCGGCGATGGCAACGGGCAGCCGGCCGGCGAACGGCGCCTCGCCCAGCAGCGCGGCCGCCAGCGCCTCCATCGACGGCGCCAGGATGCCGTAGCTGCAGATGTGGGTTCGGGCGGACGGGTAGGCGAGCAGGTCCCACGGCGTGCGCAGGGCGACGGTGACCATCGGCGTGCCGGACGCCAGGACCGCTGCGGCGAGCGCCGCCTGCATCGGCTGGAGGTGCGCGGAGAACGTCCCGACGACGACGAGGTCGAAGGGTGCAAGCCGCTCGCCGAGACCCGTGATGTCAGCCTCGCCTGGCGCCGCCGGCAGGAGGATCTCCTCCACGCCGGCGAGCCGGCGGCGGAGCGCCGCTGCCAGCGTCGGCGCCACCGTCGAAGACGTGTCGGCCGGCGTCAGGTCCGCGGGCATCGACTGGACGACCGCGATCCGCGCGTCGGCGGCCGGCTTCAACGGCACCAGCCGGTCGTCGTTGCGGACGAGGGTCATCGAGCGTTGGGCCAGCTCGGCGGCGAGTGCCTGATGCTCGTCGCACCCGACGACGTCGAGCGGCGGCTGGTCGTACTGTCCAAGCCAGCCGCGCAGCTCGCTGAGCCGGCCCTTTGCCGCAGCGTCGTCGTCGGCATCGAAGAGGCCTCGCCGCTGCGCCTGCGCGAGGCCCTCCTCCAGCCGTTCCAGCGCTGGTTCGTCCGGCGTTCCGAGCAGCACGTCCTCGCCGGCACGGAGGGCGGCGACGGCATCGACGATCTGCGCCGATCCCTGGGCCAGGGCGCGCATGTCCAGCGCATCGCTGACGGTCACGCCGTCGAACTGCAGCTGCCCGCGCAGCAGGTCGCGCAGAACCGCGGCGGACAGGCTGGTCGGCAGGTCGTTCTGGCCGGGGAGCGCGAAGTGGCCGGTCATGACCATCCGCGCGCCCGCCTTCAATGCCGCTCGAAACGGGACCAGCTCCCGCTCGGCCAGTTCGGCGTTCGACCGGGGCACCAGCGGCAGCTCGTGGTGTGGATCCGCTTCTGTGTCGCCGGCGCCCGGGAAGTGCTTGGCCGTCGCGGCCACGCCCTCGTCCTGCAGGCCACGGACGGTCGCCGCCGCGAGCCTCCCGACGGCCTCCGGATCGTCGCCGAAGCTGCGGATCCCGAGCGCCGGATTGGCCGGATTGTTGGCCACGTCGCACACCGGCACGTAGTTCACGTTGACGCCGAGGGCGCGCAGCTCGCGCGCCGTCGCGCCGGCGACGCGCTCGGCCAGTGCTTCGTCGCCGGTCGCGCCGAGCGCCATCGCGCCCGCGAACGGTGTCGTGCCGTCGCCCAGGCCGACCAGCTGGCCGCCCTCCTGGTCGGCGGCGACCAGCACCGGTGGTGCCGCCGGCCGGTCGCGCTTCCTGGATCGCGGCGGTCAGCCTCCGGATCTGGGGCGGATCGACGACGTTGTGGACGCGGAAGAGCGTCACCCCCGCAGCGCCCTGTTCGTTGATGCGCCTCGCCGCCGATCGCGGCAGCTCGCTGCCGGTGAAGGCGATCATGAGCCGCGCCAGCGTCACGCCTTCACGGAGCCGGCCAGGATCCCTCGCACGAACGCCCGCTGGAGCAGCAGGAAGACGAGCAGCGGCACCACCATGGTGATGAACGCGCCGGCGGTGAGGAGATGCCACGAACCGCCACGGCTCCCGATGAGATTGTAGAGGGCGGTCGGCAGGACACGAACATCGGCACCCGGTCCCAGGAAGACGAGCGCCACCAGCAGGTCGTTCCAGACCCACAGGAACTGGAAGATGGCGATCGCACCAAGGGCAGGGATCGACAGCGGCAGCACGAGCCGCATGAACGTCTGGAGATGCGTCGCACCATCGATGGCGGCGGACTCGAACAGGTCGCGCGGCAGCTGCGAGATGAAGTTGTAGAGCAGGAAGATCGACAGCGGCAGGCCAAAGCCGGTGTGCGCCAGCCAGATGCCGAGGAACGAGCCGTACAGGTTCCCCGCGGCGTAGATCTTCAGGATCGGGATCAGCGACATCTGGATCGGCACGACCAGGAGCGCCACGACGATGATGAACAGGACCCCGCGGCCGCGGAATGGGATCCAGGCGAAGGCGTAGGCGGCGAACGCGGCGATGGTGATCGGGATGGCAACCGAGGGGATGGTCACGATCAGGCTGTTGATGAACGCGTTGCCCATGCCGTCGCTCGAGAGGACGGTCTGGTAGTTCGACAGCGTCCACTGGTTCGGCTCGAACGGGTGGAGCAATGCCGTCCACCAGCCCGAGGTCGTGATGTTGATCGGATTGCGCACGGAGGTGACGAGGAGGCCGAGCGTCGGCACCGTCCACAGGAAGCAGATGAACAGGACCGACAAGCGAAGCGGCACGCTCCGGATGAAGGCCGGCCGCCACGCGGCGACGCCTGTCTGGCGCGATTCGATGGGCTGGGCTGGCGCGGTCATGCTTCCACCTGCTGTCGTCTGAAGTTGCGCAGGTTGATGTACATCACGGGCAGGACAGCAATGAAGAGCAGGGTCGCGAGCGCCGCACCGGCACCGTCGTCGAAGAACTGGAAGATCTCGAGAAACATGCGGTTGGCGACGACGTCGTCATTGAACCGTCCGCCGGTCGTCACAAAGACGATGTCGAAGATCTTGAGCGTGACAATGGCAATGGTCGTCGAGACCGTGACGATCGAGCCGCGGATCATCGGCACGATGACCCGGAAGAAGACTTGTCGCTCGTTGGCGCCATCGAGCCGGGCCGCTTCGAGAACCTCGCCCGACACGCCCTTGATCGCCGCCGAGAAGACGACCATCGCGAAACCGGTCTGGAGCCAGACCAGGATCAGGATCTCGCAGAAGATATTGATCGGGCTGGACGTCAGCCACGGGATCGGCTTGCCCCCGAGGCCGACCACGATCGCGTTCAGCAATCCGATCTGCGTCGAGCCGGCAGGCTGCCAGGCGTAGACGAAGCTCCAGATGACCGAGGCGCCGACCAGCGAGATCGCCAGCGGCAGGAAGACGATGGTCTTGGCCAGCGCCTCCCGTCGGACCCGATCGAATAACCCGGCGAAGACGAGCCCGAAGAAAACGCTGGCACCCGTCCCCACGATCAGCCAGATGAGGTTATTGCGCAGGATCCCGATGAATTCGGGGTCGGTCATCACCTGGTAGTTCGCGAGCGTGAACGCGCCCTTGTCGTTCTGGAAGCTGCGCAAGATCGTTCCCGCCGCGGGGTAGAGCAGGAAGACCGCCAACAACACCAGGGCGGGGCCGGCGAAGACCCACGGCAGGAGCCGATCACGCCACTTCGGCTGCAGCAGGCTGACCAGCGAGCCCACGCCGATGAACAGCAGCCAGATGCCGCCGACGCCCACCGCCAGGGCAATCACCGCTAGCAACAGCTTGGCGATGACCTGGTCGCCCGATCCGTTCCGCAGGTCGGACGCGCCCGACGAGTTGCCGAGCGCGTCGTAGATCGAGGCAAGGAGGTTGGGCCCGCCATGCGGGTCGTACAGAACGAGGATGCCGCCCACGCACAGGCCGACGGCGATCAATCCTGCGACCGCCAGGATGACGCGGGAGAGACCAGGGCTCTCAGTTCGAGCGACGGCCATTCACCCTCCTCCTGCCGGAAATAGTAGCGGGACGCACCACCGTTCGGTGGCGCGCCCCGCAAGCCATCAAATCGTTACTGGGCGGGCCAGCTGTCGTCGATGGCCTTCAGAGTGGCATCGGTATTGGTGCCACCGTTGTTGGCCCAATCGTCCATCTTTGTCCAGAAGGTTCCGGCACCGACCTTGGCAGGCATGAGGTCGGAAGCGTCGAAGCCGATACCGGACGCGCTGTTCGCGACATCCGCAGCGACCTTGAGCTTGTAGGCCCCGGCATACCAGTCGGCAGGGGTGGACGTATTGGTCGAGATGGCGCTGCCGGCACGGATCCAGTTCTGGATGCCTTCCGGCGTGGCCAGGAACTCGGCAACGGCACGGACTTCGGGCCTGTCGACGAGCATCATGAGCGTGTCGGCCGAGCCCTCGACGTTCTTCTGGGCCGGGTCGATGGTCGGGAACGGGAAGATGCCGACGTCAGTGCCGAGGATGTACTTCGACGGCTGTCCGCTGGCACGCTGATCCGGGAAGAAGTCCGGGCCGTACCAGGTCGGGATCTTCTGCATCCAGCACTTCGGGTTGGCCAGATCGTCGGTGAACATCGGGTCCATGACGGTCTTCTGGTCGGCGGTGACGATCGCGGTGTTGCCGCCGTAGACATAGTTGGGGGTGAAGAGGATCTTGCCGACATACTTGTCGAAGGCGTCCTTGATGCCCGGATCCTCGAACGTGATCTGGTGGCTGATCCACTGGTTGTAGTAGTCGAGGCCCTTGGTCTTGAGGACCACTTCCTCCACCCAGTCCGTGAGCTGCCAGCCCGTCGCGGTACCCGGGCCGCCGGCGCTGACGCACCACGGGTTGGAGCCGTCCTTCACGATCTGGTCGGAGAGGGCGATCAGCTCATCCCACGTCGTGGGGACCTTGTAGCCCTTGGCCGCGAAGGCCTTGACCGGGTACCAGATGGTCGACTTCACGTCGGCCTTGTACGGAACGCCCCAGATCTTGTCTCCCTGGGTGACCAGGCCGATGGTGGCTGGATGCTCAGAGCTGAGCTTCTTGCTGGCATCCATGAACGGCGCGACGTCGATGACCTTGCCTGCGGCGGCGTACTGCAGGACTGGCGTTGGCTGGGCGAGCATCGCCAGGTCCGGCGGCTTCCCGCCATCGATGCGCGTCTTCAGCACCGTCTCGTGGCTCGAGCCGATGCTGTCGATCTGGATCTTGATGCCCGTCGCCTTCGCGAAGTCGGCGACCGAGGCCGCGAAGTTCGTGCCTTCGCCGCCGATCCACTGGGTCTGGATCGAAACGGTCTTGTCCTTGAATGGCTGACCTGAGCCGAGTGCCTGGTCGAGCTCGGCGTAGCCGGTCGGGACCTTCGGCACAGCTGCCGATAGCGACGCAGACGGCGCCGGGGCAGACGAAGCCGGCGCAGACGCAGACCCAGCCGGGACGGACGCAGCCGGCGCAGACGCAGTCGCAGCCGGCGACGCGGTGCTGCTCGAGCACGCGCCGACCAGGATCATGACGACGACCGCGACGGCGGCCGTTGTCGGTAGTCTCTTGGCCATCAATTCCTCCTCCTCGGAGTACAGTGACTGTGGGTGACGATTGGCTCGCTGGCCGAGTATCCCACTCCAGCGGGAGTATCCCACTCCAGCAAAAGCGGCCGTGTCGGTTATCGCTCGCCCACCCCCTCTCGCTCAGGCAAGCCGATACGGTGGCGCGCGATTCCTGCCGCCCCGCGCGCGCCGGGCGCCTCAGTTGGCGATAGCAGCTCGACCGTGGCATCGCCCAGGGCGGCCTCGACGAGTGGCGAGGCCGCCCGTTCGCGGGCAATCCGCGATCGGATCGGATCGAGTAAGGCAGGTCCGGCGGCCGCCACGCCGCCGCCGATGACGAATCGCTTGACGCCGAGGGTCAGGGCGAGCGATCGGATCGCTCGGGCCAGGTGGTCGGCCACTCGGTCGATGATCTCGACCGCCACCTCGTCGCCGGCTGAACCCGCGCGGAAGACGTCCGCGGCACTCGAATGGGGCGTGAGGACGGTGGTGCGACCGGCCGCCATCGCCTCGTCGGCCAGGCGACCGATCGCCGGGCCGGCGGCGATCGTCTCGAGGCAGCCGCGCATTCCACACGCGCAGACGGCTCCATCCGGATCGGCGACGACATGGCCCACCTCACCGGCAAGGCTGTTGTCGCCGCGGAGCAACGCCCCGTCGAGAACGATGCCGGCCGAGATCCCGGTCCCGATCGCCAGGAAGGCGACGCTCGCCGGCGCCTGAGCCGACCCGTCGGCCGCGCGGTCGCTCAGCCAGAGCACCGCCGCGCGGGCGTCGTGCTCGACAAAGGTCGGGATACCAAGCTCCGTCTGGAGCATCGATCCCAGCGACAGATGGGTGATCCCCAGGTTGACGGCCATGCTGACCGAGCCGTCCTCCGGGTCGACGTGGCCCGGGATGGCGACGCCGACCGCCGCGACGTCCTGCCGCAGTTGGCGCTGGGCGTCGTCGACGAGTCCGGCGATCTGGCCGACGAGCGACGCCTGGTCCGTTGGCGTGACGTGCTCGTAGAGGACGCGGTCCCGATCGTCGACGACGACGATCGATGTCTTGGTGCCGCCGACGTCGACGCCGGCGACCAGCGGCCCGTAGAGGCCCGGCTCATGGGTCGCGATCATCGCACCAACCCCAGGCCGAGCTGCTGCTCCATGAGCAGCGCCGACGCACCCAGCACGACCACGTCGTCGTGGACGTGGCCGAACTCGATCTGCGTGTCGCGTGCGAGCAGTGCGAGGACGCTGGACCGTGCGTACCGCCGGACCTCGTCGAGCCAGTCGTCGCCGAACGCCGCGACCGGGCCGACGAGCAGCACATGGCGAACGTTGAGCACCCCGATCAGCCAGCCAATCGCGAGGCCGAGCTCGCGCGCGGCATCGAGGACGATCCGCCGGATGCCGGTGACGCCGGCCAGGAAGGCGGCCACGAGGCCGATCTCGTCGGTGATCGAAGGCTCGACGGCGCCGGCGGCGTCGACCAGCGCGCGCATGCTCGCCATCGTCTCGAGGCAGCCCTGCCGCCCGCAGCGGCACGGAGCGCCGGCGCTTCCGGTTGATACGTGGCCGAACTCGCCGGCGCCATAGCCATCGCCCTGGAACAGCTGGCCATTGAGGATGATCCCGGCGCCGACCCCGCGACCCACCTTGATCACGATCAGGTTGTTGGGCCGAGGGCGGCCGAAGAAGGTCAGCTCGGCGAGGGCCGCCGCGTGGCTGTCGTTGGCGACCACGACCGGCACGCCGTAGCGCTGCTCGAGCAGTGGCCCGAGGCGGAGATCCGCCCAGTCCAGGTTGACCGACCAGCGGACGATCCCGGTGCTCGTGTCGATGATGCCGGGGGCGCCAATGCCGATTCCGAGGAGGGGTGACTGGTCATCGGCGCGCAGGGCGTCGACGAGTTGAACGACGAGCTCGACCGTGGCATCGCCGTTCCGTCCGTCGAGGGGTTGGTGGACCGAGCGGAGGATCTGGCCACGCAGATTGACGACGGCCCCGCTGAACCGCGCCTCGCCGAGGTCGAGGCCGATCAGGTGGCGACCATCGGGGGCGACGCGCAGCAGGATCGGTGACTTGCCCCCGCTCGAGGGACCACGACCGACTTCCTCGATGAGGCCGTCGTCGATGAGCGTGCCAGCGAGGTCGCCGACCGAGGTACGCGTCAAACCGGTGAGCCGGGCCAGGTCGGCTCGCGAGAGCGGGCTGTGATCGTGGAGTGCGCGCAGGACCAGCTGCTGATTGAACGTTCGCGTCTGCTGGTGCGTTGCCTTCTCGGGCAGCACCGTCGCGCTGGCGCTCATCCGGGCGGACACTCCTCCAACCGGCAACCACCCCTGACCCTCGCCGCGCGCGGCTTTGGCAAGAGTCTTGACAAAGTCCGATGGTGCGCCGGCGGCAGGGCTTTGTCAAGTGGGTGGACAAACTAACGGGAGGTTGCTCCCGCGATGGCCGCCGCTTCGTCTCGCGTCACGGCAGCGGGCCTAACCGAGCGGCCACTCCGTGAGCATGTGGCGGGCGGCCCCGCTGTTGCCGAGGTGATAGACCGCCACGCTCCTGGGATGGACATCGAATTCGTCGAATGGCTCCGCTTCGATCGACTCCAGGTCGCCGAGTGTCGCGAAACCGACCGTGACATGCGCGATGTACCTTCCGGCCCCGATCTGGTTGGGCACGTATCCGTCGACCCAATCCTTCGTGCTCTGGCTGATCTCCTCGCCCGGGTCCCGCACGAATGCCTCGTCTGTGCCGCCAGATTCGACGAACGGCGACACCGCGGCCAGGAGACGACTCTGCAGACCGAGGACCGCAGCGCTGGGGCGCAGGACGATCGCAGCGAGCCCCTGGCCCGGGACGCCCCAGTCCACGTGGCCGAGTGCGACCGCCCGGTACGTGAGCAAGGCGACATCGGTCCTTCCGATCGTGGCCTCCACCGCGTCGTAGACCCGGTCGAGGTCGGGAGATCGGACAAACCGCTGGAGCGTCGTGATATGCGGCGTGTGGGTCGCATCGAGGCTGAACCCCGACGGCACGCTCGCGCGCATGCGCGCATTGGCTCGTCGGGCGCGCTCCAGTGTGGCGTCGTCGGGGTTGACGAGGATATCGATCGCGGTGAGGTCGGTCACGTTCGTGCCTCGTCGTCGGCGAAGACACTCGACCAGTCGTCCTTCATGCTCACGACCGTCCAGCCCCACTGCGTGGCCGCCGCCATCGACTTCTCGGCACCGCTGGTGTAGGCGAACGCGCGATCGGGGTCATCATGGCTCAGGAGCAATCCGAACCTGGCCACTTCCAGCATCTCGATGTCGACGTCGGCGTTGCCGCCGGCGAAGACCGGCAGCCGGCCCGTCCGGGCGAAGATGTGCTCCGGCTTGCCGGGGCCGAGGGCGAGCCCTCCGAGGATCCGCTCAGTGCGCGTGAGCCGCCCGTCTCGATATTGGTACTCCGGCGCGGAACCGATGACGTCCTCCCTGAAGATGCCCCACGTCTCCTCGGCGAACACGCGCATGAAATCCCTGCCGCCGCCCGAGCACACGAACACGCGGAAGCCGTTGTCCTTGAGGTAGGCGAACAGCTCGAGCATCGGCTGGTACACGAGCCTCGTGTAGCCCACGCCGAACCTGGGTTGCTTCACCGTGGCGACCCAGTCGCGAACCTGTGCCTCGAAGACGTCGGGGGTCGTCCCCGTCCATGAGCGGGCAAAGGCCTGTTCGAGGGCCATCACCGCGTCCGGCTCCTGGATCGCCACGCGCCCGAAGAACGCCTCGTCCCGTTCGAGGATCGCCTTGTAGGGCTGTTGCGTCGCCAGTGACGGGTCGGCCTGCGCCTCGGTGGCCCACCTCCGGAAGACGAAGTCGAACTGGGGCGGCATCGGCTGCTCGACCCACAGCGTGCCGTCGTTGTCGAACGTCGCGACCCGGTCGGCCGGTGCGATGAATCCCGGCCCGTCGGTGACCGCCCCCTCGACGAATGTGACGATCGCCCGTTTGGCGGCGCCATCGTTCCAGCTCGGCAGCGATGTGGCCATTCGTGTCTCCCGAACGCTCATGGTCGTCCTGAACTACTCGTTCGATTCAACCAGCGGCGGCAAGACTCGTCGCCGCCCAGCGGGCCAGCTCGACGTCGGCGGCTTCGGGCAGGCCGCTCACCCCGACGGCGCCGATCACGTCGCCGGCAACGACGATCGGGACCCCACCGCCCCAGCCCACGTAGCGTGGGTCTCCGAAATTGGTGAGCGGGAAGCCCTCGGTTCGGGAGCGCTCTCCGAGGACGCTGGATTCGACGCGTTCGCGCGCCGCCGTGAACGCCTTGTTGATGGCGATGTTGATCGAGGCCAGGCCACATCCGTCGGTGCGCAGGAACGCGACGAGCTCGCCGTGAGCATCGACGACGGCGACTGCGGCGCCCTGTCCCTCGGCGTCGAGCCGGTCCGCGACCATCGCGATCAGGCGGCGAGCCTCCAGGCTTCCGACTCTCCCTTCGCACAGGCATCACGACTTCTCCTCGAGTGACAGCCTGGCGTCAGTCCAGGCACCGTTGGCGTGGCTCGACGCGACCGCCGCCTCGACGAACTTCACGCCGATGGCGCCGTCGCGTTCGTTCGGGAACCGGAGCGCCAGCGGATCGGGCGCACGGCCCGAGCGCCGCGCGGCGATCGCCTCGGCAGCGTCCGAGTAGATGTTGGCGAAGGCTTCGTGGAAGCCCTCCGGGTGCCCGGCGACGATCCGGCATGCCCGGGCTGAAGCCGGCAGAGCTCCGGGCCCGTTCGGCGTGTAGACGCGGACCGGTCCCTCGAGCGGCTTGAAGGTGAGCCGCGTCGGCCGTTCCTGGTGCCACTCCAGGCTGCCCTTCGTGCCGGACACGCGGATCCCGAGACTGTTCTCCACGCCGGCTGCGGTCTGGGTGACCCAGAAGATCCCGCGCGCACCGTTGTCGAAGCGCAGCATGGCCGCGCCGTAGTCGTCGACGGGTCGTTTCGGGATGACGTGCCCGATCTCGGCGGCGACTTCCGCGACTTCGAGACCGCTCACGAATCGGACCAGGTTGTGAGCGTGCGTTCCGATGTCGCCCATCACGAGCGACGGCCCGCCGCGCACCGGGTCGTAGCGCCAGGGCAACCCGTCGGCTGGGTCGGGGTCGGACTCGTCGGCCTTGCCTCCCTGGACGTACTCGACCTGGACCAGCCTGATCTCGCCGACCTGCCCATCCTCGACGAGCGCGCGAGCCTGGCGCACCATCGGGTAGCCGGTGTAGTTGTGCGTGAGGCAGAAGACCAGCCCGGTGGCGTCGACCTTGGCGACGATGTCCATGGCCTCGTCGAGCGTGTTCGTCATGGGCTTGTCGCAGATGACGTCGAAGCCGCGATCCAGGGCCGCCAGCGCATACCGATGATGGCTGTCGTTCGGGGTCATGATCGCGACGACCTCGGCACCGTCCTCGCGTTCGCTCTCGGCATCGAGCATCGCGATCGCATCGGCATAGGCGCGCGAGGGATCGATTCCCATTCGGGCAGCCGCGGTCCGGGATCGCTCGGGATCGGTCGAGACCACGCCGGCAACGAGCTCGTAGCGACCGTCGAGTCGGGCGGCCGTTCGGTGCATCGCACCGATGAAGCTGCCCGGGCCGCCGCCGATCACTGCCAGGCGAAGCGGACGACCAAGCATCTCGATGACCGGATTGGCGTCCACGGTGGTCTCCTCCAACGACGGCTCGCCGTGCCCACGAGCTCAACAAGCGGTTCACCCGGCGTCTCCGCGTATGAGGGCAGCGACCAGCCGGCCAGACCATTCTCGCCGTCGAGAAGGAGTCGGAGACGGCGAGTGCGCGTGTAGCATCGCGTCCGCAACCTGGTGACCGGAGACCAGCGTCATGCGACGTGGACTGACACCGTCAGACCTCGGCGACCTGTTCGACCAGCCGCGCGCCGCCGTGCTGTCGATGAGCCTGCCGGATGGCCGGATCTTCGGCCGGCCCGTCTGGCATCGGTTCGTCGCCGATCGGTTCGTCTTCCAGTTCCCCGCCGGCGATCGCAAGATCTCGATCCTCGAGGCGGATCCTCGGGCGACCGTGGTCCTCGCCGAGGACGCCCGTCCCTACCGGGCGGTCGAGGTCCGCGGTCGCGTCCGCATGACCCGTGATGGCTACGACGAGATCGGGCTCTGGATCTGCCGTCCGTATGTCGAAGCCTTCGACCCTGCGACGGACGCGGCCGCCTACCTGAGCGTCGACCGCGGGATGATCGCGGAGCTCGAGCCCGACGTCGTCACCTGCTGGGACTACGCCGACGACGAGATGATGCCGCCCCCGGAGGCAAGGGTCTGAGCCCCTGCGACCGCTTCGGCTCCGCTCCCGGTTACGGCCTCCGTGTCAGGACGGGCGTCGCGTGCTCGATCGGTGTGGGGGTCGGCCCGGACCTGGAACGTACAGCCCGTGCGGTCGATCGCCTTCCGCGCGATCGGACTCAGCATCGTCCGACGCGGGCGCCAGTCGGGGTGACCGGCGCCCGGCGCGCGACCTGTGATGGCTACTCCTTACTCCAGGGGAGCGCAGGTCCCGATGTCGATCCAGATGTCCCCGAACGGGCTGCCGGTCAGTACGGCACTCACGTCGTCGACCGCTCCGCCGCCCTTGCTGATGATCCGCAGATGCATCCCGAAATGGAAGGGCGTTGTGTCGTTGGCGAGGTGCCTCCCACCGAAATGCCACTGGCCCACCACCCGATAGAGATTGCCAGCCTCGTCCTGGACGGTCACGTTGTCGGCACTCCCCTTGGCGCTGAACTGGAAGTTGTTCGCCGGGTTCGTGTCGTTAGCGTGAAGGACCATCTTCCAGGCTCCGGACGCGAACGTGTACTGGTTCGGACCACAGTCAATGCCGCCGGTAACCGGGTCCGAGATGAAGACGTCCGCGGGGGCGGCCAGGACAGGGGCGGCGCTGAGCCCAAGCAGGCCTGCGATCGCTAGTGCGAGCGCGACTCTACGAGTCCACATGTTGACTCCCTCAGGGCTGTCGCGACCCGCTGCGCACCTCGCATCTCGGCCGCTTGGCATGGAGGGAACGTCGAGAGCGGATTCGTTCCATCTCCGCAATTCCGTGCTCGAAGTCGAAAGCCCCGGGCGGACTCCTACGTGCGCGTTACGGTCCCGCGCTCGTTGGCCAGCAGACCAAGAGCGCCGCGTTCCCGACGACAGCGACCCTGGGGAGTACGGTGTGGCGGCACTGCGAATCGGACGCGCAGTCTCGACCAATGCGCGAGGCCCGGTCGTCGAGGATGGAACGAATTGACCCTCGGCCGGCCCTATGGGACAAACGTGATGGGCGAGAGACGAGGGCCGTCGTGCGGGATCTGGTCGAGCGGGCACAGCGTGGCGACCGGGAGGCGTTCGCCGCCCTGGCCGAGCTGTCCATCGGCGAGATGCACAACCTCGCCCAGCTGATGCTCGCTGACGGCGACCTGGCCCACGATGCGGTCCAGGAGGCCCTGATCGCGGCGTGGCGTGACCTTCGGGCGCTGCGCGATCTCGATCGGTTCCGCCCCTGGCTCCGCCGGATCCTCGTTAACTCCGTGTATCGGACGGCCAGGAACGAACGGCGAGCGACTCGACTGCAGATCATTCCGGCCGCGGATTGGGGCGCGCCGGACCCGGCTCGCGATCTCGCGAACCGCGACGAGATCGACCGCGGCTTCCGTCACCTGAGCGCCGAGCATCGCGCGGTCCTCGTTGCACACCACTACCTTGGTCTGTCCGACGACGAGGCCGCCCAGATGCTCGGCGTGCCGCCCGGGACCGTCAAGTCGCGGCTCAACCGTGCGACCGCCGCCATGCGCGCGGAGCTCGAGGCCGACAGCCGCCGAAGCGAAGTCCTCGCCACGAGGACGGGCCGATGACCGAGCGCACGAGCCTCGATCGCGAGCTGACCGCCTACCTCGAGGGGCGGAGCACGAACCGCGCCCCTGCCGGGCTGCTCGAGACATCGCTGGCCCGGGTCAACACGACGCGGCAGCGGCCGGCCTGGCTCCTCGTTGGGCGACGACTGGCCGGCCGGAGGCCGTACGTTTGGACTCCGCCCGTTTCCGGCCGGGTCGTACTCGTCGTGATCCTGCTGGCCGCGCTGGTGATCGGAGCGATCGTCGCGGCCGGGTCCCAGAGGCGACTGCCGCCACCATTCGGGCTGGCTCGTCCAGGGAATCTCATCGTGGAGTCTGGTGGGCACATCGGCGTCATGAAGCCGGACGGCACGGGCCTCTCCATGCTGACCTCCGGACCAGAGGTCGACAGCGACCCGACCTGGTCGCCCGACGGCACCAGGCTCGCGTTCGATTCCTATCTCGAGGCCAAGTACGCCCTGATCGTCATGGACGCCGACGGCGGCCACCGGAACACGCTGGCTGATGGCCTCCTAGGCCCCGTGTGGCCCGGAGGCGGCGTCGCGTTCGGACCGGCGATTGGGCTCTCCTGGTCGCCGGACAGCCAGCGAATCGCCTTCTCGGCCAGGATCGGCAACGCCGCCGAACAGCAGATCTATGTCACCGATGCCGACCGCCCTGACGCGACCCGGATCGTCGAGTCCGACACATACGGAGTGTCTCCTACTTGGTCTCCGGACGGCTCCCTGATCGCGTTCAAGAAGATCGTTCCGTGCTGCGGTGGCCCGCCCGACTCACTGTGGCTGGTCGGTCCGGACGGATCGAACCCACACCAGCTCTCGGCCGCTACGGGAACCCATGAGGCGCTGCTTGGAACGGCATGGTCACCCGACGGCACGCGGCTGGCGTTCATGGCACCCGGGACCGATCTGAACAACGACATCTTCGCCATCACGGCCGACGGGAAAGCGCAGACGAACGTCACCCACAGCCCCGAAGACGAGTTCTGGCCGAGCTGGTCGCCCGATGGCACGAGGATCGCGTTCAGTCGCATCCGGATGGGGGCCTCGTCGTTGGCGACTGGAGTCTTTGTCGTCGGTGCCGATGGAACGAACTTGGTCCAAGTCCGCACCGACGATACGGGCATCAGCTCCCTCGTCTGGTCGCCGGACGGAGCCCAGATCCTCGGCTACGTCGACGGCGGCTTCGGCGGTGCCGACTCAATCGCTTTCCTCGACCCGACGGGGCAGAAGCCCCCGGTCGACGTCCCGCTGCCTGGGGCGCGCAGCGCAACCTGGCAGCGGCTCGCTCCCTGAACGGCCGGCCGACGACGGAATGCCACAAGCCCCGGTGCACCGCATCCCGGGGCTTGTGTCCGAACAATTGCTGCCAGGACAGTCAACGGGCGTCGCGTGTCCGATCGGTGCCGGCGGCGCGGGCGCGACCTCTTCCGCGGTCGAGCACGCTTGACGCCCCCCGCCTGCGGCTAGCGATGACTGTTGTTGTAGCTCGCGAGGCCTTGCCAATCGCCACGCCCCGCGTACGACGCCTGGGTTGGCCACGTGTCGAGGCTCGACGGAGGGAGCGCCCCACCCTGCGCGATGATCTTTCGCAGCTCGGAGGGGTCGGTGTGCTCGAGCTCTGCGTAGGTTGTCACGCCGCCATCGGCCAGGATCGTGGAGATCCGAGGCCCGATGCCGCTGAGTTGGGTCAGGTCGTCGGGTGGCGCTGCCTTGGCCGCCGCCTTCGACTTCGTCGCACCACGGTGGCTGGGCTCCGACCCCCGCTTGTTGTACTTCATCAGGCCCTGCCAGTCGCCCTTCGCGGCGTAGCTGGCCTGCATCGGCCACGACGCCACGTTGGCGGGCGGCACCATGTCGGCCTCGTGGAGCGCATGTCGGAGCTGCGGCTCGTTCGCCTCGGCCAGAGCCGCATAGGTCGTGATTCCGGCGGCTGCCAGCGCGGTGCCCGCCTTGGGTCCGACACCGGACAGCTGGGTCAGGTCGTCGGCCGGCGCGGCGGCAGCGACCGTCGCCGCAGCGGCCGGCGCGGCAGC
This sequence comes from uncultured Chloroflexia bacterium, assembly GCA_963825545.1. GTDB lineage: Bacteria > Chloroflexota > Limnocylindria > Limnocylindrales > CSP1-4 > Chersky-267. Next base: position 39,189 of record CAWGTR010000005.1, on the reverse strand, counting down.
TTCGGCCGGCGCAGCAGCTTCGGCCGGCGCAGCCTCCTCGGGCACCTCCACCTCGTAATCCGATACGACCTCGGCACCGCCGAGCTGCTCGGTCGCCGGCTCGACGAGCGCCTTGAGGGCGGCCGCCGTCTTGGGGGGCAGCGTGCTCGAGATGAGGAGGGCCTTCTCGGTCGTGATCGCCTGTTCGATCATCCCGATCGATCCTTGCCAGTTTCCTTCGTAGAGGATGAAGAGGGCGCTCTTCCCCCGTTGGACCTCCTTCGTGACCTGGCGCATGAACTTGTCGTCGATCCCGATGTCGTGGAAGCGATTGCGAAGGCCGTTCAGGACACCACCGGCCGCGCCGCCGACGACCGCTCCTGCGGGTCCGAGGACGATCGCTCCGACAATGACGCCGAGCCCGGCCCCACGGACTGCGCCCTTCGCGCCGCCGAGGTCCGTGGTCTGATGGACCTTGACCCGGAACCTGGAGCGGTCGGCGATCGCCGCATCGACAATCTTGACGTTGGGGTCGACCGCGTCGATCTCCTGGATCCGCTTCAGGAGTCGCCGCGACTGCTTTCCGCTGTCCAGCACGAATGCGGCGAGGGTCTGACCGTACTCTTGGCTCATCTTCCCAGTCTCCTTCTCATCAGGGACCGTGACGCGTCGGCTGTCGCTCGCGAGCTTGGTCTGAGCTGGAGCGTCCACGGGGCTCAGCCAGACGGGGGCGGCCAGATGGCGGTCACGTCATGATCAGGGTGCAGTCGGCGCCGGTCGGGTACCGATCGACGCGAGCGACGAATCCTCCGGCCACCTCCGTCAGCGGAGCCTGCCGGACGGCCCACTCGGGTCGATGGGGGCCTCGAACGTTGACTCCGACAAGCGCCCGTCGATGCTAGGCCTCGGGGACCAGCCACGCAACCCATGATTCGCCACCCGGATCGGGGGCGGACCAGAGTGCGGGGCCAAGATCCTCGTCAGCCGGTGGGTGCGCCCGGGTCGGTCGGTGGCGGCTGGGGCGCGGCTGGGGCCGTCGGCGCTGGCGGAGTCGTCGCCTGGGCGGCCGCCCCGGAGCTGGCCCGCATCATCGCGGCATTTGCCGCCTGCATCTGCTCCATAGCGGCACGCTGGGCGGGCGTCATCATCGAGAGCTCGTGCTCGACGAAGTTCTGCTGCACACCCGGGTAGGAGAGGTACAGGAAGATCGCGCCAGCGAGCAACCACGGGACCGTCTCGGCCTCGACCGACGACCCGAAGAGCAGCGCCATGAACCCGAAGATCAGCGTGAACAGGCTGATGAAGATGCCGAACTGAACGGCATAGGCCCGCACGTTCCAGAATCCCACGGCTACCCAGATCCAGATCGCCGCGAGGATCAACGCCCAGAACGCCTGGCCCCACTGGGCATCGTTGAACGACACGGACTTGCCAACGAAGGTGAAGTTGACGATGCCGAGGAAGACCAGCATCCGCCACAGCTCGGCCAGCGCCGCCAATCCTGCACCGAGCGCCAGCAGGCTGACCCCGATCGGTCGGTGATACTGCCCTTGAACTTGCGCCATCGGTTGGGACCTCCTCAATCCAACCCCCAAGAGTGCGTCCACCATAGGACGTCTCGCCCTGCGAGGCTACCCGCCGCGATGCCGTCGAGGGCAGGCCGAGGATCCGCAGTCCCCCGGGTACACTGGGCGCCCCACCCGAACGAGGAGATCCCAATGGATCACGCGGCGACCGCGCGAGGCCTGTACGACCGGATCAACGCGGGCGACATCGACGGCTTCGGCGACCTCCTGGCCGACGGCTTCGTCGAGCACGAGGAGGTGCCCGGTCTCGCGCCATCAAAGGACGGCGTCAAGACGTTCTTCCGGATGCAGATCGCCGCGTTTCCGGACCTGCGGATGACGGTGGAGGACGTCGTCGCCGACGGTGCCAAGGTCGTCGCCCGGGTGCGCTACACGGGCACCCAGCAGGGCGAGTTCCAGGGCATGCCGCCGACCGGCAAGACCGTCGACGTCCAGCTCATCGACATCTTTCGCTTCGACGACGACGGTCGGGTGGGCGATCACTGGGGCGTGATCGACCTCATGGCGATGATGCAGCAGCTCGGCGTCGTGCCGGCAGGCGCTCCCGCCTAGGCCGAACCGAAGGGACGACCGACCGGATCGGGGCCATTCGGTCCATGCCGTCGAGCGCGTCGAGGACTGCCTGATCGGTCAGCTGTTGGTCAACAGGGAGCCGAGCCGCGTGCCCCACGCGCGGGCCCGCTCGAGCTCTCCTTCGACGAGGTGCTCGCACTCGGGTGCCGGCTTCCCGCCATCTGACGGTCGCTCGCCCTCCTCGACGAAGAAGCTGGCTGGCTCCGCGACGAGCCGGCAGCCCGTCCGCCGGAGCCGGCCTGCGGCGGCGTGCGCCGCGGAGCCGCTCATCAGGCGCGGGTAGTGGTAACGGGTGTCGAACGTCGCGACCGGCACGCCCCGCAGGCTTGCCCGCGGCAAGGTCCTGACGAACGACGCCAACGGCTTGCTCATCCCGTGGTTGTGCGTCGGGCCGCCGACGACCCAGGCGTCCGCCGAGATGTCCGCGGGAACCGCCGTCGTCGGCAGGACGCGAACCTCGCCGAGCGGCTCGAGCGCCTCGGCGATCGCCCGGGCGACGCGCTCAGTGTTGCCGTGCAGCGAATCGAAGACGACGATCGTGTTCATGGTCCTCGCTCCTTGCGTGTCCCCGCATCGTCGGTGGCGGACCGAACCCCGACCAGTGCCGAAGCGACTGCGGCGGGTCGGCCGACCGAACGATGAGTGGCTCGCTAGGCGAGGCCGCGGGCGGCCCAGGCGCGTGCGCTGAGCACGAACGGCGCCGGCGGGAGCGCCGCCCGGCAGGCCTCCCGCAGCTCGGCCCGCCGCTCCGCGTCGAGGCCGGCGACATACGAGCCGGCGGGTCCCACGCCGTGCGTGAACGGCTCCCACCATTCCTCGAAGCTCGCATGCTGGACGCTGATGGACAGGACCGCGGGCTCGATCGCCTGCAGCCCGGCCGCCGCGAACAGCTCGGCGAGGTGACCCTCACGGACGCCGGCCAGGTGCGATTCGTCGTCGACGCCGGGGTCGAGGGCACGCGCCGCGTGCCAGAACACGCTCAGTGGTCCGTGCTCGCCCGCGTGATCCCAGACACAGGCGGCGACGACCCCGCCCAGTCGGGTCACCCGTCGCATCTCCGTCAGGCCGGCGACCGGATCGGCCATGAAGTGGACGACGAGCTGTGCCAGCGCGGCATCGAACGAGCCATCCGGGAACGGCAGCCCTTCCGCAGAGGCCTGGACGACCTTCACGCCCGGGTGACGCGACTGTGCCGCGGCCACGAAGGGCGCGGAGGGGTCGACGGCCGTGACGGCGGCGGCACCGAGGCGCGCGACCAGCTCGGCCGTGAGCGCTCCGGGCCCGCTGCCGACGTCGAGCGCGCGCTGGCCGACCCGGATGTCGGCGAGGTCGGCCAGCTGCGGCGCCAGCAGCCGCGAGTACCGGCCCATGAACCGGTCGTACGACTCCGCCGCGACGTCGAAGCTCATCGGCGGGCTACTTCGCGATCTCCCAGATATGGCCGCCGGGGTCGACGAAGCTGGCGGTCCGGACACCCCACGGTCGATCGAGCGGGCCGTTCAGGAGCGTCACCTCACGGCGCGCCAGCTCGGCGCACATCGCGTCCACGTCGTCGACCTCGATCGTCAGCTGGAACCGGGATCCGGCCTCGCGCGGCGCGACGACGGCCGGCTCGATCAGCTCGGGCGCGGCGCGGGCGGCGAGCAGGTTGACGAGCGTGGTCCCGAAGCGGAACACGGCCGAGTCGTCGTCCTCGAACACGACCGGCAGGCCGAAGACGCGCTCGTAGAACTGCTTGGCCGCGGCCACGTCCTCGACGAACAGGGTGATGGTGGCGATCGCCTGGGGCCAGGCGCCCTCCGTAGTAGTCATGACTTCCTCCGAGCGGTCGCGAGGCTGGATCGTAACGCCCTCCGCGACGATCCCACCAGGCGGTCCGATCGCCCGGACGGCCCAATCCAGTTCCGGATTCGCGCCGTAGATGGCCCGGAATGGCGGGCGACCGCCGCCCAGTCCATGAGCGAAGGAGTCCCCACCATGCCCACCTATCTCGACGTCCACGACCTGCCCGGCGTCAAGGCGACCGATGTCGCCGGCGCGCACGAGGCCGACGTCACCGTCCAGAGCAAGTACGGCGTGAACTACCGGCACTACTGGGTCGACGAAGCAGCCGGCAAGGTCTTCTGCCTCGTCGACGCGCCGGATCGCGACACGGCCGTGCTCGTCCATCGCGAGGCCCACGGCCTCGAGGCGCAGACGCTCTACGAGGTCGAGCAGGGCGCCTGAGCCGGAGCCTCGGCGACCACGTTCGGGGGGAGGGGCCGGGCCACGGGCCGGCGTGCATCGGGCGCGTCGGCCGGACCGGCCGCTGCGAGCCGGCGTCAGCCGTCGCCGGTTGGCTCGCGTCGGAGCAGGAACGCCTCGAAGGCCTCGGGCGTTCGGACGCCGTGGTCGAGGACGGCCTGGTAGATGTCGTAGCTGCGAACGGTCGTCCGGTACGCGGGGCGAGCCTGCCACGCATCCTTGATCCGGAGGATGGCGAGCCGTGCCTCCGGGGTGAGCCGCGGCGGGATCGACGCCAGGTGGTCGAGGTCGAACTGGCGCGTTCCCTCAAGCAGGAACCACAGGTCCAGGTTCCACGGCTCGCCGTCCGGGAGCCGGTACTCGAGGCTCCAGTAGAGGCCGTCCGGGTAGTCCGGGTCGACGTTCCAGCTGCCGGTGTCGTTGCGGAACCCGAGCCGACGCAGCCCGGGATGGGCGGCCAGCGAGCGACCGATCTCGAACACCGGGTCCACCGCGAGCACCGGGCACAGGGTCGTGACGTCGATGTCCCGCCAGGCCATCAGGCCGAGCGCGACGCTGCCGGTCAGGATCGGCCGCCCAACGCTGCCCAGCCGCGCGACGAGGTCGAGATCCGCCAGGACGACGGCCGCCTCGGCCTGGAGCGCGGCCTCGCGGGCGACGAGGTCGGCGTCGGTCGACGGTGCGGACTCGGCCACGAGCCCACGATAGCCGAGGCACAGCCCTCGGAGGGCGGCCGGCGGCCCGTCGACGACGCGCCGGTCAGTCGGCGGGTGGCTCGGTCCCGAGCGCCTGCTCGATCGCTTCGGCGAGTCGCTTGCCGGTCGGCTGGCCCACCAGCGGGGTCACCCCGTGGAGCCCGGCGAGCTCGATCCATGACGGCTCCATCCCGGTGGCGGTCAGGACGACCGGGGTGTCGGGATGGATGTCGCGGATGCCCTCGATGAGGCGCTGCGCCCCGTCGGGCTCGCCGGTGACCCAGGCGTCGTAGACGAGGACGTCGGCCTCCTCGGCCATCTCGCAGACGCGGCCGGACAGGATCGGGCAGCTCGCGCCGATCGGTCCCATGCACTGCTGGACGGTGTAGCCGCGCAAGCGGAGCGCGTCCGCCTCGTTGTCCGCGAGGTCGATGTCGTGATGGACGAGCAGGACCCTGGTCATCGGATGCCTCCGTGAGCTCGATCGGCGGAGTCTGCAGGCGATCGACGAGGGACGTCAGGGCTGTTGGTCACGTCGCTCCCGGGCCGACGGAACCGACCGGGTCCGGCGGCCGAGCCGGTCGCCCCGCTGGACCCAGCCACGTCAGGCCGCCCGGGGACGATCTCGGCCCGATCAGGCGAGCGGCCAGTAGTGCTCGCTCACGATGGCGTCGGGGGCAAAGCCGGCGGCGACGAGCGCCCGCTCGGCGGACGCGATCATCTCCGGGTTCCCGCACAGGTAGGCGATGGTCGAGGCGGGATCGACGGCATTGGCCGCGCACATCTCCTCGAGACGGGGCACGAGCCGGCCGGTCAGGCCCGTCCAGCCGGCGTTGTCGAGATGCGCCGGCCGCGAGACGACGGGGCTGTAGCGGACGGCGCTGTCGTCGCGGGTCAGTCGCTCGAGGCGGTCGCGGTACGCGAGCTCCGCCACGTGCGACACGCCGTGGATGACGACCGCGCGGGGCGACGCAAGCCCGGCCCGGTCCGCCGCGCGTCCGTTCGGCCGGGCGATGAGCGTCTCGAGCATCGATACGAACGGCGCGAGGCCGGTGCCGGTCGCCACGAAGAGGTGGGTCCGCGGGTCGTCGGGGCGGAGCGTGAACAGGCCCTTCGGGCGACCGATCCACAGGCGATCGCCGGCGACGAGCCCCCACAGGTGCGGCGTGAAGGTACCCCCGGCCACCCGCCGGACGAGGAACTCGAGGCTGCGGCCGACACCTGGCGTCGAGGCGGTCGAGTACGGCCGCTGGACGGGGCGGCCATCCACGGTCAGGCCGAGGGCGAAGTACTGGCCGGGCTGGAAGGACGAGATGCCGCCGTCCGGCCGGACCACGAAGCGGGCGATCGTCGGCGTCAGGTCGGACCGGGCGACGAGGGTAGCGTTTGGCTCAAGACCGGGTCTCGCCCGCGAGACGACCGGCGGTCGTGGCGACGCGATGGCGTCCATCAGGCCGCCGATGCCGCCCCGTCGACGGCCTCGCGGGCCGCGTCCGGGTCGCGGTACCAGGTCGCGTCGATCCAGGCGAAGTCGACCCACTGGCGGGGCAGCTGGTCCGCGCGGAAGATCGCCTGGTTGGGACAGGCGGTCTCGCACGATCCGCAGTCGATGCAGCCATCCGGGTCGATGTAGAACTTGCGGTCCATCGACGGATCCGCGCTGATGCAGTCGACCGGGCAGACGGCGACGCACGACTGGTCGCTGTTGTCGATGCACGGTTCGGCGATGACGTAGGCCATGGTGCAACCTCCGGGTCGGGGCGGCCGATGCTCTGTCGAGGGGTTCGGGCGGGGTCGGGGTTTCAGCCCCGGCGCACCGGCCGGCCGCTCGCTGTGTCGATCTGATCGGTCGGGCGCCGCCGCGTGGTGGCGGCGTCCGATGTCGTTCGAGCATCGGCTGCGCGCCTGTGGCCGTCGTGTGGCCCGGATGTGAGATCGCCCATCCGATCCCGGCGTTCGATCCCGTCGTGAGCTCGGGTACCGCGCGTCGGTCGCTCAGGAGCGAGGGGCGACCGGCAGGCTGAACCGGAATCGAGCGCCGCCGCCGGGCGCATCGTCGACGGCGAGCGTCCCGTCGTGGGCGATGGCGATCCGGCTCGCGATCGCGAGCCCCAGCCCCGTCCCGTCCGCGCGATCCCGTTCGACGCCGGGCAGCCGGGTGAACGGTTCGAAGACGCGGGCGCGATCGCCGGCCGGGATCCCCGGACCCTGGTCGCTGACCGCCAGCTCGACCGTCCGATCGACGTGCCTGACCGCGACCCGGACGATCGTCTCCGGCGGCGCGTGGTCCAACGCGTTGTCGACGAGGATCAGGACGAGCTGCGTGAGGCGGTCGCCGTCGCCGGAGACGACGGTGGACCCGCCGTCCGGCGCGGCCGGCTCGAGCCGGAGATCGACGCCGTGCTCGTCGGCGAGGGCCTGCGCCTGGCGAACGGTGTCCGCGGCAACGATCGCGAGATCGATCGGGCCGCGATCGAGAACCAGCCCGCTGGCGTCGGTGGCGGCCAGCTGGAGAAGGTCCCCGACGAGCCGCCCGAGCCGGTCCGCCTCGGTCACGATGTCCGCCACGAAGGGCCGACCCTCGCTGGTCACGAGCCCTTCGCGCTCGATGACCTCGGCGTTGGCGCGGATCAACGCGGCAGGCGTCCGCAGCTCGTGCGAGGCGTCGGCGACGAACCGGCGCTGGGCCGCGAACGAGCGCCGGATCGGCCCGAGGGCATCCCCGGTCACCAGGAGCGTCACGGCCGCCGCGCCGAGCAGTCCGATGACCCCGACGAGCGCGATCGCCTCGACCAGGCTCCTCGACTGCTGGTCGTGCAGGGTCAGGACGAAGCCACCCTGGACGAATCCCAGGAGCGCGCCACCGGACTCCGCCTCGACGCGATCCGTCTGGAGCCGGACGTCGACGCCCCCGGCCTCGACCGTCCGCAGGTCGCTGCCCGAGCTCCTGGCGGCGGAAACCGCCGCCGCGTCCGGGATCCCGGCCAGGGCGACGCGCGACGGGTTGGCGACGACGGCTCCCGCCGGATCGAGGTAGAGGATGAACGTGTCCGCGGCGGCCGGAACCGTCTCGTCGCCATCGTTCTGGTTGTCGCCCTGTGGCAGCTCCCCGCCCAGTGCGGCGACGGCCGAGTCGACGCTCGTCGCCAGCGCGTGATCGACGTCCGCGTCGAGCGCTCGGAGCCCGACCAGGGCCGTCGCGGTGCCGATGCCGACCACGAGCAGGACGATCAGGCCGAGCGTCACGACCGTGAGGCGGCGGCGCGTGGCACCGAGCAGGCGAGCCGTGGAATCGGTCATTGGCGCGACGTCGACCGCAGGGTCAGGTCTCGGCCCGGAGCGTGTAGCCCACGCCGCGGACCGTCCGGAGACGCTCGGCCCGGCCGAGCTCGCCAAGCTTCCGGCGCAGGTAGTGGACGTAGAGGTCGACGACGTTCGAGTAGACGTCCGGCTCGGCGCCCCAGACCGCGTCGAGGATCTGCTGCCGGGTCATGACCTGGCCGGAATGGCGGATGAGGTAGCCGAGGAGGGCGAACTCGCGGGCCGACAGGTCGACGGTCCGATCGCCCACCTGGGCGACGTGTCGCAGCTCGTCCAGGCTGAGGTCCCCCGCCCGCAGGCGCTTCTCCGGCACGACCGACGCCCGCCGGCCGAGCGCCCGGATCCGGGCGATGAGCTCAGCAAACGCGAACGGCTTGGGCAGGTAGTCGTCGGCGCCGGCATCGAGCCCGTCGACGCGATCCTCGACCGCACCGAGCGCGGTGAGCATCAGGACCGGCGTGACCACGCCCTTCGTGCGCAGCAGGCGGAGCAGGGTGACCCCGTCGACGTCGGGGAGCATCCGGTCGAGGACGATGACGTCGTACGGACCGCGCTCCGCGAGGGCTGCGCCGGTCACTCCGTCCGGAGCCACGTCGACGACGTGCCGCTCCGCCGTCAGGACGCGCCGGATCAGGGCCGCCATCTTGGCCTCGTCCTCGATCACCAGCACTTGCATGGCCGGCATTGTGCGGCGCCCTCTGCCGCCCGTCGAGGTTCCAACGGCCTGTCTTTGAAGCTTCTCATCGGGCGCACACGGCGGTCCCATCGGCCGGCCCGATCGTGGTCGTCATCACCCCCGTGCCCACAGGCACCCAGTCGAGAGGTCAGGATCTCCGATGGTCCACAAGGTCACCCTGCTCATCGCCTCGCTCGCGGCATCGCTCGTTCTCGCGGTCGCGCTCGCCGCGGCCGGGTTCGGTCCGGCAGCCCCAGCGCTGTCGTCCGCCACGACCGCCCAGCCCGCAGATGCAGTGACGCCTTTGCCGGTCCAGGTCGACAAGGTCTACCTCGCGGCCCCGGAGCCGCCCCAGACGATCACGGTCCACAAGGTCGTCGCCGCCGGCGGCGAAGCCGGGTCCGAGGGATCGGAGGGCGGCGACTGATGGGCGAGCTTCGCTTCGAGGACGAGTCCCCGGAGGCGACCGGCGCTCGGACAGAGCCGGTGCGGGCCCGCCCCGAGTCGATCCGGGCGCGGCCGGCCGCGGCGCGGACGGCTCCGCCGGAGCCTTCGCCCATGTCGGCGACCGCGCCGACGGCTGCGACGTCCCGCCGACCGGCCGGGTCGCCTCGACCACCGTCCACGCCCCGCTCGCGACCGGATCCGCGGCCGCTTCGGATCGCCATCGGGATGGGCGCGCTCGCCACGGCCAGCGCACTCGCGACGGCCCTGACCGGGACGGGCGGGACCCCCACCGCGGTGAGTGCGCCCGTCACGCTGACGGCCGATGGCACCCCGGCCGTCCAACACGTGATCCAGTATGTCCAGCTGATGCCCGGCCAGACCGCGCCGCCGCAGGCGACGGTGCAGGCCGCTCCGACGCAGAAGCCCCGCGTCGTCATCGTGACGACCACCCGTCAGTCGGGCGCGAAGCCGTGACCGCGACCGCGACCGCGATCGCAGCCGCGCCCGGGGCCGGCCCGCGAGGCGACGCCCGACCCTCGCGCACCAAACGAGTCCGTCCCGCGGCCACGGATCACGTGTCCCGCACTGCCCCGCTCATGGGTGGCACGGTCAGCATCCACCTCGGGCTCGCCGACCCGTTCGATCCGGAGGAGCGCGACCGCGCGCGCGGCGACGCCGACCGGGTTCTCCTCCGTCTCGGAGCGTGGGCCGACCGCCTCACCCGGTTCGCCGAGACCTCCGACCTCAGCCGTCTCAACGCGGATCCACGGGCCTGGGTGACCGTCCGCCCGACCCTCGCGACGCTGCTCGACTGGGGACGGCAGGCCGAGGGCCTGACGGGCGGGATCGTTGACATCGCGCTCCTCGACGCACGCCTCGCTGCCGAGGCCGACAGCCCACCGCTCGAACCACGCCACGGCGCGTCCGCGGCCTCGCGTGCCTGGGGGATCGACCGCCTGCCCCGGGGTTCGCGCGTTTGGCGGTCCCCCGGCGTCCGGTTCGATCTCGACGGGGTCGCCAAGGGCTGGCTGGCCGATCGGGCCATCGAGCGGCTCGACCGTTACTCGGCCGTCGCCGTCGATGCCGACGGCGACGTGGCGGTCCGCCTCGCGCCGGGGCGGAGCTGGCGGTTCGCCGTGGGCGACCCTCGAGGTGCCCGGGCGAGCATGCTCGTTCTCGAGCTCGCGGCTCCCGACGCTGCGGTCCGGTCGTACGGCCTGGCGACGTCCGGCACCAGCGTCCATCGCTGGGTGCGCGACGGCGTCCGCGCCCACCACCTCATCGATCCACGGACCGGGCGGCCGGCGGTCACCGACGTCGTCCAGGCGACCGTCCTTGCCGGCTCGGCGCGCGAGGCCGAACTGCTCGCGAAGACGGCCGTGATCCTCGGCTCGCAGGCGGCGCTGGCAGCGCTCGATCGGCCGGCGGTCGCGGCCGCGGTCCTCCTCACCGAGGACGATGAGGTGCTCCTGACCCCGGCGACGCTCGAGTTCGTGGCGTGAGGTTCCGCGGTCTCGACCCTCGAACCCAGTTTGCCCGCTGGGGCCTGTTCGCCGTGGCCGTGGGCATCGTCATCGGCGCGACCGGGCCCAACGCGGTCCGATCGCTCGCCGACGCCTGGGTCTCCAACCGGGCCATCCTGCCGTGGGTCTTCGAACGTGGGTTCGGCTTCATCGCCTATCTCGCGCTCGCCGGATCGGTCGTCTACGGTCTGCTCCTGTCGACCAAGCTCCTTGACGAGCTGGCGCACCGGCCGATTACCTTCGCCCTCCACCAGGACCTGGCGTGCTTCGGGCTGGGCCTGGCGGCCGTCCACGGTGCGCTGCTGTCGCTGGATCAGAGCGTCCCATTCAGCCTGGCTCAGATCGCGATCCCCGGCCTGGCGCCCTACCAGCCGCTGGCCGTCGCCGCCGGGCAGGTCGCCCTGTACCTCATGGCGATCGTCGTGGGCAGCTTCTACGTCCGGCGGCGGATCGGACAGCGGGCCTGGCGGCTGCTGCATTACCTGACCTTCCTGTCGTTCCTCGGCGCCACGGCCCACGGTCTCGCGGCCGGCACCGACAGCGGGTCCACATGGGCGACGACGATCTACGTCGTGCCGACGGTCGCGGTGGCGATCCTGTTGGCCTATCGGATCGCCCGCTCCCTGCGCACCCGTGGGACTCGCCCGGCGGGCCGCGAGCGGTCGGCTCTACCATCGCGCCGGTCACCCGATCCGAGTCTGCCGGGGGCGTGAGGCACCGACGCCGCGCCACCGACGCCGCGTCGGCGACGCCGGAGCGCTCGGCGATGCCACCGGATCCGCCACCGTCGGGTATGGTCTGGCTGACCGCCTTCGCGCCCGAGCCCGGTCTGGATCTGGAGGCCAGTGATGCGACCCATCCATCGGCTCCTCGTGCCCGTCGGCCTCGTCGCGTTCCTCGCGTTGAGCGCGGGACCCGTCTTCGGCGCCTCGCCCGCCGCCCTATGGCACATGAACGAGACCTCCGGGAAGACGATGAGCGACGCCTCGGGCAACGGCCACGTCGGAACGCTGAAGAACATCCGGCTCGGCGTGGCGGGCGTCGGCGGCAGCACCGGCTACGGCTTGAACGGCACGTCGTCCGTCGTGCTCGTCCCGGATTCGCCGGGGCTGAACCCGGGCGCGCAGGACCTCGTCGTGACGGTCCACGTCGCGCTGACCGAGGTCCCCGATGACGACTACGACGTGATCCGCAAGGGCCTCTCGACGACGAAGGGCGGCGACTGGAAGATCGAGGTCGTCAACGTCGGTGGCCAGGCCATCGCCCGCTGCTACCTCAAGGGCTCGACCGGTTCGTGGCAGAAGACGACCGGCCCCAACCTCGCCGACGACGCGTTCCACACGATCACCTGCGAGCGCCACGCGACGACCGTCGTCCTGTCCGTCGATGGCCGGGTCTGGAAGTCGACCAAGACGATCGGCAACCTGACCAACACGGCCCAGGTGTCGATCGGCGCGAAGGCCGAGGGTGGCGACTGGTTCGACGGCCGGATCGACGAGGTGTCGATCGTCATCGGCTGACCGGGTCGCGCGACCACGGGACGGGCCGGGGCACCTTGCCCTGCACGATGGCGAACCCGGTCGAGTTCGAGAGGACCTCGACCCGGTCGCGCTCCATCCGCAGGTTGGCCGAACCGCTGCCCGCCCGGAGATTGCGCAGCGTGATCGCCGGCAGCCAGTCGGGCAGGTCGGGGTTGACGTAGATCGTCCGCAGGCTGCCGGCCGAATGGATCCCGCACAGTGTCGCGACGAGCCGGAAGACGGCCGCCGACGCCCAGGCCTGCGGCACGTTGGCACCGAGGTACTGGACCGGGAATCCCTCGGCGGTCCGGGGCAGGCCGGCGAACAGCTCGGGCAACCGGTATGACTCAAATCGTTCGGCTGCCGCAAAGATCCCCTCGGCCACCCGCTGCGCCTGGTCGGATCGCCCATACCGCCGGAACCCTCCGGCGATCGTGGCGTTGTCGTGCGGCCAGACCGAGCCGAGGTGGTAGGAGAACGGGTTGTAGCCGGGGTGCTCGCTCGACAGCGTCCGGATCCCCCAGCCGGTCCACATGTCGGGGGCCATGAGCCGCTCGATCACCCGGCCGGCACGCTCCGGCGGGACGATCCCGCTCGCCAGGCAGTGGCCGGCGTTCGAGGCGACGCTCCGGATCGGCTGCTTCGCGCCGTCGAGCCCGAGGTAGTAGGTGCCCTCGCTCTCCCACCAGAACGCGTCGTTGAACCGGTCGTAGAGCCGGCCCGCGCGGGTCCGCAGGTCCGCCGCTCCGTCCTCGTCGCCGAGGATGTCGCGGATCCGGGCCATCCGGAGCAGCGCGTCGAACGCGTAGCCCTGGAGCTCGCACAGCGCGATCGGCAGCTCGGGGATCCGTCCGTCCTCGTGCTGGATCGCAACCGACGAATCCTTCCAGCCCTGGTTGTACAGGCCGCGCGACGAGCGCGTCCCGTACTCCTGGAAGCCGTCCCCGTCCCGGTCCCCGGACTCGAGCATCCAGCGCAGCGCAGCCTCGGCGGCCGGCCGGTAGCGCTCGAGGAGGCGTCGGTCGGCCGACCACTCGTGCGCGTACGACAGCACGACGATGAACAGCGGCGTCGCGTCATGGGTCCCGTAATAGGGCGCCCAGGGCAGCAGGCCCAGCTCGGCCAGCTCGCCGAAGCGCAGCTCGTGCGGAACCTTGCCGGGCTCCTTGTCCTGCTCCGGGTTGTCGTCCGTCGCCTGGTACGCCGCGAGCTGGTCGAGCGCGCCGGCGGCGAACTCGGGAAAGCCGCTGATCGACTCCATCGCGACCACGAGCGAGTCGCGCCCGAAGAGGGTCACGTACCACGGGATCCCGGCGGCCGGGACGAACACGCTTCGCCCCACGGCGAACGCCTCGATGCGGAGCGCCTCCATGTCGGCGACGGCCTGGCGCCAGATCGAGGGGAGGCTCGGATGGCTGGTCTCCAGCTCGACCGGCGGCAGCACCCGGGTGTCGAGCTTCGCCTCGCGCTCGAGCATCGCGCTGCAGTCGAGGACCCGGCCGCGTCGCCGGCCGATGACCGGCAACCACTTCAGGCAGACGTGCCAGGTGCCCTTCGGGGCGAGGTCGATCGTGAACACGATCCGGCCGTTGGCGAACTGGGCGGGCGAGCCGGCGCGGTCGACCTTGACGACGAGGTCCCGGCGGAACGAGCCGTTGCGGTAGGTGGCCCGCAGCTCGGCCGCGCGCTGGCTCCATGTCGTCTGAATGGCACCCCGCTGGACGAGCTGCTTCCAGCGCACGTCGAAGATGTCGGCGAAGTCGGATTCGATCCGCACCTCGAGGATCAGCCGGACCTCCGCCGAGGCGTAGCTGGTGAGGTCGTAGTCCTCGTGGATCCCCTCGCTGATCGTGCGGTCCAGGCGGAGGCCGAGCGAGCGCGGCGGGAGGGTCGGCGCCGCGCTCTCGAACCCACCCGTGCCGATCGGCAGCTCCGGGCTGGTGAACTCGTGGCGAGCCGAAAAGTGCTCGATCCGCGCGGCGTTGAGGAGGACCGGTGACCGGCCGTTGAGCGTGAGCCGATAGCCCGCCACGAGCCGGGTGTCGCGGCCGAAAAACCCGACGTCGTCCGACGGGCTCATCGTCGCGTCGGCCTGGGCGACCAGGAACCGATCGTTGTGGTTGATCGTGATCGTCGAGGGACCGACGACCGACACGCTTCGACCTCCTGCCGGCCGAGCGGACCGCGCGCGAACCGCCCGGTGGTCGGCTACGGCTTGCGCTCGAGGATCGGCCGGGCGATGTCGGGCTTGTCCACGACGAACGTGAACATCGCCCGGTCGCCCCAGCGGCCGAGGAACAGGTGGCCCTGGATGTTGACCCCGGCGTCGGCCAGCTCGCGGGCGATGGCGGCCATGCCACCGGGACGGTCGCCGACCTCGGACAGGATCGCCTCGCCCTCCACGTAGGTATAGCCACCCTCGTCGAGGATCGCCTTGGTCGTGTCGTCGTCGGCGGTCGTCATGATCACGTGACCCGAATCGCCGATGCTCCCGCCACCGATCGCCCGGAGGTCGACCCCGCGCGAGGCCAGCTCCTCGGCGAGGACCGCCAGGGCCCCCGGCTGGTTCTTGAGCTGGACAACGAACTGCCTGGCCATGCCACCCTCCGAGCCGCCGCATCGGCCGGCGGCGAGGTCCGGATTCTAGCGGGCCCGGCCCGGCACGGGCCGCCTCGGGCGCCGGCGGTGTTCAGCGGGTCGAAACGGCGGGGCGGACGGAGACCGCACGGCGGTAGGCGACGGCATAGCGCGGCGCCGCATCGGTCTCCCACCCGAAGTCGAGCCCCATCCCGCGCTCCACGACCGCGCGCCAGCCGGCACCCGAGCCGTCGCTGCCGCGCACGGCGAAGGCCCGCTCGGCGGCGGCCACGAGGGCCCTCGGGGTGGGGGCGTCGAACACGAAGCCGGTGCCTTCGTCCGCGAGCTCGCCCGCGTCGAGGACCGTGTCGCCCAGCCCGCCCGTGCGCCGGACGAGCGGCGGCGTTCCGTAGCGCAACGCGATCATCTGGCCCTGGCCGCACGGCTCGAACCGGGACGGCATCAGGAACAGGTCCGAGCCGGCATAGATCCGCCGGGCGTTGGCGCGGTCGAACCGCTCGACGAGTGCCACGGCATCCGGGCGAGCCGCGGCGAGCGTGCGGAACGGATCGGCCAGCCGGGCGTCGCCGCTGCCCTGGACGATGATCCTGGCACCGAGCTCGACGAGCGCGGGGGTGGCTTCGGCCAGGATGTCGAAGCCCTTCTGGGGGTCGAGCCGGCCGATCATCCCGAGCACCGGCCGGGCGTCGTCGGGGTCCATCCCGTGACGGGCGAGGAGGTCGGCGCGGCAGGCGGCCTTCCCGGCCAGGTCGTCGATCGAGTAGCGCGCCGCCAGGTCGCGATCGGTCGCCGGATCCCACAACGCCGTATCGAGCCCGTTGAGGATCCCGAAGAAGCGGGGTGTGCCGTCCGCCGTTCGGAGCGCGGCCTTGGTCCGGAGCGGCCCGTCGAGACCCATTCCGTACTCGGGCGTCAGCGCCTCGGCGGCATAGCCGGGGCTGACCGTGTTCGCGAGCTCCGATCGCTCGATGCCCGCCCGCAGGAGGTCCAGCCCGGCGGCGCCACTCGCGACCACCCCGTCGCCCGGCGCCAGCCCGAGCTCGGCGAGCCGCTCGCGCGGCACCCAGCCGTGGTAGGCGAGGTTGTGGATCGTGATGAGCGCCGCGGCCCGGCCGACGATCGGATCGTCGCGATAGAAGCGGTCGCGCAGCACGACCGCCGGCGCGGCGTGCCAGTCGTGGAGGTTGATGACGTCGATCGGGCGGCCGTCGGCCCGCATCGTCTCGAGCGCGGCCCGGCACAACAGCCCGAAGCGCCAGGCGTTGTCCGGGTAGTCGCCGCCGACCGGATCGCCGTAGTAACCGGCCCGGTCGAACGCGGGCGGGTGGTCGACGAGCCGGAGGCGATAGCCGTGGCTGACGATGTCGACGATCGTGACCTCGGTCGAGCCGGTCGGCGACGTCGGGTCGGGCACCCGGATCCGGCGGCGCGGCGGCTCGCCGTCGGGCAGGGTCATCGCGCGGTAGCGCGGGAGGAACACGTCCACCGGCGCCTCCGGCCCGTCGTCGATCCGGCCGAGCGCCCGGGCAAGCGCGTCCACGACGTCACCGAGACCGCCGGTCTTGGCCCAGGGCTCGCACTCGGCGGCGATGAACGCGACGCGCATGCGGGAATGGTAGCCGGGCCATCCTGCCCTGGCCGGTATGATGCGCGGCGATGGAGTCGCTCGTCCACGTCCCCACGTTGCCTGGCGTCCCCTTCCGGCTCCCTCCCCAGCTCGACGGCCTGCGCCGGCTCGCCTACAACCTGTGGTGGACGTGGCATCCCGGCGCTCGCGCCCTGTTCAGCCGGCTCGACGGCGCCGCCTGGGCGCGCTACCGCAACCCGATCCCGTTGCTCGAGGGGCCGGTCGGCTGGGCCGAGGCGCTCGAGAACCCGGACCTGCTGGCCGAGTACCAGTCGATCATGCGCGAGTTCGACGGCTATCTCGCCAACGGCTCGGACCACTGGTTCCACCGCCAGTACGCGAGCGCGCTCGCCGGGCCGATCGCCTACTTCTGCGCCGAGTACGGGTTCCACGAGTCGCTCGGGATCTACTCGGGCGGTCTCGGTGTCCTGGCCGGCGACCACCTGAAGTCGGCCAGCGACATGGCCCTTCCGTTCGTCGGCGTCGGGCTGCTCTACCGGAAGGGCTACTTCCGCCAGACCATCGACGCCGACGGCCACCAGGAGCACGCCTACCCCGACTACGACCTGAACCGCCTGCCGCTGCTCCACGCGGCCGACCCCAGCGGCGACGCCCTGCGGGTCACCGTCCCGCTCCCCGGCCGCGACCTGACCGTGGCGGTGTGGGTGGCCCAGGTGGGACGCGTCCCGGTCCTGCTCCTCGACACCGACGTCCCGGAGAACTCCGACGCGGACCGGCCGATCACCGCGATCCTCTACGTCCGCGGCCGCGAGATGCGCCTCCACCAGGAGCTCGTGCTCGGCGTCGGCGGCGTCCGGGCGATCCGCGCGCTCGGGCTCGCGCCGTCGGTCTGGCACCTCAACGAGGGTCACTCGGCGCTGCTCCTCGCCGAACGGGCCCGCGAGCTCGTGGCCAACGGGGCCCGCGTCGACGACGCGCTGGCCCGGGTCAAGCGGGACAGCGTGTTCACGATCCACACCCCGGTCTCTGCGGGTAACGAGCGGTTCGAGGCGGACCTCATGCGGCGGATCGCCGGACCGCTCCTCGACGGCGACGGCCGGCCGACCACCGGCGGCGTGCCGGTCAGCCGGGTCCTCGAGCTCGGCCGCGGGGTCGACGGCGACGCGAACGTCTTCGACATGACCGCCTTCTCGCTCCGCCAGACGAACGGCTCGAACGCGGTAAGCAAGCTGCACGCCGAGACGGCCAACGCGACCTGGACCGGGGTGATCGACCGGCCGATCCTCGGGATCACCAACGGCGTGCACGGCCCGACCTGGGTCGGCACGGCAATGGCATCGCTGTATCGCCGCTACCTCGAGGGGGATCTCGAAGACCTCGACCCGCAGACCGAGCGGCGCCGGTTCTGGGAGCGGATGACACGGGTCCCCGACGCGGAGCTGTGGCGGGCCCACCAGCGCCAGAAGCTCGAGCTGGCGATCTTCGCCCGGGGACGGCTGCGCAACCAGTTCGCCCGTCACGGCGAGGCCCCGGCCGTCCTCGACGAGCTCGAGACCGCGCTCGACCCCGACATCCTCACGATCGGGTTCGCCCGCCGGTTCGCGACCTACAAGCGCGCGTCGCTGCTCTTCACGGACATGGACCGGCTCGCCCGGCTGGTGTGGGACAAGGACCGGCCGGTCCAGGTGGTCTTCGCCGGCAAGGCCCATCCAGCGGATCGGCCGGGACAGCGGGTCATCCAGGACATCTTCACCCGGTCGCGCTCGCCCGAGCTCCGCGGTCGCGTGTTCATCGTCGAGGACTACGACATGCGGATCGCCCGCTTCCTCGTCCACGGCGTCGACGTCTGGCTGAACAACCCGCGCCGGCCGCTCGAGGCCAGCGGGACCTCGGGGATGAAGGCGGCGCAGAACGGCATCATCAACCTGTCCGTGCTCGACGGCTGGTGGGACGAAGGCTGGACCGGTGACAACGGCTGGGCAATCGGCGGTCGCGAGACGAACCCGGACGAGGGCGCCCAGGACTGGTCCGACGCGCAGGACCTGTACCGGATCCTCGAGGACGAGGTGATCCCGCGCTACTACCAGCGCGACAAGGCCGGCGTACCGCGCGGCTGGACGGAGCTCATGCGAAACGCCGTGGCCAGCACGATCTGGCGGTTCTCCACCACGCGCATGCTCCACGAGTACACCGAGCAGCTGTACCTCCCGGCGGCCGGGGCGACCGTCGCCCCGACCCCGGCGCGTCGCCCGCCCGAGCGGATCGTCACCGAGGCCGGCTGAGGACCCACCGCCCGCGGCCGCCACAATGCCTGTGCGAGCGGCGCCGAGGCTCCCCGCGGTCGGCCCGGATCAGCGAGGGCCGCCTCCGCTCAGTCGGACACGAGGACGAGCGCCCCCTGTGGCGGGAGGTCGACCGAGCCCGCCCACGCCGATCCCGACGCGAGCCCCGGGAGCTCGAGGGTCCGCAGCGCGCCCTCATCACGGCGCGGGAGCGCCAGCGTCGCCCGTCCGGACCCGGCGTTGAGCGCCACGATCGCCGACTGGCCCTCCGCCTCGCGCAGGAAAGCGATCCCGGCGTCGCTCGCCGAGAGGACGCGGACGGAACCGTGCCGCAACGCGACGTGCTCGCGCCGCGCGGCGGCCAGGGCGACGACGAACGCCCGCAGTGCCTGGTCGCCGGCGTTCGGTTCGGCCGGGTAGGCGCGCCGGTTGTCGGGATCATGGTCGCCCTCGAGCCCGACCTCGTCGCCGTAGTAGATGCAGGGCGCGCCGGGCAGGCTGAACTGGAGCAGCATCGCCAGGCGGAGCGCAGTCCGGTCACCGCCGAGGATCGTCAGCGCCCGCGGCGTGTCGTGGCTGCCGATCAGGTTGAGCTGGACCGCGACGATGTCCGGGTCGTAGTTCGTCATCAGCGCCTCGAGCCGCCGGCCGAACGCCGGGCCGTCGAGCGGATGGAGCATCCGGCGGTAGGAGTCGTGGCGCCGGATGACTTCCTGGTCGAGGTGGTCCCCGCCGGCGAAGCCGAGGATCGCGGTCCCGAGCGGGTAGTTCATCGCGGCGTCGAACCGATCGCCCTCGAGCCAGTCGGGCGCTTCCTCCCACAGCTCACCGACCAGGTACGCCTCGCGGTCGATCGCCCGGCAGCGCTGCCGGAACTCCTGCCAGAACGCCCGGTCGTCGATCTCGCCGGGCACGTCGAGCCGCCAGCCGTCGGCCCCGAACCGGAGCCAGTGCTCGGCCACCTCGAGCAGGTACTCGCGCGTTGGCGGGTGGCCCGTGTTGAGCTTCGGCAGGGCCGGCAGCCCCCACCAGGCGCGGTAGCCGAGCGGGGCGCTGCCGCCACCGCCGCCCCGCTCGGGGTAGGCGTTCAGCTCCGCCGTCCCGGCCAGGACCGGCGGGTCGAGGAAGAACCAGTCCCGGTACGGCGACGCCGCCCCGTTCTCGAGGACATGGTGGAAGGGCCAGAATCCACGGCCGCAGTGGTTGAAGACCCCGTCGAGGATCACCCGGATCCCCCGTTCGTGGGCCCGGTCGAGGAGCTCGCGCAGGGCGTCGTCGCCACCGAGGAGCGGGTCGACGTGCAGGTAGTCGTAGGCGTGGTAGCGATGGTTCGATGCGGAGCTGAAGATGGGCGTCAGGTAGAGCCCGCTGACCCCGAGCTCGGACAGCTCGTCGAGCCGCTCGGCGATCCCGTACAGGTCGCCGCCCTTGAACCCGTGGACGGTCGGCGGCGCATCCCACGCCTCGTACGGACCGGCCGCTGCGAGACGCGGGCTCCGGGCGAAGCGGTCGGGGAAGACCTGGTAGAAGACCGCGTCGCGGACCCAGGCAGGCGTGTCGATCGGCATCGCGACGGACGATACCCGCTCGGGCCACCGCCCGAAGCGCCGCCACGTACTCTGAGCCGGTGACCGATCGGATCTCGCTCGCCATCGTCCTCCACAACCACCAGCCGGTCGGGAACTTCGGCTGGGTCATCGCCGAGGCCTACGAGCGAGCCTACCTCCCGATGCTCGATGCCCTCGAACGGCACCCGAGGGTCCGCGTCGGGCTCCACTACAGCGGCCCGCTGCTCGACTGGATCCGTGCCGAACAACCGGGGTTCCTGGCCCGGCTCGGCGGGCTCGTGGAGCGCGACCAGGTCGAGCTCCTCGGCGGCGGCTATCACGAGCCGGTGCTGGTCGCCCTGCCCGAGCGCGATCGGCTCGCCCAGCTCGTCCGGATGGCCGACGAGGTCGAGCGGATCGGCGGCCGGCGACCGAATGGCGCATGGCTCGCCGAGCGCGTCTGGGAGCCGGACCTGCCGACGTCGATCGCCGCGGCCGGCTACCGCTGGACGATCGTCGACGACGCCCACTTTCGGGCGGCGGCGCTCGATGACGACGACCTGTGGGGGCCGTACGTGACCGAGGACCAGGGGCGGCCGCTGACCGTCTTCGGGTCCGACCGGCGACTCCGCTACGGCATCCCATTCGGGCGGGTCGAGGACATGGTGGGTCATCTCGTGGCCCACGCCACGCCGGCCGGCGACCGGCTGGGGTTCATGGGCGACGACGGCGAGAAGTTCGGATCGTGGCCCGACACGTACGAGCACTGCTGGGGGGCGGACGGCTGGGTGGACCGGTTCTTCGCCGCGCTCGCGGCGGAGCCGTCGATCGCCACGGTCACGCCATCCGACTGGCTCGCGCGCCACGAACCGATCGGCCGGGTCTACCTGCCGACCTCGTCGTATTTCGAGATGGGCGAATGGGCGCTGCCGGCCGACCAGGCGACGGCCTATCACGACGCGGTCCACGAGGCGGAGGCCGGCGGTGCGCCCTGGGCGCGCTGGCTCCGCGGCGGGTTCTGGCGCAACTTCCAGGTCAAGTACCGGGAGGTCAACGAGCTGCACAAGCAGATGCTGCGGGCGTCGGCCGCCGTCGCGGCGATGTCGCCCGGGGCGGCCCGCGATCTCGCCACGGACCACCTCCACCAGGGCCAGTCGAACGACTGCTATTGGCACGGCGTCTTCGGCGGAATCTATATCGCGCACATGCGGCTGGCGACGCTCGAACACCTGATCGCCGCCCAGGACCTGGCCGACACCGTGGCGCGCCCGGGCGATCCCGGGGTGGACCGGACGACGCTTCGCGACACCGACCTCGACGGGCGCGACGAGGTCCTCGTCACGACCGCCGGACAGCTCGTCGTGATCGACCCCGCCGAGGGTGGCGGGCTGGGCACCTGGGACATCCGGGCCGTGCGGCATGCGCTGACCGCCGTGATGCGCCGGCGGCCCGAGGCCTACCACGCTCGACTCCTCGACCGCGACGCGGACGGCGCCATCGCCGGTCCGAGCGGATCCGACGGGGCCGGCGACGCTGCGATCACGATCCACGACGCGGTCCGATCGCGCGAGCCGGGTCTCGCGACCCGCCTCCGCTACGACGCCTACGAGCGACGGTCGGGTCTGGTCCACCTCCTCCCGCCGGGAACGTCGGCAGCTGCGTTCAGCGCCGGCGAGGTCGTCGAGCTCGGCGACGCCGCGACCGGCGCGTACGACGTGATCCGGCTCGATCCCGGGCGGCTCGTCCTGCGCCGTGACGTCGCGCTGCCCGGAGCGCGGCGGCTGCGGGTCGAGAAGACATTCGCCTTCGGGGGCGACCGCCGCCGGCCGACGCTCGATCTCGAGGTCGCCATCGAGCACCTCGCCGGCGGCACGGTCCGCCTCGACCTCGCGGTCGAGTGGTCGTTGATGATGCTCGGTGGCGGGGGCAACCCGGCGGCCTACATCCGGATCGGCGACGAGCGGTTGGCCCACGACACGACCGGCGAGCGCGACGACCTGACGACGATCGGCAGCGGGAACGACACCATCGGGATCGACCTGTCGACGACTGCCGAGCCGGCGGCCGGCGCGTGGTGGGCGCCGATCGAGACGGTCTCGAACTCCGAGTACGGCTTCGAGCGGACGTACCAGGGCAGCGCGCTGACGTTCGTCTGGCCGCTCGAACTCGATCCCGGTTCCCGACGCACGGTGGTCGTCCTCAACGCGGTTGTCGCCTTGGTCGACCGCTCGGCCGAGGAGCTCGCCGCGCTCGACGCCTAGTGCTGCGGCTGGGACGCCACGGCCTCCCAGCGGACGTGGTCCGGTGTCTCGAGCTGGAACGTCGAGTGACCGATGTCGAAGTCGTCGGTGAGGCAGCTGCCGAGCTCGTCGAGGACGTCGCCGGGCTGGGCATCGGCCGTCAGCACGACGTGCGCCGAGACGACGTTCATCCCGCTCGTGATCGTCCAGACGTGAAGGTCGTGGACGTCGGCCACCCCATGGGCCTGGAGCACGTGGCGGCGAACCTCGGCGAGATCGACGCCCCGCGGTGTCGCCTCGAGCAGGATGTCGATGCTATCGCGCAGCAACCCGAGCGCACGCGGGACGATGAGGACGCCGATCGCGATCGAGGCGACGGCGTCGGCCTGCGACCAGCCGGTCGCCTGGATCACGAGTCCCGCGATCAGCACCGCGGCCGCGCCGAGCAGGTCTCCGGCGACCTCGAGGTAGACGGCCCGCACGTTGAGGCTCGCCTGACGGCCCTCGGACAGGAGGCGCAGCGAGGCGCCGTTCCCCGCCAGGGCGACGGCCGCGACCACGATGACGATGCCGGAGGCGACCTCCGGCGGAGCGACGAACCGGCGTACCCCCTCGACCACAATGACGATCGCCAGTGCGAGGAGGACGATCGCGTTGACGGTCGCGGCCACGATCTCCATCCGGTACCAGCCGAACGTCCGGCCCGCCGACCGTGGCCGACCGGCGACCCAGATGGCGGCGAGCGAGAGGGCCATCCCGGACACGTCGGCGAAGAGGTGACCGGCGTCGGCGAGGAGGGCCAGCGAGTTGCTGGCGACGCCCGCCACGAGCTCGACCAGGAGGATCGCCAGGCTGATGCCCATGGCGGCGGCGATCCGGCGCCAGCGCTGCCGCGCCGCGCTCATCGAGTGGATCATGCCGGCAGACTACCGCGCCGCCGGGAGCGAGCGCGTGTCGCGGGGGCCCAGGAATCCGTCAGCCCGTGGCCTGCGCGCCACGGGCTGACGTTGGTCCCGGGGTCGCCCTGAGGGAGGAGACGACGAGCGGGACGGCGGTCCGACCATTGGGCGGGCCGGACGCCATGTCTGGTGCGGCCGCGGACGATGGGTCGCGGGCCGGGAAGTGAGCTAGGCGAAGATCCCCGGCGCGGGTGTCCGGGGATCGCCAAAGCCGTCGCGGCTGTCGACGCCCCAGGCGAGCGCGGCAATCGCGAGAAGTGCGAGGATGACCATCAGCAGGATCAGGGCCGCGAGGACGGGCATCGGAGGGAACTCCGTACGTTGCTATAGTTGACTAGGCCAAATCGATGCTAATTGGACTATCGGACTATGTCAAGTGACCCGGACGTCCCGGGCCCGGGCGAGCTGACCGCCGCGGCCGGCTCGGCCGCGCGTACCGCCGGCGAGCTCGACGTCGAGCGCGATTCGGACGTCCCGATCTCGACCCAGATTTACTGGCAGATCGCCTACCAGATCGACTCGGGACGCCTGCTGCAGGGCGCCCGGCTCGCCCCGGTTCGGGAGCTCGGTGCCGCGCTGCGGGTCAACCCGAACACGATCCGGGCCGTCTACAAGCGCCTGGCGGACGCCGGCTACGTCACGAGCCGTCATGGGGCGGGGACCCACGTGGCCGATCGGCCACCGCAGCGTCGCGGCGACGAAGCGCTCGCCGGGATCGTCGCCGAGATGCTCCGCCGGGCGGCCGCGGCCGGTTTCACCGCCGACGAGGTGGCGACGGCGACGTTCGCCGCGGCCACCGAGCGCAAGCGGCCTGGCCGGCTCGTACGGGTCCTGTTCGCCGAGTGCACGAAGGCCGACGCGCGCTACGACGCCGAGCGAATTGCCGAGGCGTTCCCCGGCTCGATCGAAGCCGAAGGGACCCTCCTCGACGAGATCGACGACCGGCTCGACCGCTTCCATTACGACCTGATCGCCACGACCACCTTCCACGCCGACGAGGCCCAGGCCTACGCCGCCGGGCGCGTTCCGGTCGTGGCCATGCTCGTCGGGCCCGGCTACATGGACCTCGTCCACGAGGTGGCCGCGCTGCCGTCGGGCGCCCGGGTCGGGCTGGTCTGCGCCTCCGCGGTCGGGACCGACAACATCGCCGAGACGCTCCGGCTGTCGGGGACCACCGGGGTCCAGATCGTGTCGGCCACGATCGACGACAGCGAGTCGATCGCGAAGGTCGACGAGGCCGCCGACCTCATCCTCCTGTCGCGCGAGGCGCTCGCGCTCGGGCTCGACGAGCGGTTCAGCCATCCCGAGCGGGTGCGCGAATGGATGTACGAGTTCGACCCGTCCGGCCTGGAGCTCCTCCGCCGGGCGATCGACCACGTCCAGGCCGACCGGACACCCGTCGGCGCCGGAGCCGGCAGCGGCTGACGTGGCCCGGCGCCGGCCGACCGCCGACGACTTCCGGCTCGCCCGCGCCGCTCGAACGCGCTACCGGCTGGCCGACCTGACGCTGGCCGCCGACCTCGCGACCGCGCGGACCATCGCTGCCCGGGTCAACGCCGAGCGCGGCACGGTCTCGTCGGAGACCGGCGCCGAGCCGCTGACGGCCGGCCAGCTCCATGCCGCGGGCCTGCTCGTCGCGGTCCTCGGCCGGCTCGTGGACCGCTACCGTGCGGAAGCCGATCCGGCGGCGATCGCGGCCGCGGACGACTGGCTGCGTATGCGCCTCGGGAACCAGCCCACGGGCGCCGCCGTGGCCGCCTTCGCCGCCGAGTTCCCGGCCCGCCTGGCCATCCCCGAGCAACCCGACCCCGCCACGGCGGTGGCCCAGCTGCTCCTCCTTGCCAGCCTCGATGAGAACGCGGCCGTCGATCCGTTCCGCGAGCTCGTCGACCTCCGGGCGGTCCGCGAGGGACGCGCGCTCGGTGCCGTCGCCGACGCGCTCGAGGTGTACTTCGCCGAGCGGCCCGGGTTCGGACCCGAGGGCCGCTCGCTCGTGGAGCTCCTCCGTCAGCCGGCCGCGGCAGCCCCCGGCTCGCTGGGAGACCAGCTGCGCTGGATCCGGCAGCACTGGGCGGGCCTGTTCGGCGGGGTGATCGACGACCTCCTCGACCGCCTGCTCGTGGCGCTCGACGTGCTCGCCGAGGAGCGCCAGGCCGCGGACCGAGCGTGGTTCGCCGCCCACGACCCTGGGGCCGGTGGCCCGGCCGAGGTGTACACCTACGACCCCGGCGAGGAGGAGCGGTTCAGCCCCGATCGGGACTGGATGCCGAGCCTCGTGCTCATCGCCAAGAGCACCTACGTCTGGCTGGACCAGCTGTCGCGACGGTACAGCCGGGAGATCCGGACGCTCGATGCGATCCCGGACGACGAGCTCGACCGGCTGGCCGGCTGGGGGATCACTGGGCTGTGGCTCATCGGGCTGTGGGAGCGTTCGGCCGCCTCGGAGCGGATCAAGCGGCTGCGCGGCGATCCGGACGCCGTCGCCTCGGCCTATTCGCTCGACGACTACGCAATCGCCGCCGACCTCGGCGGTCCCGGGGCGCTGGCCAACCTGCGCGAGCGAGCCGGCGCGCGCGGGATCCGCCTCGCGAGCGACATGGTCCCGAACCACATGGGGATCGACTCGCGCTGGGTCATCCAGCATCCCGAGCGGTTCCTCTCCCTGCCCGGCAGCCCGTTCCCCGGCTACACCTTCAACGGCCCGGACCTGTCGTCCGACGAACGGGTCGGGATCGTCCTCGAGGACCACTACTACGACGCGACCGACGCGGCGGTCGTGTTCAAGCGGTTCGACCGGCTGACCGGCGACGAGCGCTACGTCTACCACGGCAATGACGGGACGAGCTTCCCCTGGAACGACACCGCCCAGCTCGACTATTCCCGGGCCGACGTGCGCGAGGCGGTCATCCAGACGATCCTCAGCGTCGCCCGCCAGTTCCCGGTCATCCGCTTCGATGCCGCGATGGTCCTCGCCCGCAAGCACATCCAGCGGTTGTGGTTCCCCGAGCCGGGTCACGGCGGCGCGATCCCCAGCCGCGCCGGCCACGGCATGACCCGGGCCGAGTTCGACCGGGCGATGCCGCGCGAGTTCTGGCGCGAGGTCGTCGACCGGGTCGCGGCCGAGGTGCCCGGCACGCTGCTCCTGGCCGAGGCGTTCTGGCTGCTCGAGGGCTACTTCGTGCGCACGCTCGGAATGCATCGGGTCTACAACAGTGCCTTCATGAACATGCTCCGGGACGAGCGGAACGCCGAGTACCGGCTGGTCATCCGGAACACGCTCGAGTTCGATCCGGCGATTCTTGGCCGGTTCGTCAACTTCATGAGCAACCCGGACGAGCGCACCGCAGTCGACCAGTTCGGATCCGGCGACAAGTACTTCGGGGTCGCTGCGCTCATGGCGACGCTCCCCGGGCTGCCGATGCTCGGCCACGGCCAGGTCGAGGGGTTCACCGAGAAGTACGGCATGGAGTTCCG
This sequence comes from uncultured Chloroflexia bacterium, assembly GCA_963825545.1. GTDB lineage: Bacteria > Chloroflexota > Limnocylindria > Limnocylindrales > CSP1-4 > Chersky-267. The sequence continues at coordinate 11,937 of CAWGTR010000005.1, read as the reverse complement.
CCGACCGAAGCTTGACGAGGCCGTCGACGAGGGCCTGCTCGCCCACCACGAGCGGACGATCTTCCCACTCCTCCATCGCCGGGCGAGCTTCGCCGGAGCGGACGGATTCCGGCTGTACGACGTCGTCGCCGGCGATGGCTCCGTGAACGAGGACGTGTTCGCCTACTCCAACGTCGGGCCGCGCGGCGAACGCACGCTCGTCGTCTACCACAATCGGTACGCCGAGGCGCGCGGGACGATCCGCGAGTCGGTCGGGTTCAATGGTCGCGACCCGGACGGCGAGCGCCGGATGCGCCGCGAGACGCTGGCCGAGGGTCTCGGGCTGAGCGGCCGCGAGGATCGCTGGCTGCGGATCCGCGACGCGATGACCGGGTTCGAGGGCCTGCGCTGGTCGGCCGGCATCGCCCGGGATGGACTGCGCGTCGAGCTGGACGCGTACCGCTGTCACGTGCTGGTCGATCTCGAGGAGCTCGCCGACCAGCCGGGCCGGCCGGTCGCCACGCTGGCCGTGGAGCTCGGCGATGGGTGGATCCCGTCCATCGACGAGGCGCTGGCCGGCATCGTGCTCCGGCCGGCCCATGAGGCGGCCCGAGCCCGGCTCGCCGCCGCGATCACTCGGCTCCGTCCGAAGGCCGCATCGTCGGCCCCGGGACGGAAGCCGACTCGCCGCGGACCGGCGACCGCCCCGGCCGGTCCGCTCGATCGGGGCCTGATCCTGGCCGCGTTCGTCGAGGCGCTCGACGGCGAGCCGTTCGACGCGCAGCGACTCCGACCGGTCGTGGCCGAGGCGCTCCGCGGTGCAGGCCTCGACGGCGCGGAGGCCGAGCGGGGCGCCGGCATCGTTCGCGGCCTCGTCCTCACGGCACCGGCGCTCCGCCGGCTCGACGACGCAACGGTCGCCGCGTGGTTCGACGATCCGCAGCTCGGCGCGGCGCTGTCGGTCCACGTTGCCGGGGGGACGGCCTGGTTCGATCGCGATGCCTTCGAGCAGCTTGCGGCCGCAGTGGCGGTCCTCGCGTCCGGCGAACCCGGCGTCGACGCCGCACGGGTCGCCGATCTCGCGAACCGCGCGGCAGCCGCCGGGTACCGCGTCGACGACCTGCGAGCGACGCACCAATCGGCGGCGCCCGCGGCGGCCTCGACGTCCACCGACGCAGGGGGCGATTCGCCGGACGCCTGATGACGCGCCTGCGCTGGCTGACGATCCTCGGGCCGGTCGTCCTGATCGGCGGCTTCGAGCTGCTCAGCGATACGTGGCTCGATCCGTACCTGCCGTTCCCGGTCGATACGATCGTGGTCGTCACGATCGTGTTCGTGGTCGCCGCGCTGCTCTCAACGGTCGCCTTCCGCCGGATCGACCAGCTCGACGTGGCCCTCCGGGCCCGGAACGCGGAGCTCGAGGCCCGCAATGCATCGGCCCGGGCGCTCTACGAGGTGAGCGTCGCGATCGCGGCGATCGCCGATCTGGACGACATCCTGCGGGCGATCGTCGACAACGCGCGACGCCTGCTTGGCGGCGAGCGCGCCCAGCTGTGGCTGACCGACCCGGACGGCACCCGGCGGTTGCGGGCGTGGAGCGGCCCACCCGCTACCGCGCCGGACACCGGACGCGATCCCGGCGCGAGCGGGTCGACGCGTCGACCCGTCCTCGAGACGCCGCTCCTCCGCGGTGACCAGTCGATCGGGTCGCTGGCGGTTGTCCGCAATCCGGGCGCAGCGGCCGACGACGACGATCGGGCCACCCTCGCCTCGCTTGCAAGCCAGGCCGCGATCGCGATCGAGGCGGACCGCCTCCAGGTCGAGCTGCGAGACCTCGCGGTCCGAGGCGAGCGCGAGCGGATCGCCCGGGAGCTCCACGATGGGCTCGCGCAGGTCCTCGGCTACGTGAACACGAAGTCGCAGGCGATCGACGAGCTGCTCGCCGCGGGCCGGCTCGCCGAGGCGCGCGCCCAGCTCGGCGAGCTCTCGGCGGCCGCGCGATCGCTCTACGTCGACGTCCGCGAGGCGATCCTCGGGCTGCGCGGGCCGGCGGCGTCGGGTGGCGGACTGGCGGCGGCGCTGCGGGTCTATGCCCGCCGGTTCGCCGAAGCGTCGAAGCTCGCCGTCCGGGTCGAGGCGAGCGAATCGGTCACCGGCCTGGCGATCGATCCGGCGGTCGAGGACGAGGCGTACCGGATCGTCCGAGAGGCGCTGACCAACGTCCGCAAGCACGCGACAGCCCAGCGGGTCGTGATCCGCCTCGAGGTCGCCGAGGGCTGGCTCATCGTCGAGGTCGAGGACGACGGTCGCGGGTTCGACCCGACGCAGACCGAAGGTCCGGCCGAGGGCCTGCCACGGCTCGGGCTGGCCACGATCCGCGAGCGCGCGGCGAATGTCGGTGGACGGGTCGAGTGGCGGTCGAGCGGCGTGGGGACGACGGTGCGCCTGGCCATCCCCGTGGAGACGGTCGACGAGCCGATCGGGCCGGCCACGCAGACGGACGCGGCGGTCGGATCGGGGATCGACCGATGAGGATCGTCGTCGCCGACGACCACGCGCTGTTCCGCGATGGCCTGGCGTCGCTGCTCGGGGCATGGGGCCACGAGGTCGTCGGGCAGGCCTCCGACGGCGTCGAGGCCGCGGAGCTCGCCGAGCGCATCCAGCCCGACCTCGTGCTGATGGACGTCCGGATGCCCGGCGGCTCGGGGCTCGACGCGACGGCCCGGATCAAGGCCGCCTGTCCCAAGACGGCGATCGTGATGGTCACGGTCAGCGAGGATGAAGACGACCTGTTCAGTGCGATCAAGGCGGGCGCCCAGGGCTACCTCCTCAAGAACCTCGAAGCGGTCCAGCTCCGCTCGATGATCGACGCGGTCGGGCGCGGCGAGGCGGCGATCTCGCCGGCAACCGCGGCCCGGATCATCGAAGAATTCGTTCGTCGCGAGCGCCTGCCCGACGCCCCGGCGGCGGATCCGGACCGGCTCACCGATCGCGAACTCGAGGTGCTCGCCCTGGTGACCCAGGGGCTCCGGAACAAGGAGATCGCCGCCGAGCTCGGGATCAGCGAGAACACGACCAAGTACCACCTCCGAAACATCCTCGAGAAGCTCCACGCGCAGAGTCGCACGGAGGTCGCCGCCCGGGCGGTCCGGGACGGCCTCGTCCCCGCCCCTGACGAGTCACCCCGCGGCTAGACTGCCCGGCGGGGCGCCGCCCGACTGACGGAGCCGGCGGTCGGGCCGTTCGGCGGAGACGGACCGGGCCATTCGGCCCCCACCGCCCCACCCGGTCGGCGAGTCCCTCCCTGCCCGCCTGCGTGTGGTCCGCTGCCAGACGGGCGGTGACGCTGGCAGCGCACAACCCGCACCGGAGCCGGCAATGGGCTACCTGATCCAGGTCGATCTCGGCGGCTGTATCAACTGCGGCGTGTGCATGGACGTCTGCCCGGTCGAAGCCCTCGACATGACCCGGCCCGAGGCCGGCGGCATCGAGACGGCGTCCGGCGTCGGCGGCGGTCCCCTGCGCTGGATGATGGAGTACCCGATCCAGGTCGGGGAGTGCATCGGCTGCTCGATCTGCATCCGCGAATGCCCGGTCGTCGTCATGAGCCTCGAGACCGTGGACGGACCGACCCCGCTGGCGCCACGCCAGGGCCGGATCGAGCGGCCCGAGCCGACGAGCGGCTGGATCCCGTGGTCGGCGGTGACGCGCGAGGCGCTGAAGCCGACGAAGGTGTCGCCGTACGACGCTTTCGGGACATGGCGCACCCGCGAGCGCCCGCGGCCGTGGCAGGTCTGGACGTCGATGGTCGAGCCCGAGGTCGGGAGCCCGATCGCCCCGTGCCAGGCCGCCTGTCCGGCAGGGACGGATGCCGGCCGCTATGTCGGGCTGGTCGCTGACGGTCGCTACGACGATGCCTATGCCGTGGCCGCCGAGGTCAACCCGTTCCCGTCGGTGTGCGGCTGGATCTGCACGGCGCCATGCGAGGCTGCCTGCCGACGCGGAGTGCTCGACGAGCCGATCTCGATCCGCACGATCAAGCGCTTCGCCGCCGAGCACGGCACGCTTCCGCCGGTCGAACCGCCCAAGGTTCGCCGGCCGGAGAAGGTGGCGATCGTCGGCGGCGGGCCGGCCGGGATGGCGGCCGCCTACTACCTCGTCCGGCTCGGCTACGGCGTCACCGTCATGGAGGCGATGCCGGTGCCCGGCGGGATGATGGCGATCGGCATCCCGGAGTACCGCCTGCCACGGGAGGTCCTGCGCGCCGAGATCGACCGGATCATCGGTCTCGGGGTCGACCTCCGGCTCGACACGGTCATGGGTCGCGACTTCTCGCTCAACGATCTCGAGACCCAGGGCTTCGACGCGATCTTCCTGTCGACCGGCGCCCCGAAGAGCCGCCGGCTCGGCGTCCCCGGCGACACGCTGACGGGAGTCATCCCGGCGACCGTGTTCCTCAAGCAGGTCAACCTCGGCGAGACGCCGCGGCTCGCCGGCCGGGTTGTCGTGGTCGGTGGCGGCAGCACCGCAATGGACGCGGCCCGCTCGGCGCTCCGCAGCGGGGCCGAGGGCGTGACGGTCGTCTATCGCCGCGGGTTCAAGGAGATGCCGGCCCAGGCCGAGGAGGTCGAGGCCGCCAAGCGCGAGGGGGTCGCGTACCGGATCGGGACGACGATCACCCAGGTCGTCGGGTCGGACGGCGCAGTCAGCGGGATCCGTGTCGTCGAGCAGGCTCCGACGGGTGCCGTGGAGAACGGTCGCGCGGTTTGGGCAGCGGTCCCCGGATCCGAGGCCCAGCTCGACGCCGACGCCGTCCTCGTCGCGATCGGCGAGGAGCCGGACCCGTCGATCCTGCCGGAGGGCGCCGGGATCGAGACGAGCGCCTGGGCGGGCATCGCGGCCGACCCGCGGTCGCTGGCCACCGGCCGGGCGGGCGTGTTCGCCGGCGGCGACGTCGTGAGCGGCCCGAAGACGATCATCGACGCGGTCGCCGCCGGACGGCGAGCGGCCGGCGCCATCCACCAGTACCTCTCCGGGTCGACGAACGGTGAGGCCGACATCCTCGCCACCGTCCGCTACGCGACCCCACCCGAACCGAGCCTTCGGCTCGACCTCGAGCCACGTCCGCGGGTCCGCGCTCCGCTGCCGATGGTCGACGCGGCCTCGTTCCGCGCCACCCAGGCCGGATTCGCGGAGACGGACGCGCGCGCCGAGGCGAGCCGGTGCTTCCGCTGCGACGCCGTCTACGGCTGCTCGACGGTCCACGTCCTGTCCGGTCGTGGTCCCGCCGATGGCCCGGACCGCGTCCACCCGGCGGCGCCCGTCGCGACCCCGCAGGCGTCCCAGCCGAGCCCCCGTGCCGATGCCACCGCAGGAGGAGACCGATGACCCCGGACCAGGTAGGCGGCCTGTTCGACGCAGGCGAGAGCTTCATCGAAGGGACGATCGGCGCGGCGCTCGTCGCGCTCTGGCTGATCGTGCTCGCCCTCTACATGGCCCGGCCGTACATGGTCGGCAACCTCCACAAGTTCACCCTGCGCCTGGGCGCCGACCTGTGGTGGATCGTCTACGTCGCGCTGCGCGACATTCTGCTGATCCAGGTCTTCCTCGGCAGCTTCATCTTCTTCTACCCCGACGTCGTGAGCGGGAAGGACCTGCCGATCACCGGCGGCCTCGCGGCCGTGTGCGCCTTCGCCGTCCTGCTGATCAAGCTCATCAAGGGTGACTCGGACCTCGGCTGGTTCCGCGTCCAGGTCCTGCTCCTCGGGCTCGGCGCGACGCTCTATATCGTCCCCTACATGCTCGGCGTCCAGGTCACCCAGATCGGCACGGACACATCGAACCAGCTGGCATCGATCCTCGTGAGCAGCCAGAACCCCGACGTGGCCCTGCCGCTGTGCTACCTGTCGGCGGTCCTCGCCGGCGTCATCGCCGCGATCGCGGTGATCTACAACCTCCGCCAGGCCAGCGGCCCGCGGCGGAGCGGCTCGAGCAAGGAGGGGACCCGATGAGCGCCGACGATCTCGCAACCGCGCTGACGAGCGGCGGAGCCGGCTGGCTCACGTTGTCGCTGGCGGCCGTCCTGCCGATCCTGTGGTCGTTCGCGATGATCATGCACTTCGCCCGGCCGTACGTGATCCGCTTCCTCCAGTCGCTCACCCTGCGCTTCGGCGGGGACGTCTGGTGGCTGTCGTACGTGCTCATCCGCGACGCCCTCCTCACGATCGTGCTGGCGCTGAGCGTCGTGTTCCTCATGCCGAACCTGTACATCGGGCTGGGCCTGCCGCTCACGGCCCCGCTCGCCGCGGTCCTGCTGCTGTGGGCGATGGTCGTCAAGCTGCTCCGCGACGCCGACGACGATCCGGCCGCCTTCCGGATCGTGAGCCTGCTCCTTGTCGCCGCCTCGGTGCTGTACATCGTTCCCCAGATCTACGGCCTCGAGGCCGCCGACCAGGTCGACTGGCTCGACGCTCACGTCGGGCTCGGCTGGATCCCGGGCAGCCTGTCGGCCGCGAACCCCGACGAGGCGACGGTCAATGCCCTCGCCTGGCCGATCCTCGAGCTCAGCCTGGTGCTGTTCGCGGTCACCGGGGCGGCCCTGTTCGTGCGGTTCATCGTCCGCCTCGGCCGTCCTGGCGACGTGGAGGTCGCCGCCACCGACGCCTGACGCCTCGCGGGGCCCCGCCCGCCGTTCCCCCGGCGGGCCGGCCGCTTTCACCCCTCGTCGAGGACGAGCCGGCGGAGGAGCGGCAGCGGCAGCGCGCCGTGGAGCATGACTGCCTCAAGATGCATCCGCTCGATAAAGCCCGGCGTGGCGCCGAGGCCGCCGGGCAGCGCGCGCTCGACGACCGCCGCGGCCGCGGCCGAACCGACGCCCGCCTCGGCCAGCCGGCGCCGGACCGCGACCTCGAGCTCCCACATCGCCATCGAGCCGACGAAGTACGTCGACAGCTGGGTCGAGCTGAGGCGGGCCCGGTTCCACTTGTTGCGCGCCTCGGACTCCTCCTGGAAGGCGCCGTCGACCATGAGCCCGACCGCCTGGTCCTCGGTCATCGGGCCGCCGAACGCCTCGCCGGCATGGATCCGCACGTCGATGATCGCGTTCGCGACCGCCCGCAGGTAGAACTTCCAGTGGGTGAGCATCAGCGCCGGGTCGTCGGCGCCGTACCCCGCGTCCATCATCACCTGGGTGACGTAGACGGCCCAGCCCTCGGCGTAGACCCCGCTCCAGAACACCGATCGCACGACCGACGGGTTGCGGTTGGCGACCGAGCCCTGGAGGTAGTGGCCGGGCACTGCCTCGTGGATCGTGAGCAGCCGGAGCATCCGCTCGTTGTCCTCCCGGAGGTAGCTCTCGGCCTGCTCGGGCGTCCAGTCATCCGGGATCGGGGTGATCGCGAAGAACGCCTTCTGGCCCTTGTCGAGCGCACCCGGCGTGTCGAGCATCGCGCCGCCGAAGGCGCGCATGAAGACCGGCGTCCAGCGGATCTCGAGCGGGTCGTCGGCCAGCCCGACCAGGTCGCGATCGCGGCAGAACGCCTCGATCCGGGCGAGCTCGGCCCGGCACCACTCGAGCAGCTCCCCGGCGGCCGGGTGCTGGCCGGCGACGGCGTCGAGGACGCCGCGCACGGTCGCCTCGTCGTCGTCCGGCCGTGCTCGATCGGGGATCCACGCCGGCCATAGGTCGCGTGCGAGACGGATCATCTCGGCGCGGACGGCGCCGTACTCACGCTCGGCTCGTTCGAGGATGCGGGCCGGGGTCAGCTCCGGGTCCTTGAGGGTGTGGCGCATCTTCCGCGCGAACAGGTCTGCGCCCAGCCGCCCCTCGCCGCTCGCCCCGGGCAGGACGACGTCACGGAGGTGGGCTTCGAAGGCGGCCAGCGCGGTCCCGGCCCGATCGACTGCGCCACGGAGCCGGGGCAGGACCGCGGCGACCGCCGGGTCGCTCGGCGCGGCGGCCTCGGCCTCGCCGACGGCGTCGCTCGCGAGCCCGGAGACCCCGGCCAGCTGCTTGAGGGCGGTCTCGGTATGGAACGCGGAGACGGGGCGGCCGGGCAGTCCGACGATCTCCGTTCTGGCCGCCTCGATCACGGCCGGGATCCCCTCGAGCCGGCCGGCGACCGTGGCCAGGCGCTCGGCCAGCGGCGCGAACTCGCGGGCGAGCAGCGGGAAGATCCCGCCGCCAAGCAGGTAGACCCACTCGAGCGGATCCCAGGCCTCCTGGCGAAGCTCGGTCTCGGCGAAGCGGATCCCGTCCAGCTCGGCCAGGAGGAGGTCGCGGTCGACCCGCTCGTCGGGCGTCAGGTCCGCGTCGGCGAACGCGTGAAGCTCGGCCTCCCAGCGGGCGACGAGGTCGAGTCGCGCGCGCCGGCCGGCGTCGTCGAGGGCCGGCCACTCCGAATCATGGGCATGCATGCCTGCGGCGGTGGCGTGGAGCGGGTTCAGGCGGAAGAACTCGGCCAGGAACGCGTCGATCCTGGACCCGAAGGCGCTCGGGTTCGTCGTCATGACCCCGAGTGTAGCGGCGTCGCGCGGCGCGGCCGGCGCCTTCGTAGACTCGACGCGTGACCGACCGTTCGATCGACTGGTTCGCCCCGGTGACCCTCGAAGGAGCCTTCGTCCGGCTCGAGCCGATGTCGCGCGAGCATCTGCCCGGGCTGGTCGCGGCCGGTCGCGATCCGCGGATCTGGACGTGGCTGCCGATCGACGGGTCGACCGCGGACGGGATGCAGACCCTGGTCGAGGACGCGCTGGCTGCCCGAGCCGCATGGACACAGATCCCGTTCGTGACGATCGATCGCGCGACGGACCGGGTCGTCGGCAGCTCGCGCTACCTCGCCCCGGCACCGGCGGACCTGCGGATCGAGATCGGCTGGACGTGGCTCGACCCGGTTGCCCAGCGAACGGCGATCAACAGCGAGGCCAAGCTGCTCATGCTCGGTCGCGCCTTCGATTCGCTCGGCTGTCGCCGGGTCGAGCTCAAGACCGACGCCCTGAACGAGCAGTCCCGGACGGCCATCCTCGGTATCGGCGCGACGTTCGAGGGGATCTTCCGGAAGCACATGGTGATGCCCGGCGGTCGTCCTCGCGACTCGGCGTACTACAGCATCATCGACGACGAGTGGCCGGCCGTCCGCAACGGCCTGCGCGCCCGGATCGAGCGCCACCGCGGCGCGGGCTGACGAGGATGGGCGAGCACGACATCCCGCTCCGCGTCAGCACCGTCGACTACCACACCGGCGGCGAGCCGTTTCGGATCGTCACCGACGGCGTGCGACCACTCGAGGGCCGGACGGTGCTCGAGCGCCGACGGTTCGCCCGCGAGGTCCTCGACCGCGTCCGGCGGCTGGTCATCGACGAGCCTCGCGGCCACGCCGACATGTACGGCTGTTTCGTCACCGAGCCGGACGACGGCGGCGCCGACCTCGGCGTCGTGTTCTTCCACAACGAGGGCTACTCGACGGCCTGCGGTCACGGCACGATCGCGCTCGTGACCTGGGCGCTCGAGTCCGGCCGGCTCCCCGTCGCCGGTCCGCAGACCGCGGTGACGGTCGACGTTCCATCGGGCCGGCTCAGGTGCGTCGCCGAGCTCGACGAGGACGGGCTCCACGTGCGCTCGGTGCGCTTCCGGAACGTGCCGGCGTTCGTGCTCGCGCGCGGCGTCGAGATCGCGACGTCGCGCGGCCCCATCCCATGCGACGTCAGCTACGGCGGGGCCTTCTACGCGTCGGTCGATGCCCGCGCCATCGGCCTCGACGTGTCACCGGCCAGCCTCGACGCGCTGATCGGACTCCAGCGCGAGCTGCGCCCGGCGCTGGACGCGGCGCTCGACGTCGTCCATCCGGACGAGCCCGAGCTGCGCGGGATCTACGGCGTGATCTTCTGGCAGGACGAGCCGACGACCGAGGCGGACCGTGCCGCCGGCGTCGGGCTGACCCAGCGCAACGTCACGGTCTTCGCCGATGGCGAAGTCGATCGGTCGCCGTGCGGCAGCGGGACCTCCGCCCGGCTTGCGCTCCTTGCCGCCGACGGTCGGTTGGGCGACCCGCCGGGCGCGATCCTGCGCCACCGGAGCATCGTCGACTCGGCTTTCCTGGGCCGCGTCGTCGCACCGCCGCCGGGCAGCGTCACCCCGAGCGTCGGCGGGATCCCGGCGCTCGTCACGGAGGTCGAGGGCTCGGCCTACCTCACCGGTCGCCACGAGTTCGTCCTCGACCCGCGCGACCCACTCGGGACCGGCTTCCTCCTCCGCTGATCCGGGCTCGACGCGTCTGCCATCATCTTGAGCACGCGCCGACCTCCGTCGGACACGGCCATCCACGAGGAGGGACGTTCATGAGGGGCTTCATCGCCACGGTGGTCGGGACCGCCATCGCTCTGTGGGTCACCTCGCTCGTCTACGACGGAATCTCGTTCGGCGCCAAGCCCGAGATCAGCACGATCCTCATCGTCGCCGGGATCTTCGGGGTCGTGAACGGGGTCATCAAGCCGCTGATCAAGGTGCTGGCCCTGCCGCTGACCCTCATGACGTTCGGCCTGTTCGGACTGATCATCAATGGCGGCCTCCTGATCCTCCTCGCGTGGCTGTCGGACAAGCTCGGGATGACCTTCACCGTCGGCGGCTTTCCGCCGCACTTCGGGATCGACACGATCATCGCGGCGGTCGTCGGCGGAATCGTCCTGAGCATCGTCTCGACCGTGATCGGGTTCGTGCCGGTCCTCAACCCGAGTCGCTGAGCCACGAACGGTCAGCGGTCGGCGAGGACGCTCGGAGCACCGGAGTTGACCGAGCCGGACCGGCTGACGGCCGTCGCCCCGGCGCTGCGAGCCGCGGCTACCCGCTTCGGCAGCCCACTCTTCGTCACCGATGCGGCCGCCCTGCAACTCGCGGCAGACGAGCTCCGGGCGGCATTCCCCGACCCGTGGCTCCGCCAGTTCTCGGTCAAGGCGAACGACGTGGCCGCCATCGTCGCCCGGCTCGGCTCGCTCGGGCTCGGCGCGAACGTCGTCTCGCGCGGCGAGTGGGCGGTCGCCCGGCGAGCCGGGATCCCAAACGCGCGGACCACCCTCGAGGGCGTCGGCAAGACCGACGCCGATCTCGGCGCGGCGGTCCGCGCGGCCGCTGCCGGCGATCCGCTGCGCTGGGTGGCGGTCGAGTCGACCGACGAGGCGAGCGTCCTCGGGCGGCTGGCGCGGCGGGCCCAGGTGCGCCTCGACGTGCTGCTCCGGTTCAACCCGTCGGTCGAGCCGGAGACGCTGAGCGACCTCGCGGTCGGCGCGGGCTCGAGCAAGTTCGGGCTGGCCGACGACGAGCTGGCGGCAGCCGTGGAGGCCGGCGGCGGCGCCGACGGCCCGTTGCGCTGGCGCGGGCTCCACCTCCACGTCGGCTCCCAGCTCGGCGCGGTCGACGCCTGGCGCGATGCGGTGCGCCGCGCCCTCGCGCTCGGGGCCCTGCTCGGCGGCGGACTGCCCGACTTCGACACGCTCGACGTCGGCGGCGGCTTCCCGGTCGGCCCGGCCGACGCCGCGCCGCGGCCCGAGCGGTTCGCCCGGGAGCTGCCGGCGCTGTTCGCGACCGTCCCGCCCGACCGGCGTCCGGTCCGTCTGGCGATCGAGCCGGGCCGGTTCCTCGTGGCCCGCGCGGGCTGGCTCGTCGGCGCCGTGCTCCACGTCCGCGAGCGCGGCGGCCGGATGGTCGTCCTCGACACCGGGATGACCGAGCTCATCCGGCCGGCGCTCTACGGGGCCGATCACCCGATCGTCGCGTTGACCTCGCTCGGGCGACCGGTCGATCCCGTAGCCCCTGCCGAACCGCCGGATGGGTCGAGCGACCTCGTCGACGTGCACGGTCCGATCTGCGAGTCGACGGACGCCCTGGGGTCGCACGCCCTGCCGCCACTCCGCCGCGGCGACCTCGTCGCGATCCGTGACGCCGGAGCCTATGGCGCGGCGCTCGGT
>CAWGTR010000004.1:0-62637 GCA_963825545.1 uncultured Chloroflexia bacterium | reverse complement strand
ACCCAGCGCTCCCAATGGGACCGCATCGCCCTCAGCCCGGACATCGAACTCAACATCCGTCGGCCCCTGAGCCGCCAGCAGAACAAGCGGGTCGAGCGCCTCATCGCGATCGCCCACGAGCTCCTCGAGGAGGACAAGTCATGACCTTCAGCGCCCGATCCGACCGCCGTTACATCCGCTCGACTTACCGGAGCAACCGCTTCGTCCTCGCCGAGATCGACGCGCCGACCGCCCGCCGCGAGCGCGCTCGGCCGCCGGTCCATCACGGCGTCGTCCTCGACCGGTCCGGCTCGATCGGCAGCAACGAGATCCGCCAGTTGGCCAAGCTCGCGGTCGAGGAGTCGCTCGCCCGCCTCCACGAGGACGACCGGTTCGCGATCGTCGTGTACGACGAGGTCATCGACGTGGTCTTCCCGTCGACCCGGGCGACGCCGACGCCCGCCGCGCCGCGCTGGCCCGCCTTGGTGAGATCGACGCCCGCGGGAGCACCAACCTCGGCGAGGGCTGGCTGCGTCGCTCGAGCAGGTCGCCGGCGCGCTGTCGGCCGAAGGCGTCAACCGGACGCTCCTCCTGACCGACGGCCTGGCCAACGTCGGGATCACCGATCGCGACGAGCTCGCTCGCCATGCCGCCGAGCTGCGCGCTCGGGGCGTGAGCACGACGACCTTCGGGGTCGGCCAGGACTTCGACGAGGTCCTCCTCCAGTCGATGGCCGACGCCGGCGGCGGCCACTTCTACTTCATCGCCGACGCGGCCGGGATCCGCGACTACGTCACGAGCGAGGTCGGTGAGACGCTCGAGATCGTCGCCCGCGACGTGACCCTCCAGGTCAGCGCCCCGGATGGCGTCCAGGTCGAGTCGCTCAGCCCGTTCCCGACCCAGGCGCTCCGTGGCGGCCGGACGACCATGACCCTCGGCGATCTCGTCGCCGAACAGCGGCTCCAGGTCGTCCTGCGGCTGAACTTCCTGTACGGCGAGATCGGTCGCGAGACCGGCGCGCTGTTCACCTGGCCGACCGTGACGGCGTCTTCGAGACGGCCTCGGTCAAGCTCGGCTGGGAGTACGCCGACATCGTGTGAACGACTTGCAGGAGCGCGACCGTGACGTCGACCGGGCGGTCGCTCGGATCTTCGCCGCCCGGGCTCGCCAGGAGGCAATCGGCCGCAACCGGGCGGGGGTTTACCGCGGGGCTCGCGAAGCCCTTTCCGGGGTCGCCAGGCGGATCCGCGACTACGCCGGCCGCGATGCCCAGCTCCGCGAGATCGTGGCCGAGCTCGACCGCGAACCGCCTGATGGCCGCCCCGATGGCCGAGCTGCCGCGCAAGCAGGCGTTCTTCGCGAGTTCCACTATGGCTCGAATGCGCACGTTCGACGGCAAGGCAACGAAGGGGCCGGACACCGGCGAGAGCTGATCGAGCGTCGGCCTCCGGAGCCCGCCGGCCGGAGCGCAGGACCCTGAGCATCCCGACACCGAGTGCACTGCGATGGGTCTTGCGCTGTAGCGTGACGCAGTCCCGTCACCGGGCTGGCGCGGTCGATGCCACTATCGCCGGCGCAGGGCTAGACAGCGGTCCTGAAGGCGCGGACCAGTCCGGCGGCCGCGACGACCGTCCAGGCGACCATCCCTCCGATCAAGAGGTACCCGACCACGACCGGCCAGCTCGACTCCCAGGCCCACATGCCGACCGCGATCGGCAGGATCGTGATCCAGACGACCACCTGGAAGGGCGCGGGCAGGTTGCCAGCCACTGCCAGGCGGAATCCACGAACCCGTAGTTGCCAGTGAGCGCGAGCGCGAAGCCGACCCAGACGATGACGAACATCGCGAAGATCCCGATCGCGAAGACTCGATTTCGACTTCGGGGTTCGCCGAGCAACTGAAACCTGTCCGATTTCGTCGATCGGACCCGCAGCTGATCTCACGCCTGCTCTCCCATGCCGCGCCCGTGGTGCAGGCTCGTCCTGCCGACCGTGCGCGACCAATCTGGATCGTGGCGCAGGTCGGTCGCGATCGCCACGGTCGTCAGGCACGGATGAGCGGGTCAGTTGGCCCGATTAGGGTCGACGCGGCCCCGGCTCCGCGCATCGAGGCGGTCCTCGCCGGCGGCCCGGCGGGCGGCGTAGATGCGGACTCGCTCTCGGCCGCCCAGGCCACCGGACACTCGAAGCATGGCGGACACGTTCGCCTCGGACCCGGGAACGATGCCACGAGCGCTAGCCAGCTCGCGTACTCCTGGGTGGTCATGCAAGCCGGCGCCGCGAGACCCCCGACCGGGTCGGGGGTCTCGGCGTCCGTAGCCTGGCGGTCGCCCGCCCGGGCTTACCGTGCGCGAGGATTGATGCCCCAGCTCGGAGCGTGCGCGGACATGTGCTCCTCGGTGAGCCACTGGATCCTGGCGACGTTGACCGACGTGGTCGGAGCCGCGGCGCCGGAGCTGTGCTCCTCAGTGAGCCACTGGATCCGGGCCTGCGCGGCCGACATGGAAGCCGCGGCGCTGGGGATGATGTGGGGGAGGCCCGGGGGGGCAGTCGAGAGCCACCGGATCCGGGCCTGCGCGGCTGACGTGGTCGGAGCCGCGATGATATGGGCGTGGCCCGGGGCGGCAGTCGCGACCCACTGGATGTGGGCGTGGCCCGGGCGGCAGTCGCCGGAGCCGCCAAGGCGCGGGCGCCGATCGCGACGCCGACGAGGGCCACGACGAGCCCAACGCCCGCGACGATTGCGACCAGGTTCAGCTGGCGGCTCTGCAGACTCGATCCCTTCAGCTGTGCGGTGGTCTGTGCTGCGGTCATCTCGTGGATCCCCCCTTCGTTGGTTGATCTCCAGGCGGCGATCAACATTGGAGGCATGATGGCGCGAGCAAGCGGCGCGTCGGGAGCGACTCGTTGATCGGGTTCCCGTCGGCTGCGACACGCTACCCGCGTCGGAGGAGTGGCCGGCGGCCTGTCGTCGACCATCCAACGTGCAGTGGTCCCGCCCGGCGTCAGCCCAGGACCATGCCCTCGACTGCGCTGGATGGGGCCGGATCGGGGAGGCGGACCATGCGGAAGGAGTTCACCAGTCCCAGCACGCCGGCGAGGATCGGCACGAGCAGCGCCACCTGGAGCGCGATGTGCCGGGCGTCCGTGTTGATCCGGATGATCTCGGCCTGGACTGCCTCGGGCTGACCCGACCAGGAGCGTCGCGAGCTGCGTGTTGCTCATGATCTCGGCGTCCTCGTTCAGGACCGCCGCCACCTGCTGCTGCTCGGCCGGCGCGAGCACCGTGCTGGCCTCGGCCATGGTGATGAACGTGCTCGACAGGGTGGCGAGCATGATCGCGCCGGCGAACGCCAGCCCGAACGACAGCCCGAACGAACCCGCCGCCGAGTTGACCCCGGCCGCCTCGCTGACCCGCTCCTCGGTGATCGGCGCGAGCGTGTAGTTGTTGAGCTGCGAGACGAGGAGGCCCAGCCCGGAGCCGGTGATCACCAACGGGATCACCAGGTAGAGGCCGGAGTCCGCCCGCGGCACGATCGGGACGAGGATGGCGAGCCCAAGCGTGAGGAGCGGTGAACCCGGCCCGGATAATGCTGGCGGCTCGTCGTCGTCCCGCGCGCCGGCCCGCGAGGAGCGCGACCGCGAACATGCTCAGCGACAGCGGGGCGAGCGACAGGCCCGCCTGCATCGCGCTGTACTCGAAGACCATCTGCAGGTAGATAGGCAGCACGATCATCGTCCCGCCAAGAGCGATCTGCTGGAGCATCTGACCCGAGATCCCGAAGCGGAACAGCTTCGAGCGGAAGAGGTCGGGATCGATCAGCGCCGCCTGCCCGCGCGCTTCCGTCGGACGAGCCACCAGGCCAGCAGCCCGAGCGCCGCGCCGCCGATCAGGAGCAGCGCCCCGACCGACTCGCCGCCCTCCTGCCAGGCCAGGATCCCGAGGACGATGCCGCCCATCCCCAGCACCGACAGGACGCCGCCGACGAGGTCGATCGCCCGCGATCCGGTGTAGGGCACGTCCTTGACCAGGCCGATGCCGGACAGGACCACGGCGATGACGCCGACCTCACCGAGGAACGCAAGCCGCCACGACAGGAAGGTCGTGATGAAGCCGCCGATCAGCGGCCCGACGGCGGCAGCGATCGCGGCCGCGGCGCCGACCAGGGCGTACACGCGTTTCTGCGCCGCGCCCTCGAAGTTGCCGTGGATGAGCGACTGCATCGCCGGGAGCAAGAGCGAGGCGCCGAGCCCGCCGATGATGGCCCAGAAGATGATGACCGCGGTCAGGCCCTGGGCCAGCGCCATCGCCAGTGCGCCGACGGCATAGGCGAGGAGGCCAAGGGTGTACGCCAGCTTCCGGCCGATCAGGTCGCCGACCTTGCTGCCGATCAGGATGAAGGCCGCCGAGACGAGCGCCTCGAGCGCGATCGCCGACTGGACCCCGCTCACCGTCGTCCCGAGGTCGTGCACGACCGCGGAGATCGAGACGTTCATCAGCGACGTGTCGACGACCAGCACGAACATGGCCATCGCCAGGAGGATCGCCAGCCGCGGGTTTGCGGCGGATTCGGTCGTACTGCCCGGTGCGTCCGCGCGAGCCTCGGTCATGTCCATCTCCGCTAACCCCGTCGGTCTGGGCGGGGGTCGCCCGCGAGAACTGTAGACGGGCGGGCAACCGTCGCTCATCGGCGGGGCCGCGAAGCGCGGCGAGCGGTGCACCGCTCCTGTTGACGTGTCGAACATGGACCCGTAATCTGGGTCCATGACCCACGCCCGCACGAAGCGAACCTACAACCTGCCCGAGCGGACGGTTCGGCGCGTCCGCGAGCTGGCGGCCGGCGGGCAGGTCGGGTCGAGCCAGGATGCCGTCGTCGAGACGGCGATCGAGCGGCTCTACGACCAGGTCCGGGCCGACGAGGACGCCCGGCGCTGGGCCGAGGCGGCCGAGGACCGCGACTTCCGCACGGAGATGGCTGCGCTCGCCCGTGAGTTCGATGAGCCCGATCGATGGCCGGCCTGAGCGGGCCGCTCCGCTGGGCGATCGTGCTTCGTCGCACTGGATCCGGCGGTCGGTCACGAGCAGCGGGGCACCCGGCGCGCCCTCGTCGTGTCGTACGAGTCGTTCCACCGCTCCGGGATGGCCACTGTCTGCCCGATCACGAGCGCGCCCGCCAAGTACCCCGGCGAGGTCGCGATCCCGGCCGGTCACGCCGGCCAGACGAGCGACGGCCTCATCCTCTGCCACCAGCTCCGGACGATCGACCTTGCGCGGGTCACGGCGTTCGAGTTGGCTGGCCGGCCGCAGCAGGTGACCGACCCGCGGGTTCGTGCCGAGGTTCGCGTCGCGCTTGCCCACCAGCTTGGGCTCGACCTCAGGGCGATCTTCGACGGGGCGGCATAGGCGCGGTGGCGGCCTCGCGTTCGGCCTGTCAATCAGGCGACACCCGCGTGCCATGCTGACCGAGGCGAACGTCCCATGCGCAGCCGCGGGCCGACGACGACCTGCCGGATGGAGCGGCGTATGGGGGAATCGTCATGGACGATCACAAGGCCGGGATGCCTGAAGCGCGATCGAACCGGAGGTCGAGAATGGCTTCAAGACGCCGTCAGACGATCATCGGGCCGTTGGCGGTGATGGCCACGACTGTCCTCCTGGTCGCCTGCGCCTCGACTCCGCAGCCCACACCCTCGGCGTCACCGATCCTCGGCCCGAGCACGTCACCATCTCCGATCCTGACTCCGCCGCCTCCTGCCCCGACCGCGAGCCCGAGCTCCGCGCCGTCGGAGACGCCAGCCTCCGGGTGGTTGGTCGTGCCGGTCCATCCCCAGCTCGGGCCAGCCTCGCTCGTCGACCTCGCGACGTTCCGTGGCGCGCTCTTCGCCGTCGGGAACGCGCAGACGGATCCAGCGCCCGGCGTGATCTGGACCTCGACCGACGGTGAATCCTGGCACCCGGCAGCCGGTGGTCCTTTCCTCCAAGGCATCCAGCTCGAGAGCGTCGCGGCAGGTAACCCCGGCATCGTGGCGGTCGGCTTTGGCGATCGCGGCGCGGTGGTGCGCTTCTCGGCCGACGGAACGATCTGGTCCACGGAGCGGCTGCCCAATGCCCTGGGCAATGCGGCCCAACAGGTGGCCTGGGGGCCGGCCGGGTTCGTCGTCGTCGGCGACCGGAATGGCGAAGGGGTTCCTTCTGGCATCACCTGGTGGTCGCCCGACGGCCGGTCCTGGACCCGGGTCACGAAGATCGACGGGTCGAGCCATCCGGCCCTGGGAGCGGTTGCGGCGGGACCAGGAGGCTACGTGGCCCTCGGGGTCGACGGCTCCCGTCGGGCGGCCTGGTCCTCGACGGACGGTCGAACGTGGCATCGGCTCGCTACGTCGGGGACTGTCCCGCAACCAGCCCGGGCCCGAATGCGTTACGTGAACGGCCAGTTCCTCGTCCCGTCCGGGAGCCAGGTCTGGAGCAGCATCGACGGTCGGAGCTGGGCCCGCGCCAGGGTGCCCGGGATGGGCAACGACGTGTTCGACGTGGCCGCGGGGCCTGGTGGTGGCTTCGTGGCGGTCGGGCGGTCGTCGGCCGGCGAGCAGCCCGGCGAGGTCGCGACCGCAGACCCCGCGCTGCATGCCTGGACCCAGCTGCCCGAGGACCCCGTCTTCAGCAACGCGCTCGCGATCGCCATCCTCCTCTCGCCGCAGGGCGACCGGCTCGTCGCCGTCGGCAACAGCGAGTCGGGCGAGAGCATCTTCGTCGCGGACCCGTCGATCCTCGCCCAGCCGTAGGCCCGATCACATCGGCGTACGGGGCCGAAGGGTGCGCCCGGGCACCGGCAATCGGCATCCGCGCCTGGGAGGCCCCGGATCCGTGACAGGCAAGCTGGCACGCGCCATCAGCAGGTTGCCGGCATGTTCGATGAACGCTCCATCACTGTCCTGGGGGACGGCCGCGCCGAGGCCGCCTTCGGACACGAGGCCCCTATCGGCGGGCACGGTCTCCGCCGGCTCGGCGTCGTCGCGCTGGCCGCGGCGCTGTTCCTCGGCGGCGTCGGGTTCGAGCGGGCGACGGCGACCGAGGCGTCGGCCACCACTGGCGCCCACCAGGGCGAGCTCGCCCTCCTTGGCCAGGCGTGGGACCTGCTCGATCGCGAGTACGTTGACGCCGGCGACCTCGACCCGATCGTTCTCATCCGTGGGGCGATCGAGGGAATGGCGTACGCGGTCGGCGACACCGGCCATACCTACCTGCTCACGCCCGACGAGGCCGCCGCCGAGGACCAGGCACTCTCGAGCTCGGCCGGCGGGACCGGGCAGCCGGCCGTGGACTGGGCCCTGGTGCCCGGCACGAAGACCGCGCTGATCCGGCTGACCATCTTCTCGGAGGGGAGCGCCGGCGAGGTCCGCGCGGCTGTCGACCGAGCGACGGAGGCCGGCGCGACTGGCCTGGTCCTCGACCTGCGCGGAAACCCCGGTGGCTGGGAGGATGAGGCCGTCGGCGTCGCGTCCGTCTTCCTCGGCGCGGGCGAGGTCGTCCTCCGCGAGCGTGGTGCCGATCATCGAGAGGTCGAGGTGACGGTCCCGGCGGACGCTGCGCCGACCCACCTTCCGCTGGTCGTCCTGGTCGACGCAGACTCCGCGAGCTGCGCCGAGATCGTGGCCGGGGCGCTGCAGGATGCCCATCGCGCGACGCTCGTCGGGACCACGACCACTGGGACCGGGACGCTGATGACCGACTTCCCGCTCAAGGACGGGTCCATCCTCTCGATCGGCACGTCCGAGTGGCTGACGCCGGCGGGCCGGTCGGCCTGGCACGTCGGCCTCGCGCCGGATGTCAACGTCGAGCTTCCGCCGGGCGTCGGGCCTGTCCGTCCCGACCAGCTGGCGACGCTCGGATCGAAGCGTCTCGCGAAGTCGGGCGATGCCCAGCTGCTCCGGGCGCTCGCGATCCTTCGGGTCGGCGGAGGGTAATCTGGACCCGGCACCGCCACGGTGCCGCCTATCACGAGCGCCCGAGAGCCCTGGCTCGATGACGGCGCAGCAACCACCGGCCTCCTCGGGCCGGAACGGTGCTCCAGCCAGGATCGATAGGAGACGAGGCGATGAGCACTTCTGGCACCCATTCGAGTTCCCCTACGTCGGGCTCGGGCTGCTCGACGAGGCGTCGATCCAGCACGGCGGCGACGCCTGGACCGCCGACTACCGGAGCGGGGACGAGCCGTATCTCACGATCCGGGTCGAGCCCGACCACGTCGAGGTTGTCGAGGTCGAAGTGGACGGCGAGCGCGTCGCGACCACCTTCGAGCGGACGCTCACCCGGGCGATCGGGCTCCACGGCAGCGGCGCCCTGCGCGGCCCGGTCTCGCGATTCTGGCAACGAGCGGCAGACCTGCCGGGCGCGTTCGACGCCTGGGTCGAGGTGAGCATCCCGCGGGCCCAGTTCGCTTTCGTGCCGGCCATCGGTCTGGGCCGTCTCAGCATCCCGTGGCCGACTGATGTTCCGTGGCGAACGCCGGAACCCGGACCCATCGCCCGGCGCATCGGTGCGGAGCCGTTCGACGAGCCCGATGGTGCCGTCCCGGCGACGATGCTTCGGACCTACGCCAGCCCGCCGGGTGTCGTCTCCGAGCCGATCTGGCTCCACAGCACGACGATCCCGGGCATCCTCCTGGGCGAGACGATCGAGGCGGTGTACGCCGCGAATGGTGCGCTCCGGTCGGTTGCCTGGCGCCCGTTCGTCGAGAACCAACCGGTCGGCCCGGTGGCCCGATCGTGGCCGGCTCCAGCGTGGCTTGACCGCGAGGCGGGGGCGCCGACGTCGGTCTCGATCATCGACGACACCGTGGCGGATCGCTACGACATCCGGACAGCGCTCGCCTGAGCTCGGCCAACGAGGCGAGGCGCTGCGCAACGAGCCGGACGACGCTCGTGCCGTACGCTGTGCGCGCAGGGAATGGGGGACCGTTGGTCGACGAGGTCGCCGAGACGCGCGGGCAGGCCGCCGAGCGGCACGTCCACGACGCCCTCCGGGCGGCCCTCCCACCCGAGTACCGCATCTACCAGAACGTCCGCTGGTGCGCCAGGACGCGGCGCTCGGGGCCGGCGCACGATGGGGAGGCGGACCTCGTCGTCGTGCACCCGGACCTTGGGCTGCTCGTCATCGAGGTCAAGGCGGGCGAGCCACGTCGAACCGCCGACGGCCGCTGGTACCTTGGCCCGCGGCAGCTCGATCGCTCCCCCTTCGCCCAGGCCGAGGCGGCCAAGCACGACCTCCGCCGCGTCCTGAACGACCTGCCCGACTGGCCGGCGCACCAGGAGCCAAGGGTCGGCCACGCCGTCGCGTTTCCCGACGTCGACCTCGCCAGCCTGCCAGGAAACCACTCGCTCCTCGGGCCGGACGCACCGCCCGACCTCGTGCTCGACGCGGACGCCCTGGCCACGCCGGAGGCGGCCCGCCGAGCGGTCGATCGCGCGTACGCCTACTGGGTCGGCGACGGGAGTCGTGGCGCGGGCGCTCGGCGCCGAGGGCATGCGCCGGGTCCATGACTACCTGGCCCCGACGGTCAGCCTCCGACGGCTCCTCCGCCACGATGTCGAGGACGATCGGGCCCGGTTGATCAGGGCCTCGCGCGAGCAGGCGAGGGCGCTCGATCACTTCCGCAACCTGCGCCGGGTCGACATCGTCGGTCCCGCCGGGAGCGGCAAGTCGATCCTCGCCCTCGAGAAGGCGCGACGGCTGGCCCGCGAGGGCTTCCGGACGCTGGTCGTCTGCTTCAACCAGCCGCTGGCGACGGCGATGTTGCGCGACGTCGAGGAGATGACCGCCGGCGACCCTGCGACGGCCGAGCGCCTGACGGTCTCGACGTTCCACCGGCTGTGCGAGACGCTCGGCCAGCGCGCCGGCGTCCTGCCACCAAGGCCGATCGACCCCCCTCCCGAGTGGTGGGACGAGACCCTCCCGACGGCGCTCTCGCGGGCCATCGATGCGCTGCCGGCCGAGCGTTTCCACGCGATCGTGGTCGACGAGGGCCAGGACTTCGAGCGCGAGTGGCTGGAAACGCTGATGTTCCTTCTCGACGATCCGTCGGACGACGTCCTGTGGGTCTTCCACGATCCCGGCCAGGCGCTGTACCGGGATGACCAGGTCGGCAAGCTCAATCTGCCGACGATCGAGCTGTTCGAGGACTATCGCTGCCCGGCCCCGGTCGGCCGGCTCGCGGGCCGCTTCTATCACGGACCCACGGAGCCGATCCAGCTCCTGGCGGAGGGCCGGGCACCGCGGATCATCGAGGCGGAGCCGGGTCGGCCGACGGTCGAGGCACTTCGGGTCGAGCTCCATCGGCTGATCGCCGACGAGGGCGTTCGGCCGTGGCAGATCGTCGTCCTGTCGGGCCGGACCGCGGCCGAGAGCGACGTCTGGCGCCAGCGCCAGCTTCGGCAACGAAGTCCTCTGGAACGGCGCGATCGACGACGCCGGCCACTCGCTCCGGCTGCCCTCCGACGAGGTCCCCGACGAGCCGCCCGACGTCATCCGGTTCGAGACGATCCGCCGCTTCAAGGGCCTCGAGCGCGAGGTCGTCATCCTGTGCGAGCTGCCGGAGACGGGAGAGCGCCTCGACGCGCTCCTCTACGTCGGCCTGACCCGCGCCACGACCCAGCTCGTCGTGATCGCGCCACCCAAGCTGGCACAACGGTTCGGCAGGATGTCGTCGTGAGGCACGTACCGGGTGTCGAAGCGATGGACGGGGACATACGGCTGAACGCGGCCGCGTTCTACGCGTGCGCGCCTGCGTTGGTCCCACTCAACAGCAATCCGGACGAGAACCGGACGGGCGACGCCCGATGACGGCTGAAGGGAGGTCTCGAGGTGGACACGCTCGTCGGTCTCGTGCTCCTTGGGCTGTTCATCGCACTCTTGATCTGGGCGGTCACGTACTTCGCCCGCTTCCTTCCCTGAGTCCGATTCGTTCGCTCCGTCGCTTGCCGGGCGCCGAGCCGACGCGCCGATCCGAGGTCGCGCCCCCGGCCGCCGCGTCTGCGTGTGCGACGTGCGGCGCGGTGCTCAACGGCGATCCCGACGAGGACCCGACCGGCGATGGCGGCCGCCCGATCTGCGGCGAGTGCGAGCGCAGCCGCAACTTCGATGCCGACCTCCAGCTGATGGACGACGAGGATCGAAGCTGACGATGCCCGTTCAGACCGGCTCGCTCACCTCTGCCACCCGTTTCACGCCGCCAGGATACGGATGGGGTTCGCCGTTGTTGAGCCGCGCGAAGCTGAGGAGGAAGGGACCCGCGGACACTCGTCCGATCCGCCCGTCGGCAAGAATGCAGTCGAGCGCGAGTGTTCGCGGCGATCGCCCGCCTTCGACCGTAGCGATGATCACGGGCCAGGCCTCGAGGGTCGAGCGGAATCGGGCCAGGATCTTGTTGGAGGGGATCAGCCGGAGCTGGTATCCGATCGCGTTGTCGATGCGGATCTCGGTCTTCTCGCCCGGTGCGCGGGCGTATCGCCCGACCTCGGCCTTGCTCCAATCGAGTCCGCTCAGGTCCGGGGCCTCATCGCTCTTCGTAGACACGTCGTTCGCGCTTCGAGGCGCGCCGTGCGGAGATGATCCGTGGCTTGCGGCCGCGCGTACGAGATTACCACCACCAGGAGCCTCCCCAGGCTGGAGTACCCGATCGCCCAGAATCGCGGCTCGACCATGGAGTGGTCCGGGTCAGGGAAGAACCGAGCCAGCGGGCTCGTCGCCGCAGTCTCGGCCTCGTCGAACGACACGCCATGGTTTCGGAGATTCTTGGCTGCCTTGTCCAGATCCCAGTCGAAAAGATCCGACACCGACGGACGGTAGCGATGAGGCGCTTCGCTCGGCACTCACCTCCGACCCTGCCCCAGTGGGTGGCTTGATGGCAGTCGTTGAGGTGGCCGCTGCCCTGACGCCCGAGCAGCGCCGGATCGTCGAGTACGGCGACGGGCCGCTCGTCGTCATCGCGGGGGCGGGGACGGGCAAGACGCGGGTCATCATCGAGCGGGTGCGGTGGCTGCTCGAGACGAAGGGCGAGGGCACGCGCGACGCGCAGGGCCGGCTGCTGCGCCGGCTGAGCCGACACCGTCGCCGACGCCGACGCCGACGCCGACCGCCGAGGCGCGAGCCGCCCGCCGACCTCAGCCTCTGGGACCAGCGCGGCCGCCGCCCGACCGCGCCGCACCACCGCGCCGACCGCGACCGCCCCTTCGACGGGCCGCTCGTTCCGGAGCAGATCCTCGTCCTGACGTACAACGTCAAGGCGGCGAAGGAGCTCCAGGCGCGGCTCGACGACGCGGTCGGGCCGGCGACGCGCTCGCGGATGACCGTCTCGAACTTCCACAGCTTCTGCAACCGGGTGCTGACCGAGTCGGCGGCGGACGCCGGGCTGCCGCCGAACCCGGACGTGCTCGACGGCGTCGGCCAGGTCCTCCTCCTGCGCGACATCCGGCCGCAGCTCCCGCTCGTCTACCACACCGACTGGTGGCTGGCCCAGTTCGTCGCAGTTCATCAACCGGGCCAAGGACGAGCTCGTCACGCCGGCCGACTTCGAGGCCTTCGTCGCCGAGGAGCGCCGCGTCTTCGAGGAGCGCTACGGCCCCTACGAGGCGGCCGCCGAGCGCCTCGAGCAGCCAGGGCAACCTGCGAGCCCCGCGCGAGGTCCGCAAGGCGTACGCCGACCTCCGCCGGCACGAGCGCGCCGAGGCAGCCCGCGTGCGCCCCGACGAGGAGGCGCGCCGGCGAATGAGCGCCGAGGAGCTCGCCGACGCCTTCCGCCCGGACCTGGCCGCCGACGCCGAGGTCAACGTCGAGAAGGCCGCCGACCGCGAGGCCCGCCGCGCCATCAGCGGCGACGGCCACCCGCACCCGCGGAACCAGTTCGACCCCGACCAGCACGCCGCAGATCGACGCGCTCGCCGCCACCTACGTCGCGGACGGCGCCGCCCTCGAGGTCATGCGCCTGACCGAGCTCGCGGCCGTCTACCGCGCCTACCAGGCCGAGCTCGTCCGGCGCGGCGCGCTCGACTTCGGCGAGCAGATCGCCGCGGTCACCCAGCTGTTCAAGGTCCGCCCGAACGTCCTGCGCCGCTGGCAGCGCCAGTTCCGCTACCTCCTGGTCGACGAGTTCCAGGACGCCAACGTCGCCCAGATCGAGCTCATCGAGATGCTCGGCCGGACGCCCGACCGGCCCGACAACGTGATGGTCGTCGGCGACGACGACCAGTCGATCTACCGCTTCCGCGGCGCCAGCTTCGCCGCCTTCACCGAGTTCGACACGCGCTTCTCGCGGCCGCCGATCCACGACCCGACCGCCCGGCCGCCCGGCCCGCCGCCGCGCCTCCGGCTCGAGCAGAACTTCCGCTCGGTCGACAGCGTCCTCCAGGCCGCCAACCGGCTGATCGCAGCGCAACCAGGCCCGCTACGAGCCCGACAAGCGCCTCCGGACCGAGCGCGAGGCCGGCGAGCCCGGTCGAGCTCATCGTCTGCGCCGGGCCCGGAGGACGAGGCGGTCGTCATCGTCGACGCGATCGGCAAGCTCGTCGGCGACGGGCCGAAGCCGCGCTGGTCGGACGTCGCCGTCCTCTACCGCAAGCACAAGCACCGCGACGCGATCGTCGCCCGGCTGCGCGACGAGGACATCCCGTACACGGTCGTCGGCGGGCTGTCGCTGTTCGAGCTGCCGGAGATCCGCGACCTCGAGCAGTCGCCTGCGGGCCATCGCCGACCCCCACGACGACGTCGCGCTGACCCGGATGATGACCGCCGGCCCGTGGCGGCTCGACGCGCTCGAGATCCTCCACGTCGCCCGGATGGCCAGGTTCGACCGGCGCCACCTCGTCGACGCGATCCGCGAGATCGTCGCCACCGGCGAGCTCGACAGACGGACGACGCCGACGCCGACGCCGCCGAGCCGACGACCGACCGACCCGCCGTCGCGCCCGACACCCGGGCGAAGCTCCGGCGCCTCCTCGGCGACCCTCGAGGAGCTCACGCCGCTGACCTGGCGCGAGGGCCCGTTCACGATCCTCGAGCGGTTCATCGAGCGGACCGGCCAGGTGCTCGACCTCATCGCCGTCGGCACGCTCGAGGCCCAGCGGAGCGTCGCCAACATCGCCAGCTTCCTGCGCTTCGCCAGCGACTGGCAGGGCGCCAACCCGAACGGCACGCTGGCCGGCTTCGTCGACTACCTCGACGCCTACCGCGACGCCGGCGGCGAGCTGCCGACGAGCGTCGAGCTGACCGAGGACGTCGAGGGCGTCCGGCTGATGACCCTCTACCAGGCCAAGGGCCTCGAGTTCCCGTACGTCATCGTCCCGAGCCTGCTCGACGGGGAGTGGCCGGCCCGCGAGTACGGCAGCGGCCTCTTCCCGCCCGAGCTCCTGCGCGAGGCCGTCCCCGCCGGCGACATCCACACCGACGAGGAGCGCCGCCTCCTGTACGTCGCGATGACCCGCGCGCAGGACCGCCTGATCCTCACGACCCACGGCGGCCCGACCGTCCAGAAGGGCCGCCTCGCCGTTCGTCGCCGAGCTGCTCGACGGCGCCGGCCCGGAGCTCCGCCACGTCGACCGGACGGCCGACGCCGACGCCGGGGCGGGGGAGCCGACCGAGCCCGACGACGACGCCGAGCCGACGCCGACGCGACCGACCGCGACCGCCGAGCCCGCCGACGCCCTCGAGCGGACGGCCGCGCTCATCCGCCGGGTCATGCCGCTCCCGACGAAGCGCGAGCGCCGCCTCGCCCTCCGCCTCCGGGCGACCGAGCTCGTCGGCCTGCTCGAGGGCACCGACGCCGCCGACCCCGAGACCGACGCCGCCCGCGAGCGCTTCGCCGCCGACCTCGCGACCATCGGCCGATCGGCCGCGATGGAGTCCGACGAGGCCCGCGCCCTCGGCCTCGACCCGCTGACCTTCCGCTCGGTCGCGCTCGACAGCGGCGCTCGGGGCGAACCTCCTCCAGGTCGCGCCGCTGCCGCGCTCGTTCAGCTACTCGCAGTTCAACACCTACGAGCGCTGCCCGCTCCAGTACGCGTTCGGCTACGTCTACCGGATCCCGACCGATCGGACCGTCGCCGCGTTCACCTTCGGGACCACCGCCCACGAGGCGTTCGAGGCGTTCACCCGCGAGCGGCGCGAGCGCGGCCGCCCGCGGCGAGCCGCCGCCGACCCGGGACGACCTCGAGCGCCTGTTCACCGAGCGCTGGACCCCGACCGGCTTCGGCGACAAGACCACCGAGGAGGCGCTACGGCCGGCGCGTCCAGACCCTGCTCGACAACTTCTGGGACGGCGAGCTGCGCGGCCTCGGCCAGGCGATCCACGAGGAGCTGCGGTTCGACCTCACCCTCGACCCCGCCGACGGCAGCCCGCCGGTGATCGTCAGCGGCTCGATCGACCGGATCGACCGCCTCCCCTCCGGCGGCATCGAGGTCATCGACTACAAGACCGGCCGCGTCTCATCCCAGAAGGGCGTCGACGAGAGCCTCCAGCTGTCGATCTACGCCCTCGCCTGCCGCGACGCGCTGGGCCTCGGCACGCCCGAGCGGGTGACGCTGTACTTCACCGAGTCGGCGACGCGGCTGAGCACGACCCGCACGGACGAGCAGCTGGACGCGGCCCGGGACGACATCCTGGCGCGGACGGCGCGGATCCGGTCGGGTGACTTCGCGGCGACGCCGTCGCAGGACGCGTGCCGGTGGTGCGACTTCGCGCGCGATGTGCCCGAGTCGCGTACTTCGTGAGCCGTGTCAGGATCGTTAGGGCGACCTTCGTGACGGACCAATCAATCGCCGAGTTGCAGGAGCGGCTCGCACACGTCCGGCAGAATGGACTGGCGATCATCAACCGCCCAATCGACTCGGAGCGGTTCGAGCAGATCAAGCACGAAGCCGACGTATTGGTGCGGACCGGGCTCTGGGCCTCGGGCCCCAGTGACATGCTGAGCGTCCTTGGTCGGCAACGGGATGAGCTCATCCACAGTCGCCTCATCGCACGGCCTCGCCCAAAGTCAGCGGCGCCTCGGACCCAAGCCATGCTCGCTCGACGAGGTCCATGGTCGCTCGGTAGAACAGGTCGCGAGGCTCGATCTCGCGATACAAAAGCCGGGCAGCGCTCAGGCTGGCATGAGGTAGGACCGGCAGTCCGCGGTCAACCATTCCCGGCGAGGAGACGCTCGATTTCGTCACGGTAGCCAGTCACGTTGCTGATCGTCCCGATCGATCCGGTTGAGTTGCGGAACGGTTTGCTCATCGCGGAGCGCTCGATGGTTTCCGCTGAGCCAGGTCACGGGCCGGCGATGCGGGAGGACACCACCCATCTCATAGTGGTAGTCCCCGGTTATCCGCCCGACCTGGTACCGGCCCTTCCCGTTGGGGCAGAGGACCACGTCACCGACCCGGAGGCCCTTTGAGATCGTCCAGAGAGCACCACATGCCAGTCCAGCTCCGACTGGCTTCTTGTCAGGATGAGATGCCAGGTACACCGGAATGAACTTGTGGTTGAAGACCCGCCAGTCCTCGGGCAGATCATTGGCCAGTCTGGGCGATCCCGAAATCGGTCCCCACGAATTCGCCGGCGAGGTATTTGGCGGCGTGGACGCTCCCACTGCCAAGCATGAGCCGGTAGTAGCGAGGCTCGTCCACACCAGAGGGCCGCTTGTTGAACGCCGCGGGCTGTGAAGACCGGGTCAGTCACTCAAGATCTCCGACGGCAGCCGGCCTGACAGCCGGTGGTCGTACTCCGCATCCACGGCCTGGATGTAGGCAGAGACAGACTCCCCACGAAGAGCAGCCTCCTTGACGACGGCCTCGCCGACATGACGACCGTTCAACATCAGGAGCGGGAACCGATCTGTTAGCACCTCTCGCTGAGCCTGCTCGCTGAAGAAGCCAGACGTTACGAATGCGCCTACCCATCCGCGATCTAGTCGTGATACCGTCCGCGCCAAATCGAGACCGCTAGTGGGTGGGGCGCCCGCCGACACGCACTTCGCCTGGCCGAGGACAACGAGCTTAAGGGCGCTCACGCCGACGCCCAGGTCAAGCCTGCTTACAAAGTCAATGCCACCGTCACCGGCGCGTTTGGTAATCCAACCTGGTCTGTACTGGCCGCTCTCGCGAAGGTAACTTCCAACCACTTCCGAAGCGAGTCCTTCGGCAACCGCGCTCACCGACGCCCTGGTAGGGTCTCGAGCCGCTTGTAGTGCTCGACTACGGAGCGCAGGGCCGTCTCGGCGGGCGTTCCGACTTCCGGTCGCTGACCCACTTGACCCAAGAACTGGAACCTGGTGACACGCTGTCGCACGCGTTCGATCGCCCGCTCTCCCTGACTCGACCCTGTTCGCCACGATGCGGGTGCCAGATCCAGGGTCTCCCCGAGGGACTTCGTCGGGTCCCGCCTGGCAGCGATCCAATCCCAGTCGAGACAGAGTGCCTCGGAGCTGAGATCGAAAAGAGCGCAATCGAAGACATAGTTGACGAACCATCGGTCCTGTCGATCGACCTGCGTTGTCAATTGAGCGCGCTCGACGACGCCAAACCCTATGAATTGCCAGAACCCCTTTGTGCGCCCTTCATGGACGAGGCTTTCGAAGAAAATAGGGGTGCCGCGGCGCATGCGATCGGCGCGTGTTGCGAGCGATGAAGTGGGAACTCGCTCATGACGGCTCTGTTTCCAGTCGGACCGAGCCGACGGCCCAGCGCGCCCGGCCTCGTTGTTGCCGAAATAGCGCACGTGCCCCGCCGCCTCGGGGTTCAGCTCGTCATGCCATGGCGTCCAATCGGACCCGGCCCGATGTGGCTTTGATGCGATGAGGATCGCTGGTTGTCGCACTCCATCGAGGGCCTTGACGTTGGTGACCGAGTCGATGCCGTGGTCCAGCTGGACGCGGCCGGCGCCATTGAGCCCCGGCCAGGCAGGCCACCGAGTCGCGTGGAAGATGTTGGGATAGCCCTCAACGAGCTCGATGTCCGGGCCTGGGCTCGGTTTGCTGTACCTGTAAAGCTCGAAGAGCTTCATGTGCCCCGATTTCATATATCGAGGGCGCGTACGAGCGCCGCTGGACCTCAATCTACATGCGGCCGCTCTGAAGATCTATTCGCGAGTGCGACAACATCACTACGTTCGGCCGGATCTCGGTCGATCGGAGTTGCCTTCGACACGACGAGAGTCAGTCTCCACGCCCAATAGTCGGCCGACAGCACGACGTGGAGCGCAGCACATGGCGGCGGCCCTCTAGCGCTGCCCTCCTCCGCTATCCTCAGCGCCTGACGCGGAGCGACACGGGAGAGGCGCGTGCGTGATCTGCCCGAACTGCGGCACCGAGAACCTGGCCGGCGCGAAGTTCTGCATGGAGTGCGCGACGCCGTTCGCAGATCACCTGCCCGAGCTGCGGCGCGACGAACCTGCCCGCGGCCAAGTTCTGCTCCGAGTGCGCCACGCCGCATGGCCGGTGGCGCGGCACGGGCCACGGCCGCCGCGCCCACCGCGCCGGCACCGCCCCGCGACGCACTGCCATCCGACGCCGTCGCCGAGCGCCGCCTGGTCAGCGTCCTGTTCGCCGACCTGGTCGGGTTCACGGCGTTCTCCGAGGGCCGCGACGCCGAGGAGGTGCGCGAGCTCCAGGACCGCTACTTCGAGACCGTCCGCGAGGTCATCGGGCGCTACGGCGGCACCGTCGAGAAGTTCATCGGCGATGCGGTCATGGCGCTGTGGGGCGCCCCGATCGCCCACGAGGACGACGCCGAGCGGGCGGTCCGGGCCGGCCTCGACCTCGTCGACGCGGTCCGGGGCTCGGGCCCGGCCCTGGAGGTCAGGGCCGGTGTCCTGACCGGCGAGGCCGCGGTCACCCTGGGCGCCACCGAACCAGGGCATGGTCGCCGGCGACATGGTCAACACGGCGAGCCGGCTCCAGAGCGTCGCGCCGCCTTCGACCGTGCTCGTCGGCGAGGCGACGCAGCGCGCCGCCGGCAGGCGCGATCGTCTTCGAGCCCGCCGGCCGACCAGGTCCTCAAGGGCAAGGCAGAGCCCGGTCCCCGCCTGGCGCGCCCTGCGGGTCGTCGCCCAGCGCGGCGGCGTCGGGCGGACTCGGATACGCTCGAGGCGCCGTTCGTCGGACGCGACGAGGAGCTGCGCCAGCTCAAGGACCTCTTCCACGCCACCGGGCGCGAAGGCCGGCCGCGGCTGGTCAGCGTCATCGGGCCGGCCGGGATCGGCAAGTCGCGCCTGGCCTGGGAGTTCCTCAAGTACGTCGACGGGCTGGTCGAGACGCGTCTGGTGGCACGACGGCCGGAGCCCGGCCTACGGCGAGGGGATCACGTTCTGGGCGCTCGGCGAGATGATCCGCAGCCGGGCCCGACTCCAGGAGACCGACGACGAGGCGACCACCCGGGCGGCGATCGCGGCGATGCTCGAGCAGCACGTCCCCGACGAGTCCGAGCGGGCCTGGATCGGGCCGGCGCTGCTGTCGCTGCTCGGGCTCGAGTCGGACGCCGGGTCGCAGCAGCTCTTCGGGGCGTGGCGGACGTTCTTCGAGCGGCTCGCCGCGACGGCGCCGGTGGTGATGGTCTTCGAGGACTTCCACCACGCCGACACGGGGCTGCTCGACTTCGTCGACCACCTGATGGAGTGGTCGCGCAACGTCCCGATCCTGATCCTGACCCTGTCCCGGCCCGGAGCTGCTCGAGCGGCGGCCCGACTGGGGCGCCGGCAAGCGCAGCTTCACCTCGATCCACCTCGAGCCGCTCTCGACCGCCGCGATGCGCGAGCTCCTGGCGGGCCTCGTGCCCGGGCTGCCGGACCACGCGCGCGACATGATCGTGGCCCGGGCCGATGGGGTGCCGCTCTACGCGGTCGAGACGGTCCGGATGCTGCTGGCCCAGGGCCGCCTGCGTGCTCGAGGACGGGGTCTACCGGCCGTCGAGCGACATGAGCGCCGTGGCGGTGCCCGAGACGCTGACCGCGCTCATCTCCGCCCGGCTCGACGAGCTCGACGCGACCGACCGGGCGCTCGTCGCCGACGCCGCGGTGCTCGGCCAGAGCTTCACGCCGGCCGGCGGTCGCGGCGGTGTCGGGCGAGGACGTCGCAGCGGTCGAGCCGCGGCTGCGGGCGCTCGTCCGGCGCGAGCTGCTCGTCCAGCAGGTCGACCCGCGCTCGCCAGAGCGCGGCCAGTACGCGTTCGTCCAGGCGCTCATCCGCGAGGTCGCCTACAACACGCTGGCGAAGCGCGACCGGAAGGTCCGCCACCTCGCCGCGGCGCGCTACTTCGAGACGCTCGAGACCGACGAGCTGGCCGGCGCGCTGGCGAGCCACTACCTGGCGGCCCACGGCTACGCCGCCGACGGGCCCGAGGCCGATGCGCTGGCGGCCCAGGCGCGGGTGGCGCTTGCGCGGCGCCGCCGAGCGCGCTGCCGCCCTCGGCGCGCACACCCAGGCGATCGCGTTCCTCGAGCACGCCCTCGCGGTCAGCCCGGACGCGGCCGACCGGGCCGACCTCCACGAGCGGGCGCTCGCCTCGGCGATGCAGGGCCTCGTGGCGGAGGTCGCGGAACGGCACGGGCTCGCGGCGCTCGAGGCTCGCCGCGAGCTCGGTGACCGCGATCGAGATCGCGCGGGCGACCGCGGCCTACGCCGAGTCGATCGGGTTCTTCCGCACCGACAAGGAACGACTGCTCGAGATCATGGTTCCGGCCTGGGAGGAGTTCTCCGACCTCGAGGAGACGCCGGTCGGGGTGGCGCTCATGCTCCAGCTGGCGCTGGGGACAGTCCGGGTGGACGACCAGCAGGCCCTCGCCTGGCTCGAGCGGCTGCTGCCGATCGCCGAACGCCTCGACCTGCTGCCCGAGACCGCGGCGGGGCTGTCGCGGCTCTCCAGCACGCTGTGGCGTCTCGGACGCCCGCGCCAGGGGCTGATGATCCTGCGCGGCACGAGCGAGCTCGCCATCAGCAACGGGCTGACCGACGTCGACCGGAACACCCGGACCTCGTTGACCTTCTACGAGCAGTTCGCGGACCCGGTCGCCGGGCTTGCCCTGGCTCGCGAGGGGCTGGAGGTCGCCAGCCGGCGCGGGTCGAAGGTCTTCGGCTTCCTCATGGTCGGCAATGCCGTCTGCCTGCTCGATCCGGGTCGGGGAGTGGGCGTGGGCGAAGGCCCTGCTCGACGAGTGGATGGCCTACGAGATCACCGGTGACTCGCTGGTGGAGCTGTTCGTCGATCGCGCGGTCCTCGCCGCGCTCACCGGTGGCGACCGATCCGACGACCTGGACGAGGCCGAGCGGATGGTCGAGACCGTGCAGCGATCCCCAGTACCCGTCCTACCTGCACTGGGGCCGCGCCGTGTGCGCCCTGCAGTCCGGAGCGCTCGCCGAGGCGCAGCGGCAGGCCGAGCTGAGCGTCCAGGCGACGGAGTACTTCGCCCCGATCAGCCTGCCCATCGGGGCTCGGGCGGCGCTGTGGGCCGGCGAGCTGGAGGCGGCGCGGGACATCGTCGCTCGGATCCAGGCGTCGCCATTCCGCGGCGAGGCGTTCGGCCTCGACCTGGTGACCTTCCGGGCCGGGCTTGCCGCGCTCGAGGGCCGGCGGGCCGACGCGATCGCCGGCTACCGCGAGGCGCTCCGCGGCTGGCACGGCCTCGGCTGCGCGTTCGACGAGGCGCTGGCCACGCTCGACCTGGCGATCCTGCTCGCCCCGACCGAGACGCGAGATGGCCGAGGCGCCGCGCCGCGATCGAGACCGCCCGCGAGACCCTGACCCGACTCGGGGCGACGCCGCTCCTCGCGCGGCTTGACGAGGCGACGGCGCCCAAGGCCGCCGCAGCTGGGATCGCCTCGGGCGGGCGGTCGATCACCGCGCCCGCCGTCCCGGCCGGCTCGTCCGCCGAGGCCGCCGTCGACCGCTGACGACTACCTGATCCCGGTCGAGACCAACAGCATCTGGTACCTGCTTGGCGGCGTCCTCGCGATCGCCCTCGGCCTCGAGATCCTCACCGGGTTCCTGCTGTCGCTCGTCTACGTGCCCGACGCCGGCACGGCCTACGGCATCGTCCACCACCTGATGCGCCACGCCCGGCTGGTCGATCGTCGTCAACTTCCACTTCTACAACTCGTTCCTGATCTTCGGCCTCGTGATGATCCACATGGTCCGCGTCTTCATCACCGGTGGCTACCGGCGCGGCAAGGAAGGGCTCTGGCTGATCGGCGTCGGGCTCGCCGGCCTCACGTTCGTGATCTCGTTGACCGGCGAGGCGCTCCACTGGGACGAGGTCGGCTTCGGCGTGCCCTGGAACGTCGTCGGAGGTCCTCAACGCCATCGGGCTCGCCGGCGCCTTCGGCTACACCACCGATGCCCTGCTCTCGATCCCGACCGCGACCGAGAAGCTGGCCCAGATCTACGTCCTGCACGTCTCGATCGTCCCGATCGCCCTCGGGCGTCTTCGTCGGCTGGCACTACCTGCTGATCCGCTTCAAGGGCATCTCGATCCCGTTCTGGCTGCGTTCGAGCGGCCGGACCGCCGGCGTTCAGCGAGCACATCCGGGGCTGGCTCATCTGGAGCGTGATCATCCTCGGGGTCGTCCTGCTGATCTCGATCTTCGTGCCCGCGCGACGCCGGGCGTCGCTCCCCAGCTCCTGCCGTCGTCGCCGCTCTTCGGAACGGACGAGGACCCGGGCGGCCTCGGCTTCAAGCCGACCTTCCCGATCAGCTGGACGCGCGGCATGAACATCGTCGCCGCGAACCTCGGGATCGATCCGGACATCTGGGGCACGGTCATCGGCATGGCGGTCCTGCTCCCTGCGCTCCTCGTGATCCCGTTCCTCGATCGCGGCCGAGCACGAGCCCGACAGCTCGGGCCGCTGCGTTCGACTGGCGCAAGCGCGGCTGGGCCTTCCTCGCGATGGGCATCTTCTGGGTCGTGCTGCGAAACC
The DNA here is from genome assembly GCA_963825545.1 of uncultured Chloroflexia bacterium. Taxonomy (GTDB): domain Bacteria; phylum Chloroflexota; class Limnocylindria; order Limnocylindrales; family CSP1-4; genus Chersky-267. The sequence goes on along the minus strand of CAWGTR010000004.1, from coordinate 39,719 downwards.
CCGAGCCCCAGCCGACCGTCTCATCTCCGGTCACCGGACGGGAGGCACGCAGATGTCACGACTCCTCGGTGCGTCCCTCCTCAGCGTCGTCCTCATCGCCGGCTGCGGGAGCGCGGTCGCGTCCCCCAGTGGCAGCTCCACACCCGGCGCGTCCGCCTCACGGACGTGGTCACCCCTGACGGCGACCCCTTCGCCTTCGCCGTCCCCCGCACCCGCAACCACGCCGGATCCGCTGGCGCTGCTGACCTGGCAGTCGCTAGGGACCATCGCCTCGCCGAACGTCCGTGAGGTGGTCGGCTTCGACGACGGCTACGTGGCCGTCGACTCGACACGCACGGCCTGGTTCTCGCCGGACGGCGCGACCTGGCAGGCGGTCAAGCTCCCGTTCAAGGTCAGGAAGGCCAGCTCCGGGGCCAAGCTCGACGCGGATGTCCAGGCGGTCACGACGGACGGCCACCGAGTCCTGGTGGTCGGCGCCTACGCCCACGGGCCGTGTCGCCCGGGTCCGGGCCTGACCGGCGGCGGGCCGGGCTGTCCACTCGCCCCGCTCGCCTGGGTCTCCGACGACGGCCGGACGTGGACGAGCGCCTATCCCGGGCCGCGCCCCGCCGACCCGAAGGGGTATGACCAGGGCAGCGAGTTCGTGGCTGCCTGGCCCGTCCCGACCGGCGGCTGGGATGCCGCACTGTCCTATTGGAACGGCGAATCGCTCCACGGGCGCGACCTGATGCACTCGGCGGACGGCCTGAAGTGGACCGCTCTGAAGCCGGCGCCGAAGGCCGTGACGAATGACTCCGACCCGTTCCCGTGGACCCACGAGGGCGTCGCGGACGCGTCCGGGAACCGCCTCCTGTGGCAGGGCTGGAGCGACTTCACCCGGGAACCGTTCGCGTCCGGTGCGGGACGGCCGACCTTCACGCTCGCGACGTCGCCGGATGGCCGGACCTGGACCGCGATCGACGGCTTCGACGGCAAGGACGTCGAGGTGACCGCGGGCCTGGCTCCGACAGCCGACTCCTCGCGCTGGATCCTGGCCGGGGCGAGCGGCATCGTCGACGAAGGGACATCGATCCCGACCATCTGGACCTCGACCGACACGTCCGAGTGGACGGCCACCATGCTCCCGACCCCGACCGGATCGCTCGTCCAAGGCGTACAGTCGATGATCCACGCGTCGCTCGGCTATGTCGCCGTGACGTCTTTCTGGAACGGTGAGCAGGCCAACCAGGCGACCTGGCTGAGCCACGACGGGCTGACCTGGACGGCCATGGCTCACCCGTGGCCCGGCTCGGTCTTCGCCCCGGGCATCGTGGCCGACGGGCCGGCCGGCGTCATCGGGATCGGGCCCAACCCGGCCGACACCGACCACTCGGTCGCGGTCTGGCAGCTCCGCTGACGAGGGTTCGTTTGCGACGACCGCGGCGCGTCGCGGACCTCTAGGAGGGACCCTGCCGGCGCTATTCGTTGTCGGCGAGTTCAGCCTCGGGGATCAGGCGTCCTCTGGTCGCTCCGAACACGAGCGCCACGCAATTGCCCTCGTGCTCGACGATCCGCCCGCAGAATGGGCAACCGTCGTGCCCGAGTCCGTAATCGGCGACAGCCACAGACTGTCGGATCAGATGCGGGATCGCTGCCCGCTGTTGCGGCGTCAAGGCTTCGATATCGCTCATCGGCTTCCTGGAATCACCTGGGTCCCGGATCGGCTGCGTCATCCTGCCCGGTTCCAGTATCTCCCTCGCTCGCACGTCCGTGCGTGGCTGGGAGCCAAGTCGCCGACGCTCTCTCCGACCGCTTCGGACGAGAGCTCACGTCCAGAGGCGCCCGCTCGGGTGGCTGAGGTCGCGCCACCGGCGGCGGCAGTACGATCGCCCTTGGCTACGGGTTCCAGAACCCGCTCGGGCCGTAGGCGATGGGATGGGTCGGCGAGCCGTCCGCGGGGACGACGACGAGCCGCGTCGAGCCAACCGGGTCGACCAGCGGGAGGAGAAGCGCCCTGCTGTCCGGCGACCACAGGCGGTGGCTTCGGGCGTACTGGTCGAAGTAGGGGAGCAGCTCGTTCACGAAGTGGTCGCCGAGCGCGATCGGCCGCTCCGAGCGGATCGCGCCGGTCGCAACGTCGATGAAGCCGAGACGCGCGATCGTGCCGGGGAGCTGGGGTGGCGAGCCGGATGATGAGGGGCCGGGCGCGACTGCGCCGGCGAGCACCATGCCGGAGCCGCTGCCGGTCCCAGCGGTGATCGGGTTGTCGCCGGGCTGGCTCGGCAGGATCGCCGCGATCGTCCGCCCGTCGGGTGACCAGAAGAACGCGACCGCCGGGCGGTCCGACCAGCGTCCGCATCGCGCCGGTGGCCGGGTTGATCAGCCGGATCGGGCCGGTCGGGAAGGGCTGGCCCGGGTCGACGGACGTGTCGGACCCGAGCGTGGCGAGCGTGTCGCCGGCCGGGTCGAACGCGAACGCCGCCGGTCCGACGACCGGCATCTCGTGGCTCCCCGAACCGTCGGGCCGGGCCACGACGAGCTGGCCGGATCCGGTGCCGGTGGATCGGACGAAAGCCACGTAGCGGCCGTCCGCGCTGTGGCTGGGCGACCGGAAGTCGCCGGATCCCTTGAGCGTGCCGCGACCGCCGCGCCACCGACCTCCGACCGCGCCCGTGAAGGCGCCCCGGCCGACGCCGACGTGGACCAGCAGCCGGCGCGAGTCGAGCCAGTCGAAGTAGAGCGGCGAGCCGGTGCGGACGATCGAGCCGGGCGCGCCGCCCGCGAGCGGCGCGCTGCCGTCGGCCGGCGCGACTCGGAGCGACAGCCCGATCGACTCGCTGGCCAGGAAGGCGATTCGCTTTCCGTCCGGGGTCCAGAACAGGTAGAACGGCGGAACGTCCGCGCTCTGGTAGATCACCGTGGGCGGGGGACCCTCGTCCTGCCCGACGTTCGGACCGCCGTCGAGCCGGACCGCGCCGGCGTTCGGGACGTCGTAGACGTAGATCGCCCCGCCGTCGGCGTCCGTCCCCACGGCCGCGATCCGCGTGCCGTCCGGCGACCAGGTCGGGAACCCGAACGTCACCCCGGGCGCCGGGTAGGTGATTCGCGAGCCGCCGCCATCGTCCATCGTCCAGAGCGTGCCGTTGTCGTCGACCGTCGCGATCAGGTTCGACGTGGTCGGGGGGACGACCGCAAGCGGCGGCCTCGAGCGGCAGCTCGACCGGGGGCGGGGTCGACGACGGGCTGGTCGTCGCCGGCGATGGCCCGGCCTCGAGCGCGGGTGGCTTGCTCGAGTCGAGCGCGGTCTTCTGGCCCTGGTCGCCGAAGACGCCCATCCGGGTGAGCCCGGCGAGCGCGAGGACCCCGGCGAGGATCGTGACCGCGAGCCCGATCCGCAGGCCGTTGCCGCGGCCGGGCCGAACGGCCTCGAGCTCAGGGACCGGCGCGTGCCCGGGTTGTGGCTCGTCGGGACGTCGCGGATCCGCCATCGCACCACGATACGGGCCCGCGCCGAATGCGGTTCCCGGCGGCGCGGGTGGGTCAGGCGATGACTGCCGGCACTGGTGCGAGCACCGCGGCGATCGACCGCGCCCAGCCCTCGATCGCGGGCCAGTCCCGGAAGTCGCCGGCAGGCAAGGTGTCCGAGGGCGCCAGCCGCGCGCCCCGCTCCCGCAGCCCGATCGGCGGGCTCGTCGGGTCGTAGGCGCCGAAGAACGCCCGGTGCTCGCGCGGGTGGATCGTCCGCTCGAACTCGGCGAGCTCTGCCGGCACCGTCAGTTCGATCACGTCCCGACCCTTGGCGTCGACGGCGTCGGTCCCGAGGGGTCCGCTGCTGAACAGCCAGACCGGCCGCGTGGCCAGCACGTCCCGGTGGCGACGGACGAACTTCGTCGCCTCACCGAGCCAGCCGCAATAGAACGCGCTCCCGATGACGAAGGCGTCGTAGGCGCGCGGATCGCCGGCGTCGCCGACGGGCAGCACGGTCGTCTCGAGCCCGGCCGCCTGGAGGGTCGACCCGATCCGCTCGGCGATCCCGCGGGTCGCCCCGTGATGGGTCGCGTAGGTGACGAGAACGTTGGTCGTCATGGGAAGCCTCCCGCGTGGCGTGATCCGGCGGCAGGGTCGGAGACACGGGATCCGGGCGACTGGGGCGGTCGCCGTGGACCCGCTCGTCATCGGCACCGGCCGCGTCGCCTATCGTGGTCCGGTCAGCCGTCGATCGGTAGAGCCGTTTCGACCGAACCCAGCCGGGTCGACCGCGAGCCAGGAGGCTAGAGCCGATGATCACGCTGCGTCCCCGCGCGTCGCTCCACCATGTCGAGGGCGGCTGGTTCAGCGCCAACTGGCACTTCAGCTTCGACACGTACGACGACCCGGAGAACACCTGGTTCGGCGACCTGCGGGTGTTCAACGACGATCGCCTGATTCCGGGCGCGATCTGGCCGATGCACCCGCACCGCGACATCGAGGGGATCACCTACGTCGCCGAGGGGATGTTCGAGCACCGCGACAGCCGCGGGAACGGCGGGATCCTGCCGCCGGGCTCGGTCCAGCGGGCGACCCTCGGCTCGGGCATGCAGCACTCGGAGGGCAACAACTCGCAGACCGAGCCGATGCGCTTCATCCAGATGTGGATCATCCCGGCCGAACGCGGGCTCGAGCCGTCGGTCGAGCAGCACAGCTTCCTCGACGAGGAACGCCGGGGCGGCTGGCTGCCGGTCCTGGTCCCGGCGCCCGGCTATGGCGCCCCCGACGCCCCCACGAACCCCGACGCGGTCACCGTCCACCAGGACGCGGCGGTCTACGCGACGCTCCTTGGGCCGGGGGACGCGGCCGGCCACCCGTTCCGCGACCAGTTCCAGGGCTACCTGTTCGTCGTCCACGGATCGGCGAGCGTGGGCGAGGCCGGTGAGCTCGACGAGGGTGGCGCCGCCAAGGTCAGCGGCGAATCGGAGCTGACCGTTCGCGCCGGTGATGCGGGCGCCGAGCTGCTGCTCGTCGAAACGCGGGCGGTCGACCGCTAGGCCTCGGCGGTCGCGCTCGCGCGGCGGCCGCGGGACCGCCCGGTCAGCAGGAATCAGGCCGGCGCCGCCGCGCCGACCCCGGCGAGGTCCTCGGCCGACGGGATGAAGTAGTAGGCGCCGGTCAGCGGGCGGGTGAAGCGAGTCAGATCGTCGCGCGGACCGCCCCCGCGACCGACCATGCTGTCGAGCATCCCGGCGAGGATCCGCTGCTCCGCGGCGAAGCCGACGAAGATCGTCCCGTGTCGGTCCACCGAGCCGTAGGCGATGTTGCGCCGGAAGATCTTGCCGAACTGGTCCTGGTCGGTGCGGCTGACGTGCGACGCCGGCGGTCGCGGGTCGAGCTCGGCGCTGTCCGCCCGCCGCCGCCCGATGACCGCCTCCTGGGCATCGACCGCCAGTCCTTCCCAGGTCGCCGCGTCGTGCTCCCACTGCTGGAGCAGGAGCACGGAGCCGCCCTCGCCGGGCGTGCCGGCGGGGACGAGCGCGACGGTCGCGGCCTCGACGAGCGTCGGGTTCTCGGTCCCGTCGATGAAGCCGGTGAGATCGAGGTCGTGGTGGTACGGCCAGCCGACCATCTCGTGGGCCAGCCGGACGTCCCCACCGAGCGCGGCGATAACGCCCCGCGCGAGGTCGAAGATCACGTCGTAGCCGGCTCCGGTCAGCCAGATCACCACATCGTGCTGGGTCGCCGGCAGGGTGTAGCCATCCGCCCCGGTGACCGGCGCGTTGAAGCCCGTCAGCCCGGCCGGGCTGCGGCCCGGTGCGACCGTGGCCCACAGCTCGGGCCGGAAGCCGGCCACGATGTTCACGCCGCCGATCGTCGTCCGCGGCTCGCGCAGGCCGCTCACCCGCGCGACCGCGGCGGCCGGATCGGCCCCGGGCGCAAGGTCGAGCTCGAGATAGCCGTGCGACGAGGTGCCGAGCGCGAAGATCCCGGTCTGCGGCGTCATTTGAGCTGCCGCTGCCAGTCGGGCGAGACGGGCCGGCCCCCCCTGGTCAGCGTGGTGATGCGGCGCGCTAGCTCCATCCCCTCTACCTCCTCGTCGAGGACGAAGTCGTAGAACCACGCCTCGCCTGCTCAAGCTCTGGACTACGGGATGCCCTATCTCGACCGCGTGGCGATGCGCGTGCTGGACGCGACGAGTCGCAGCAGCCGACGTGCCCGCACCGGGCGCAGCGCCGGGGTGGAACCACCAGCCGCCGCTCGCAGCACTCACGCAGCCGGCCCTCCGACGAGGGCTCGATCGGGTCGTCGGCCATGCCGGTCATCTTACGATCCGCGCGAGCTCCGCGCGACTCGGCGGGGACCGCCGTTTCACCCGAACCGGTGGATGTGCGGCCCGGGTCCTGCGGCGATGCTATCCGCCACGCCGCAGTGGGAGCCTCGCCACATGAGCACGCCGTTCACGGGCACGATCAACGTCGACATCCGCGACTCGGAGCCCGACTGGGCGCCGTTCGAGCCGCCCAAGGCGCCCGACGGAGCACCCAGCGTGGTCTACATCGTGCTCGACGACGTCGGGTTCTCGGCGATGAGCTGCTACGGCGGGCCGATCGACACCCCGAACATCGACCAGATCGCCGCCGACGGCGTGCGCTACACCCAGTGGCACACCACCGCGCTCTGCTCGCCGACCCGCTCGTGCCTCCTCACCGGCCGCAACCACACCCGCAACAGCATGGCCTGCATCACCGAGGCGGCGATCGGGTTCCCGAACGCCAGCGGGACGATCCCGCCCGAGAACGGGATGCTGTCCGAGATCCTCGGCGAGCGCGGCTGGAACACCTACATGGTCGGCAAGTGGCACCTCTGCCCCGACGGACGAGATGAACCTCGCCTCGACGCGGCGGAACTGGCCGAGCGGTCGCGGCTTCGAGCGCTGGTACGGCTTCCTCGGCGCCGAGACCAGCCAGTGGTATCCCGACCTCGTCTACGACAACCACCTGGTCGACCAGCCGAAGTCGCCCGAGGAGGGCTACCACCTCACCGTGGACATCACCGACAAGGCGATCGAGTTCATCATGGACGCGAAGGCCGTCGCGCCCGAGAAGCCGTTCTTCCTGTACTACGCGCCCGGCGCCGCCACGCGCCGCACCACGCCCCAAAGGAGTGGATCGACCAGTTCAAGGGCCGCTTCGACATGGGCTACGAGGCGATGCGCGAGCAGACCCTCGCCCGCCAGAAGCAGCTCGGGCTCGTCCCGAAGGACACCGAGCTCCCGCCGATCAACCCGATCGGCACCCCCGAGACCCGCACGGGCCCCGACGGCAAGCCGTTCCCGCTGCTCGACGTCACCCGCCCGTGGGCCTCGCTCTCCGACGACGAGAAGCGGATGTTCTGCCGCATGGCCGAGGTCTACGCCGGGTTCCTGGCCCATGCCGACCACCACATCGGGCGTCTGCTCGGACTTCCTCGAGGAGTACGGCTGGCGCGAGAACACGCTCGTCGATCCTCGTCTCCGACAACGGCGCCTCCGGCGAGGGCGGCCCGAACGGCTCGGTCAACGAGATGAAGTTCATGCACGGCATCCCCGACACCGTCGAAGCCAACATGCCGCTCCTCGACGATCTCGGCAGCCCCAAGACCTACAACCACTACCCGAACGGCTGGGCGATGGCCTTCAACACGCCGTTCAAGATGTGGAAGCGCTACGAGTTCAACGGCGGCACGAGCGACCCGTGCATCATCTCGCTGGCCGGCCGGGATGAAGGCCAAGGGCGAGATCCGCGAGCAATACCACCACGCGATCGATCTCGTCCCGACGATCCTCGACGTCCTCGGCGTCAAGCCGCCGGCGCACCATCAAGGGCCACGTCCAGAGCCCGCTTCGACGGCGTCAGCATGCGCTACAGCCTCGACGACGCGACCGCCCCGACGACCCGCCAGACGCAGTTCTACTCGATGCTCGGCTCGCGCGGCGATCTGGCACGACGGCTGGAAGGCCGTCACCAACCACCCGACCGTGGCCGGCTGGAGCCACTTCAACGACGACGAGTGGGAGCTCTACCACACCGAGGTCGACCGGGCCGAGCTCCACAACCTCGCCACGGAGAACTCGGACAAGGTCCGCGAGCTCTCAGAACCTCTGGTTCGCCGAAGCCGGCGCGAACGGCGCGTTCCCGCTCGACGACCGCTCGCCCCTCGAGATCATCCTCACGCCCCGGCCGGTGCTCTCGCCACCCGGGACTCGCGTACGTCTACTTCCCGGACACCGCCGAGGTGCCCGAGTCCCAGGCGTCAACGTCCGCAACCGGTCCTTCGCGATCGGAGCGCTCGTCGACATCCCGGCGCCCGGGCGCCCAGGGCGTCCTGTTCGCCCACGGCTCGCCGTTCGGCGGTCATGCGCTCTACGTCAAGGACAACCGGCTCCACTACGTCTACAACTTCGTCGGGATGAGCGAGGCGCACGTCGTCGCGACCGCCGATCTCCCGACCGGCACGAACCTCATCCTGTCCGCCTCGTTCGACAAGCAGGGCGAGGACCCGCCCGGCGTCGTCGTCGGCGTCCTCAGCCTGTGGCACGGCGACACGAAGGTCGGCGAGGGCAAGATCAAGACCCAGCCGGGCAAGTTCATGATCGCCGGCGAGGGCCTGTGCATCGGCCGCGACGGCGGCGCTGGCGTGACGACCGACTATCCGGGCGGGATGCCGTGGGCCTTCACCGGCGGGACGATCCGCCGGGTCGCCGTGGACGTGAGTGGCGAGCCGTACGTCGACCTCGAACGCGAGGCCGCCGCGATGCTGATGCGCGAGTAGGCGCGGAGCCGCCGACGGGCAAATCCACGCCGACCGCCGGAAGGGGTCGGAAGCCATGCCGCACAAGGGAGCAAAGCCGACCACGTACGAGGAGGCGTGGGCACCCCTTCCGCCGGACACGTCCGGCTGGACGCCGCGACCGTGGGTCCATCGTGACGCCAGAGCGGAAGCAGGTCAGGCGATCCGCAAGCGTGTGCCGCGAACGAGCCACGCCGCGTTCGCCCCGGCCCCGGACCGCGACCCGATCGCGATCCTCGAGGCGCAGGAGGCGGATCGGCTCGTCGATCTGATCCCGCTGCGTCACCAGCGGATGGCGGCGTCCGCGTTCGCCTACTACCGCGGTGCGCCGGCGGTGATGGCGTTCGACCTGTCCGGCTGCCCACGCACGGACATCATCGTCCAGGCGAGCGGGGATGCCCACCTCTCGAACTTCGGGCTGTTCGCGTCGCCCGAACGGACCCTGGTCTTCGACGCGAACGACTTCGACGAGACGCTCCCGGCGCCGTGGGAATGGGACGTCAAGCGCCTTGCCACCAGCGTCGTGATCGCCGGCCGCGGCAATGGGTTCACGGCGACCCAGATCCGGTCCGCGACCATGACCGCGGTCCGTGCCTATCGCGAAGCGATGGGCACCCGGTACGGCCAGATGCCGCTCCTCGGCATCTGGTACTCGCGGATCAGCGATACCGACGTCATCGCCGCCGCAGAGGCCACGATCGCGTCGCTCAAGGACGTCGCCGCCGGTCGTGCCAAGCTGGCGGCCATCTTCGGCAAGGCCCGGCGCAAGGACGGCCTCAAGGCCTTCGAGAGCCTGACGGAGCTCGTCGACGGCCGGCGCGTCATCATCGAGGACCCGCCGGTCGTCCAGCGCCTCGAGCTGCCCGGTGGGTTCGCCGCCTTGAGCGACACCTTCGCGGCGTACCGGGCGACCCTGTCCGAGGATCGGCGGGAGCTGCTCGAGCGCTACCGGTTCGTCGACTTCGCGCTCAAGGTCGTCGGCGTCGGGAGCGTCGGAACGCGCTGCTTCATCATCCTCCTCGAGGGCCACTCCGAGGGCGATCCACTGATCCTCCAGGCCAAGGAGGCCACGGCGTCGGTCCTGGCGCCCTATGTCGAGCATGCCCATCGGGACAATCAGGGTGAGCGGGTCGTCATGGGCCAGCGGCTCATGCAGGCCACGCCGGACATCTTCCTCGGCTGGACGCGCGGTCCCCAGGGCCGCGACTTCTACTTCCGCCAGCTGTGGGACATGAAGGGCTCGATCGAGGTCGCCGAGCTCGCGCCGCCCGGCCTGACGTTCTACGCCGGCCTGTGCGGAACGTCCCTGGCCCGCGCGCACGCGCGGAGCGGCGACCCGGTCGCGATCGCGTCCTATCTCGGGACGAGCGACACGTTCGACGGCGCGATCGCCGACTTCGCCGAAGCCTATGCCGACCAGAACGAGCGGGACCACGCGGCGTTCGTTACCGCGATGGAGAGCGGCAGGATCACGGGCGGGACGTCGACCCCCCAGGCGGTCGGGCCCTAAGGCCGACGAGCCGCCGATCAGCCGCCGTCATCGTCCGGCTCGGCCGCCGACGTCTCGCCCACCGGTTCCGCCGGCAGGGACCGCCGCCGATGGAAGTCGACGGCCGAGCCGAGGGACCTGAAGATGCGATCCTCGCCGATCGCGTCAATCAGCCCCGTGCGGCGCATGCGGTCGTGGACACCCCCCTTCACCTGGGCCAGCAGCAGTTCGATGGACCGCGCCCGCAGGTCCCTCGCGAGCTCGAAGAGCATGTCCGTGGTGGTGACGTCAAGGTCCGCGGTTGACGCCATGTCGATCACGACGGCGCGGGGCGCGGGCGCGTGGGCTGACAGGAGGCCCCGGATCTGCGTTTGCGCCACGTTCGCGTTGAAGAAGTAGAGCGGCGCATCGAGTCGCACGATCAGGAGCCCAGGGATGGGTCTGGCGTCGGCGTGCCGCTCGAGATCCACGTACGTGTCGTCGTAGCCTGCCAGCAGGCCGAGCGAGGCCACATGGGGCCGGCTCGCCCGGTAGAGGAGGAGCGTCAATGACAGCAGCACGGCGATGGCCAGGCCGGTCAGAACGGACGTCAGGACCACGGCGATCATCGCGACCAGGGCGATCACGAAGTCGGTCCGCCGCCAGGCCCAGTATCGACGCATCTCGTGCACGTCCATCAAGCCGAGCACGGCGACGATGACGACGGCCCCGAGGACCGCGTTGGGCAGGTTCTTGAAGAGCGGCGAGAGGAAGACCGCCGTCGCGAGCACCAGGGCCGACGTGATGACCGACGACAGCTGCGACTTCGAACCGGCGGATTCGCCGGTCGCCGTCTGCGACAGGCTGGCGTCGACGGTGAAGCCGCCGAACAGCCCCGACGAGAGGTTGGCGGCGCCGAGCCCGATCAGCTCCTGGTCGGGATCGATCTCGTACTGATGGCGCGCCGCGAACGCACGACCGGCGCCGATCGACTCGCCGACCGCGAGGAACACCATGCCCGCCGCGCCCACGACGAGGTACGGGATGGTCGAGAGGGGCACATCGGGAAGACTCGGAGTGGACAGCCCGGTGGCGACCGGGCCGACCACGCTAACGCCCTTGGCGGTGAGGTCGAACAATGAGACTGCGACGATCCCGGCAACGAGCGCGACCAACGCCCCGGGGATCCGCTTCGAGACCAGCCTCAGCCCGAGGATCAGGATGAGCGCACCCACGCCCACGGCCAGGGTGTACGGGTTCGTGTGCGGGAGGTTGGCGACGAGCTGCCCGAGCTGCTCGAGGACGGAGCCGCTGCCCGTGGGGACGCCAAACAACTTGGGCAGCTGCCCCACGATGATCGTGATCGCCAGTCCGAAGATGAACCCGGTGACAACCGACTTGGTGAGGAAATCGGACACGAAGCCGAGGCGCGCGATGCCGCCCGCGACGAGGATCACGCCGACCGTCAGAGCCAGGGCGGCGGACAGCGCCAGGTAGGAGCCGCCGTCTCCGGCGGCGAGATCGGCGACGACCGACGCGGACATGATGGCCATCGTCGAGCTGGCCGTGACCTTGAGATGGCGACTGGTGCCGAACACGGCGTAGGCCGCCAGCGCGGCAAACGCGGTCGTCAGGCCGACCTGCGGCGGGACGCCCGCCAGCCCCGCGTAGGCCAGGGCCACCGGCACCATCACCCCCCACGACGTGACCCCGGCTGTGACATCCGGGCGGAGCCAGCTCCTCGGATACCCCGGCAACCACGTCGTGATCGGAACGTATCGTCGAATCAGGACGGCCGCCCGCTCCCGAGGACCGGGCGGCCGGCTCGGCCTCATCCGTGGTGGCTCGGCGGTCGGGCCAACGAGTGGCGACGGCTGACCCGGAGCTCGTCGGCGTGGCCAAGCTCCCAGGCATCCGTCGATGCGCGAGCGATCCGGCGGCCGTACCAGGCGCCCACGGAGACCGCGCTGAGACCGTGCAGGAACACCGACAGGAGCACCGTCCAGGCGACGACACCCAGGAGGGACCTGGTGGCCGGATGATCGGGACCGAGCTCGTCGAACGCCACGAGCAGGAAGACCACCGACGCGAGGCCGCGCGGGCCGAACCAGCCGATCAACGCAACGGTGTCGCGCCGGAGCGGCGTACCGACCAGGGCGAGGGCGACCGGAGCCATCCGGACGATCGTCAGGCTCAGAACGGCGTATACGACGTAGGCCGGGTCGAATCCCGTCGCCACGACTGGCCCGACCACGGCGACGCCGAAGAGCACCCAGACCAGGTACGACGCGCCCAGCCCGATCGATTCGGCGAGCTCCACGGATGGCTCTGATCGGACGGTCGCTGTCCGGAAGGCGACTCCGGCCCCGAAGGCCGCCACGAACCCGTTGCCGCCGACGGCCGCCGCACCGGCATAGGCGAGGATCGCCAGTGCGACGACGGCGAGCGATTCGGATTCCGCCGAGGCCCACCCCCGTGCACGTGCGGCCACGAGCAGCCGGCCGCCGACTCCGCCGAGCACGACGGCGACGGCCACCGCGATGGCGATCTGCGTTCCGGCCGTGACGATCCAGTGCTGGGCACCACTGGTCTCCTCGGCCACGGCGACCGCCAGGGCGAGGGTCACGAACGGCGTGGCGATCCCATCGTTCAGGCCGCTCTCGATGTTGATCGCCCGGCGGACACGAACGGGGATCGCGCGGTCGAGGAGGATCGGCAGGCTGAGCGCCGCGTCGGTCGGCGCCAGGATGGACCCGACCAGCAGGGCGAAGCCGAGGCCGAGGGCCGGGAACGCGAGCCAGCCGACCAGGGCCCCGGCGGCGATCGTCAGCGGCAACCCGAGCGCGAGCAGGCGGCCCGGAAGCCAGGCGATCCGGCCGGCCTCCCGCACGCCGATCGTCGAGGCATCGGTGAAGAGGAGGAGGGCCAGGGTCAGCTCGGCCAGGACCCGGAACGGTTCGGATGTCGCCGGGGCGTCGACGGCGCCGATGCCCGCGGGCCCAATAAGTGCGCCGGCCGTTACGAGCACGATCGGCCCGCTGATCGACAGGCGGTCGAGACGGACCGCGACCAGCGTATAGGCGAGGATCAGCAGCGCGATCGAGGGCGAGTTCGGGCACCGGTCCCTCCGGAGCGCGAGTCTACCTGCCGGTCAAGGGAACGGGCCCCCGGCCATCACTGACCTGGGACCCGTTTGAGGTGCTCCGATCGTCGCCGCGGCGACGACGATCAATACGGCGACTAGAAGCGGCGGCGTCCTGGCGTCACAGCCGCGCCGACCACCGCGGCCTTCGCAACGGGCGACGGTCCGGGCTTGACGGCGGCCCCGACGACCGCGGCCTTGGCGACCGGCGACGGGCCGGGCCCGACGGCCGCGCCGACGACGGCGGCCTTGGCGACCGGTGACGGCCCGGGCGTGACGGCAGCGGTCACGACCGCGGCTCGTCCGAGGCGGGATGCTCGCATTGGCATGTCAGACTCCTACTGGCTCGAGCGCCTCGTCGGCCTCGACGGCGGCGATGATGGCCTGGATCGGGATGCGCCCGTTGGCGATCAGTTCACCGCCGGCGCGGCGCATGGCCGACGCGAACGGCGCGGCCCACAGGTTCTCGTAGACGAGGACGGCGCCGATGCTACCCGGCTGCATCACGTCGCCGAACTTCTCGACGTCCGCCTCGGCCAGCGTCTCGGCGAGCTGGACCTCGATCCGGGCCAGCTCGCCCGAGGTCATCGAGATCCCCGAGCTCCTGGGCCATGACCGAGCCGTCCTCGGCCTTGCCGACGATGATCAGGTCCATGATCCGGATGATCCCGGCGTCGTGGAGCCGCAGCAGCTCCGATGCGCCTTCACCCGTGAAGTTCTGCTGTCCGGCCGGGAACTCGACGACGAGGTAATCGACGGGCCCCAGCTCGTCGAGCGATCGTTCAGTCATGCCGACTCCCTTCGTGGCGCCACGCTCCGAGCGCGTGGTCGTGATCCGATGTGTCGCCTACTGGCGTGCCATGTGCGCCCGCAGCTCGGCCTCGGGGTCCAGGATCAGCTCGCCGCTGACGTCGACGACCACCTTCTCGAGGTGCCGGTGAACTTGAACGGGCTCGTGTACTCCGGGGTCACGGGCGATCCCGGGTTGTGGCCGCAGCTGACGCCGCCGGGGTTGAACATGAACGGCGTGGTGTACGGGGCGTCGGCGCTCGCGACCAGCGCGCCGTCGACGTAGAGCTGGAGCCGACCCGGGACGCCCTTGCCGTGCGGCATGTCGGGTTGCCCGGTCGGCTCGAACTCGAAGCGCAGCTCGTGGCGCCCGGCCGGCAGCGGGTCGGGCGAGGAGACGCTGAACAGGCTCGCGGGCGACGTAGTTGTGGACGTAGTGCAGCCGGCCGTCCTTGACGTAGAGCGAGTAGCCGCCGGCCGCGGTGCCCTGGCAGAACAGGACGCCCTCGGCGCCGCCCTCGGGGATCTCGACCGAGCCGTGATGCTGTGCGGCCGGTTGAGCAGGCGCGGAGCGGCGAAGTTGGGGATCGACTGGGTGCCCGGGCCGATAGGTGTACTGGTTGCGCGGCAGCGCGACGAGCGGCTTCTCGGCGATCATCCGGGCCAGGCCGCTGCCGTCGACCGGCATGACCCCGTACTTGCCGGCCTCGACGTACCAGGTGCCGATCAGCTCGATGAGCCTGTCGCGGTGTCGGCGGCGAGGTTGTGGTTCTCGGCCGGGTCCTCGTCGACGTGGTAGAGCTCCCAGCCGGTGGCGTCGAGCTCGGTCAGCTTCTCGGCGCGAGATCGGCTTGCCGAAGCCCGTGCCGGCCTCGGCGAACGACGGGCCCGGCCACGGGCAGACGGCCCGCCAGCCGTCCTTGTAGATGGCCCGGTGGCCGAGCATCTCGAAGTACTGGGTGTGGTGCCGGCTGGGCGCCGCCGCGTCGTCGAGGGCGTGGGCGAAGCTGACGCCCTGCATCGGCGCCTGGGTGACGCCGCGGATCGCCGCGGGCGGCTCGATGCCCGAGCAGGTCCAGGACCGTCGGCACCATGTCGATGATGTGGGCGTACTGGGTGCGGACCTCGCCGCGCGCCTTGATGCCCGGCCGGCCAGGACACGATGAACGGGTCGGTGGAGCCGCCGCGGTACGTCTCGCGCTTCCAGCGCCGGAAGGGCGTGTTGCCGGCCCAGGTCCAGCCCCACGGGTAGTGGTTGAAGTGGTCGGGGCCGCCGATCTCGTCGATGACCGCGAGGCTCTCCTCGAGCGTCTCCTGGGCGTTGTTGAAGAACTGCGCCTCGTTGGTCGTGCCGGTCGGGCCGCCCTCGGCGCTCGCGCCGTTGTCCGAGATGACCATGACGATCGTGTTGTCGAGCACGCCCTGCTCGCGCAGGAAGTCGAGCAGCCGGCCGAGGTGGTGGTCGGTGTGGCTCAGGAAGCCCGCGAACACCTCCATCATCCGGGCCGACAGCCGGCGCGCCTCGGGCGACAGCGACTCCCAGTCGGGCACGTCCGGGTCGTGGCGCGACAGCTCGGCGTCGGCGGGCAGGATGCCGAGCTCCTTCTGGCGGGCGAACACCTTCTCGCGGTAGGCGTCCCAGCCGTCGTCGAACTGGCCCGGCGTACCGGTCGGCCCACTCCTTGGGCACGTGGTGCGGCGCGTGCGTCGCCCCGAAGCACAGGTGCAGGTAGAACGGCTTGTCGGGGTCGATCTGGCGCAGGTCGGTGATGAACTCGATCGACTTGTCGACGAGGTCCTCGGTCAGGTGGTAGCCCTCCTCGGGCGTCCTGGGCGGCTCGACCGGGTGGTTGTCGTAGACGAGCTCCGGGTACCACTGGCTCGTGTCGCCGCCCAGGAAGCCGTAGAAGCGCTGGAAGCCGCGGCCCAGCGGCCAGCGGTCGTACGGCCCGGCCGCGGTCTCCTGGTTGCTCGGGCGTCAGGTGCCACTTGCCGACCATGTACGTGCTGTAGCCGTGCTCGACCAGGATCTCCGAGAGCATGCCGTTCTCGAACGGCATCACCCCGTTGTAGCCGGGGTAGCCCGTGGCGAGCTCGGTGATGCAGGCCATGCCGTTGCTGTGGTGGTTGCGGCCCGGTGATGATGCACGAGCGGCTCGGCGAGCAGAGCGCCGTCGTGTGCATGTTGTTGAAGCGCAGCCCGTCCGCCGCGAGCGCGTCGAAGTTCGGCGTCGCGATCGGGCTGAGCGCGCCGGTCAACCGGACCGGACCCACGTCCAGTACCAGCCTGCGCCGAAGCCGCGCCCGCCGCATCGTCCACATCGGATGAACCGGAGGGCCGGAGGTCGACTCGACCAAGGCCCGGGGCTCCGTCCGCGATCAGGTCTGCTGCTCGTCGATGACGCCGATCAGGAACCGCCAGGCACCGGCAATCGCCCAGACGAGCCCGGCGATCGTCTCGATCGCGATCCAGTACAGGCCGCCACCCTGGCCTCCGGCGAGGGCCAGCGACAACCCGCCGATGATGCCGCACGCGGCGATCGCGTAGCCGATCGCGATCCGGATCCAGGCGTCGCGCGGGAGCTGCCAGTTCACCTTCCGCGCGGCCTTGCTGTTGTTATAGGTGTTGATCGCGGCAAACCCGATGCTGATCGCCACGAACTCCCAGCCGAGCCAGTCCGGCGGCTGCGGGGTGATCGCCACGAGCCCGATGACCATCGTCGCGGTCAGCACGACCAGGGTGGCTCGCGCGTGCGAGCGATGGGTCAGGCTCTGGGCGATGAAGGCGGTGTGGATCGACAGGCCGACGACGATCAGCCCGATCAGCACCGCCGCGGCGGCCGCGACGGACAGGAAGAACTCCGTCCACTCCGCCGGATCGGCAGGCACGAACATGGCCGCAGTCTAGCGTCGGCGCGGGACGCGCCAGCCGCGGAATTGGGCGCGCTGATCCCCTCCCGGAACCGCCGCCGAAGCCCCGCCCGTTTTTCACCCGATCCGGGGGATGCCGCGCGGCATCGAGGGTCGCCATGATGCGGGCCGCATTCGGGCAACGAGCCATGGGCGCGCGGGCTTGTCCAAGCGACCCACACGACAGGAGACCTCTTCATGCGTCGACTCACGCTCCTCGCGCTCGCCATCGGACTGACCGCGATCCTCGCGGCCTGCAACTCGGGCGACACGAGCGCGCTCACAGCGAAGCCCTGGCAGCTGACCGGGATCACCGAGAAGTCGCCCGCGTTCCAGGGCGTCATCCCGCCGGCGGACCAGTCGAAGTACGTCGTCACGTTCAACACCGACGGCACGTTCACCGGCACTGCGGACTGCAATCAGATCTCCGGCACGTACAAAACGGCCGGATCGAACGCCCTGACGATCACGCTGGGCGCGGCGACCCTGGCCGTCTGTCCGGATGAGTCGTTCGGTGCGTTGTTCACCCACGCCCTCGGCCGGGCGAAGACCTGGGCCGTGTCGAGCGACATCCTCACCATCACCCTGGACGACGAGGGCACGCTGGCGTTCGTCGTCGCGCCGGCGGCAAGTGCCTCGCCGGCCGGCTCGAGCGGCGCATCCGCAGCCGAATCCGCGGCCGCCTCCGCGACCCCCAAGCCCACGCCCAAGCCCACGCCGAAGCCGACGCCAAAGCCCACCCCGAAGCCGACGAGTCAACCGACGACGGCGCCGACCGCCTCATCCGGCGCGACGCCCGCGCCATCCAGCGCCCCGTCGACGGGCCTCATCGGGAAGGCCTGGCAGCTCACGGCGATCACCGAGAAGGTCCCGGCCTACCAGGGCACGGTGCCGGCCGATCAGCAGCCGAACTACACGCTCGAATTCAAGGCCGACGGCACGTTCTCGGCGAAGGCGGACTGCAACCTGCTGAGCGGCACGTTCACCACCGCAGATCCGACCGCGGCATCGGGTGACCTGGCGCTGCAGCTCGGACCGACGACCCTGGTCGCGTGCCCCGAGGGCTCTCTCGGGGACCTGTACATGGTCGGCTTGTCGAACGCGGCGAGCTACGCGATCGCCAGCAACCAGCTCACGATCACCCTCGAGCGCGAGGGGACGCTCACCTTCAAGTAGCCGCTGCATCCGCGGGGTCGCCTCGCCAGCAGCCTTGGGGGCCGGCGGGGCGATTCCGGTGTTGGCCAAGGGCCCGCCGGGGCGCGACCGCGTGGAGCGCCCGCGACTTGCTCCGGGCCTGGCAGGGTTCCCCGATGCTGCCCGCCTGAACGATCGAGCAGTCAGGCGAGCAGCGCCCGCGCCTCGACGAGGTCTCGGGTCTCGAAGCCCTCGGTGAACCGGTCGTAGACGGCCGGAGGGCGGCGCCGTCGTCGGTCTCGCCGCGTGCGCGGTGAAGCCGGAGCAGGCGCGTCTCGGCCTGGAGCTCGACCATGGTCGCGCCCATCCGCATTGACATGTCGCGGCACTGCCGGTAGGACTCCTCGGCAGCGCTTCGAGACTCGCCGAGTGCCGAGACGGAGGTCACCGCGCAGCGGGTGGAACTGGGCGGCGGCGGCCAGGTCGGCCGATGGACTCGAGCAGCTCGTCGAGGATCGTCAGCGCCTCGGTCAGCTGGCCCGCCCCGGCCAGGCTCGCCGCCTGGACCGCAGCGCAGGTACGGCCAGAAGATCGGCGGTGAGCGCATCCCCTGGTACTGGCTCATGCCTTCGCTCGATCTGGGCGAGGCCCTCCGCCGGTTGGCCCAGGAACGTGTTCGCGGCGCCGGCGAGCACCGGTGCCGACCGCCCGCCAGATCGGGAAGTCGTGATCGGTCGCCCTCTCGAGCAGCTGGCCGCGCCCGTTCCTGCGACCTGCAGCGGTTCCGACCGCCACAGGTGCAGGAACGCCGGAGTGGAACAGGCCGTAGGCCAGCGAGTACGGGTCGAGCGTCGCGGCGCGAGGGCGACGCCGCGGTTCGATCGCTCGACCGCGCGGTCCGGGTACCCAAGCACCCACAGGACGAACCCTGACGCGGCCAGACAGGAGACCCGGGGGTCCGTGCCCATCCGGAGTCGGCGTGGACGATAGGTCGGAGCCTCGAATGCGCCGATGCCCTCGTCGAGCTGCGCCAGCGAGCGCCGGGAGATCGCCGGCGAACATCAGGACGGTCCCGAGGATGAGATGCCCGTCGAGGCGCATCAGCTGGTCGTCCTGGCCCTCCGCGAGTTCGCAGGATCTCCTGGCCGACCTCGGCCGCCTTGGCGATCTCCGCTCCGCCGATGTAGAACCGGGCGAGATCGCGCAGGACCGGATAGATCTCGGGCCGGGTCGCGCTGGCCTTCGAAGAGCCGCGAGCGCCGCGGCATACGCGTCCTCGACCTCGGCCGTGTAGCCCTTGATCGTCATCAGCGCCCGGGCGTAGCTCCTCCGGAGCTTGACCTCCTGGAGCGATCGCTCCGGGCTCGACGGGGACGTTGCCGAGGATGTCGAGGAGCTCCGTCGTGATGTCCGCCGTCGCCTGGTAGCGGCCCTCGACGTGGTAGACGAGCCACAGGCTTTCGATCAGGCCGATTGAGCTGGTCCAGGTCCTCCGCCGCGACCCAGTAGCGCCAGGCCGTGCGCAGGTTCTCGGTCTCGGCCGTCAGCGCCGCCAGGGCCGTCGCGCCCTCCTCGCTGATCGCGTCGGTGAGCTTCCGTTGGGCGAAGCCCGTGAAGTACGTCGCGTGGGCCAGCCGGGCGGCGGCCGCCAGGTCGGGCTGGTCCGGCCAGCCGCTCGGCGGCGAACTCGCGGATCGTCTCGAGCATCACGAAGCCGCCGGCTCGCGTCCTGGCGCTCCGACGGTCGGATGAGGCTCTTCTCGAGCGAGCGACGTCGAGCGCCTCGATCGGATCCATCGCGGGCACTCGGCCGCCAGGCCGCGCCCGTTGGCGACCTGCTCGACGGCTTCGATGCTGGATCTCGGTGAACACCGACAGGAGCTCGAAGAGCCGCTGCTCGCCCGGTCCCAGGAGCTGGTAGCTCCAGTCGATCGTCGCCCGGAGCGTCTGCTGGCGGGCCGGCAGGTCGCGCGCGCCGCGGTCGAGGGTCCCGAGCCGGCTCGTCAGCCGATCCAGCAGCGCCTCCGGCGAGAACACGTTGATCCGCGCGGTCGCCAGCTCGATCGCGAGCGGCAGGCCGTCGAGCCGGCGGCAGATCTCCGCGACGGCGGCCGCGTTGTCGTCGGTCAGCGCGAACTCCGGCCGGACGGCGCGGGCGCGCTCGACGAAGAGCTGGATCGCCTCGAACCGGCTGATCGACTTGCGCGGACTCGCTTGGCCAGCGGCCGCAGCCGGCAGCGACAGCGGCGGGACCGGAAACAGCTGCTCGCCGCGGATGTGGAGCGCCTCGCGGCTGGTGACGAGCACGCTGCAGGTTCGGACAGGCCTCGAGCAGCTCCGCGACCGCGCCGGCGGCCGTCGTCACCTGCTCGAAGTTGTCGAGGACCAGCAGGACGAGCTGGTCGCGCAGCCCGCGCTTGAGCTCGTCGAGCAGCGGCTGCTCGCGGGTCTGGGTCAATCCGATCGCGCGGGCGATGGCCGCCAAGGCGGACTCGGTGTCGGTGACGGCGGCGAGGTCGACGAAGAAGACCCGGTCGTTGAGCCGCTCGACCTGATCGGCGGCCGCGCGGAGCGCCAGCCGGGTCTTGCCGCTGCCGCCCGGCCCGATCAGCGTGATCAGCCGGACCGCGTTCGTCGCGAGCTGGGCCTCGATGGCCGCCAGCTCGACCTCCCGGCCGACGAACGCCGAGGCCGGCACGGGCAGGTTGTTCGGCCGGTAGTCGAGCGTCCGCAGCGGGGGAACTCGCGGATCAGCTCGGGGTGGGCGAGCTGGAAGAGGCGTTCGGTCCGGTCGAGGTCCTTGAGCCGATGCTCGCCGAGCTCGACGAGCGTGACGCCCGTCGGGCAGCTGGTCCTGGGTCAGGGTCGACGCGGCCTCGGACAGCAGGACCTGGCCGCCATGCGCCGCGGCCACGATCCGGGCGGCGCGATGGACCTCGATCCCGACGTAGCCGCGCCCTTCGAGCCGGGCCTCGCCGGTATGGATCGCCATCCGGACCCGGACCTGCGAGCGGTCGGGCCACAGGTGCGTGGCCATGGCTCGCTGCACGTCGAGTCCGCAGCCGACCGCATCGGACGTGTTCGCGAACGCCGCGAAGAACGCGTCGCCCTGGGTGTCGACCTCGACCCCGTGCCAGCGCTCGATGGCGGATCGGACGATCCGCCGATGGTCGAGCAGGACCCCGGTGTAGGCGTCATTCCCGAGCTGGGCCAGGAGCCGGGTCGAGCCCTCGATGTCGGTGAACAGGAACGTGACCGTCCCGCTCGGAAGCTCGAGCGTTGCCTCGGCACCCGAACGGGTCGGTCTGATCCGTGCCCTGCATGCTTGCCTGCCCCCCGGCGCAGCCCGGCCGGGAGCGCGGGCAGCACGAGCGCGGGCCGCGGCCTCAGCCGGACCCGCAGCGTACGCCTGAGGCGTCAGTGGGCGAATGCGAACGACCCGATCAGCTTCGAGTACTGGTCGAGGTGGCTTCCGCCAGAAACGTCATCCACCTCGACACCCAGGACGGTGCCGGAGTTGTCGAGGAGATAGAGCCGCATCGCCAGGCCCTGGATCATCCCATGCTCAAACTCGGAAGGAGCCACGCCAACAATCACTGTCGCGCCCTTCGTGTCGCCACCGCACGGGGTCTCGGTCCACCCTTTGGCGAGCCGGATATCAAGGACGACCCCGCTGAGACCTCCGACCGCCGTGGCCTTGGGCTTGGTCGTTGCCAGCCCGGGTCGCGTCGCGAGCCAGTTGGCGATCCCGGCCGGTGTCACTGGCACCCCCGCCGCGGGATGGCCATTGCAGTCCGGCGATTCTGCCGCCAGGCTCGCGGCCACTCCGATGTAGTCGCTCGTGCCGGCGTCCACGCCGTCGGGCGATTGCGCCCGGAGGCAGCAGCAGGACGCCGCCCGCCGAGTCCTCCTGCTTCACCCAGCCCGCGGGTGCCGTGTAGGTAAGCGTCGGGCTGGAAGCGCACGGCTGACACCGACTGGCCGACCGGCGTGGGCGATGGACTGGGAGTCGCCGGGCGCTCGGACTCGACGGCGCCGCACTCGGACTCGGCGCCTGAGCGCTGCTGTCGTCGGGCCCGGCAGTCGATCCGGCCGGCGATGTGGCCGCCGGCGTCGCCGGCGCAGGCCACGATCAACGAGCCGGCAAGGGCCACCCCAAGCCCGCGCACGCTTGTCCGGACCAGATGCATCGTCATCGTCCCTCCGCTCGTTCGTGCCGGTGAGTCGCCTGTCCCGCGCACGGAATCCATTCGGTCGAGGGCGAATGGTTCTGGCGCCGGTGACGAGCGACGAAACGGGTGCACCATGGACCGAGGCACGGGCGGGAGGGCGATGGAGGCGTCGGATCGGGGAGGCGGCATGGGCCGACGAGCTGCCGGACGCGCTCGCCGACGACGCCGTCTTCGAACGCTGGTATCGCTCGATGCTTCCGCGCGTCTATGGCTACCTCATGGCGCGCACGGGCGGTGACGTCCACCTATCCGAGGAGTTGACCCAGCAGACGTTCATCGCCGCCATCGACCGCCGCGCGAGCTTCGATCGCCGGTCCGACAGCGCGACCTGGCTTTGCGGCATCGCCCGCCATAAGCTCGCGGATCATTTCCGGAAACGCAGCCGGGACGACCGACGGCAGATGCGGATGGAGATCCATGAGATCGAGCTCCACGCCACGAGCGAGACCTCGCAGCTCGATGTCGGCGAACGCGAGCTCATCCGCGGCCGCGCTCGCCGACACTCCCCGAGATTCAACGTGCCGTCCTGATCTTCGTCGCGCTCGACAACCTGTCGGTCGCCGAAGCCGGCCGTCTGCTGGGCAAGAGTCCGCTGGCGGCGCAATCGCTGCTGCATCGCGCCCGCGAGGCCTTCCGCCGCGAGTATCGAGGTGCGGATCGATGAATGACGAGCGGATCGACGCCCTCGTTCGTCGGCTCGATGAGCCGTCGCAGCCAGATCCTGCATACGCGACGCGGTCCTTCGAGGCGCTCCTGCCCAACGTGCAGCGAGCCCGACGCGCCGATGCGCGACTCTTCAGCCCGCGTCTGCTCGGGCGCTTCGCCTGCAGCTTCGGCATCCCGGTCTCGCTCGCAGCGCGGCAGGAGCGTGTTTCATCCTGCTCGCTCTCGCTCGCCCTGCTCCTCGCCGCGGCCCTCGCCATCGCGTTCGATCGGGTCGCATCGGCGCATTGACGCCGCTCGGCAACGGACCGCTCATCGTCGCCACGAGCGATGGGCTGCGGCAGATCGCACCCGAGCCTCGGTGGCGCGTCGATCGGTCATCGTCGGCGAACCAACCAAGGGCGCCAGTCGCTCGCCCGATGGCCGCCTCGTCTCGTTCTGGATCAGCGCGGACCGGACGGCGACCAGCTCGAGAGTCGCGAGCCTCGACGGCACCGATCGGCGGATCCTGACCGGCGGCATGCGGCTCACCTGGAACGGCTGCATCGACACGTGGTCGGCTCGATTCGGGGGCGATCGCGGCCTCCGTTCTCGTCGGATGGCGAGGCCCGGATCCTGGTCGCCGACGTCGCCGCCGGTTCGGCGCGCCTGCTCACGCCGAGCCGACGTCTCCGCGACCTGCCCGCTCTGGGCCCCGGACGACAGCCTGATCGCGTTTGCGATGCAAACCCATGGCCCGCCAGACGCTCGCGAGTCATCGCATCTCGACGGATCGGCGATCCGGGACATCGGCGGTGGGTTGGGTGGGGCATCAGTGTCGCGGCCCCGACTCGTGGTCGCCCGATGGCCGATGGATCTACTTCGACGCGGGTCAGATCGAGCAAGCCCATCGCCTCTACCGAAGCTCCGTCGCCCAGGGCATGAGCGAGCCGTTCACGCCTCCTGCCCTCGGCGCCGCAGGCCCGGCACTGTCGCCGGACGGTCGCATGCTCGCATTCAACGTCCCGACCGACGGAGCCTGGGACGTCTATGCCGCCAACGCTGATGGCAGCGACGCGCACCTGGTGCTCCCAGAGGCCGATAACAACGGGTGGTCCAGCGACGGATCGCTGATCCTCGTCGACTGGCGGCCGATCAACGGAGCGGCGGACTGACCAACCGTCCACCCCGACGCCACCGGACGCCGGATCGTGTTCCCGACGTCGGGCTGCACGCAGGCTGCATCCGTCCAACCCGGCGGATGCGTCCTAGAGCGTCGGCTGGGGCCAACCCCGGCCGTGACGCCGCGACGGTGGCCATCGCTCCGGGGCCCACGGCGAACCCATCCCGCCCCTTCGACCACTGATCGCGATGTACGCTCGCGGTCGACCTGCGGGTCATCCATGCTGGAGCGCGGAGGGACGTCATGGCGCAGGGTGAGGCGAGCATCCACATCGATCGTCCGGCGGACGAGGTTTTCGCCTTCGTCGCCGATGCCGCGAACAACCCGCTGTGGCGAAAGAACGTGATCCGCACCGAGTGGCTCGACGATGGCCCGATGCGAATCGGGCGGCGCGGGCGGCAGACGGCCCGGCTCCTCGGTCGCGCCTGGACAGTCGAGGCCGAGGTGGTCGAGTGGGAGCCGCCCCGGAGCGCGACCTGGCGGACGGTCCAGGGACCGGTCAGCGTCCGCTCCTGGATCCGCGTCGACCCCGACGGGACGGGCTCGCTCGTCAGCGGCGGCGCGGACGGCGGCTTCAAGGGCCCGATCGGCGGGTTGATGACCCGCCTGGCGACCCCGCGGATGATCAAGCAGGCCTATGTGGACCTCGAAACGCTGCGCCGGCGTCTCGAGTCGGGCCCGGGAGCCTGACGCCGGCACCCAACGCGCACAGACTCCGGCCATAGGGCCGATTCGAGAGCCAGACGTCCGCTTACGCTGATCGCACCGATCGTCGCCGCTTCAGGCAAAGAGAGAAGCGACTCGCGGACATCCGACACGACCGCGGCGCGGCCCCGGTTGCACCGCATCGTCTCGCCGAGCATAATGACTGACCGTCAGTCATAGTCGGTGAGGAGCCCGTGTCTCCAGCACAGATCGATGCGCAGACCCGCCCCGGTCGCCGGCGACGCGCGACATGCGGCGCCGCGAGTTGCTGGAGGCAGCGGTCAGCGTCTTCTCCGAGAAGGGGATCGCATCCGCCTCGGTCGATGACATCGTCCGCGCCGCGGGCGTGGCGAAGGGCACGTTCTATCTCTACTTCGCGACGAAGGACGACGCGATCAACGCGGTCGCCGAGTGGATGGTCGAGACGCGTGGCCGAGCGGATCCAGGCGGTCGCGGCCGAGCCGACCGTTCGCCGGTCGAGCGCCTCCTCGCCTTTGGGGCGAGCGTCCGCCAGGTCGGCGGCGAACCGTTCGAGCGCGATCTCGTCGAGGTCGATCCACCGCCCAGAGAATCGCGTCCTTCACGACCGGACGGGCGAGCGGGCCCTGAGCCGGCTTGCTCCGGCGGTCGCAGCGATCATCGCGTCTGGTATCGAGCATGGGCTGTTCGGCGACAGGATCCGGAGCGCGCCGGCGCGTGGGTGATGGCTTGCTTCGGTTCGCTTCATGAAGTGGTGTCCGAGCCCGGCGACGTCCCGCTGGCGATCGACGAACTCAACGCGTTCGTCCTCGGCGGGCTCGGGTACCGCGGCGTCGCCGGGCGGTGACCGATCTCGCGGTCGAGACGACCGGCCTGACCAAGCGCTACCGGGGCGGCGTGCTCGCCGTCGACGATGTCGACCTTCGGGTCGCTCGAGGCGAGATCTACGCCTTGCTCGGGCTCAACGGCGCGGGCAAGTCGACCACGATCCGGATGCTGCTCGGCATGATCCGGCCGACGGCGGGCCACGCGGAACTGTTCGGCCAGCGGGTCGCCGCCGGGGCGACGAGCCTGTGGCGACGGGTCGGCCATCTCGTCGAGAGCGCGACCGCGTATCCGGAGCTCAGCGTCCGCGACAACCTCGACATCGCGCGCCGACTGGCGCAGATGACGGATCGTGGCGCTGTGGATGCCGGTCATCCAGCGGCTGGCGCTCGAGGCCTACGCGGACCAGCGGGCCGGCACGCTGTCGCTCGGCAACCTCCAGCGCCTCGCCCTTGCCCGGGCGCTCCTCCCCGCGCCAGAGCTGCTCGTGCTCGACGAGCCGGCCAACGGCCTCGACCCGGCAGGCGTCATCGAGATCCGGGAGTTGATCCGGGCCCTCGCCACCGAGCACGGCGTCACCGTGTTCATGTCGAGCCACATCCTCGGCGAGGTCGATCGGCTGGCCACGCGGATCGGGATCGTGCATCGCGGGCGGCTGGTCGAGGAACTCGACCGCGACGCGCTCGAACGCCATCGCGATCGGCGACTCGAGGTCGCGGCGAACGACCTCGATCGTGCCGAGGCCGCCCTTCGGTCGGCTGGCCTGACACCGACGCGGCGCCGGCGCGACGGGGGGCCCGCCATGCTCGAGCTGCGCGACCCTCGCGCGGTCGATGCGCCCGATGAGGTCGCGGTCGTGCTGGTGGCGGCCGGTGCGCCACCGACCCGACTCGCGATCGCGCGGGAGTCGCTGGAGGAGCACTTCATCCGCCTGACGGGCGGCAACGACGAGGCGGCGTCGTGAACGCGCCTGCGGGCGGCGGTCGGGACCGAGATGCTCAAGGCTCGCCACTCGCGGGTGCCATGGGGCGTCGCGATCGGCTTCTCGATCGCGCCGCTCGTGATGGGCCTGTTCATGGTCATCCTCAAGGATCCCGAGCGGGCTCGGTCGCTCGGGCTGCTCGGCGCCAAGGCGCAGCTGACGGCCGGGACGGCGGATTGGCCGACGTTCCTGAACATGCTCGGCCAGGCCGTCGCCATCGGCGGGGCGATCCTGTTCGCCTTCCTCACGGCCTGGGTCTTCGGGCGCGAGTTCGCGGACCGCACGGTTCGGGGCCTGCTCGCGAACCCGACACCGCGGCGGACGATCGTGCTCGCCAAGGCGTGCGTCGATCTCGATCTGGGGCCTCGCGATCTCGGCATGGGTCCTCGCCCTCGGGCTCGCGATCGGGGCGCTTGTCGGTCTGCCCGGCTGGTCCGATTCCGACGCCTGGTGCGACGGTGGCGGCGATCGCGCTCGCCGCGGTGCTGACCATCGCGCTCCAGACCGGCGCGGCGTTCTTCGCCGGCGTCGGACGCGGCTACATCGCGCCGCTGGCGTGGACCGTGGCCGTCATCGTGGTGTCGCAGGTCCTGACGGTGCTGGGCTGGGGATCGTGGTTCCCGTGGTCCGTCCCAGCGCTCCTCGCCGGGGCGGGCGGAACGTCGGTCGAGCCGGTGACCCCGGCGGGCGGTTCTGGTCGTCGTCGTCGTCGCTGCGGCCGGCCTTGCGGCGACGGTCCTGTGGTGGGATCGCGCCGATCAGACCGGGTGATGCGCCCATTTCACCGACCGGCGACCCGCGCGGCGACCAAGGTGGCCGTGAACGCTGGTAGGCGCCAGCCGCGCATCGATTGAACCTGACATACTCCAAGTCAGGACTCGCGTCGGCGGTTCCCGACACGGCCAACGAGGTCGGGTGGCCCGAGTTCGTCTCCACAGTGGAGACCGTCGTGGCGTCGCTGCCGGCGGACCAGCGCGCCCACGCCGTGATCCTGACGAACGATTACAGCGAGGCCAGCCCGCTCGTGCTCCTCGGTCGTGGCCTGCCACCGGTCTACTCGGGCCACAACGCCTACTGGGCCTGGGGACCACCGCCCGCGGACGGGACGATCGTCATCCATGTCGGTGATTGGCGACCCGAGGACTGGAGTCAGTTCTTCGTGGGTTGCCATGGTGTCGCGCAGATCGACAACGGGCTCGGCATCGAGAACGGCGAACAGGGCAAGGCCGTGTCCGTGTGTACTGGGTTGCGGAGGCCGTGGACCGACATGTGGGCGGGTCTTCGGACGATCTCATAACGACGGTGCCTTTTCGGCCTCCTAAGTGGCGACTGAACCTGTCAATACTTCCCAGGGGTATTGACAGTGTGGTAGACTACGTCATCGATGTGGCTTGTCAAGTCTTGACAAGCCCTTAGCCATGTCCGGAGCCGCCACGGAGCGTTGGGGCGGCCACGGGCGGGGCGGAGGTGGAGTTGGCCGTCGGCGTCGCCGCGGAAGTCAAGAGCAAGCTGAGCGTGGTGGACGTCGTCCAGGACACGGTTCAGCTGAAGAAGTCGGGCAGCACCTACAAGGGTCTCTGCCCGTTCCACGGTGAGAAGACGCCGTCGTTCTACGTCACCCCGGCTCGCGAGAGCTGGAAGTGCTTCGGCTGCGGGCTGGGCGGCGACATCTTCAGCTTCGTCATGCAGCGTGACAACGTGTCGTTCCCCGACGCGCTCAAGGTCCTCGCCGCCCGCGCCGGGGTCGAGCTCGACGAGCGGACCAGCCGCAACGACGCCCGGCGCAAGCGCCTGACCGAGGTCCTCGACGGGGCGATCGCCTTCTACCACACCGTCCTCACCAACCATCCGTCGGGGCAGCCGGCGCTCGACTACCTGCGCGGTCGCGGCTTCAGCGACGCCACCATCGAGGCGTTCCAGCTCGGCTGGGCGCCCGGCGGCTGGGAGACCACGAGCAAGCAGCTCATGACGAAGCGCGGGGCGACCGCCGAGGAGCTCGCGATCGTCGGGCTCGACCACGCCGCGCGGCACGGGCCGCGGCGGCGCGTACGACCGCTTCCGCGAGCGGATCATCTTCCCGATCCGCGACGCGACCGGGAACGCGATCGGGCTCGGTGGCCGCTACCTCGTCGCCGAGGGCGACACCCGCGACCACGGCCCGAAGTACCTCAACTCGCCCGGCACGCCGCTGTTCGACAAGAGCCGGACGCTCTACCTCGTCGACAAGGCCAAGGGTGCGATCCGCAAGTCGGGCCAGGCGGTGATCGTCGAGGGCTACACCGACGCGCTGATGGCCCACCAGGCCGGCTTCGACAACGTCGTCGCCAGCCTCGGGACCGCGCTCACCCCGGGCCAGGTCGCCCTCGTCACCCGCTACGCGAAGAAGGTCGCCCTCGCCTACGACGTCGACCCGGCGGGGCAGTCGGCCGGCTCGTTCGGGGTGACCGAGCTCAACAACCTCATCTCCGAGGTCCAGGCCGCCGGCGGTCCGGTGACGCGGCGTCGGGCTGACCGACGTCGGCGTCGTCCGGCTGCCCGAGGGCAAGGATCCCGACGAGGTCATCCGCGAGTCGCCCGACACCTGGCGCGAGGCGGTCCGGACGCCGGACCCGATCCTCGCCTACCTCATCGACTACCACGCGTCGCGAGTCGACGTCCGCACGCCCGAGGGGCGCAAGCGACTCGTCGACGCGGTCCTGCCGACGCTGCGCAGGGTCGGCGACCCGACGATCCGCGACACCTACCTCCAGCTCCTCGCCCGCCGCTCGACGGTGAGCGAGCAGACGCTCCTCGAGGCGCTCCATCGACGGCCGGATCGCCGGTCGCGTCGTCGGCGCGCCGGGCGGGGGCGGGGCGGCGGTGGGCGGCGACCACGCCGGCGCGCGGATCACGCTCGATGCGGTGCGCGCGGCGGCCGAGTCGGTCAGCCCGGAGCAGGTCGTCGAGTCGATCACCCCGGTCGAGATCGAGCTGCTCCGGCTGCTGCTCCTGCTGCCCGACCAGCAGGCACGGGTCGAGGACGTGCTCCGGCCCGAGGAGCTGCCCTCGACCGTGGCCCGGGAGCTGTATGCGGCGATCCTCGCGGATCGGCGCCGGGGAGCGGAGGCCGCGGGCGACCCCGACGGCCCGGGCCGCTTCGAGCGCGGCCGCTTCCTCGAGGCGCTCGACCCGGAAACCCGCGCCCTCGCGCTCGGGTTGTATGCGCTCGACCGTCCAGATCCGCGGAACCTGCCGTCACAGCGGGTCATCTACAACGTCGACAAGTGCCTGCTCACCCTCGAGGCCGAGCGACTCGAGGAGCGGAGCGACTGGAACCAGGCGGAGCAGGCCGAGGCCGAGCTCCGCGCCGACACCGAGGCGATGGCTCGTCTCCTCGCCGAAGAAGCACAGATCAACGAGGCGCGCCGGTCGCTCGATCGACGGATCGAGCAGACGCGTCTCCTCACCCGACCCACCACGACCGCCGCGCCCGCGACGGCCGGCCGAGCATGACCCACGGAGGGCACTGAACCGATGGCACAGGATCTACTGGACAAGCAGCTCGTCGAAGCCGTCCTCTCGGCGCGCCCGCGCCGGACGAAGGCGGAGATCGAGGAGGCCCGGCTCGCCTCGAAGCGGCCGGGTCGCGCCGACGCGCCCGTCGCGGACGTCCCGATCGAGGTCGAGGACGACGACGAGGACGAGGATCTCGAGGCCGATCTCGAGCTCGGGCCGACGCCCGAGGGGCTCGTCGAGGTCGAGGCCGATGCCGAGGACGTCGAAGTCGCCGTCGAAGCCGGGACCGGCGCCGCCGCGCTCCTGCCGGCCGAGGCACCGGCGAAGCTCGATGCGGCCGAGCTCGAGGAGCCGACCGCGGAGGAGCTCGAGGCGCTCTCCGCCGACATGATCGGGATCGACGATCCCGTCCGGATGTACCTCAAGGAGATCGGGAAGGTCGCCCTGCTGACCGCCGAGGAGGAGGTCGTCCTGGCGAAGGCGATCGAGCTCGGCGAGCAGACCGTCGAGGCACCGTGGAAGGCGATCGTGTCGCTCCACGAGTGGACCCTCCACGAGACCGAGAAGAAGACCCGGACCGCCAAGCCGCAGCACCAGCTGCCGTTCGGCGACGAGGCCCACAAGATGGTCCGCGACGCGATCTCGGACAAGGGCACGCGCGACCTGCTCACGGCTCCGCCCGACTTCCACCTGGTCAAGGCCGCGCGGGACGTCCAGTCCGAGGGCACGAAGGTGCTCATCCGCGAGGCGAAGCACCTCCTCGCGACGTACAACGAGAAGCCGGCCGCCGAGCCGTTCCTGGCGCTCCTGGATTGGGCCTACTTCGCGGTCCACAACGGGGACCTCGACTCGCGCGACAACCCCGGGCTCCGGGCGATCTACGACTGGACCCGCGACGACGTCGCCTTCCCGGCGCTCGAGCGCTGGATCCTGGCCGGCAACGACGCGGCGCTCTGGAAGACCCTCGGCTACGACCCGGAGGTGCCGCTCTCGACCAAGCTGCGCGACCGCAAGGGCGAGCTCGTCCGGATCGGCCGCGACGCGCGCGAGCAGCTGACCTCGGCCAACCTGCGGCTGGTCGTCTCGATCGCCAAGAAGTACATCGGGCGTGGGATGTCGTTCCTGGACCTCATCCAGGAGGGCAACATCGGGCTCATCCGGGCGGTCGAGAAGTTCGACTTCGAGAAGGGCTTCAAGTTCTCGACCTACGCGACGTGGTGGATCCGCCAGGCGATCACCCGGGCCATCGCGGATCAGGCTCGCACGATCCGGATCCCGGTCCACATGGTCGAGACGATCAACCGGCTGATCCGCGTCTCGCGGAACCTGCTCCAGGAGCTCGGCCGCGAGCCGACGGTCGAGGAGATCGCCGAGGCGATGTCGCGCGGCCAGGAGGTCGTGGTCACCCCGGACAAGGTCCGCGAGATCATCAAGGTCTCGCAGGAGCCGGTCTCGCTCGAGACGCCGATCGGCGAGGAGGAGGACTCCCACCTCGGCGACTTCATCGAGGACCGCGGCGCGCTGGCCCCGGCCGAGGCGGCCTCGCACCAGCTGCTCAAGGAGCAGGTGGAGGCGGTGCTTGACTCGCTGACCGGCCGCGAGCGGCGTGTGCTCCAGCTCCGGTTCGGGCTGGAGGACGGCCGGGCCCGCACCCTCGAGGAGGTCGGCAAGGAGTTCAACGTCACCCGCGAGCGGATCCGCCAGATCGAGGCCAAGGCGCTGCGCAAGCTCCGCCACCCGTCGCGGTCGCGGAAGCTCAAGGACTACCTGGAGTAGGCGCTCGCCCGGGCCGGCCGGAGGTCCTTGCCGCCGGCAGTACCGCCGCTGCCGGCCGCCCCGTCCCCGGTGATGCGAGTCGCCGCATCGGCCCGGCTGAGCCGCCAAGCGGGTCGCGCCAACCGGGACGACTGCGAGCGACGATGTCGGAGAGCCTGAGATGGAACTGAATGGGACGCTCGGCTGGCTCGTCGGCAGGGGTGCCGTCCTGCTGATCGGCGCCGTCGTGCTGCTGCTGATCTATCGGCTCGCGGTCGGCGCCATCCACCGCTTCGTACCGGCCCTGGTCACGGCGCAGGCGACCCACTTGCCGTCCGGGTCGAGCTCGACCGACGAGGTGGGAAAGCGGACGGAAACGATCGAGGACCTCATGCTCAAGCTCCTGCGCGTGGCCGTGCTCGCTGGGCTCCTCGCCTTCGCGCTGGCCGTGTTCGAGCTCTGGTACGTCCTCGCCGCGATCGTCCTCCTCGTCGTGGCCGTCGTGTTCGCGACCAAGGAGGTCGTCCTCGATTACGTGATGGGGTTCCTGCTGCTCGTCGAGGGCCCGTTCTTCAAGGGTGACTATGTCGTGATCCGCGATCATGCCGGCGCGGAGGGGGTCGTCGAGGAGATCGGCCTGCGCCGGACGCTGCTGCGCGACGCGCTGGGTTCGTCGCACGCCGTCTCGAACGGGATGGTCCGTCTCTCGTCGAACCTCACCCGCATGTTCTCGGTCGCCGTGGTCGAGCTCCACGTCCTCCATGCGGCCGAGCTCGATCGCGCGTTGGCGACCGTGGCCCAGGTCGCCGGCGAGATGCGCGGGGACGCCGCCTGGACCGACCAGTTCCTCCCAGACGCGGCGACCGACATCTGGGTCACCGGGATCGGCACGGACGGTGCCTCGATCAGGCTCCAGCAACGTGTTCCTGCGGGATCCCAGATGCCCGTCGCGAGCGAGCTCCGTCGGCGGCTGGCCGCCGCGCTGGTTCGGGATTCCATCGGTACGGGACGATGGGACACGCCGCTGCCGATCGTCGGCCAGCCCTTCGTCTCGTCGCAGGGGGCATAGTCCGGGCCGGACGCCGGCCGCGAACCCTGGCGACTGTGGTGTCACCGGTGATGCGAGTCGCGGCATCGCTCGGTAGCTCGGGCGTCGAGCCGGGGTTACGCCGCCCGCCGCGGGCGGGTGATGCGGCGACAGGCATCACGGACGGAGGACAAGCCTGGCGACGTGGCCAGGCGGACGAGTCGGGCGGAGGCGCGCGACCCCGCTGATGCGGCCACAGGCATCACGGACGGAGGGCCAGCCGACGGGGCCGACCAGCCCGACGCGCCCGCTCAAACCCGTGGGCGGCCACCTCCCTGACGGCCGGCATCGGCTCATCGTGGGACAATGCCCGTCCGCGTCGCGGTCGCGAGGAGGGCAGGGCCGCGACGGCACCGCCAAGGAGGCGAGACATGGCACGAGCAATGACCGCGATCGCCAACAAGCCGGCCTGGGTCGACCTTTCGAGCGCGGATCCCGCGGGATCCCGGGACTTCTACGCGAAGCTCTTCGGCTGGAAGGTCGAGGTGTCGCCCGACCCGCAGTACGGCGGCTACGCGATGGCGAAGATCGGCGACCGGGATGTCGCCGGGATCGGGCCGACCCAGTCGCCCGGTACGCCGACAGCGTGGAGCCTCTACATCGGAACGCCCGACGCCGAGGATCTCGCGAAGCGGGTCCAGGCGGCCGGCGGCACGGTGGTCGCTCCGCCGTTCGACGTCGGCGATCAGGGTCGGATGGCCGTGTTCCAGGACCCGACCGGGGCGTTCATCTCGGCCTGGCAGCCCGGGGCGATGGCCGACTTCCTGTCAGGTGAGTCGAACACCTTCGGCTGGGCGGAGCTCAGCTCGCGCGGCGTCAACAAGGCGATTCCCTTCTACCACGAGGTCTTCGGCTGGACCGTCCGGGTCAGCGACATGGGCGATGCCAACGCGCCGTACAACGAGTTCCAGCTCGACGGCGAAAGCGTCGCCGGCGGCATGGAGATGAACGCGATGGTGCCGGCCCAGGTCCCGAGCTACTGGACCGTCTACTTCAACGTCGACGACGTCGACGCGACCTATCGGAAGGCGATCGCCGCCGGTGCGCACGAGATGCTCGCCCCGCAGGACTTCCCGGGTGGCCGGTTCGCGATCCTCAGCGATCCGCAGGGCGCGACGTTCGCGCTGCTCAAGATGGCGGAGCGGTAGCCCGACTTAGCCGGCCGGTCGGCGGGCCTCGGCCTGACCTAGCCGCCCGGTCGGCGGGCCGCGGCGAGGGTGCCGGGCTCGGGGCCGGTGGAGACGGGCTCCCCGGCCGCGCGACCAGTCGCTGTACGAGCCGACGTAGAGGATCGGGTCGGGCAGCCCGGCGACCCGCATCGCCAGCGAGACGTGGGCGGCCGACACGCCGCTCCCGCACGACGTGACCATCGGGCCGTCGGGGCTCGCGGCGCCCGCCGCGATCGCGGTCGCGCGCAACCGCTCGAAGCGCGCCCGCAACGCCTCGGGCTGCGAGGAGCCGGCCGTTCGGCTCGACCAGGCTGCCGTCGGTCGGGGCGTTGACGGCGGTCGGGATGTGACCCGGGTACGGATCGATCGGCTCGACCTCACCGCGGTAGCGCGGGCGCCCCGCGGGCATCGAGCAGGACCACCTCGCCGAGACGGTCGCGGAGGCTCGTCGCGATCGATGACCTTCGACCAGTGATCCGCCAGCTCGAGGCTCGCGGGCACGGGCGGCCGGGCCGGGACCGCCGGTCGACAGCGACTCGACCGGCCGCGACCCACGCCTGGATCCCGCCGTCGAGGACCGCCTCGCCGCCGCGATGCCCGAGGTCGTCGAGCATCCACCACAGCCGGGCCGCGACCCAGCCCCCGACGTCGTCGTAGGCGACCACGAGGTCGTCCGAGCCGATCCCGACGGCCGGCCAGCGTCGCCGCGAACGCGGCCGGGGAGGGGAGCGGGTGCCGCCCCGGACGACCCGGCGCCGGTGCCAGGGCCAGCTCGCCGTCGAGGTCCAGGAAGATCGCCCCGGGAATGTGGCCGCCCTCGTACGCCCGCCGGCCCGCGCCGGGCTGCCCGAGCACCCAGCGGACGTCGACCACGCGGACATGCGGATCGTCGAGCCGCGCCGCCAGCGCCTCGACGGTGATCAGCGGGCCTCGAGCCACAGCGTCCGGGCGGCCGGTCGCGTCGTCCTGCATCCGGCGAGTATGCCCGAGCCTCGTGCTATCCTCTGCCGCGGCGCGGCGCCGACTCGACCCCGACTCGGTCCGTCCCGCGACCGCCCTCGGCGGTCCCTCGCTCCGGCGTAGCTCAGTGGTAGAGCGGGCGGCTGTTAACCGCTTGGTCGTAGGTTCGAATCCTACCGCCGGAGCCACTCGTATACGGAATCCGACCGGTTAACACCCTCGTCGGTCGCGGCCCTCCAGACGGCGACAGCCTTCTCGTCGCGACTGTCGACGTCGATCCGCTCGAACAGGTCTCGGACCCATGCCACCCGCGTCGCCAACGGCGCGTGGTCGAGGATCCCGTTCATGTCGTCGATCGTGTGGCGAACGAGCTTCGGTGTGATCCGGAGCGGCCGCTCCGCCTTGTCAAGCTCGGCGATTCGCGCCTGAGCGGCTTCAAGCTCGGCCGCAACCGCCTCAATCTCGACACTGATCCGCTCGGAAGCTCTCGGGCCGGCGCTGCGAAGAGCACGGCGCAAGTTGGCGTCTTCCTGCCCGAGCTTGCGAATCCGTGCCTTCCCCTCGTCGAGATCGGGCGCACGCCGCTGGGCGCGCATCTGGATGTCCTCTTTGAGTAGATGGACCATGTCCCGGACAGCCTTTGGGGTCACCAGAGTGCGGCGGATCAGGTCCATTACGCCGGCATCCAGATCGTTCGCCCGCACGCTTGCTCGACCGCAGCGCGCCCTGCAGCGGTAGTAGCGGTATGACCGATTGCTCGTGCCCACCATCGGCGACCCGCACGCACATTGGAGCAGCTCCGTCAGTACGTAGCCGCCTGCGTATCGCTGCGGCGCCAACCGATCCTTCCGGCGGCGGACCAGCATCTGCTGCACCCTCGTCCAGAGCTGCCCCGGAACGACGGCTTCGACCTCGCTTGTCACGACCTCTTCGGCCGGGTTCCGCCGCCGTTTGCGGCCGTGCTCGCCCTCCACTCGCGCCTCACGGTTGAAGACGCGAACGCCGCGATAGATCGGGTTGGCGAGGATCGTGGCCAGGCTGGACTTGTTCTCGCAGATGCCGGTTGCGGCGACGATCTCGTCGTAGATCACGCCATCGGCCGCCATCTGGAACGTCTGGACGACCTTGGGGGCCGTCTCCGGGTCCGGCACCCAGCGCACACGCGTCAGCGGCGTCCCGTCGTATCGTGCGCCGATCACCACCGGCTCCCGCCGGTATCCGACGGGCGGGCGGCCGCCCGCCGAGAAGCCCTGCCGGGCCAGCTCCTTCTGGGACCGGAGCACGTCGGCGGCCGTCGCGGCCGCATAGAACTCGTCGACCGCCATGAGGATGTGCGTGATCAACGACCCGAGGGGCCTTCTGGCACCGGCTCCTTTAGGAGAGGATGTCGATGCCGCGCTTGCGCAGGAGGGCGCGGTAGACCAGGCCCTCCTCCATGTTCCGGGCGAAGCGACTGAACTTCCAGACGAGCACCCACGAGAAACTCGGCCCACCCTCTCGCGCACGAGAGATGATCGACTGCAGACCCTGTCTTCCCTCGAGGTCCGTCCCGCTGATGCCGGCATCCTGGACGACGTCGCAGGTTGCCCCGGCCCGCTCGACGGCTGCCGTGAGCTCAGCGACCTGGCTGGCGATCGGCAACTCGTCGCTGGCCTGGTGTTCGGTCGAGACTCGGACATAGACGCGTAGGAGAACAGCCAGCCGTTGTCGCCCGCGAACGCCCAAGGCTTCCCGTCCTGTGTGAACCAGCTTTGCCCGCCGTCCGACGAGAAGGCAAACGGGCGGCCGCTCGGGTACTCGAACAGCCAGACCGTCTTCATCAGCCTTCCTCGTCGCTGCCGACGACCCACTCAGCGCGCGCGAGAAGTTCGTCGAACGTGACGATCTCGGGCATGTCGAGATTCCGTCGGAACAGCTCGAACGACGGATCCGCTCGGGATGCGGACCACCACCGCCTTGAGGCGCACCGGACGACCCGCTGACCAGCGGGCGGAGGTTGCTGAGTTGACCACTACGACGATCCCTCGAACTAGCGCGCGACCGATACCGGCTGACAGAGCCGATTCGGCTTGGGTCGGGCGCGCTCCATACCGGCTCTCGATCGGCGCGGGATCGGTCACGCTCGCCGCCGTCGCGGGCGCGCTCCTTCTGCCCGATGCGATCCGCGGGCCGGCCGTCACCGTCGGCAATCTCCAGGGACCGCCTTGGTGCTGGGCGTGGTCACGCTGCCGGTCCTCGCCGCCTCGATGGCACTGCTGGCGCGTGGGATGGTCGTTGCCACTGTCTTCTGGCTCGGAGCGCTCGGCTCGATCGTCTACCAGAGCGTGCTGTTCCTGTTCGGCGTGCCGTTCAACTCCTTCTTCTTCGTCTATGTCGCGATGCTCTCGCTGTCGACGTGGTCGATCGTCGCTCTGGCCGGCCGCCTCCCGATCGACCACGTCGGAGGTCGGATCGGCGTGCGCGCCCCGGTGCGCCTCGTGGCCGGCTACTTGTTCATCAACGCCGCGCTCTTCATCGCGCTCTGGCTCAGGTCCACCCTGCCGCCTGTGTTGTCGGGCGAACCACCCGCGTACCTGGTTGGAACCGGGATGCTCACGGGTCCGGTCCAGATCATCGACTTCGCGTTCACCCTGCCGCTCATGATCCTGGCCGGCGTGCTCCTGCTCCGCCGCCGCGCATACTGCAGACCGGTGTCTGCGGGACGCGGGCGTCATCACTGAGCGGCCGATCTACCGCGGGCGGGCGGAGGGGTGGCGCAGCGTTCCGAGCCTGGAGCCTGGCTGAGCGAGAGATGCCCCGCCGCGCGCCGGAGTAGAACCGCGCCAGGTCCTTGCCTGGTTAATCAGGGCACCCACGCTTTCGTCACCACCACCCACAGCAGGACGGCGTCGATCCCCAAGCCGAGCATCAGCTGGGGCTCGAAGAACAGGACCAGCATGGCCGCCGACGCGACGGCCCCCACCGCGATGGTCGGCTGCCACCACCCGGACGGGACGATGATGCCAACCGTGGACAGCGCCGCAAGTGCGAAGGCACCGACGGTAACCGCGATCAGGACCGCTCCGATGACACGGACGAGGTTGAGATCGAGCCCTGCTCGCGTGACCGCCCACGACTGGGCCATGTCGAACGGCCACGCAGCCCCACCGTCGGCTCCCGCAGGCGCGGGAACAGCGAAGAAGACGTGGACCACGCCATGGCCGATCAGCAGGGCGGCGAGCAGCCATCGCCCCGCCGCCATGTCCCGCGACAGCAACCACCAGATCGCCCCGCCGATCACCACCAGGACGACTGCCCAGGGCAGGATGCCGATCATCGACTTCACCATCACATCTCTCGTTTCCGGTCTCTGTACTACTCCGGACACCGCGTACGACCCGGAATGCTCGAGCGGCAGGGCTGAGTTCGGATCACGACGTCCGTGCGGTCATCCTGATCACGAGCCTGTGATCGACGCGCAAGATTCAGCTCGGTCATGCCTGCGAGGACATCCGCGGAGGTGCATTACGCAACTGGTATGAGCGGGTGGCGGCCCCACCGGCGATGGCCCAGAGGAACCAACTGCAGTAGAAGAGACCGAAGACCCAGAACTCGATCTCACCCGAGGCGGCATCGCTCCCGCTGACTAACGTCCTGACGAACGCCCAGATGGCCGCCGGGCCGATCATGGCGACGATGGCGGTCGCGGACCAGCCCGCGGCCAGCAACAGCCGACGGGGCATCCAGGGCGGCGGCGAGACGAGGAACAGGGACAGAACGGCCGCCATCGCCCACGGGATGGCGATCAGCAAGGGTTCCCAGCCCGCGCCGGCTGCGCCGGGCGCCAGGAGCCCGAGCGTTCCTCCTAGTGCCCAGTGCAGCCTGAGAACCGGATAGGGCAGCGCGAGCACGAACGCGGCGTACCCATACCAGGCGGCCGGTCGGGTGGCTGCCGGAGCGGCCGGGCGCGCCAAGGCGCGACGTGCTAGGACGAGCACAGCGGCAAGCGCGAACGCGCGAGTCGCCAGTCCCGGCCAGTAGACAGTGGACAGGACGATCGCACCGCTCCCCGTTCGGTGACCCATGAGCCCTGCCGCCGTGAACAAGTCGAACGGTAGGCCATTGGCCGCCCACACCATCAGCAGGAGACCGGTCCAGCGCAGCGCCCGCTGCGGGCGCAGCCAGCGGCGCGAACCACCCAGGGGGATGATCCCCGCCGCCGCGACCCCGGCGGCGGCGAGCGGGAGCCAGTCCGGCGCGAAGGCCTGGGGGCCGTCCGGGTTCGGGACGAGTCGTTCCCATGCCCAACCCAGCACCACCGCGATGCACAGGCCCAGTCCGATCCACGGCTCGGCCCTGGCGCCTCGTGAGTCGCTACCCTGCAATCGCATGATGCTTCCTCGCTGGGCCATCAGCGTTTACCGTCCGCGTCCAGGAGAGTGGCGCAAGGCGGACCGCGAGGGCGATGACGCCCCCGGGTCCGCGAGAACGATGGGCCGTCCTAC
>CAWGTR010000003.1:0-104429 GCA_963825545.1 uncultured Chloroflexia bacterium | reverse complement strand
ATCGGGGTGCTCGTCCCCGAGCGCCACGTAGAGCTCCTCCTCCTGGGCCATGTGCAGGCGCAGGATCGCGTCGAGACCGTAGAGGACGCGTCGCAGGTCCGTGAGGTCCTCGGGCCCCGGACCTTCCTCGGGGACCTCCGCTACGAGCCGGTCCATCAATCGGATCAGGTGGAAGATCTCGGTGTGGGTGCGGTGCAGGGCGGCCGTGACGTCGTCGTTCTCCGATCGCCACTCGCGAGGAGCGGGAACACCTCCCGGTCCTCGGCCTCCTCGTGCGGGACGAGCGTCGTCAGGAGGAACGAGCGAATCTCCTCGAGCTCGTCGCGGGCCAACCCGCCGGCAAGTCGCCCAGCCCGTCGGCCAGCGCGCGGAGCCGCGCGATCGACGGCGCGAGCACGCGGTGCTCGTTGCGCAGCCGGGTGCCGATCTCCGTCCAGCCCGGGATCTTCGGCACCTTCTCCAGGCCACCGCCCAGCGCCCGCAGGGCGTTGAGGATCACGATGACATCGATGGCCTCCTGGAGGAGCGCGCCGGCCACAGGCGGCTAATGCGCCGGTCATCGCCGCCAGCATCGCCGCGATCGACAGGCCCATCCCGACCGCCACGCTCTGGACGGCGATCGTGCGCGACCGGCGGGCGATCCGGATCGCCTCCGGCAGGCGGTCCAGCCGGTCAACGGTGATGACAATGTCCGCGGCCTCGGAGCTTGCCGTCGCGCCGCGGGCGCCCATGGCCACGCCGACGTCGGCAGCCGCGAGGGCCGGCGCGTCGTTGATCCCGTCGCCCACCATGACGAGGACGCCGCCGGCCTCGCCTCGCTCGCCCGTGACCGCGTCGACCTTGTCGGCGGGCGTGCGCTCCGCCAGCACGGCATCCACGCCGATCGCCTCAGCCACCATGTCGGCGACGCCGTATTGGTCGCCGGTCACCATGACGGTCCGGCGCACACCGGCCCGGCGCAGCGATCGGATGACCCGGGGCGTCTCGGGGCGGATCGGGTCGTCGAGCACGAGTGCCCCGAGCAGGACCCCGTCGATGGCCACGAACACGCTGGTCGCGCCCTCGAGGCTCACGCGGCGTCGGACGTCGCGCGCCCAGCCAGGCAGGCCGGCTCCTCCGCTCGCGAAGTCCGACGTGCCCGCCAGGACCGTCGTGGCCGGCGACGCGACCCGAGACGCCGGCGCCCGGGACCTCCACGACGCTCTCAGGCAGCACGAGCGCCACGCCGCGTTCACGGGCGCCGGCAACGATCGAGGACGCGAGGACGTGCGGCGAGACCTGCTCGAGTGAGGCGGCGATGCCGCAGCACATCGTGCTCGGTTCGGCCGGGCGCAGTGACGACATCGGCGAGTTGGGGGCGCCCGGCCGTCAGCGTGCCGGTCTTGTCGAACAGCAGGACGCGCGCCCGTGCGATGGACTCCAGAGCGCCCCCGCCCTTCACGATGATCCCTCGTCGCGCCGCCCGACTGATCCCGGCCACGATCGCGATTGGCACGGCGAGCAGCAGCGGGCACGGCGTCGCGACGACGAGGACCGCGAGCGCGCGGACCGGGTCCCCGGAAAGGATCCACGCCAGCGCGGCCAGGCCGAGCGCGAGCGGGACGAACAACAGCGCATAGCGGTCCGCAACACGGACGAATGGCGCCTTCGACGACTGCGCCTCCTCGACCAGCCGCACGATGCCCGCGTACGTGCTGCGCTCCGCCGTCGCGGAGGCGACAAGGTCGAACGGAGCCCCAGCGTTGAGGGTCCCGGAGCTGACAGGGTCGCCTGGCTGGCGGGTGGCGAGCCGCGATTCCCCCGTGAGCGCCGACTCATCGAGGATCGCCGGAACGCCCGTCACGGCGCCGTCCACCGGCACGACCTCGCCCGGCTTCACGAGGATCCGGTCACCGACCTCGACGACTGCGATTGGGTGATCGACGATCGTGCCCCGTCTCGTGGCGATGGACGGTCTGCGGAGCCCGCGAGATCAGCGCGGACAGCTCGCGATGGGCGCGGCCCGCCGCGAAGCGCTCGAGCCACTCTCCGGTCGCCAGCATGACCGCGATGACGGCGGCGGCGAGCGACTCATCGAGCAGGAGAGCTCCGCCGATCGCCAGGACCGCGATGATGTCGACGCCCGCCTCATGCTTGATCAGGTCGGCGACGATCGACGCGGCGAGCCAGACGGCGACGAGCAGGGCCGGGAGGGTCCAGGCACACCAGGCGAGGGCATCGTTGCCGCCGAGTGTCGCCACGAGGCCGAGCATCAGGCCACCGGCCGTGACGGGGAGCATCGTGCGCTCGGCGAGAACGCTGAGCGCCCGTAGGATCTGGGTCATTCTCTGAGACTACAGACGATCCGGGGCCGCTGGACCCTGCCGCTCGGACCGATTTCGAGCTTGGCGCGTCACCGAATTCCGCGATGGCATCGGATCGAGATGTTCGGAGACCATGCTTCGCCTCACCGCGCGACTCCGCCGCCCTGCGTCGACCGCCGGTCCCACGTTTCTGCGGCCACACCGGGCCGTCCTGCACCATGCCCTCGGGCTCCGGCAGCCGCTCCGCTAGGATCCACACCAGCTGCGCCGTCGTCTCCGCCCCGACCTTCGACCTCGCATTCGCAAGGTGGTGCTTCACGGTCGAGTGCGACAGCCCGAGTCGGTGGGCAGCCGCTTTCTCCGACCCGGCGGCGAGGACGGCCGCAACGACGCCGACCTCGCGGTCGGAGGCGCGCTCGGCTGCGCGGCGGGTAGCCCGTCGCGTCATGCGCTGCGCAGCCAGTCGACGGGCTCGGGCGGCTCGGCCAGCCGCAGCGTGATCGGAAGGTCGCTGGTCGCGGGGCTATGCCTCTTGAACCTCATTGTCCCGTTCGTCAGTTCTGGGGTCAGGTAGCAGGGCGCGCACGATGTCCCGAACGTCGTGCACGCGCCGCGTCTGCTCGGCTCTTGGATCCCGTCAGTGAGGCACGACACTCCCGGCAGTGTCGCTGGACCGGCGAGCGTCGTTCCACCACTTGGTGGCACTGGGCGCACTCGACCAGCGCCGCCTCAAGCCACTCACGCGAGCGTCTGGGGTGGGGGAGCGGGATCTCGCTCGCCGCGGTCCCCTGCGGATTCAGTACACGGCCGGCTCCAGCCCGCCGGAGCCAAATCCTCCCAGGTTGCAATGCCCGAGCACGGAGCTCACGCCGGTTCGGCGGATCGCCTGGAGGGACGCAACCCGTCCTCGATGAGGTCCTCGTCGGTGACGACCCTGATCGAATCCGCGGCATCGCGATTGACGATGATCGTTCCCGTGGATTGGTGCTTCAACTCCCCGCCTGACCAGTACTCGATCCACGCGTCGGTCAGGGGCACCATCGACGGGCGGGCGTCGATGCTCATGATCGGGTCAGCTTCCGGATCGGTGTGCAGGCGTCCCCCGATCAGGTAGTTACCGGTCTGGATCGCGATCGGGTGAGATCGAGTCCTCTGGCGCCGGGCCAGATCTCCCCTTGGTCCGCTGGCAAGCACGGCGACCAGCTCGCGGCAGTTGATCACGACCTCTTCTGCCGACCAGGTGATCCCATCCACGAGAGCTTCGATCTCGACGTCGGCGAGATGCAGCTCCTCGTGGGCATTCAGCAGATCTGTCAGCCGGTCGGCGCGGAGCCGGACCCAGCCGAAGACCCGCTGATCGACGCCGTAGGCGACGAACCGAACCAGGGGCGTCTCCGATACCGCGTCGGGCTCGAAGACCTCCTCGGAGGTGGGCTGGAGGGCGACGCGCAGTCGGTTCGACGGTGACGTCGGCAGCATCACGGGGAGTCTCTGGGCCGGACTCGAATTTCGGAATCACCCGAACGTACCGCCGCGCGGATCGCGCTGCAGGTCATCACGTTCCGAGCTCGGTCACGGCCGCCGGC
The DNA here is from genome assembly GCA_963825545.1 of uncultured Chloroflexia bacterium. Classification (GTDB taxonomy): domain Bacteria; phylum Chloroflexota; class Limnocylindria; order Limnocylindrales; family CSP1-4; genus Chersky-267. The sequence goes on along the minus strand of CAWGTR010000003.1, from coordinate 100,540 downwards.
CCCGGGGCGGTCGCCACGATCGGGCATCGTCAGTGCAATCGATCAGGATCGAAGAAGCGATCGCGGCCGAAGTCGGTAGGGTCTGAGTCGATCGATCGAGACGGCGAGCACAGCGGCGCGCCGCCTCGGCGCCGCCTCGAGTGAAAGGACGAACGCACCTCCTGCCTATCTCAGGCTTGGGTCGCCTTGCTAGCGTGGCTGCAAATGAGGTGCGTCGTTCGTATCGGGTTGAGCTCCGGGTAGCAGCCGGATGACTCGGGCCACTGCCGAGGGGGAGGGAGGTTCGACCTCGAGCCCGGCCGGCAGGGGCGCGTCGCTGAGCCAGGCCCCGACCATGCCGATGTGCAGCTCACGCCGCCAGATGAACCAGGCGTGGCCGAGCCCCGGCACGAAGCGTGCGGTCGCGTGCGGCATCAGCGCCGCGAGGGCGGCGTTCGATTCCCGCGCGTGTTCCCGCTCGCCGGCGACGAGCAAGGTCGGGCAGATGGCTTCGAGCTCGGCTCTCGAGATCGGGGCCGTGTAGCCCTCCAACCAGGACCGCCGAAAGGCGGCAGGAGAAGCGGAGCGCAGAGCCACTCCCAGCTCGCGAAGGCCGATCAGGCCCAGGAACGCCGCTGCAAGCCGTGTGTTGACGACCGGCGAGACGACGGTGATCGCCGCCAGGATGAGCGGATCGATCCGCTGGGGAAGGACGCATGCCCCGTCGATCACCGCGTGGTCGACGACGTCCGAGTGGCGGTCGAGCAGGGCCAGCACCACCGAGCCGCCGTACGAGAGACCGACGACGTGGGCGCGGCGCGCTGGAACGCGGGCAGCAATGAGCTCCGCGACCAGGTCTGCAGTCTGCTCGAGCGAGATCGGGGCCAGTCGGTTGCTGCGCCCGAAGCCGGGAAGGTCCGGCGCGAGACAGTGAAACTCGCCCGCCAGCCGAGCCATGTGGTCGCGCCACATCGCTGCGCTCGGGCCGCCGCCGTGGATGAACACGACCGCGGGCGAGCCTGGGCCCCCGGACTCGTGGACGTACACGTCCCGGAGGCGCGGCGTCATCTGTCGGTCGACTGCCGTGGCGCCCATGGTCAGGCTCCGGCGGGCACGGGCGTCCGGGCAGCCGCGTCCTGGGTCGGTGTCGCCGTGAGCGCGGGCGCCACGGCGAGGAAGTCCGCGACGGCCGCCAGCGTCTCGGTCGGGCGCTCGGACTGCGGGTTGTGACCGGCACGTTCGATGATCCGGAGCCGAGCGCTCGGGATGCCGGCGGCAAGGAGCGCCTGGCTCTCGGGCGGGAAGAGGAAATCGTCGTGCCCGGCGATGACCAAGGTCGGCACGCGGATCTCGCCGAGCCGATCCATCACGCTCCAGCCGCGCATCATGTGCCCACCGATCACGAGCGCCTCGGGCCGCGTCTTCGTCCGCCACCCACCCTCGAGCATCTCGCGGGCAAGCCGCACGACGCTGAACCGGTGGTCGTACGCCGGCAGGAGCCGAATCGCTGCGCGGACGAAGCCCTTCGGGGCGATCCGTCCGCTGTAGAAGCGGCGAGCCACGGCCACCGTCCTCGGGCTGTAGCCACGGCCGGCGAGGACCTCCGGCGCGTTCTCCTGCGACCATCGCGCATCGCCTGCGGTGTCGAGCAGGACGAGGCGCGACACGCGCTCCGGATAGCGGAGTGCGTACTCGAGGGCGACGTGACCGCCGAACGAATGCCCGAGCACGTCCCACCGCTCGAATCCGAGCTCATCCCGGAGCGCGTCGGCGTCCGCGGAGAGGTTCTCCCAGGTCATCGACGTCACCGGTGCACCGGTCGAGCGGCCATTGCAGCGGTGGTCGTAGAAGACGACCGTATGCCGGTCGGCGAGCCCCCGGAACGGCGTCAGCGACACGTGGTCGAGTCCGGGCCCGCCATGCATCAGCAGCAACGGCGGTCCCTGTCCGACGATCTCGACGTAGAGGGACACATCACGAATCTTCCGCGTCGTCATCGACCTGCTCCCTGGCAGGACCGAGGCATTCCGACCACACGAATGCCCGGATTCCTCCACCCTTGATGAACGACGGGTGGGCGTTCCATCACAAGTGCCAGAGCGCCTGTTGTTGGCTCGGCGGACGGCAAAGCCGGATGCGTGGCCGGGCCTCGGACTGCCGTGCTCCGGGGATGATGACGAACGGCACTGGGCGCTCAGCGAGCACCCCGCGAGACTGACCATAGTGGAGTCGGCGATGGCCGCGTCGCGCGACCCTCAAGAACCTGTGCTGCCTCGGCCGCTGACCGCATCGTTTGGTCGCGCCGTTCGCGCCTTTGTGATCCTCGCCTTCGCCGGAAGGAGGTGGACACGGTGACCACATTGACGACGAGTCGATACGAGCCGTCCGCCCCGCCGGAGGAGCGGAGGAAGCGGCCAGGGCCTGAGATCGCTCAGTCCGAGGTCGGAGCCAGGGTCGACGAGATCCTCAGCCGCCATCCGGCAGTTGGGCTGGCGCTGGGAGTGGTCCGCAACGGAGGGCTCGAGTTCTATGGTCACGGCTTCGCCGACATCGTGACCAGGACTCCGATCACCGAGGACACGGCGTTTCGCATCGGCTCGATCACCAAGCTTTTCAGCGCGATCGCCGTGATGCAGCTTTGGGAGCGTGGACTGGTCGACCTCGACGGGCCCGCAAACGACCATCTACGCGCCTTCAGACTGGTGCCCGCCGAGCACGGCTTCCGACCGGCGACGGTGCGCCACCTGCTTACGCACACGGCTGGGATCCCCGACGTCCGCCAAACCAGCGACCTGCTCCATGCGAGCTTGACCCCGTCCGGAGGGCGACCGCCGCAGCTCAGCGTGACGTACGGAGAACGATTGCCGTCGCTCGCGCAGTACTACGGCGGCGGCCTGCGGGTGGTCGTCGAGCCCGGTTCCACGTTCGCCTACAGCAACCACGGCTTCGCGACGCTGGGCCAGATCGTCGAGGACGTCAGCGGGATGCCGCTCGAGCGCTACTTCCACGAACGCGTCTTCGAGCCGCTCGGCATGACCGACAGCGACCTCGTCCGATCGCCGCGGATCGCATCGCGCCTCGCGACGGGCTACGCGCTTGGTCGGCGCGGAGCGACGCCGGTCCCGGATCACGACTGGATCGGGGCCGGAGCCGGCGGCATCTACTCGTCGACGCGCGACATGGCTAGATTCGTTGGGGCGCTGCTCGGTGGAGGAGCGAACGAGCACGGGCGCGTCCTGGAGCCCGCGACGCTGGAAACGATGTTCGAGCCCCAGTACCAGCCGGACACGCGGCTGCCGGGCATGGGCCTCGGCTTCTTCCGCGCCGACGCTGCCGGCCACCGGCTCGCCCTCCACGACGGGATCCTGCCGGGCTTCAACTCGGAGCTCCTGATTGCACCCGACGACGGGATCGGCGTCATCGGCTGCACGAACGGATCGAGCGGAGCGTTCGCCTCGCTGCCCGTCGAGCTCGGACGGTTACTCCGTGGGCTGCTCGGTCTGCCGGAGGACAAGCTCCGTAGCGATGTCCCGCACCACCCAGAGATCTGGGAGGAGCTCTGCGGCCGGTACGTCTTCCGGCCGCGCATCGCCGACTTGCGCCAGCGGCTCTTGCTGGGCGGCGGTGCCGAGGTGCTCGTCCGCGGTGGGCGGCTGGTGCTTCGGCTGCTCACGCCAGTCCCGACGCTCTACCGCGGGCTTCCGCTCCAGCCCGACGACGAGACTGACCCCTACGTCTTCCGGCTCGATCTATCCCAGTACGCGATGCCGCCCGTTCGGGTTGCGTTCGGGCGGGGCTCCGATGGTCGTGCGACTGCAATCCACACCGACTTCGGGGGGCAGCCGTGGTCGCTGGTCAGGGTTCCGGGCGTTGGGACGCACCCTTCATGGCCACGACCAGCGCTCGGCGCGCTGGCAGTTGCCGGCGTGGTGACTGTCGTTCGGCGGCGAAGCCGGCGACCCGAGACGGCCGACATGAGGACAAACGGGCGCCACCGGAGGTGAGGATATGCAAACCCAGACCACAGAGCTGGCCCAGCTTAAGCGGGACGCGATCGACAAGATCATCTTCCATGCCACGCCCAGGGAGTGGCTCTCCCGGGGCGGCCCGTGGGTGCTCGAACGTGGAGAAGGGGCGTTCGTCTACGATGCGGACGGCCACGAGTATCTGGACGCCCTGTCCGGTGGCGTCTTTGCGGTGCTCGCCGGGTACGGGCGCGAGGAAATCGCCCATGCCATGTACGAGCAGGCCCAACGGCTGCCGTACACCAGCCCGTACGGGACGACGAGTGCCGTCACCGTCGACTTGGCGCGCAAGCTCGCCGAGCTGACACCCGGCGACCTGGGGGCTTCGTTCTTCTGCAACAGTGGCTCCGAGGCGGTCGAAGCGGCGATCAAGCTCGCTCACCAGTACCACGAGGCCACCGGTGAAGGCCGCCGCTACAAGGTGATCTCGCTCCGGCGTGCCTACCACGGGTCGACCGTAGGCGCGCTCTCGGCGACCGGCTGGAGCCCCGGCTTCGGCGTCTTTCGTCGCAGCGCCGACCCCGTCGTTCCGGCGGCCGGGTTCACGAACGCCATGCCTCCGTACTGCTATCGATGCGAGCTCGGCCTGACGTTTCCGTCATGCGAGCTGGCATGTGGAACGACGATCGAGCAGGCGATCCTCGGCAGCGATCCTGAACTGGTTTCCTGCGTCGTCCTCGAGCCGATCATGGCGACAGCCGGCTGCATCGTCCCGCCGCCCGGCTACTTCGCCAAGGTTCGCGAGACCTGCGACCGATACGGTGTCTTGCTCATCTCCGATGAGGTGGTCTGTGGCTTCGGTCGGACGGGTCGCTGGTTTGGGGTCGATCACTTCGACGTTACGCCCGACATCATGGTCGTCGCCAAGGGGCTGACCAGCGGCTACGCACCGATGGCGGCCGCCATCGCCCGGCGCGAGATCGCCGACAAGATCCCGATCTTCTTCAACGTCCACACCTACGGCGGGCATCCGGTGTCGGCCGCGGCGGCGCTCGCAAACATCGGGATCATCGAACGCGAGCACCTGGTCGAGAACGCGGCCACGGTCGGGAGCTACATGATCGGGCTGCTCGAGGGTCTCCGGGACCATCCCATCGTGGGCGACGTCCGCGGCCTCGGCATGTTCATGGCGGTCGAGCTGGTCCGGGAGGCCGCCCGCCGCGAGAGCTTCGCTCCCGAGGACGGCGTCGACAACCAGGTGGCGGCGATCGCCCGCGAGATGGGCCTGTTCGTGCGGCCATTCGGCGGGACGGTGTTCCTCGCTCCCCCGTTGATCTTCACGAAGGCGCAGGCCCTTCGCGCGGTCGACACCCTGGACGCCGCCCTGACCCGGGTCGAGGCGCGCGTGCTGCCCGATTCGGGGCCGCGCCACGGGTCCGACGTGGCCGCCGACCCCATCGCGACACAAGCGGGACGACGCTGAGTCTCCCACCTGCCGGAGCGATTCCTCGCTGGCATCGTCCGGCCGACCCAGTCAGGCTGCCGGACGAACCGGTTCATGTCAGTTGGTGACAGGTTCGGGCGGCACGATCAGCGACCGATCCAACCGGTCGGATTTTCCGGAGGCCGCCGACAGACGCGCGTAGCACACCAGCGGACGCGTGAGCCGGCACCGTCCCACAATGGTGGCGGCCGCGTGAGGCACACGAGAGGGGAGCGAGATGGCCGAGAGCCAACACCAGTCCGCACCGATCGTCCTCGTTCCGGGGTTCTGGCTCGGGGCGTGGGCCTGGGACGAGGTGGCCGCCGTGCTGCGGAGCGCCGGCCACGACGTCACGGCGCTGACGCTGCCCGGGCTCGACTCGGTCGCAACCGATCGATCGGCGATCACGGCTGAGGACCATGTCGAGGCGATCACCGCGGCGGTCCGCGCCGCCGATGCGCGGGTGGTCCTCGCGGTGCACAGTGCGACCGGCTTCTCCGGCTATGCCACCAGCGACCGGGTGACGGGTCGGATCGCAGCCATGGTGTACGTCGACACCGCTCCCGGGGTCGGGGCGATGGATCCCGACTTTGCCGGCGTCGAGCTGCCGATGCCCACCCCTGAGGCGCTCGCCGCGGACGAGAACCTCGACGGGCTCAGCGAGGAGCAGCTCCAGACGTTCGCGCGACGGGCCGTCCCCGAGCCGGGCGGCGTGCTGCGCGAGGCGGTGGCCCTGACGAACGACGCCCGAAACGACATCCCGAGCACGATCATCTGCACCGGGTTCCCGTCCGACCAGGTCAAGACCTACGCGAAGGAGCAGAACCCGTCCTGGCTCGGCGGCTTGGCCGAGCTGCGTGACGTCACCTGGATCGATTTGCCGACGAGCCACTGGCCGATGTGGTCGCGCCCGGGGGAGCTGGCCGGGATCATCGGCGACGTCGCCCGGGCGCACCCGCGCGGCGAGCGCTAGGCGGGTCGCCGCTCGGCGACCGACCGGTGGATCAGGTGGGAACGGGCGCCGCGACGAACCAGCCGGGCCGGTCGAGCCAGCGATCGAACGCCAGGCCGCCGCCGTCGAGCAGCTCGCGGAGCCCCGTCTCATCGAACAGCTGGGCAGTGAAACGCTGCTCCCAAACGACGCCGTCGACGCCGTAGCGGACCGCTGCCTCGAGCCGGTCGCCGGTCACGGTCGCATGGAGGAGCTCAATCCGCGCGACGCCCAGCCGCGTCTCCTGCCCGACGGACGCGGCCGGATCCCAGCCGGGCGGGTAGGTCTCGCCGACGACGACGCCATCGGGCGCGACATGCGCGGCCGCCGTGGCCGCGAACGCCGCGCCGCCGTCCGGATCGTTGACGAGGTGGCTGGCCAGCAGGACCGCGCCGAAGCGGCGCCCGAGGCGGATGGTCCGCGCATCGCCGAGGACGCCCTCGATCGTCGGCGGGAGGGCGGCGATCATCCCGGGTCCGTCGTCGACCCCGGTGACCGCGTGGCCCAGGGCGACCAGCGGTCCGGCGATCCGGCCAGGACCGCAGCCGAGGTCGAGGACGCTCGCCCCGGTCGGGATCACGGCGTGAATCAGCTCCGGCTCGCCGACGGCCGGCACGCGCCGGTAGAACGCGACGGGGCTGCCGTCCGGGGCGACGTCGCTCACGACGGCGAGAAGCCGCGGGTCGGGGCGACGCCGCTCGCCACGGCGAGGGACCCCCAGCCTCGGCGGCGCCGGGCCACCGACCGCCGTCGTCCGGTCAGCTCGGGACGGACGTGACTCGCTGGTCGCTGTAGCCGTGCGCGGCGATCTCCGAGGCGCGCGCTCGATAGGCATCGGGGCTCGGCAGGGTCCGGGCCCGGAAGCCCTCCACCATCCGGTTGTACATCGAGAACGCGGCGGCGATCAGGACGGCCAGCTGGACGTCGGCATCGCTCGCCCCTGCGGCATGGGCGACCGCGATGTCGGCGGCGGTCAGCTCGCGCGGCGCGCGGCGGACCTCACGGGCGATGTGGAGTAGCGCCTGCATCTTGGCGTCGAATCCCTCGGACGAGCCGACCTTGACCACGTCGACCAGCGGCACGCGCTCGGTCGCCCCGCCGGTCTCGAGCAACGCGGTCGCGAACGCGCCGTGCGAGTCCATGCAGTAGAAGCAGTCGTTGGCCGCGGAGACGGCGGTCGCGAGCATCTCCCGCTGGGCACGCTCGATCGTGGCCCCCGGGAAGTCGTTGACGAGCAGCTCGTCGGCCAGCCCGCGGAGGTGGACGCCGAGACCGGGCGTCAATCGGATCGCGGCGAGAATCCCGGGGACGTCGGGCAATCCGCCGACGATGGGCTCTTCCTGCGATCGCATGAGGCGCTCTTCGTCACGGGCCATGTGCACCATCTCCTGTGTCGTTCTTGGGCGTCGAGACCAGTATGCGGCACGATCGGCGTGGGCTCCGGCGAGCGCACCTCAGCGTGAGACGCGGCCAGCGGGACGGCCCGGCCGTCGGCTAGCATGCCGACCATGACACTCCCCACTGAACCGATCGGCAGCATTCCCCGGCCGCAGGGGCTCCAGGAGGGCATGCAGGCGGCCGCAAACGGGGCGATCACGCCCGACGCGCTCGAGGCCCTCTACGACGACGCCGTCAGCGACACGCTGCGGTGCTTCGAGGCGACCGGCTCGCCGGTCGTGACCGACGGCGAGCAGCGCAAGCCGAGCTTCGCCACGTATCCCGTCGCCGGCCTCGAGCTCGCCCCGGGCGGCGTGACGATCCCGTTCGAGGACGGCCACACTCGGGAGCTGCCGGTCCTGACGAGCGGCCCGTTCCGCTACGCCACGTACGCCTGGCAGTACCTCGACGGTACCCGAGGCAAGACCACGGCCCCGCTCAAGCAGGCGGTCATCTCGGCGTCGGCGATCAGCCTGATGTATCCCCAGGCCGGGATCGCGGGCTACCCGCGCGAGGCGTTCATCGACGATCTCGTGTCCGAGGCGACATCCGAGATCCGTGGCTGTCTCGAGCGCGGAGCGATCGTCCAGATCGACTTCACCGAGGCGCGCCTGTCGCTCAAGCTCGATCCGTCCGGCGGACTCCTCAACGCGTTCGTCGACCTGAACAACCAGGTCCTCGGGCAGCTGACCGACGCAGAGCGCGCGCGTGTTGGCGTGCACACCTGCCCGGGCGGTGACCAAGACTCGACCCACAGTGCCGACGTCGACTACGCCGCGCTGCTGCCGAGCCTGTTCCGGATGAACGTGAACGCGTTCTACGTCCAGCTCGCCAGCGAGGCCGATCGCGAGCGGGTGCTCCGGATCCTGGCCGACGGTGCGACGGGCGACCGGCGCATCTTCGTCGGCGTCATCGATCCGCTCGACCCGCGGATCGAGACGCCGGAGCAGGTTCGCGACCGGGTGCTCGAGGCGGCGCGGTTCATCGACCCGAGCCACCTCGGGACGACCGACGACTGCGGCTTCTCGCCGTTCGGGGACGATGCCTCGACCTCGCGGGACACGGCATTCGCCAAGATCCAGGCGCGGGTCGACGGAACGGCGCTGGCCTCGACCGAGCTTGGGGTCTGAGCGGCGCTTTCGCCGGCCACCCAGGCCACCGACGCTCGCGAGGGCCCGATCAGCTCCCCGATGACGGTGGCAGGATCGCGACGTTGAGCCAGCGTCCGCCGGTCGCCCGCCGGACCGCGAAGGTCTGGTCGAACGGCATGGTCCGCGTGCTCCGCACGGTCCCGTTCGCGTCGTAGGTCTCCTCCGTGATCGTGCCCGTCGAATCGAACCCGAGGCTGATCCCGGTCTGGACCCCGAACGGCACGATCAGCCGGACCCGCACCGAGTCGAACCGGTAGTGATCGACGACGGTGGTGCCGCTGGCCGTCGCCTCCTGGAGCCGGGCCTGCATCTCCTTGAGCCGGTCGCCGTGGTCGACCGCCGTCAGGATGCTCCCGTCGCGGCGCAGGAGGGCCTGGTTCTCGAGCTCGAGGTTCTCGGCCAGCGTCTGGAGGATCTGCTGCGCCCCGGGGCCCTCGATCGTGTGGTCCCAGTCGGCGACGTCCTGCCCGACGACGATCGACGGGAACGTGCCGGGATCGACCTGGTGGGGCACCCCGTTGAGCATCTCGGCGGTGTCGGGGACGACCAGCCCGCGGGCCGGGGTGCCGGCCACGACGATGCCGACCCCGAGGACGAGCACGGCGAGGACGGCGAGGCCCACGCGCAGGCCACCGCGGAGCCCGGTCGCGAAGCGCCCCAGGTCGTCGGCCGCCGAGCGCGGCTCGGGGAGCGCCCGGTCGAGGAGGGGACGCACCGCGCAGATCACGACGAGCCCGGCGAGGAGCCCGACCTTGGTGCCGAACTCGTTCGTCTGGGGCGCCATCAGGAGCACGCTCGCCGCCGCCACGAGCAGGCCGAACACGACCCGGCCGACCCGGCCGGCCGGCACGGTCTTGGGGTCGGTGATCATGAAGAACAGGAAGATCATTACCTCGGGCGAGGTGACGATGACCCGCCAGAAGTCGACCCCGCAGACCGGCGCGAATGCCCAGTTCGTGGTCATGCAATGGCCCGAAGCGGCAAGGACGCCGATGCCGACCGCCAGCGAGACCCAGAAGGTCGCCGCGAGGGCGAGCAGCTTCAGCCGCCGGGTGATGAGCAGCCCGCCGCCGATGATCACGACGTAGGCCAGGATCATCCAGCCGTTCAGCGGGGCCCACCAGAAGTCGAGCGGCTCGACCCGCGTGCTGCCGAGCACGACGAACGTGACGACCAGGCCGATGTTGGACGGGTTGAAGACGTGCGAGCCGCGGTACTTGATGACGTACTTCGTGAGGAGCGAGAACCCGGCGACACCGGCGAAGACCCACCAGGCGTAGGTGTTCCACGGGTCGTCGGGCGGCGTGCCGACGACCCGCAGGATGAGCGCGACGCCGCTCCCGGTCAGCATCGCGCTGGCCGGCCAGACGAACGACCGGCTCTGGCGGAAGGTCAGGACGACCTCGATGACCGCGCAGGTCAGGATCGCCGCGAGGATCTGGGGGATGCTCACCCGGAAGTGGAGGCCGACCTGGCCGAGGACGTGGATCGTGATGATCACCGCAGCGACGTGCAGGCGCGGATCGCGGATCGTCGGCAGGACCAGCGGGTAGCTCGTGTCGCCGAAGGTGAGCGTCCGGGCGGTCACGCCGCGGCCCCCCACCGGTGCGCCTGGGCCGTGGCTCCGCCGGACGGCGGGAAGGCCGTCATCGAGTGGCCCGCCCCGGGGTCACTGCTGGTAGCGCTCCACGACGTCGGGGGAGCGCACCGCCGCCTCGTTCGGGTCGAGCCCGGCCGACCGGCGGGCCTGTCGCTGGTGGAGGACGTCGTAGGCCTGGTCCAGCTCGACCCGGATCGTCTCGAGCCGTTCCTGGTCGGCGAGGCTCAGCCCGCTGCCGTCGCCGGCACGCTCCCAGAGCGTCTCCTCCTCGTCCGACAGCTGGTTGATCCGTTCGAAGATCGTCTGGTCGCTCATGGCGGGCACCTCGGGGTCGCGGCGGCGCGGCCGTCGAAATCGTTCGCGTAGCGCCGAGTATGACCAATCGCCCCGCGACGAGCCACTGCGGCTGTCGCCCCGGTGCGTCGCCGGGGGACCAGGAGCCCCGTTACGGCGTGTCGGTGCGAGCCCGGCCCGCTGGCGTTCGTTCGAACCGGACGCAGCACGTCCCCGCCTGTGGCGTCAGCTCGGCCTCGAACCGCGCGCCGCCCAGGCCGTCGACAACGCCCTCGGCCCAGGCCAGGTTCATGCCGCAGGTCAGCTCCCGGTGCCGCGCGGCGAGCGCCGAGTAGGGGCAATTGCGCAGGCGGATCGAGCGAACCGCCGGGTCGGCATCGGGTTCGTAGCCGGCCTCGCGGAGGAGTTCGACGAGCGCCCGGCTCAGCGCGGCGATGCCCGGCCGGGGCCCGGCGAGGCGTCGCGCCCGGGTTCCCGTCGCCGCGCCGCGTGCCCGGGCGACCGCGGCCACCGCGTCGACCCCGGCCGGCTCGTCGAGCCCGGCGAGCGCGTCGGCAAAGACCTCGGCAGCACCCTGGTAGTCGCGTGCCGGAAAGGAGACCGCGAGCTCGCCGTCCGACGGGCGATACAGCTTGGCCGGCCGTCCGGCACCGGGCCCGCGCCGGGTCCCGCGCCGTCCGAATTCGGTTGCCAGGAGCCCGCCGGCCGCCAGCCGGTCGAGATGAAAGGCCGCCAGTTCCCGGCTGATGCCGAGGGTCGTGGCCGCGTCGTCGCGGCCGATCGGCGCATCGGCGGTCAGCACGAGCTCGTACAGGCGACGCCGCGTTGGCTCGTCGAGCAGGGCGATCGCCGCCACCGGATCCGGGATCGGAGTCGTGGTCATGGCCGGCACTCTATCAGAAAGATCGGCTATGAAAAGACTTGACATCCGGACGACCGTCTGTAACGCTAGCGGCCATTACCGTTAGAGGCGGACCCGCTGGACCCTCGGCGGCCCGCCCATCACCCTCGGGACTGCGCCGCGCAAGCGCGGGTATCCCGGGGCAGGAGGACGAACGCCATGGGCACCTCAGCGGAACCGGTCCGACTCGCGCTTCGCAAGCTGTGGTCGGACCACGTCATCTGGACCCGCCAGTACATCGTCGCCGCCGTCGCCGGGACGCCGGACGCCGACGCGGCCGCCGGCCGCCTGCTCAAAAACCAGGAGGACATCGGCGCGGCGATCGTGGGCTTACTACGGCCAGGAGGCGGGGAACCGTCTGACGGAGCTGCTGAAAGAGCACATCATGATCGCCGTCGACCTCGTGGCGGCCGCCAAGTCGGGCGACGAGGCCGCGTTCGCCAAGCACGACGCGCGCTGGACGGCGAACATCGGCGAGATCGCCGCGTTTCCTTGCGGGCGCCAACCCGAACTGGCCCGAGAAGGACGTCTTGGACCTCCTCGCGCTGCACCTCAAGCTGACCAAGGACGAAGCCGTCGCCCGGATCAGTGGCGACTGGGCCGCCGACGTGCGCGCATTCGACGACATCTTCACCGAGATCATGGTCGTCGCCGACACCCTCAACGACGGCATCGCCGCGCAGTTCCCGGATCGGTTCGTCGCGGTCCCGGCGTGATCGCGCTGGACCTCGCGGAGCCGCCCGGGCCGCACGCACCCTGCCGGTCGGGGCGGCCGGGCCGTCGTTCGACGGGCTGCTCGGAACCGATGGCCGGCGGCACGGCTTCTCGACCTTCGCGGATCGGGACGTGCTCGTATTGATCTTCTCGTCGAATCGCTGCCCGACGGCCAAGGCCTACGGTCCGCGCCTGAACGACCTGCAGCGGGACTACGGCAGGCTCGGCGTCCAGCTGCTGGCCATCAACGCCAACGAGCCGCACCTCTACCCGGACGAGAGCTTCGACCGGATGATCGAACGGGCGTACCGAGGACGGCTATCGCTTCCCGTACGTGGTCGACGACGGGCAGCGGGTCGCGAAAGCGTACGGGGCGACCTGCACGTTCCATGTCTTCGTGCTCGACCGGGCGCGCCGCCTGCGGTACCAGGGACGGTTCGACGATTCGCGGCTCGCGGAACGGGTCACGAGTCACGACCTCCGCAACGCACTCGACGACCTGCTTGCCGGGCGCGAGGTGCGCGTCGCGACGACCCGTCCCTTCGGCTGCAGCCTCGACTTCGTCTGACCTGGGCTGACGGGCATGACCTCGTTCGCGCCGCCGGCTCGTCGAACGTCCAACCCCGGCGGCATCCCGATCCGGCGGCCTCGAGCTTCGGTCGGGCTCGCACTCGGTGTCTTGGTCGTGGCCGGTGCATGGGTGGCCCTCGTCGCCGGCCAGCTGAGCGGGGCCACGACAATGCTCGGCCATCACGGCCTCTCCGCCAATGGGGCCTTTCCGGCCGGTGCGTTGGCCTATCTGGCGTCGTGGCTGCTGATGGTCGCGGCGATGATGCTGCCCGCGAGCCTGCCGGCGCTCGGCTCCGCGGCGCGGGCCGCGGGTCAGCAGGCGATGAGCGGTGCCACGGCCGTTCTGGTCATCGCGGCCTATGTCCTCGCCTGGTCCGTCGTGGGCGTGCTCTTCTGGCTCGTCAGCGGTGGAGTCGACGGGATCCTGCGGATGGCGCCCGGGCTGGCCGCGCCGTCGTGGATCCTCAGCGCCGGTGTCCTCGCGTTGGCCGGCGCCCACCTGCGCTCACCGGCCAGGCGCCGGGCGCTGGCGGCCTGCCGGTTTCGGATCCGCCGGTCGGGCGTGTTCGTCGCGGCGCGGCCCGTCGCCGCGGCGCGACACGGTGTGCGGCTCGCCGTCGACGGCTTGGCCTGCTCGTGGGCGTTGATGATCGCGATGCTCGCTGTCGGCGTCGGCGGCCTGTGGTGGATGGCCGCATTGGCCGGGCTGATGGCCTACGAGACGATCGGTCATCACGGCGCCCAGCCGGCGGAGGTGGCGGGCCGGCTCCTCATCGGGGCGGCCGGGGTCGTGCTGCTGACCGGCTGGCTCCCGCTTCCCGCCAGCTGACCGGTCCGATCGGCGTCGTGCCGCCGCAGGCGGTCAGCCGGCGTCCGGCAACCGGATCGGCGCGTCACATCGGGAACGGGCTCACCAGCTGGAAGTAGTTGTCGTCCGGGTCGGAGAACGTGGCGATCCGGACGTCGGGTGCGTCGCCCGCCTCGCCCGGGTGGTAGGGCTCCTGGACAACCGTCGCCCCGGCCGCCTTGAAACGCTCGAAGTCGGCCAGGACGTCGGGGCTCTCGATGTTCCAGATCACTCGGCCCGGCTGCGGGTTCCGTCCCTTGACCTGATCGTGCGGCCCGACCGACACGGTGCCACTGCCGATCTGCCAGGCGCGGAACCCGCCCTCGTTCCAGATCGGTTCGCCGAACAGGCGCGTGTAGTACGCGCGCCAGGCGCTCCGGGTCCTCGGACCCGATGAGGATGCCGTTGAGGTTCATGCCGCCTCCTTCACGGTCATCGGACGCGGGCTGGATCCCATGGGACGCCGATGGTGGACCCCCACGGTACGCCGCCCGCCGCCGTCCCGGTCAGTCGACGTCGCGCCGGGACACGCCCCATGCGCCGAGGAGGATCCCGCCGACCGCGATGACGATGCACGCGACGATCCCGACCGCATCCCACTGCCCGAGCATGGGCTGGCCGAGATGTGCCGTCAGCGCGAGCTGGTGGACCCAGTCGGGCAGCTTGAGCGCCGGCGCGACGAGGTCGAGCAGATAGGTCGCGACCACGAGGAGCGCGGCGATCTCGGCAGCCAGCGAGGTCCGCCACAGGCCGCCGATCGCGAACCCGACGCCGACGATGGCGGCGGCGTAGAGCCCGAGGGCCGCGCAGCCGAGTATCGCCTCGCCGCCGGCCAGGCCACCGGACGCGGCGCCGAGACCGACACCGATGGCGAAGAGCACGGTCATCACCACGATGGCGACGAGCGCGGCGGTCCCACCGGCGGTGACCCAGCGGGCCCGGGACATCGGCGTCGAAAGGATCGTCTCGAGGCGGCCCTCCGTCTCGTCCGACGCCCACTTGGCCACCAGCGTCGCACCGGCGAAGCCGGCGGCGATGTACAGCAGCTCCGCGTAGAGCTGGAGCCATCCGCCGACCGACGTGAGGTCGATCCCGGGGAACAGCGCGTCGAACGTCTTCGCGAACTCGGGTGCGTTCCCGAGCTGGTCGGCGAGCACGCCCGAGAGTGACGCGTACAGCAGCCCGATCAGGCCGAGCCCGATCCCCCAGGCCAGTGCCCGCGGGAGCTGCTCGCCGAACGCGCGGGTCGTCGGGCCGCGGACGCCGAGCAGGGCAGTCGGGAGACCCGGCAGGGACAACCCGGCGGTGACGCCGAGGTCGCGGCGGGCGAACAGCTCGACGCCGATCGCCAGGAGGACGACCGCAAGGACCCCGACGAGCGCGACCGAGGCCCAGTCGTAGACACCGACGAGCGGCACGTGGCCGAACGTCCAGGCGTACGGACTCAGGGCGAGCAGCGGACCGCCGACGTTGAGGCCGTTCAGGACCCAGGCGGCGACCATCGCGACACCGGCGACGCCCGCCGAGCCGCCACGGCCGAGCAGCGGTGACAGGGCGAAGGCGAGGCCACCGAAGAACAGCGCCAGGAAGCCGATCCAGACGGCGAACCCGAACGAGCTCTCCAGCGGGATCTGGTCCCCCAGCGCCGCATCGCCGAAGGCGTTGGAGCTGAACGTCAGCCCGAGGGTCAGAACGACCATCGTGAGACCGAGCAGCGTGATGTGGGCCGTCAGCTTCTCGAGTGCGATGCGGCGCTTGCCGAACGGGGCGATCGCGACGAAGTCGAGACTGCCCCGGCGCGCCTCGCTGGCGAGCGTCGAGGAGAGGGCGAAGATCGACCACAGCGCCACGCCGAGGGCAAAGATCGCGCCGTACTTGAAGGTGATGTAGCCGCCCAGCGTCCCGACCTTGGAGCCGATCAACCCGACGTTGCCGAACAGGTTCATCATCGAGGACGGGATGCTCCCGAAGAGGGCGTTGACCTCCTGCCTCGCCGCGGGCGTCGGGAAGATGTTCGCGACGGCGACGCCCATGACGAGCGACATCCCGCCGAGCAGCCCGGCGGCGATGATGAACGCCAGCCTGGAGTCGCGGATCGTCTTGCCGTAGATGCTCCCGAAGCCGTAGAGGCGGCGATGGAGCGGGATGGGCGGGAAGGCTGCCGGGACCGGCCGGCCCGGCGCGCCGGCGCTAGCGGCCATCGGAGCTCACCTCGACGGCCCCGCGGCCGTACTGGGCCAGGAAGGTCTCTTCCAGGCTGGGCTCGCGCGACACGAAGTCGAGCAGCTCGTAGCGGGCGGCCGCCTGGACGACCGGCGTGATCGCCCCGGCCACGCGCATCCGGAGCACGTGATCGTCGGCCACGAGCTCGCTCACCCCGGGCAGCGCTTCGAAGGCGCTCGCCGGGACCGCGCCGGCGAACCGGAGCTCGACCTGGTGATGGGCCAGGTCACGGAGCCCCTCGACCGTGTCGAGCTTCACGATCCGCCCCTCGCGGATGATGCGCGACCCGGTCTGCAGCTCTTCTCGACCTCGGACAGGATGTGCGCTCGACAGGAAGACGGTGCGACCGCCGCCGACCGCCTCGCGGAGGGTCTCGAAGAACGTCTGCTGGACGAGCGGGTCGAGACCCGACGTCGGCTCGTCGAGGATCAGCAGCTCGGGCCGGTGCTGGAGGGCGATGATCACCCCGACCTTCTGCTTGTTGCCCTTGCTGTACTCCCGGAAGCGCCGGCTGACGTCCAGCTCGAAGCGGTCGATCAGCGACGCCTGGTACGCGGGATCGACGCCGCCGCGAAGGTTGGCGAAGTACTCCAGGGTCTGCTTGCCCGTGAGCCGGTCGTAGAGGGCGAACTCGCCCGGGATGTAGCCGACCCGGCGGTGGATGGCGACCGGGTCGGCGCGTCGACTCGATGCCGAAGACGATCGCCCGGCCGCTCGGTCGGCCGGATCAGGTCGAGCATCGTCCGGATCGTCGTCGTCTTGCCGGCCCCGTTGGGACCGAGGAACCCGAACACCTCACCCTGGTCGACCGTCAGGTCGACGTCGATGATCCCGCGATGGGAGCCGTAGGACTTGGTGAGCTGTTCGGTCTGGATGATCGCGGTCATGGACGCACCTCTGCAAACCCGTTGTCGTCGATACCACTCGGTGGAGGATCGCCGGATCGAGCGTGGTCATCGATCCGGCCGGAAGCCCGAGCAATCGTTCGAACGCTGTCCAGTAGGCGGCCAGCGCTCGCTCGACCTCGTCGAAGGTCGATCGCGCCCGACCGGCGCGCGAAGAACAGGTCGGTCGCGCGTCTCGTTGGCCCCCTGGAAGAGCGCCACGAGGACGCGCGCGGTCGGGCCCGGGTCGTCGACCAGGAACGCCCCCTCCGAGCGACCCTGGGCGATGATCGTCGTCAGGAGCGGGGTCATCCGCACGACGAGCTCCTTGCGGAACTTCTCGCGCACGATCGCATTGCCGTCGGCCAGCCAGACGTCGAGGATCGCCAGCATCAGCTCGGATCGCTCGCCCTTCCAGCGGGCGAGCGTGGAGAAGATGCTTTGGAGCTTGTCGAGCGCAGCGATGTCCGGGTCGTTCGCCAGCGGCTCGAGCTCGGCGATCACCGCGTTGACCATCCGCTCGATCACTGCCTCGAGCAGCTCGGCCTTGGAGTCGAAGTAGTGATAGAAGGCGCCGCGCGACGCGTCGAGCTCGTCGAGGACGTCCTGCACGCTCGCCTGCTCGTAGCCCTTGACCTGGATCAGGCGTTCGGCGACGTCGACGAACGCCTCGCGACGAACGGCGTGGGTGGCGGGGTTGAGCGTTCGAGCCATGGCGTTCTCAATAACCGACCGACTGTCGGTCTGACAATACACCTGGCGTCAAATCGCCGTTCACGGATGGCTGGACCGCGGCGGAGGTCAGGGCGGTGCGATGGTGACTCTGCCGATGACTACGGCCGGCCGTCAGACCCCGACCGGTTCCCGGACCAGGACCACGGTCGTCCGGCCGGCGGTCCACTCGCCGTACAGGATGAGCACCTTCTCGAGGATGGTGTCCACGCCCAGCCGCTCCCGGACCTGGGCGTTCTCGTACGGGAAGACGACATCGTCGATCCTGCGCAGGGCGGCATCGAGATCCGGCACGATCTTCTGGCTCCCGACGACGAGGATCAGACGGCCTGCGCCGGCGGCGTACGGGCCGAGCTGGCTGCCCGTCGCCGACGCCGCGACGAGCGCGCCGTCCTCGGTCACCGCCGCGACGCTCCCGACCATGTAGTCCGGCGCTGCGACGAGCTTGCGCATCTCTCGACCCTGAGTGGCCCGGTCCATCGCGGACAGCTTGGGGCGCAGCGCGCCGTACCGGCCCGAGCTCACGAGCGCCTCGATCAGCCCGACGTCCTCGAGGGTCTTCGACTTGCCGGTGTGGACCTCGGCACCGTCGGGGATCAGGCCGAGCACGGTCGTGCGAGCGTCGGTGGCCGAGTCGACGACGATCGCCTCGATGTTGTGGGCGCGCAGGACGTCGGCGATCCGATCGAGCGGATCGTCGAGCGGAGCGCGCCGTGTGACAGGCTGTCGCGTCGTCATCGGGCCAGCGCCACGGCGGCGGCTCCGACGGTCAGCCCGATCGCGACGCTGGCCAGCCCGATCCGTGTCGATGTCTGGCGATCGCGCCGCCGGGCCTCGACATCCTCGACATGCTCCGTCCGGCCGAGCGGGCCGAAATTGAACTCGCCGCGGCTGCCGAACCCGGCGCAGAAGTGCAGCCAGGCCTGGAGGTAGCCGGACGCGGAGCCGGCGGCGGGAAGAGCCACGAGGAACCGCGCAAGCGGCGGTGCGTCGACAGCCAGGAGCGCGGCGAACAGCGCGACGGTCGCCACGAGGCCGACGTGTCCGGCGCGCCGGCGCCGCGCGATCTCGGCCGGTCCGATGTTGCAGACCCCGGGTCGATAGTCGGCGACCGCCGGGTCGTCGCGCCGGGTCGTCCCGACGGCTCGGGTCACGCTGAGATGGGTCATGGTCCAATCCTCGATTGGCGCCCTGTCCGGCTGCGTCGGAGCATTGCCGATCGCATCTGACGTTGCGCCGTGGTTGATCACTCAACTAACCATACTCGGAGCGGCTCCGACGCGCGCTGAGCCGAGCGGGCCCCTCGCAGCGGTCCGATGGGCTCTTGTCCGGCGAGGCGCGGACGTGTGGATTCGACGGAGCAGTCGAACCTCGAGAGGAGGACGTCATGACCGTCGAAACCGCGCTGCAGCTTCCGCACGCCGCCGAGCCGGGGGCCGAGATGGCCGCCCTCGCTCCGTTCTACCGGGACTGGCGCTGGACCGGCACGATCCGGCCCGGCGGGATGGGCCCCGGATCGCCGGAGATGCACGGCAGCGGCAGCGCCACCTGTCGGCTGATCCAGGGCGGCCTGTGGTATGCCTGCGACTTCGAGCAGGACCAGCGCCTCGAAGACGGGACGTTCGTCCTCCGCTGGCAGCTCCACTGGGTGACGGGCTGGGACCGGATGGCCGGTGAGTACCGCGCCAGCAGCGCCGACAACAACGGCCCGAACCTGGCGATCTACCGCGGCCGGATCGACGGCCGGCGGCTCGTTTACGAGTCGCTCCAGGACGGCGTCCCACGGATCCGCCTGACCTGGCTGCTCGAGGACGACACGCACGCGATCTGGCGGAACGAGTTCACCCTCGACGGACAGGCCTGGAACCTCATCGAGGAGTACCGGATGGTGGCCGACTGACCCGGGTCACGCCGCCCTACTGAACCCGCGGCGGCGCCCGGCCGGGAGGCGATCGCGGCGCCGGCGGCGGATCGGACTGGCCATCTGCTAAGGTCCTGATCGATGGCTCGATCGAGGACCAGTTCAGCCGGCCGAGCTCCTCGTGACCCTCCGTCGCGACGACCCGACGCCGATCCACCATCAGCTCGAGCGGGAGCTGCGCTCGGCCATTCGGTCGGGCCGCCTGATCCCCGATTCAGCGCTGCCGTCGACGCGGACCCTGGCCGAGGAGCTCGCCCTCTCGCGCGGCGTCGTCGTCGAGGCCTACGAGCAGCTCGTCGCCGAGGGCTACCTCGTGAGCTCGCCGGGTGGCGCGACCCGGGTCGCGCCGCAGTCGATCGAGGCCGCCCCGCTCCGGCCGCCCGCCGCGAACCGACCGACGTTCGCGATCGACTTCGGCTACGGTCGGCCAGACGTCAGCCAGTTCCCGCGCCAGGTCTGGCTCCGCTCGCTCCGTCGCGTCCTCACCGAGGCGCCGAACGACCGGCTGGGCTATCTCGACGGTCGCGGTGCGCCGGAGCTGCGCGACGCCCTCGCCGGCTACCTCAACCGAGTACGGGGAACCGCCGCCGACGTGGGCTGATCGTCGTCTGCAACGGATTCGCCCAGGCGCTCCGGCTCGTGCTGGAGGTCGTCCGGGCGAGCGGCGGGACGCGGGTCGGCGCCGAGGACCCCGGTCAGCGCGACACCCTCCAGGCGGCCCGCCAGCATGGACTCGAGATCGTTCCGGTCCCCGTCGACGAGGACGGCATCGTGGTCACGGCGCTCGCCCGGGGCGATCCCGACGTCGTCGTCGTGACCCCGGCGCACCAGTTCCCGACCGGGGCGGTCCTGTCGGCCGAGCGCCGCGCGGCGCTCGTGGCCTGGGCGGCGGATCGGGGCCGGCTCATCCTCGAGGACGACTACGACGCCGAGTACCGCTACGATCGCGAGCCGATCGGGGCGCTCCAGGGCCTGGCCCCCGAGCATGTCGTGTACGCCGGGTCGGCCAGCAAGACGCTTGCCCCGGGGTTGCGGCTCGGCTGGCTGATCGCGCCGGGCGGGCTCGTCGATGCAATCGCGGCCGCCAAGGCCGCCGTCGACCGCGGGTCCGCGAGCCTGGAGCAGCTCGCCTTCGCGGACTTCCTGTCGCGGGGTGACTTCGACCGTCACCTGCGCCGCATGCGGCCGATCTACCGGGGCCGCCGCGACCGGCTCCTGAGTGGTCTCCGCGACCAGCTCCCCGCCCTGCGGCCGGTCGGGGCGTCGGCGGGCCTGCATGTCCTCGCCTGGCTCCC
Source organism: uncultured Chloroflexia bacterium (assembly GCA_963825545.1). Lineage (GTDB taxonomy): Bacteria > Chloroflexota > Limnocylindria > Limnocylindrales > CSP1-4 > Chersky-267. The sequence goes on along the minus strand of CAWGTR010000003.1, from coordinate 79,553 downwards.
GGCGGAGGTCGACGAGACCGACCTCGTCGATCGGCTGGCCGCGCTCGGGCTCGGGATCGAGGGCGCCAGCCAGTACCGGATCGCCGCGCGGGGCGGTCCCGGCGGGCTCATCTTCGGCTACGGGGCGCTCGGCGAGGCCGCGATCGAGGCTGGCGTCCGGCTGATCGCGACGACGCTCGCGGCCACCCGGTCCGTCGGCTCCTTGCCCGCCGGTGCGCCGGTCGACGCCGCCCGGTCCGACCGCGGGCCCTGAGCCGGGACATCGCGGGCCGGACGGCCCTTGGGGTTGGCAACGGCCGGCCGCAGACTCGGCCGTGGAAGGAGGCGCGACCGTGCCCAACCGACGCGAGCCGACCTGGAGCGGCGTCCTCACCCGGCCGCTGTCGGGTCGGATCCCGAACCGCTGGCGCCCGGCGACGCTCGCCGCGATCAAGACGGCCCACACGGTGATCTTCCTGTCGATCGCCGGGCTGATCGTGCTCTTCACCTGGGATGGCATCCGCCAGCGGCCCGGCCGGCGGACTGGGCTGGCCGCCGCCGTGGCGCTCGCCGAGACCGCCGTCTTCGTCAGCAACAACCAGGTCTGCCCGCTCACGCCGCTGGCCGAGGAGCTCGGCGCCGCGAGCGGGTCGGTGACCGATATCTTCCTGCCCGACTGGGCCAGCCGGCGCATCCCGGTTGTCAGCGGGGGTACCCTAGTCGTGGGTCTCGTGCTCAACCTGCGGGCCTGGCGCCGGGCTCGAACCGCACCGGCCGCCTGACATCAGCCCACGACGTCCGCTCGCGGGCGATCCTCGTCCCACCCCCGGACGACGGGGTCGACCCGGGCCGACGCCTCGGCGTGGCGACACGCGCGTCGTGCGCCGTCAAGCGAGGAGCGTCCCATGAACGTGTCCCTGTCCGCGCTTTCGATTCCCGATCTGCGTGCCCAGTTCGGTGACCGGGCGATCGCGCCCGGCGATTCTGGTTACGACGAGGCCCGCGCCGTCTTCTACGGGGGGTTCGATCGACACCCGGCGGTGATCATCCGGGCCGCCGACGCCTCGGACGTCGCGTCGGTCATCGGCCTCGCCCGCGCGACCGGTCTGGAGCTCGCGGTCCGAGCGGCGGCCACAGCAACGCCGGGCACAGCACGACCGAAGGCGGGATCGTCCTCGACCTGCGCGAGCTAAGGACCTCGAGCTCGACGCCGCGGACCAGACGGCGTGGGTCGGCGCCGGCCAGACTGCCGGCGACGTCACGACGGCCCTGGCGTCGCGTGGCTTCGCGATCGGGTTCGGGGACACCGGATCGGTCGGCGTCGCGGGGATCACGCTCGGCGGCGGGGTCGGCTACCTCGTCCGCAAGCACGGCTTGACGATCGATTCATTGCTCGCCGCGGAGATCGTCACGGCCGATGGCCGGACGCGGTCCGTCAATGCCGACACCGAGCCCGACCTGTTCTGGGCGATCCGCGGCGGCGGCGGCAACTTCGGCGTGGCGACCCGGTTCCGGTTCCGCCTCGCCGAGCTCGACGGCGTCGTCGGCGGGATCCTGGTCCTGCCGGCGACCGCGGAGACGGTCGCCGGTTTCGTCGCCGCTGCGGACGCCGCCCCGGAGGAGCTCTCGGCGATCGCCAACGTGATGCCGGCGCCGCCGATGCCGTTCCTGCCCCAGGCGGTCCACGGCCGGCTCGTGATCCTGGGCATGCTCGTGTACGCCGGCGCGGCCGACGCGGGGGAGCGGCGCCGTCGCGCCGTTCCGCGCGCTGGCCACGCCGCTGGCCGACCTCGTCCGGCCAATGACCTATCCGGAGGTCTACCCGCCGGAGGACGACTCGTACCATCCGACCGCGGTGGCGCGGACGATGTTCGTCGACCGGGTCGACGCCGGCACGGCGGCGACGATCGTGCGCTGGCTCGAGTCGTCGGACGCAGCGATGCGGGCGGCCCAGCTGCGCGTGCTCGGCGGCGCCATGGCCCGGGTTCCGGCCGACGCCACGGCATTCGCCCATCGCGCCAGCCGGATCATGGTCAACGTCGCCGCGTTCTACGAGGGGCCCGAGGACCAGCGCGCTCGCGAGACCTGGGTCGACGGGTTCACGGCGGCGCTCCACCAGGACGATGACGGCGCCTACGTCAACTTCCTGTCGGACGAGGGACCGGCTCGCGTCCGACAGGCCTACCCCGGGGCGACCTGGGATCGGCTGGTCGAGATCAAGCGGCGCTACGACCCGGACAACCTGTTCCGGCTGAACCAGAACATCCCGCCGGGCTGATCGGGCCGCCCAGGCTCGGTTCGGCTCGGTTCGGCGCCGTCTCGTCGGGCTGGTGGGGGCCGGCGCGTCGTGCGGTCCGCGCGGGTTCGGGGCGTCCTGGTCGGCTCCGGAACCCCGATGGTCATCCGGCGCCGCTAGGACCCGCCGGTGCCTGGACGCCACGCCCGCGCCGGTGCGGCTGCGCACATGGGCCGGCGGATGACGTTCAGGTCGCTACGGCGGGGGCCCCTGTGCGGCTATGAATTGCGGCGTATTCATCCGCTCCGGTCTCCGGGGCACCCGTCTCGTCGTCGATGCCGGCGGCGGAGCGAACAACGAGCGAGAGCCGCATGCACGAACACGGCCGCCGCCGGGCGACAGCCCGGTCGATCGTCGCCGCCTGGCTGGTCACGGGGATCTTCGTCGCCTACGCCATCCCGCTGGCGACGCCCGTGCGCGCCGCGCAGTCCAATACCGCGTTCTCCCTCGACGTCGAGCCGGACGTCGCCAGCGGACCCGTCGGCACGACGTTCACCCTCACTGCGACCGTCTACGACAGCGATGGAAACGTGTTCGCCGGACCCGGCACGGCCACGACGGTCCGCTTCTGGTTCGCCCCTGACAGCCCGAACGACCCACACACCTCCAGCCCCGACATGACCTGCTCGACCGGGACCGACGGGGCGTGCACGGTCGGCTACACGGCCTCGCGCGCGGGCACGGACCGAATCTGCGGCGTCGCGACATCGGCGTGGTGGGGCTGGCTCGCGTGCTTCGAGGGCGTCACGGCGCCGGAGCGCGACAACCTGGCCGACCTCGTCCGCCGCAACGTCACGAACCCCGATCCGACCCCGACTCCGGAGCCGACGCCGCAGCCGACGCCCAGCCCGACGCCCGAACCGACCGCGACGCCGACCCCAGAGCCGACGCCGAACCCGACCCCGGAGCCGACCGCGACTCCAACGCCTGAGCCGACGCCGAGCCCGACGCCCAGCCCGACGCCTTCGCCCACGGCGACGCCGGCACCGACTCCGAGCCCGACGCCGACCCCAACCCCGACGCCGACGCCGACTCCGAGCCCGGTACCGACCGCGAGCCCGACCCCGACCCCGAAGCCCACGCCCAGGCCGACGCCCAAGCCGACGCCACAGCCCACGCCGCTCGCCACGCCGGCGCCGACACCCAGCCCGTCGCCGTCCGCCGCCGCTCCGACACCGACGCCCGAGGCCACATCTACGCCCGAGCCCACACCATCGCTCGAGCCGACCCCCACCCCGGACGCGATGCCCGACATCGTCGCGACGCCGGACCCCGGGACGTCACCGCCACCCGGCCTGGCCATCGCGGGTTCCGGTGGCCCGCGCCAGTCGCCCGACCCGGGACCGCGACCCGGACGCGGGACCGGCAGTGGGTCGTCGCAGCACCCGGCCAACCCGCCGGCGGACGCGCCGACGGTCGTCTCCCGCGCGGTCAAGAACGTCGCCGACACGGTCGCGACGGGCGTCCATCGGATGGTCAAGCCGGCCGTCGCGGCGTCGGTCGCCGGAACGTTCAGCTTCCCGCTTGCCCTGACCGCGTTCGTCCTCCTGTTCGTCCTTGCCCAGTCGCGCGTGGATCGCATGGACCCGCGGCTGCGCGGCGGGCGCGACGACACCCGCGGTGAGGTCGGCTTCGTCGACGAGGAGCTGCTGTGACCGCGGCCGCGGCGCGCGCCGAGCTCGGTTCGCGCGGCGACTTCTCGTCGCTCAGCGACCGGATGAGCTACCTGCTCGTCCTCCGCCTGGCGATGGGCGCGATCATCGCCATCTGGGCCGTCCTCCGGCCCGAGGCGCTCGGCGTCCCGCTGTCGAGCCTCGGCGTCTGGACCGCCGCCTATCTCGTCCTCGCCGTCGTGGGCGAGTGGGCGCGCCGGCGGACTACCCGGTTCGGCTACGCGATCCTGACGACGATGCTCCTCGTCGACGGGCTGTACCTCGCCTGCGCGATGTACGCCACCGGGGGGACGCAGAGCCCGATCCGCTTCGTCGTCTACCTCCAGCTCGTCGCCGTGTCGCTCCTGGCGTCGTACCGGACCGGGCTCAAGATGGCTCTCTGGGACTCACTCCTGCTGTTCGTCGTCCTGTACGCGCAGGCCGCCCGGCTCGTTCCCCCGGTCGACGTCGCACCGGGCGTGGCCATCGAGTTCGACCGGATGCCGGTCCTCAACGTCACCTCGTTCTGGCTGTTCGCGATCGCCACGTCGATCTTCTCGGCCCTCAACGAGCGCGAGCTGCGCCAGCGCCGGGCGGACCTCCAGTCGCTCGTCGACGTCGGCGCCCGCCTCGACGCGGAGGCCGACGCCGTCCGCCAGTCGAACGACGTGCTCGACGCCCTCGTCGAGCGGTTCGGCTTCGAGCGGGGCGTCCTCCTTGGCGAGTCGGACGGCCGGGTCGTCGTCCTGGCCACCCACGGCTGCCCGACGGCCCCGACGACCGCGAGCGATCCCGACTGGATCGTCCGGCGGGCCTGGGAGCGGCACGAGATCCTGCCGGTCAAGCGCCTCGACCCCACGCGCGACCCGCTCCTCTCCACGCTGCTGCCCGACGCCCGGAACGTGCTCGTCGCGCCGATGCTGGCCGACGGGCGGGCGGCCGGCGCGATCGTCGTCGAGCACCGCGCCCGGCATCGCGTCGGTGTCGAGCGGCGGGTCGCGGCGATGCTCGGGCAGTTCGCCTCGATCGCTGCGCTCAACCTCCGCAATGCCGTGCTGCTCCAGCACGTCCAGGACCTCGCCGAACGAGACTCGCTGACCGGCGCGGCCAACCGGCGGATGTTCCAGGTCGCGCTCGAACGGGTCCTCCGGCCCGATGCTCCGGCGCGACCGGCCGACCGGGTCACCGCGGTCCTGTTCCTCGACCTGGACGACTTCAAGGTCGTCAACGACACCCTCGGCCACGCGACCGGTGACGCCCTGCTCGTCGCGGTGACCGAGCGTATCTCCGGGCTCGTCCGCGACGGCGACCTCGTCGCCCGGCTCGGTGGCGACGAGTTCGCGGTCCTCGTCGACGACGATCCGCAGCTGACCCGGGCGCGGAAGATGGCGGCGCGCCTCGTCTACGAGCTCCGTGCGCCGTACGTCTTCGGCGACAAGCACGTGGTGGTCACCGCATCGGTCGGGATCGCGAGCGCCCGCGACGCGGTCTCGGGGGCCATCGACCTGGTCCGCAACGCGGATGTGGCGATGTACATGGCCAAGGCGAACGGCAAGTCGGGCTTCGCGATCTTCGATCCCGGCATGCACGAGGCGATGCGCCAGCGCCACGAGCTGAGCGTCGACCTCCAGCGCGCGGTCGACGACAACCAGCTCGGGCTGCTCTACCAGCCGATTGTCGATCTGGCGACCGGGGCGCTGGCCGGTGTCGAGGGCCTCGTCCGCTGGTCGCACCCGACCCACGGCCTGATCATGCCCGACCAGTTCATCGAGATCGCCGAGGAGACCGGCACGATCCTGCCGATCGGTCGCTGGGTGCTCCGCGAGGCGTGCCGCGACGCCGCCCGCTGGCTCGAGACCGGGCGTGTCCCGGCCGGGACGTTCATCAGCGTCAACGTGTCGGCCCGCGAGATCCAGCAGCTCGGCTTCGTCGACGGGCTCAAGGCGGTGCTCGGCGAGTCGGGCCTCCCGCCGACGAACCTCACCCTTGAGATCACCGAGACCGCCCTGCTCAAGGCGACGCCGGCAACAGTGTCGACGCTCCACGGCGTGCGCGCGCTCGGGGTCCGGACGGTGATCGACGACTTCGGCACGGGCTACTTCTCGCTCAGCCACCTCCGCCAGTTCCCGGTCGACGCGCTCAAGATCGCGAGCGAGTTCGTCCAGGACACCGACGCCGCCTCGCGGTCATCCGCGCTTGCCGGGGCCATCGTGGCGATGGGCCGCTCGCTCGGGATCGAGACCGTCGCCGAGGGGATCGAGACGACGGCCCAGGCCGACCGGATGCGCGGCCTCGGCTGCGCGCTCGGACAGGGTTACGTCTTCGCCCGACCGCTCGCCGAGGCGGACTTGCTCAGCCAGTTCGGATCCGCCGGCCCGGCGGTCACATCGTCGGCTGCGGAGTCCGGTACGGCCGGTGGTCGAGCCCCAGCCTCGTCCCGCCGGCGCGCGGCTCCGCAGCCGGCGGCCAGCCCCGCAACGGGGCGCCGATCGGCGCTCCGGCCGGCACCCAGCGCCTAGCCCGACCGGGCCTCAGACCGGGACGGCGATCCGCGCTTCGCTGATCGGCAGCTCGACCTCGGTCCGATAGTAGATCGGCGGAAGCTCGCTCTCCGGGCCCGTGAGGTAGCGCTCGCGGACCGGCCCGGCGACCGCGCGACCCTCGGCCGCCACCCAGGCGTCGAGGGCCTGGTAGGCCTCACCGAGCGCCTCGTACGGGCCGACGTGCGTGGTCCGGGCGACCGTGGCCCGGTGGAGCCGGCGGACCCGGACCGGCGCCGCGGCGACGACCTTGCGGCGGATCGGGACGCAGACTTCGGCATCGATCTCCTCGAGCCCGAACGCGTGGTACACGACGAACGGCGGCGCGGCAGCCGCGACCCCGAGCTCGGCGAGGTGGCCGAAGAGCAGGCCGAACGACTGGCCGACGAACATGGGAATCCCGGCGCGCGGGATCTGCTGCCGGACCGAGACGATCCATTGGGCCGGGACGTCGTGGACGCCGATCTCGTAGACCATCACCTGGTCCTCCTGGCTCTCGCACGGGACGCCTGGCAACACCCAATCCTCCACCCGGCGCGTCGCGCCCTGCATCTGCCGAAGGTCATCTGTCGCGATGCGTGCCCGACGGGCCGCCCTGGTCTCGGTCACGCGATCGAAAGACCGTCCCGGCCACGCTCGAACCGGTCGTCGTGCGCCGGTTTCCCCCCGGCCGAGCGCGCGGCGGCCCGTGTGTCCAGCGACTCGGACTCCAGGTCTCGAATGAGATGGGTGCCACCCGGCGACGCGTAACCGAACCGACAGACACCCGGCGGGACACTCGCGTCCATGAGCGAGACCCGCGACCCGGCATCCGAGCCCATGCCTCGGGACGGGACGGTCTCGTGGGGGCCAGCCAGCCCAAGCGCGAGCGGAGAACGGGCCAATGGACTGACCACGGCCGATCCTCACTTCCAGCCATCCCAACGAGGTCCAGACATGCACGACAACGATCCGACGGGCGTCATCCCGCCCACCGAACCCCGCGCGACTGACGAACCGAGCGCGACTGCGGAGCCCACCCCGACCGCGGGGCGGTCGACCGGCCCGCGCCGGATGATCGCCTCGCTCCTCCTCGCCATCGGCCTGCTGACCGTCGGCGGCGTGGCGATCGTCAGCGCCGCGAGTCCGTCACCGGGGTCGTCGGCGGCCCCGACCGCGCCGAGCAACGGCGGCGCGGGCGGAACCCACACCCAGGGCAACTGCCCGAACATGTGATCCCGGCTCGGCCGGATCACGGCAGCTGATGGGACGAGGCGGCGGCTCCTGCACGGGCCGCCGCCTCGTCGTCGTGCTAGTCGTCCACGCGCTCGCGGTGCGATCGGGTCAGGCGCGATTCACGGCAGGTCTGTCGAGGGCGCGTTCATCGCCCCGTCCCGACGACGACCGGGCCGAGGCAGCGGACGACCTGGAGCGGCTCGCGGCCCCCGACGAAGCGATGATCCAGCGCGGCGGCGCAGGCGAACGTCTCGCCCCGCGCGATCGGCATTCGCCCGAAGTCGCCCTCGATCGTCCCGTCGCCGGCCGTCACGATCCCGATCGAGAACCGGCCGTCGGATACCTCGAGCGAATCGCCGACGTCGAGCCGGCTCGCGTCGAAGAAGTCGAGCACGTCGGCGCCGAACAGCCGGGTCTCCCGCGACGCCCCGTGCTCGCGCACGACGGTCGGTTGCTGGCGGGCTCGGGCGAAGGTCTCGATGGCGTCGGCTGTCGTGTAGTCGATCATGTCGAGGGCCTCCGCCCAGCCGAGGCCCATCGTCGCCCCGGCGTCGTCGGCGCCGTCGGTCTCCGGGATCACGATGTGGTCGGACGGCTCCTGGACCTCGATGAACGAGATCCGCGGCCCGAGGTAGTGCGGGACGCCGGCGTGGGCGACGTAGACCTCCCCCGGCGCGACCGTCGTCCGGTGAAGCGTGTCGCGGACGGCGGCTCGATCGTGGCGCGTCACCGCCTCGGCGAACCCATCACGGGTGACGCCGGGTCGGAAGCCGATCCCGGCATAGGCCGGTTCGACGCCGTCACCGGGCGTGTCGAGCAGGATCCATGCCTCGGTCTTGCCATACGGCGAGTGGAGATGGCGGGCCGCCCAGGCTCGGCTCGGATGGGCGTGGAGCGGGACCTGCCCGGCGGGCGACAGCAGCTTGACGAGCACCCCGCCGACGGCGCCCCAGCGGGCGGCGAACGCCGGTCCGACCATCTCGTCGGGGAACGCCTCGATGAGCTCCGCGAGCGCGATGGTCGTGCCATCGCCGAGGTCCACCGTGCTCAACCCCTGCGGCCGCCCGTCCGGATCGGCGTTGCCGGCGAGGGTGCACGAGCCGACCCAGTCCTCCGACCACCAGTCGTCCGGGCGGTCGGGCAGGCCGCGGAACCGTCGGGTGAGCGAGCCGCCCTCGTAGAACCGGTAGAGCGGGTGGTAGGGGAGCCGGAGCGGGCGCCGGATCGCGTCGACCGGCGCTCGCCGCGGTTCCGTCACCGACCGGCGGCCCCGGCCAGCCCGAGGTCGACCGCGGCGACCCGGTCCGCGAACCGGTCGATGGCCGCGGCGCCGTCGAGCGCCCCGATCTCGAGGTCGTACGGGCGGATCTCGCCCGGCTCGATCCACAGCAGCTCGCCGCGCTCGCGGGCGTCCCAGCGTCCGGCGTCGCGGTTCGTGCTCGGCTCGAGGGCCATGGCGTAGGTGTCCTCGCCCATCATCCGCCAGACCGTATGGTGCGGCAGCTGGGCCAGTCGGAAGACCTGGTAGACGCCGAGCCCGAGCCGCCGGTTGACGACCCCGACCGGGACCGTGCCCTCGCCTTCCGCCGCGAGGACGTGCTCGAAGCAGGCCTCGGTCAGGTCTGGGATCGGCGCGCTGAGCTGGCGATAGCCCTCGATCGGGACGCCGTAGTCGGTCGTCGTCTCGCGGCTGGGCACGAGCAGCTCGGCGCCCTCGTCGATGACCGGGAAGCCGACGTTGCAGTGGTACAGCTGCATCTGGCTCGAGCGGCGAGTGGCCGACGTTCTCGACCTCGTCGTGGATCGTGAACCGGCTCTCACCGAGGCGCGCCTCGATCCGCCGGCGGAGGAGGAGGTGCTCCCCGAAGATCGCCGACTGGAGGACCTCGCCCTCGGCCCACAGGACGCACTCGTCGCCGTCCCAGCGCTCGCCGTAGCCGACGAGCCTGGCGGGCAGCCCGCCGATCCGGCCGTGGAGCCCATACGGGACCTTCTTGAAGATGTGCGGCTGATGGAACTGCTCGGCGTCGTCCTCGCCGGGGCCGAGCGTGTGGTCGAGACCGCAGGTCACGACCATCCCGCCGCCCCAGGCGCGGAACCAGCCCCAGTCCGTGTTCTCGTAGAACCACGGTCCGACGGTGCCCGGGTTGGCGATCCACGACAGCGGGCGGCCGCCGAGCTCGCAGCGTCCGACGTCGAAGGCGCGGTCGACGACGACGTCGAAGGCGAATCCCGTGCCGGTCCGGAACTCGAGCAGCCGGACGCCACGGCCGAGGCCGTCCCCGAGGGTCACCAGGCGGACCCCGGCGACCTGGTCGAGCCGGCCCACCCGGCGCATCAGCTCGGCACGGGGATAGGCCGTGCCCCACAGCGTTGTCATGACGGTGCCTCTCGATTCGGTTCGGCGGGGACGGCGGCGAAGGCCGCCGCCCAGGACGTGTCGGTCCCGGACGGCGGCCGATCCTTTTCTCGAAACGCGTGCGTCAGGAGGCGAACCTCACCATTCGCCCTTGAGCGCCTCGATCTCCTCCGGGGTCGCCGGTCGTTCGGCGGCTCCCTCGGCCGCGGCCTTCATCCAGTCCTCGTGGCCCGACGAGCTCAGGTACGCGACGAGCACCAGGCCGACGATGAACCAGAAGCCGACGAAGAGCACGGCGTAGTTGAACGGGGCAGCCGGGAGGGTCGGACCGTGGAGCCCGAGCGGGTCACCGCCGATGATCCCGAGCGAGAACAGCAGGACGGCGACCATGCCGAGCGTCGACAGGATCGGGAAGAGCGTGTGCAGCCAGACGCTGTACTCCGACTTGCGCTCGCGTCGATAGAGACGCCAGGCCGCGATGTTGCCCATCGTGTAGATGATCAGCACCACGTACCCGATCATGTAGCCATCGATGTAGTACTGGTTCTGGTAGGCCACCGTCAGCGTCTGGCCGCCGGCGTCTGCCGGCGTGGCGGCGTAGGCGATGGTGGTGAGCACGATGGCGGTCGCGATCGCCAGGACCCACTGGGCGATGATCGCGTTGACCGGCGTCTTGCGGACCGGGTGGACCTTGCCGAACCACTTCGGGAACGCCCCGTCGGCGCCCATCCGGTACCACATCCGGGTCGACATGTTCGCGCAGGCGATCGACACGGCGATCACCGAGCTGACGAGCATCAGGAGCAGGACGCCCCAGGCGCCGCCCCAGAACTGCTTGGCGAGGGTGATCCCCGGAAGCTCGATGCCCGGCTTGGCCATGTCGGAGAACCGATCGGTGCCCCAGCCGATCATCACGCCCCACTGGACGATGACGATGAAGATCCCGAACAGGAGCACCGAGCCGATGAGGGCTCGCGGCACGTTCCGCGTCGGGTTCTCGGACTCCTCGGCCATCGGCGCCGAGCCTTCCCAGCCCGTGAACGCCTGGATGGCGAACACGGCGGCAATGAACAGGCCCGAGATGCTCGAGGCGTTGCCGGGGTTGAATGGCTGGAGGTTGAGGCCGCCAGGTCCCGGATTGGCGAGCCCCCACAGGCCGAGCAGGAAGACGAGGATCAGCTCGATCCCGCCGGTGATGATCAGGGTCTTGCCGGACAGCTGGACGCCCAGGTACTGGATCCCGGCGACGATCGACACGACGACGATTCCGAAGACGAGCGGGAACCAGTCGGCCGCGGCGCCGGTCCACTCCAGCGAGCTCGAGATGACGTAGCCACCGAAGACGGTGACCGCGCCGAGCACGAGTGGCGCATAGATGATGTTCAGCCACGCGACGAGGAACCCGCTCGAGGGGTTGATCCCGCGCGAGACGTAGTTGTAGTAGCCGCCGGCTCCCGGCACGGCACGGGCCAGCTGGGCCAGGACGATCGCCGTCAGCAGCACGATGATGAACGCGATCGGGTAGGCCAGCGGCGCGGCGAGGCCGGCCTGGGCCACCACGACCGGGGTGTAGAAGAGCGCGGCGATGCCGGGGGCGACCATCGTCAGGCTCTGCATGAAGATCGATGGCAGCCTGAGCGAACCGGCCTTCAGATTGGTTTCGGCGACCGTCGTCCCGGTCGCGGACTGGACAGCCATGAGTCACTCCTCAGGTACGGGTTGGTCGATGTTGCAGGTCCTCGGTTCACGGATCGATCGGCATCTCGGTCAGTCGCTCCCTCCTCCTGTGTGGCCCGGCCGTGGGCAACTCGGCCGGGCGGTCGTCTCAGCCCCCCGCGCGAATTCGGTCGGATCGTGTCGTCCTCGGTCACCCTCCCCTCAGAAGATCGCGATCGGGTTCCACGGCGAGCCGGTCCCGCCGGGGAGGCGCAGCGGCAGGCCGACGACCATGAAGTCGAACCGGCCCTCCGCCTCGCAGGCGACCGCGAGGTCCTCGAACTGGAGGCTGTCGGACGCGAGCATGCCCATGGCCACGATCTGCAGGGGATGGATCGGATAGAGCATCCCCTCGACGGTGCTGGGGACCGCCTCGCCGTCGCCGTCGGGCAGGAACGCCGCGATCCGGCGCTCGTGCATCCAGGGACGGTGTCGACGTGCAGGCCGGCCTTGCCCTCGCCCGGCGGATAGCCGTTGTCCCACGGCCCCGAGCTCGAGCCGGCGGCGGTGGTGGCCGGTCCGGAAGACGAAGATGTCGCCCTCGCCGAGCGGTCACGCCCTGGGCCTGCTCGCAGGCTTCGAGCTCGGCCCGGGTGACGGCCTCGCCCGGCTCGAGCCACTTGACGCCGCGGAAGCGCGGGATGTCGAGGAGCACGCCGCGCCCGACGAGGCCGGTGCCGTAGCTCGTGATGTCGAGCGTCGTCGCGCCCTTCGAGGTGAGGACCTCCTGGGCGGGCTTGCCGTTGTAGGTCTGGCCCTTGTACGAGATGTGGCACAGCGCGTCGACGTGGGTGTGGCAGTCGCCGTGGCAGGCCATGCCGAGGAAGTCGAGCCCGAAGCGCAGGCCGTTCGAGCCGATGTCGATGTCGTGGCCCTGGCTGACGAAGTGGATCGCCGGGTTCGGGTTGTCCGGGCCGGCGACCTTGTTGATCGGGATCTCCATCGAGACCTGGCGCCCGGAGCGGACGAGGCCGGCCGCCTCGCGGACCCGCTCCGGGGTGATGTAGTTGAGCGTGCCGAGCTGGTCGTCGGGGCCCCAGCGGCCCCAGTTCTTGACCGACTCGAAGATCGCGCTCGAACTCGGCGAGGCTGACCAGCGGTCGGGCGGTCGTGGCAGTCATCTGTCGCCGCCTCCCTAGCGGACGCCGCCGGGGACGAGCGGCGCGTCGAGCACGCCCGGAACGGGCAGGCCGACGGAGTACGCCCCGTCGACGACCATCAGCGCGCCGGACATGAACGAGGCGTCGTCCGAGCACATGAACAGGATCGGCCTGGCCATCTCGACCGGCTCGGCGAAGCGGCCCATCGGCGTCCGGTCGAGGAAGACCTTCGACTGGACCGGATCCTTGATCACGAACCACGACAGGCGGGTGTTGATGATCCCCGGGGCGATCCCGTTGACCCGGATCCCGTACTTGCCGAGCTCCATCGCCGCGGTGTGCATGACCGCGACCTGGCCCGACTTGCTCGTGTTGTAGAAGACCCCCTCCTGCTCGGGCTGGTAGGCGTTGGTCGAGGACACGACCACCATCGCCCCGCCGTGGCCCTCCTTGACCATCTGGCGGGCCGCCTTCCTGGAGCGCGAGCCAGGTGCCCTTGAGGTCGATCCCGATCTGCTGGTCCCACGACTCGTCCGTCCCCTCGAGGAACGGCACGAAGTCGGCGATCCCGGCGTTCGCGACCATGTAGTCGGGCGGCCGAACGCCTCGCGAGCAGGTCGCGACGGCCTTCTGGATGTCGGCCCGCTTCGAGACGTCACCGACGACGACCTCGCAGCGGCCACCCTTCTCGCGGATCCCGGCCGCGGTGTCCTCGAGCACGTCGGCGTGCCAGCCGAACAGGACGACGCCGGCGCCCTCCTCGGCGAAGCACTCGGCGGTCGCCCGGCCGATCCCGCGCCCGGCGCCCGTGACGACGGCGCCCTTGCCTTCGAATCGCTTCACAGTCATTGCTCCTGGACCTCCGTTCGGACCCGACGAGGCGCGGTCAGGCATGGATCAGGCCGTGGTGGCCGGGTCCGCGCGGGATGACCGGCCAGATGTCGACGACGACGTCGTCCTCGACGACGTGGATAGGCGTCGTACCAGTTGACGGTCGACGGCGAGTAGCCCGGCACGAGCTGGACGACGTCGCCGACCGCGAGCGGTCGAGCCCCCGCGGCGTCGAACACGCCGTGCTCCTCGTCGAAGCGGAACGACGGCAGCGGGATGGCCGACGATCGAGGCGAGGTCCCCGGCGCCCATCGACTTGCCCGCCGGCGTCGACGATGACCCGGTCGGGGCGCCGGCTGATGACCGTCGCCTGGACGGTCAGCGCGTGCTCGAACCCGCCGACCATCCGGCCGTGGAAGTTGTCCATGACGACGTACGTGCCGGCCTGGATCTCGGTGACGCCCGGGGTAGGCGGCCGTCCAGTCCCAGGTCGCCGTCCCGCCGGCCGAGCGGATCGGGCAGGGGAGTCCTTCGCGCTCGAGCAGGTCGGCCACCTCGGTGAAGAAGGCTCATCGCGGTCCGCTCCTTGGCCAGTCGCTCGTCGTGGTCGGGCGTCAGCGAGCAGTGACCCTCGTAGCCGGTCACGCCGAGCAAGCCGCAGGCCCGGCCGGTCGGCGACCCGCCGGGCGAGGGCGAGCGCCTCGTCGGGCGTGTCGGCGCCGCAGCGGTCCATCCCGGTGTCGACCTCGACGAGCACGCCGAGCTCGCTGCCGGCCGCCTGGGCCGCCGCCGACAGGGCGTCGACGTTGGCGGGGTCGTCGACCGCGACCATGACGTCGGCGTCGCGGGCGAGCTCGGCGAGCGCCCGCATCTTGGCCGGCGCCGGCGACCGTGTTGACGACGAGGATGTGGTCGAGCCCCGAGCGGACGAGGACGATCGCCTCCCAGACGGTCGCGCATCGACAGGCCGATCGCGCCGGCCTCGACCTGGAGCCGCGCCAGCTCGGGGCTCTTGTGGACCTTGATGTGGGGACGGATGTCGGCCGGCAGGTCGCGCGATCCGGTCGCCCATCTTGGTGATGTTCCGCTTCGCGGCGGGCAGGTCGAGGACGAGGGCCGGGCGTCGACGAGCTCGGCGCGCGGCCGGCCGATCGCCGCCGCCGTACGTCCGGCGGACCCGCTCGTAGGTCTCCGCGATGACTGCGGGTGCGTGGAGGATGGTCGGTCATCGGATGCTCCTGTCACGGCGGGACCATGCGCCCGCGGCCGGCGGTCCGGACCTGGTCGAGCATGAGCATGCGCGTTCGCGGCGGCGGCCGGCCGTCGAAGATCGCGCTGCCGCTGACGATCGATGTCGGCGCCCAGCCGCGGCGACCCGGGCGACGTTGCCCCGGGTGACGCCGCCGTCGACGCCCAGGAGGATCGGCCGCCCGACGCCTCGATGAGCCGTCGGGCCTGCGGCCAGGCGCCGGTCCGTCGCAGGCGATGAACGGCTGACCGCCCCAGCCCGGGTTGACGGCCAGGACGAGGACGTAGTCCACCTCGTCGAGGAGCGGCTCGATGGCGCCGACCGGCGTGCTCGGGTTGATCGCGATCCCGCGGACGATGCCCCGCGCCGGGTCGTTGGCGTTGCGTCGCCGCCCCGAGGACCTGGAGGACCCGGTGCGGCTGGGGCGCGCCCTCGATGTGGAACGTGATGAGGTCGGCGCCGGCCTCGACGAAGGCGTCGAGCTTCGTCAGCGGGTCGTCGATCATGAGGTGGACGTCCTTGAGGATGGGGCGTCCGGATCGCCTCGACGATCGGCGGACCGACGGTCAGCATCGGGCAGAAGACGCCGTCCATGACGTCGACGTGGACGAGCTCGACGCCGGCTCGCTCGAGCACGCGCCATCTCGTCGCCGAGATGGGCCAGGTCGGCGGTGATCATCCCGACGGTCAGCCGGGGGCCGCCGGCCAGGAGCCGGGTCGAGCGTCGAGCCGGCCATCGTCGCGGTCGTCCATCGCGGCCGCCTAGACGGCCGCCGGCCGGGCGAACTCGCCGCGCAGGGCGCGGTAGACGTCGATAGGCCTCGGCCGGGCTGACGCCCTCGTGGACGACCTTGCGGACCGCCTGGAGCATCGCGATCGGGGCGTCGCTCTGGAAGATGTTGCGGCCCATGTCGACGCCCGGCGGCACCGCCGTCGATCGCCCGGCGGGCCATCGTCAGCGCATCGAGCTCGGGCAGCTTCTTGCCGCCGGCCATGACGACCGGGACCGGGCAGCCGGCGGTGACCTGCTCGAAGTTCTCCTCGCAGTAGTACGTCTTGACGACCTGGGCGCCGAGCTCGGCGCAGATCCGGGTCGCCAGCCCGAGGTAGCGCGCGTCGCGGACGAGCTCCTTGCCGACGGCGGTCACCCCGAGGACCGGGATCCCGCGCCGGTAGCCCTCGTCGACGAGCCGGGTCATGTTGTGGACGGACTGGGTCTCGAACTCGCCGCCGACGAACACCTGGACGGCCATCGCCGACGCACCCAGCCGGACCGCGTCGTCGACGTCGAGGGCGAGCTGCTCGTTCGAGAGCTCCTTGAGGATGCTCGGGCCGCCGCTGGCGCGGACGACGAACCCCTGCTGGATCGTCGGCGGGACGACCGACCGCAGGATCCCGCGGGTGAGCATCAGCGCGTCGGCGTACGGGACGAGCGGCAGGATGTTGAGGTCGACCCGCTCGAGGCCGGTCGTCGGGCCCTGGAAGTAGCCGTGGTCGATCGCCAGCATGACGGTCCGGCCGCTCTCCGGCCGGAAGATCCGGGCGAGTCGCTGCTGCATCCCCCAGTCGTAGGCCGCCGAGCCCTTGAGGAAGAAGACGTCGCTCCGCTGCGGGACGTCCTCGTGGAACTGCTTGGTCTCGCTGCTGTCGGCTTCAGGCATCGCGGGTGCGTCCTTTCAGACGGGTGAGACGGGTTCGGGGCTGGCGGCGTCGGCGCCGGCCGGCCACCACATCGGTCGGAGGAGCCCGGCCTCGGACAGGTCGAGGATCCGGGGATAGAGCTCGCGCCAGCGGGCGAACTGCTCGTCGTAGGCGGTCCTGCGTCGTCGGGTCGGGCTCGACGGTGCGCTCGAACCGGACGAGGCGCTCGACGACCGTCGTCGAGGTCGTCGTAGATGCCGGCCCCGAGGCCGGCGTAGATCGCCGCCCCGAGCGCGGTCGATTCCTTGACCTGCCGGGACGCGGACCGGGCACGCCGAGGACGTCGGCCACGATCTGCGGCCAGAGCTGTCCCTTGGCCGCGCCGCCGGTGAACACGATCTCGTCGTAGGTCCGCCCGGTCAGCTCCTCGATGATCCGCGAGGTGGCCGCGCGACGGCGTAGGCGGCCTGCTCCTCGAGCGCCCGGATGCAGGCGACCCGGTTCGAGGCGGCCGGCCGGTCGACGTCGAACCCGAGGAACGACGGCGAGGCCTGGACCCAGCGCTTGACGTCCATGACGTTCGAGAAGATCGCGACGATCCCGTTCGGAGCCGGCCGGGACCCCGGCGGCGGCCTCCTCCATCACGACGTACGGGTCGATCCCGCGGCGCGCCGCCTCGGCGGCCTCCGAGCTCGCAGAACGCGTCGCGGTACCAGCGCATCGCGATCCCGCAGTAGAAGCCGATCCCCTCGGTCATCCACTGGCCCGGGACGGCGTGGCAGAGCGTCCGGACCCGCGCCTGCGGGATCGATGAGCGGCGCGTCGGTCACCGCGGTGAGCTGCCAGAAGCTGCCGCCGACGAGGGTCAGCCGGTCGGGCCGGACGACGCCGATCCCGACCAGCCCGAGCTGCGTGTCGGCGCCGCCGACCACGACCGGCGTCCCCGCGGCGAGACCGGTCTCGTCGGCCGCCGCGCGCGGTCAGCGGCCCGACGACCGTGCCCGGCTCGAGGACCTCGGGGACGATCGCCGGGTCGAGCCCGACGAGCTCGAGCAGCGCCGGTCGACCAGGTTCGGGCCCGCAGGTCGAACAGGTCCGAGCTCGAGCCCGACGTCGGGTCGGTCACGAAGCGGCCGGTCAGCCGGTAGAGGACCCAGTCGCTGAGCATCCCGACGTGGGCGATCGCCCGCGAACACCTCGGGCTCGTGGTCGCGGATCCAGCGGAAGCGGGCAGGCGAGGTGATCGCGACCCAGTCGCCGCCGGTCTCGAAGATCCGCCGCGCGTGCGCCGCTCCGGACGAGCTCGGCGGCCTCGTCGCCGGCCCGCGAATCGACGTTCGGGCAGGCCCAGATCTCGCGACCGGCGGCGTCGTAGAGGACCATCCCCTCGCGCATGCTCGTGCTGCTGACCGCCGCGATCTCGGCCGCGCGCCGACGCCCGACCTGGTCGAGCGCCTCGCGGATGCACTCGCAGATCAGCCGCCAGTTGCGCGTCGGTGTCGAAGACCTGCGAGCCGGGGAAGCCCGGCAGCGCGGCGTGGCTCCACTCGCGCTGGCCGATCGCGACCTGCCGGCCGTCCTCGTCGAACAGGACCGCCCGGCAGCTGCCGGTGCCGAGGTCGATGGCGAGCAGGAGGCGCATCAGGCGGCCGATCCCGTCCGGCGCGCCGCCAGGCCCGGCCCGGTTGGCGAGGTTGACGAGTGGCTCGCCCGCGACGCAGCCGCTCGATCTCGGCGACGGCCATCTCGCCGCCGTGGTGGAGGGTCTCGTACGTCGCGCCGCCGATGTGCGGTCGCGATCACGACGTTCGGGAAGGCGAGCAGCGGATGGCGTCCGGTCGCGGGGGAGGGGCTCACGACGTCGAACGCCGCACCGGCCAGCCGGCCCGAGGCGAGGCCGTCGGCGACCGCGCCCTCGTCGATCGAGCGTGTCCCGGGCGGTGTTGACGAGGTAGCTGCCTGGCTTCATCCGGCGCGATCTCGGCCGGCCCGATCATGCCCGCGGTTGTCGGCCGTCGCGCGAGCGTGGAGCGACACGAAGTCGGCGCTCTCGAGCAGCGTCGCCGAGGTCGACCGGCTCGGCGCCGGCGGCCGGCGATCTCGGCCGGGTCGACGAACGGGTCGGACGCGATCACCCGCATCCCGAAGGCGAGCGCCCGGCGGGCGACCCGCGCGGCCGATCTGGCCGAAGCCGATCAGGCCGAGGGTGTGCCCGGCGAGGTCGTGGCCGAACCAGTGCGCGCCCTCGTAGTTGTCGTGGCCGAACTCGCCGCCGGCCTCGACGTGGCGGATCGACCTCGGGCAGGCGTCGGGCGAGCATGACCATGAACGCGATGGTCAGCTCGGCGACGGCGTCGGCGTTCTTGCCCGGCGTGGTCACGACCGGCACGCCGCGGGCTCGTCGCGGCGGCGACGTCGATGTTGACCGGACCGCCGCGGGCGCAGCAGATGAGCCGCAGCCCGGGGGCCGCGTCGAGGACCGCGTCGGTCACCGGCGCGCCCTGGACGACGAGCACCTCGTGGCCGTCGAGCGCGGCGATGACCTGGTCGGGGCTGCCCGAGATACTCGCGAGCCCGCGCTCCGACGGCGTCTGCGGCAGCCAGCCCGGCTCGTCGGTGACGTCGACGAACGTGATCTCGTGGTCGGTCCGCGAGCGCGTCGGAACGCCGCGCGGAAGCGCCGACGACGGGCAGTACGAGTCGCCGACGACGAGGATCCGGAGGGCGCGCGTCGGGTTCATCGCTCGACGGCATCCAGCCGATCGGGTCGATCCGGGCCGGTACCGGCCGCGATGCGCTGGGAGCTGGCCTGTCGATGGTCCACGATCGCCTCCGCGGGACGCGGATCAGGACGGCGGGTACGTCCGGCTTGGGGTCAGATCGATCGCGTGACCGCTGCCCGACTCGAGCACGAACTTGAGCATCGGCTCGGTGTCGAGGTAGTAGAACTCGATCGTCTCGCCGATCCGGCCGCCCATCAGGACCTTCGCCCCGCGGGCCTCCCAGTCGCGCTTGAAGGCGTCCGAGTCGGCCTGCGAATGCATCATGCAGGCGATGTGCTGGACGCCCTCGCCGTGCTCGTCGAGCCACTCCTTGTAGATGCTCGGGCCGTCGAGCGGCTGGACGAGCTCGAAGACGAGCCCGGGCTGGACCTCGCACTCGGCGCCGAGCATCGAGAACGCGACGTCCTTGCCGCGGAGGTGGGTGTGGTGGAGCTTCGGCGGGACGTGCTCGTAGACGTTCCACGGTCCCCAGCCGAGCGTGTCGTGGAGCATCTTCATGCTCGCGTCGAGGTCGCGGACGACCATCGCGACCTGCGAGATGTGGGTCGGGCCCTTGACGGAATGCCATGGCATCACCCCTCCTGCGAGCGGTGGCCGCCGGTCATCGCCCGCGAGCGAACCTGTCGTCACTGCCCGGCGCCGTCGCAGCCGGAGCCCTCGCAGCAGCCGGCCGGGTCCAGGACAGAACGATTGTGCCAGCCTCGTCAAGACCTTGCAACGGGTGATATCGTCGCTCGGACGGCGCCCGCACAGGAGGCATGGTCGTGCGCCAGCGGCAGGGCGCCGCGGCAGGGGCCGAGGCGCGGACGATCGATGTCCTGACCGAGATCGCCACGCGCTTCTACCTCGGCGAGGAGAGCCAGAGCGAGATCGCGCGCGACCTCGGCCTCGATCCGTCGACCGTGTCGCGTCACCTCAAGCGCGCCCGGAGTGAGGGCATCGTCCACATCGAGATCCGGCCGCCGCGTGCGGGCCGACGTCGATCTCGGCCGCGAGGTCGCCGGCCGGTTCGGCCTGGCCCGGGTCGTCGTCGCCCCGACCGACCCGGACCTCGACGCGTCGCTCGGGCCCGGTCGCCGCCGAGTTCGTCGACGGCCTCCTGCGGTCCGGGCTCCGGATCGGCATCTCGCTGGGGCCGCACGCTGGCGGCCGTCGATCCGGCACCTCCGGCCGGGCGTCGTCGGCGGTCTCGGGATCGCCCAGCTGGCGGGCGGCGTCGACGACCCGACGCCGGGCATCCAGGGTCACGAGCTCGTCCGGCGCATGGCCGAGCTGTTCCCGGGCTCGCGCGTCCATTACCTGCACGCGCCCGCGATCGTCGGCGACCGACGACGCGCGTCGCGTCCTGCTCGCCGACCGGACGGTCAAGGCGCGCCCTCGACGCCGCGGCTCGCCGAAGCGACGTCGCCCTCGTCGGGGTCGGCGCGATGGACGAGGGATCGACGCTGTATCAGCGGCGGCCACGTGGCCCGCGACGACTGGGCGCGGCTGCTCGAGGCGGGTGCGGTCGGCAACGTCAACACCCTCTTCTTCGACGCCGCGGGCCGAGCCGGTCACCCTCCTCGACCGGCGGACGATCGCGATCAGCTGGGACCAGCTCCGGGCGATCCCGACCGTCGTGGCGGTCGCCGCCGGCGTCGAGCGGGCCGACGCGATCCGGGGCGCCCTGGCGACCCGCAGCATCGACATCCTGGTGACCGACGGGGCGACGGCCGAGGCAATGCTCGGGACCGACGATCGCCGCGGCCGGCGCGCCGTGGCACGCCGGCGCACACCGGCTCAGGATGGCAAGAGACGAGGAGTGACGCGAGATGGACGCACCGGATCGAGTGGCGATCGTGACCGGTGGCGGCACCGGGATCGGGGCGGCGATCGCCCGCCGCCTCGCGGTCGGCCGGCACCGCCGTCGCCCTCGTCGGCCGCCGGTCGCGGCGCTCGAGCGAAGTCGTCGCCGGACCATCGAGGCCGCGTGGCGGTGCGGCGTTCGCGATCCCGGCCGACCTCGAGGACCCGGCGGTTCCGGCTCGGATCGTGGCGGCCGTCGCTCGATCGCTGGGGTCGGCTCGACGTCGTCGTCAACGACGCCGCGGTGATCAAGAACCTGCCGCTCGAGGATCGATGCCGCTCGCGCGTCCTCGACCAGCACCTCGCGGTCAACATCCGGGCGCCGTACCTGCTCGTCCAGGCCGCCCTGCCGTCGCTCCGCGCGTCCGGGTCACGGCGCGGTCGTGAACATCTCGTCGTCGTCGGCCAGCCTCGCCATCCCCGGCCAGGCGGTCTACGGCCTGACGAAGGCGGCGCTCGAGTACCTCACCCGGTCCTGGGCCGCCGAGCTCGCGCCCGACGGATCCGGGTCAACTGCGTCGCGCCCGGGCCCGGTCGACACGCCCGATCCACCTGACCTGGGCGCGCCGACATGAAGGCGGCCTACGCTCGCCCTTCGCGGCGCGTCGCCGCTCGGGCTGATCGCCGACCCGGACGACATCGCCCGCTGGGTCGACAAGCTGTGCGATCCCGCGGAGACGTTCATCACCGGCGCCGTCTTCGCGATCGACGGCGGGCAGACGCTCAATGGCTGGGCCTCGGCCATCGCCGACGCCGCCGGCCCGACGGATGCCCCATCATCGTCCGACGGGGCCAGCTGACGAGGAGCCGAGGGTGCTCAAGAAGCTGATCAACGATCCGTTCGACGCCGTCGACGAGATGCTCGAGGGGTTCGTCGCGGCGCACGCCGACCTCGTCCGGCTGGCCGCGCCCCACGTCGTCGCCCGGCGGAGCCCGGCGGGCCGAAGGTCGGCTTCGTCATCGGCGGGGGATCGGGCCACGAGCCGGCGTTCGGCGGCTACGTCGGGCTCGGGCCTGGCCGACGCCGCCGCGCTCGGCAATGTCTTCGCCGCGCCGGGCCGGAGGTCTGCCTGGCGGCCATCCAGGCCGCCTCGTCGGGTCGCGGCGTGCTCCTCGGCTACGGCAACTACGCCGGCGACGTCCTCAACTTCGACCTCGCCGCGGAGCTCGCGGCCGCCGAGGGGATCGAGACGCGGACGATCCGGGTGACCGACGACGTCGCATCCGCCGCCGCCGGCGGAGCGGGATCGTCGGCGCGGGATCGCCGGCGACGTCTTCGTGTTCAAGATCGCCGGCGCGGCGGCCGAGCGCGGCGACGACCTGGCGACCGTCGAGCGGCTCGCCGGCGGGCCAACGCCGCCTACCGCCAGCCTCGGCGTCGCGCCTCGGCCCGTGCGAGGTGCCCGGCGCCGGCCGGCCGACGTTCGAGATCGGGCCGGACGAGATCGAGATCGGGATGGGCGATCCACGGCGAGCCGGGATCTCAGCGCGGCCGCCTGGAGCCGGCCGACGCGGTCGCCGAGCGGACTCGTCGACGGCGATCCTGGCCGATCGGGCGGCGACCGGCGAGCCGCCGGCGGCTGACGTCGCGCTCCTCGTCAACGGGCTCGGCGCGACGGCCTACCTCGACCTCTACATCGTCTACCGCGCCACCCGGCGGCTCCTCGAGGCCGCCGGCTGCCGGGTCGCCGCAGCCTCGTCGGGGAGTACGTGACGTCGCTCGAGATGGCCGGCGCCTCGATCTGCGTGCTCTGGCTCGACGACGAGCTGTGGCCGCTCCTCGACGCCCCGGTCCGGACGGCCCGGCTCGGACTGCGTGGCAGCGACGCTGCGGGCGGCGATCCTGGCCGCCGCCGAGGCGGTCGAGGGCGCAGCGCGAGGCGCTCTGCGAGCTCGACGCGCGGACCGGCGACGGCGACCACGGGGTGACGATGACGATCGGCGCCCGCGGCGTCCGGCGCCAGTCTCGATGCGCGTGGAGGCCGACGACCCGGTCGCGCTCGTCCGGGCGACGGCGCTCGGGATGGCCGGCGCCGGCGGCGCGATCGGCCCGATCTACGGGCGCGGGCTGCTGGCCGTCGCGACCGAGCTCGGAGGCCATCCGCTCGGGCGCCGGCGCGGGCGCGATCCCGGCGCGACGCCGACGACGCTTGCGGCCCGCTGTGCCGCCGCGGCCGCAGGCGGCGGTGGTCGAGCCTCGGGACGCCGCGCCGGGCGACAAGACGATCCTCGACGCGCTCGGCCCGACGGCGGCGGCGCTCGACGACGCGGAGCGCGACGGTCGAGCTCGCTCGGCGCCGGACTCGAGCGCGGCCCGCGACGCGGCCCGAGCCGGCGCCGAGGCGACGGCGTCGATGGCCGCGACGATCGGGCGGTCGGCCCGCTTCGGCGAGCGCAGCCGCGGACCGCCCGATCCGGGCGCGACCTCGTTCGCGACTCATCGTCGACGCGCTCGTCGACGCGGTCTGGGCACGACGCTGCGGCGACCATCCGCCCGAGCCGCGAATGACCATGCGGCCCCTCATCGGGACGAGCTGGAAGATGAACCTGACCTCCGACCGAGGCCGAGCGCTGGTTCGAGCGGTCGTCCCGCTCGTGGCCGACCTCGACGATCGCGACCTGTTCGTCCTGCCGCCGTTCACCGCGATCCCGGTCGCCCGGGCGCGGCTGCGCGGGAACGCCGATCGCCTGGGGCGCCCAGGACGTCCATCCCGACGATGCCGGTCGCGCACACGGGCGACGTCTCGGCCCCGATGCTCGCCGACCTCGGCTGCCGCTACGTCGAGGTCGGCCACTCCGAGCGGCGGCGGGATCACCGCGAGACGCGCCGAGCTGATCGCGGCCAAGGTCGCGGCGATCCTGCGCTGGGGGATGACGCCCGATCCTCTGCGTCGGGCGAGCACGAGCCGGGCCGACCCGGAGACCGTTGTCCCGCTGCTCTCGACGACCTCGCGCGTGCCTCGCCGGTGTCGCGCCGGCCGACGTCGCGCGGATCGTCGTCGCCTACGAGCCGGCCTGGGCGATCGGCGACGGGGCGGCGGCCGCCTCGCCGGACCACGTCGGGCGCGTCCAGCGGCCGCTGGCCGGTGGCTGGCCGAGCGGGCCGCACGGCCGCCTCCGCGATCCTCTACGGTGGCAGCGTCGACGAGGCGACGGCGGGGCCGCTGCTCGCCGAGCCCGGCGTCGACGGGCTGTTCGTCGGTCGCGCGCGCTCGATCCCGGACCTTCGCCCGGATCGCCGCGGACCCGGCGCGTCGCCGAGGAAGGACGGTCGCGATGAAGATCGCGGTCGGGGCCGATCATCTCGGCTTCCCGCTCAAGGACTCGGTCAAGGCTCATCTCGAGGGCGCCGGCCACGAGGTCGATCGACTTCGGGGTCCGCGACGACGATCCCCGGTCGACTACCCGGACGTCGCCGTCGAGGTCGCCGGGCGGTCGCCGCCGGCTACCTTCGAGCGAGCGATCCTCGTCTGCGGCACCGGCATCGGGATGGCGATCACGGCCAACAAGGTTCCCGGGGTTCGGGCCGCGAACGTCGCCGATCCCTACTCGGCCGAGCGGGCCCGCAAGTCGAACGACGCCCAGGTCCTCTGCCTCGGGGCGCGGGTCGTCGCGCCGGACGTCGCCGACATCCTCGTCGACCACTGGCTGGCATCCGAGTTCCAGGGCGGTGACTCGGCGCGCAAGGTGGCCAAGATCGACGCGCTCGACGCCGCCACCGGCCGCCGGTCGGCGGATCGCTGACCCGTCCGGGAATCGAAACGCCCCGTCCGGTGCGGACGGGGCGCCCTCGGTCGCTGGGCGACCGAACCGTCAGGCGGCGCGCACGTGATTGGCGCGCGGACCCTTCGGGCTCTGCTCGACGTCGAACTCGACGCGCTCGCCGCCGAAGAGGCGATCGAAGTCGAGGGATGCATCGAGGCCGCTGCGATGGAAGAAGTACTCCTTCGCATCCTCGGCGACGATGAAGCCGAAGCCGCGATCGGCGACGACCTTCTTGATGCTGCCGGTGGCCACGTTGACCTCCTGGATCTTCCCGAACACGAACTGCAGACGCACGGTCCTTCGAGAAGCGGTCGACCACGCGGAGCGCCGCCCATGAGGGGCGGGAGAGGAAGGATAGCACCGACCGACCAGTGGGGCTCGCTCGGCCGAACTGCCGATCCGCGTCGCGACGTGCCTCGTCCGGGCAATTGGCCCTTGCGGTGGGTGGTTCCTATTGTCACCATTAACCGCCGCCGATCGTTGCGACGCCAAATAGCCCAGCCGTACTATCGATACCCCAGCCGAGGATAGCCCGTATGTACCAGGACAACCCGTCGGCCGGTCAGGTCAAGGAGTCGGACGAGACTGTCGTCAGTCTCGTCGACGCTCCGGCCGTGACCACCGACGAATCGACACCGGCCGCAGACAGCGCTGAGCCGCGCGAGCCGGTCCACGCCTTCCGTGATGAGCTCGCCCGGGCGATGCAGGCCACCGCCGAGCGCGAGCGCCTGCGGATCGAGGCCGAGGTCGACGCCGACGCCACCGCCCACATCGAGAAGGTGCGCACGCGCGCGAGCGCGGAGGCAACCGAGCTCAAGCGACTTGCCGAGGACGATGTCACGGGGATCCGGGGCTGGGCGAAGTCCGAGATCGAGCGCATCCGCGGCGAGGCCGACAGCCAGATCGACGAGCGGCGCGACCGCCTCGAGCAGCATCTCGTCCAGCACGGGACGATCATCGACGGCGAGATCGATCGCGTCTCCGAGGCGGTCGAGGGCTATCGCCGCGAGCTCGACGCGTTCTTCGCGTCGATGGCCGGGGAGCGCGATCCGAGCCAGATCGCCCGGATGGCCGACACCGTTCCCGGCCCGCCGGACTTCGAGCTGATCCGCTCGATCGCTCGGGCCGAGGCCGTGGACCGGCTCTCCGAGCTCGAGGCGTCGGCCGAGACGCCGGCCGCGAACGTGCCGGAGGCCAACGACCAGCGGGCCGCGGATGGCGCGCCGGCTGCGGTCGCGAGCGAGGCCAGCGAGCCCGTCGTCGCGAGCGAGGCCAGCGCGCCCGTGGCCGCGTCGGATGGCGAGCCCGTGGCCGTTGCGACCGACGACCAGCCGAGCGAGGCCACCGTGCCCGCCGCCGAACCCGAGTCGACCGCCGAGGCCGAGACGCCGGCCGTCGCGATGGCGTCCGCCGAGAGCGCGGGCGACGCCACCGATGCCGAGCCCGAGCTCGTCCCGGTGATGGATCCGGCGTTGGCCGAGAAGCCGGCCGACGTGGACGCCGGGACGCCGGTCGCAGTCGAGATGGCCGTGACCGCTGGTGAGCCTGCGGCCGCCGAGGCCGCGCCGGAGGCGGAGTCGCCCGAGCCGGTCGGGGCCACCAGTGCCCCCGACTCGAACCCGGCCGCGCGGTTCATCCGCAGCCTCGCGAGCTGGGGCTCCTCCAACGACCACGGGAGCCACGACGAGCCCAAATGACCCCGGCGGAGTGAGCCTCGACCGGTTGGCCCGGTCGGTCGCGCCCCCACGGTCGATCGGGAACCAGGCTCAGCGACCGCTGCTCCGTCCGTCGCGGCTTACGGCACCAGACGACCGGTCGCCGTCCGCGGTACTCGTCGGCGCGGCCACCTCGGCCAACGTTCGGTGGAGCTCGGCGAACCGGTCGCGGCCGACTCGTCGGCCGAGCTCCGCCTCGGCCTCGTCCGCAGCGCGTCGTACCTGCGCCACGAGCATCAGCCCACGACCCGTCGGAAGCACGAGCACGCGCTCGACCGTCGCGCGGATCGGGTTGTCGCTCGACGTAGTCGAGACGCTCGAGCTCGGCGACGAGCTCGGCCATCGACTGCTTCGCGATCCCCGCCCGCCGGGCGAGGTCGGCGCCCGCGCGCGCCGGTCCGGTCGAGGCAGCAGGAGCAGCCGCAGGTGACCCGGCCGGATGTCGTCGTGGCCGGCCCGGACGAGCCGCGCCTGGATGTCGGCCTCGACTGTCGCGAGCGCCGTCGCGAGCCGCGCCGCCAGGTCCGTGCGAGCCGCGGACGACGAGTCCGGAGCGCCCGCACGACCGCGCGATCGAACCACTCCTGACCGCCTCCGAGCGCACCATCCACGCACGAACCAGTCAGGCAACCTTACCAGCTTCGTTCGCGCACGCACCAGCGGCGGCGCCCGGGTCAGGCGGTCCGAAGGCTCACATCGGGGCGGGCGCGGTCGGCCTCCTCGGCCGCGAAGAAGTCGCGCTGGGCCCATCCGAACAGGCCGGCCAGGGCGACCGCCGGGACCTGCCGGATGCGGGTGTTGTAGCGATAGACCTGGTCGTTGTAGAGCTCGCGGCGGTCGGCGATCATCGCCTCGAGCCGCTCGATCTCCGACTGGAGGCTCAGGACGTTGTCGGCCGACTTGAGCGCCGGGTAGTTCTCGACCACCGCGAACAACGATCGGACGGCCCGGCTCGTCTCCGCCGACAGCGTGCCCTGCTCGGGGATCGGCTGCTCAGGGTCGTAGGCGTTCCGGAGGCGGGTGACCTCCTCGAGCACGGCCTGCTCGAAGCCCATCACCTCGCGCACCGCGGTCACCAGGTTGGGCAGCTCGTCGTGGCGCTGCTTGAGCGAGACGTCGATGTTCGCCCAGGCCTTGTCGATCCGCTGGAGGAGGGCAACCACGTCGTTGTAGGTCGACAGCACGACAAAGCCGACGATCAAGACGACGACGACAATCGCGAACCAGGCGGCGATGGCGAATGGCATCAGAGGACGATCCCTCCGCTCAGCGACGTCGCCAGCGCAACCGCTGACGCGATCGCAAGGATCGCACCCAGCAGGCCGACGAGGAAGCGCGTCTCCTCCCTGGCGATGACGTTGCCCGGCGGCCCGAGCGAGACGAGCAGGTCGGCGTCGGACGCGGCGGCGACCACGAGGGCGTCGGGCGGGATGTCGAACGTGCGCTCGGCCTTGGCGGCCTCGTCGGCGGTCCCGAGCGGGAGAGCTCGCGCGGCTGGGTCGAGCTCGGGCGGTCGGACGGGTCGCCCGATCCCGAACCCCGGGATCGCCGCGTTGCCCCAGGCCTCGGCCGGATCGGTCTCGAGCGCGCCGCTCGCCCGGGCCTCCGCCAGGTCGGCGGCGACCTCGGTGTCGACGATCGCCCCGCTCGGGTCGAGGCCGCTGGCCGTCGCGGTGTCGGCGCCGCCCGGGTCCGGGAGCTGATCGAACGGGAGGGCCGTTCCGATGACCGTC
The DNA here is from genome assembly GCA_963825545.1 of uncultured Chloroflexia bacterium. Taxonomy (GTDB): domain Bacteria; phylum Chloroflexota; class Limnocylindria; order Limnocylindrales; family CSP1-4; genus Chersky-267. Next base: position 51,134 of record CAWGTR010000003.1, on the reverse strand, counting down.
ACGACGTCGCCGGGCTCGATCCGCGCTTCGTGGTACTCGCGGTGACCCGTTCCGAAGAAGCCGCCCAGCAGGCTCCCGGCGGTCCGCTCGTCGGGGATCACGGCTGGATCGATCGAGGCATGGACCGTCAGAAGATCGGCGGTCTGGGTCTCGCGATCGCCCGGCTCGGAGCCGAAGGCGCTGCCGGTCCGGACCAGGAGGCCGGGCGGCTCGTCGCCCATGATCCCCGTGCCCTCGTGGAACGCGTCCGGGACCAGGAAACGGGCGCCGCGCGGGAAGACCCGGACCTCGCCGCTCGCGTCGCGGACATGGAACCCGACCGCCCGCTCCTCGTGGAGCACGGTCCGCTCCGAGCGCCCCTCCGACTCACTGACCTTGGCCCGGTAGTAGACGCAGGGCCGGCTCTGGAGGGCCGAAACGAGGCTTACCTCAGCCGGTTCGACGACCCCGCTGACGCGGACCTCCCCGACGGCCATCGCGCTGATCGTCGAGGTCGCGATGTCGCCGATCCGGGCGGCGCGTCTCTGGCCGGCCATCCCCTGGACGAGGAGGGCCAGACCGAAGGCGATCCCGAGCACGGATCCGAGCGTCAGCGGGGTGAGGTCGGCTGGCATGGCGACGGCCATCCTAGGCAGTCCGTCGTCCTGCGTCGCTGGCCCGAAGGTCCCGGACACCGCTGGATCCGGCGGCGATCCTCGGGCCGATGGGACCGTCGATCGGTGAGCGCTGAGTTGCCGGGCGCGGTTCGCGCGGGTCCGAGCCGCGACGCGCTCAGCGACTCGGGCGGAGGGAACCGACGACGAGCGCGACCCCGATGACGATCACGATCACCGGCCAGAACGGCCCGATCGCGATCTGCGGCGCCACGGTCCGCAGCAGGAAGTAGCTCCCGATCAGGACGAGCACGATCCCACCGATCACGGCGCCACCGCCGCGGCGCCGACTGCGGCGCTCGTCCCAGCCGCTGCTCCAGGCTGGCGGCGGGGTGACCGGCGGCGGGGGAGCGGACGGCTGCGTCGGCGGCGCGAAGGCGGCGTCGGGTGGCGGCGCGCCTGGCGCCGCGACGTCGGGCGTCGCCGCGGTCGGTGGCGGCTCGGATGCGGCAGCGGTCGAGCTGCTCGGCGGCTCGGCGGCCGCGAAGGACTGGCCCGTCTGCGGATCGCCCCAGCCCGGGACTGCGCCCGGCCCGGGGGATGTGCTCGCCGGCGCCCAGCCGGCCCAGCGGTCCGCGCCGGGCGGGGCCTCGGGGACGACGATCGCCATGATCACGTAGAGCAGGAGGAACAGCCCGCCGGAGAGGACGACGAGGATCGCCCAGATGATGCGCACGAGCGACGGGTCGAGATCGAGTCGCTCGGCCAGGCCGCCGGCCACGCCGGCGAGGACTCGGTCGTCGCGCGAGCGATAGAGGCGGTCGTTCACTGGCACCCTCCCGACGGGTCGAGCTGGATCGTCCCGGCATTGGCGGTCATCGACAGGTCGATCTTCGCGGTCGCCGTGTCGTAGCCGGGGGTGGTCCACGTCGAGCCGCTCTGGACGAGGCCGTGCTCGGCGAAGTTGTCAGAGGCAAGGAAGGAGCTCAGCTGGACCCGCAGCCCGACCCCGCTCGGCACGCACAGCCCGAGGTTCCCGGCATTCACCGTCGCCGAGCCGCTGAGGCTCGAGGACGGCAGGGCGATGCGGGTGTTGCCCGCGTTGAGCGTGTATGACAGCGAGCCGAGCGCGGTGGAGCCGAGGTCGATCCTCGTGTCGCCGGCGTTCGTCGTCATCGACAGGCTGTCGAGCTGGAGGCCACCGAGCCCGAGCCGCGCCGAGCCGGCGTTCAAGGTCGCGGACACGCTGCGGGTCTGGTCGACCGGCAGTCCGACGGTCCACGACTCGGCCGCCGAGTCGAGCGACTTGAAGAAGTCCTCGTCGGGGGACTTGATCGTGAGCTGCGTCGCCTCGGCCGTCACGCGGGGCACGCGGCCATCGGGTCCGCTGCCCGTCAGGCTCCAGCCGCTGCCCGGATTCGCCGTCGTGACGAGGTTGCCGCAGTTCATCACCAGCTCGACCGCGCTGCTGCCGGAGAGCGTGCCGCTCTGCCCCGCGAACGGCGTCCCGGGCCGGTTCTGGTCGCAGGCGAAGCCGATGTTTCCGCCGACCCCGACCGCGACCAGGCTGCCGAACATGAGCCCGCACGTCGCGGCCACGAGGGTCCCGCCCAGAAAGTGGGCCGCGGTGTGGCGGAGGAGGAGACCGACCCCGATCCCGATCAGGATCAGCGGCCAGAAGCGCCACCAGCCGGACACCGCGTCATCCGGGATCCAGCCCTGCTGGACGGCCAGCGGGACCAGGCCGAGCAAGATGAAGAACACGCCCCAGTTGAGGAAACGTGAGTCGATCCGCATGCCCGTCATGGTAGCCTGCCCGCGCGACCCCACCACTGCCGAAGGTCACATCGGGAGGTTGGCATGCGGCTCAGCGAGTGGCGGGCGGCGGGTGCGCACCCGACCGCGATGGGCCCCAAGGTCGATTCCGTCGTCGAGCCCGTCCTGCACGGCCTCGGAGCGGCCGACGACCCGGACTGCTGGATCGTGTGGGGCGACGAGCCGTCGCGTTGGTCGCTCATGACCCCGACCCCGGCCGGTCTGGTCACCGTTCACGTCCGGGTGAGCGCGCCCCAGGAGGGACCCCGCGCCTCTGGCAAGCTCGTGCGCTGGAACCGGGTCCAGGTCGGCGACTACTCGGTCGAGGTGAGCGCCGGTCATCGGCTGCTCACGTTCCAGATCGAGAGCCAGGTCCTCCACGGCGTCGACGACGAGTGCGACCCCCTGGCGGCGTTCATCATCCGCCTCCTCGCGGGGCTCGACGGCCGTCCGGATCCCACGTCGGGGTGAGCGACCCGCCCGGCTCCTTCGAGGCGGTCATCTTCGACCTCGACGGGGTCCTCGTCGACGCCGAGGTGTGGTGGGACGAAGTCCGGATCGACTTCGCGCGACGCCACGGGCGGACCTGGACCGAGGCCGATCGGGCCGCGATCATGGGGGCCAACTCGGCCGGCTGGTCGCGCCTGATGCGCGAGCGCCTCGACCTCCCCGAGCTCGACCCGTCGGCCATCGAGCGCGAGGTCGTCGAGGCGATGGTCGAGCGCTACCGGAAGGAGGGTGCGCCGCTCATCCCCGGCGCGATCGAGACCGTCCGACGGATCGCCGCCGTGGTACCGGTGGCCGTCGCCTCGTCCGGGCATCCGGCGGTCATCTCGGCCGCCCTGGACGCGCTCGGGATCGACCTGCTCTTCTCGGCGGTTGTCTCCTCCGACGAGGTCGCCGTCGGGAAGCCGGCGCCCGACGTCTACCGGCTCGCCGCGAGCCGCCTCGGGGTCGCGTCGGCGGCGTGTCTCGTCGTCGAGGATTCGCTCAACGGGGTCCTCGCGGGGCGGGCCGCGGGGATGACCGTCGTGCTCGTGCCGAACGCCGCGATCCCGCCGGCGCCGGGCGCGCGCGAGGCGGCGTCGGTGGTGCTCGCCACGATCTCCGAGGTCGATATCGCGGCGATCGCTCGCCGGCCAGCCGGGGCCGATCCTGCGAGCGATCGGCCGGGCTGACCGGTCGACCCAATGGACGATCCCCAGGGACCGCTCGGGGTCGAGCCGCCCGGTCCATCGCCCGGCTCCGATCGGGCCGCGGCCGTGTCGGACCGAATCGGGTCGATCCGGCGTGCGCTCCGCTATGGGATCGCGATGGGCGTCTCGTGGCTCCTCGTCCGGGCGCTCTTCCGGGTCCGTGTCGAAGGGCTCGAGCGGCTCCCGGCCGGTCCGGCCCTCCTTTGCTTCAACCACCAGAGCTGGCTCGACCCGTTCGTCCTGATGGCGAGCCTCCCGTGGCGGCCACGGCTCTACTTCTTCGGACCGCGCGAGGAGGACATGTCGCGGGGGATGCGCAACCGGCTGATGATCTGGACCGGCACGGCCATCCCGTTCCGGCCCGAGAAGGACGACCTGATGGGGGTCACCCGGCGGGTCGCGGCGATCCTGACGGCCGGTAACGTCGTGGCGATCGCCGGCGAGGGCCGGATCCACGCCGGCGAGCGTGAGCTCCTGCCCCTCGACGAGGGCGCGGCGTTCTTTGCGATCCGGTCGGGCGTGCCGCTGGTCCCGGTCGCGGTGAACGGAACGAGCTGGCTAGCGTTCGGCCGGCGTCTCCGGGTCCGCGTGGGGGAGCCGATCGCCACCGCGGGCCGCCCCACCAGGGAGGCGGTCGCCGAGCTGCGCCGCATCGGCTGGACCGCCCTCCACGACCTCGTGGCAGACTACCCGGACCCGGTTCCGCCGGCCCCGGGAACGTTGTGGTACCGGCTGACCGAGCTGTTCAACGAGTGGCCCGACGGGACCCGCCCGGACGCGCCGGCGCCGATCGAGCCCTCGTCGTCTGGTGCCGCCTCGCCTGGCGTCGCGCCCGCCGACGATGACCCGCTCCAGGCCGACCGCCCAGGGCAGCCCCGACGGCCTCGAGGCCGCGTCGACCGGTGACCAGGGCCCCGGTCGAGCCCGCTCCGCCGATCGGGGAACCTGAGATACTCGACTCTCACCGAGCCGAGGAGGACCATGGGCGCGACCGGACTCGCAGCTGACCCCGCCGACTATCGGGCACGCCTCGCCGAGCAGGACGACGCCCAGATCGACGCCTGGGCGGCGGAGCTCATGCGCGACATGGCGATTCGGCGCGGGGTTCTGCGGGTGCTCGAGGACTTCCGCGCCGCGGTCCGCCTCGACGACCGATCGCTCGAGCGCGTCTACGCGGCCGGCGGCGGCCCGCCGGCGACCCTCGGACGGAACGCCCAGGGCGAGGTCATGATCCCGGCCGTCACGCTCCATTGCCTCGTCCCCGGGGTCCGCCACGAGACCCCCGACGGGCGGGCCCGACTCATCGACTACCTCGTCGCGAACTTCGAGGAACTCGTCTACGTCTGATCCGGTCCCGGAGCGCGGGTCGGCGTCGCGTCCTCCCAGCGGGCCATCGAGGTCCCCCGACCCGTTCGCCCGACTCGGCGGGCTCGTCCGCCTCGGTCACCCCTTCCCGTCGCTGCTGGACGGGATCGTCACCGGCGCACTGGCGGTCGTGGCCGGTGCCGGTACGGCGGTCGCCGCGGTCCTCGGTGGATCCATGGTCGCGCTGCAGGTCTCGATCGGGGCGCTGAACGACGTCGTCGACGCCGAGCGCGATCGCGGTCGGAAGCCGGGCAAGCCGGTGCCCGCCGGTCTGGTGAGCCGCGGCACGGCCCAGCTCGTCGTGCTGGTTGGGCTCGTCATCGGGTTGGCCGGCTCGCTCGGAGTGTCGCCGGCGACGGCGGCCGTGGCTGTTGCCGGGGTCGTCGTGGGGTACGCCTACGACGTGCGACTCAAGGCGACTGCGTGGGCGTGGCTCCCGTTCGCGCTCGGCCTGCCGCTCCTTCCCATCTACGCCTGGGTCGGGGCGACGGGTGGCGTTCCGGCCGCGTTCGTCCTCGTCATCCCGCTCGGAATCGCGGCCGGAGCGGCCCTCGCGCTGCTCAACGGTCTGGTCGACGTCGAGCGCGACCGAAGGGCCGGCGTCGCGACGCCCGTCGCCCGACTGGGCCCGGCCCGGGCGCGGCGCGTCGCCGCGCTGCTCCTCGGGATGGTCGCGATCGGCGTCGGTGCGTCGTTGTGGGTGGTGGGCGTGGCGGCCGCCGCCTGGTTCGCGGCGTTCACCGGAGGCGTCGGCGTGGCGACCGGTCTCGTCCTGGCCGGGTCCGTCTCGCCGGCCCGTCGCGAGCGCGGCTGGGAAGCCGCCGCCGTCGGAATCGGACTGCTCGCCACTGGATGGGCGATCGGGCTCGCCGGTCGCGGCCTGCTGTAAGGGCGAACCAACGTCGCCTGGCCGCGGCGCGTTGGCCGGTCCACGGTACGCCGTGATCGCGTGCGACGCGGAACCGGGCGACGCGATCCCCCGAGTCCGAGGCGAGCGCATGCGACGCACGCCGCCAGTCGGTGAGCCAGTTCGCCAGCCGATCTACTCGGCTTCGCCGCTCCGGACGAGGGCGATCGCGTTCTCCAGGCGGAGCTTGGCGATCGTCAGGTACTTGGCCAGGTTCGCCCGGTCGACGGAGCCGATCGTGCCGAGCACGTCCGGCGCGCGGAGCACGCCGACGAGCTCGTCGACAGCGTCGGCCAGTTGCTGCTTCGCGTTGACGAGCGAGTCGTCCCCGAGCGGCCCTCGTGACTCGGAACGACCCATGCCTGCCCACGCCTCGTCGGCAGGGGAGCCGCCGGTCGCAGCGCCGGCAGCAGGCGACTCCGCCTCGGGCTCCGCGGCCTCGACGGCCTCCTCGGGTGGTTCGATCTCGACGACGCGTCGCGGACGGCGCCGCCCTTCGACGCGTTCGCGCAAGCGGACGAGGGTGAGCTCCCCGCGCGCGACCTGCTCGGCAAGTCGCCGGCGCTTCCGCGGATCCTCGACCTTCAGCAGCTCATAGGCGTGGGAGATGGTGTCTTTGCGCACGGACACCAGCTGCTGGATCTCGGGTGGAGCGTCTGCGAGGCGAAGTCGGTTCTCGAGGTATCCCTTGTCCTTCCCGAGCTTCTGCGCGAGTCGGCGGATGCTGTAGCCGTGTTCCTTGACCATTCGGTCGTACATCACCGCTTCCTCGAGCGGTGACAGGTCTTCACGCTGCAGGTTCTCGATGATCGCGATCTCCAGCGCGGTGTCGTCGTCGAGCTCCTCGATCAGCGCAGGGATCGTGGCGAGGCCGGCCGCCGTCGCGGCGCGCCAGCGCCGCTCGCCCGCGACGAGCTGGTAGCGATTCGTGTCCTCGATCGGCCGGATGAGCACCGGCTGGAGGATCCCGTGCTCGCGAACCGAGGCGGTCAGCTCATCGAGCGCTGCTTGCTCGAAGCGCGTTCGCGGCTGATCCGGGTTCGGCTCGATTCGGTCGATCGGCACGTGCCGAACGCCGAGGGTTTTCGACGAGGTCTCGGCCGACAGAAGGCTGAGAACCTGCGGGCCGAGCTCGCGTTCCTCCGAGAGACGCCGGCCGACCGTCGCGCGGAAGTCGGGTCTAGCCAAGGTCGATCACCTCCCGAGCGAGCTCGCGGTACGTCCGCGCCGCCTCAGAGTTCCCGGCGTAGGCCGTGATCGGCCGTCCGGTCAACGGGGCCTCGCCCAGCTTCACGGTGTTGCGGACGATGCTGTTGAAGACATGATGGTCGCCCAGCTCGCGCAATTCGTCGAGCATCTCGCGTCCGAGGATCGTGCGACCGTCGTAGAACGTCGGCAGAAGGCCGAGGACACGAAGGTCGCGGTTGAGCTTCGCGCGAATCGTGTTGATGACCTTGACGAGCGCGGTGAGGCCCTTCAGGGCGTAATACTGCGTCTGGACCGGGATGATCACGCTCCCCGCCGCGACCAGGCCGTTGATCGTCAGCAACCCGAGCGTCGGTGGGCAATCGATCAGAGCGAAGTCGTAATGCTCGTCGACCCATCCGTCGAGCGCCTCGCGCAACGCATGCTCACGACCGATCGCGCTGAACAACTCGACCTCGGTCGAGGCCAGCTCGAGCGTCGCCGGCGCGACGTCAATACCGGTCGTCTGCGTCGGGATCGCGACCTCGGCCATCGATGCCCGCGAATCGGCGAGCACGTCGGCCATCGATCGATCGACGGTGCCGAGATTGATGCCCAGCCCGACGGTGAGGTTGGCCTGCGGGTCCATGTCGATGCAGAGAACGCGAAAACCCTGCTCGGCAAGCGCACCTGCGAGGTTGATCGCGGTGGTGGTCTTGCCAACGCCACCCTTCTGATTCGCGATCGCGATCACGTTCGTCACCGGGCAATCACCTCGATCAACGTCGGGCGGAGGGCCGTCGCGCTCCCCGCGCGCCGGCTGGTCGGGCGCCCATCCTACTCCACCGATCGTCGCACAACCATCTGACTTATCCACACTCGAGCGAAGTTGTTCACCGATTCTGTGGACAGTCGGGTCTGGGTCCATCAGCGTCGCGTGTGCGCTTGGATGGGCCGTGGGAGGCTATCGCCGTCGGAATCGACGACTATGATGGCGCTGGCCTGCCGATTGCACCGAATGTCCTTGCGCAAAGACAGTCTGTGGCGAGACCGCATGGGGCGTCGAGGAGGAGCCGTGACGACCAACGAGGCACGAACTGAGCGACTGCGGAAGATGCGCGAGGAATCGCTGCTCGGTGGGGGGCCGGTTCGCATCGAGCGTCAACATGCGTGGGGGAAGTTGACCGCGCGCGAGCGTCTCGACCTCCTGCTCGACCCGGGATCATTCGTCGAGCTCGATGCATTCGTCACCCATCGGTCGACCGAGTTCGGTCTGGACCAACAGCATTTCCTCGGTGACGGCGTCGTGACGGGCCATGGGCTGATCGATGGTCGGTTGGTCTTCGTGTTCTCGCAGGACTTCACGGTATTCGGCGGGTCACTGTCCGAGGCCTATGCCGAGAAGATCTGCAAGGTCATGGACCTGGCGATGAAGGTTGGCGCGCCGGTCATCGGGCTGAACGATTCGGGTGGAGCGCGGATCCAGGAAGGCGTCGTGTCACTCGGCGGGTACGCCGAGATCTTCCTCCGGAACGTCCTCGCCTCGGGCGTCATCCCGCAGATCTCAGTGATCCTCGGTCCGTGCGCCGGCGGCGCCGTGTACTCGCCGGCGATGACCGACTTCACAGTGATGGTGGAGGGGACGAGCTACATGTTCGTCACCGGACCGAATGTCGTGAAGGCAGTCACCCATGAGGATGTGGATTTGGAGCGTCTCGGCGGCGCGATCACCCACACGACCGCAGAGTGGCGTCGCGCACCTCGCGGCGAAGGACGAGGCCGAGTCGCTCGACATCTGTCGGCGGATCCTCGGCTTCTTGCCCCAGAACAACCTGACCGATGCGCCGCGGCGCTCCGTGCAGGATCTCGTCGACCGTCGGGATGCGGCGCTCGACACGATCGTCCCGGACGACCCGCAGAAGCCGTACGACATGCACGAGGTCATCGATCGGGTCGTCGACGACGGTGAATTCCTGGAGATCCAGCCGGCATGGGCGGGAAACGTGATCGTCGGGTTCGCGCGACTCGGCGGACGCAGCGTCGGGATCGTCGCCCAGCAGCCCGCGGTCCTGGCCGGTGCGCTCGACATCAACTCGTCGATCAAGGCCGCGCGGTTCGTCCGCACCTGCGACTGCTTCAACGTCCCGCTGGTCACGTTCGTCGACGTACCCGGCTTCCTGCCCGGCGTCGGCCAGGAGCACGGCGGCATCATCAAGCACGGTGCCAAGCTGCTGTACGCATATTGCGAGGCGACGGTCCCGAAGCTGACGGTTATCACCCGCAAGGCGTACGGCGGGGCGTATGACGTCATGAGCAGCAAGCACATCCGCGGCGACATGAACTTTGCCTGGCCGACCGCCGAGATCGCGGTGATGGGCGCCGAGGGCGCAGTGAACATCATCTTCAAGGACCAGATCGCGGAGGCCGACGATGCAGTGGCGGAACGGGCACGCCTTATCGCCGAGTACGAATCGGAGTTCGACAATCCGTACGTCGCGGCTGCGCGCGGCTACATCGACGACGTGATCCTTCCTTCGGATACGCGTCCCCGCCTCATCTCGGCGCTCGAGATGCTGGCCGACAAGCGGGACACGAATCCGAGGAAGAAGCATGGGAACATCCCTCTCTGAGGTGCGATCGATGGCAACTGTCTTTGCGCAAGGACGCCCGTTCGATCGCGTGCTGATCGCCAACCGCGGCGAGATCGCGCTGCGGATCATTCGCGCCTGCCACGAGCTGGGAATGGAAGCTGTCGCCGTCTACAGCGACGCCGATGCCCGCGCCCAGCACGTCCGGGCGGCCGATCGGGCAGTTCGCATCGGACCGGCGCCGGCCGCCGAGAGCTATCTACGCGGCGAAGCCATCATCGAGGCCGGTCTGGCGACCGGGGCCCAGGCGGTCCATCCGGGCTACGGGTTCCTCGCCGAACGGGCGTCGTTCGCCGAGGCGGTCCAGGCCGCCAGGAATGACCTTCGTCGGGCCGGACCACCGCGCCATCGCGGCCCTCGGCGACAAGCTGGCCGCCCGACGGACCGCGACCGCAGCCGACGTTCCGGTCGTCCCCGGGACGCTCGAGCCGGCGCCGGTCGACCGGCCGGACCAGGTCGCCTCGATCGTCGCGGCCGCCGCGCGGGTCGGCTATCCGCTCCTCGTCAAGGCGGCCGCCGGCGGCGGGGGCCGCGGGATGCGCCGGGTCGAGGGACCGCGCGACCTTCCGGGTGCCCTCCTGTCGGGGTCGCGCGAGGCGGCCTCGGCATTCGGCGACGGGTCGGTCTACCTCGAGCGCGAGATCCTGCCGGCGCGCCACATCGAGGTCCAGCTGCTGGGCGACATGGCCGGCCGGGTCATCGCCCTCGGCGAGCGTGACTGCTCCCTCCAGCGGCGGCACCAGAAGCTGATCGAGGAAGCACCCGCTCCCGGCCTGAGCGAGACGCAGCGACGCGAGCTGCATGCCATGGCCGTGCGGGTCGCCGCGGCCGCCGGTCTGCAGAACGCCGCAACCTGCGAGTTCCTGTACGACCGCGGACGGCCGCTTCTGGTTCCTCGAAGTCAACACCCGGCTCCAGGTCGAGCACGGCGTGACCGAGCTCGTCACCGGGCTCGACATCGTCCGGGAGCAGTTCTGGCTGGCCGCCGGCCGGCCCCTGTCCGAGGCGGCCATCGAGGCTTCCGAGCGAGCCGCCAGCCCGGCCAGCCACGCGATCGAGGTGCGCCTGTCCGCCGAGGATCCGGCGCGCGAGTTCGCCCCGGCGCCCGGCCGGGTTGGTCGCTGGGTGATGCCGGCCGGCCCGGGCGTCCGGGTCGACACCGCGATCGAGCCGGGGGAGCGGGTCCCGCCGGACTACGATCCGCTGATCGCCAAGCTGATGGTCCATGCCGCGGATCGGCCGGCGGCGATCGACCGCCTTCGGCGGGCCCTCGACGAGACCGAGATCGGGGGCGTCCAGACGACCCTGCCATTCGATCGCTTCGTCGTCCGCGACGCCTCGTTCCAGGCCGGCGAGCTGTCGACCGGCTGGGTCCCCGAGCACTGGGACGGGCCGGGCCAGCGGGCCGAGCGCCGTGCAGCGGGCCCTGCTCGCGGCGGGGCTCGCGGCGATCGGCGCCGGCGATCGGGACAGCCCCGGCGGCGGACCGCTCGGGGTCGGCGGACGTCCTGCGTCCGACCCGGCCGACGGCGCCACAGCCTCAGACCCGACCGTCGCGGCTGGCGGACCGCCGGACTGGTCGCGAGCAACGATCGGTGGCCGGCATGACCGGGCGACGCCGGAGCGGCGGGAGACCCCGATCGCCCGTCGAGCGCCCGGCCGACGCCCGCGGCGCCGGCGACCCCCGACCCGACCGCGGCGCCGACTGCCGGAGCCGACCCAGTGCCCGGCCCCGATCGACCCGCGCGCCGTCCGGGTGACCGTCTCGGCCGCGGGCCGGGTCGAGGGCGATCCGACGATGATCGTCTCGCCGCCATCGGACCCGGTCCTCCGCCCGATCGAGCGGCTCGCCGGCACCGCCATCCTGGGCGGGATCCCGAGCCCGGTCGACCGCTCCCACGACGGCCACGGTGCCGGGCTGGAGCCGTCCGCTCGAGCCGGCGACGCCGGCGCCGCGGCTCGGTCGAGGTCGACGGGTCCACCATCCACGTCGACCTTGAGCGGCTCGACGACGAGCACGCCATCCTCGTCGAGGGCGGTCGCCGGAGGGCCGCCGGACCCGGGTCGTCCTCGGGCCGATCCGTCGCCGGGAGACGGATGGCATCGACGTCCGGGAGCTGGTGGTCGAGGGCTGGCGCATCGAGGTGGAGCTCGAGCTCGAGCGCCGGGCAAGCCTTCGCGAGCGCGCCCGGCGGGCACTGGACGCCTCGGGCCGCGGTGGTCCCGGTCGAGGTGCATGCGATCATCCCAGGCCGGATCGTGGCCCTGTCGGTCGCGGCCGGCGACGCGGTCGAGGCCGGCCAGCAGCTCCTTGTCCTCGAGGCGATGAAGATGCAGAACGAGCTTCGGGCGCCGCGCGAAGGCTCGATCGAGCGGATCCCGATCGCCGTCGGCGACAATGTCGAGGTCGGCGACCTGCTGATGGTGATCACGTGACCGACGATCGCGACCGGGAACGGCCCGGTCCAGGGTCCCCCGCGCCGGATCCCGACCGCGACGCCTGGCGAGCCGGCGCCCGGGCGAGGGCCCTCAAGGGCGCCCCCGAGCGCCGAGAGCGGTTCGAGACGAGCTCCGGGATCGAGATCGCCGACCTCTATACGGCGGCCGACCTGGCCGCCTTCGACCCGGCCGCCGAGCTCGGGCTGCCGGGGGAGTACCCGTTCACCCGGGGTGTCCAGCCGACGATGTACCGGAGCCGGTTCTGGACGATGCGCCAGTACGCCGGCTTCGCCTCCGCCGCCGAGACGAACGAGCGCTTCCGCTACCTGCTCGGCCAGGGCCAGACCGGGCTGTCGGTCGCCTTCGACCTGCCGACCCAGATGGGCTACGACTCGGACGCTCGCGAGGCGGAGGGCGAGGTCGGCCGGGTCGGCGTCCCGATCAGCAGCCTCGCCGACATGGAGGTCCTGTTCCGGGACATCCCGCTCGACACCGTCAGCACCTCGATGACGATCAACGCCACGGCGCCGATCCTGCTGGCGCTGTACATCGTGGCCGCCGAGGGCCAGGGCGTCGACCGGGCGGCTCTGAGCGGCACGACCCAGAACGACATCCTCAAGGAGTACATCGCCCGCGGGACGTGGATCTATCCGCCTCGGCCGTCAATGCGCCTGGTGACCGACGTGTTCGAGTTCTGTGCCCGCGAGCTGCCGCGCTGGAACACGATCTCGATCAGCGGGTATCACATGCGCGAGGCTGGGGCGACCGCGGTCCAGGAGCTCGCCTACACCCTCGCCGACGCCATCGCCTACTGCGACGCCGCCGTCGCCCGCGGGCTCGACATCGACGACTTCGCGGGCCGCCTGAGCTTCTTCTTCGCCGCCTGGAGCGAGCTGTTCGAGGAGGTCGCCAAGTTCCGCGCAGCGCGCCGAATGTGGGCCGGGATCGTCCGCCGGCGCTACGGCTCCCGGAACCCGCGCTCGCAGACGTGCCGGTTCCACGTCCAGACCGCCGGCTCGAGCCTGACGGCCCGGTCGATCGACAACAACGTGGTCCGGACGACGGTCCAGGCCCTGTCGGCGATCCTGGGCGGTGCCCAGAGCCTGCATACGAACGCGCGCGACGAGGCGCTCGCCCTGCCGACGGCCGAAGCGGCCCGCCTTGCGCTGCGCACCCAGCAGGTGCTCGCCTACGAGTCCGGCGTCACCGAGACGCCCGACCCGCTGGCCGGCTCGTACTTCGTCGAGTCCCTGACGAACGAGCTCGAGCGGGCAGCCTGGGCCGAGCTCGACGAGATCGACGCCCTCGGCGGGACGATCGCCGCCATCGAGGGTGGCCATCAGCAGCACCGGATCCAGGAGTCGGCTTACCTCGTCCAGCGCCGGATCGAGTCGGGCGACCAGATCGTCGTCGGGGTCAACCGGTTCCAGGACGACCCGGGCGCGACGCCGCCGACCCAGAAGATCGACCCGGCCGGGGAGCGCCGCCAGGTCGAGGGCGTCCGGCGCGTCCGTGCCGAGCGTGACCCGACCGCCTGGGCGGCGGCGCTCGAGCGGCTTGCGACGGCGGCCACGGGTGACGAGAACGTCATGCCCGCCGTGATCGAGGCGATCCGCGCCCAGGCGACGGTCGGCGAGATCAGCGACCGGCTGCGGGCCGCCTGGGGCGAGCACCGCGAGCTGATCACGGTCTGAGCGATGACCGTCGAGCCGGCTCCGGGGCCCGGTCGGGACGACCCTGTCGCGGCCCCTTCACGACGTGTACGCTCGGCGCGATGAGCCGATCCGATCGCCCCACGCCCGGACCGGTACCGCCCGAGATCCACCGGCTCGGCCGCGTCCACCACGTGGCCGTCGTCGTCCGCGACCTCGACGGGGCGCTCGGGTTCTACCGCGACATGCTCGGGCTGGAGCTCGAGACGATCCTGCCCATCCCGTCCGATCGGGTCACGATCGCGTTCCTGCCGATCGGCGAGTCGAAGATCGAGCTCGTCATGCCGACCGACGACACGACCGGGGTCGCCCGCTTCCTCGAGGCGAAGGGGGAGGGCTTCCACCACGTCTGCTTCGAGGTCCCCGACATCACCGACACCCTGACCCGGCTTGCGATCGACGGGATCGAGCTGATCGACACCGCGCCGCGCAAGGGGGCCGAGGGCCCGGTCGCGTTCCTCCACCCGCGGTCCTGCCACGGCGTCCTCGTCGAGCTCATCGAGGCGCCGGGCGGGCCGGCCTGGACGGCCCTCGGCTACTGAGCTCGACGCCGGGCCGCTGAGCGCGGCCACCGGGTTGCCACGCGGTGCCTATGGCGGGTCGCCCGGCGTCAGCCGCCGGGGCCGACATCGGTTCGCGGACTCGCGGGATCCCGGTCGGAGGCCTGCGCGTCGAGGACGGGATGGCCGTCCGGCTCGGCCGGACCGAAGCCGGCGGCGGCGGCGTTCCGCGCCAACGGTGAACCCGCCGCGACGATCTCCGACGAGAGCCGGCCCCCGCCCACCGTGCGGTGCTTGGCCAGCTCGGTCACGAACGCGGCGATGATCCCCAGGCCGCTCAGGATGTAGAAGATCGTGAAGATCTTCCCGGCGTCGGTCGTCGGGTGGAGGTCCCCATAGCCGACCGTGGCCAGGGTGACCACGCAGAAGTACACCGCATCGATGGGTCCCCAGTGCTCGAGGACCATGTAGACGACACTGCCGATGGCAATGACGCTGATCGCCGCGAAAGCGAGGACCTTCGCCTCGGGGTCGCGGAGCATCGCCCGGAACGGTCTGAACACTGGCCGACCTCCAGCTGCGCTCGTTCGGAGGACGGATTCTAGCCCACCGACCTCGCCCAGAACCGTCCGTCGGCCGTCTCGACACGAAGCCGTAGCCCGTAGGCGTGGGACAGGATGGGCCCGGTCAGGGTCGAGCCGATCGGCCCTGCCGCCGCGACTCGGCCATCGGCGACGACGAGGGCATGCCCGAAGCCGGCCGGGATCTCCTCGACGTGGTGGGTGACCAGGGCGATCGCCGGGACCGCCCGATCGGCCGCCAGGTCGGCGATCCGCGCCACCAGCGCCTCACGGGATCCGAGATCCAGGCCGGCGGCCGGTTCGTCAAGGAGCAGGAGCTCGGGCTCGGTCATCATGGTCCGGGCGATCAGGACCCGCTGACGCTCGCCGGACGAGAGCGTGGCGAACGAGTGGCCGGCCAGCGCTCCGACGCCGAGTCGGTCGAGCGCAGCGTGCGCCCGTTGCTCGTCCTCTGCCGTATACGCGTCCCACCACGGCGCGAGGGCCGCGTGGCGGGCGCTCAGGACCAGGTCGAGCGCGTCGAGCCGAGGGTCGAACTCGGCTGCGAGCGCCGCGCTGACGAAGCCGATCCGCCGGCGGAGCAGCCGGGCGTCGACCGCGCCGATCCGCTCCCCGAGGACCTCGACCGAGCCGCGGCTCGGCCAGAGATAGGTGGCGGCGACGCGAAGGAGTGTCGTCTTGCCCGACCCATTGGGACCGACGATCGCCCAGCGCTCCCCGGGCTCGATGCGCCAGTCGACCGCGTCGAGGATCCAGCGACCGTCGCGTCGGACGCCGACACCGGTCATCCGGAGCACGCCGGACGACACCTCCGCCGGGACCACCGGCTCAGATGGACCAGGCGAACAGCACGTCCGGCGCCCGCTCCGCCGTCCGGCAGAACTGGACGAGGTCGCCGGCCAGCTCCCGGATCCACGGCTTCTCCTCGCGCGGCAGCTCGCCGAGCTCCTCGCCGAGGAGGTCGAGCCAGCGGCCAGCCACGGCGGGCACGTCGCGGTCGGCCAGCCGGGCGATCGCCCTGATCCAGCGCGCGTCGACCCGCTCGACCGTCCGACCGGCCACGTCGGCCGGGCCGTCGAGCTCGCGCCGCGCGTCGAGGAAGTCGCTCGGCTCGCTGTCGTCGCCGGTGACCGCGCGGACGGCCTCGCTGAACAGGTCGAGCCAGGTCGGGTCGAGCCCGGCTCCGAGGGACAGGTGCGCTGCGAATCGGCCGCGGTCGGCGAGCCCGGCCAGGTCGTCGGTCGAGATCGCGACGAGGATCGTCGGCGCGTCGCCCGCAACGAGCTCCATGAGCGCACCCACGGCCGGGAGCCTAGTCGCGGTAGCCGGCGGCGCGGAGCACCGCCGGCAGCTCGGTCGGCGACTCGGCGACGCGGATCCCGGCCGCCTCGAGCGCGGTGATCTTGTCGGCCGCGGTGCCCGAGCCGCCCGAGATGATCGCCCCGGCGTGGCCCATCCGCTTGCCCTCGGGCGCCGTCCGGCCGGCGATGAACGCGGCCATCGGTACGCCCCGGAGATGGTCGGCTGCCCAGGCTGCCGCCTCCTCCTCGGCCGAGCCGCCGATCTCGCCGATGAGCACGATCGCGTCGGTGTCGGGATCCGCCGCGAACAGCTGGAGGATGTCGAGGAAGGTCGTCCCGATGATCGGGTCGCCGCCGATCCCGATGCAGGTCGACTGGCCGATTCCGGCGTCGGTCATCGCCTGGACTGCCTCGTAGGTCAGCGTCCCCGAGCGCGACACGACGCCGACGCGGCCGGGCCGGTGGATCGAGCCGGGGATGATCCCGACCTTCGCCCGGTCGGGTGACGTCGCGCCCGGGCAGTTCGGGCCGATCAACCGCGCGCCGGCTGCCCGGACGACCTCGACGACCCGCAGCATGTCCAGCGCGGGGATGCCCTCGGTGATGCAGAAGATCGTGCCGATCCCCGCGCCGACCGCCTCGAGGACGGCGTCCGGGGCCCCGCCGGCCGGGACGTAGATGCAGGACGTGTTGGCCCCCGTCCGCTCGACCGCCTCGGCGACCGTGTCGAACACCGGCACCCGGCCGTCGACCGCGGTCTGGCCGCCCTTGTTCGGGGTCACTCCGGCCACGACCGGGGTCCCGTACTCGACCATCTGGCGGGTGTGGAACTCGCCCTCGCGCCCGGTGATCCCCTGGACGACGAGGCGCGTCTCGCGCCCGACGAGGATGCTCATGACGCAGTGGCCGCGGCCGCCGCGACGGCCTTGCGCGCCGCCTCGTCGAGGCTGGCTGCGGTCTCGAAGCGCGCCTCGGTCAGGAGCCGGGCGGCCTCCTCCGCGTTCGTGCCGACGATGCGGACGATCATCGGCACCTCGCGCTCCTGCGCGGCGCGCGCCTCGATCAGCCCGCGAGCGACCTCGTCGCCACGGGTGATCCCGCCGAAGATGTTGACAAGGATCGCCCGGACCTTCGGATCGTCAAGGATCAGGCGCATCGCGGCGGCCACCTTGTCGGCCCGCGCACCGCCACCGATGTCGAGGAAGTTGGCCGGCTCCCCGCCGGCGCGCTTGACGAGATCCATCGTCGTCATCGCCAGCCCGGCGCCGTTGACCATGCAGCCGATCGATCCGTCGAGTCGGATGAACGAGATCCCCTGGGCGCGCGCCTCGACGTCGGCCGGGTCCTCCGAATCGGGATCACGGAGGGCCTCCAGATCGGGGTGGCGGGGCAGGGCAGAGTCGTCGAGGGTGATCTTCGCGTCGAGGCACACGAGGTGCTCCGATGCACCGCCCTTCTCGTCAGGTTGCCTGACGATCGCGAGCGGGTTGACCTCGACCAGGTCGGCATCGTCGGCGAGCATCGTCTGGACGAGGCCGCGCGCGATCGCCACGAAGTCACGGAGGTGCGGCCCGCCGAGCCCGATCGCGAACGCGAGCTGGCGCGCCTGCCAGTCGAGCAGGCCGAGGAGGGGATGGGCCTCGACGCGGTGGATCGCCGCGGGGGTGACCCGGGCGACCTCCTCGATCTCGACCCCGCCCTCGGCCGAGGCCATGACCACGATCCGCCGGCTCGCCCGGTCGAGGATCGCTCCGAGGTAGAACTCCTTGACGATGTCGGCTGCGGCGGCCACGAGGACCTTGCGGACGGGCAGCTCCTTGATCGTCAGGGCGAGGATCGCCGCCGCGACCTGCTCCGTCTCTTCGGGCGAGCCGGCCAGCCGCACGCCGCCGGCCTTGCCCCGGCCGCCGACGAGGACCTGGGCCTTGACGACGACCCGCTCGGCGCCGGTGCCGAGGATCCGCTCGGCCGCCGCGCGGGCCTCGGCCGGTGTCCGGGCGACCTCCCAGCCGGGGACCGGCAGGCCCTGCGCGAGGAGCAGGGACTTCGCGTCGGCTTCCTGGATCTTCACGCCGGTCGAGCTCCATCACGGGGACGTGCTGCGGGACTCCGATGGTACAGGAGCGCCGCGCGGCCGCGCCGCGGGCTCCGCGCGGCCGCGGGCTCGAGGACGGGCGGCCGGTCGCGAGGGCCGCCGGCTCGGATAGAATGCGGCCATCGCCCACCCGATCCACCGTCCCGGGTCGCTGGCGCTCAGTGGGAGGCAGGCACCCGAAACCATGGCGGTCACGCGAACGAGCCCGGTCGCCCGGCGGACCCCGATCAAGCCGTCCGGCACCGCCGTCCAGGGCTTCGGGCAGACCTCGCGGACCGATCGCTGGGCCGTCGCCCCCACGGTGATCGCGCTCGGCTTCGGTGCGTTCATCGTCTACACCCTCTTCTCGGCGCTCATCTGGGGTCCCGTGTTCGGCGTCGCGTACGAGGCCGACGGCTACCTGTCGCCGTTCTTCTCGCCGCTGATCGGGGCCGCGGTCCTGCCGTGGTGGTTCTCGCCGGCGATCCTCATCCTGTGGATCCCGCTCGGCTTCCGGACGACCTGCTACTACTACCGGAAGGCGTACTACCGCTCGTACTTCGTCGATCCGCCCGCCTGCGCCGTCGGCGAGCCGCGGATCCACCGGCGCTACTCGATGGAGACGGCGTTCCCGTTCGTCCTCCAGAACCTCCACCGGATCTTCCTCTACCTCGCGTTCATCCCGCTGTTCTTCCTGTGGATCGACGCCTTCATGTCGCTCCGCCCGGACGGCTCGTGGCGGCTCGGGTTGGGCAGCGTCATCCTGTTCGTCAACGTCGTCCTGCTCAGCGGGTTCTCGCTGTCGTGCAACTCGCTCCGCCACCTGGCCGGCGGGCGGCTCGACTGCTTCTCGTGCACGGCCCGGGCGCGGACGCAGTACTCGGTCTGGCAGCGCTTGACAGGGCTCAACGTCAACCACATGCGCTGGGCCTGGGCGAGCCTCGCGTCGGTCGCGCTGGCGGACCTGTACGTCCGGCTGCTGGCGATGGGCGCGTTCGTCGATCCATCGATCCGCCTGTGAACGACGGCCTCGAGCGGCATCCCCACGACGTCCTGGTCATCGGGGCGGGCGGAGCCGGACTCCGGGCGGCGATCGAGGCGGCCGCCGCCGGGGCGAACGTCGGGCTCGTCTGCAAGTCGCTCCTCGGCAAGGCCCACACGGTCATGGCCGAGGGCGGCGTGGCGGCCGCGCTCGGCAACGTGGACGAGAAGGACTCCTGGCAGGTCCACTTCCGGGACACGATGGTCGGCGGCAAGCTCCTCAACAACCCGCGGATGGCCGAGCTCCACGCCAAGGAGGCGCCCGACCGGGTCCGCGAGCTCGAGGCCTGGGGCGCCGTCTTCGACCGGACCCGCGACGGCCGGATCCTCCAGCGTCCGTTCGGCGGGCACAGCCATCCGCGGCTGGCGCACGTCGGCGACCGCACCGGTCTCGAGATGATCCGGACGCTCCAGGACCGGGCCGTGGCGGCCGGGATCTCGGTCTACATGGAGTGCACGATCACCCACCTCCTGAGCTGGACCGACCGCGTCCGGGGCGCGCTCGGCTACTGGCGGACGACCGGCCAGCCGGTCGTCTTCCCCGCCAAGTCGGTCGTGCTCGCGACCGGCGGCGTCGGCCGGGCGTTCGAGGTCACGTCGAACTCGTGGGAGTACTCGGGCGACGGCCAGGCGCTGGCGTATCTCGCGGGCGCCGAGCTGATCGACATGGAGTTCGTCCAGTTCCACCCGACCGGGATGGTCTGGCCGCCGGGCGTTCGTGGGCTGCTGGTGACCGAGGCCGTCCGCGGCGAGGGCGGCATCCTGCGCAACGGCGCCGGCGAGCGGTTCATGTGGAAGTACCTGCCCGAGGATCGCCGCGCTGAGTACGCGGCCACCGACGAGGAGGCCGCCCGGTGGGTCGAGGCGGCCAGCGCCGGCCGGACGACGGACGCGCGGCGGCCGCCCGAACTGTCGACCCGCGACAACGTCGCGCGGGCGATCTACACCGAGGTCAAGGAGGGCCGCGGCACGCCCCACGGCGGCGTCTACCTCGACATCAGCTACCTGCCCGCGGACCATGTCCGGCGCAAGCTGCCGTCGATGTACGAGCAGTTCAAGGAGCTGGCCGACGTCGACATCACGAAGGGCCCGATGGAGATCGCGCCGACGACCCACTACATCATGGGCGGCGTCCGGGTCGACGCGGATTCCGGCGCGACCACGCGCGCGGGGCTGTTCGCGGCCGGCGAGGTGGCCGGTGGGATGCATGGCGCGAACCGGCTTGGCGGGAATTCGCTGTCGGACCTGCTCGTGTTCGGGATGCGGACCGGCGCGGCGGCTGCCGCGGACGCGGCGACGCTCGACCAGGTCCCCCAGGTCGACCCGGTCCAGATCCGGGCCGCGCTCGACGAGCTTGCGGCCCCCCTGCGGCCCGGGGCGGGCGAGGATCCGTACCGCCTCCACGAGGAGCTCAAGGAGATCATGCAGTCGCTGGTCGGGATCTTCCGCACCGAGGCCGACCTCCACGAGGCGATCGGCCGGCTGGCTGGCCTGTACGCCCGCTGGCCCGGCGTCCGCGTCTCCGGCGGCCGGGCGTACAACCCGGGCTGGGGCCTCGTCTTCGAGCTCCGGAACATGCTCGTCATCTCGGAGGCGATCGCCCGCAGCGCCCGCCAACGCACGGAGAGCCGCGGCGCGCACAGCCGGCTCGACTTCCCCGATCCGGATCCGGCGTGGGCGCGCAAGAACAGCGTCGTCCGGCGCGACGGTGAGACGATGAAGGTGACGACCACGGCCCTGCCCAGGCTGCCCGCCGAGCTGCGCCAGCTCATCGCCACGGAGTGACCGGATGCCCCTCGCCCACCTGAGCGTCTTCCGCGGCAGCCCCGACAGCGAGGGCGAGTTCGTCTCGTTCGAGGTGCCGGTGGAGGAGGGGATGGTCGTCCTCGACGCGCTCCACTGGATCCAGGCGCACGAGGCGCCCGACCTGGCCGTCCGCTGGAACTGCAAGGCCGCCAAGTGCGGGTCGTGCAGCTGCGAGATCAATGGCCGGCCGAGCTTGTCGTGCAAGACCCGGCTGTCCGACTTCGCGCCCGACGAGACGATCACGGTCGAGCCGATGCGCTCCTTCCCGCTCATCCGCGACCTGGTCACCGACGTGTCCTGGAACTACGAGGTCAACAAGCGGATCACGCCGTTCAGCCCGCCGTCCGACACGCCGCAGGAGGACTGGCGCTGGCAGCAGGAGGACATCGAGCGGGTCCAGGAGTTCCGCAAGTGCATCGAGTGCTTCCTGTGCCAGGACGTCTGTCACGTCCTGCGCAACCACGAGACGGAGCGGCCGTTCATGGGGCCGCGCTACCTCGTCCGGACCGCCGGTTTGGAGATGCACCCGATCGACACGGCCGACCGGACCGAGTACCTCAAGGACGAGGGTGGGGTCGGCTTCTGCAACATCACGAAGTGCTGCACCGAGGTGTGCCCCGAGCACATCAAGATCACCGACAACGCGATCATCCCGCTCAAGGAGCGCGTCGCCGACCGCTACTACGACCCGATCCAGATCGTCTGGCGGAAGGTCCGTGGCGAGCGACCGGCAGCCGGGAGCCCGGCCCCCGTCCCGAGCGGGTCGCTCCCGCCGCTGCGCCGGCCGCCGGACGCCGCGGGCGGTGGCGAGCCGCCGGCGAGCGCGCCGGCCGGTAGCAGCGATGACGGCGTCGCGGGCAGCGGCGGGCCCGCCAGCTGAGCCCGGTCGACCGCGAGCCCGATCCGACCCTCTGGCCGCCGCCGATCGCGACCCCCCTCGACGATCACGATTCGCCGAGGTCCGCTCCGTCGGACCGTGATGGCGCCATGCCGCGCCCCGCCGGGAACGGGCTGCACCTCATCATCCGGACCGACGGGGCGGCGCGGGGCAATCCCGGGCCCGCCTCGGCCGGGGCCGTGCTGATCGACGCCGCGCGGCCGGACGCCCGGGATCCCCTGGCGCCGCCGCTGGCCACCATCTCGGAGTACCTCGGAACGCAGACGAACAACGTCGCCGAGTACACCGCCGTCGTCCGGGCGCTGGGCCTGGCCGGCGAGCTGGGCGCCCGTGAGGTCGATCTGCTTCTGGACTCGAAGCTGATCGTTGAGCAGGTCCACGGCCGCTGGCGGGTCCGGGACGCCAAGCTCCAGCCGCTCCACGCGGACGTCCGCGCGCGGCTCGGCGGGTTCGCCCGGTGGAGCGCCGCCCACGTGCCGCGGGCCCAGAACCGCGCCGCCGACGCCCTGTGCAACGAGGCGATCGACCGGGCACTCGCCGGCGGCCCGGCCACGGTCGTCCGCCGTCCCGGGACGCCCGCCGGGCGATGACCGGCCGGCCGCACCCGGAGCTGCGCGGACGGCTCCGTGCCGGTGGGGCGATCCAGGCCGAGCTGCTGGTCGGATCGAGCGCCCGCCGCTGGACGGTGATCGTGGTGACCCTCGTGATCGTGGCGCTGGCCGTGGCGGTCGCGGCCCTGCTCGGGCTGCCGTTCGCGCTCGGGATGGCCGTCGCGCTCGTCGCGGCGCTCGTCGGAGGCCTCTGGCTCGGTCTCGCGCTCATGCCACCGGCCGACCGGCCGCTGGCCGGCGCGCTGCTCGTCGGGGGCCGGCGCGAGCTCACCCGCTACCGTCGGGCGACCGGGCGACGGCTGCCACCGCGGACGCGCTGGGGGATCGCGCGCTGGCTTGACCGGGTGCCCGAGACACCGTCGACGCGGCCGATCCGGGTCGGGTATCTCACGATGGCCGGCCGGACCGACGAGGCGGCGGCGACGGTCGACCGGCTCGAGCCGACCGGCGCCTTCGAGCGGTTCGATCGGGCCCGGCTCGCGGCGATGGTCGAGTTCGAGGCTGGGGGCAGCGGCGACCTCGGCCCTGCCCGGCAGGCGTTCGGGGCGATCGACGACCCGATCGAGCGATCGACGGCCGCCTGGCAGCTCGCCCTCGAGGACGCCCGTCAGCGCTACGTCCGGGGCGAGGACTGGCGGGCGCCGCTGGCGCTGGCGGCCGGCTCGGGCCCGGCGTCGGCCGGGCGTCTGCGGGCGTGGCTGCCGACCGTCGTCTGGGCGGCCGCGCCGCTCCTCCTCGCGATCTACGTGCTCGCCCTGCTCGTGGAGCTCGTCGCCACCGGCAGCGTCGTCTGATCCGGACCGCCGGACCGGGGCGTAGAATGCGCCGGCCAGCGAGGCGGCCGGACGGTCGCGCGCCGGGTCGGTCCCCCGATCCGGCTCGAGGAAAGTCCGAGCTCCTCAGCGCAGGGTAGCGGGTAACGCCCGTCCGCCGTGAGGCGAGGACCAGTGCCACAGAGACGAGTCCGGCGGCTCCGGCCGCCGGGGTGAAACGCGGCAAACTCTACCTGGAGCAAGGCCAAATAGGAGGGCGCAACCCGCCGTCCCGCACGGGGCGGTCGGGGGAGAGGTGCGCTGCCCAGCCCTCGGGTCGGCCGCACGAACCGCCGGGTAACCGGCGGTCGAGATGGATGACCGTCTCCGCGAGCGATCGCGGGACAGAACTCGGCTTACAGGTCGCCTCGCTGGCGCTCCATCAGCCGCTCGCGCGTCCGAGCGCCCGGGTCAGTCCTCGTCAGGACGGAAGATGTGGGCGGCAGTGCAGGCGTTGCAGATCGGCGTGGCGGCGTCGAGATCGCCGAGCGGGAGCGGGACCTGGCGCTCCGGGTAGAGGCAGTCCACCTCGTACGTCCGCTCGTGGGCCGCGTCGATGGCGATAAGCCGCCGGAAGGTACATCGGCGGATGCGGTGCTCGGCGAGCCGGTAGGCCTCGTGGTCGGGCGGCGCGATCGGCAGCTGGATGGCCATCTGGGCTCGGAGAACCTCGGGACGGGGCTCGGACGGACCCCTGGCGACCAGGGGACGACTGTCGGTGGCGCAGCCTAACACCCGGTTGCAAGGTCCGACAATCGGCGAAAGGTACTAGACTCCCGCCGTCGCCGGGCGGCTTGCCGCCGGTGATCGGAAGGAGGATCCGTGGCCGCCGACGCCCGAGACGCCGCCGAGAGCTCCGCGGGACCCGGTCCCGACGGCCCCGCGCCGACGCTCGACGGCGCTCGGGCGGACGTCGCGCCGGAGCCAGCGCCCAGTCCCCCGACCGACGACATCGGTGAGCGGTGCCCGCTGCTCGTCCTCGCCCTCGGGCCGGCACCCGCCGGCGGACCGTCCGTCGACCCGGCCGCCACGCGACCCGACCCGACCCCTGGATCTGACGTCGCTCATCGCTGCGCGGCATCGGCGCCGCCCGCCCCGATCTCGCTCGCCCAGCAGCGCCTGATCTGCCTCGACCGGGACCACGTCTCCTGCCCGCGGTTCGTTCGGGCCATGGGCTCGCCGCGGCCGGCTCGACCGGTGCGGGCCGCGATCGCCGAGCGTGCGGCGGTCGCCGGCCTGGCGACGGCGGGGGCAGCTGGGGTGGTCGCCGGTTCGACGGTCGCGGCGTCCGGACCGGCGATCGACGGCACGGTCGGAGGCGATGCGGCTTCCGTCGCCGGAACGCCGGCCGGCGGGCTTGCTGTCGCGGGAGCCCCGGTCACGGCGGCCACCGTCGCAGAGGTCGGCGGCTCGGGTGCCTCCGTCGCCGAGCCGGTCCCGGAGGCGGCGTCCGTCGTCCCGACCCCCGTGAGCCCGTCGATCCGGAGCCGCCGCCGGAGCGGTGCGCGGCGGGTCGGCGCCCGGCCCTCGCCGTTGCTGGTCGCGGGCGGCCTGCTCGTCCTCGCGATCGTCCTGGTGGTCGCGTTCATGGCGGCGCGGGGCGGCCTCAGCCTGCCGGGGCCAGCACAGAGCGCCGCGGCGCTCGGCAGCCCAAGCCTGCTCCCCGCGGCCTCCGCGAGCCCGCTGGCCACGCCCACGCCGAGCCCCACGCCCGTTCCGACGCCGACCCCGACGGCGGCGCCGACAGCGAGCCCGACTCCGGCCGCGACCCCGAGCCCGACGCCCGGCGCGTCCCTGCCGGCGGCCTATCGCGGGCTCAAGCCGTGCACGGACGCCCCGGACTGCTATCTGTACCGTGTCCGGTCCGGCGACTCGATGACCTCGATCGCGGCCAAGTTCGGGATCACCCTGATCGCCCTCAAGGCGGCGAACCCGGAGATCCGCGACCCGAGCCTGCTCCACGTCGGCGACACGCTGCGGATTCCGCTCCCGCCCGGCTGATCTCCGGTCGGACCGCCGCGCCCCGGCGGCCCGTCAGCTCGGTCGCTTGCTCGTCGCGCGGCTGGTCCGGGTTCCTACCCGACCGCGTGACGGCGATCCGCCCGTCCGCTCATTGGAACGCCCCGGGTACTGGTGCGCCCGATCCGACCGGGGTGCCTCGGTGCCGGCCCACGATTCCGTGCCATTCCGGCATTGACGGACCCCGCTCAGCGTGTAGAATGCGCCGAAGTGGCACGAAGTGGTGTCAAGTGGGGAGCAGTACCACGACACCACCGGAGACCGACACGAGGCCTCCGACCGGGTCGTCCGCCCGGGTCCGCCGCACCAGCCGCCCGCGAGACCGAACCCATCCGCGCGACTCGACCCAGGGCAGGAGCCCGACCAGCGCCCGATCGAAGGGGATGTCCAACAGGTGTTCACCGGCGAGTACCGGCACTCGGTGGACGACAAGGGACGGATCGCCGTCCCCGCGAAGTTCCGCCTGCAGCTCGACGGCGGGGCCTACCTGGCCCGCTGGGTCGACGCCTGCCTGGCGATCTTCCCCAAGGCCGAGTTCGAGGCGCTCGCCGGCAAGGTCGGCGGGCTGGGCATCGCCGACGCCTCGGCGCGCACGTTCAGCCGAGCCCTGTTCGCGAGCGCCTACGAGGTCGAGCTCGACCGGCAGGGCCGGATCGTGATCCCGGCCTCGCTGCGCGACCTCCTCGGACTCGCCGGCGACGCGGTCGTGGTTGGGGCACGCGATCACGCCGAGATCTGGGCGCCGGCCGCCTGGGATGACTACCGCAAGGCGATGGCGGCGCCCGATGCCCTCGCCGCCCACCTGACCGGCCTCGGGATCTGAGGTTGGGATCGGACACACGCAACCGGGCCGTCACGGCCCCACCACATGCGCTTCCAGGGTCCGTTCGGGACCGCCAAGGAACGGGAGACGAGATGAAGGTAGGGCACCTTCCGGTGCTGGCAGAGGAGGTCTTGACGCTACTCGCGCCAGCTTCCGGCAGCCTTCAGATCGACGCCACGCTCGGCGGCGGTGGGCACACCGAGCGGATCCTGGGAGCGTCCAATCCTGATGGCCGCCTCCTCGGGCTCGACGCCGATGGGGCGGCCATCGCCAGGGTCCGCGAGCGCCTCGGTCCCGTGTTCGGCGACCGGCTGGTGCTCCGCCAGGCGAACTTCCGCGAGCTCGGGGAGGTGGCTCCGGCCGCCGGGTTCGCGGCCGTCGACGGGCTGCTGTTCGACCTCGGCCTGTCGAGCTTCCAGCTGGCCGACGCCGAGCGCGGCTTCGGCATCCGGACCGGCGGTCCGCTCGACATGCGCTTCGACCCGGCGCTCGGCGTGTCGGCCGCGGAGCTCCTGGCGACGCTCGACGCCCGCGAGCTCGCCGCGCTGTTCCGGCGCTACGGCGAGGAGCGCCAGGCGGGTCGCATCGCGCGGGCGATCGTCGACGCCCGGCGGACCGCGCCGGTGACCACGGCGGAGGAGCTGGCGGCGACCGTCGAGCGGGTCGCGCCAGGCGCCCCGGGCCGGCGCCGGATCCATCCGGCCACGCGAGTGTTCCAGGCCCTCCGCATCGCAGTCAACGAGGAGCTCGATGCGCTGTCGGCGGGTTTGGCCGCGGCAGTCGACCTCCTGCGACCCGGCGGCCGCCTCGTGGTCCTCAGCTACCACTCGCTCGAGGACCGGATCGTCAAGCGGTTCATGAACACCGAACGGAACGGCTGCATCTGCCCGCCCGCGGTGCCCATCTGCGTCTGCGGCCGCCAGCCCCGCCTGCGCCTCGTCGGCCGCTCGGTCACGGCGAGCGCCGCCGAGGTGGCCGCCAATCCTCGCGCCCGCAGCGCGCGCCTTCGTGCTGCCGAGCGGACCGCCGCGTAGCGCCCGACGAGCCGACCGGGCGGATCGCCCGGACCCCCGACCCGATGACCAGGCCCCGCGGAAAGGAGGAGAGGATCTCGATGAGCAAGCGTCACCAGTCCAGCCGACGCCGTTCCTACGGCCGCCGCCAGCACGAGCTGCGCGAGCGGGTCGATCGACGGCCGTCGAATGCCGGCATCGAGCTCGACCACGGCGATCGTGACACCGACGGCGATGGGTTCGGCTTCCTCGACCTCGACGTCGGTGGGCGCCGGCTGAGCTTCGCGGTCGGCGACTAGTGGCCGTCTACCAGGGCGTCCGCGCACGCCCGACCCTGCTACCGCCGCGGACGATCGATCCGCCGCCGCTCGCGCGACGGCGCGCCCGGACGACCGTCCGCGCTCGCCGCCGGCCCGGCCGGGTCGGGATCATGCTCGGCGGGATCGCCCTGGCGTTCCTGCTGGCCTTCTTCTCGCTCGTCCAGAGCGTCCGCGTGTCGGCCACCGGCTACGAGATCGACCGGCTCGACAACCAGCGCTCGACGCTCGACGCGCAGCGCCAGGAGCTCGTCGCCAACCTGAGCCGGCTCGGGCGCGGGCCGGCCATCCGCAAGCAGGCGATTGACCTCGGACTCGACCAGCTCGGCGAGCCGCTCGTCGTGCCGGCCCGCTAGCGATCGCCCGACATGCCCGACGGCGACACGATGCTCGGACGGACGGATTCCCGGCGGCGGATCCTCGTCGTCCTCGTCGCCTTCCTCGTCGTCGGCGCATCGCTCTGCAGCCGCCTCGTCTGGTGGCAGGTCATCCAGCACGAGCAGCTGGCGGCCAAGGCCGAGCGCCAGACCACCGTCCAGATCGACCAGCCCGTCCAGCGCGGCACGATCTACGACCGGACCGGGACGGTCGTCCTGGCCACCACCGTCCAGCGCTACCTCGTCGCGGTCGCGCCGAACCAGCTCAGCCAGACCGAGCAGCGTGACGTCGGGACCCGCCTCGTCGCGATCCTCGGCCTCGCCGATGGGGACGCGACGGCGCTGACCGACAAGGTCGAGAGCACGCGCGCCTACGTCATCGTCGCCCGCGGCCTCGACGAGGCGGCGGCGAACCGGATCCGGTCGGGGATCGTCGACGACAGCCTGCCGGGAGTGTCGATCGAGCCCGAGCCGGTGCGGGTCTACCCCCAGACCGGCGGGGCACCGGGCACGACCCTCGCGGCGCATCTTCTCGGGTTCGTCAACCGCGAGGGAACCGGCCAGTACGGCGTCGAGGAGCACTACCAGGCCGAGCTCGCCGGGACACCCCGCCAGCTGCTTGCCGAGCGCGACGTCTCGGGCCAGCCGATCACCGACGCCGCGCAGGTGCTCAGCCCGGGCGTGCCCGGGACGGACCTCCGCCTGACGATCGACGCCGACCTCCAGCTGGCGGCCGAGCAGGAGGTCCTGGCCGCCTACACGGCCGACCAGGCGGTCAGCGTCGACGCGGTCGTCATGAACCCGTACGACGGTTCGATCCTCGCCTCGGCGAGCTACCCCTCGTACGACGAGAACGACTACGCGGCCGTCGCGGCCGAGGACCCCGGGGTCTTCGTCGACCCGGTCGTGTCCGAGGTCTACGAGCCGGGTTCCGTATTCAAGATGTTCACCGCGCTGGCCGGTCTCGAGACCGGCACGATCACGCTGTCGACGAAGATCCTCGACTCCGGCTCGCTGTCGCTTGACTCGGGCACCCGCCGGATCTACGACGCCGACCGCCACGCCAACGGCTGGATGGAGGCGCGCGACATCGTCGCCTACTCGCGCAACGTCGGCGCGGCCCGGATCGCCCTCGGCCTGGCCGGCTCGACGGCGAAGTCGGCCAAGATCCTGGCCGGGACCTGGCTCCGGCTCGGCTTCGGGCAACGGAGCGGCGTGGACGTCGCCGGCGAGTCGGCGGGACTCGTGCGCGACCCGGCGCTCAAGCACTGGAGCCAGACCGACGTCGCGAATGGCTCGTTCGGGCAGGGCGTCGCCGTCACCCAGCTCCAGCTGGTGACCGCCTACGCGGCCATGGTCAACGGCGGCACGCTCGTCAGCCCGCACGTCGTGCTCGGGGTGGGCGACCGCGACGTCGAGCCCGCGAACCGCGGCCAGGTCATGACGCCGGCGATGAGCCGGACGCTGACCGACCTCATGAGCCACGTCGTGCACACCGTCCCGTGGTATGCGGCTCGGACCCTGGTCAAGGGCTACGACGTCGGCGGCAAGACCGGCACCGCCCAGATCTGGGATCCCAAGCTCAACCACGGCCGCGGGGCCTGGAAGCCGAACCGCTACAACCACTCGTTCGTGGGCTACATCGGCAAGGGCGCCCCGCAGCTGATCATCGCGGTCACGATCCACGAGCCCAAGCCCCTGGTGATCGCGCAGGGCAACCTGCCGCTCGCCGAGGAGTCGTACGAGCTCTTCCGGCGGATCGCGACCGACGCGATGACGACGCTCGACCTGCCCAACCCGGCCGCCAAGGCGGCACCGTGAACGGCGGCTATGGGACACTGGCCGACGTGACCGACGCCCCGCCACCGCGGCCGCCGCGCACGCCGGCCGAGGCGTTCGACGGTGCCGAGATCGCCCGGCTCACCGGCGGACAGCTGGTCCGATCGTCGGGTCGTCCGATCCGTGGCGCGGCGGTCGATTCGCGCCGGGTCCGCCCGGGCAACCTGTTCGTCGCCCTCGCCGGCGAGCGCACCGACGGCCACGACCACCTGGCCGCGGCGGTCGCCGCCGGCGCGGCCGGGCTCCTCATCAGCCGGCCCGGCCCGCTGCCCGCCGCGATCGGCGACGTGAGCGTCGTCCGGGTCACCCGGCCGCTCCCGGCGCTGCACGCCCTTGCCGCTGCCTGGCGCCGCCGCTTCCAGCCCCTGACCGTGGGGATCACCGGGAGCATCGCCAAGACCTCGACGAAGGAGGCCGTCGCCGCCGTCCTCGCGACCCGCTACCGGACCCTCAAGAACGAGGGCAACGAGAACAACGAGATCGGCCTCCCGCTGACGGTCCTCCGGCTCGAGTCGGACGACGAGGCGCTGGTCCTCGAGATGGGGATGTACGTCGAGGGCGAGATCGCCGACCTCGTCCGGATCGGCCGGCCGCGGATCGGTGTCGTGACCGCCGTCCAGCCGGTCCACCTCGCCCGGATCGGCTCGATCGAGGCGATCGAGCTCGAGAAGGGCCGCCTCGTCGAAGGGCTGCCACCGGGCGGGGCGGCGATCCTCAACGCCGACGACGAACGGGTGCTCCGGATGGCCGGCCGGACGTCCGCCCGGGTGGTCACCTACGGTTTCAGCGACGCGGCCGACGTCCGTGGCGTGGCTCCGACGTCGCTCGGGGCGGCCGGGATGCGCTTCGAGCTGCGGACGCGCGCCGGCGCCCGCGAGGTCGAGATCCCGGGACTCGGCCGTCACGCGGTCCACAACGCCCTGGCCGCGGCGGCGGTGGGTCTGGTCGCCGAGGTCGGGCTGGACGCCATCGCCGTCGGCCTGGCCACCGCCTCGGAGGCAGCGCACCGCGGCGAGCTGATCCGTCTCGGCGACGTGACGATCGTCGACGACAGCTACAACGCCGCGCCCGCCACGATGCTGGCCGCGCTCGACGTGCTGGCCGGCCTGCCCGGCCGGCGGGTCGCCGTCCTCGGCGAGATGCTCGAGCTCGGCGCCGAGAGCGAGGCGGGCCATCGCTCGGTCGGTCGAGCCGCCGGGCGAGTGGCCGACCTGCTCGTCGTGGTCGGGGACGAGGAAGGCTGGCTGGCCGAGGGCGCGCTCGAGGCCGGGCTGGAGCCGTCGCGGATCCTCCGGGCGGCCGATGCCGAGGCGGCCCACGACGTGCTGGTCCCGCGGCTCGGACCCGGCGACGTGGTGCTCGTCAAGGCATCGCGCGGGATCGAGCTCGACCGCCTCGTCGCGACGCTGCGCGAGGAGCTCGGCCCGTGAGCATCGGGACCGTCGAGCTCATCCAGGGCCTGCTGCTCGCGTTCTTCATCGTCGTCATCCTGATGCCGCCGTTCATCCGGCTGCTGCGTTACCTGCGGTTCGGCAAGAACATCCGCGAGGAGGGACCCGCCAGCCACCAGGTCAAGCAGGGCGTGCCGACCGGCGGCGGGATCCTGCTCATCCTGATCGTCGCCGCGATCGCCCTGATCCTCGGTGCCGTCGGCGGCGACACCCCGGACACCTACTCGCCGCTGGCCGCCCTGCTCGGCGTCGGCGCGCTTGGCGCGTTCGACGACTGGCGCAACGCGAAGACGGGGACCGGCATCTCCGTCCGCGGCAAGCTGGTCTGGCAGATCGTGGTCGCCGTCCTCGCCGCGCTGTACATCCAGCGCCACTTCGGGATCGACGCGATCCGGGTGCCGTTCGTCGGCGACGTGACGATCGGGCCGGCCTGGTACATCGTGTTCGCCGCCTTCGCGATCGTGGCCGCCAGCAACGGCGTGAACATCACCGACGGCCTCGACGGGCTGGCCGGCGGGACGCTCGCCTTCAGCTTCGTGGCCTACATGATCATCGCCCTGCTCAACGTCCCGCACCAGCCGAACCTGGCCCTGCTCTGCGCGATCATCATCGGCGCGACCATGGGCTTCCTGTGGTTCAACGTGCATCCGGCCCAGGTGATCATGGGCGACTCTGGATCGCTCGGATTCGGTGCCGCCCTGGCCGTCACCGCCCTCATCACCGGCCAGATCGTGGTCCTGCCGCTGATCGGCCTGGTGTTCGTCGTCGAGACCGGCTCGGTGATCCTCCAGGTCGCCTACTTCAAGGCGACCGGAGGCCGGCGGATCTTCCGCATGTCGCCGATCCACCATCACTTCGAGCTCCTCGGCTGGGACGAGGAGAAGATCACCGTCCGGTTCTGGATCGTTGCCGTCCTCGCGGGGCTGCTCGGAGTGACCCTGTTCATGGCCTCGATCAACTCGCTGGCATGACGACGATGACGAGCGCCCAGCGACCGCAGCCCGGGTCGACGCCGCAGCGGACGATCGATCCCGACGAGCTGACCCTCGACGCCGTCCGGAACGGCGCGCTCGCCGGCCGTCCGGTCGCGGTGCTCGGGCTGGCCCGGAGCGGGATCGCGCTGGCGAAGTTCCTCGTCGACGCCGGTGCGGCCGTGACCGTCTACGACGGCCGCCCGGCCGACGAGCTGGGCGGCGCCATCGCCCAGCTCGAAGGTCGGCCGGTCTCCCTGCTCGCCGGCCCATCGGTGGACCCCGCCGCGGCCATCGAGGGCATGGCCCTCGTCACGACGTCGCCGTCGGTGAGCCCCGACTTCCCGACGACCGAGCCGCGCCTCCGGGCAGCCCTCGTTACCGTCCGCGACGCCCGCGCCGCCGGCGACCCGACCGCGCCGGCACTCGTGTCCGAACCGGACCTCGTGCTGCGCCTGTGCCCGGCCCCGACGATCGGGGTGACCGGCACGAAGGGCAAGACCACCACCTCGGCGCTGGCCCACGCCCTGCTGGCCGCCGACCCGACCCACCGGGCGCTGCTGGGCGGGAACATCGGCCGGCCGCTCGTCGAGCGCCTGCCCGAGCTGCGGCCGGACGACCGCGTGGTCATCGAGCTGTCCGAGCTCCAGCTGCCGACCCTGTCGCGTGGGACGACCGTCGCCGTCTTCACCAATGTGACGTCCGACCACCTCGACCGGCACGGCACGCTCCAGGCCTACCGGGCGGTCAAGCGCCGGTTCGCGGAGATCGTCGATCCGGCCGGTGCGCTCGTCCTCAATGACGACGACCCGGTCGTGGCCGGCTATGCCGGGCTCGGCCCGGCCCGCCCGGTCCGCTACCGGCTCGACCGGCCCCGGCCGGGTGGCCTCGGGCTGGTCGACGGATGGATCGTCGCCGATGGCGTCGAGCGTCTCGCGCTGGCCGGCGGGGGACCGGCCGAGACCGGGCCCGGTGGGCGGATCCTGCCGGTCGGCGAGCTCCGGATCCCGGGCCGCCACAACGTCTCCAACGCGCTCGCCGCCACCGCGGTGGCGCTCCTGTTCGGGATCCCGCCGGCGGCGATCCGGGCCGCCGCGACCGCCTTCCAGGGGGTCGAGCATCGCCTTGAGACGGTCGCCCTCGTCGACGGCGTGCGGTTCGTCAACGACTCGCAGGGCACCCAGCCCGATGCCGTCATCGCGGCGCTCCGCGCGTTCGACCCGCCGATCGTCCTCATCGCCGGCGGGCGTGACAAGGGCGTCGACCTGGCGGGCCTCGGTCCGGTCGCGGCCGAGCGGGTCGCCGCGGCCGTCCTGATCGGCGAGAGTGGGCCTGAGCTCGAGCGCCGCTTCCGGGCGGCGGGGCTCGCCCGCACCGAGCGGGCGGCCACGCTCGAGGCCGCGGTCCGGCGGGCCGCCGCGATCGCCGCCGAGCTCCGCGACGCCGCCCCGGCCGGCGCTCCGAACCCGCCGACGGTCCTGCTCAGCCCGGCGGCGGCGAGCTTCGACATGTTCGTCGACTACGAGGCGCGCGGTCGAGCCTTCAAGGCAGCGGTCGCCAGCCTCGCCGAGGACGCCGCGCGATGACCGCCCCCACCACAGCCCTGCGCGGGCGGACCCGGATCGCCGTCGGCAGTCAGCCGAAGATCCTCCGTCGCGAGACGCACCAGCCGGACTACGTGATCCTCGTGGCGGTGATTGCCCTGTCGGCGATCGGCATCCTGATGGTCTTCTCGTCGTCGGCGATGAAGGAGTTCGCCCAGAGTGGCGACGTCTTCGGGACGGTCGCGCCACAGGTCGCCTGGGGCGTCGCCGGCCTGCTCGCGATGCTGACGATGATGCGGGTCGACTACCGCCGGCTACGGCTCGTGTCGATCCCGATGTACGCGATCGCCGTCGTCCTGCTCCTGCTCGTCTTCGAGCCGAGCCTCGGCCAGGTTGTCGGCGGGTCGGCGCGCTGGCTCAAGGTCGGGCCGCTGCCGGCTGTTCACCCGGCCGAGTTCGCCAAGCTCGCCCTCGTCGTCTACCTCGCCCACTGGCTGGCCAAGCGCGGCCGCTCGATCGGCGGGCTGGTCGGCGGCACGATCCCGTTCCTGATCATCTTCCTGCCGATCGTCGCGCTCGTCCTCAAGGAGCCCGACCTCGGGACGTCGACCGTCCTCGCGGCAACGGGGCTGACGATGTTCCTGCTCGCCGGCGGGAGCCTGATCCACTTCGGCGTGCTCGTGGCCGGCGGCTTCGTCGGGATCGTGATGTTCGCGATCCACGGCTACCAGCTCGACCGGATCCGGGCCTTCCTCGACCCGTGGGCCGACCCGGCGGGGATCGGCTTCCACTCGGTCCAGGGGCTCCTGGCACTGGGCTCCGGCGGCCTGTTCGGGCTCGGCCTCGGGCAGAGCCGGGGGGCCGGCGGGCTGTTCCTGCCGAACGCCAGCAACGACTTCATCTTCGCGGTCATCGGCGAGGAGTTCGGGCTCGTCGGGGCGGCTCTCGTCGTCGCCCTGTTCGTGATCCTCGCCTACCAGGGCATCCGGATCGCGCTGGCGGCGCCGGACACCTTCGGGTCGCTCCTGGCGGCCGGGATCACGACCTGGCTGTGCGCCCAGGCATTCATCAACATCGGGGTGGTGGTGGCGCTCTTCCCGATCACCGGGATCACCCTTCCCTTCATCAGTGCCGGCGGCTCCTCGCTGACGATCAGCCTGGCGGCCGTCGGGATCCTCCTCTCGATCTCCCGAGAGACGGTCGAACGAGGCACCTGGAACGATGCGTCTGCTGATCGCGGGCGGCGGCACGGGCGGGCACATCTACCCGGCTCTGGCGGTCGCCCGGTCGCTGCGCGCCAGCGACCCTGAGCTTGACGTGAGCTGGCTCGGTGGGCAGCGGGGACTCGAGGCGTCGATCGTGCCGGCGGCCGGGATCCCGCTCCGACGCTTGGTCGTGCGCTCGCTCCGCTCGACCGAGCGGTCGAATTCACCTGCTGCTCGACCCGCTCCGGCTCGCCCTGTCGGTGCTGCAGGCGGCGGCGATCCTCCTGCGTGAGCGGCCGGCGGCGATCCTCACGACCGGCGGCTACGTCGCGATCCCGGTCCTCCTCGCGGCCCGCCCGCTCGGCATTCCGACGGTCCTGTGGGAGGGCAACGTGATCCCCGGCCGGAGCGTCCGGGCGACCGCCCGGCTGGCGACCGCCGTCGCCGTTTCGTTCCCAGAGACCTGCCCGGCGCTGGCGGTCGCCGACGAGCGCTGCTACCTGAGCGGGACGCCGATCCGTGACTTCTCGACGGTCGATCCGGACGAGGCCCGGAGCCACTTCGGGGTCGGACCGGGGGAGCGCCTCCTGCTCGTCTTCGGCGGGTCGCAGGCCGTCCGCCGGTTCAACCAGGCCGTGGCCGGCGCGATCGCGCGACTCGTCGAACGGGTCCACGTCCTCCACGTCACGGGCGAGGCCGGCTACGCCGAGGCGCTCGCGAATCGTGAGGCCCTGCCGGCCGACCGGCGGGCGCGCTACCGCCCGGTCCCGTTCCTCGGCGCCGACATGGCCGAGGCGCTGGTCGGCGCGGACCTCACGCCGTTGATGCTGTCACTTGGTTTCAAGGAAAGCTTTGTGCGCCGCCTCAATGCCGGGCCGCGCATCGCTGTTGGTGCGGCTAGCGTCATAGGCGAGCTTGGCGGCAACCCACTTGTTAAGTAGTGGGCGACCAGCTTCGGGGACGCCTTCGCCATACTTGTCGGCGAATGCTTTGGCTTCAGCGCCATCGCTGTACTCGGTAAGGCCAGCCCACGTGACATGGCTCTCGTCGTTCAAATACGTGCAACCGCCAAAGCGGCAATAAGTGGAAGCCTTCGGCTTGTTCCAAACGTCGCCATTCTTAGGGTTAGTCGTTTGTGACACGAACCGAAAGCCACGCTTCGGGCTGAATTCCATCCAGTAGCGAATTTTGCAACGCAGCCGGAAACAGTAGGGATAGTCATCGACCACATAAGCGGTCTCAGGACTGACGTGGCCAGTAAAAATCTTCATGTTAGTTGCCTTTCTGAGATAACCCGATTGCAAGTCGGGAGGTCTCGATTATGAACACTGCAAAAGCCCGCGCGAAGCGGGCCGATGCGCTGCTCACTTGCAAGCGGCGGGTATGCATTGCCCATAGTCTCGCGACATCCGGCGAGGGCGAGCCGGGCGCTTCGTGAATTCCTAAGCGGCGGCGTCTCACAACGGAGCACGCCTACCGGCCATCGCTGGCCGCGCCAACGGCAATGACGTTCGCCGCCGCTTGGGAATGCGGCCTTGCAAGCCGCACTGTTAGATTTTGTCACTAGAAGAATCTGGACCCGATCCGCGTGAAGATCGTAATCCAGAGGCTTCCAGCTACCCGGCACCATTGACACTATCGCCGCAAAGGACTGGTCAAACGGAAAAGACTTAGGGGCTTCAGAGGGCGCACCGGCTTTGCTTGCGGAGCCCCCGAAGGGGTCGCGGAACTCGGGCTTGTGGAAGGTCCGGAGCCGGCGGTGAACCCACCCGACTATATGCCGGGCGCACCCCATATATAGGCAATCCGTGCCTAGTAGGCAATAGCTTCCTAAAGTATTTTTCCGTAGAATAAGCCAACAAAATCAAGCATTTACTGTCCCGGAACCCGGACACAATGTCCTATAAAGAGGAACAATAGAATGCACGGACCGCCTCCAACGCCGACGAATCTGCGGTTGCTTCGCGGTGATCCCGGCAAAGGCAAAAGGCCATTGCCGCAGAATGAGCCGCAGCCGTTGATGCCTGATGTTATTCCAGAGCCGCCGCCGTTTCTGGAAGGCTACGCGGCCGACGAATGGCGCCGCGTCGTGGTGGAATTGTTTCGGCTCAGGCTCGTCACGTTGGTCGATATCAACCCACTGGCGGCCTATTGCCAAAGTTATAAGATGTGGCGCGAAGCTATCGAGCTTATGAATGAACTCGCCGTGGCTGGTTCGCTCATGAAGGGGCTGATGGTGGTCAACAAAGATAACCAGTTGGCCAAGAATCCGCTAACGTTCATCGCGCGAACAGCCGCCCAAGACATGTTGAGGTTTGCCAGTGAATTCGGACTCACACCAGCCGCAAGAGCCCGCATCTCATCCGGTCCCTACGGTGAGACGCGGAAGGCCGACAAGTTCGACGGACTCATTCCGGGTTAGCCGCAACGCCGAAGGCAAAGCCAAAGCCCAGGAGGTTATTGACTTCATCCAACTGCTGACAATTCCCAGCGGCAAAGGACAAGGCAAGCCGCTTAAGCTTCGCGGCTTTCAGAAAAAATTTATCAAAGACATCTATGAGCCGCGTTGCAACGGCAAGCGCGTGGTGCGGCGCGCAATTCTCGTCTAGCGAGAAAGAACGGCAAAACTTGTCTGACTGCGGCGATCGTGCTGGTGCATCTCGTTGGACCGTGCGCGGAGCCCAACGGTGAGATCTACAGCGCGGCCAACGATCGCGAACAGGCGTCCATCGTTTTCAAGTTCGCCAAGCAGATGGTCGAGCTTGAGCCGGATCTGCTGCGGCGGATCGAAATTATTCCATCAACCAAGACGATGCTCGTGCGGCAAACCGGGTCGATCTATCGCGCCGTTTCATCTGAGAGCGGGACCAAACATGGCTTTTTGCCAAGCCTCGTGATTTATGACGAGCTTGCCCAAGCAAAGAATCGAGATCTCTACGATGTGTTTGATACGTCGTTTGGTGCGCGCGACGAGCCGCTGTTTATCGCGATCAGCACGCAGAGCAATGACCCCGAACATATCATGTCGCAGTTGATTGACGATGGTCTGTCAAAGACGACCCGACTATCGTCTGTCATCTATATGCCGCCGATGAGAACTGTGAGCTAGACGATCCGAAGCAATGGAAGAAAGCCAATCCGGCGTTGGGTGATTTTCGTGATCGCGATGATTTGGTTATTGCGATCAAGAAGGCGATGCGCATGCCATCGAGCGAGCCCGCGGTTCGGAATTTATTTCTTAACCAACGCGTCGCGCCGATTGCCACGTTGATATCGCGTGCCGAATGGAAGGCGTGCTCTGGCGTCGTCGAATTTACTGATCGGGAAGAAGTTTATCTGGCGCTCGATCTCGCGAGTACGGTCGATCTCGCGGCGTTGGTCATGGGCTCTGCTACCGATCCTTGCCGCATTCGTCCGTTTTTCTGGAAGCCGCTAGAGCACTTGCGGGAACACTCCAATCGCGATTTTGGCTCTGGCAATCTGCGTTATCTGGAATGGGCGAACGCCGGCCACTTGCGAACAAGCCCAGGCAAGAGCATCGATCCAGGTGTGGTCGCGACTACCATTGCGGAATTGTCACAGCGATATCGCGTGCTTGGCGTCGCGTTTGATCGCTGGCGGATCGAGGATCTCTTGCGCGAGTTCGATCGCATCGGCCTGCAAGCATACAAGGACGGGGATAAAGGCGCCGGCTTGCAGACTCGTGCCGTGGGGGCAAGGCTACGCGTCGATGGGGCCATCTGTGGATGCGCTGGAGGTGGCAATTCTCGAGCGCAAGCTCGTGCATCCAAATAGCCCGGTCTTGAACTTCAATATCAGCAATGCGGTGGCAACGATGGATCCCGCTGGCAATCGTAAGATCGACAAGAGCAAGGCACGATTCAGAATAGATGGTGCTGTTGCGCTTGCGATGTTGATGGGCCTGCGCTCGCGCGACGGCATCAAAAAACCGATCGACATCACGACGATGATCTTTTGAGGCGCTCAAATGACCATGCAAATGACCACGCTCGAAAAAGCGCGAAGCGAGTGGCAGGCATCGCACGGCATTCAAGCGCGAGCTGCTGCCATTGCCGTCGGGTAATAGTTTTCTGAGATTGATGACGGCGCGTGTTATTTCACAAGTCACCCATATGCCGGTAGCAAATATTATCGAGGATATGTGGCCGAGCGATCGATTCGTCGCTACGCGCTGCGTCTGCGCCGGCAATGACGACGGTGACAGGTTGGGCCGTCGAACTGGCGCAAAAAATGGTGACCGATGCGCTTGACGCACTCGGTCCGGTATCCGTGGCAGCGCAACTACTGCGGCTCGGGCTGGTCTTGAACTTTGATCGTCATGCGATTGTTAGCGCACCCGGTTTTACTGCGACGGCAGGCAATGCTGGATTTGTTGCAGAAGGAATGCCGATACCGGTTCGGCAGCTCGCCGCGGTCGGTGCGCAATTGCTGCCGTATAAGCTTGCATCGATCGCTGTTCTGACTCGCGAAATGATCGAAAGCTCAAACGCTGAACAAATGATTGCCGATGTGTTGGTGCGGTCCGCTGGAATGGCACTCGATGCCGCGTTCTTTGATGCATGCCGCGACCGCCGCGCGTCCTGCCGGTATCAGCAATGGCATTGCGGCGTTGACGGCAAGTGCGAGCACGGACCCGACTCGGCCTTCTTCGAGGATATGCACACGGTGGTCGATGCCTCGCACCCGTTGGCGGCGCGTTCGTTATGGTGACGTCATCCGGCCGGGCGGCAAGCATTGGCATGCGCTTTTTGGAGGGCGCAAAGCCTCGTGATCGTGCTCGGAACCAATGCCGTAGGCAACGATCTGATCGCGATTGCGCCCGCTGGTCTGGTCTCGGCATTCAGTCCAGATCCGGAAATCGAGACCAGCAATGCATCGACGCTGCACATGAACGACGCGCCGGAACACATTGTAAATGGCGGCGCACCGGCAGCGCCTAAAAATCGATGCTGCAAACAGATAGTCGCACTGAAAATTCGCTGGCCATGCAAACTGGGTTCGTCTGCGCCATCGAAGTTAGATGGCCGATGAGCTGGAGTTTACGTGGCTCGGCTGCAAGCTGGCGTGGCTAACGCCCATGCTGGAAATGAATAAAGGAAATCATTTCCTGGATAATACGCTGCCGCGGCTCGATCCGATCATTGCGGTCGAGAGCGATGAACATGGCTGGCGCGGGTTCACGGTGGACGGCGAGATTTTGGAAGTTAGCGCCGCACGGCACAAGTGCCAGAAGGCGATGTGATCATCGCGCATGGCGGCAAGCCGATCAGCCGCCGTGCGATCAAGCCGCGCGATGGTATCAGCATCGACCGTTATCTGGAGCCACTTCAATTCCGCGCGGGAATTGCATCGCGCGAACAAGATCGAGGAAGCTCTGGCGGAGGCAGACGAGGACAGTGTTCATCGCGCCGACATCGCGTGCGCGCTTCAATCGTTCGCAGGTTCTTCTGGCCACGGTCGTTGGCAGGAAGGTTTCGCAGAACAGGATGCTTGCGAACGTGAGCCGCCATTCCAGCGACCAAACACGGCGTGAGGCGCTGGCGGCTGGGTCTGCGGCCGTGGCAGGGCGAACCAATCAAGGGCAAGCGTTTGTTGCTTATCGCACGATCACGGATTCGGCGACACGATCATGTGCCTGCGCTACGTTCCAGTGCTTTGGGATATGGGCGCGGATGTCGTGCTGCTGATGCCGCCGGAATTGCAGCAGATCGCGCGCCAGTGTGCACCGGTTGTCAGCGAGATCTCAGGCAGCCGATTATTTTTGCACGATGCTCGGGCTTCTAAACGTGCTGGGGGTGACGCCGGAAAACGTTTTGGCAGATGGGCCGTATCTCGCTGCCGATTACAATCTGCCAGTGCACCGGGAGCGCAAGCGCATCGGCGTGGCATGGTCGGTCGGGAAGTTCGTTGATGGGGAATATCCACGTGAAATTCCGCTGGCGATGTTGGTTGAGAAATTCGGGCGCGATGCTGACCTGATAAGCCTACAAAAACAGGGCGGCGAAGAAGCCGCGGCGCTCGGCGTGCAGGAATGTATTTTCAATGATTTTGCGGAGCTTGCCACTGTGATGCTTACGCTTGATCGCATTGTGAGCGTTGACACGGCGGCGCTGCACCTCGCCGGTGCGATCGGGCATCCGCGCGTGACCGGATTGCTATCGCACTGGCATAGCTGGCGTTGGCAAGCGAACTGGTATCCGAATATCCGCTTCTGCCGGCAAGCGGCGCCCGGCGATTGGGCAAGTGCGCTGACGCAATGACCCGCGACACGAAAGTCGCCATCGCTATATTTTTTGTGGTTGTTCTGATTTTGCTGGGGCTTGCTGGCTATGGTTATCTCACTGGCGCCTGGAATCAGCCGCCTATTTAGCGTGCGCCAATGACTCTCAGTTTGCAGGAGCGGTGCAAGCTGGCTCGCGCTCAATCCGAGGCGCTTCTGGGCCGCGTCCTGAATTTTGACCAAGGCAACGTTACCGAAAATAGACTTGCGGCCAATCTGGCCACGCATTACATTGATGGCGGAGGCGCACCCGGCTCGCCGGGGCAAAAAGCGAGAGATGCACATGGACATCGAGACGAAAACCGAGACGCTGGAACAGCGGGAGAAAGTACTCAGCGCGTTGAAGCCCGGGGACCGCAAGCGGGTCGAGGAGACGATGGATGTTTACCCGAACCTGACAGCAGCGGAAGCCGTCGAGGCGTTAACAGCGTTCGGGGGTCTCTAGAACGGCAAGCGGGGCATGATGTTTCCGACGAGCCGCGCGATCCGCACGGCCGATGGACAAGCGGGGGCAGCAGCGACGATTACGAAAGCACCGTTCCAAGTAAGCAAGAAGCTCGCGACCACGTTGCGGCGGTTCACGCGCTTAGTGCTAAAGCCAAGGCTACGGCCAAAGAGCACGACCGCACACCACTCACGTTTCATGCCCTAACCAAAGACGGTAACGAACGCTTCCACGAAGCGATCACATCGGCTAAGGCGTCGAATAAGTTCGGCGCGGCGGTGCACGCTTACGATCCGAAGGAATATCGCGGCACAAGAATGTTCGTGACGCCTGACAACAAGGCGGGCTTTGCGATCAAGTCTGATGGCGATATTGTCTCGGCGTTCAAGCATGAGAAATTAGAGGCGTACAAGGCAGGGGATTCAATGCTCGCGCTTGCCGTGCAGCAAGGCGGCGTGAAGCTCGACGCCTTCGATACCGTCTTGCCGAAAATCTACGGCGATAACGGTTTCCGCGCGGTCGCGCGGCTGGCGTGGGACGACAAGCAAAAACCAGAAAATTGGGATTATAAGACCTTCAAAAAATACAACGACGGTCGTCCCGATGTCGTGTTCATGGTCTATGATCCGGAGCACGCCAAGGCATACAAGTCGAGAGATGGTAAACGCGTCGAGACGTACGAGGAAGGTGTTGCTGCACAAGCGCACGAACTCGCGGCCCAGGAACACACCGGACATCCAGGCAAGAGTTATTCGAAAAATGCGTGGGTCGATGCCAATGGCACAATCCACACGTCGAATGTCTATGATGCGCAACGCGCGCTGTTCGAAGATCGTAAAGTAGAACTCAAACAACTCAAACAGGTTTCAACGCTGATTCAACGTCTGGGCGAGACGGCGGCCGAAATGGCTAAGCACGGCGAGGAAGCGCCGGTTTTCAATCTGTGCAACGTCAGCGTCGAGGGCACGAACCTGTTTTGCTCGGACCAAAAGGGTATCCCGCGCGCCGAGATGCCGGTGATCCCGGCCAAACGGACGAAAGACTTTGTCAAATATCTCAAATCGCTTGGATATGAGACGGAAAAGAGCACCGAGCGCGCCGATCATCTGCGCGCGACACAAAACGAGATCAGCGGTGCCAAAGTCGCGGTCTCGATGGCGCGCATCGATAAAGAAGGTTTTTACAAGCGGCTAGTCGTTTCACGCGACGATTACATCCTCGATGGCCATCATACGTGGGCCGCTCAACTCGGTGTTGACGCGCGAGATGGGACATTGAAGGGCGATAAGCACATCAAGATCACACGCGTCGATATCCCGATCATCAAATTGATCGAAGAAGCCGACAAGTGGACAAAAGAACAGGGCATAGCCAAGAAGCCCGCGAGCCAAATGAAGGATTGGATGGAGGGCGTCACCATGGCCATCAAACCGGGGAAAGATGAGAGCCAGGCTGACTGGATGTCGCGCTGTGTGCCTGACATGACGGGACAGGACGGCGGCACGAAGCGCCCGCAGGAGCAGGCTGTCGCCGCATGCATGCAGATGTGGCGTGATAAGGACAAAACACCTGAGGGGCTGGATCCCCCGGAGGAAGACGAGACAGTGAAGATTTCATGGAGCGCTGCTCGGACGAAATGGGCGACGAATTCGAGGATCGATGCCAATTGATGTGGGACGAACGGGCGCCGACGCGGGCTAAAGCACAAGACGCATGCCGCGCCAGTTGTCGGAATGGAATTCGTTCTATCAGATGAAACAGTCGATAGGATGGGCGAGATTGTATCATCGGACGGGTGGGATCTTACGTCGTTCAAAAAAAATCCGATCGCCCTGTTCTGGCCATGATCGCGCGCTTTCCGATCGGGAACATGGGTTGATCTGCGTGTCGAAGAACAAGGCATTGCGCGGCCATTTGAAGCTCGCGCCGAAAGGAACATCAGAAAGCATCGACGAAATTCGCCGATTGATCGAAGCGAATATTCTGAAGGCAGTCAGCGTCGGCTTTCGCCCTACCAAAAGCGAGCCGCTAAATCCCAGAGGATAAGACGATCATCCATTCTTCTTGCCAGCGCAGCGATATCTGCAACAAGAACTCGTTGAATGCTCGCTCGTGGCAGTTCCCGCAAATCCGAACGCCCTGGCCGTGGTCAAGGCGCTCAACATTTCCCCCGCGACCGTTGATCTGGTTTTCGCCAAGCACGGCAAACAAGATCAGATGCGACGCCTCGGGCTCATCGGCAAGCATGCCATAACGTCCCACACTACCAGAAGAGGAAAAGACATCATGTCTTCTCTCGCGCAACGCATCATCGATGTGGAAACGAAGCTTGTCGATCTGAAAGATCAGCTTTCGGCACATTGGATGAAGACAGACGAAACCGATGTCAGCGATGCTGACTTGGAAATTTCGGGCCGGCCTTAACGACGAGATCGCGCAGCTTGAAAAGCAGCATGCGGCGCTGATCGAATTCGGAGAAGCTGCTCGCCAAGACGGTGGACGGCAACAACGGCCACGTGAGCCGCAGCCGCGCTCTGGCCACGACGACGGCGTTCACGCAGGACAACATGTTGGGAATCGCTGACGAACGGATCGCGACGCCGCGACGGTCAAGCCCAAGTTCGATTTTCTGGATTGCATCGTGCGTGCTGGCACGGTCGCGTGGGCAGCCAAATCCCGCAACTGTCTCGTTGGAGGAAGCACGGCAGCAGATCGCATCGGAATC
Organism: uncultured Chloroflexia bacterium; assembly: GCA_963825545.1. Lineage (GTDB taxonomy): Bacteria > Chloroflexota > Limnocylindria > Limnocylindrales > CSP1-4 > Chersky-267. The sequence goes on along the minus strand of CAWGTR010000003.1, from coordinate 6,620 downwards.
GCCTCAGTACAATGATGATACCACGAAGTTCATGTGTGACTTGGTGTTGCGCGCTGCATCCGCACCGGCGATGACGACTGTGACCGGCTGGGCGGCGGAACTCGTTCAGCAGATCTATACAGATCTCATGCCGCTTGCTGTTTCCCAAGGCAATCCTGACTCGGCTTGCCGGGCGCGGCTTGGCGCTCGGTTTCGGCCGTGCAGGGCGCATCATCATCCCGACCCGCAGCCGCACGCCAACAATTGCCGGATCGTTTGTTGGTGAAGGACAGCCGATCCCCGTGAGGCAGGGAGCGTTCACGTCGCAAACCCTGACGCCGAAGAAGATGGCCGTGATCACGACTTTTACCCGGAAATGGGCGATCATTCCACGCCAGCGATCGAAGGCATTCTGCGTGACGCCATCCAAACCGACACGACCGTGGCGGTTGACAGTGTTCTGATCGATGCCAATCCAGCAACCACTGTGCGGCCGGCTGGTCTGCTCAATGGTGTTACCGTTACCACGGCGACCTCGGGCGGTGGACTTGCTGCAATCATCGGCGATATCAAGATCGCTGATCTCAGGCGTTGGTCGTCGCGACATACGGCAACGTCAGATCGCCGGTCTGGCTGATGAATCCGGGCGATGTGCTGGCAGCATCTCTGATCAGCGCAGCAAATACCGGCATCTTCCCGTTCCGTGATGAAATCGCGCGCGGAACGTTGAACGGTGTTCCCATCATCGACTTTGCGACCGTGCCGGTGAAGACGATGGTCACTTGTCGATGCGGCGGACTTTGTTGTTGCTGGTGGCGAAGCACCTCGCATCGACTGTCAGCGATCAGGCTACCCTCCATTTTGAGGACTACTACTCCTGCTGATCTTGTTGCTGGATCTCCAGGAACTGTCGCTGCGCCGCAGAAGTCTCTGTTCCAGACGGACAGCCTCGCGCTCTCGAATGATCATGCCGCTCAATTGGGTTCAGCGACGCCCCGGAACTATCGCCTGGACTCAAGCGGTACGTGGGCATAATAACTAAACTAACTGAAGACGAGCCTCGGCGCTTTTGCCGGGGCTCGAATTGAAAAGAGGAGATCCCGAAAAATGACTGAGACAAAGACGGCAGAATGCGGTCGAGGCCGCGAAGCAGCGTATCGCAGACGCGAAGGAAGCAACCGAACTCTCGCGCGCGGAATACGCCGAACGGATGAAAGGCAAGCCCACGCCGACTCAAGAAGAAAACGACCTCGCGGCACAAGGCGCGCATATCCTGGAGCACGAGCACGACGGCAGCGGTCCGGATCCGCATGGCTCAGGTGACAAAAACATCCGAGGCAAAGAAGCCGGCTGGCGGCCAATATCAGACCCGCCAAGCAACGCCTCCAAACCTTCACAGTCGTAAGGCCGTTCGACGGGCGCATGAATGAACCAGAACGGAATTCTTGCGCGCATTCTGCGCCCGGTCGCGCGCGCCTTGGAAGGCTGCGTATCGTCCCGGCCCTTACTATTTGCCTGTCACCGGCGGATGGCTTTCGGCCGAAGTCGGTCAGCACACGAATTGGTGGCAGCTCAGGATATCTGCCTGAAGGCGGTGGGCGCTCGGCGATAGTCGAGGCGTGCATCTCGGCGTACTCGCAGACGGTTGCGATTTGCCCTGGCGACCATTGGAAGCTCAACAATAAAGGCGGTCGCACGCGCATCACCACATCGGCGCTTGCTCGTATCTTGCGTCGTCCGAATGCCTATCAGACAATTTCGGACTTTCTGCTCAATCTTAATCAGATGCGCTCTATCGCGAGGGCAATGCCTATGCGCTCGCGCTGCGTAATGATCGTTATGAGGTGTCAGAGCTGCATCTGATGGATCCGCGCCAGAGCTTGCCGCAGCTCGCGACCAACTGGCGAGGTGTTCTATCGGTTGGGCGGCAACGATGTCATCCAGCGGCAACTTGGCGACGAGCAATTGATTGTTCCGCAACGCGACGTGTTGCATGTCAGGATGCGCAGTGAACGACACTCGTTATCCGCGCCCGTTGGTCGGTGAATCGCCGCTTACAGCGGCCACGCAAGATATCGTCGCTGGCGATGCGATCATTCAGCAGCAGATCAATTTCTACACGAATCAAGCGCGACCGTCGGCAGTGCTGTCAACCGATCTGGTTCTGGATAAAGATCAAGTCCAATTTCTGCGTGACCGCTGGAATGAGCAATCCCGCGGCATCAATCAGGGCAACACACCGATCCTGAGCGCACGGGCTCAAAGTGCAGCCGTGGGGCGCAGTCTCCAAGGACGCGGCAATCGCCGAAGTTCTCAAGGTAAGCGACCAACGCATCGCGCTCGCGTTCCGCATTCCGTTGCAGATCCTTGGTATCGGCGGCACGCCCTATTCATCGGCGGAATTGTTGATGCAAAGCTGGATTGCCCTTGGGCTTGGTTTTGCCTTGAACCACATCGAAGAGAGCTTCGGACAGCTCTATCAGTTACGCGGAGTGCCCGAAGAATATGTGGAGTTCGACACCGAAGCGCTTCTGCGATCATCTCTGAAAGAGCGCATTGATGTCTGGTTAGAGGCGTGCAAGGTGGCGTGTACGCCCCAACGAGGCGCGTGCGAAAGAAGGTCTCGACAAAGTCAAATTTGGTGACGAACCACGGCTGCAAAACAAGTGGTCCCCTTGTCGGCAGCTCAACAAGTTCCAACCGCGCCTTCTTCGTCGGCGATGTCATGCGTCGCTCCGGAGGCCCGGGAGCAGCACCAGCGCCACCGCCGCAACCAAGCTCCGCCGTCGTGCCCGCGAAGGATCATCATGCAAACGTCCAACGGGAACTCGATAACCTTCGAAAATCCGCCGCCAGAGCCAGACGGCGATTCACCTCTCATTGAAGCGTTCCGCGATGCGCTGGGTGAGATTCTCGCGCAACAGGAACAGCAATGGACGCGTGAGCGCGCACTGATCGAGGCGGAGGCGGCGCGCGCGATTGCGGAGTTTCGCGCCGAGATGTCGGAGCAGCGCATTCGCAATGATGCGGTGTTTGCGCTGAAGCTTGAAGAGATGGGCCGCACGATGGCAGAGCGGCTTGCGCTTGTACGCGACGGCGCGCGGGCGAGCCCGGTCGCGACGGCAAAGACGGCGAAGCATCCCCGGCGCAGTTGGGCGTCAAGGTCCGCAGGGGCCAAGAGGTGAACGCGGGATTCGACGGGAAGACGCCGGGAAAGCTGGACGAAGGCCGGCCGGACCGGTGGGTGACCGGGCGAGCATGAGGACCGGCCGCAGGCCTCGGAGGGTGAGCCGGGCGAAGCTGACGAAAGGATGACGCGGGCATCCCGGGCCGGTCAGGACCATCGGTGAGTCGCGGGCCAGTCGGGCCTGCGGGACCGCAAGGTGAACCGGGTAGAATCGGTTCAGGGCCAATTGGGATCGAAAGGTGATCCGGGGTGATCATGGGGACCGCCTGGACCTGCGGGATCGGAGGGCAACAAGAGGCGCGCCCGGTGCGCCACGGCGAGACGGCGCGGGGTTGGACGGAAAGGTGATCCGGGCAAGGCGATTAGAGGGCGACCCGGCGAGAGAGGTGAGAGAGGCGAAGCCGGAGAGTGGCGATTTCAGGGCCGCGAAGGGCGACGAGGGTGAGCCCGGCTTATCGATCACAAGGCGACAAGGGCGATCCAGGCGAAAGCATTGTCGGCGCGAAGGGTGAGCGCGGCGAACGTGGTGAAATGGGACCATCTGGACATCAAGGTGTTCCCGGTGGAATGTGGTCGACAAGGTTCCCGCGTCGGCGAAAAAGGCGATCCCGGAAAACCTGGGATGCTCGGCATGGAGGGCAAGCAGGGGCCAAAGGGTGAGCGTGGAGAGGCTGGCGCGGTCGGTCCGAGGGGAGAGCAAGGGCCAACCGGAAAACTGTCTGTAGTGCGCGCTTATGTGGCTGACGCTGTGTCCTATCAAGGCGATGTCGTCACGTGGCAGGGCGAGACGTGGCAGGCGCTATTGGACACCGGAGTAGAGCCCAGCAGATTATCATCGCGATACTGGGCATGTCTCGCCGTCAAAGGCCGCGATGCGGTCGCGCCGAAGGTGCGCGGCACGTTCGACGTCAAACAGACTTATGCGGCGCTCGACATCGTTGCCTTGGATGGCGGCGGATTTATCGCACGTCGGGACGATCCGGGGCCTGCCCGGGTGAGGGCTGGCAGCTGATCGCGCGTCAAGGATCGCGCGGTATCGCGGGTGAAAAAGGCGTTCCCGGCCGCGATGGTGCAGCAGGCGCGAAGGGCGATCCCGGTGCGCCCGGCAAGTCTACGCCCGGCATCAAGAGTTGGAAGATTGACCGCAAGCATTTCCAGGCGCTGCCGGTCCTCACCGACGGCAGCATTGGCCCGGCAATTGAGCTGCGAGAGCTGTTTGAGCAATATAGTCAGGAGACCATCCTGAAAAGGAAGCGGCCCGTTCCGGTGAGAATGGGCCGCCCGTCGTATTCCTTGCCTTGCCGTACCGTGCCTCTGCCTGACCGCGCCAAACCTGACCTCGCCAAGCCAGTACAGATTTGTCTTATTTGAATTAGTCGGAATTTTGCAAATGGCCGATGTCACGTTGCACATCCTGGAGCCGGCGACCGTGTTCGATCTCGTCACGCTTGAAGAAGCGAAGATCGGGCTTGGGCTTTCGCTTACGACCGTCGACCCGGTGCTGGATCAGCAGCTTGCGTTTCTCATATCGATGCAGTCGGCCGTGGTCGCTGCCATGTGCAACATGGTCTTTGCCAAGGAGACACTGACCGAGAGCTGGCGAGAGATCGAGACGGATGACCGCGGCAAGCGTCTGTTTCTGACGCACTGGCCAGTCGATGATGCCGACATCGACGAGCGTGACCGTAAGCGACGGCAGCCGCGCTGACTTCCGACGATTGGGAACTGGAAGAACGCTCTGGCAAGCTCTCATTCTATGCCGGATATGATCCAGCCAGCGGTTATCACTTACACCGGCGGCTTTGATCTTCCCGATGAGGCGCCGATGGCGCTCAAGCAGGCTGCGATCACGCTTGATACGCGATCAGCGACGGCAAATCCTGCTCGGTAATCTGGAAGGCATTCGCAGCTTGAGCCACAAAAGTGCGCGCGTTCAATTTTATGACCCCACAAATTGGCGGCTTGGGTGTCGGCGGCACCGCGGCTGAGAAAGCCGCGCACGCGTTGCTGCGGCCGTATATGCAGATACTGGGTTTGAAACGTGACAGCAACGATTCCGTTTATCGATGGTCCGACAATTGCGGCAGGAGAATCTCTGTCAGATGTACTTGATTGCAGTGTGTCGCCGCCGGTTCGGATCACGACGCCGCCGGATTGGACGATGGCAAATATGACGTTTCAGTCTTCATCTGACGGCGTTAATTTCAAGGATTTATTTGATCCGGACGGCACAGAAGTTATGGTAAGAGTTGTCGCCAATAGCGTTGTGCGGCTGTCGATGAACTGGGCTGTATCGCCCGTGTATCTCAAGTTTCGTTCTGGAACACGAGATGCCCCGATAGTGCAGGAGGCGGACCGTACGTTTCGTTGCGCGATGCAGCCTATAACACAGCAGCTCTCAGCGGATGGTGGCGGAACGCAGGGGCCACAAGGGCGATCAAGGTGCTGCTGGCCCGCCTGGACCGCAAGGACAGGAAGGGCCGCAAGGCCCCGCTGGAGCAGAAGGCCCGCAAGGTCAAGCGGGTGATTCTGGGGCGAAAGGCGACACTGGTCCCGCAGGGCTTCAAGGTCCTACTGGCCAGACTGTCACCATTGTTGGAAGTTTCAGCAACAAATCATTTTCACGACTTGCCGCCTGATGGTCATATCCCGGCGGATTGGGATGCGCCGGGTGTTCCGCCGATCGGGATTCAGTTGGCGAACGGGCAAGGGCTCTTCCATGTTCCGTCGCAAGAGGTGTGTTTGTGGGTCGGTCCGGCCATCATTTCTTCCGGATGGCTTGCGCTCGGCAACGTCCAAGGTCCGCAAGGGCTGGTAGGTCCGCAAGGGCCAATAGGCCCACAAGGATTGCAGGGGCCATCTGGCGGCACCGGTTCTCAAGGGCCGAAGGGCGATCAAGGTTCTCCCGGGGTATCAAGGGCCAAAGGGCGATCAGGGATCAGTTGGCCCGCAAGGACCGAGCGCGGTCTCTGCTAATGCCGGCAACATTGCAAGCTCGGCACAGACAGTCTCATTCTGGTGCCGAAAAATGTTGCTGGCACCGTAGCCGCTGACAACGCGCCGGCTGGATGCATCGGCGAATTTCTCTCGGCGAGTAATTCGGCCGGTGTTTCAATTGTCACTGCTATTGCGTTGAATGTCGCTACGTTGGCTTTGACCCCTGGTGATTGGGATGTCTGGGGCGTTGGGTTCTTCACTCCGAGCGGCGGTCCTAGCTCCTACTCCATAGCAGTCAGTAGCGGTTCTGCGACGTTGCCAACGCCAGCGCAGATTTTGGCGGGCAGTGGAGCAATGTCTCAGATTCGTGCAAATTTCGACAATGGTCAGACGCAAACTATGCAGACTGGGAACTGCCGCATAAACTTTAGCTCGCCGACGAATGTCTTTCTTGTTGGCCAATCAGTGTTTTCTGGTACTTGCACTGTGGCCGGATTCATCTGCGCGCGGCGCGTTC
>CAWGTR010000002.1:0-177024 GCA_963825545.1 uncultured Chloroflexia bacterium | reverse complement strand
TTCGACCTACAACGGCCGGCCGCGAGCGCCGCAGGTCATCCTCGAGACCGACGGTCGCCTCACCCTCGCCCGGCGGCGCGGCTCGCTCGCCGCCCTCGGCTAGGCTGTGGCGATGAACGAGCGCGAGCGGTTCCGTCGCCGGCTGGCGGCCGGACCGCTCCTCGCAGACGGCGGGATGGGCACCCTCCTCTTCTCGCGCGGAATCCCCCAGCGCGCCTGCCTCGACGAACTCGTCGTGAGCCGACCCGACCTGATCGGGGCGATTCATCGCGAATACGTCGAAGCCGGGGCCGACCTTATCGAGACGGCCACGTTCGGCGCGAACCGCGCGCGGCTGGCGGCGTTCGGGCTGGCCGGCGAGGCGACCCGGTTCAACCGCCGCGCGGCGCAGCTCGCCCGCGAGGCGCGCGACGTGGCCGGCCGCGAGGTCCTCGTCGCCGGCTCGATCGGACCGCTCGGAACACCGACCCGCGACCTCGCCAGCCACGACGAGCCCGCGATCCGGGCGGCCTTCCGTGAGCAGGTCGAGGGCCTGCTCGAGGGCGGGGTCGACCTGTTCGTCCTCGAGACGTTCTCCGACCTGGTCCATCTCCGGCTCGCCATCGACGAGGCACGCCGCGCCGCCGACCTGCCGGTCGTGGCCGAGATGACGTTCGGCGAGGAGCTCGTGGCGGCCGACGGCACGACCCCGGAGGCGGCCGCGCTGGCGCTCGCCGAGGCCGACGTCGACGCGATCGGCGTGAACTGCGGCGCCGGTCCGTTCGGCTGTCTCGAGGCGCTCGAGCGGATCGGCCACGCCCGCCCCGACGCCCTCCGATCGGTGATGCCGAACGCCGGGCTCCCCCAGCGCGTCGACGGCCGGTTCGTCTACGCCGCCGCCCCCGAGTACTTCGGCTCGATCGTCGCGAAGATGCTGGCGAGTGGCGCGTCGATCGTCGGCGGCTGCTGCGGCACGACCCCCGACCACGTCGCGGCGATGCGCACCGCGCTCGACGCCGCCCGCGTCGGGGAGAAGGATCTCCCGGTCGACCGGCGCACCGGCGGCGCGACGGCCGTCGGGACGACGCCCGACCGCCCGGCGGCGCCCGATCGGACGGTCGGCGAAGAGCCGCCGCCGACCCGGCTGGCTACGGCGCTCGCCGAGCGCCGGTTCGTGGTGTCGGTCGAGATCGATCCGCCCCGCTCCATCCGGATCGACCGCACGATCGAGGCCGCCCGCCTCCTCGGCGAGGCCGGGGTGGACCTCGTCAACGTGAGCGATTCGGCGATGGCCCGCGTCCGGATGGGCTGCCTCGCCGTCGCGTTCGGCATCCAGCATGACCTCGACCTCGAGTGCCTCGTCCACTTCACGACCCGCGACCGGAACCTGATGGCGCTCGAATCGGAGCTGCTCGGTGCCCACGCCCTCGGCGTCCGCAACGTCCTCGCCCTGACCGGCGACCCGCCCCGGATCGGCGACTACCCGGCCGGCACCGGCGTGTGGGACGTCGACTCGATCGGGCTCATCGAGATCCTCGCCCGTCTCAACCGCGGCGAGGACGGCGCCGGCTCGCCGATCGGCCAGCGTGCCGGGTTCACGATCGCCTGCGCGCTCGACCCGACGGCGGCCGATGGCGCCGCCGAGTGGGAGCGCCTGGAACGGAAGATCGGGGCGGGAGCGGACCTCGTCATGACCCAGCCGCTGTACTCCACGGAGCAGGTCGCCGCGATGGACGCGGAGGCGCGCCGGCGCTTCGGACCGCGCGGTTTCCCGATCCCGGTACTGCTCGGGATCCTGCCCCTCCAGAGCGCTCGCCACGCGGAGTTCCTGCACAACGAGGTGCCCGGGATCACGATCCCGCCGGAGGCGCGCGCCGAGATGGCGGCGGCGGGCGATCGCGGGGCGGAGGTCGGCCTCGAGCTCGCCCTGCGGCTCCTCGACGACGTCCGCGAGCTCGTCGACGGGACGTATCTGATGCCGAGCTTCGGTCGCTACGAGCAGGCAGCCGAGCTCGTCCGACGGATCCGCGCCCTCCAGCCGGCCGGCTGAGTCGTACGATGCGGCGGATGAGGTCGCCGATGCGAGGCTGGACGAGGGGTCGCCCGGGGACGGCCCTGGCTGCGCCATTCGGGTTCCTGGCGGCGATCGGTCTCCTCGGAGTGCTCGCATTGCCGGCGGTGGCGGCGGGTCCGCCGTTCCCCGAACCGGTCGAGGGCGAGCGGGTCTACGACACGGCCAACATCTGGTCCCCCGGGGTCATCAGCCAGGCCGACCGGATCATTCGCCAGATCGAGGACCGGACTCAGGCTCAGGTCGTGGTGTACTCACAGGTCGTCGACGAGGGCGTTACCGGCGATGAGGCCCGAGACCAGGCGAAGGCGCTGGGGGAGCAATGGGGCGTCGGCCGGAACGGCTTCAACGACGGCGAGGTCGTCCTGTTCGATATCGAGCCCAACGGCGTCCACGGCCAGGTTGCGATCGTCGGCGGGGACGGCTTCCGGTCGGCCTACGTCGACGACCGCGAGGCGAAGCGGATCATCGACGAGGCGATGACCCCGGAGCTCGTCGGCGGCGAGCCGGACTACGATGCCGCCCTGCTCGCCGGCATCAACCAGATCGCCGAGGACGCGACCCCGGAACGCGCGTCGGCACTGTCGGCGGCCCGGATCGTAAACTCGATCCTTGCCCTCGTCCTGGCGCCGATCCTTGCCCTCGTCGCCATCGGATGGGCGATGTTCCACTGGCTTCGATACGGGCGCGATCCGGTCTACGTGGACGATCCATCGGTCCTCATGCCGGCGCCACCGGCCGACCTGTCGGCTGCTAGCGGGGCCCTGGTGTACGAAGGCCAATCGTCCCGACGGGCCCTCACGACAGCGCTGCTCGACCTGGCCAGCCGCGGCGAGCTCGCGTTCGAGCAGGACAGCGGATTTCTGCACGGCAAGAAGGTCAAGATCCGGACGGCAGGTGAGCCTCCGGCGAACGACTCTGAGGCAGCCCGCCGTCGGCTGAACGAGCGCAAGGCACTCGGTGGTTCGGAGCGGTACGCGCTCGCGGAGCTGCGCGCTCTCGCGCCCTCCGACGGAGTCCTCGAAGGCGACACGCTGCTCAAGTTCGGCGACAAGACGAGCATCTTCAACGAGCGCCTCGAGTCTGACGCAGTGGCGAGCGGCTATTTCAGGGACGCGCCGTCCAAGGTCACTCAGCGCTGGACCGGGCTCGCCGTGCTCGAGCTCGTCCTTGGTGGTGTGATCGCGTTCGCCGGTGCGAACCTGCCAGCCTCGGGCCTGGTCGTGATCGGGGCTGCGCTGCTCGTCGCAGGCGGCGTGACCATCGCGATCGCACGGGTGATGCCCGCCCGGACCATGGCCGGGGCGACCATCCGGGCCATGCTCGCGGCTTACCGCCGGACCCTCGACAAGACGATGGCCCAGGCACGCTCGATGCAGCAGGTCGTCGACGAGGCCGGGCTGGCCTGGATCGATACCCCTGATCAGGCCCTGGTCTGGGGCGTCGCTCTCGGCCTCGAGGCGGGTGTCGAGGAGGTCCTGGAGCGGTCCGCCAGCGACCTCCAGGCCGGCCGTGCGCCGGCCGGCGGGGTGTGGTTCCCGGCCTGGTACGGCACGTCGGCGTCGTTCGCTGGTGGGTCGTCACCCGGCGGTGGGGGATCGCTCTTCTCGGGCTCTGCGATCCCACAGTTCGGCGGCATGTTCGCGGTGCTCCACACGGTCGGCAACGCACCGTCGTCGAGCGGCGGAGGCGGCGGCTTCGGTGGAGGAGGCGGCTTCGGCGGAGGGGCCAGCGGCGGTTTCTAGGCCCCTCGCGCTACACTCCCGGCCATGGGTGCCGTCGAGACGATGGATGACTTCTTCGAGAAGCTCAACGCGGGCGATCGCGAGGGTGCGGTGGCGCTCATGGATGAGCGCACCGAGATGCGCGTCCATGTCGGTGACTCCGTCCAGACGCTGCGCGGGATCGAGCGCGTCGGCGGCTGGTTCCTGCGCGGCGAGCAGGGCCTCAAGATGATTCCCGGCGACGCCCGTGACATGGGCAACACCTACGAGGCCGACGTCCTCGTCGTTCGGCCCGGGGTCGCTTCGCAGCACCTCGACGCCACGTTCCGGGTCGAGGCCGGCAAGATCACCTCGATCAACATCGCCCCGCGCTGACGCGGCCGCGTCCCGGGCGAAGAGCTGGCCGCTCGTCCGTGACTCGGCGTAGCGCGGGCCGCTCGTCTGCCCGGCCCCGGCGCCCGCGGCGGGTGGGCTAGGGCGACGCCGATGCGGCCGGCGAGGCGTCGTTGACGACTTCGCTCGGGGCCGCGGCGGGGATCGTGATCTCGTCCCCGACCGCGATCTTGTTCGGGTTCTTGATCTGCTTGTTCGCCGCGAGGATCTGGTCGTTCGTCAGCCCGAACTTCTTGGCGATCTTGGTGAGCGTGTCGCCGGGCTTCACGACGTAGATCTGCGCGGTTGGGACCGGCTTGGTCGACGGCGCGATCGAGGCGCTCGCCCCCGCGCTCGGTGAGGGCGTGCCCCCGGCACCCCCGCCGTTGTCGTTGCCGCGGAGGAGGAACGGGACGAAGAACAGCAGGCCGGCCGCGACGAGGATCGCGAGGAAGGCCAGTCCCACCCGCGGGATCGACGGCAGCCCGATCCGCGTCTTGAGCGTCGGATAGGCCTCGAACCGGCGCGGCCGCTCCCAGTCCGGACCCGTGACCTGGCCCGTCGGTCGGCGGCGAGCCGACGAGACCGTCGGCGGCGGGGAGGACGGCGGCACGGAGCGGCGGGCCGCGCGGCTGCTCGACGCCGTCGCAGCCACCGTTCCGGCGGCGATCGCCGCGGCGTGCTCGCGCTCGGCACGATCCTGGGCGAGCGCCTGCTCGAGCTCGTCGTCGTCGATCCGGGCCGGAGCGTCCTCGGGCGTCCGCGGCGGCGGCACTTCCTGGAGCCAGCGCGATGCGGAGAGCCCGGCAGGAGCCACGAGGTCCTCGACCGGCTCGGGGTCGGGATGCGCGGTCAGGAAGGCGGGCGCGCTGGGCTCGGCCCCTGGGGCCTCGCCACCCGGGCCGCCGGACCATGGGGGCGGGTCCGCCCAGTCACGGTGCGGGTTCCGGGTCGCCCGATCGTCGAACGGCTCGCCCTCGTCCCCGGCCGGATCGAGGTCCTCGATGACGCCGCCGGCCACGATCGCCTCGACGGCCGCCGCGGACTCATCGGGTCGGGGCTCGTCCAGGTCGGCATCGGCCGAGCGCACCGCGATGCCGCCACCCCGGGCACGGGCGGCCTCCCGACGGGCCCAATCCTGGAACGTCGGGCAGGCCGCGAACCCGGCCGACAGGCAGAACGCCTCCTGGTGGGCCAGCGCCCGTTGGGCCGGGCGGATCTCGGCGTAGCAGCGATGCCGGTGATCCGGGACGTCGGCTCGCTCGTCCCGGTCATCGACGAACGCGACGAACGGACAGGCGGTGACGCCGGCGTCGTGGGCGGTGCGCTCCGTCATCGGCTCCGATGATACCCGGCGAGGCCTCCCGGTCGACCGTCGCGCTGCCATCGGGGCGTCGTACGATTGGCCGGCCGGATCGAGAGGGAGCCGCACGTGACGTTCCAGGACGCGCTCGAATGGGTGGTCAAGGGAATCGAGATCCTGGGCGTCGCCATCCTGGTCGCCGGCGTCCTGCTCAGCCTCTGGTCGTACGCCGGCGACCTGCGGCGACACGATCGGACGGTCGCCTACGAACGCCTCCGGGCGAACGTCGGTCGGACGATCCTCCTCGGCCTCGAGGTCCTCATCGTGGCCGACATCGTGCTGACCGTCGCGATCGACTCGACGATCGAGAGCGCCATCACCCTCGGCGTCATCGTCCTCGTCCGGACGTTCCTGAGCTTCTCGCTCGAGATCGAGCTCGACGGGGTCGTCCCCTGGCACCGCCGCGACGCCCAGCGCGGGGCCGCGACTCCTGCCGATCGCGCGCCGGGAGCCTGATCCCGGATCCCGTTTGACACCCCGACTCCGGGCTCGGACACTTCGATCACCGATTGGAACCCTGTTGCCCGAGGTGCCCCATGTCCCGACTCCGCGACACGCTTGCTCCGACGACCGTCGTCCTCGCTCACTGCGACGTCCCGTGCGGGATCTACGACCCGGCGGGCGCCCAACAGGCGGCCCGCACCGTTGCCCGGATGGTCGAGCTGATCGGCCAGATCGACGCCGGCTCGACGGCCGTGAACGACCGGAACAAGTTCACCCGCTGCGTCCTGGTCAAGGAGCAGCACGCCGAGCTCGTCAAGCACGAGGTCCAGGTCATCTGGTCCGACTACTTCAAGCCCGAGCACCTCGAGGCCAACCCGGATCTCCACACGAAGGTCTGGAACGTGCTCAAGCTCGCGAGCAAGAACAAGCAGTCGATCGACGCCGAGGCTGCCGCCCAGCTCGAGGCGGCTGTCAAGGAGTTCGCCGACGTCTTCTGGGCGACCAAGAAGTAGCCGGTCCCGGGCGACCGGCCGACCGGTCGCCGACCGCCCAGCCGGCGACGCCCGGAGGCGAGAGCGGCTCCAGTCCCGGGCACCAGGTCCCGCGGCTCGCGTCGGCGCTCGGGCTGATCGGCCGTGCCCGTCATGGGCCGTGGCGCGTCGTGGTCGCCGAGGCGTCGATGCGCCCCGCGCTCGAACCGGGCGACTGGCTGCTCGTCGATCCGACGATCCGAATCTGGCCGCGCCGGGGCACGATCGTGGTGGTCCGCGAGCCCGACACGGAGGTCCTCGCGGTGAAGCGGGTCGCCGCTCGGCCGGGCGACGTCATCCGGACCACGAACGGCCCGATTCGCCTCGCGCCCGACCAGGCCTGGCTGCTCGGCGACGACCGGCTGGTGTCGATCGATTCGCGACGCTACGGGCCAGTCGGCCTCGACCGCCTCGTTGGGCGTGCCTGGTACCGCTACGGCCCGCGCGATCGGATCGGCCGGCTCGACGAGCGGGCGCCGGGGCGCGGGCGGTCCTGAGGCTCGGCGCTCAGCCGACCGCGGTCGCCAGGGACGGCTCGGCCATCTCGACCCCGGCCGCCAGGCAATCCTCGGCGAACCGGGCCTGCGCCTCGCGCTCGGTCGACCAGCGGCCGGGGAAGCAGATCGCCCGGCTGAGCCCGAGCTCCTGCAGCGCGCCGAGTAGGTCGACGGTCGGCTGGCCCGGCGTCCGGATGTGGTCGTCGCTCGTGTACAGCGACACCTTGAGCGTGGCCGGGTCACGATCCGCCTCCTCGCAGCGCTGGCGGGCGAGGTCGAGCAGCTCCGCGACCCGGGCCGGCCCGACGTAGACGAGGTTGAGCTCGTCGGCGAAGCGGACCGCGATCCGCATCGTCACGTTCGGCCCGTTGCCGCCGACGATGATCGGGATCCGCGGCGCCTGGAGGCCCTTCGGGCGGTTGATCGCCCCTTCCACGCTCGCGTACTCGCCGTGGTAGGTCGCCCGGCCCGGCTCGAGCATCCGAACGATGACCTCGAGATGATCACGCAGCGCCGCCAGCCGCTCGCCGATGGTCGGGAAGCCGTAGCCGTAGGCCCGCCACTCGTCTTCCTTCCAGCCGGCCCCGATCCCGAGCTCGAACCGCCCGCCCGAGATGACGTCGATCGTCGACGCCATCTTCGCCGTGAGGGCCGGGTTTCGGAACCCGGTGCAGATGACCATGTGACCAAGCCGGACCCGCCGCGTCGCCATCGCCAGCGCGGTCAGCACGCTGAACGATTCGAGGGTCATCTCGTCGGTCGGCTCCGGGACCGTGTGGAAGTGATCGAACGCCCAGAGCGATTCGAAGCCCTGCGCCTCGGCGTCCGCGGTCAGCTCGAGCGTCCGGGCCCACGCCGCGGCCGGATCCCAGCCGTCGTACTCGCCCTTCCAACCCTGGGGCGCCATCAGGCCGACCTTCATTCGCTCCCTCGAACCTCCGTGTTCCGGCGCATCCACGCCGCGTCGCGCTGGGTGGACCCGGGCCGGTCCGACCGGACCGCCAGCCTATCATCGTGGCCATGAACGGGCCGTCCGCCGTCGATCCAGAGCGCCCGCTGCCGGAGCCGCCCGACCCATGGCACTGGGCCGACCAGCCGGTCGACCGGGGCTCGCCGCCGTGGTTCATGACCGAGATGATCGAGGCCGAGCCGGCCGTCGCCGAGCGCAGCCTCACCCGGCTCCTGGTCGATCCGGCGACAGCGCGGCTCGCGGCGACGATCCGCGAGGCGGCGACCGCCGGCCGACCCGTGACCGTCGTCGGCTGCGGGACGAGTGAGCACGGAGCGCTCGGCGCGGCCGAGATCCTGCGCGACGCCTGGCGAACGGCCGGGCTCACCGGGTCGGGACCGGTGGCGGTCCAGGCGTTCGAGGCGTCGCTCGAGCCGGCCCCGGTTGGCCTGACGATCGGGGTCAGCCACGACGGCTCGACCTGGGCGACGACGCAGGCCCTGGCGGCCGCCCGCGCGGCCGGATCGACGACGGCGATCATCACCGTCAGCGGCCGGGCCCCCGGCGCCGAAGGCGTGGACCTGGTCGTGGAGACGCTCGAGCGCGACCAGAGCTACTGCCACACGATCGGCTACAGCGCGCCGCTCGTCGCCGCGGTCGCGCTGGGCCGTCTACTCACTGGCGAGGCGGATTCGGCCGGCGCGACGGATGCGACACTGCCCCGCGCGATCCGCGCGCTCCTCGCGGCCGGGCTCGCGCCGCCGGCCGTCGCGGCCACCGAGCGGGTCGCGAGCGCCCTCGCCGGCAGCCGTCCGATCCTCGTCATCGCGTCGGGTGCCGACCGGACCGCCGCTCGCGAGCTCGTGCTCAAGCTCGAGGAGGGCACCTGGACCCCGTCCGCCTCGCGGAACCTCGAGACGTTCCTTCATGGGCACCTCCCGGCGACCGACGCTGGCACCGGACTCGTCCTCGTCATGACCGATCGCCGGGCGCGATCGAGCCGGGTCGCGCGGGCCCGCCAGGCGCTCGAGGCCGCGCGCGTGATCGGGCTCCGGAGCGCGGCCATCGTGTCGACCGAGATCGCCGCAGAGCTGGATCCCGAGCTCACCCCGGCCGGCCGGATCGAGGTCCCGGAGGCGCCCGAGCTGCCGGCGCCTGTCGCGTCGCTGCTGGCGACCGCCGTCCCGCTCCAGCTCCTCGTCGAGCGGCTCGCCCGGGTCATCGGCACGAACCCAGACCCGATCCGCCGCAACGACCCGACCTACAAGGCCGCGGCAGCCCGCGCCGAGGGCTGATCGCCGCGGGTCCCGAGATCAGGCGCGAACCAGAGCCTCGCCCAGCAGGTCGATCATGTCCAGATCGCGCGGCAGGAAGTCCTGGAGCATGAGCCGCTCGACCCCCGCCGCGGCGAACTCGGCGACGCGGGCCCGTGCCTGGTCGGGCGTGCCGACGATCCAGCGGCGCTCGCGGCTGGCAAACCAGTCGGCCGCCCCGGCCTCGGTGCCGAATTCGTCGAGCAGGGCCGCCTTCCGGGCCGCCAGCTCATCGGCGTCACGCGCGACGAGCGTGCCGACCATCGCCGAGCGCCGGATCGTCGCGGGATCGCGGCCGGCGGCCCGGCAGGCCTCGTCGAGGCGGGCCAGCCGCTCGGCGACCCTGGCCGGGTCGGACCCGGTGAGGTTGAACTCGTCGGCATAGCGGGCGGCGATCCGGAGCGAGCGGGGTGAGCCCTCACCACCGACGATCAGCGCCGGGGGCGGCACCGGGCGAGCGTGGAAGACCGTGTCCTCCACCCGGTAGTGCTTGCCCGCGAACGACCAGCCGTCCGGCTCGGTCCACAGCCCGCGCACGATCGCGATCTGCTCCTCGAGCATGTCGGCTCGCTCGGCGATCGGCGGGAACGCGAACCCGTGGCGCCGGTGCTCGTCCTCGTTCCAGCCGGCTCCGAGCCCGGCCTCGACGCGGCCCCCGCTCATCTCGTGAACGGTGGCGACCGCCTTGGCGAACGCGCCGGGGTGCCGGAAGGTGACCGGCGACACCAGGGCGCCGAGACGGATCCGCTCGGTGTCGCGGGCGAGGCCGGCGATGACCGACCAGGCGTCCGTCGTCGGACGACCGGCCGCGCCGGGGAAGCTCTCGTAGTGGTCCGAGCGGAGCATCGTCTCGAAGCCGGCGGCCTCGGCTCGCCGGGCGATGGCCAGCTGGTCGAGATACGACAGCCCCTGCTGGGCCTCGATCATCAGGGCGTAGCGCACGATCCCTCCGCTCTCCGGCTCTGTGGCCCCGACGAGCCGCAACCCGTCACGCCGTCTTCACGAGCCCTTCACATCCGCACGTCAGGCTCGACCGCGTGCACCGGACGGGCCCGACCTGAATGGTCGCGTTTGACAGCATTATCGCTCTGGGTATGATAGTTCACATGACCAGAACTACTCCACCGGAGACGACCACGCCGTCGTCCGACCCGACGCCGGCCCGGGTGGCCGCGGTAACCGGGATCCTCGACGAGCTGAACGGCGCGGTCCGGCTCCTCCGCTGCGCGTCAACAGGGCGGATGGTGAAGCAGGGCGTCAGCATGACGCATCTCCACGTGATGTGGCGGCTCGAGGAGTTCGGCGAGCTGCCGATGAGCCGGATCGCGGACTACCTCGACGTCGCCATGTCGAACGCGACCGGCCTCATCGACCGGATGGAGGAACGCGGGCTCGTCGAACGCAGCCGCGTATCCGACGACCGGCGCGTGGTGCTCGTCCGGCTCACGGCCGCCGGCCAGGACATGCTCGACGAGGTCCAGATCATGAAGCGGGACCTCATGAACGCGATCCTCGTCCGGCTCGACGAGCGGCAGCTCAACCGGCTCCACGCCGCGCTGCGCGACCTCCGCGCGGCGATCCGTACCGAGGAGGCCGACCACCCCGACAACTTCGCCTCCGGTCATGACCATGACCACGTCCACCAGGCCAAGCAGGCGCCCGCGTCCCGGGCGGATGGAAGGGAGTACGCAGTTCGATGATGGAATCCATTCCGCTGAACGAAGAGGAGCGGGACCATACACCCTCGCTCGAGGAGGACCCCGCTCTCGGCCTGTCGCACCGGGCCAAGATGGAGATCCTCTTCGCAGTCATGCTCGGGCTGTTCCTCGGGGCCCTCGACCAGACGATCGTCGGCCCGGCGCTCCCGACCATCGCGACCCAGCTCTCCGGCAACGACCTCTACGTCTGGGCGATCACGATCTACCTGCTGACGAGCACGATCAGCGTGCCGTTCTGGGGCAAGCTGTCGGACCTCTACGGCCGCAAGCCGATCTTCATGATCGGCATCGTGATCTTCCTGATCGGCTCGGCCCTGAGCGGGCTCAGCCAGAACATGGAGATGCTCATCCTCTTCCGGGGGATCCAGGGCATCGGCGCCGGATCGCTCTTCCCCGTCGCACTCGCCGTGATCGGCGACCTGTTCACGCCCCAGGAGCGCGGTCGGTACCAGGGCCTGTTCGGGGCCGTCTTCGGGATCGCCTTCATCGTCGGTCCGCTCGTCGGCGGGTTCCTGACCGAGAACATCAGCTGGCACTGGATCTTCTACGTCAACATCCCGATCGGGATCGTCTCGCTGTACTTCATCTCGCGGCTCCTGCCGACGGTGAAGACGCCGAAGGCGACCCGGAACTTCGACATCCTGGGCGGCGTGATCTTCACGATCTCGATCAGCCTCCTGCTCATCGGGCTCACCAACAAGAGCTTCACGAACGCGACGACGCATCAGCTGAACGACTGGACCGACCCGAGCGTGGGCGGGCTGATCGTCGCCGGGCTGATCGGAATCGTCCTGTTCACCCTGGCGGAATTCCGGGCCAAGGAGCCGATCGTCCCGCCGCACCTCTTCCGGCTGCGGACCTACTCGACCTCGATGGTCTCGGTGTTCTTCGCGAGCTTCGCGTTCTTCGGGGCGATCGTTTTCCTGCCGCGCTGGTTCCAGGTCGTCCAGGGGTTCAGCCCGACGAACTCCGGTCTCGCGGCGCTGCCGCTCATGGCCGGGCTCATCCTGAGCTCGATCGGATCGGGCCTGATCGTCGCGCGCACCGGGAAGTACAAGTGGATGACCGTCGCGGCAATCGCCGTGATGGGGTTCGCCACCCTGTTGATGACGCAGCTGACGGCCACGACGCCGCTGCCCGTCGTCTGGTTCTGGATGTTCATCGCCGGCCTCGGCGTCGGACCGACGTTCTCGGTGTTCACGATCATCATCCAGAACGCGGTGCCGTTCCACGAGCTCGGCGTCGCGACGTCGAACCTCACGTTCTTCCGCCAGATCGGCGGGACGGTCGCCCTCGCGATCGTCGGCACGATCTTCGGCACGACGTTCCAGGAGCAGCTCGGCCCGCAGCTCACGACCGCCGGCGTCCCCGCCCAGGTCGTCCAGGGCTTCGCTCAGGCGAGCAGCTCCGGGGCCATCGACTTCAATCAGCTGACCGGCGTCGGGGACATGGGCAAGGCGATCCTCGCCTCGATCCCGGCCCAGGCGCAGGCCGTGATCGCGCCGTTCATCACCAACATCGTCGAGGGCATCCACGCGGCATTCAGCCTCGCGGTCGCCCAGACGTTCTGGATCGGCGTCGCCGCGGCCATCGTCTCCGCGATCTTCGCGGCGCTGATGGTCGAGCACCCGCTGCGCGCGACGCAGGGGGCGCGAGCCCCGCAGCCCGCATCCGGCCAGACCAAGGGCGCACCCGTCCCGGACTGACTCTCACCCCGTCCTCCTCCTCCCGGATCCGGCCCCGAACGCGGACGACGCGTTCGGGGCCGGTCCACGTCTGGTCGGGTACGCTGGCCGGCGATGGACGATCGCCCGGCCCCCTTCCGATCCGAGCTCGCCGCGCCGGGCAGTCGAGACGCCACCTTCCGGCGCCTCGTCGCCCTCGCCGACCTGCCGCCCGGCGGCCTGCGGCGGGCGACGGTCGGCGACCTGGACGTGCTCGTGGCGCGGACCCCGGCCGGCATCTTCGCGGTCGACGATCGCTGCCCGCACATGGCCGCGCCGCTGTCGCTCGGGGCGCTTGACGGCTGCCTGGTCGACTGCCCGCTGCACAACGGCCAGTTCGACCTGTGCTCGGGCGACCCGGTCCGGATGCCAACGACCGGTGGGCTCGACCCCGACGGCCGCTACCACCCGACCTGGTCGCCGGCCGGCAGCGCCCCGAAGGAGGACCCGCCCGGGAAGAAGGCCGAGGCACGCCGGCTGACCCGGGTGCGCCGGTTCCGCTACTACCCGATCCGGATCGTCGACGGCTGGGTGGAGGCGGCGATCCCAGGCTGATCGGGGGTCCGGAGCGGCAGCAGCCTCAGCCCGGGCTGGTCGGGCTCCCGAGGTGGTTCGCCCGGGCGAACGCGCGGACGACTCGGACGACCTCGTCGGTGTCGTCCGTCACGGTCAGCAGCGCGAGGTCCGATTCGGACACCGTCCCGTCGGCCATCAGCGTCTCGCGAGCCCAGGCAAGGAGCCCCGCCCAGTACTCGGTCCCGACGAGGACGACCGGGAAATGCCGGATCTTGCCGGTCTGGATGAGCGTCAGCGCCTCGAACAGCTCGTCGAGCGTGCCGAACCCGCCGGGCAGGATCACGAACGCGTCGGCGTACTTCACGAACATCGTCTTGCGGGCGAAGAAGTAACGGAACTCGATCGCCAGGTCGACGTAGGCGTTGACGGACTGCTCGTGGGGCAGCTCGATGTTGCAGCCGATCGACAGCCCGCCCGCCTCCTGGCAGCCGCGGTTGGCCGCCTCCATGACGCCGGGGCCGCCGCCGGTGATCACCGCCCAGCCGTCGCGGGCGAGCTTGCGGCCGATGTCGCGGGCCTGCTCATAAATCGTCGACCCCGCTTCGGCGCGCGCCGAGCCGAACACGGTGACCGCCGGACCGACCTCGGCGAGGGCGTCGAACCCGTCGACGAACTCGGACATGATCCGCAGCACCCGCCACGGGTCCTCGCCGAGGAAGGCGGGCCGCGGCGAGCGGGCAAAGAGCTTCTCGTCCTCGGTGACGGTCGGGTCCTTGGCGAGGCGCTCCGCGGCGTTCGGCTTCATCGTCACCCGGCCGCTGCGGTGGCGCGCCGAGGGCGTTCGGGATGGGCGTTCGGTCACGCCCGTAGGATGCCACCGCGGATGGGGCGCCGCAGCCGCCCCGCTCAGCGGCTCGCGGCGAGCCAGCTCCGCCACGTCGACTCGGCCGGCCCGGCGCTCACGTCATTTGCTTGTCGGACGAGCGGCAGGCGGAGGAGGTGCTGGTCGGCGAGGAGGCGCTCGACGATCTCGCCGTCGTCCATCCTGAGGTAGCCGAGGCCGGCGTCGCGGTACGCGCGCGAGCCCGGGTCGAGGAGGGCATTCGCCCCAAGCCGCTCGACGAACCGGCGCAGCTCGCCCGGCGCGATCGGCTTGCGCCGCAGGTCGACGAAGTGGATCGTGACGCGACGCTCCTTGAAGAACCGCACGGCCGCCCGCGTCGCCCGGTCGTCCTCGAGCCCGAAGACCTGGACCGACGCGCCGTCCGACCCGGATCCGCTCGCCATCCTCGTAGGGTACCGGGGCGTGCGTCACCCTCGCGACGGCCGGGACCCGTCCAGCCCGTGCGGGGAGGAACGGCTACCATCCGCGCAGAGGAGGTCGCGGTGACGGTCTGGTTCACGGTCAAGCTCGAGGATCGGCCGGGTTCGCTCGCCCGGGTGGCAGCCGCGCTCGGGGACCGCGGGGTCAACATCACCGGCATCGTCGGCGTCGCGGAGGACACCGATGGCGCCCTCATGCTGACGACCAGTGACGCCGCCGCGACCCGTGACGCCTTCGCCGCCCTCGGCCTGCCCTTCGAGGAGCACGATCCGGCCGCCGGTCTCGCCCCGGAGCGCATGACCGTGGCCGACGTCGGCCGCTCGGCCGGCTCCCCCGGCTGATCGACGCCGAGCCCGCCCGACGATGCCCCGTCGCAGCGACGGCAGCCCGGCCAGCCCGCCGACCGTCGCCATCCGGCTCGCCCTTGACGACGCCCCGGCAGTCGTCGCGACCCTGATCGGGCGCGTCGCGGAGGCTGGCGGGACGCTGCGCAACCTGAGCACCGTCCGCCGGCTCGCGTCCGCCGGCTCGACCGACGGTCGTGGGTCGGACGGCGACTCCGGCCCCGCGGTCGAGATCGAGGTCGAGGTCGAGGGGCTCCCCGAGGAGGTCCTGAGCGCCACGGTTCGCGACCTGCCGGGGCTGCGCAGCCAGGGGCTCACCCGCAGCCTCGACCGGGTGTTCGGCAAGCGCGTGATCGTGGTCGGCGGCGGGGCGCAGGTCGCCCAGGTCGCGCTCGGCGCGGTGAGCGAGGCCGATCGGCACAACCTCCGCGGCGAGCGGATCAGCGTCGACACGATCCCGCTCGTCGGCGAGGACGACATCGCGGCGGCGGTCCGGGCCGTGGCCGACCTGCCTCGGGCCAGGCTGCTCGTCCTGGCGGGCTCGATCATGGGCGGCGACATCACCCGCGCGGCACGCGAGCTTCGGGCGCACGGGATCCCGATCATCGCGCTCAACATGGTCGGCTCGATCACCGACGCAGTCGACCTGGTGGTGTCCGATCCCGTCCAGGCGGGGACGATGGCGGTCATGGCGATCGCCGACACCGCGACGTTCGATCTCGCCCGCCAGCGCGGCAAGCGCTTCTGACCGGCACGGACCTTCCCCGATGCGGATCGCTACCTGGAACGTCAACTCGCTCAAGGCCCGCCAGGACAAGGTCGAGCAGTGGCTGGCGCGCGCGGCGCCGGACGTCCTGCTCCTCCAGGAGACGAAGCTCGGCGACGACGACGCACCGGTGATGGCCTTCGCGATGGCCGGCTACGACCTGGTCCACCACGGCGAGGGTCGCTGGAACGGCGTCGCGATCGCCGTCCGCCAGGGGCTCGGCGCGACGGACGTGATCACGAACTTCGGCGACGGCCCCGTCCGCGACAGCGGCCCCGGGGCGGCCGTGCTCGTGAGCGAGGAGGACTTCGACCCGTCGGACGAGGCGCGGATGGTGTCGGCGCTGGTCGACCCGGACGCCCGCGCCGGCGGCCCGTTCCGGATCGTCAGCCTGTACGCCCCGAACGGGCGAGTCGTCGGCAGCTCGTTCTACGACGGCAAGCTGCGCTGGTTCGACCGGCTCGCGCGCTGGCTGGGCGAGGCCGTCGCCGGCGCCAACCTCGTCGTCGGCGGCGACCTCAACGTCGCCCCGACCGACGACGACGTTTGGGACGCGGCGGCGGTCCACGGCGGGACCCACGTCTCGGAGCCCGAGCGGGCAGCGTTCCGCGCCCTCCTCGAGCGGGGCCTCGTCGATGCCTACCGGCTCAAGGTGTCCGATCGCGGCCGCTTCACGTGGTGGGACTACCGGGCCGGCAACTTCCACAAGAACCTCGGCATGCGGATCGACCATCTCCTCCTCAGCCCGCCGCTCGCCGAGCGGGTCGTGTGGGCCGAGATCGATCGCGAGGCGCGCAAGGGCCCGCCGATCCCGTCCGACCACGCCCCGCTCGTTGTCGATCTCGACGCTCCCGGCCGGCCCTTCGACGCCGACTGGGCCGGGGCGCTGTCGCGGATCGCGGCTCGCACGAAGCCGGCCCGGCGATGAGCTCGACACGGTCTCGGACCGCGCGCGCCGAGCCCCGGTTGCGCTTGACGGGACACGTCGCATGACGTTCGAGAGCCGTCCCGTAGGCTGCCCCGCATGACGGTCTCCGAGGCGGTCCCCGAGATCCGTCTGTCCGGCGTGTCGAAGCGGTTCCGCGACGTGCGCGCGGTGGACGACATCTCGCTCGAGATCCGGCCGGGGGAGTTCTTCTCGCTGCTCGGCCCGTCCGGCTGCGGCAAGACGACGACCCTCCGGATGATCGGCGGCTTCGAGCTCCCGACGAGCGGCCGGATCGAGCTCCGCGGGGTGGACGTCACCGACGCGCCGCCCGACAAGCGGCCGGTCAACATGGTCTTCCAGAGCTACGCCCTGTTCCCCCATCTCAATGTCCACGACAACGTGGCCTTCGGGCTGCGCCGGCACCGGGTCAAGGAGGCCGAGGTCCGTCAGCGCGTCGCCGACGCCCTCGAGCTCGTCCATCTCGGCAGCTACGGGCGGCGCAAGCCGAACGAGCTGTCGGGCGGCCAGCAGCAGCGGGTCGCGCTCGCCCGGGCGCTCGTCAACCGGCCCAACGTGCTGCTCCTCGACGAGCCGCTCGGGGCGCTCGATCTGAAGCTGCGCAAGAGTCTTCAGCTCGAGCTCAAGCGGATCCAGATCGAGGTCGGGATCACCTTCGTCTACGTCACCCACGACCAGGAAGAGGCGCTCACGATGAGCGACCGGATCGCGGTGATGAACCAGGGCAAGGTCGAGCAGCTCGGGCTGCCCGAGGAGCTCTACGACCGGCCGGCGACGCGCTTCGTCGCCGACTTCATGGGCACCACGAACCTGCTCAAGGGCCGGGTCGAATCGGTCACCGACTCGATCGCGGCCGTCCGGCTCGACGGGGGCGACGAGTGCCAGGCGTTCGTCGGCGACGGGCTGTCGGTCGGCGACAGCCTCGAGATCTCGGTCCGTCCGGAGTCGGTCTCGATCGCCGAGCCCGGCGCGGGCGGTCCCGGGGCGATCGAGGGTCGGATCGAGCAGTCGGCCTACCTCGGCGCCAGCGTCCAGTACCAGGTCCGCAGCCAGGGCGGCGCGCTGCTCAGCGTCGTCGCCCCCAAGACCGGCCGGCGGTTCGTCGCCGGCGACGACGTGGAGGTCGGCTGGTCGTCCCGCGACGCGCTCGTCGTCGGCAGCCACCCGACCGTGGAGGAGACCCCATGAGCAACGATCACGACGGCTCGAGCCTCGATCTCGAACGGATTCTCGTCCGCTACCTCGCGGAGGAGCGGCTGACCCGGCGCCAGCTCCTCCACCGCATCTCGGTCGTCGGCGCGACGGCCGCCCTGGCGCCGATCATCGCCGCCTGCGGCACGAGCGAGGCGTCGGCCAGCCCGCCCGCCAGTGCGAGCCCGACGCTCGCGGCCCCGTCCGCCAGCGCGGCCGCCGCGGCGACCGCCACCCCCGCGCCGACGCCGCAGCCAACGCCCGAGGACCAGCTGTTCGTCTACAACTGGACCGAGTACATCGGGCCCGACACGCAGAAGAACTTCGAGGACATGTACGGGATCAAGGTCACGTACGACTTCTTCGACACCGCCGACACCCAGCTCACGAAGATCCGGAGCGATGGCAAGGGCGGCGGCTACGACGTGACGTACCCGGCCTCGACCGACATTCCGCCGCTCCTCCGCGACGGGGTCATTGCGGCCCTCGACATGTCGCTGATCCCGAACGCCGTCAACCTCGGGACGGAGTGGGCGAACCCGGGCTACGACCCGAACAACGCCCACTCGATGCCGTACATGTGGTGGACGACCGGCTTCGCCTGGGATCCCGCCAAGATCAAGGCCGAGCTGACCGACTGGCCGGCGCTGTGGGACGAGTCGTACAAGGGCCACATGGCGATGCTGGACGACGTCCGCGAGTGCTTCGCGGTGGCCGGCTTCCGGCTCGGGCTCTCGCCGAACACCACGAGCGACAGCGACCTCGACGCGATGCTCCAGCTGCTCGAGCAGCAGAAGCCGCTCCTGCGGACCTATACCGCGAACGACATCCAGGACCTCACCAGCGGCCAGGTCTGGCTGACCCATGCCTGGTCGGGTGACTGGGGGCAGATGCTGAGCGACAAGCCGAAGACGAAGTACGTCGTGCCGGATTCCGGTGCCGTCCGCGGCTCGGACACGATGGTCGTCCTGTCCGGCGCCCAGCACCCGGTCGCCGCGAACCTGTGGATCAACTTCAACCTCGACGCCAAGGTCAGCGCGGCGAACACGAACACGACGTACTACATGGGGCCGAACGCCGCGGCGCTCTCGCTGATCGACCCATCGATCAGCGGCGATCCACGGATCAATCCCGCGGCGGCCGTGCTGGACAAGCTCGTCGAGCTCCTCGAGCTCGGTTCCGATCTCGACAAGTACACCCAGCGTTGGAACGCACTCAAGGCCTGACGGCGGCGCCGGCCGTTACGCGCCCGCGGCGGCCGATCCGCGAGCGCCTGAGCACGCTCGTCTTCGTCGTCCCCGGGATCGGCTGGCTGGCGCTCTTCTTCCTCATCCCGCTGGTGATCGTGCTCATCGTCAGCTTCGGGACGAAGGACGCGACAGGCCACGTCAACCTGGCCCATCCCGGGTTCCAGAACTACCTCCAGGCGGGCCGCCCGGAGTACGTGCCGGCGTTCCTCAACTCGCTCCGCTACGCGGCGATCACGACGGTGCTGTCGATCCTGATCGGCTATCCGATCGCTTACTGGATCTCGCGCTACGGCGGGCGGCGGAAGATCCTCCTGCTGATCCTGGTGATGCTTCCGTTCTGGACGAGCTACCTCATCCGGACCTACGCCTGGATGATCATCCTGCGCGACAACGGGGTCGTGAACGGGATCCTCCAGACCCTCGGCGTCATCAGCGACCCGATCCCGTTCCTCAACACCGACTTCTCGGTGGTCCTCGGGATGACCTACGGCTTCCTGCCGTTCGCGATCCTGCCGCTCTACGTGTCGATCGACCGGATGGACGACAACCTCGTCCAGGCCGCCCGAGACCTGTATGCCAGCGGTAGCCAGGCCTTCCTCCACGTGACTCTGCCGATCACGATGCCCGGGATCGTCGCCGCGGCGCTGCTGACGTTCATCCCGGCGATCGGCGACTACGTCACGCCGGACCTGCTCGGCGGCGCCCAGACGACGACGATCGCCAAGGTCGTCCAGGTCGTCTTCCAGAGCGGGCGCGACTGGCCGTACGGCTCGGCGCTGGGGTTCCTGCTCATGATCATCACCCTGGCCGGGACCTTCCTCGCGCTGCGGACGTTGCGTCGCGAGACGCTGGGTGGCGGATGAGCCGCGAGCGCAACACCTGGCTGACCGCGCTGGCCGTGGTGACCTACGTGTTCCTCTTCGCGCCGATCGTCGTGCTGATCATCTTCAGCTTCAACGTCTCGCGGCGGAACTTCGTGTGGCTCGGCTTCACCCTCGATTGGTACCCCAAGCTGTTCGCCAACAGCCAGCTGCTCGACGCCCTGTCGGTCACCCTGCGGGTGGCGGTGATCGCCATCGTCGGGGCGACGATCCTCGGCTCGCTCCTCGGGCTCGGACTCGCCCGCCTCAAGTTCCGCGGCAGCGGCGCGGCCGAGACGCTCATCCTGCTGCCGATGATCACGCCCGAGATCATCATGGGGATCAGCCTGCTCATCTTCTTCGGCCAGCTGTTCCGCCAGAACGGCTCGCTCGGCCAGATCGGGATCGCCCACATCACGTTCTGCATCTCGTATGTGGCGATCGTGGTGCGGGCCCGCGCGCTGAGCCTCGACCCGCGGCTCGAGGAGGCGGCCCGCGACCTCGGCTCGTCGGCGTGGGGCGCCTTCCGCCACGTCACGCTGCCGCTCATCGCGCCGGCGGTGGCGGCCGGGGCGATGCTCACGTTCGCCCTGTCGTTCGACGACCTGATCGTGACCTCGTTCAACGCGGGCCCGGGCTCGAGCACGCTGCCGATCTACATCTACAGCTCGATCAAGTTCGGGGTCTCGCCCCAGATCAACGCGATCTCGACGATCATCGTGACCGTCGTCGCGATCGCGCTGTTCATCGCCTGGCGGCTGGGGGCGTTCCGGACCGACGAGCGCCGGCTCGTCACGGAGGACGCCTGACCGCGGGCTGAGCCCCTCAGCGCGTCTTCGCCCGGGCGGCGAGGCGTCGCTCCGAGCGGGGCAGCAGCACGGCCGGGATGTCGCCCGGGCCGTTTCCGTTCGCGGGATCGGGCTTCGGCGGCGGCACGTCATAGCGCTCGCGCACGGTCCGCCGGCTCGCCTCGCCGTCGCCGGCATAGCGATCGACCGCCATGAGGTCGAAGGCGTGGACGCTCGGCTCCTGGTTCGAGTACCGCCCGGCCGTCCAGCTCCGCGACCGCGTCCCACGCTGCTGGAGCTCACAGACGTGCCAGTCCTGGCGGTTGGTGAGGTCCCAGAACGCGATCGCGTCGGACGGGTCGAACCCCTTGGCGGCGATCGTCGCAGGCTCGAACAGCCACTGGCAGACGATCCGGGTGTGATCGGCGCCGGCCGGCTCCAGCCGGTGGACGAGCAGGTAGTCCGGGTGGATCGACAGGAACGTCAGCGGCCACAGCAGGTAGTAGTAGATCCGCCGCTCGTCGAGCGGGCTGATCCCCGCCATCGCCGGACGGCCGCCGCGGTGCCCGCCGTCGATCGCCATCGTCTCGGCCGATTCGACGAGCTCCATCCAGCCGCCCTGCCACGGACCGTTCGGCGCGTAGTCTCCACCGAGGTCGTAGGGGGTGAGCTTGTTGAGCTGGGGGTGGATGCCCGGGCAGTGGTAGCACTCGCTGTAGTTCTCGGCGATGAACTTCCAGTTCGCGTCGACCTCGTAGGCCACTTCGTGGGCGACGCGCAGCGCGCCGAAGTCGAACCGGTCGAGATGGGGCTCGAGATCGCCCAGCCAGGCCTCGAGCTCCTCGGCGTCCGGGTCGAGGCTGACGAACACAAAGCCCTGCCAGATGGCCAGCCGGACCGGCACGAGCCCGAAGCCGTCGAGGCTGAAGTCGTCGAGGTCCTCGGTATGCTTCGCCCGGATCAACCGGCCGTCGAGGTCGTAGATCCAGGCGTGGTACGGGCACTGGAAGCGGACGGCCGTGCCGCAGTGCTCCTCCACCACCGCGGTGCCGCGATGACGGCACACGTTGTAGAACGCGCGGAGCTGCCCGTCGCGACCGTGGACGACGACGAGCGGCTCGTCGTCGACCGTGGCCAGGAAGTACGTCCCCGGTGCGGCGGCGTCCTCGGCGCGTCCGACGACCAGCCAATCGCGGCGGAACCACTCGCGGCGCTCGAAGTCGTGGATCACAGCGTCGTGGTAGGCACGGCCGGGGAGCAGCGAAGCGGCCCGGTACGGCTTGCGGACGGCGGCGATCTCCTCGCTGCTGAGCGGGGACGGGGCGGGCTGGCGAGCGGTCAAGGATCGGACCTCCGTGCGGGCTGGGACGAGTCTACGGCCGGCCGAGCGGTGGGCCGGGCGTCGCGTCGGACGCCCGGCTCCTCGGCGGTCAGCCGAGGGGGACGGTCTTCTTCGGATCGATGAACGGGATCGCCGCGGTCCGCGCCGGCCAGATGCCGCCGTCGGGCGCGACGATGTCGAGCGCGGTGCCGGCCCCGGCGAGCTCGATCGGCACCCAGACGTAGCCGATGTTGCGCTCGAGGCGCGGCGACCAGATGAGGTCGGTCACGGTGCCGACGGCGCGACCCTCGTGGAGCGCGTCGCACGCGCGCGACAGCTCGAACGGGAGCGCTTCGCCGGCGACCTCGATCCCGACGAGCTTCCGGCTGACGCCGCGCCGCCGGATGTCCTCGAGCGCGGCCTTGCCGATGTAGTCGGCGTCCTGGGGCTCGACGAGGCGCTCGAGGCCCATGATCTCGAACGGGTTGTTGGCGATCGTCATGTCGGAGCCGTAGTTGAAGATGCCGGCCTCGATCCGGCGCGCCTCGCACGGCGCGATGGGGCGGATCCCGTGCGGCTTGCCCGCCTCCATGATCCGGTCCCACAGGTCACCGCCGCGCGACGGGTCGCGGAGGTAGATCTCGTAGCCGACCTCGCCGGTCCAGCCGGTCCGGCTGATGACGACCGGGATCCCGTCGAGCTCCGCGCTCATCGTCCAGTAGTAGCGGATGTCGAGGACGGCGTCGCCGAACAGCGTCCGCAGGACGTCCTTCGACTTGGGCCCCTGGACCTGGACCGGGTAGACCTCCGGCTCGCGCACGGTCACGTCCATCCCGGCATGGGTCGCCACGCCGCGCGCCCACAGGCCCGCGTCCGAGTCGGCCAGGGCCAGCCACCAGCGGTTCTCCTCGACCCGCAGCAGCACCGGATCGTTGACGATGCCGCCGTCCTCGGCCGTGATCAGGACGTACTTGCCCTGGCCGACCGCGCACTTCGTGAGGTCACGACAGGTCAGCTGGTTCGTGAACGCCGAGGCGTCGGGTCCGCTGATCTCGACGATCCGCTCGACGGCGACGTCCCAGACCGTGACGTCGTTGAGCAGCGCCCAGTACTCCTCGACCGGGTCCGCGTAGTAGCCCGGCAGGTACATGTGGTTGTAGATGTCATAGGCACTGCAGCCGGCGTCCAGCGTCTTCTCGAAGAACGGCGAGCGGCGGTACCACGGGCCGAAGTAGAGCGTGGTCGAGGCCTCGGTGGCCGGCGTGGCGGTCGAGCTGGTCATGACGGCGGCTCCTCCTGCGGTCGGGCTGGGCGGCGCTGTTCGCGACGTGGGTTGCGACGCCGGCCGGCGGCCGGGTCCTCGACGATGGTGGGTTCGGCAGCCGGCGGGACGTCGGGCAGACGGTCCTGCTCCTCGAGCCCGGAGCGGATGATCGCCTCGAGCTCGCGGACGATCGCCGGATCGGTCTCGAGCGGGCGGTAGGCAGCCAGCCGCCGGTCGACCTCCGCCGTCGCCCGCTGCGCCGCGTCGAGCGCCCCGGCCTTCGTCCAGTTCTCGCGGTTGTCGCGCTCCACGATGGCCGACGGGAGGTACAGCTCGGACGGCCAGTGCTCGAGCGTGTGGGGAGCCATGATCAGGTGCTGGTCGGCCATCAGCTGCGCCACCAGGCCGGCCGTGGGGAGGTCGTCGAGCGGCTCGATCGCGCGGACGAAGTGGAGCGCCTGCCCGCACATCTCGTCGTCGAAGACGAGCTTGGCCAGGCTGAACACGAGGACGAAGTCGAGCATCCCGGGACCGCTGACCGAGTTCACCCCGGCCAGGGCGGCGAGCAGCGCACTGCCGAACGTCTCGGCCCCGGCCTGCGCGTCGAGCAGCTTGGCGTCCGAGAGGGCCATATAGGACTGCGTGGGCAGGCCGAGCCGCTTGGCCACCGCCACATAGGCGACGTCGAGGTGGAGCGCCTCGATGGCGGCCATTGGCGAGCTGGCGATCTTCATGTGGAAGGTGGCCGGGGCCCCGCCGAACAGGACCGGCGCACCCGGCCGGACGACCTGGGTCATGACGATCCCGGCCAGCACGTCGACGGCGTGGAAGACGGTCGCCCCGACGAGCGTCACCGGGGCGATCAGCCCCATCAGGGTGACCGGCACGATCTCGACCGGGATGCCCGCCTCGACGCAGTCGATCAGGTTCTGGCAGGAGTCCTCGCTGTAGCGGAAGTTGCCGGTGGCGGTGATCGTGAAGATCGTCATCGGGTGGGCGACGAGATCGGCCCGGTCGCGCCGGAACAGCTGGAGCATCTCGACCATGCGTGGGACACCGTGCTCGGTGAAGGCGCCCGACACGACCGGCTTCCTCGAGTTGAGCAGGCACAGGTGGAGCCGCCAGGCGTCCGACACCTGGGCCTCGATGTCCTTGTTCGTCGAGAAGGCCGTCGCCAGGTAGGCGATGTTCTTCAGGCCGTCGGCGAGCCGGACGTACTCCACGAAATCGGTCGAGTTCGCCAGCCTGGCCTCGCCCGTGCGGTGGTCGACCACGCGCAAGCCGCTCGACCCGGGGACGAAGTGGACGCGGTCGCCGCCGAGATCGGCATGCACGGCCCCGTCGCGGTCGTGGAGCAGGAACGAGGACGGCGCGCTGGCGATCGCCCGCTCGACGACGGCGCGCGGGAAGAGGACGCGCCCGGCCGGGTCCTGGGGCAGCCCGGCGTCGACGAGCCGCTGGCGCATCGCCGGGCCGCGGATCTCCATCCCGGTCGTCGCGAGGACGTCGAACGCCTCGTCGATGATCCGCTCGATCAGCTCGTCGCTGAGCACGTTCAGGGTCGGCCGCACCAACGCTCCCTCAGGTCGCCGACGCTCCCATCCGTGGCTCGGCCTTGGGCGGGATTCTCGGCCGGGTGGATTCCATTGCCCCTCGCGTTCCACCTGATGCGCCGCCGCCGGAACGCGCCGGCGCGACGCCCGCCGATGTCAGCGGTGGCGCGGCCCGGTCGGTCCGAAGGCCGGTTCGGGGACCGGGGTGGCCAGGACGTGGTCGATCACGTCGCTCAGGCGAGCCGTCGCGAGCCCGATGTTCGTATCGGCGGCACCGTAGTAGAGCAGGATCTCGTCGCGCTCCCGGTCGACGACCCAGCCGCACGGGAAGACGACCTTGTCGACGTCTCCCTCCCGCTCGTAGCGCTCGTGCGGCCCGAACGCCCATTCGTCGCAGCGGTGCAGGACGAGCGTCGGATCGTCGAGATCGAACAGCACGAAGCCGACCCGGTAGATCGGGCCGTCGCCGGTCAGGTGGACGCCGTGGTACATCGTCAGCCAGCCGTGGTCGGTCTCGACCGGCGGCGGGCCGAGGCCGATCTTCCCGGCATCCCACCAGGCCCCGTCGCGCGCCTCGAGCAGGAGCGTGTGATCGCCCCAGTGGCGGAGGTCGGGCGAGTAGGAGAGCCACATGTTGGCGTGTCCGCGGAGCGGTGAAGGGCGGTGGATCATCGCCCAGCGCCCGTCGATCCGACGCGGGAACAGGGCGGCGTCCTTGTCCTCGGGCGGCATGACCGGTCCGAGCCGTCTGATCGAGCGGAAGTCGCTGGTCGTCGCGAGCGACACGAGCGGGCCCAGCCGGCTGTAGGCCGTGTACACGATTGCCCATTGCCCGAGCTCCTCGAGCCAGGTCAGGCGGGGATCCTCGCAGCCCCAGATCTCCTCGGGATAGCCCTCCGGCTCGGGCACCACGAGCGGCTCCGGGTCGAACCGCCAGTCGGTCACGCCGTCCGCGCTCCGGGCGACGTGGAGCAGGGAGATCCCGCGCCGGTCTTCGACCCTGGTGAGCAGGAGGACCTCGTTCCCGACCCGGGCGGCGCCGGGATTGAACACCGTGTTGGCCAGGTACGGCAGGCCGGCCACGGTCAGGATGGGATTCCCTGCGACCCGCGTGAAGAGCTCGTGGGCGCCGAGCACCGTCACGCCGGCGGCACCACCGTCGGTCGCGGAACCAGCGGATCGACCGGTCGCACGACCGTGGGGGCCCGGGCGGCGCGCAGGCGCTCCAGCGCGATCAACCACATCAGGGTCGACTCGGCCCCTTGGTTTCGGTTCACGCCGGCCGGACCGAGCCCGTCGTGGCAGCCGCCCGTCGCGGGCAGCGCCACCCGCCGTCGCGCGTCGTTGTGGCCCAGGAACCAGCCATACGCCCACTCCATCGTCGCCAGGTGCGCCCGCTCACCGCTGACCTCGAAGGCGGCCTC
The DNA here is from genome assembly GCA_963825545.1 of uncultured Chloroflexia bacterium. Classification (GTDB taxonomy): domain Bacteria; phylum Chloroflexota; class Limnocylindria; order Limnocylindrales; family CSP1-4; genus Chersky-267. The sequence continues at coordinate 150,793 of CAWGTR010000002.1, read as the reverse complement.
CGCGGCGAGGAGCAGCGTCGTCGCCTCGATCGGTTGCTGATCGTACCGTGCCCGGGCACCGCCGCGCTGCCACCAGCCGTGGTTGCCGATCGGCGAGAAGTCGCCCGCCGGGCCCACCTGCGACGCGACCAGCCAGTCGAGGATCCGGAGACCGCGATCGATCATCCGCCGATCCGCGAGCCGATCGCCGGCCCGGATGAGCGCCCGCGGCACGATGCCGGTCTCGTAGGTCAGTGCCGGCTCGGGCCACGGCCATGACGGCCCGCCGCCGGCCAGCGGGGTGGTGCCGAGCCGGAGCATCTCCGCCAGACGGGGCAGGGCGAGCGCGGAGACCCGGTGCCCGTGGCGCGCCCCGATCTCGGCGGCGATGACCGAGCCGGCCACCGGCCGGAGATGGACGAACTCGAGGCTGGCAGGCAGGGCCTGGGCGAGCAACGCCGAGGCGGCATCGCGGAGTCCGGCGTCGCCTGCCGTCGAGGCGGTCTCGGCGAGCGCCAGCAGGGCCCGGGCATGAGCATCCTCGGATCCGACCGAATCGAGCCAGGCCCCACCCGAGGACCGGAAGTTGCGGAACCGGCCGGAGCTCGGATCGAACGCGGCCTCGAGGAAGGCCATTGACCGGCCGGCGCTCACGGCAACGGCCGGCCAGCCAAGGCCGGTTGCGTGGAGCAGGTCCACGATCAGCGCCCGGGCGACGTCATCGGTGCAGTAGCCGTGGGCCGGATCAGGTCGGGACCCGACGGCATGCTGCATGATCCCGATCCCGTCGCTCAGCTCCTCGAGGTGCCGGCGCTCGATCGGGAACAGCGGGACGCGCTCAGGCATCGGCGAGCGCAAACCCCGGCTGGCGGACCGCCACGATCGACGGCCGCGCGGCGACACGGGCGAACACCCGGCGGTACGCGGCGCCGACCTCGGGCCAGATCATCCGCCGGCTGTGGTCATATGCCCGTGCGCCGATCGCCGCTCGCCGCTCGGGGTCGCCGAGGAGCTCGAGGAACGCCCGGGCGAGGTCCGGCGCGGTGGGCCGCTCGACGACCAGGCCGCGGTCGCCCTGGAGCATCTCGACGGCATACGCATACGGGGTCGACACGATCGCCTTCCCGGCGCTCATCGCGTACGACATTGTCCCCGACACGATCTGCTCGAGGTTCGGATACGGCGTGACGAAGATGTCGGCAGCCTCCAGCCAGCGGGCGAGGTCACGCCGCCCGACGAACTGGTCGACGAAGATGACGTGCTTGGTCAGGCCCAGCTCGGCGACACGCGCCGTGAGCCGCTGTCGGTAGGCCTCGCCCTCGGTTCGGAGGAGGTCGGGATGGGTGGCCCCGAGGATGACGTAGCGCGCATTCGGGTGCCCACCGGCCACCTCGGCCATCGCATCGATCGCCAGCTCGTAGCCCTTGCCCGGCCCGAGAAGCCCGAAGCTCAGGATGATCTCCCGGCCCTCCAGCCCCACGGCCGGCTTCAGCGTGGCCGGCTCGACGAGCGGCAGCTCGGGAACCCCGTGCGGGATGACATCGATCCGGCTCGGATCGATGTCGTAGATCCGTTCCAGCAGCTGGGCGGCGGCGTTGGACATCACGACCGTCGCGTTCGTCGCCGCGACGAGGTCGACGAGGACGCGCCGCTGGTGGTCGGTCGGGTGGCGGAGGACGGTGTGCAGCGTCGCCACGGCCGGCAGGCTGAGCGCCTGCACGAAGTCGAGGACGTAGCTGCCGTCGTCACCACCCCAGATGCCGTACTCGTGCTGGATGGACACGGCCCCGACCCGGCATCGGTCGAGGGCGCGCGCGACGTGCGGATAGTCCTCCCAACGATCCCGTCCGATCCGGTGATGGACTTCGGGTGGGTAGGGCAGGGCGTGATCGGGCGGGGTCAGGGCCACGATCTCGCGGTCGTCGACCGCCCGGGACAGGTCGCTCGTGAAGACGGCAATGCCGCAGCGACGCGGCGGATAGGTGGAGGCGAATGCGATGCGAATGGGATTGCTCCTGGTCGGTCGTGTCCAGGACCGATCTCGGTCGTGGGCACGCTCTGGCGAGGCGGCGGGAGCCGAAATCCGGAGGGACGCTCCGCCGGCGCCAGGGTCCGCCGCGCCCAGGGGCGCCGCGCATCGATCCGACGCGGTGACGCTTCTCACGGTGCGCCCGATCCCGCGCCCTGTCAAACGGCCCGATCCTCGACCCGGCGGAGGCGCCCGGTTCGCGGGCGTGGTAAGAACGCTGCGGGGTGGTCCGCGCCGGGGCCGTTCCGGGCCCGTTCGACCGCCCCTCACGGAGGCCCCATGAAGCTGACCGAGCTCGACGTCATTCGCCGCTCGCTGAATCAGGAGATGGCCCAGGAGCTGATCACGACGAGCCGATCGATCGCCGCCGAGGAGGCGTCGTTCGCGGTGAGCGTCGACCCGGGAGCCGGCACGGAGATCGTGGCGGTCTCGGCGGCGGAGCGCGGCATCCTCCGCACCCGGATGGACGTGGCTGCCTCGCCCCAGGCACTGCAGATCGAGTTCGTGCCCTGGAAGTCCGTCCGGGTCGCGGTCAACCACGCCGTCACCTTCGGCCGGCCCGGTGCCTGGACGGTCAGGATCTCGCGCGACGACGGACCGCCGATCGACGTCGGCGCGACGGCCGGCGATCAGGGCTGGGCCGACTTCCTGCGGGCCGTGCTGGCCCACGCGAACCAGTAGGCGGGGCATCGCCGCTGCCGCGCGACAGACCGCCTGACCTACCTGCCCCGCCGGATGCCTCGACGCCGCAGCGCGCCTCAGCCGCGCGGCACCAGGCTTCGCTCGCGGACGACGATGGCGAGCGCCGCGACGAGCAGGACGACGCCGACGACCGCCCAGAAAGCGCTCCCCGACATCGCGCTGCCGCCGATGACGCCGGTCCCCTGCCCGACCCAGACGAGCCCGACGAGGGCGAGCAGGAGGGCGACGATGAGTCGTGACGGGCGCATGACCGGATCTCCCTGGACGCCGACCGGGTTCGACGGGTGGCCGGCCTCAACGGTACGGCACCCGGAGACGAGCGGTTCTCGGCGACGGCCGCCCCGGGGGCCGAACGCGTCGGGCGGGATCCGGCGGCCACCGCGTACACTCCCGCGGATGAGCCAACCCGATCGGCCGCCGATGGTGCCGGACTTCCGTGCCCGCCTGCGATCAGGCCAGTTCCAGCTCGGCTCCTGGCTCACGATCCTCGACCCGGCGGCGACCGAGCTCATGGCCGGATCCGGCTTCGACCTGCTGGTCGCGGACGGCGAGCACGGCCCGATCGCGACCGCGGACCTCGTCCAGATGCTGATCGCCACCCGGGCGGCCGGCGTGCCGATCCTCTACCGCGTCGCCTCCAACGAGCCGGTCCGGATCATGCACGCGCTCGACGCGGGTGCGAGCGGCGTCGTGGTGCCCCAGATCCGAACGGTCGCCGACGCCGAGAAGGCGGTCGCCTGGACCCGCTACCCGCCGGTTGGGCTGCGCGGGATCGCACCCCGCCGCGCCTCCGAGTACGGCCGGCACACGGCGAGCTATCTCGGCACGGCCAACGACCTCGTGACCTGCTGCGTCCAGATCGAGACGCGCGAGGCGCTCGAGGACCTCGACGCCATCCTGGCCGTGGCCGGCGTCGATACGGTCCTCATCGGCCCGAATGACCTGGCGGCCGCGCTCGGCCACACCGGCGACATCGGCCACGCCGACGTCGAGGACGCGATCGGGCGCGTTCTCGAGCGGGCGAGCGCGCACGGCGTCCCGGTCGGGATCTGGACGCTGTCGGCCGCCCAGGTTCGCGCGCGGCGGGAGCAGGGCTTCGCCTGGGCCACGCTCGGGACGGACTATGGGTTCATGCTGGCAGCCGCCGAGGCCGCGGCGCGGGAGGCCCGCCAGACCTGATCGTGCGGCTTGCGGGCCCTTACCCGAGCTCGACCTGCTCGTGCCAGGTCGGCACGTCCGCGTCGAAGCCGAGCGCCCGGACCTTCGGCAGCAGGGCCGCCTGGGCGTCGGGATCGCCGTGGACGAGGAACACTCTGCGCGGGAACCCGTCGTCGCCCTGACGCTTGCCGCGGCCGAAGTTGGCCAGCCAGGCGAGGAGCTCGGATTCGTCGGCGTGCGCCGAGAAGCCGCTGATCGAGCGGACCTGGCAGCGCACCTGCCGGGTCTGGCCATCGATCCGGACCGTCTCGGCGCCGGCCTGGAGGTGGGCGCCGAGCGTGCCCTCGCCCTGGTAGCCGACGAACAGCAGGACGGCTGCCGGGTCGTCGATCAGGTTGCGCAGGTGGCCGACGACCCGGCCGCCGGTCAGCATGCCGTTCGAGGCGACGATCATGTACGGCCGCTTGGCGCGCTCGATCGCCTGGGACTGGCGGACATCGTTGGTGATGATCTGGTTCGGGTAGTCGAGTGGCGACTCGTGCCTGGCGAGGAGGTCGCGCGTCTGCTCGTCGTAGTAGTCGGGATGGGCGCGATAGATGTCCGACGCCTTCGACGCCATCGGCGAGTCGAGGTACAGCGGGAGCAGCGGGATCGTGCCCGCCGTGATGAGCCGATCGAGCTCCCAGACCACCTCCTGGGTCCGCCCGATGGCGAACGAAGGGACGAGCAGCACGCCGTCGCTCTCGGCGACGAGACGCACCGTCTCGGCCAGGATCCGGATCGACTCGGCCTCCGGCTCGTGCTCGCGGCCGCCGTATGTCGATTCGATCAGCACGTAGTCGGCGTCGGTCACGATCGTCGGGTCGCGCAGGATCGGCGTCCCGGTCCGCCCGAGATCGCCCGAGAAGACGAGCCGGAGCTCGGGTCCCCCGTCGCGATCGGCGACCCGGAGGCGGATGATCGCCGAGCCGAGGATGTGCCCGGCGTCGACGAACGTGGCATGGATCCCGGGCGCCACCTCAACCTCCTGGTCGTAGCGCACGCCACGGAAGCGCTCGAGCGACGCGCGAGCGTCGGTCTCGTCGTACAGCGGCTCGTCGAGGTCGATGTCGAGCTTGGCCGGCTGCGACCGGAGCGCCGTCTCGGGGTCCGGGGCGATCGTGAACGCCGGTGCGGGCGGGACGGGCGGCGCCGCCTCGGCGGGGATCGCGGCGAACGAGGAGAACGTCGACGGCGCGATCACCGGGTCGGACGCTCCCCCACCCTCCTGCGGGATCATCAGCGCTGCGTCGTAGCGGCGGCGGCCGAAGTGGTCGGGGTCGCGCCGCGGGTCCTGGGCCACGCGCCGCTCGGGTCGGTCCGCCTGGGCCGGCGCGGACGCGGCCGATGCGGATGCTGGAGTCGCGGCGGCGGGCGGTGGGATCGCCGCGGCCACGGTCGCTGGGCCGGCCGCCGGACCCGGTTCGATGCTGGTCGGGACGTGCTCGCCGGTGACCGCCGAGCCGGGCACGATCGCCGGGCTGGGTCCGTCGCCCGATGGGTGCTCGCTCTCCGATTCGCCTTCCGCCGCGAGGGCCACGGCGGTCTGGTAGGCCGCGAGGTCACGTTGGTCCTCCTCGGCGGCCTGGTCGGGGTGACGGCGCTCCCAGCGCATGCCCCGCTTGGCGAACTCCTCCTGGAGCTTGCCCGAGTCGAGCAGGACAAGCCGGGCCAGCTCGATCGTGCCGTCGGTCGCCCAGATCGGCCCGCCGAAGCCCTCCTTCACGACGTGCGGGATGAGCCCGCAGTGGTCGAGGTGGGCGTGGGTCAGCAGGATCGCGTCGAGCCGGCTCGGATCGTAGGCGAGCGGGATCCGGTTGCGGATCGACTCGTTCGGGCTTCCCTGGAACATGCCGCAGTCGACGAGGATCCGTGCCCGCTCGGTGGTCAGCAAGAACTGCGAGCCGGTCACCGTCGTGGCGGCCCCGAGGAACTGGAGGTGCATCGTGCGGAGTGTGCCACCGCCGGCGACGGCGCGTCGGGCGCGCGATCGGGGCGCTCGCCGGCGGGACGGCGGCGATCTCCGGGCACCACGGGCCGAGCCATCCGGCGGCCGTCGGATGGCGCATCATCGGCGGGCGGCTGCTCGATCCGTCGCCGCATCCGGGAGGAGACCGATGGGCGGGTATTCGTTCGTGACGGTCTGGCAGGAGGCTCCGGCCTGAGCGCCGATCCGGGACCCGCGATCGACGCCGTCGAGATCGCGTTCGCCGACGCGTGGGCGGCCCACAATCGAGCCGAGCTGGCGGCGATCCTCGAGCCCGGCCGGCCCGGCCGGCCCGCCGCGGTCGACGCGGCGCGTGAGCTCGAGCGCCAGGCGCTCGAGCGGGCGGCCGCCGCGCTCGACCGGCTGGAGGACAGGAACGCTGGAGGGCGTGCGGCGGACGACCAGCGCGCGGTCGAATCGATGCGCGAGACGCTCGACCTCCTTGCCGTCGCGGACCCCGCCCTGACGGTCGCCGTGGGGCCGTCCGACGATCCGACCGACCACCGCCCCGCCCGGGAGGTGCTCGCAGCGGACGGCCTGTCGGCCCTGCTTGCCCGGACGACCGCGGACTACACGGCCGCGGCCGAATCGATCGACCTGGGGGATGGGCCCATCGACCGGCTCGAGGTCCTCGCCCGCCTGGCGACGGAGCCCGACGCGGCGGCGCGGCGGCGCCTGTTCCTGTCGCTCGGTCCGCTCTGGCAAGCGGTCGACGGCGACGGTGGACCGACGAGCCCGTACCGGGTCGCCCTCGGAGCGAGCGCCGAGGCCTGGCGCCGCGGGGGCTCACCGGTCGACGCGAACGCGACCGCGCTCGGGGTGCCGCCGGCGAGCGTCGAGCCGTGGCTCCGCTCGGTGCTCGAGGCGTGGCGGAGCGTCGCCGTCCGCGAGCCGCTCGAGCCGTGGGACGAGCGATACGCCAGCGGCGGCTTCAACCGGGCCTGGGACGACCCGGTGACGCTCGCCGACCTCCGCCGGATCAACGACGGTTGGTATGCCTCGCTGGGCGCCGATCCAGTCGCGCTCGGGATCCGCTACGACCTGGGGCCGCGAGCCGACCGGGCGCCCGTCCCGGTGGCGTTCATGCTCGACGTCGACGTCCCCCGCCGGACCAGTGACGGCTGGTCGAACGGCGAGCAGTGGGTCCTCGCGTCGTACGGCCGGCCGCGCATCCCGGATCTCGGCGAGCTCCTCCACGAGACCGGCCACGCAATCCACTACCGGGCGATCCGGACCCGGCCGGCGTTCGCCGTCCTGCGCGAGGCGCACACGACGCTCATCGAGGCGCTCGGCGACCTGGCCGCCTGGGACCTCCACGAGCCCGCCTGGCAGGAGCGCCACCTCGGCCGATCGACGCCGCTCGAGGTCGGGCTCCGGGCGCGCTACGCCGACGTCGTCCGGGACGTCGCCTGGTCGCTGTTCGAGATCGAGCTGCATCGGGCGCCCGATCGTGCTCCGAACGATGTCTGGAGCGAGATCGCCGAGCGATACCTCGGGATCGTCCCCCACCCGGAGTGGTCGTGGTGGGCCATCCGCGGCCAGCTCGTCCAGTCGCCCGGCTACATGGTCAACTACGGACTGGGCGCGATCGTCACCGCCGACCTGCGGGCGCGGCTCCGCGAAACCCGTGGCGACGCCCTCGCCGGGGACCCGGGCTGGTACGACGCCGTCAGCGAGGCCATCTACCGGTGGGGCGGAGAGCGCGAGCCGCGCGACGTCGTCGAGGCGTTCCTCGGCCGGCCGGTGTCGCCCGATGCCCTCCTGGCGGACCTATCCCGCCTGGGCGACGGCCGCTAGAGCGGGATGGCCACCAGCGCGTCGATGGCAACCGCGACGAACAGCAGGGTCAGGTACGTGATCGAGTAGCGGTACAGCCGGATCGCGCCGGCCGTCGAGCGCTCCTCGGACGTGCCGACCCGCCACAGCCGGAGGGCCTGCCACACGAAGATCGCGCCGAGGACCACGGCCGCCCCGAGGTAGATGAGGCCCATCCGGTCGACCGCGAACAGCACGAGCGAGATGGCCACGAGCAGGAGCGTGTAGAGCACGATCTGGCGGGTCGTCTCGGGGATCCCGCGGACGACCGGCAGCATCGGGACCCGTGCCGCCTCGTAGTCCTTGCGGATCCGCAGCGACAGGGCCCAGAAGTGGGGCGGCGTCCAATAGAAGACGATCGCGAAGAGGATGAGCGCCGGGAGGGCGACCGAGCCGGTCACGGCCGCCCAGCCGATCACCGGCGGGAGCGCCCCAGCGGCGCCGCCGATGACGATGTTCTGCGGCGTCGTGCGCTTGAGCATCATCGTGTAGACCACGACGTAGAAGGCGATCGCCAGCAGGGTCAGGAACGCGGCCACGAGGTTGACGAACCAGGCCATCACGACGAGCGAGACGACCCCGAGGGCGATCCCGAAGACGACCGCCCGCTCGGGCTCGACCTGGTGGGCCGGCAGCGGCCTGCGCCGGGTGCGGACCATCAGCAGGTCGATGTCGCGGTCGAGGTAGCAGTTGATGGCGTTCGCGCTGCCGGCCGCCAGCGACCCGCCGACGAGCGTCCAGACGACGAGCCAGGACCACGACCCGATGCCCATCCCGGGCACGTCGCGGGCGGCGAGGACCATCGCCGGGACCGTCGTGACGAGCAGCAGCTCGATGATCCGCGGCTTGGTCAGCGCGATGTAGGCCCGGATCGTGTCGGCGGTGGTCGCCGGTCGCGCCTCGCCGTCTCCGCCGGGCGCCGTGCGACCCGCGCCGGGCGTGAGGCCGGAGCCGACCGCGGGGGTCACCCGCGCCGTGTAGTAGGCCGCGACGGCTACCGCGATCAGCAGCGCCCAGCTCAGCGCCCCGAGCGCGACGTGGAGCGTCTGGGTCCAGGCCGCCAGGCCGGTCACGACCTGCAGCCCGCCGACGGCCGCCTGGACGAGGTAGATGACCGCGGCCGACACGGCCAGGCGGACGAGCACGGGATGATCGCGCTGGGTCCGCACGGCGGCGACCGCGATCACGGCCACGATCAGTCCGACGATGATCGCGACCCAGCGGTGGAGCACCTCGGGGGAGGTCAGGTCGGTCAGTGGCGGGAACAACGTCCCGCCCATGAGCGGCCAGTCCGGGAAGACGAGCGAACCGTGCGCCCCGACAGCGGCCGTCACCTGCGAGCCGAACAGGAGCAGGGCGTACGTTGCGGCGGCGCCGAACGCGGCGAGCAGGGTGAACCGCTGGCTCGAGCCGCGACCGCCGATGCGGGCCGGGAAGTACGACCGGACGAGCAGGTAGACGAGCAGGCCGAGGAGCGCCTGCGACGTCGCAAGGTGGGCGGTGACGGACTCGGCGGTGTTGCCCTCGAGGACGGTCTGTCGCCCGAGATACGCCTGGAACCCGACGAGCGCGACCGCGCCGAGCGACCCCCAGAGCAGCGAGCGCCGGTCGCGGTGATCGCGGTACGCCACGAATGCCTGGGCAACGATGAGCAACCCGAGCACCGCGGCGACCGTTCGGTGAAGCCACTCGATCCACGCCTTCGGGTCGTTCATGGCGGGGAGCAGCTGGCCGTAGCAGAACGGCCAGTCGGGGCAGCCGAGCCCCGAATCGGTCGAGCGCACGATGACCCCGATCGTCACGAGCAGGAGGGTCCCCGCAACGGTCGTCGCCGCGAGCTTCTGGAAGCGGGTCACCGGCGCATTCTAGCGTCGCAAGGCGGAGTCGAGCGCCCGGCGGTAGGATGCCGCCGTGCACCCCCATCGACCGACCCGGTCCTCCCTCGCCGTGCTCGCTGTCGTGCTCGGCGCGGCGCTCGTCGCGGCCTGCTCGGCGACGGGCGGCGGCGCGACCGCGGGAGCCGGCGGCACGCCGGCCGGCGGGTCCGCTGCCACCCCCGGGCCGAGCACGATCGGGACCGGCAAGGCGCCGTTCATCCCCCAGATCGTGTCGTCGCAGCAGGTCGTCGGCCCCAACCGGTTCGTGTTCGGGATCGACGACGCGAAGGGCCAGACCTCGATCGGCACCCCGGACCTCGCGGTCGAGGTCGGGTTCCAGAGCTCGGCCACGCCAGCCGCGACGATCGAGGCCGTCCCGGCCACGTTCATCTGGGCGATCCAGGGCGAGCGCGGCGTGTATGCCGCCAACGTGACCTTCCCCGCGGCCGGCGATTGGGTCGCGCTCTTCCGCGCCACCGGCGCGGGGCTGCCGTCCGATGCCACGGTCAGCGTCCAGTTCCAGGTCCAGCAGACCGGGGTGGTGGTCCCGATCGGCGCCCAGGCCCCGTCCGTGGTGACACCGACGGCGGCGACGGCGGCCGACATCCCGAAGATCGCGACGGACCCCGACCCGGACCCGGCCTTCTACACGACGTCCGAGGACCAGGCGCTCGCCCGGCACGAGCCGTTCGTTCTCGTCTTCGCCACCCCGAAGTTCTGCGTCAGCAAGCAGTGCGGACCGACGCTCGACGGGATCAAGGCCGTCGCCAAGACGGAGGCGCCGGGCATCGTCTTCATCAACGTCGAGCCGTACAAGCTGACCTACGCGAACGGGTCGCTCCAACCCGTGCTCGATGCTTCGGGCCAGCTCCAGGCGACCGACGCGACCACAGCCTGGCGGCTGCTGTCGGAGCCGTGGGTTTTCGTGGTCGACAAGCAGGGCATCGTTCGCGCGTCGTTCGAGACGATCGTCTCGCCGGACGAGCTCAAGGCGGCCATCGCCGCCGTCCGCTAGAGCAATCTTCCTGGCGCCGGCAGCCCTCGCCGGGTCGGGCCCGATCAGGAGCGCAGCCGGATCGACTACCCGGCGTCCTCGAGCCGGTAGGCGACGAGCTTGCCGTCCTGGACGCGGAAGTAGACGAGGATCGGCGCCGCGGCCGCGAGGTGCTCGGCGAGGTGTCCCGGCGGGAACTCGTCGCCGTTCTCGAGCGTGCCGATCACGAACGTCAGGTCGTCGCCGGTCGTCGTCCGCAGCGTGAAGCCCTTGACGTTGGTCAGGCTCGTGGCGTCGACCGAGGTCACCACCCCGGCGACCGGCGATTCGGGCAGGTCGGCGCTGTCGAGCGGGCCGGGGCTGCCGGCCGTGGCCGGGACGTCGCTCGAGCGGGGCGGCGGGGTGAACGCGGCACTGGGCGGCGTCTCCGCAGCACCGCCACAGGCAGCGGCCAGCGAGCCGAGCACGACCAGGACGATGGACAGCGCTCCGAGACGGGCCATGCGGGTCCGAGCGGCGGGCGGCGGCGTCATGCCGGCGCGCCGGCTGCCCCGCCGCTCCCGGGGGCGTGGACCGGCTCGCCGGCGACGCAACGCGGGCAGCCCGGACCGGGCTCGTAGGTCGGAAGGTCAAGCACCCAGAGGGCGCTGACCGGGTAGACCCGGCCGGTCTGCGGCGAGGCCAGGGTGCGCAGCCCACCGGACCGATCGACGAGGACGTGGCAGTCGACGATCTCGCCGCCCGCGGCCTCGACCGCCGGGATCATCGCGAGCAGCGAGCCGCCGGTCGTGAGGATGTCGTCCACGAGCAGGACCCGTTCGCCGGCGGCGATCGTGAACCCGCGGCGGAACTCGCGCCGGATCCGCCCGTCGTCGTCACGGACCTCCTCGGCGAAGATCGCCCGGGTCCCCAGCTGTCGCCCGGTCTCGAAGGCCAGGATCACGCCGCCGGTCGTGGGTCCGGCGACGAGGTCGACGTCGGTGGCCGCGGTCGTGGCGTCGCGGTGGGACGCGGCAAAGAAGCCACACAGCTCGCTCGTCGCCGACGTGTCCTGGAGCACCTGGAACTTCTCGAGATAGGCGTCCGAGTGGAGCCCGCTCTTGAGCAGGAAGTGGCCGTCCCGGAGCGCGCCGGAACGGCGGAACAGCTCCTCGGTCCGGCGAGCGACGGCCGCCCGCGTGGCGTCGTCGATAGCGGCGCGGATGGTCGTCATGTCGGGCCACAGTCTAGCCGGGCGCCGACGAACCGCACGACGGGCCTCGGCTGCCTACGGCCGGTACTCGACGCCCTTCGCCGAAGGCGCTCCCGGGCGCCGCGGGAGCGCGCTGCCGACCAGCGTCCGGTAGTCGGCCAGGCCCTGCCGGCGGCACGTTTCGGCGAGCTCGTCGACGAGCCGGACCGGCAGCGTCGGGTCGGCGAACACGGCCGTCCCGACCTGGACCGCCACGGCCCCCACCGCGAGGAAGTCGAGGACGTCCCCGAGCTCGGACACGCCGCCGATCGCCACGATCGGGATGCCGACGACCTGGGCGACCTCGTAGACGATCCGCAGCGCCACCGGCTTGATGGCCGGACCCGACAGTCCGCCGTACACGTTGCCGAGCAGCGGCCGGCTGCGGTCCGGGCGGACCGCGATCCCGGACAGCGTGTTGATGGCCGTGATCGCGTCCGCGCCGGCCTTCTCGATGGCCCGGGCGATCGGCCGCACGTCGGCCACGTTCGGCGACAGCTTGACGAGCAACGGCAGGTCGCTGGCCCGCCGGACGGCGGCGGTGACGGCTCCCGCGGCCTCGGCGTCGATCGCGAACTGGAGCCCGCCCTTGCCGACGTTCGGGCAGCTGATGTTGAGCTCGATGCCGGCCACCCCGGGCACCCCGTCGAGCCGCCGGGCGACCTCGACGTAGTCGTCGATCGACTCGCCGGCGACGTTGACGATCACGGGCACGTGCCAGCCGGCCCAGGTCGGTGCGTAGCGTTCGATGACGGCGTCGACACCGGGGTTCTGGAGGCCGATCGAGTTGAGCATTCCGGCCGGCGTCTCGGAGACCCGGGGGGTCACGTTGCCGACCCGTGGCTTGAGCGTCGTCCCCTTGCAGCAGATCGCCCCGAGCCGCTCGACGTCGACGACGTCCCCGTACTCGATCCCGTAGCCGAACGTCCCCGATGCGACGAGGATCGGGTTGGCCAGCCGGAGTCCGGGCGCGAGCTCCACGCTCAGGTCGACGGGCCGGGCCTCGACCGGGCCGCCCTCCGATCGATCGACCGCGATCGCCGCAGGCCGTCGATCGCCGCCGCCGGAGCGCCCGAGTGGTCGCGGGCTTTGCGTCTGGCCGAGCCCGGGCGCGCTGCCGCTCGACGTCTTCGCCCGGCGCGTCGCGTGGGCCTTCCCGCTCACCACGACCCGCCGTTTCGCCTTCAACGGACCGGCCCATCGCGGACCGCTCGCTGCGGACCGATGCGAACCGCGTCCACGCCGGACCGGCTCGCCCTGCGCTCGCTCACCAGCCACCCTCCCAGTCGAGCTCGTCGGCCGCGAACACCGGCCCCTCGCGGCACACCCGCTGCGGTTGCCCGGTCGTGCTCATGACCACGCAACCGAGACACGCCCCGACGGCGCAGCCCATGTTCTGCTCCATCGACACCTGGAGGAAGGCCTTGCGTCGAGCCGCGGGGGATCCGGGCGCATCGGCCCGGCCGGCGCCGCGCTTGCGACCGAGCTTGGCCACGCCGAGGCGCTCGCGCCGGCCGGCCGCCAGCCGCGCGAGGGCCGCGAGCATTGGCGCCGGTCCGCAGGCGAACGCCTGGTCGGCCCATGCCTCGTAGTCGGGCACGAGGTCGGTGACGAACCCGCGATAGCCGAGCGAGCCGTCATCGGTCGCGACGACGTACTCGACCTCGTCCGGGAGCAGGCTCGACGGGTAGACGTCGGCCGCGCTCGCCGCACCGAACAGGAGCACGACCTGGCGGCCGTCGCGGATCGCCTCGTCGGCCAGCATGCGGACCCCGGCGATCCCCAGGCCCCCGGCGACCAGAAGGAGGTGCCGGCTGCGCGGATCGACCTCGAAGGGGCGCCCGAGCGGCCCGAGCATGTCGACGGTGTCGCCCGGCCGGAGATGGGTGAACCAGTCGGTGCCGCGACCGACCGTCCGGAAGTGGATCGTCAGGATGCCGGTGCCGAGGTCGACGGTGTTGAACGAGAACGGCCGGCGCAGGATCAGGCCGGAGAAGTCACCGGGTCGGACGTGGACGAACTGCCCGGCCCGCGAGCCGCTGACGAGCGTCGGGGCGTGGTACGCCTGGAGCCACTGCCCGGCGAGGATCTCGCGACTGTCGACGAGCTCCGCCGCGGCGAGGCGCATCGTCACGCGCGGGGTGCGTCCCCCGGTCCGGCGCCGCCGGCGGCGTCATCGTCCCGGTCCTCGTCGTCGGCGCCCGGCTCGTCGACCGCGGCCTCGTCGGCGGTATCGGCCGCCGACTTCGCCGCGCTCGTGGCCGCGTCCCCGGCGATCGACGGGAACGCCTCGGCCAGGGCGTCGGCCAGGTCGCCGAAGACGTCCGTCGGGTCGTAGAACTCGACGATCTCCTCGGAGCTCACGAGGTTCCGCCACTCCCCATCCGAGTCGTCCGGGACGACCTCGGCGCGGAAGCCCGCACCGGCCTTGAGGAGCAGCCGCTCGTCCTCGTCGTCGACGACGATCACGTCCCCGAGCTTGTCGCTGACGCGCATCGCGGTGTCGGCGAAGTCGTCAAGGAGTCGGGCCTCGGACTGCTGGCTCCGCTCCTGGAACGACAGAGCCAGGTCGTACAGCCGCTGCGCCGCGGACTCCTCGTCCGGCGGCTCGGCGAGCTGGTTCGCGCCGGCGGCCCACTCGTCGGCGGCGGCGGCGTAGGCGTCGTCGAGACCGACGGCGTCCGTCGCCGGGATCCGGGCGGTGCCGAGCAGGTCCTCGGCGCCGGTGGGCTCGGCGGGCAGGCCGGCGGCCTCGCGGGCGGCCTCGGCGAATGCGGCAAAGACGTCGGCCGGGTTGTAGAGCTCGACGAGCTCTGCGGCCGACTCGATGACCTCAGTCTCGTTGACCCACTCCCCGCTCGCCTCGTCGTGGAAGCGGCTCCGGCTGCGGAAGGTCAGGTCGGGCGCGATCGACAGGAAGTCCGGGTCCTCGTCGATCAGGGTAAGCCCGCCGAGCGCAGCGATCCGCGTCGCGTTGGCGTCGAGGAACCGCTTCAGCTGGTCGGTGGCGCTGACGAGGAAGTCATTCCGCTCGAGGGCGGCGTCGGAGGCGAGGCCGCCAAGGACCTCGCTTCGGCTGGCATCCATCATCGGCCTCCCTAGGGGTGGTATTCGAGGTCGGTGCCCATCCGCTCGCGGAGGAACATCGAGTGGTGGCGCTCGAAGATCCACTCACCGGCCCGATGCCCGAGGGCCCGGGTGGCTTCGTCCTTCTCGAGCTTGTCGAGCGTGGCGTAGTCGGGCAGCTCCAGCAGGATCACGTTGTCGAAGTCCCAGCCATGGGCAACGTTGTACCAGCCCAGGAAGCGGATCCCGAACTTCTCCTCGTACTCCCTTACCTGCTTCGGGAAGATGGTGCGCATGAAGAACTTGAAGAACGGATCGCGACCGCGCCGCACCGAGAAGTAGGTCGCGAGGACGGGCACGGGCGACGATCCTCCTCCGCTGGGCGACGGTCGGCCGCTATTGTCGCACGGGGCCCGGCGGGGGCGAGCCCGGCGTGGCGGGTCCCTCGCCCGGCTCGTCCACGCCGGCCGGCTCGTCCACGCCGGCCGGCTCGCCCACCTCGGCCGCCTCGCCGACGCCGGCCGCCTCGCCCGTCGCGGACGGGGCATCCTCGAGCTGGCCCACTGTCGGGGTTCGCGCCGCGAGCGGCTGGCGTCGCCCGCGCCGGTCGGCGGCCACGAGGCGCAAGAGGAAGATGATCGTCTGCCCGCTGACCAGCAGCAGGGCGATCGTGACGAACAGCAGGACCGCGGTCACGACGTCCGGCACCTTGCCCACGCTCAGGGGCGTGACCACGATCAGGACGACGAGGACGACGAGCTGGATTCGGAAGCAGCCGAGGCCCGGCCCCCGCTCGGCGTCGAGCGGCTGTCCCTTGTACTCGACCGGGCCCGGGTTGATCGCCCCGCTCGGCCGGTGCTGGGCCGGATGCGCCTCGGTCGGTGGGGCGGGCTGAGCCGTCCCAGTGGGGGCCGGCGGAGCCGGCGGCACGGTCGGCGCCGCGGACTCGTTCTCGTCGGTCTCGTCGGTCACGAGCGGCAACGATACGGGACTCGCCCGGGACGCGCCGTCCGCCGCCGGCTCGGACCGCGGACCCGGCGACCCACTACCATCGCGGCCATGCCCGACCGCCCGCCCGCGACCGACGCGCAACCGACCACGGTCGGGCTCGACCCGTCGCCGGCCGATCGGCGCCAGCCAGCGGCCGAGCGTTTCGGCTGGCATCCCGAGCCGGCGCTGCTCGGGATCGACGACGCCGCATCGTCGCGACCGGCCCTTGAGCGGCTCGGGGCCGCCGCCTGGCAGGCCGCACTGGACTACCTCTTCGAGGAGGGCCTCCGTCGCTCGGTCGGTGAGCCGACCGGCTACGTCGAGCTCCGGCGGGCCTTCTACGCGGCCGATCCGACGGGCGAGCGCGATGGTCCGGCCCCAGCGCCGATCGGACCGACGCCGTCCGCCGAACTGCTGGCCGAGTTCCGAACCCGGCTCGCGCCATACCAGCTCAACGCGTGGCATCCCCGGACGCTCAGCTACTTCACTCCGGCGCCGCTCGCCATGTCGATCGTCGGCGAGCTGCTCACCCAGTTCACGAACCAGGGGGTCGACGTCTGGCACGCCGGGCCGAGCGGCGCCTTCGTCGAGGAGGAGGTCGGACGCTGGCTGTGCGACCTGGTCGGCTACGGGACGGAGAGCTTCGGGATCCTCACCTCGGGCGGCGTGATGGCCAACCTCATGGCGATGACCCTGGCGCGCGACATCGGGCTGGCACGGATCCTCGGGCTCGACGCGCCCCCGCGCGGGCACCGGCTCGACGGCGTTCGCGTATACGCGTCCGAGCAGACCCACTTCTCGATCGCGCGGGCGCTGGACGAGCTCGGCTTCCCGCGCGGGACGCTCCGCGTGGTGCCGGCCGACGACCGCTTCCGGCTCGGCGGCGGACCGGTCGCGGCGGCGATCGCCGAGGATCGCTCCGCCGGGCTCACGCCTTGGGCGATCGCGGCCGTCGCCGGCTCGACGAACACGGGCTCGGTCGACCGGACCGAGGAGCTGGCCGACGTCGCGGCGCGCGAGGGGCTGTGGCTCCACGTCGACGCGGCCTACGGCGGTGGGGCGCTCCTCTCGTCGCGCGACCGGTCCCGGTTGCCGGGGCTCGAGCGAGCCGACACGATCACGATCGATCCGCACAAGTGGTTCTTCCAGGCCTACGACATCGGCGGCCTGCTCGTCCGCCACGGTGACGACCTGCTCGCGGTCTACCACCACAGCCCGGAGTACTACCGCGGCGGCGAATCGGTCGCGCCGCCCGGGGGGTCGGAGACCGACGACGGCGGCCACGACGATGGCGCCCAGCTCAACTACTACCAGCGCTCGCTCGAGGGCACCCGACGCTGGCGCGCCCTGAAGCTGTGGCTCAGCTGGAAGCACCTTGGAACGAG
Source organism: uncultured Chloroflexia bacterium (assembly GCA_963825545.1). Classification (GTDB taxonomy): domain Bacteria; phylum Chloroflexota; class Limnocylindria; order Limnocylindrales; family CSP1-4; genus Chersky-267. Next base: position 133,541 of record CAWGTR010000002.1, on the reverse strand, counting down.
CGGGCTGGGGAGGCTCGTCGAGGCGAACGACGACCTCGCGGCCTACCTCGCCCGGCAGATCGCCGGCGCGGACGACTTCGAGGCGCTCCCGCCCGAGCCCGAGCTGTCGGTCGTGTGCTTCCGCCACCTCCCGGGCGGGCGGTCCGCGGCCGCCACGCTGGCCGGCGCCGAGCTCGATGCGCACCAGGATCGACTCGTGGCTGCCCTGGTCGATTCGGGCGACGCCTGGCTCGGGACGACCCGGCTCCGCGGCGCGACCTGGCTCCGGGCCGGGATCGTCAACTACCTCGCCACCGAGGGCGACATCGATCGGATCCTCGACGACCTCCGCCGGCTCGCCGCCGACGAGGCCCTTCGCGAGCGATGACCGACGACGGGCAGCCCGGCGCCTTCCACGTCGCCGAGCTGAACATCGGCCGAACGGTGGCGCCGCTCGACGATCCGGCGCTGGCCGAGTTCGTCGGCAACCTGGACCGGATCAACGCCCTCGGCGACGCCAGTCCGGGGTTCGTCTGGCGGCTCCAGGACGAGTTCGGGGCGGCCACGACGATCCGCGCCTTCGACGACCCGCTCATGATCGTCAACCTCACCGTCTGGAAGAGCATCGAGGCGCTTCGCGCGTTCGCCTACCGGACCACCCATGTCGAGTTCGTCCGGCGGCGCCGAACGTGGTTCGAGCCGCTCGACGGTCCGAGCCTCGTCCTGTGGTGGGTCCCGGCCGGACACCGCCCGACGGTCGTCGAGGCGCGCGAGAGGCTCGACCGCCTGGCCGCCGACGGCCCGACCCCGGCGGCGTTCACCCTCAAGACGACCTTCCCGCCGGACGGCTGATCGCATATGCCGGACGGACCGCTCGTCTACCTCGTGTCCGTGACGGTCGTCTTCGCCTTCGCGGCGTGGGCCGGCTGGGCCGTAGCCGGGCGCCGTGCCGCGAAGCCGACGATCCTGCCCGACCGGGTCTGGCTGTGCGACGGCTGCCAATCGTTCAACGACCCGACCCACGAGACGTGCTACCGCTGCCACCGCCGGCGCCCGCTCGATGCTCGCGAGGTCGAGCCCGATCCGGCGTTCCACGTCGACCAGCAGCTCGGCGGGACGCGCACGAGCACGCAGCTCGGCCGTTCGTCTCCGTGGCTCGCCGGTGACGAGCCCCTGCGTGACGCGTGGCTGGCGGGGCGCGATCGCGCACGACCCGACGCCCAGGCCGGCGAGGCGAGCAACGGCGTCGTCGATGACGCAGCCGAGGGCGCAGCCGACGAGCAGTGAACCATCGCGGCCCGACCGGCATCGAATGGTCGGACCCGGTCGCAAGGGGGAGTGCCCGTAACGTGGACCGCGCGCTCGTCGAGCAGGCCCGCGCCGGGGACATCGATTCCTTCGACGCGATCGTGCGCAATCGGATCGATGCGGTGTACCGACTGAGCCTGGCCATCCTCGGCGACGAGGCCGACGCCCGCGACGCGACACAGGAGACGTTCGTCGCGGCCTGGCGCCGGATCGGCTCGCTCCGCGACCCCGGCCGGTTCGAGGCCTGGCTCCAGCGGATCGCGGTCAACTGCGCCCGGATGACGCTCCGTGGCCGGCGCCGCCGGCGCGTCCGCGAGATCCCGAGCCTGGACGTGATGCGGGACACCCGGCAGACCGATGAGCTCGCCAAGGACGCGTCGCGGCCGGACGGCGAAAGGCTGGCTACGGCACTCGGCGCGCTCAGCACCGAGCAGCGCGCGATTCTGGCGCTCCACCACCTCGACGGATGCCGGATCGAGGACATCGCCGACTTGCTGGGTATCCCGGCGGGCACAGCCAAAAGCCGGTTGTTCACCGCCCGCCGCGCGCTCGAGAAGGCCCTCGCCGTGGAGGATCGGACGTGACCGGCGACGCCTGGGACGACGATCGCCTGTCGGCCGCGTTCGTCGACCAGTTCGATCGCCCGGCACCGCGCGAGCTGGCGGCACTCACGCTCGATCGCGTGCGGGCGACTCGCCGTCCGCCGCGCTGGATGCCGGACCTGGACCGCGTCGTCGTCGCGCGGCTGGCAGCGGCCGCGGTCGTCATCGGGCTGCTTGGCGTGATCGCCTGGACGAACGTCGACCGGACGCCGGTTGCGAGCCTCCGTCCCAGCGTCGCGCCGACCGCGATCGCCAGTGCGTCGGTCGGTTCACCGCCGCCCAGCCCCGACCTCGCCGCGTTTGCGCCGATGGTGGCAGGCCTGCCGGTTCGATCGGTCGCCGACGCGACTTCGCTGGCTGAGGACTCGACGACCGGAGACACCGAGCTGGCCATCGCCGGCTGGTACTCGGCGGACGACGTCCATCTCCCCTGCCCATACCAGCTGCCGCCGCCGTCGCCCATCCAGGCTCGCTGCACCGATCCGATCCGCGCCTGGCTCGGCGCCACGGACGATCCGATCATCGGCTCCGGTGGATCCGGGCCGTCTGCCGCCGCCTCCGACCTCATCCGGCTGCGCATCCTGCCGCCGGTCGATCTTCCCGCGTTCGGACCGGCGGCCGATCCGTTGAGCGTCCTGACGCCGGTGCCACGGATCGTGATCGGCCACTTCTACGACGACCGCTCGACGCGCTGCCCGGCTGACGAGCGCGCGACCTGCGACCGGACGCTCGTGGTGGACGCCTTCGCGACCGCGACCGGGACGCTGCTCACGGCACCGACCTATCCGATGCCGAACCCGCCCGCAACCCAGATGACGCCGGCCGACGTCATGAGCCGCGCCCAGCGGGAGATCGGCAGCGGGCTCGTCCTCCAGGTGGGGCTCGTCTTCGGGAACCCGATCGGCTGGTACTGGGGCCAGATCGACACCGCCTGCGCCTGTCCTCGTACGTGGCTCGTCCGCGGCTTTCGCCGGCTGGGGGTTTCGTCCGTCGACCCTCGGTCACCCGGCACCGCGGTCGCCGGCTGGCTGGCGATCGATGACGACACGGGCGCGATCTCCGGCACGCTGACGGAGGATCAACCCCCGGCGTCGTCGCTTCCCGACGGATTCCCCTCGACCGTCGACGGGCTGCCGGTGCGGACGGTCGCCGACGTCACCGCGCCCGCCGGAGTCGGTGCCCTGCCGGACGAGCCGATCGCCGTCGCCGGCTGGCTCAGCCAGGAGCCGTTGGCTCCCTGCCCATCGGGGCCCGACTCGTCGTGCAACACCGACCTGGCGATCCTGTCGGGGACAAGCGGGCAGATCGTGTCCTACGCCTCCAACGGGTCCTTGATCGAGCGCCTCCCGGCCGAGCCGGTCATCCGACCGGTGGTGCTCCCGCTCGGGACGCAGCCGCCGCCGAGGACGGCCGATGGGCACCCGCTCCGGGTCGTGCTCGTCCTCAACCAGGGCGGGACCGATACGCCCGGATCGGCCGGGGTTCCGGGGTTTGTGCTCGATCAGGTCGCCTGGCTCGAGGGCGAGGTCCAGGGTCCGGCAACGTGGAGCGCCTCCACGGCCCGCCCCACCCGGACGGCCGATCAGGTCCTGCGGGACCTCCTCGCCCCGCTCCCCAGCGACGCCCAGACCTGGGTCGTCTCGATCGGAGCGGTCCGGCAGTCCGAGCTCCCCTCGGTTGGGTTCTCCACGAGCCAGCGAGGTTACAACGACCAGGCGGTGGTCTGGGCCGTCCGGCTCGTCGGGGCCGACCCAGTGCCGGGCAACGGCTGGCTCCCTGGCTGGGGAACAGTGATCGTCGACGACGCGAGCGACGCAACGTCGTGGAGCTGGACGAGCCCCTGACCCGCGCGAACCGCTACTTGGCGGACGGCGTCGTCTGCGGCTCGAACGCCAGCCCTTCGACCACCTCGACCCCGGGCAGGGCGCGCAGCAGGTCCGGCGTCCCGAGCACTTTCCAGGAGCGGCTGCCGCCACCGAGGACGATCCGCTGGCGACCCATGACCCGGGCGTCGACCCAGATCGGGAGCTCGGGCGGCAGCCCGAAGACGGTGACCCCGCCGATCGCCATCCCGGTCAGGGCGGCCGTCTCGTCGGCGCCGGCGAACGACGCCTTGCGCGTCCCGAGCCGGTCGCGGACGGCCCGGTTGACGTCGAGCCGGGTCGTCGCGAGGACCACGCAGGCGGCATAGACCGGCGGGTTCGACTTGCCGATCACGACGATCGTGTTCGCCGAGTCCTCCGGCGCGAACCCGTAGGCGGCGCAGAACGCGGCCGTGTCGGCGAGGGCCGGATCGCACGGGAACAGCTCGTACGGCGCGCCGAGCCCCGCGAGCTGGCCGTCGAGCCAGGCGCGAGCGGCGTCGGGCTCGGTCAACCCGGGTCCTCGTAGGCGAGCCGCCCACCCGCGACGGTGAGGAGGACCCGTCCCGGGAGCTCGCGTCCGATGAGCGGCGAGTTCTTGCCGCGCGACAGCAGCGAGCCCGGCTCGACCCGCCACGTGGCGCCGCGGTCGAACACGACGAGATCGGCGAGCTCGCCCTCCACGAGCCCACGGGCGCTCGACCGGCCCCAGCCCTGCAGGACGTCCGACGGACCGGTCGTCAGCGCGGCCACGGCGCGTGCCAGCGGGAGCCGGCCGGCGTCGACCGCCGCGAGCACCAGGCCGAGGGCAGTCTCGATCCCCGAGATCCCGTTGGCCGCGAGCCCGAACTCGACCTCCTTGTCGACCCGGGTGTGCGGCGCGTGATCCGTGGCGATCGCGTCCGCGGTCCCGTCCAGGATCGCCGCGAGGACGGCGGCCGCGTCCTCCGCCGAGCGGAGCGGCGGGTTGACCCGGAGCGACGGGTCGTATGGCTGAGCGATGAGGACGCCGTCGGCCCACGGGCTGCGCGCCCAGCCGTCGTCGTCGAGCGCCTCCCAGGCCCAGCGACGGGCGCCGGCCAGCCACTCGTCGGTAAGGGCGAGGTGGTGGGGCGTGACGTCGCACGTCACCGGCAGGCCGCCGGCCCTGGCGCGTCGGACGAGCTCGATCGCCGCCGCCGTGGACAGGTGGGTCAGGTGGAGCCGCGCACCCGGCTCGTCGCGGATGGCCTCGGCCAGCATGGCGAGGTCGCGCGCGACAGCGGCAGCCTCCGCGGCGACCGGCCAGCCGCGCAGGCCGAGCACGGTCGCGACGAGCCCCTCGTTCGCCTCTGCGCCATCTGTCAGCGCCGCGTCCTCGGCATGGTCGATCACCGCGCGCCCGAGGCTGCCCGCATAGAGGAGCGCGTTGCGCAGGATGGCCGGCGAGCGAACCGGGGCGCCGTCGTCGCTGAACCCGATCGCGCCCCGGTCGGCGAGCTCCCCGAGCGCGGCCAACGTCTCGCCCGTGCGGCCCGCACTGACCGCGCCGTAGGCCGCGATCTCGACCGGCGACCCGGATCGGGCGGCCGCCTCGAGGACCCGGCCCAGCACGCTCGCCTCGTCCACCGTGGGCATCGTGTTCGGCATCAGGCAGACGGTCGTGAAGCCGCCGTGCGCAGCCGCGGCCGCCCCCGCGGCGACGGTCTCCGCATCCTCGAAGCCGGGCTCCCGGAAGTGGGCGTGGAGGTCGACGAAGCCCGGCGCGACGACGACGCCGCGGGCGTCGACGTCATCGGCCTCGGAAGCCTCCAGCCAGACGACGCTGCGGACGATACCGTCCTCGACCACGAGCTCGCCGGGGCCCTCGCGCCCCGCCGCCGGGTCGACGAGCCAGGCGCGGCTGATCTCGAGGTCGGCAATCCTGCGCCCGACCTCCAGGTCTGCCGCGATCGCGCCGGCCTCAGCCACCGCCGGCCTCGCGCAACTGGCCGGCCCCGGTGGCACCGGCGAGCAGGTAGAGCAGCGCCATCCGGACGGCGACGCCGTTCGTCACCTGATCCGTGATCACGGAGCGCGGATCGACCGCCACCTCAGGAGCGATCTCGACGCCTTCGTTCATCGGGCCGGGATGCATCACGAGGACGTCGGGCCGGGCACCGGCCAGGCGGTCGAGGGTCAGCCCGTAGCGCGCCGCGTATTCGCGCAGCGACGGCAGGAGCCCGCCGCTCATGCGCTCGCGCTGGATCCGCAGCGCCATCACGACGTCTGCGTCGCGGAGCGCCGTCCCGACGTCGGCCGTGACGTTGAACCGGCCGTGGCCGGGCACATCGCCGATCGCCGCCGCCCAGCGCTCGAAGCCCCGCAGGAGCGTGGACGGACCGCACAGCCACAGGTCGGCGCCGGCGGCGGTCAACGACCACAGGTTCGACCGGGCGACGCGCGAATGGAGGATGTCGCCGAGGATCACAACTTTCCGGCCATGCAGATCGGGGCCGCCGGGCAGGCGACCGCGAATCGTGTACAGGTCGAGCAGCGCCTGGGACGGATGGGCATGCCAGCCGTCGCCGCCGTTGAGGATCGAGCCGCCGAAGTGCTCGGCCGCGAGATACGGCGCACCCGATGTCGCGTGGCGCATGACGATCATGTCCGCACCGAGCGCCTCGACGGTCCGGATCGTGTCGACGAGCAATTCGCCCTTCGACACCGACGAGCTCGCGGCGGCGATGTTGACCACGTCCGCCGACAGGTTCTTGGCGGCGACCTCGAACGAGACCCGTGTCCGCGTCGACGCCTCGTAGAAGAGAATCGTCACCCCGGTGCCGCGGAGCGCCGGCACGCGGGCGATCGGCCGCGCCAGGACCTCGCGCATCGCGTCGGTCGTGCGCATCACCAGCTCGATCTCGGGCCACGAGACGACGTCGAGATCGAGCAGATGACGGTGGGTCCAATGAACCGGGCTGTCGGCCGCTCCCCCGGACGCGTCGACCGCGGGGAGCTCGATGCCCGTCCCGTCGGGCGCCACGAGGCTCATCCGGCGACCGGCTGCGCAACGGCCTCGACGAGCCGCTCGATGTCGACCCCATCGAGACCGTCGGTCTCGACCAGGTGGACGCGCACGATCTCCTCGCGCGACGTGGGGACGTTCTTGCCGACGTGATCGGCCCGGATCGGCAGCTCACGGTGGCCGCGGTCGATCAGCACCGCGAGGCGGATCGCCTGCGGCCGTCCGAAGTCGACGAGCGCATCCATCGCCGCCCGGATCGTCCGGCCGGTGTAGAGGACGTCGTCGACGAGGACGATCGTCGCCCCGTTCAGGTCGAACGGCAGGTCGGTTCCCTTGACCAGCGGCTGCTGAGCGACGAGCGAGAGGTCGTCTCGGTAGAACGTGATGTCGAGGGCGCCGACGGAGAGCTCCGCCCCTTCGTGTTCGGCGATCGCCTCGGCGATCCGGTGTGCCAGTGGGACGCCGCGTCGCTGGATCCCGACCAGCGCCAGACCGGTCGTGCCAGCCTGCTTCTCGACGATCTCGTGGGAGATCCGGACCGTCGCCCGGCGGATCTCGTCCGCCGTCATGATCTGGCGCCCGGTCATCGGGGTCCGCGCTCGGGTCGCTCCACGCCGCTCCTTCCCGGTCTCTCGGACCGGTCATTAAAGGGACGGGCTGAGTCTACCGCAGGCGCACCGGCCGAGGCCGCCGCCGACCGGCTTCGCGCCTAGGGAACCCCGTAGACGTAGACCTTGACCGAGGTCACGCCCGACCACGAGCCGCAGCCGCAGATGGCGAAGAAGTCAGGCTTGTAGAGATCGATGATCCGGTCCGTGCCGGCGACCGGGCCGTAGTCCATGATCACCCGCTCGAGGCAGCCGCCCGCACCACAGACCCGGATCACGGTCCCACGCGGCAACCGCATCGCCGTCGTCCCGTTCTCATAGAACGTGGCCTTCCCGGTCAGCGTGTAGCGGGCCTTCTTGTAGACCTTGACCGGGGCCGGCTGGGGCTGGCCGACGTCGCGCTTGAGGACGGGCACGCCGACGCCGGCCTGGACCGCGGGCTCCGGGAGCGCGGTGTCGGGCAAGAGTCGGCCTGCTGCGTCGTAGGCATGGTCCAGCCTCTCGATCGAGGCCGTCGACCGCGCGTTCGCGTCAGACTTCAGCGCCTGGAACGCCGCTGCCGGGACCGGCTCGTAGGGAGCCGGGGTCCGGGACCCCGCGAAACCGGGGGCGGCGACCAGTGCGAGGGCGGTGGTGAGCACCGCACCCGCGATGACGGTCCGTGGTCGCACAAGACGCCAACCATAGCCCATCGGGGCCGTTCACGCCACACCGGAATGGGGCCTAACCCATCTCAACCGCACTACAACCGCCCCACCCAGAGGCCGGATCGGCGGTCCCGGCGGTCCATCCGCGCCTCAGCGGACGACGACGATGTCCTCCTGCGCCGGGGCCGGCTCCGAGTGCATCCGGCCGGCGTCGGGGCCCTTCCAGGCCAGCACCGACAGCCGGCTCCCGTCGCCGTTCTCGCCGGGCGGCGTGGCCCAGGCGATCCGTCCGTCGCCGATGGCGAACCCGGCGAGCGCCGGCGTGTCGCGCAGGATCGCGGCGTGCGACGCGTCGACCCGGCCGGTCGACCGATCGATCGTGAGGACGCTCAGGCGGCCGATCCCCGGCGTCAATGGATCGCCGATCCACACCCCGAGGTAGTGACCGGTCGGATCCCAGCGGACCTCCCAGTCCTGGACGTGGTCGCTCCCTGTTCCGGCATCGAGCGGCTGCGGGTTCGGGGTCGCATCCGGACTCGAGCCGTTCATGGCGCTCCAGCGGTCGATGGCGAGGCGCCCGTCGCTCGGAAGCCACGTCCGGGTCGCCGGGTCGAAGATGAGGTGCCCGGCCCAGTACACGACCCAGCGGCCGGAGCCGTCGACGACCGGGAGCCAGACGCCGCTGAGATCCGGGCCGAGCTGCGCTCCCGTTGCGGGGTCGAGGACCACCGACACCGGCGCGGCCCCATCCGGTGCCGGGGAAGCCGTGTCGCCAGGCTTGGCCACGGACCGGCTGGCCAGGATCTGCTGGTCGTCCCAATCGGAGAAGACGGTCTGGTGGTCGTCAGTGATCGCGCGGGCGCGTGCGTCGCCGACCTGCCAGACATAGACGTCGGGGCCGGCGCTCCCGTCGGCGGGGCGGGCCGAGAACGCGAGCCAGGTCCCGTCGGGCGAGTAGGCGGCGTCGCCGCCGACCACGATCACGTTCTCGATGATCGCCAGCGCGGCGGCGGCGGTCGGTGCCGGTGTGCCGGTCGGGACGGCTGAAGCAGTCGCGGTTGGGCTCGGTTCGGGGGACAACGAGGGCTCGGGGCTCGCCGTCGGCTCGACCGACGCACTGGCCCCAGGGGTCGGGCTTGGGCTTGCGGACGTGGCCGGCGACGTCGAGGCCGCGGGCGTTCCCGAGGGGCCCGCCGTTGCGGTTCCCGCAGACGGCGACAAGGACGATGCCGCGGCGGATCCGGCCGGCGTGGCCGTGGCGGTCGGTGCCGGACTCGGCGTCGGCGTGGGCCGGGTGATCGGGACCACGATGATCGAGCCGCCGGTCGTCGACGCGCTGGACTCGACGACCGCCGCCTGCGGGGCCTGCGGCGCGAGGACGACCGAACCGGGCCGCGAGTGAAGCGACGCGACGGCCTGAGCGTTCAGCGGTGCGCACGCGGCATCGTTGGGACAGACCGCGCTCACGCTCGCGATATTGAGCGTGTACGACCCGTCCGCGCCGCGCTCCACCCACGAGACCGGGCCGGGCGAGACCGCGATCGGGGTGGCCCCGGCAACGGCCGACCCGGGCACCGTCGGCGCCGGCGAGCCGAGCCCGACGCTCGGGGATCCGTCGGACGGCAGGAGCGAACGACCCACGAGGACGCCGACGATCAGCACGGCGGCGATCCCGACGAGCGCCTCCCACCGGATGCGCGGACTCGGTCGGGCGAGCTCGAGCCCTGGCCGGATGCCACGCTCGCGATCGAGGGCCACGGTGGTTCGCGCCCACAGGTCACGAGGCGGCTCGGGGACCGGAAGCGCGCGCAGGAGATCCCGGTCCTCGGCGTAGGCGGCGGCCATCGCGCGACACTCGTCGCACCCGGTCAGGTGGTCCTCGAGCCAGATCGCGTCGCTCGCGGCGAGCGGGCCGTCGAGGCGGTCGGAGGCCAGGGCGCGTGCGCGCTCGTGCGGCGTCTGCGGGTCGTTGTGGCGACCGCCGATCACCGGGCTGCTCCCGATCGACCGGTGGGCGGCAGGCCGCGGGCGCGGTCCTGCATCTCCGCCTCGGCCGCGGCCTCGGCGGCACGCTCGGCGGCCAGCGCCTGGCGGAGGCTCTCACGCGCCCGGGTGAGGAGCGCGCGGGCGGCGACATGGCTGACGCCGAGCGCTGCGGCCAGCTCGAGGCCAGTGAGGTCGTGGAGCTCGGCGAGCAGGAGGGCGGCGCGCTGGCGCTCCGGGATCCGGTCGAGCGCCCGCTGCAGCGGGGCCGACAGCCGGGCGTCCATCGCCAGGTGCTCCGCCGACGGCGCAGAACCGTACGACTCGCCGGTCCACGGCAGGAAGCGGACGATCTTGCGGCGTCGGAACTCGTCGAGCGCCACGCGGTGAGCAATCTGGTAGAGCCACGCCCTGGCGTGGGCCGGGTCCTCGAGCGAGGCGTGATTGCGGTACGCCTTCACGAACGCATCCTGGGTCATGTCCGCGGCGAGCTCCGGATCGCGGACCATCCGGTACAGGTAGGCGTAGATCTCGCCATGGTGGCGGGCGAACAGCTCCTCGATGAACGAGTCGGCGGCCGTACGGGCCTGGCCGTCGGTCATCGCGCGGTCCGGGGTGAGGGCAAGCTGACCGGTGGGATGCACGGCCGAGAGACGAGGGCGGCCGCCAACGTGTGACGCGAGGTCATCAGCGAGCCTCGAACGCCCCGACCGCCGTTCTCAGCAGCTCCTCGACCGCCTCTTCCGGCGAGACCGGGTTGACCGGCAGGCCGGTGCCGAGCTCGAGCCCCGCGATCTCCCGCAGGCGGGGATGGATCTCCCAGTGCCAGTGGTACGTGGCGTCGATGCGCTCACCGACCGGAGCCGTATGCAGGACCAGGTTGTGCGGCGGCCCGTCGAGCCCGGCGAGCCGGCCGAGCACCTGGCGGAGCGCCTCCGCGAGGGCGGCGAGATCGGCGTCGCTCGCCTCGCCGAAGTCGGCGGCGTGGCGGCGCGGCACGACCCAGACCTCGAACGGTGAGCGTGAGGCGAACGGGGCGAACGCGACGGCCGCGGCATCCTCCCAGACGAGCCGTTCGCCGAGCCGCGGCTCGTCGCGGACGAGCCGGCAGAACGGGCACTCGCCCTCGCGGATCACAAAGCGTGCCGCGCCCCCGATCTCCTCGGCGACCCGGTGCGGGACCTGCGGCAGGTCGTACAGGTCGAGGCACAGGTGGTTCGTGCGGGCTCCCGCCTGGGCACCCCAGTTCTGGACGATCTGCACGTAGGCGGTCTGGCCGGCGCCAGAGGCGGCTGCGATCGCGTCGCGACAGGTTCGCAGCATCTCGCCAACCATCGCCCCGCCGACCGCCTGGAGCGGCCGATGCTCGTGCGGCGGCGCTACCACGGTTCGCCAGCTGCCCGACGAGCGGGCGTGCTCGAGCGCGACCTGGGCGAGGTCCTGGTCAAGCCGACGCGCCTCGTCCTCGGTGCCCACGACATGGAAGGCGAAGTCCTTGAGGGTCCGCAGCCGGACGCCATCGCCGGCCGGCTCACGACAGTTCTGGCAGTCGCCACCGTCGTCGACCTGGACGGCGGCCATCCGGAACCGGTCGCGGTGGAATGTCCGGTCCACGACCGTCGCAACCCACCAGCCGGTGATCGCGTCCTTGCGCAGCTCGAACAGTCCAGCCGCCATGCCGTCAGCCGGCCGAGCCGAGGCGATCGACGAAGGCGGCGGCGAACCGATCACCGGCGATCCGGACCTGATCGGTCGACGGCGCCTCGTCCGGTCGGCCGATCTCGGCGGCAATCGAGGTCGAGACCACCTCGGGCATTCCGCACGGGTCGATCAACGCGAAGTCGGCCAGCCTCACGTCGACGTTGAGGGCGACCCCGTGATACGTCACCCAGCGCTCCACGCGGAGACCCAACGCGCCGATCTTGCGCGGCTCCAGGCCGTCGGGATCGACCCAGCAGCCCGGATGGCCGTCGCGCAGGCCCGCCGCAACGCCGAAGGAGGCGCACGCGTCCGCGAGCGCCCCTTCGAGGGCACGCACGAACGGTCGCACCAGCAGCCCACGCTCCTGGAGCGCGACGATCGGGTAGGCCACGAGCTGACCCGGCCCGTGGTATGTCACCTCGCCGCCACGCTCGACGCGGATCACCTCGATGCCCCGCGCGGCCAGAACGTCGGGCGCGACACGAACGTGGGCCGCCGAGGCGCCGCGCCCGAGGGTCAGGACGGCGGGATGCTCGAGCAGCAGGAGGGTGTCCATGATGGCACCGGCGACGCGATCTTCGTGAAGTCGCTTCTGGAGCGCCCACGCCGCGCGGTAGTCGATCCGGCCGAGCCACCGGATGTCGAGCGAGGGATCGACGGCTCGGGGCGTCGCCGTCGAGCGGTCGCCGGTGATCGTGGCCACCACCGAACGATAGCAGGGGCGTCCGGCTCGGCCGTCTGACCGGGCGGTCCGTGGGGCGGTGCGAGGACGCATCGGTACGGGCGGGTGGGGGCCTTCGGACGGCAGAATTGCCGTCCGTGCGTGCGACAATCGGCCGGCCGGGCGACCGCCCGGCGCGCGGATCGAGGGACCGCCGTGGACCAGGATCGCCCAACGGACGACGGTCAGCCGGCGCCGGCCGAGGCACCACCGATGGCGCCGGAGTCGGGCGAGACGCCGGCCGCGGTCGAGACGCCGTTCGGGGCAGCCGAGACGCCGCTCGCCGCGGTCGTCGGCTGGCAGCTTCCCGAGCAGAAGCCCCGATCGCGTCGCCGCCGCTGGTTCACGATCGCCCTCGCCATCGTGGTCGTCCTGCTCGCCGTGGGACTGGTCGGAAGCCTCGCCAAGCCCAGGTCGTCGGCCGACCAGGCATTCGAGGAGTGGGGCCAGCGGCTCCTCGACGATCCCGTCTTCAAGGACCGCTACAGCAACCTGACGTCCAAGGAGGACGCGTTCACGACCGGCACCGAGATCGTCGTGCCCGGGTTGCGCCGTCTCGACGACGGCCAGCTCTTCACCTACTGGTCGGTGACGAACGATGTGGTCGGCAACCTCGACGTCCAGTCGTGCGCCGACCTCTTCGCCGGCAAGACCGACGTGGCCCACATGGACGCCATTGGGACCGCTCTCCGGAAGCTGCCGATCGACCGGCTTCGCCAGTACGGCTCGGTCGCCGTGGCCGCGGCGCTCGCCGAGCTCCACGACAATCCACCTCCGGTGGCCGCACCGTCGGCCGACGCACGGAACGCCGCCTATGCCGCGCTCTTCGACTCCATCCAGACCGATCGCGAACGATTCGTCGATATCGCCGGACGGTTCACGAGCGCCTCTGCCGACGACCAGTGCTGGTTCGGCCGGACGATGACGAACAGCGCGCTGACCCTGCCGGAGCCAACCCGGACCGTCGTCCTTCGGTCGCTCATCAGCGGGTCCTAGCAAGCCGGCCGACGGCCGGGTACCGACGGGCGGCGCGCGGAGGGGATTCCGGCGTTGCGCCGCGCAATCGCCGACCTATACTGCCGGTCGGCCCTGCCGCACGGCACGGTCGGGTGTCGAGCCGGAGGATCAGCCCGATGACCGCGGATGCGGCGACTGGGACGAACCGCGCCAACGCTGTCGGACCCGCTTGCCGAGGCGCTCCGCGTCGTCGCCGTGGCCCAGGAGCGCGGCCTGCTCGTCCGGCTGATGGGCGGGATGGCGATCCGGGCGCACGCACCCGACTGGCCGGCCCGGACCCGCCGGATCGAGGTCGACCTCGACTTCGCCACGCGGTCGCGCGATCGGGGCGCGTTCTACGAGCTCCTGGCCGCGGAGGGCTACACCCCGGACAAGCGGCACAACGCGCTGTTCGGCGGCACCCAGGCGTACTTCGTCGACGTCCCCCGCAACCGGCCCGTGGACGTCCTGGTCGACAAGCTCGACATGTGCCATCGGCTCGAGTTCGGCGATCGCCTGGGGTTGTCGAGCCCGACCCTGCCGCTGGCCGACCTCCTTCTCTCCAAGCTCCAGGTCGTCAAGATCAACCGCAAGGACGTCCTCGACGCGCTCGTGCTGCTCGCCGAGCACCCACTCGCCCAGGACGACGGCGCGGCCGACACGCAGCACGGGCTCGGCGCGATCAGCCTCCCCCGAATTCTGGCATTCACCTCGAACGACTGGGGCTGGTGGCGGACCGTGACCGGCAACCTCGACACGCTCGACCAGTACCTGGCGACCGAGCTGACGCACGACGACCTCGACCTGAACAACGGCCGGCCCGGTCCGGTTCGACCCGACGGCCCAGATCGCCGGCCCTCCGAAGTGCCGTCAACGACGCCCCGAAGTCGACCAAGTGGCGCCTCCGGGCCCGGATCGGCGAGCGCTCGAAGTGGTACCAGGAGCCCGAGGAGATGGGGCACGGGACCCTGTGATCGGGTGATGCACGAGGGGCCGGGATGAGGATCTTCTTCGCGACCGACGTGCACGGTTCGGAGGTGTGCTGGCGCAAGTTCCTCAACGCCGGCAAGTTCCACAAGGCCGACGTCCTGATCATGGGCGGCGACATGACCGGCAAGGCGATGGTGCCGATCGTCGAGTCGAACGGCGGTTGGGAGGCGGTCGTCCAGGGCAGCGCCACGTCCTTCGACCGAGGACGACGCCCGCGCCATGGAGAAGCGGATCTGCGACCGCGGCTACTACCCGGTCCGCCTGACGCGCGAAGAGGTCGACGCCTGGGCCGCCGACCCGGCGCTCGTCGACACCCGGTTCAAGCGCGAGATGCTGGCGATGGTCGAGCGCTGGATGGCGCTGGCCGACGAGCGGCTCGCCGGAACCGGTATCCGCTGCGTCGTGTCGCCGGCCAACGACGACATCTTCGAGATCGACCCGATCATCGACCGCCGCCAGCCGGTCGAGCTCGGCGAGGCGAACACGATCGCCCTCGACGGGTTCGCGCTCGTGTCGACCGGCTGGGCCAATCCCGACGCCGTGGAACACGTTCCGCGAGCTGCCCGAGCCCGAGCTCCGGAAGCGGATCGACGCGCTGGTCGCGGGCGTCCCCGATCCGCATCGGTCGATCTTCAACTTCCATGCCCCGCCGTACGGATCGAACCTTGACAACGCGCCGAAGCTCGACGCAGACATGAACTACGTCGCCGGCGGGCAGGCCCTGATCCCGGTCGGCTCGAAGGCCGTCCGCGAGTCGATCCTGGCGTACGGCCCGGCGCTGTCGCTGCACGGCCACATCCACGAGGGCAAGGGCGCGGTCAAGCTCGGCTCGACGCTCGCCGTGAACCCCGGCAGCTCGTACGAGGACGGGGTCCTCCAGGCGGCGATCGTCGACCTCGACGTGAAGAAAGGCCAGGTGAAGCGCTATCTGCTGATCAACGGCTGACGACACGCGTCCGGCAGGGGGATTCGTTCGGGCAGAGGAGGGAATCATGGCTTCCGGCACGAGCGCCACACCGTCCCTGTTCCTCAGGAACGCGACGGGCCTCGTCAAGGGCTGGTCCGGGTTCGATGCGTTCGCGTATTCGTTCATGTCGGTCAACCTCGTCACGCTGGGCATGTTCTACAGCCTGGCGGTCTTCGCCTACGTCCCGGGCGCGAACCCGCTCCTGTCGATCATCCTGGCCGCCATCGCAGTGACGTTCCTCGCGGTCGCGTATGCCGGGCTCATCGCGGCGATGCCGCGGGCGGGCGGCGACTACATCTGGCAGAGCCGCGTGCTCGACGGGATCCCCGGCACCCTGACCGGCGCCGTCGTCGGCGGGATCGGCTTCTTCCTCGTCTCCAACGCCTTGCCATGGGCGACACGGTCGCGATCGGCGCCGCCATCGTCGGCATCATCGTCGGCGGGATCATCGGCCGGCTGAATGGCGGAATCGGGTTCGTCCTGGCCGCCACCGGCTGGTGGTTCATCCTCGCGATGTGGGCGCCGATCTACGGCGCGATCCTCAACATCGAGTTCTTCCAGCCGCTCGCCGCGCTGATCAAGTCCTCCGACGGCCTGTCGTTCTTCGCGTCGGAGAACGGCATCCTGTTCGTGTCGATCGTGACCATCGTCCTGACGTCGGCGCTCGTGGCGCTCGGCATGGCCGGCTACGCGCGGATCCAGAAGTGGTGCCTCTACCTCGGCCTCGATCGGCCTCGCCATCATGTTCGTACTGATGCTCATCTCGAGCCAGGCCGACTTCAAGGTCGCCTTCGACCGGGCGAACCTGAACCTGTTCGGGGTCTCCGGCGCGTACGACAAGACGCTCGCCGACGCCGCCGTCCCGAACGCCGGCTCCGGCGTGACGAGCTCCTCGATCCGTCCGACCTGGGCGCGGATCTGTCGGAGCACGCTGCTGCGACGCTGGCGATGATCCCGTTCATGCTGTT
This sequence comes from uncultured Chloroflexia bacterium, assembly GCA_963825545.1. Classification (GTDB taxonomy): domain Bacteria; phylum Chloroflexota; class Limnocylindria; order Limnocylindrales; family CSP1-4; genus Chersky-267. Next base: position 117,223 of record CAWGTR010000002.1, on the reverse strand, counting down.
CTGGATCCTGTATCCGAACTGGGGTTCTACGCTGTACGGCGAGGTCCGCGGCTCCGGTGACTTCCGCAAGGTCCTGCGCGGGATGCTCGGCGGCATCTGGGTCACGGCGGGCCTGGCGATCGTGTTCGTCCTCCTTGCCGCGCAAACGTTCGGCTGGGTGTTCTTCAACGCCACGAATGCCAACTTCATCCACTACTTCTACGGCTACACGACAACGGCGCCCGTGGTTCCGATCTGGAGCTATCCGCCGCTGCTCGTGTCGTACCTCATCGACAACTCGATCTTCCAGATCGGGATGGTCGTGCTGTTCGGGGTGTGGTTCCTGGGCTGGTCGGGGACGCTGTTCCTGTCGTCGACCCGGATGATCTTCGCCGCGGCGTTCGACCGGATGCTGCCCGACCACGCCGCCCAGGTGTCCGAGCGACGAGCCGTGCCGGTCATCGCGCTGCTCTACATCATGGTCCCGGCGGTCGTGGTCAGCTTCATCTACGCCAACTCGGCCGACTTCCGGGCGCTGACCCTGGACGCGACGCTGGTCATCGCGGTCACGTTCCTCGGCAGCACGATCGCCGCGGCGATCCTGCCGTGGTACAAGCCGCGGATCTTCGACAACTCGCCGGTCGCGCACCTGAAGGTCGTCATCAGTGGGGCCGGCCTGATCACCTCGATCATCCTGGCCTGGACGATCGGTCTGTGGCTCAAGGACCCGCTCTATGGGATCGGCGTCGGCAACACCAAGTCGATCATCTTCCTCGGCGTCGTCTACGGTGCGGCGGCCGTGCTGTACATCGCTGCGCGGATCTACCGTCGCTCACAGGGCGTCGACCTGGACGCGATCCACGCGGAGATCCCATCGGAGTAGCGCGGTCCCCGACCGCCTGGACGAAGGCGCCTCGGACCACCCGGGGCGCCTTCCGATTCGAGCCGCCGCCGAACCAGCCGGTCGGGCCCGGGTCGGTGTTCTGCCAGATGTGCTTGGCCTCGCGGTACTCGTCGAGGCCGCTCGGTCCGAGCTCGCGCCCGATTCCCGACTGCTTGAAGCCACCCCATTCGGCCTGCGGCAGGTAGGTGTTGTAGTCGTTGATCCAGACCGTCCCGTGGCGGAGCCGGGCGGCGACCCGCTGGGCGCGCCCGGCGTCGGCCGTCCAGACCGCGCCAGCCAACCCGTAGGTCGTGTCGTTGCCGAGCTCGATCGCTTCCTCCTCGGTCGAGAACCGCTCGATCGTGAGCACCGGACCGAAGACCTCCTCGCGGATGATCCGCATGTCGCGCCGGACGTCGGCGAACACGGTCGGGCGATAGAAGAAGCCGTCCTGGAGCTCGGGCTCCAGCGGTCGCCGGCCACCGGCAACGAGCCGGGCACCCTCCTCGACGGCCGAGGCGACGAAGCCCTCGACCTTCGCCCGGTGCTCGGCGCTGATGAGCGCGCCCGCCTCGGTCGCGTCGTCCGTCCCGACGCCGAGCCGGATCCGGTCGGCGCGCCGGCCGATCTCGGCGACGAACGCGTCGTAGATCTCGTCCTGGACGATCGCCCGGCAGCCCGCGGAGCAGACCTGGCCCGAGTGGATGAACGCCGCGGTCAGGGCGTTGTCGACGGCTGTCTCGAAGTCGGCGTCGGCGAAGACGATGTTCGGGCTCTTGCCGCCGAGCTCGAGGGCGACCTTCTTGACGTTGATGGCCGCGCCGCGAAGGAGCGCCCGGCCGGCATCGAGCCCGCCGGTCAGCGAAACGAGATCGACGTCGGGGCTGTCGGCGAGCGCCTGGCCGACCCGCGGACCCGGCCCGAGGACGAGGTTCACGACGCCTGCCGGCGTGCCGGCCTCCTCGAGCAGCTGGGTCAGGTGGATCGTCGACAGCGGCGTGTAGTGGGCCGGCTTCATCACGGCCGTGTTGCCGGCCGCCAGCGCCGGGGCGATCTTCCAGCTCATCTGGAGGAGCGGGTAGTTCCACGGCCCGATGAGCCCGCACACCCCGACCGGCTCGTAGACGATCCGGCTGATGGCCTTCGGGTCGCTCGTGTCGACGAGCCGGCCGGCCTCCTTGTCGGCGAGGTCAGCGTAGTAGCGGAAGACCCGGGCGACGTCGCTCATGTCCCAGCGGCTCTCGCGCATGGCCTTGCCGGTGTTGAGCGTCTCCGCGCGGGCCATCTCCTCGAGATCGCGATCGATCAGATCGGCGACGCGATCGAGCAGCGCGGCTCGGTCGCCGGTCGGGCTCCGCGGCCAGTCGGTCGTGTCGAAGGCGCGCCGGGCGGCCGCGATCGCGGCCTGGACCTGCTCGTCGGTGGCCACGTCGACCGCGGCGACGACCGTGCCGTCGGATGGGTTGATGACGTCGCTCGTCGCCCCGTCGGCGGCGGCGACCCACTGGCCGTCGATGAACAGGCTAGGCACGGCATCCTCCCTGCGGTCGGACGAGGATTGGGCCGCCCGGGGGTCGGCGTCAACACGGTCCCGCGGGCCGGGCCGGCGCCCGCTGGAACACCGGGCGGACCGCCGCCCGGGCCCCGTGCGGAGCGATACTATCGGTCCCCGGCCCGTCCCCACCGGCCCAGAGCGCGAGGAGGATCCCTTCGGATGAGCGTGTTCCCCGACCGGGCGAAGGTCGTGATCATCGGAGCCGGCATCGTCGGCAACTGCATGGCCTACCATCTCGCCCGGCTCGGTTGGCGGGACATCGTGCTCGTCGAGAAGGGAACCCTGCCCAGCCCCGGCGGCTCGACGGGCCACGCCTCGAACTTCATCTTTCTGGTCGACCACTCCAAGGAGATGACGGCCTTCACCCTCGACAGCGCCGAGCAGTACCGCGAGCTCGGTGTCTACGACGAGACGGGCGGAATCGAGGTCGCCCGGACGCCCGAGCGGATGGACGAGCTCCAGCGGCGGATGGCGTCGTCGAGGGCCTGGGGGATCGAGGGCATCCGGCAGCTGACCCCGGCCGAGGTCAAGGAGATGGTCCCGTTCATCGACGAGTCGGTGATCCTCGGTGGCTTCTACACCCAGGGGGTCGGCATCGTCGACTCACTCCAGGCGGGCACGCTCATGCGCCAGAAGGCGCAGGAGCTCGGCGCCCTGACGATCGCGGCCAGCGTCGAGGTCACCGGCATCGACGTCGTGGATGGCCAGATCAGAGGCGTCCGCACCGACCACGGCGACATCGCGACCGACACCGTGGTCATCGCCTGCGGGGTGTGGAGCCCGCGGATCGCCCGGATGGCCGGGGCGTCGATCCCGCTGACGCCGGCGGTCCACCAGATGATCGACATCGGGCCGGTGCCGCGCTTCGAGCACACCACCCGGGAGGTCGGCTTCCCGATCGTCCGGGACATGGACACGAACATGTACGAGCGCCAGCACGGGACGGGCTTCGAGATCGGCTCGTACGCCCACCGCGCGATCCTGATGGCGCCGGACGACATCCCGTCGATCGAGTCCGCGGCCCTGTCGCCGACCATGCTGCCGTTCACGCAGGAGGACTTCGACCCCCAGCTCGAGGATGCGCTCGAGCTGTTCCCCGAGATCGTGGGCGACGAGTCGGTCGGCGTGAAGCTCGCGATCAACGGGCTCCTGTCGCTGACGCCGGACGGGAACCCGATCATCGGCGAGACGCCCGAGGTGAAGGGCCTCTGGTCGGCCGCCGCCATCTGGATCAAGGAAGCCCCCGGGATCGCCAAGACGATCGCCGAGTGGATGACCACCGGGGAGCCGGAGATCGACCCGCACGGGTCGGACGTCGCCCGCTTCTACCCGAGCCAGCGGACCGAGCGCCACATCGCCGCGCGTGCGTCGGAGGGCTTCAACAAGACCTACGGGATCGTCCACCCCATGGAACAGTGGGCGTCCAACCGGAACATCCGGCTGAGCCCGGTCAACGTCCGCCAGCACGAGCTGGGCGCGGAGTTCTTCGAGGCCGCCGGCTGGGAGCGTCCCTTCTGGTACGAGGCGAACCGGCCGCTCCTCGAGGCGTACGGCGACCGGGTCATGCCCCGCGCCGCCGAGTGGGACGCGCGCTGGTGGTCGCCGATCATCAACGCCGAGCACCTGGCCATGCGCGACCGGGTGGGGATGGTCGACCTCGCGGCGTTCGCGATCTTCGACGTCACTGGGCCGGGCACGCTCGACTACCTCCAGGGGCTCGTCGTCAGCCAGGTCGACGTGCCGGTCGGGCGGGTGATCTACACGCCGCTCCTCAACCCGGCCGGCGGGATCTTCGCCGACCTCACGATCATCCGGCTGGCCCACGACGCCTACCGGGTGGTGACCGGCGGCGGGATGGGCATGCGCGACAAGAAGTGGTTCGTCGACCACCTGCCGGCCGACGGGTCCGCCCAGCTGGCGGACATGACCTCGGCCCTGTACACGGTCGGCGTGTGGGGACCGCGCGCCCGGGACCTCGTCCAGTCGGCCGTGAGCACCGACCTGTCGAACGAGGCCTTCCCCTTCGGGACCGTCCAGACGGTGGACATCGGTGGCGTACGCACGTTGATGTCGCGGATCTCGTACGTCGGCGAGCTCGGCTGGGAGATCTACTGCCCGATGGAGCAGGGCCTCCGGCTGTGGGACGGCCTGTGGGAGGCCGGCACGCCCCTCGGTGTCGCGGCGGTCGGCATCGGCGTCTATGCCACGACCGGCCGGCTCGAGAAGGGCTATCGGGCCCACGGGGCAGAGCTCGAGCTCGACTTCGACCTGGTCGAGGCCGGGATGGCCCGGCCGCGTGTGAAGGATGCCGAGTTCGTCGGCAAGGCCGCCTACCTCGACCAGCGCAGCCGCCCGCCAGCCGCGGTCCTGTCCACCCTGACCGTCGACGATCCGACCTCGAAGAGCGGGATCCGGCGCTACATGCTCGGCCGCGAGCCCATCCTCGCCCTCGACGGGTCGCCGCTCGTCGACGCCAGGGGCCGCCGCTCGTACGTGACGAGCGCCGGCTCCGGCCCCTCGCTCGGCAAGCACCTCCTCATGAGCTACCTGCCGCCCGCGGCCGCCGTCGAGGGCACGAAGCTTCTCGTCGAATACTTCGGCGAGCGCTATCCGGTCACGGTGGCCGTCGCCGGGAGTACGCCACCCTTCGACCCCACGAACGAGCGGATCCGTTCATGAACGCTCTGTGCCGGCGGGTGGTGTCGGCCCGCCACCCGGAGCGACAGTCGCACGCAGAGCGGGCGTGGGTCGCGAGGGTGGCTGGCCGGCGCCGCCCGGCGGGACTGACGGAATGAATGTCCTCGTCTGCGTCAAGCGTGTCCCCGAGACCGGCGGCCGGATCAACCTGACGGCGGACGAGCGATCGATCGACACCCGGTTCCTCGGCTTCACCGTCAGCCCGCACGAGGAGTGCGCCGCCGAGGAGGCGGTCCGGATCGTCGAGGCCCACGGCGGCAGCTCGACGGTGCTGACCCTCGGGCCCGATGCGGCCGCCGACCAGCTTCGCGAGGCGATGGCGATCGGCGTCGACCGGGCGATCCTGCTCGAGACCGACGGCGCCGACTGGGATCCGCTGGCGACGGCCGGGGCGATCGTCGACGCGATCGAGGCCGAGCGGTCGACGGGCACGGACTACGACCTCCTGCTGTTCGGGAACGAGGCCGCCGACAGCGGCGACTTCCAGGTCGGGATCCGGGTGGCGATTGCGCTGGGCCTGCCCTTCGTCGGCGGGGTGAAGGCGATCGAGCTCGGCGACGGCGTCGCGGTCTGCCGCCGCGAGGCCAGCGGCGGCTGGGAGGTGTTCGAGCTGCCGTTGCCGGCCGTGGTCGCCGTCCGCGAGGGGATCAACCTGCCGCGCTATCCATCAGTCCCGGGACGGCTGCGGGCAAAGAAGAAGGAGATTGCCCGGTTCGTCCCGACGGCCCGGCCCGGCGGCCCGACCAAGGTGCGGCTCCGCCTCCCGGCCGAGCAGGAGAAGAAGGTCGAGATCCTCGGCTCTGGCGCCGACGCGGCACCGGCCGTTGTCGAGCTGCTCGAGCGGATCGGGCTGGTGACCCGATGATCCTCGTGTTCGTCGAGCACGCCGGCGGACGCCCCGAGCGCTCCTCGCTCGAGACGCTGACGCTCGCGGCGAGACTGGCCGCCCGAACCGGCGAGCCGCTCGAGGCGGTCCTGTTCGGCGATGGCGCCGAGCCCGCCGCGCGCGAGCTCGGCGCGTTCGGCGTGACGCGCGCCCACGTCGTCGGGGACCCGCGGCTGGCGGCCTACGCCCCGGCGGGCTGGGGGCGTGCCGTGGCCGAGCTGGCTGGGGCCACGGACGCCCAGCTGGTCCTCGGCGCCGGGACGGATCGTGGTCACGAGGTCGTCGCGCACGCCGCGGCCTTCGCCGGCCGGCCGATGGCCGCGAACTGCGTCGAGGTCGAACCCGGCGAGCCGTTCCGGCTCGTCCGCCAGCGCTGGGCCGGCAGCCTGCTCGAGGAAGCCACCCTCGACGGGCCGATCCGCTTCCTGACGATCGCGGAGCACGTCATTGAGCCGGCCCCGGCCGCGAGCCGCGTCGATACCGTCGCCGCGGCCTTCGGCCCGGCGATCGACGAGGCGGACCTCCGGTCCCGCGTCGTCCGGCGCGTCGCACCGGAGGCCGGGGCGGTATCGCTGGCCGACGCGCGGGTGGTCGTCGGCGGCGGTCGGGGTGTCGGCAGCAGCGACGGGTTCGCCGACCTCGAGGAGCTGGCGGCCCTGCTCGGCGGCGCGGTCGGCGTCTCGCGTGTCGTGACGAGCGCCGGCTGGCGGCCCCACGCGATGCAGGTCGGCCAGACGGGCACCCGGATCGCGCCCGACCTCTACATCGCCTGCGGGATCAGCGGGGCGATCCAGCACATCGTCGGCTGCAAGGCGGCCAAGGCCATCCTCGCGATCAACACCGATCCGGAGGCGCCGATCATGGGCCGGGCATCCTACGCGGTGATCGGCGATCTCCACGCCATCGTGCCCGCGATCTCGGCCGAGATCCGGCGCATCACGGCCGGCTGACGGACCAGGCTCGGCTCCAGCGATGACCGGGCCAGAGCGAACCGCGGCGGAGCGCCGCCAGGACCGGGATCTCGATCGGCTGGTCTTCTTCTCCGACGCGGTGATGGCGATCGCGATCACCCTGCTCGTCATCGACCTGCGCCTGCCCGCGCTGCCGCCCATCACGACCGAGGCGGAGCTGCGGTCGGCCCTCGCCGATCTCGCCCCCCGCGTGTTCAGCTTCGTCCTGAGCTTCGCAGTGATCGGCTTGTGGTGGAGCACGCATCATCGGTTCTTCGGCTCGGTGGTCCGGCTCGACACGACGCTCCTCGTCCTGAACCTGGCCTTCCTCGGAGCGATCGCGTTCCTCCCCTTCCCCACCAGCGTCCTTGGCTCGACGCTCCTTCCGACCAGTGTGGCGATCTACGCCGCGACCAACGCGGTTATCGGCTACCTGATCGCCACGATGCGGGCGATCGCCGAGCGCCACGCGCTGCTCGACCCGACGGTCCCCCTCGACGAGTACCGAAGGCGAACGACCCGGACATTGATCGCGCCGAGCGTGTTCGCCGCGTCGATCCCGCTGGCATACGTAAACCCGGTCGTGGCGGCCTGGTCGTGGAACCTCGTCTGGGTGGTGATCTTGCTGACCCGCCGCCTGCGTGGCCCGTCCGGACCGTACTGAGCCGGACCGGCTGGGCCTCAGCGACGACGTCGAGCGGCCGGCTCGGCGGGGACGATCCGGGCGCTTCCGGCGCTCGGCCGGAAGGTGCTCTCGTGGCCGTCGTCCCACTGGACCCGGTAGCGGGTCCCGTACGACGCCTCGATCACCTCGAGGACCGTGCCCTCCCGGGCGGCTACGCCCACCCGCTCCGACTCGACGATGATCCGATCCCCGGTTCGCGCCGTCATCGGTCGCCTCCTCGACGCTGCCTCGACACCACAAGCTCACCCGCGCGCTCGGGACGAGAATCGCGCCTTACCGACCGGCGGGCTAGGGCCAACCGGCCCGACCGACGTACGATGAACGAGCGATGACGACGCGGATCGTGATTCTCGGCGGCGGCTTCGCCGGTGTCAGCACGGCCCAGGAGCTGGTCAAGATCCTGCGCCGGGAGGGCCGCCTCGCGCGGCCGGACGGCACGGCGGGTCGGGGCCGTGCGACGCCGGGCGGCGCCGCCACGAGCGGGGCGTCGAACGTCTCGGTCACGCTCCTCAACCGGGACAACTACTTCGTGTTCCAGCCGCTGCTGGCCGACGTGATCTCGGGCGCGATCGAGACGACCCACGTCGTCCTGCCGCTCCGCCGGATGCTCCGCGACGTCGACGTCGAGGTGGGCTACGTCGAGGCGATCGACCCGGGCCGCCGCGAGATCCGGGTCCGGCGTCGGCAGACCGGCGAGACGTTCGCCGTCGCCTACGACGCGCTCGTCCTCGCGCTCGGCAGCGTCACCGACTTCCGGGCGGTGCCGGAGATGGCCGAGCATGCCCTCGGCGTGCGCACGCTCGGCGACGCGTTCTACCTTCGCAACCGCGCCCTCGGGATGCTCGAGGAGGCCGCAACCGAGACCGATCCCGATCGCCGCCGCCAGCTCCTCACGTTCGTGGTCGTCGGCGGTGGGTCGACTGGGGTCGAGGTCGCGGCCGAGCTCGAGGACCTCCTGCGGACCGCCGGTCGAACCTTCCCCGGCCTGCCGGCCGCCGAGGTCATCCTCGTCCACGGCGGGCGCTACGTCGTGCCGGCGTTCGGCGATCGTCTCGCCCGGTACGCGACCCGCAAGCTCCGCCAGGCCGGGGTTCGGCTCGTCCTCGGCCGGCGCCTCGCCCGAGTCGCCGACGACCACGTCGAGCTCGACGACGGCTCGCGCATCGCGACATCGACGGTGGTCAGCACGGTCGGCAACGCGCCTCATCCCCTGCTGCGCGACTTGCCCGGCGGCCACGACGAGGGCGGCTGGATCCGACCCGACGCGACGTTCGCCGTCCCGGGGCTCGACCGCGTCTGGGCGCTCGGCGACTGCGCCTCGATTCCCGACCCGCGGACGGGCCGACCGATGCCGGCGACCGCGCAACACGCCATTCGCGAAGGTCCGCATGCCGCGCGGAACATCCTCGCCGTGCTCGACGGCCGGGCCCCGACGCCGTTTGACTACGGCCAGCTCGGGATGCTCGTCTCGCTCGGCCGGTTCCGTGGCGTCGGCGAGCTCCTCGGGATCAAGGTGTCCGGCTTTCCGGCCTGGTTCCTGTGGCGCTCGTACTATCTGCTCCGGCTGCCGAGCCTCGAGCGGCGGGTCCGCGTGGCGCTCGACTGGACGCTCGAGCTGTTCATCGCCCACGACGTGACCGAGATCAACATGCGCCGGAGCCGCACCCGCCCCGGTGAGGCCCCCGGCGAGCGACCCGGCGAGCCGGTCTCGGCCGGTGCCCGGACCGACGCGACCGAGGAGCTCGTGATCTAGGCCGCCGAGCCGGCGTCCTGGCGGAGGCGGGCCGAGATCCGGGCGGCGCTGGCCACGACGGCGGTTGACACCGCCGCGTCCGCGCCCTCGACCGGGAAGCGATACGACGGCCCGTGGACGTGGACGGCCGCCACGATCTCGCCGGACGTCCCGGCGATCGCCGCCGCGACCGAGGTGATCCCCAGGGCGAACTCGTCGCGCACCCAGGCGTACCCGTCGCGCCGGACGGCCGCGATCCGCTCGCGCAGCGCCGTCGGATCGACCAGGGTGGCCGGCGTGAACCGTTCGAGCGGCTGGGCGAGGAACCGCTCCAGCGCGCCGGGCGACAGGTGGGCGAGGAAGACGTGCCCGGACGACACGGCGTGCATCGGGACGCGGGTGCCGGTCCAGTCGCGGATCGAGACGGGGTTCGGGGTGTCTACCTGATCGACGTAGTGGACGACGAAGCCGTCGGGCACGGACAGCCCGGCGACCTCGCCGCTGGCGACCGCGAGCGCCTCGAGCGACGGGTGGGCGAGCTCGATCAGCCCGCGACCCGACTCGAGGCTGGCCGCGAGATGGGCGATCCGCGGCCCGAGCCGATAGCGACTCCCGCCCGGCACTTGTTCGACGGCGCCCTCGCGCGAAAGCGAGGCAAGGAGCCGCGCGGCGGTGCTCTTCGGGAGGTCGACCCGCTGGGCGACCTCGGTCACGCCGATCGGCCCGTCGGACAGGGCCCCCAGCACGGCGAAGGCCCGCTCGATGGACTGGACTCTGGACACTCGTCTCCCCGTCGGCTACGCTTCGAGACCGGAATTCCATCATACGGCACCGTTCCATATCGTGGAACCCCGGTTCGGGCGACCGTCGCGGGACGAAGGAGCAGCAGCGGGATGACCCAGGACGAGTACGCGGACATCGACCTGGCGGCGCTCTCGGACGACGAGCTGGCCGAGCAGATGCACAACGACCTCTACGACGGGCTCGCCGCCGAGATCGTCGAGGGGACGAACATCCTGCTCTCGCGCGGCTGGTCGGCGACGCGCGTCCTCGACGACGCCCTGGTCGCCGGGATGAAGATCGTCGGGATCGACTTCCGGGACGGCATCCTGTTCGTTCCCGAGGTCCTCCTCGCCGCGAACGCGATGAAGGCCGGCATGGCGATCCTCCGCCCGCTCCTCGCCGAGACCGGCGCCGAGCCCGTGGGCAAGGTCGTGATCGGGACCGTCAAGGGCGACATCCACGACATCGGCAAGAACCTCGTCGGGATGATGCTGGAGGGGGCCGGCTTCGAGGTCATCGACCTCGGGATCAACACCGACGCCGACAAGTTCATCGCCGCGCTCGAGCAGCACCACCCGGACATCCTCGGAATGTCGGCGTTGCTGACCACCACGATGCCGTACATGAAGGTCGTGATCGACACGCTCAAGCAGCGCGGCATCCGCGACGACTACATCGTCCTGGTCGGCGGGGCGCCACTCAACGAGGAGTTCGGGGCGGCGGTCGGCGCCGACGCCTACTGCCGAGACGCCGGGGTCGCGGCGGAGACGGCGCGGGCCCTCATCGACAAGCGCCGTGCCAGCGTCGCCTGAGGGGTCGCCGCCGAACCCCGTCGATCCGCGCGTCCTCGTCATCGGCTGCGGCGCCCTCGCCCGCGAGCTCGTCGAGCTGACCGCCCGGCCGGGCTTCGAGCATCTCGAGGTGACCTGCCTGCCCGCCGACCTCCACAACCGCCCGGAGCGGATCCCGGCGGCGGTCCAGCGCAAGATCCGCGCCGCGCGGGGCCGCTACGACACGATCTTCGTCGCTTACGCCGACTGCGGGACCGGCGGGCTGCTCGATCGGGTCCTCGAGGCCGAGCGGGTCGAGCGCCTCGAGGGCGCGCACTGCTACGAGGTCTACGCCGGGCGAGCGGCGTTCGCGGCGCTCTCGGACGAGGACCCGGCGACCTTCTACCTCACCGACTTCCTCGCCCGTCACTTCGACTCGCTCGTCGTCCGCGGGCTCGGGCTCGACCGTCATCCCGAGCTGCTGGCGGTCTACTTCGGCAACTACCACCGGCTCGTCTACCTCGCCCAGACCGAGGATCCCGAGCTGACGGCTCGCGCGCGGCGGGCGGCGGAGCGCCTCGGGCTCGCGTTCGAGCGCCGCGCCACGGCGCTCGGCGAACTCGGCTCCCGGCTCGTGGTCCTGGCCGAGGCCTCGGCCCGCCCGGGATCGCCCGATCCCGCGATCCGGGGCGCCGCCTGATGCCGGCCACACTGACCGTCATCTGGTGGCGCGACATCCCCGCGCAGGTCGTGGCCAAGGACGGGCGGCGGGCGGCGAAGATCGTTCTCCATCCGCGCTTCCAGGTAGCCATCGACAAGGCCGCGGTCAAGGCCGGCAAGCGGGCGATGGACGACTACATCGCCGAGTGGCGCAAGACGCAGACGCCGTGCGGCGACGACCTCGAGGCGGTGGCCAATGCCGAGGCCTCTCGGCTCGAGGCAGCGTACGGCCGGCACGAGCTGGCCGTGCTCGTCGCGGCCGGGGGTATCGCCGACGGGTCGACGCCGGCATGACCCGGACGGTCGTCGGGTCGGCGACCCGCGAGGTGGTCATCGGCGCGGACCGGCCGTTCGTCGTGATCGGGGAACGGATCAATCCGACCGGCCGGAAGCTGCTCGCCGAGGAGATGAAGCAGGGCGACTTCAGCCGGGTCGAACGCGACGTGATCGCCCAGGTCGAGGCCGGCGCCCACATGCTCGACGTCAATGCCGGCATCCCGCTGGCCGACGAGCCGGCGATCCTCGCCCATACGATCGAGCTCGTGCAGTCGCTGACCGATCTGCCGCTGTCGATCGACTCCTCGATCGTGGCGGCGCTCGAGGCGGGCCTCGCTGTCTACCGTGGCAAGGCGCTCGTGAACTCGGTTACCGGTGAGGACGAGCGGCTCGAGCGCGTCCTGCCACTCGTGCGCAAGTACGGCGCGGCGGTCGTCGCGATCTCGAACGATGAGACCGGGATCTCGGAGGACCCCAACGTCCGGTTCGCCGTCGCGAAGCGGATCGTGGAGCGCGCGGCCGATCACGGGATCCCGCGCGAGGATGTCGTCGTCGACCCGTTGCTCATGCCGATCGGCGCCATGCCGACGGCCGGCCGCCAGGTCTTCCGGATCCTCGGCCGGCTGCGCGACGAGCTCGGCGTCAACAGCACCTGCGGAGCCTCCAACGTCAGCTTCGGCCTGCCGAACCGCGAAGGGGTCAATGGGGCGTTCCTGGCGATGGCGATCGCCTCGGGCCTCACCTCCGCGATCACCAACCCGATCGCCGAGGGCGTCCGCCACGCGGTCATGGCGGCCGACGTGCTGATGGGCAACGATCCCGAATGCGGGCGCTGGATCCGCGCCTTCCGCCAGGCGCCGGCCGAGGGCGAGGCCGGCCGCCGGGTCAACCGGCGGCGCGGCGGCGGCGTTCCCGAAGCCCCGGTCGCGGGCTGAGCCCCATGGCGCAGGATCCGCGGTCCGAGGCCCTGGCGATCTTCACCCCGTCCGGCCGGCGGGGTCGGTTCCCCAGCGGGACGACGGTCCTCGATGCGGCTCGCTCGCTGGGCGTCGACATCGACTCGGTGTGCGGCGGGCGCGGGATCTGCGGGCGCTGCCAGGTCAGCCAGGGCGTCGGGACGTTTGCCAAGCACGGCATCACGTCGCTGCCCGAGCACCTCAGCCCGTCGGGCGAGGTCGAGGCCGAGTACCGCCGGACCCACGGCCTGGCCACCGATCGCCGGCTGAGCTGCACGGCCGCCCTCCTCGGCGACGCGCTGATCGACGTCCCTCCGGAGAGCCAGGTCCATCGCCAGGTCGTGCGCAAGGGCGTCGAGGTCCGCGACTTCGTGATCGACCCCGTCGTCCGGCTCCACTACGTCGAGGTCGCCCGACCCGAGCTCGCGTCGCCGTCGGGCGATCTCGCCCGCCTCCTCGCCGCGCTCGAGGCGGAGTGGGACCTGACCGGGCTCGAGACCGACCTCCAGGTCGTCCGCGCGCTCCAGCCGGCCCTCGAGGCCGGCGAGTACCGCGTGACCGTCGCCGTCCACGACGGCCGCTGGCTGACCGGCATCTGGCCGGGGTTCCACGATCGCGCGTTCGGCGTGGCGATCGACGTCGGCTCGACCACGATCGCCGGTCACCTGGCCGACCTGAGCGACGGGTCGGTGCTCGCCTCGAATGGGGTGATGAACCCGCAGATCCGGTTCGGCGAGGACCTCATGAGCCGGGTCTCGTACGCGATGCTCCATCCGGAGGGTGCCGGGGAGATGACCCGTGCGGTCCGGGCCGCGCTGGCGAAGCTCGTGGCCGGGCTCGCCGACCAAGCCGACGTCCCTTCGCGAGAGATCCTCGAGCTGGCAATCGTCGGCAACCCGATCATGCATCACCTGTTGCTCGGCATCGATCCGATCCCGCTCGGCTCCGCCCCGTTTGCGCTGGCGACCGATCGGTCGGTCCGGACGACGGCCGCCGAGCTCGGCATTCGCGCCCATCCCGGCGCCCGCGCCTACGTGCTGCCGTGCATCGCCGGCCACGTCGGGGCCGACACAGCCGGGGTCATCCTGGCCGAGACACCGCACCGCGCCGACGTCCTGACGCTGCTCGTCGACGTCGGCACAAACGCCGAGATCGTGCTCGGTGACCGCGATCGCCTCCTGGCGGCCTCCAGCCCCACCGGGCCGGCTTTCGAGGGCGCCCAGATCAGCGCGGGGCAGCGGGCCGCGCCAGGCGCGATCGAGCGGGTCCGGATCGACCGCCGGACGCTCGAGCCGCGGTTCAAGGTCATCGGCTCCGATCGCTGGTCCGACGAGCCCGAGTTCGCCCAGGCGACCGGGGAGCTCGGCGTCACCGGGATCTGCGGCTCAGGGATCGTCGAGGTCGTCGCCGAGCTCTACCTGGCCGGCGTGATCACCGCCGACGGGATCATCGACGGCGGGCTGGCCGAGCGGACGCCGCGGATCGTGCCCGACGGCCGGACGTTCTCGTACGTCCTCCACGACGGCACGCCGCCGCTGCGCGTCACCCAGAACGACGTGCGGGCGATCCAGCTCGCCAAGGCCGCCCTCTACGCCGGTGTCCGCCTGCTGATGGATCACGCGGGGGTCGACGCCGTGGCGGAGATCCGACTCGCCGGCGCGTTCGGCAGCCAGATCGACCCGACCCACGCGATGATCCTCGGCCTGATCCCGGACTGCGATCTCGGCCACGTCCGCTCGGCCGGCAACGCCGCCGGGACCGGGGCCCTGATCGCCCTGCTCTCGGGTGCCGCGCGGACCGAGATCGAGGGTGTCGTCCGACGGGTCGAGAAGATCGAGACCGCCGTGGAGCCCCGCTTCCAGGAGCACTTCGTCGAGGCCCTGGCGATCCCGCACCGGACAGCGCGGTTCGACCATCTCGCCCGGGTCGTGGAGCTCCCGCCGCCACCGCTTCGAGCCACGGCCGGCGGATCGGGGGCACGGCCGCAGCGGCGCCGCCGACCGGCCGTCGCGGGCGCACGGAGGGACGAGCGGTGACCGACGACAGCCATCGACGCCGATCGGGCGGTCGGGCCGGTCGCCAGGCGGCGCGCCTCCACGCCCACGCCGAGCGAATCCCGTTCCTCGTCCGCAAGCTCCGGCCGTTCGAGGTCCTCGACGAGGAGGGCCTGTCACTCATCGAGCACAATGCGGACACGATCCTCGAGGACGTCGGGCTCGTCTTCCGCGGCGACGAGGGCGCACTGCAGCTCTTCCGCGACGCCGGGGCCGACGTCCAGGGCGAGCGGGTCCGATTCCCGCGCGGGATGTGCCGCTCGATCGTCCAGGCGAGCGCGCCACGCGAGTTCACGCAGTACGCGCGGAACCACGCGAACGACGTCCAGATCGGGGGGATGGCGACCGTGTTCGCGCCGAACTACGGCTCGCCGTTCGTGCGCGACCTCGACAACGGCCGCCGCTACGGCACGATCGAGGACTTCCGCAACTTCGTGAAGCTGGCCTACCTGAGCCCCCACCTCCACCACTCCGGCGGCACGATCTGCGAGCCGGTCGACGTGCCGGTCAACAAGCGCCACCTCGACATGGTCTACGCTCACATGCGCTATTCGGACAAGGCGTTCATGGGCTCGGTGACCGCCCCGGAGCGAGCCCGCGACACGGTCGAGATGGCGCGCATCTTGTTCGGCGCCGACTACCTCGAGGACCATGCGGTGGTCCTCAGCCTGATCAACGCAAACTCGCCGCTCGTATGGGACGCGACGATGCTCGGCGCGGCCCGTGCCTACGCCGAGGCCAACCAGGCGACGCTGATGACGCCGTTCATCCTGGCCGGCGCGATGGCTCCGGTGACGGCGGCCGGCGTATGCGCCCAGACGCTGGCGGAGGCCCTCGGGGGCATGGCCTTCGTCCAGTTGATCCGACCCGGCGCGCCGGTCGTGCTCGGCTCGTTCGCGAGCTCGATGTCGATGCAGTCGGGCGCCCCGACGTTCGGCACGCCGGAGCCGGCGCTCGTCCTCTACGCGATGGCCGCTCTGGCCCGGCGGCTCGGGGTCCCGTTCCGCTCCGGGGGCAGCCTGTGCGCCTCGAAGATCGCCGACGCCCAGGCGGCGTACGAGTCGGCCGCGACGCTCCAGCCGACGGTGCTGGCCGGGGTCAACTTCGTGCTCCACGCGGCCGGCTGGCTCGAGGGTGGCCTGGCGATCGGCTACGAGAAGTTCATCCTCGACGCCGATCAGTGCGGGATGATGCAGGTCTTCGCCCAGGGGATCGACCTGTCGGAGAACGGTCAGGCGCTCGATGCGATCCGGGCCAACGAACCCGGGACCCACTACCTCGGCAGTGCCCACACCCTGGCGAACTTCGAGACCGCCTTCTACCGCTCGGAGCTGGCCGACAACAACAGCTTCGAGCAGTGGCAGGAAGACGGCGCGCTCGACGCCGCCCAGCGAGCCAACGCTGTCTGGAAGCGGATGCTGGCCGAGTACGAGGAGCCCGCGATCGACCAGGCCACGGACGAGGCGCTGCTCGAGTACATCATCCGCAAGAAGGCGTCGATGCCGGACGCGTTCGTCTGATGGCCGCCGTCTCGCTCCCGCTGCGCCGCCCGGCGCGGGTTGAGCCAGCCAGCCGGGCCGCCGTCCGGGCGCTCGTCGAGAGCCCCCTGTTCGAGCTGATCCCGCTCCGCAATGCCCTCGACCAGGCCGGCTTCCTGCCGCCCGGCGCACTCGTCTCGGTCACCGCCTCGCCGGCCAAGGGGATGGACGCGACGATCGAGCTCGCGGCCGCCCTCCGCGCAGGCGGCCACGCCGTCGTGCCGCACCTGTCGGCGCACATGATCCGCGACCGGGCCCACCTCGCCGAGCTGCTCCGGCGAATGGACGACGCGGGGATCGACCGCGCCTTCGTCGTCGGCGGAGACGCGACCGACCCCGGGGAGTACCGCGACGGCCTGTCGCTCCTCCGGGCGATGGCCGACCTGGGACACCGTCTCCGCGAGGTCGGCGTTCCGTGCTACCCGCAGGGCCATCCGACGATCCCCGAGGACGTCCTCCTGGCCGCCCTCGTCGCCAAGGCTCCACTGGTGGACACGATGACGACCCAGCTGTGCTTCGATCCGACAGCGATCGAGACGTGGCTGCGGGCGCGGCGGGCCGACGGGATCGGGCTGCCCGTCGTGCTCGGGGTGCCCGGCGCGGTCGAGCCCCACCGGCTGCTCTCGATCGCCGCCCGGATCGGCGTCGCCGACAGCCGCCGCTTTGTGGCCAAGAACCTCGGGTTCGTGGCCCGCATGGTCCGATCCGGCGGCTTCTACCGGCCCGACACCCTCCTCGCGGACCTCGGTCCACTCATCGCCGACCCGGCGGCCATTGTCGCGGGGATCCACCTCTATACGTTCAACGCCGTCGAGGCGACCGAGGTCTGGCGAGTGCGCTACCTCGCGCGGCTCGGGCACGAACCCGGGTAGGACCTTCGTACCAGGGTCGTCGGCGATTCGGCTGCTACCGTGATGGGGTCGGTGGTTGGACCGACCGGCATCGGGGGTGCGGCGATGAGCGCGGCGGACCTGTGGATCTGCGGCGACTGTCGGTCGGCCAACAAGGCCAAGGACAAGCGCTGCTACCGCTGCGGGGTCCCGCGGGCCACGGCCGAGCTCAGCGAGGCCAGCGCAGCGAGTGCAGCGGCCCAGGCCGTCGAGGCGAGCACGGTCCTCGCGGCCGCCACCCGGCTCGGCGTCCGCTACCGCTCCACGTGGCCGCTCGCCGTGCTGACCGGAGCGCTCATCCTGGGCTCGACCGCGATCGACGTGGTCCGCACCCGGGTGACCCTCGTCCTCGTCCAAGCCGACGGCTCACTGGCGCTCGATCCGGTACACACCCAGACGCTGAACGCCCTCGCCATCGGCTACTGGGTGACCTTCCTGATCAGCGGGCTGACCTGGTCGTTGTGGATCGCGCTCGTGGTCGCCAATGTTCCGGCCCTCACCGCGCGATGGCCGAACCGAACGCCGCTCGGGGCCTTCCTGGCGCTGTGGATCCCGATCCTGAACCTGAAGCGACCCTTCTCCGTGGTGAAGGAGGTCACGACGACGCTGTCGTCCGCCGCGATCGGACCGGCCCTCCTCGTGATCGCCTGGTGGATCGCCTGGCTGCTGTTCCGGTACGGACCGTACGTGGTCGCGTTCCTGCGCGCCGCCGGCGGAGACGACCAGACCGTCGGCGGGCTGATCACCTCGACCAGCTGGAGCGTCATCGTGTTCGAGCTCGTAGCTGCGGTCCTGGCCGCCGCGGTGCTCGTCACCGTCGAATACCACCAGCGGCGAGCGCTCGAGCGGCGGAGTGAGATCGTGCTCGGGCCGAGGATCGCGTCCGCCTGACCGCTCGGTCGCCCGGTCGAACGGCAGCTCGAGCACGCACGGAGGCGGCCGGCCGAGGGCGCTGAAACCCACCGTAAGCGGGTTGCAATACCGGGAGCCGGTCGGCGGTCGCGGCTGGAGCCATCGCCCGCCACAGTCCGGTCATGACAACCGCGCCCGTCGAGCCCATGTGGACGCGGCGGCTCCTCGCCGAGGTCCTGGGGACGTTCGCTCTCGTGTTCGTCGCGGCCGGCGCGGACACGATGGCCGAGGTGAGCGGTGGCGCGATCAGCGTCGCCGCGCGGGCCGTTGCGCCCGGGCTGATGGTGGCTGCCCTGATCTACGCGATCTCGGACGCGTCGGGCGCCCATTTCAACCCCGTGGTCAGCCTCGCGTTCGCGCTCAAGCGGCTGTTCCCCGTGTCGTGGCTGGCGCCGTACTGGGTCGCCCAGCTGACCGGGGCGCTGGTCGCGGCCATCGTGCTCCAGGTCCTGTTCGGCGTCGCGCTCGTCGCGGGCGTGTCGACCCCGCACGTCGCGACGCCGACGGCGCTCGCGATCGAGACGCTGCTGAGTGCGATCCTCGTCACGGTCATCCTTGGGACGGCGGAT
Organism: uncultured Chloroflexia bacterium; assembly: GCA_963825545.1. Lineage (GTDB taxonomy): Bacteria > Chloroflexota > Limnocylindria > Limnocylindrales > CSP1-4 > Chersky-267. The sequence goes on along the minus strand of CAWGTR010000002.1, from coordinate 98,388 downwards.
CGTGCGCGCATCGTAGGCCCGAACGCGGCGATCGCGGTCGGCGGCACGATCGCCCTGTGCGGTCTGATCGCCCTGCCGATCGAAGGCGCGTCGATGAACCCGGCCCGCTCGATCGGCCCGGCGGTCGTGACCGGACGACTCGGGGACCTCTGGATCTACGTGCTCGGCCCGATCGTCGGTGCCCTGCTCGCCACCGTCGCGATGACGGCCCTCCACGGCGCGGGTCCGGCAGACGAGCGGGCCACCGAGGCTGCCCGCGGCGAGCCGGGCGGATGAGCGCGGTCCGCACGTCCGGCGCGTCGTCCGGGTCGACCGGCATCGGGGCCGCCGGTGAGGTCCGTCCGATCTCGTCGCGCTCCGAGGTCGGCCGCTGGTTCGGTCGCGGCCTCGGTCTCGGGGCGGGGGCGCTCGTGGTGATCGCGATCGCGGCCGGCTTCCTCGTCGCCTGGCGAGTCCTCCTGCTCGTGTTCCTCGCCGTCCTCGTCGGCTCGGCGCTCGAACCGGTCGTCGGGCGGCTGCGCGCCAGGCTCCCGCGCGGGCTGTCGATCCTCGTCGTGTACGTCGCCTTCTTCGCGTTTGCGGCCGTCGTCGGGCTCGTCGTGATCCCGAGCAGCCTGACCCAGGCGAACGAGCTCGCAACCGCGATGCCGAGCCTCTTCGACCGCGCCGAGGCGTGGGCGGCGGGCATCCAGCCGGAGGCCGCGTCAGCGGTCTTCGGGTCGATCATCGCCGCGGCGCGCGGCTCCCTCGCAGCCGGCCCGCCGTCCGCGACCGACGCCATCGCGGCCGGGCTCACCATTGCCGACGTCCTCGTGTCGGTCGCCACCATCTTCGCCCTGATCTACTTCTGGATGACCGAGCGTGCCCGGCTCCAGCGCTTCGCTCTCAGCTTCCTGCCGGCCGATCGGCGCGGCGGCGCGCGCGACACGTGGAACGACGTCGAGCTCCGCCTCGGCGGCTGGGTCCGGGGCCAGCTCGTCCTGATGGTCGCGATCGGGACCATGACCGGGTTCGCGTGCTGGCTGTTCGGGCTGCCGTCGCCGCTGCTGCTCGGCCTCCTGGCCGGTGTCGCGGAGATCGTGCCGATGATCGGACCGGCGATCGGTGCGATCCCCGCCCTGCTCGTCGCGGCGGCGGTCCGGCCCGAGGCGTTCGTGTTCGTGCTGCTGGCCTATGTCGTCATCCACGTCGTCGAGGGAAACGTGCTCGTGCCGGTGGTCATGCGCAATGTCGTCGGCATCTCACCGTTCCTGGTCATCGCCAGCCTCCTCGTCGGCGGGGCACTCGACGGGATCCGCGGGGCACTCGTCGCGGTGCCGATCGCCGCGGCCATCGAGGTTATCCTCGAGCGGCTTCAGGATCGGGAGCTCCCGGTGGCGCCGACCGCTGAAGGTCCGGCCGCTGCGCCCGCTGCGACCGACATCGCCGATCCTCAGGCCCGGCCGGCCGCCTGACCGCCTGCCGAGGGCCGGCGCGGGGCGACCCTGACCGGCGATCTAGCCGGGCCGGTGGAGCAGCCGGCGGAGAACGGTCCAGGAAACGAGGAACAGGGTCACGGCGATCGCCGCCAGCGTGACGAAGCGCCACGGATCCGGCGTCTGGCCACGGAGCAGCAGGTCCTGCAGGAGCCGGCCAGCCTCGGTCACGGGCAGCAGCTCCGAGCCGGCCTGGACGGGGGCGCTGAACTGCGTGAGGTCGACGGCCAGACCGCTGAAGAAGACGGACGCGAGCAGCACGAGCAGGGCAAGTTGGACAGCCTGGCGATCGGTATCGGCGATCGTCGCGATCACCGTCCCGATCCCGGTCGATGCGACGACGAGCAACGCGAGGCAGAGCACGATCACGGCGGGGCTCGCCAGGAATGGGACGCCGAACACGCCGACGAGCACCCCGAGCACTGCGAGGGCCACCGCGGTCCCGAGCAGCAGGATCGCCGCGTACTTGCCGACCAGGATGTCGGCGCTCCCGAGCGGGGCGATCCTGAGCAGGTCGATCGTCCCGGGCCGGCGGTCGCGCAGGACGGACAGCGCACTCACGGTGGTCGCCGTGTGCTGGACAATGAGCGCCACCACCATGATCCCGTAGAACGCCACGATCGACGGCGTGCTCGGGGCGAGATCGACGACGTCGGCCCGCGTCGGTGCGGCGACGACCTGCGGATTGAGGCCGGACGGCGCGGGCAGCCCCGCCGCCGTCGCCTGGTCGATGACCCGGCGAGCCCCCTCCTCGACGATGCGCCGGTTCACCCCCGCCACGAGCGCGTCGGCCGCGGTTCGGGCGATGAACGCCTGGTAGGGGCTCACGCTGTCGTATTCGACCGTCAGCACAGCCTGCTCGCCGCGCGACGACCGTTGGATGGCATCGGCCGGCGCGATTACCAGCAGGTCCGCCTCGTGCCGACGGAGGACCTGCCGGGCCGCGTCGAGATCCGAGGTCACGCCCACCACGGCGACCCGCTCGGTCGTCGTTGAGGCATAGGCGGACGGGTCGGTCGGCAGGCCGCTCCCCGGCGGGATCAGGACGACGGTCCGCAACGCGGGCTGGCCGATGAAGCCCAGCCCGAACAGACCGAGGATGAGCACGGGTCCGGCGATGACACTGGCGATGGCGCGTGGCCGCCGGAGCGTCTCGATCAGCTCCTTGCCCATGACGGCGAGGATCCGGAGCGGTCGCTTGAGAAGCCTCATCGCGCGGCCATGCTGCCGGGTGGCGGGGTCGGGTTCGTCTCGTCTGGGGAGAGCAGGCCCTCGGCCGCCGGTGCGGTTGCCCGGCGGACGAGCTCGCCGAACACCTCGTCGAACGACGGCCGGGCTTCGCCGATCGAGGTCACCGACCCACCGGCCCGTTCGACCGCGGCGATCACGCCCGGCGTGGCGCTCGCCGCGTCGCGACTAACCACGACCAGCCGGCGCGGACCGACCTGGCGGACGGCCTCGACGAGCGGGTCGGACTCCACGAGCGGGTCGGCGGCGAGTCGCTCGGCGTCGATGATCGCCCTCGCCTCGACCTCGAGGAGCTCTCCGCCGAAGGCGTGTCGGCGGAGGTCCTCCGGCGGCGCAAACGCCAACAGCCGGCCGCCTGCGATCAGGGCCACCGCGTCGCACTCCTCGGCGTCCGCGACGAGCTGCGTGGTCACGATCAGGGTCCGGCCGTCGTCCCGGAGCCTGCGGAGCTCGGCCCAGATCGTCTGGCGGAGCAGCGGGTCGACGCCGGCCGTGGGCTCGTCGAGGAAGACGAGATCGGGATCGTGGACGAGGGCGCACCCGAGCTGGAGCCGGCGCTGCATCCCGCCGGACAGGCGCGACGCCCGGCGGTTCCGGGCCTCGGTGAGCTCGAGCCAGCTCAGCATCGTCCGGATCCGGCGGCGCCGGCGCGGCCAGAGCAGCCCGAACAGGCTGGCCACGAAGTCGAGGTTCTCGCGGACCGTCAGGTCTTCGTAGAGCGCGATGTCCTGGGGCATGAACCCGATCCGCTCGCGAGTCCGCTCGTGCAAGGCGGTCGGGTCCTCACCGAGCACGCGGGCGGAGCCGCTCGTGGGTCTCAGGCTGCCGGTCAGCAGGCGCAGCGCGGTCGTCTTGCCGGCCCCGCTCGGCCCGATCACCCCGACGAGTGAGCCCGGCGCGACCGCGAGGCTCATGTCGTCGAGCGCGACGAGGTCGCCGAAGGTGCGTCCGGCACCGATCAGCGCAGCGACGGCTTCGGTCGTCAGCGGTCCAGCTCCGGCCGGCGGCTCGGGCGGGCTGGGTACCAGCTCGACGCCGAGGGTGGGTCGGGCGGTCGCGGATGGCTCGTCGGCGATGGTCGGCGGTTCGGAGATGGCCACCGCGCGAGTGTCCGGCGCTAATCGCTGCAGCGGCATGACCCGTGTCCAGGGTCATCTTGCGGCTCCGTGTTGACCCGCCGAACTCGTGCGGCGTTTGACCGGCTAGCCTGGCATCGCAGCGGTACGCCAGTCGCGGTCGTCGATGCGCGGACGGTTCCGACGAGCGCTCAGTCAGCTCCGGCCGAGCGCCCGTCAGGCGCGCTGGCCGGACCGACCGCGAGGGCCGATCCGGCCGACGGGCTCAGCCGATCCCGCCGATCGGGCCGGGCGAGTTGTCGCAGGTGACCCAGAACGACTTGTGCTTCACGTTCTGGTCGTTGCGTCCTTCCCACGACAGGTCGTAGTGACCGATCGGCAGGCCGAGCTCGACGGTCTGGTACTCGCCGCTCGAATCGGTGAGGTAGCTGCCGGTGATGATGGCCGGGGCAGTCCCCGTCGGCGGCGCCTGGTCGATCGACCAGTCCCCCGCCTGGCCGGCATCGGCGAAGAAGAAGTGGACGTGGAACGTGCAGACGTGCGCGTCCTCTCTGAGGGTCGTCGCGACGTCCGTCGCTCCCTCGTGGATCTTGACCGTGCCGTTGTTGCCGTCCCCGGCGAGGACGGCCGACGCCGACAGGGCGACGAGAAGACCGGCCATGGCGATGGCTCGGACGATGGGACGCCGATGGGTGCGCCGCTCACGGGACATGCCTGCTCTCCCAATACGGTGGGTCGACACCGCATCCGGACGCCCCCCAGACGCGTTCGACCGGTATCTCACGGGAACGACGAGCAGGCCATTGAATTGGTGTCCGTGGACACCTGACCTTTGTTCGGCGGATAGGCTGGCCCGACGGGAACGAAATGCGAGGACCGCCGAGCGACGTTCGGCGGTCCTCGCCCATTCGGCGGCGCGGGCGGCCGCGCGTCGGTCGCGCCGCCGGCCGTCAGTTCCGGTGGACGGCCGCGACGTCGCAGACCGTGAAGCCGGCGTCCTGGCATGTCGTGTACACGAGCAGGGAGGTGTCATCGGGCAGCGCGGTCCCGATGTTGACCGGACCGGACACGCCGTGGGCCGCCGCCTCCGGGCTCGACCAGTGCTCCCCACCGTCGTGGCTGCGCCGGACGAGCAGGTCGCCGAGTGGGGCCGCGGTCCCGTTTGGCAGCGCGCTCCGGCTGTAGCTCACGAGGGCGTCTCCCTCCTGATCGATCGCCACCGACCCCTCGGCGACGGTCGAGCTGCTGTCGGGTGCCGCGAGCTGACGGACCGCGACGTGTCGGCCGCGATCGCCGGAACGGAGGACCTGCAGGCTGCCGTCCGCCGCCTGGAACTCGCCGATCAGGTTCGAGCCCGCGGCCGCGAGCGACGGCCAGCCGAAGCTCGAGCCGTCGAAGACGGTGCGCGGGTCATGGAACGAGGATCCGCCATCGGTCGACCGGCTGAGCACGATCGAATCGGCGGTCCCGTCGCCGCTCGGGCTCCAGGCGAGGTAGACGTTGTGCCCGCTGGCGGCCAACCCGATGAGCCCGTCGGTGAAGGTCGGATCGCCGGGCGAGAACGTAAACGTCGTTCGCCCGATCCGCTTGACCGAGCCGAAGTGCTTCCCGCCGTCCGTGCTGCGTCGGAGGTCGATCGCCCCGCTGTCCCGGTTCGTCCAGGCGACGAAGACACCGGCCGAGCTGATCGCCACCGACTGCTCGCCGATCCGGCGGTCGGTCACCACGCGAGCGACCTGGTGGGCCGGACCCCAGGTAAGCCCCCCGTCAGTGCTGCGTCGGATCAGCAGGTACGCGGCGACGGCGTCGTGCGCCCGGAAGGCGACGATTACCAGCGAGCCGCGGGCGGCGATCGCCGGATCGCCGAGGACGACCGGGAACTGAGCGCTCGGCTGGGCGAGGACGATCGGCGCCGACCAGTGGCTGCCGCGATCGTTCGAGCGGAGGTAGTCGATCTCGCCGGTCAGACGGCTGTCGACGAGATGGACCCGCTCGCCGACGACGGCCAACGACCTCGCATACGGCGGGAACGCGTCATGGGTCTGGGTGATGAGCGTCGGCGTGCTCCACGACGCCGCGGCCACGGGTGCGGCCGCGAGGAGCAGCGCGACGAGCGCGATCGCTGGACCGAAGAGACGACGCATGCGATGGCCTCCCGAGGTTCCCCAGGCCGGCGAGCTGCCGGTCGTGCGCTCACAGACGTCGGGGGAGGTCGTCGTGGGGCGTCTCCGGGACGGCTGCCCGGGGTCATTCCACGCGATCCGCTCCGCCTGCCCAGCCGAACGCTACGCCGGAATCGTCAACTGGGCTTCGCAGCGGTGCCCATCGATCCGGGCGCGTTCCGCCGGCAACCCGCGCGACACCGCCTCGGGGCAGGGCCAGCTACTTCGTCGGGAAGGGGAAACCGCCGGGCAGTCCGCTCGGGAGCGGCAGCGGGAGCGTCTTCGGGATCAGCGTCGTGACGTCCTTCGGCAGCAATGGGCCGAGGATCGCCAGGACGAACGGAATCGTGGTCTCGCGCAGGATCTGCGCCGTCGTCGTCGCGTCGAGCGCGACGGTGAACTGCTTGACGAACCCGAGCCCCGGGTCCCCGCCGAGGCTGCCCTTCGGCCCGAAGTACGTGTCGAGGATCACGATCACGACGGACAGGATGAGGACCGCCTCGACGCCGCCCAGGATCGCCCCCAGGGTCTGGTCCATCCTGCGCGACAGGCCGCTCACCGCGACTCTGGAGAGGACCGGGCCGCTGATCACATTGAAGACCACGACCAGCGCGGCGAACGCGATCGAGTAGCCGATCATCTCGAGGTACGACTCGGGAACGCCCTTGATGAAGGTGGCGAGCAGCGCGCCGATCGGCCCACGGAGGTAGGCGCCGAGGACGAACGACAGGGCGAGGAAGCCAAGACCCGCCAACCGGCGGAGGAAGCCCGTCCGCCAGCCGCCCGCGATGAAGCCGCCGATGAACCCGAGCAGCAGGACGTCCATCGTTCCTCCAGGTGGGCGGGGCCATCGTAGCGTCCGGTCGTGCGCGCCGTGGGCCCTCTCCGCGCCCGGTCCGCAGCGTCCTGGGACGGCCGCCGTTTCGCGACGGTGGCTGGACAGGGCGGTCGCGCGGGGCGACAGTGGCCGCGTCCGTGCTCGGTCCCGCCCCGTGGGGTCGCCCGCGGTCCCTGGAGGGTCCCGCCATGCCGAAGTACCTGTGGAAGGTGTCCTACACGCAGGAGGGCCTGAAGGGCCTGCTCAAGGAGGGCGGCTCGAGCCGCATCGCGGCGATCTCGAAGCTGGCCGAGAGCCGGGGCGGTTCCGTCGAGGCGTTCTACTTCGCCTTCGGCGAGGCCGATGCCTATCTCATCGCGGACTTGCCGAGCAACGTCGAGGCGTCGGCGATCAGCCTCGCGGTCGGGGCGTCCGGTGCCGCCAGCGTGAAGACCGTCGTCCTCCTGTCGGGCAGCGAGATCGACGCCGCCACGAAGGTGAACGTCGGCTACCGTCCCCCGGGCGCCTAGGACGCCGCCAGGTCGGGCTCGGGCGGCTCGGACTCGGTGATCGGGTCCGAAGGCGCCCGCTCCCGGCGGGCGAGGAAGACGAACGGCAGGGACAGTGCCTGGAGTGCGGCGGCGACGACGTACGAGGCGCCGTAGCCGTTGACGTCGGCGACGTGGCCGAGCGCCGGCTGGGCGATCACACCGCCGGCGGATCCCATGAGGTTGTCGAACGAGAGCACGGTCGCCCGTTGCTCCGACGGAATGACCCCGTTGATGAACGCCTGCCGCAGCGGCGCCTCGATGGCGAAGATCATCGCCCAGATCACGATCAGCACGAGGGCGACCCAGAAGCTCGACGTGAAGCCGATCGCGGCCAGCAGCACGACCGTCGTGACCGTCGCCAGGATGAGCGCGTCGGTCCGCCGGCGGAACAGCCGGCGCACCCGGGTGACCGACAGGCCACCGACGATCTGCGCCCCGGCGATGACCGCCGCCGCGAGTCCGGCCACGCTGTACGCCGTAGGGTCGCCGTACAGCTGAAGCAGGTACGGCTGGAGGGCGTAGAACGCATAGAACCCGACGCCGAACGTGAACGGCGCGGCCAGCATCAGCCAGCGCACGGGCGGATTGCGCAGCCCGCCGTCGATCGACCCGCGGACCACCGCCCGGACCTCCGCGGTCACGCTCTCGCCGCGCTGCGGCTTGAACCCGATGTCGTGCATGAACCGGAAGGCGATGAGCAGCGTGACCCCGAGGATCGCCGAACGGATCAGGTACGGCACGCCGAGGCTCGTGAACTGGGCAACGACACCACCGAGGACCGAGCCGGTCAGCATCGCGGCACCCGTCACGACCTGGGCCCGGGCGAACACCGACTCGAGGGTGCCGCGGAACTCGGTGGCCCGCAGCGCGTCGACCAGCCACGCCTCGGTGGCGCCGGAGAAGAAGGTGTACCCGAGGCCGAGGAGGATCGACGAGATCGCCCAGCCGACGAACGGCGCCCGGACCTGCCACATCAGCAGGTAGAGCAGCGTCGACAGGAGCAGGGTGGCCGCTCCGAGCAGGAACGAGAATCGCCGCCCGCGGGTGTCGGCCACGACCCCGGTTGGCACCTCGAAGAGGACCTGCCCGACGGTGAAGAACGCATTGGCCGCAAACGCCTGGGTGTTGTCGAGGCCGGCGTCGAGCAGGAACAGCGTGTTGATGCCCCAGATGAACGACGCAGCGAGCGTGGTGAACAGGGTCAGGACCAGGTAGGTCCGCTGGACGGACTCGGGCGAGTCGGACATCGCGCGAATTTACCCCCCGCTGTCCGCGACGCGCGCCGGAATCCGGCTGCCCGACCTAGGCGAAGACGAGCGTCCCGCCGTCGGCGAGGGTGATCGTCAGCTGGACGTTGGCCACGGCGTAGCTCGCCGCGTTGCCCAGCCCGAGGACGAACAGGTCGCCGAGGGAGCCCTCCGCGCAGGCGACGAGGGTCGACGGGCCGGGCGTGATCTGGAGGTCACCGGTCCCGCTCGTCGCGTCAGAGCGCCCGAGCCGCTCGAGCAGGCGGTCGCAAGAACCGCCGCGACGACGGCGACGGAGAGCAGCAGGCGTCGGCGCATCGGGATCTCCTCGATCGGAGTGCGGCCGGCGTGCGGCGGGGCCGGACAGCGTCGCCCGATTGTAGGCGACAGGACGCGCGGGACCTCCGAGAGCGGACCCGCTTAGGCACCGCCGTCCGCGTGCGGATTCCCGCTCTTCGTCCCGCTGTGCGGGTTGCCGGTCGTGCCTGCCGCGTGCGGCTTGCCGCTCGTGCCACCGGCGTGGGGATTGCCGGTCGTCGCTCCGGTGTGCGGGTTGCCGGTCGTTCCATCGGCGTGCGGATTGCCGGTGGTTCCCGCATGGGGATTGCTGGTCGTCCCACCGGTGTGCGGGTTGCCGGTCGTTCCAGCGGCGTGCGGGTTGCCGGTGGCGCCATCGGAATGCGGGTTGCCCGTCGTCCCATCGGCGTGCGGGTTGCCGGTCGCGCCGTCCTGATGCGGGTTGCCGGTCACGCTCCCACCCGCGTCGGGGCTGGCCGGCGTGGCCGGTGTCACTGCCGGCAGCAGCGCCCGGAGATCGACGATCAGGAGCCCGGCCGTTTGGCTCGGGAAGGCGCCGTCGAGATCGACGACGGTCGGAAGGTCCGTCGCCGCGCGCGCCTGCAGCTGCGCCTGGCGAGCGGGATCCAGCGGTGCGACGACCAATCCGGCGAGCTCGAGGCGGTACTCGCCGAGAGCCGCGCCGATGCCGGTCGCGTCGCGATCCGCCTCGGCGCCCAGCGCCTCGTCGATCCGGGTCCCCAGCCGGTCGATTCGGGCCACCCAGCCGGTCGGGGCGTCCACCGCCGGCAGCGCCACGCTCTCCATCGACAGCTTGAGCGGGTAGAAGGGCCGTCCTGGGGCCGCCTCCGCCGCAGCGGTGCCGACAACTGCCAGGCCGAGGCTCGCCGTGAGGGCCAGGGCAAGCCCTCGCCGCGCGGGACGCTCGAACCGGCCTGGCTTCGCCGCGGGGCCGGCCTCGACGAACGACTGGAGCACCCGTCCCCGGACGCGATCCAGCACGGCCGCGTCGACGGCGAACGCGCGATCGACGGCGTCGCCGAAGTCGGACGCGAAGGCCATCGTGGCCGCCGAGTCGTCCAGGTCGCCGGCGGCGCGGCGTGCGAACCAGCTCACGACCGGACCTCCGCCAGGTGGACGTCGGGTCGGTAGGCGGGCTCGAGCCGGCGACGCAGGGTCGCCAGCGCCCGGAACTGGAGCGCCCGAACAGTACCCTCACGCTTGCCCATCAGGGCGCCGATCTCGCGCGGGCTGAGCCCGGCGAAGAACCGGTAGACAAGGACATCTCGCTGTTCCCGGGTAAGCGTCTCGAGCGCCTCCCGGACGGCACGACGATCTGCCATCAGCTCGGCCAGGATCGCGGGCTGGTGGCGGTCGTCGTGGTGGTCCTCGGCCGCGGTCAGGAGCTGGTCCTCGCCTCGGCCGCGGGCGAAGTCGATCGCCACATTGCGGGCGATGCGGAAGAGCCATGCCCCGAAGGGAAGGCCGCGGTCCTCGTAGCGCGGCAAGGCCTCGATCACCTTGACGAACACCCGCTGGAGGAGGTCCTCGGCGTCGGCCGGCTCGGACACGCGCAGGAGCAGGAACCGGTAGAGCCGGCCGGCGTACTGGTCATAGATGACGGCGAACGCCCGGCTGTCGCCGGCCTTCGCGGCGGCGAGCAGGGCGCCGAGCGCGTCCTTGTCGAGTTCATCTCCCATGGAAACGGGGCGCGGCTCCGGCTGTTACGAGGCGGTGGTTCCGGCAGCCAGTTCGCGACCCTCAAAGGGAACGAGGATCGAGCCGACTGTTGGTCTTCGCAATGTAGCGGTGGTGGGTCGGAGGCGGACCCACCCGGACTAGCACTGAAGGCCATTCCGGTGCGGACGATCAACGAAAACCCGCATGGACCAGGACCGGTACCAGTACCAACGGATGGCCCATGCCGTTGTAACGAGCGGCACCTGCCACCAAACCACCACTGCAGCGAGGTCTCCGCCGAGCGATGGCCGCGACCCAGCGTCCTTCCGCACCGGAACGGCGTCCGCGAACCGGACGATCCAGCGGTCAAGCGATCGTCGAGTTCGCCTTGATCTTCCCGGTGTTCCTGTTCCTCCTGCTCGTCGCCGTGGATGTCGGGCGGCTGTATTTCTCCCTGATCGAGGTCCATAACGCGGCACGCGAGGCAGCCGCGGTCGGCGCGGTGAACCCGACGGACATCGCCACGATCCGAGCCCACGCCACCCAGGAGACGAGCTCGCAGGCCCAGGCCGGTGAGAGCGCGCTCGCCATCAACGTGGCGTGCGCCGACTCGGGGGGCTCGGCCTTGGCCTGCTCCGCGGCGCCCGGCGGCGCCGGGGCCGGGAACTCGGTCACGGTCAGCGTGTCCGAGCCGTTCAGGTTCCTGACCCCGTTCGTGAACGGGTTCTTCCACGACGCGTTCACGATGGGGGCTTCGGCCACAGCCGGAGTGCTTGGATACGCCGCTCCGACCGGTGGCGGGCCACCTGGTCCATGCGCCGCGCCGATCGCCGACTTCAGCGTGACGGTCACCCCCGGCAACTCGATCCTCGCCGATCCATCGTCGTCGACGCCGAACAGCGGGGTCTGCAACATCTCCGGCTACACCTGGGTCTGGGGCGACGGCAAGAACGACGTCGGAACGGCCACCGGGGACCCGCACACGTACGGCGCGCCGGGCACCTACACGATCACCCTGTCGGTCACGAACCAGGGCGGCACGGGGACGCGTACCCGCAACGTCACCGTCCCGGTCGGACCCCCGCCGCCCACGTGCGCGGTGCCAACGGCCTCGTTCACGTTCGTCAAGAACGGCAAGAAGTACAGCTTCACCGACACCTCCACGGTCTCGGATCCGATCAATTGCCCGATCACGGACTGGGCCTGGGACTTCGGTGACGGCGTTATGGGCAACGCCCAGAACCCGCTCCACACGTACACGAGCAACAACAGCCACACCGTGACCCTGGTCGCGACCAACGCGGCCGGTCCGTCGGCGCCGTATTCGCACGCGCAGTGAGGGCCCGATGACTCGCCTCCACCTCCTCGGGCGCCGGCGTCCCGATGCCCCCCAACGCGGCCAGGGCCTGGTCGAGTTCGCCCTCGTCTTGCCGATCTTCCTGCTGATGCTGTTCGGGCTGATCGACGGAGGGCGGTTCGTGTACCTGAACAGCGTGGTTTCGCAGGCCGCGCGCGAGGGAGCTCGCCTGGCGACCGTCGAGGCCCGCTGGCTCGGATCGGGCGACCCGAGCTGCGGAGCCGTTGGCGGCCCGACGTGTCCGTCATCGGTGACCGGGCCGGGCAGCCTCCAGGCGGACGTCGTTGCGGCCGTCAACCGGATGGTCGCCCCGTTCGGCTCCGTCGGCTCGACCAACGTGTTCATCCGGTGCACCGACCCCGGCAACCTGCCCACCGGCGCCTGGACCGGCGTGTCCTGTGTCGACAACGGTCCCGAGATGGTCGTCTCCGTCCGGGTCGTCATGACCTTCAACCCGCTCACCCCAGGGATCAGCGGGATCCGCACGATCACGACCTCCGGCGCCGCCGCGATGGTCATCAACTAGGAGTCGAGATGCGCGCTCACCGTCCGGTCAATCACCCGCAGCGCGGCCAGATGATCATCCTCATGGCCCTCGTTCTGACCGTCTGCGTCCTGATGGTCGGGCTCGTCATCGATGGCGGAACCGCGCTCGCCCAGCGACGCGCCTCGCAGAACGCGTCGGACTTCGCGGCCCTTGCCGGCGCCCGCGTCATCGCCGAGTCAATCGGTGGTGACAACGTCAACGGAACCGATGCCAACGTCCGTGACGCGGTCGCCGCCGCGGTCCTCTCGAATGGCGGGACGGCGGTTGTCTTCGGGTCGCCGAACGGACCTCGCTACGTCGACGCCGGCGGTGGGCTCCTCGGCTTCGTCGGCGGCGGCTCGATCCCGGCGACCGCAGTCGGTGTCAAGGTCTCGTCGACCCGGACCTGGTCGCCGTACTTCCTCGGGATCGTGGGGTTCAAGTCGTGGTCGGCCGCGGCCGACGCCACGGCCAAGGGCGGCTACTCGGCCGGCGGACCGGGCGGCAACGTCTTCCCTGTCGGCATCGCCGAGAACTTCTTCAAGACCTACCCCTTCTGCTCGGGCAAGATCAGCTCCGACCCGAGCAGCGCGTGCTACCCGCAGCATCTGACCCCGGGCAACCTCAACGTCCCGGGCGGTTTCGGGTGGCTCAAGTTCGGCTGTGACGGCTACGGCCTCGGTCAGGATCCGCCGGCGAATGCCGGGGGCTGCGGCAATTCGATCCCGTTCCTCCAGGGCGAGATCGGGCCGCCGGCGAACAGCTACGGCTGCTGCACGGCCGTCAAGCTCGCGGGCAGCGCCGATCGGATCGGGAACCTGCCCGGCAACAAGGTCGCGGCAGATTGCTCGTACTACATCGACAACGGCATCACCGTGACTGTGCCGGTCTGGGACACGGCGGGCGGCTCGGGCCAGAACGCCTGGTACCACATCATCGGGTTTGCCGGCTTCCAGCTGACCGGGTGTACCGGCGGCAAGGACATCGAGGGGGTCTGGCGCAAGGCGTTCTTCACCGGACCGACGACTGCGACCCCGGGCTTCCCCGGAGCGGCCCTCGGCGTGGAGCTGATCCACTGAGCCCTCGACCGGGCGAGGCCAGGAACAAGAAGGAAGGCCGGAAGGTGGGTCCCTCCGGCCTTCGTCGTGACTTCGCGTCGCGTCCCCAATGGGTCAACCGTGCGTGGAGGCGTGCCCGTTGGGTCCGTGGCTTCCATGGGCGACCGCGCTGACCGCGCCGCCATGGTTGTTGTTCTTGCCGCCGACGGCGGTGTGATCCTTCGCCACGGCTGACACCGCGGCGCCATGGTTGTCGGTCAGCGCCTGGGCGGGGGCGCCGACCGTTGGGGCCCCGACCGAGGTCTGCGGACCGTGCGTGCCGCGGGCCACGGCGCTGACCGCGCCGCCGTGAATGTCATGATCGCCGCCGAGGGCGGTGTCGTCCTTCGCAACGGCGGAGACGGCCGCACCGTGGTTGTCGGCGGGCGGCTGGTCAATGGTCGGAGCGGACCCGGTCGAGACGGCCGGACTCGCGGCGTGTGGACCGGCGGCGAGGGCCGCGGTCGCGGACAGAGCGACCCCGATGACACCGGCGCCGATCGCGTGAGCCTTCTTCATCGTGCGCGAATCTCCTTGACCGTTGGTGGCCCCTCTCGCGTGTGACAACGCCCAGGCCGAGCGCACCGTTACGTCCACGCGGCCGACGGGCCAGTCTGGCAGGCTTGATCGATGCCTCCGCGACGGGCCGCACGAGGGCCCAGCGACCGCCCCCGATCCATCCCGCTGTCCCACCGGCGGGCGCTCGTGGCGCACCACACCCGCCTTCGCCCGGTGGCCGGCGTTCCCGGGATCCGCCTCCACCTCGCCGACGACGCTGCGCCCGTCTGGCAGGCGACCGAGTCGGCGCTCGAGAGCCACGGCGCTCCGATCCCCTTCTGGGCGTTCGCCTGGGCGGGTGGGCTGGCGCTCGCCCGCTTCGTGCTCGAGCACCCCGACGAGGTCCGCGACCGGCGCGTCCTCGACTTCGCCACGGGCAGCGGGCTCGTGGGGATCGCCGCGGTCCGGGCCGGGGCAGCGCGTGTCACAGTCACCGACATCGATCCGTTCGCCGAGGCCGCCGTCGGCCTCAACGCGCGGGCAAACCGCGTCCGGCTCGACTTCGTTGGTCGCGACCTGCTCGACGAGGCGCCGCCCGACGTCGACGTGCTGCTCGCGGCGGACACCTGGTACGAGGGCCCGCTCGCGGAGCGGGTGCTGCCGTGGCTGCGGGCGGCCGCTGACCAGGGGATCCGGGTCCTGGTCGGCGACCCCGGCCGGCGCTACCTGCCAGCCGATGGACTCGTGCGGCTAGCCGACTACGACGTCGAGACGACCACCCAGCTCGAGGACCGGGCAGTCGTCCGCGCCCACGTCTTCACGCTTACCGGCGATCAACATCCCGATCGATCGTGAGGGAGCCCATGACCGCATTCGCAGCCGGAACGGAGTACGAGCGCGCGCTGGCGGAGAACCCGCGGTACGTCGCCCGGTTCGACCGGTCGGGGCTGCCGGCCAGACCGGCCCGCAGGCTCGCCGTCCTGGCCTGCATGGACGCCCGGCTGACGGTCGAGGACATCCTCGGCCTCCGGGCGGGCGACGCCCACGTCATCCGCAACGCCGGCGGGCTGGCGACCGACGACGCGATCCGCTCCCTCGTGCTCAGCCAGCACCTGCTGGGGAGCGAGGAGGTCATCGTCATCGAGCACACGGGCTGCGGGATGCTCACGTTCCGCGACGACGAGCTGCGCGCGGAGCTCGCGGCCAGGACCGGCCGCGATTCGGATCTGCCGCTCCATGCGTTCACCGACCTCGAGGCCAACCTGCGCAAGCAGGTCGCCCGGATCAAGGCGCATCCCTGGACGAAGGACGTCCCGGTCCACGGCCTGATCTACGAGGTCGAGACGGGGCGCCTCCGCGCGGTGGGCTGAGTCCACTCGGGTAGCCGGGCCCTACCTGCCAGGTTTCACGGTCCTGGGGCCGGCTCGGTGCGCGCGATCCACCAACCATCGGCCGGGTGAGCGGCGATCGGGAGGTAGCGAACGCCCCCAACGACCGTGGGGCTAGCCGCCTCGACGGCGGCGAAGCTCGAGCCGCGGTGATCGTCGATTCGGTCGTGATACACGATGGTCCCCGGTCCCGGGCGGCCCTCTGCAGGGTCGAACGCGGCGGAGAGCGACGGCGCGACTGCGGTCAGGGGCAGATCGAGGTCGACGACCGCCTGGACACGGAGCCGTGGCGGGACGATGACAAGCGGTGACACGGAGAGTCCGCTCGACGGCGGAGCGCCGCGCCACGATGGTGATGATCGGAGCTGACTCCTGATCGTGGAGATCGCCTCATGGGCATGGGCATGGAGCGCAACCTGTTCGGCCACGTCGGTGCGGACGACTGGATCCAGCGGCCAGATCGGCGCGAGGGCGAGGCCGATTGCCGCGCCCACCGCGAGCGGCAAGAGCGGTGAGCTGACACGACGCGGGACGCGCGACCGGATTCGCCGATGGACCGCCGGCACGTCGACCAGCGACAGCCCCAGACCAGCGCCGAACACCACGGCCAGATCGATGGGCCCGAGGTAGCGTGTGGAGAGGTTGACGCCGCGGGCGCCGCTGAACGCGAACAGCAGTGGGATTCCGATCGCGATCGCAGCGAGGCCGATCGCGATCGACCATTGGCGGCGCAACAGGACGGCGAGGGCCCCAAGCGCCGCGAGTGGGAGGAGCGGGGCTAGCAGCACGACGTGGTGCACGATCCAGGCGATCGTCGCGAAGAACCCACGAACGTCGGTGTAGTGCGCCGAGTTGATCACCGCCGTCTTCGCCCAGAAGAACGCGTCCCCGGTCAGCAGGGCGTCATGGGCCATGAGGATGGGGATCGCGAGGAAGCCGATCGCGATCAGGTATGCGGCAGGCGGCGGATGGCCCCGCTGTCGCAGCCGGTTCACAACGTCGATCACGAGCAGACCGAGGAATGAGAACGCGACGACCGCAAGCCCTTCCGGTCGCGCGAGGGCGGCAAGCAGCAGGGCGGCTCCGGCGATCGTCCATCGCGGCCGGGTGCTGGTGACCGCCAGCCCGGCAAGCAGCCAGCCGAGGACCGCCCAGGAGAGTGCATCGGCGAGCGAGATGTCGCGGAGGAGGACCGGGGAGAGCAGGAAGCCCACCGCCACGAATGCCGCGGCGGCCAGACCGGCGACCCGTTGGGCGAGGATCGCCGCCGCGACGACCGAGAGCGCAAAGGCCGCGATTGCGGCCCACGCCACCGGGCGCCAGTCGCGACCGATGGCGTACAGCACGCCGTAGACCGCCGTCAGGAGGGGCTTCGAAGTCTGCGTGAGATGGCCGTCGAGCCGTTGGCCCGCGACCAGTCGCTCGAAATGGACGACAGGCGCCGCGGCATCGGGCCCGATCGATGCTGTCGCGATCGGCCGGACCATCCAGAACGCGATCCCGAAGGCGACCACGAACAGCGCGACGCACGCGACGAAGCTGGCCCGGCGGCGCGGCATCCACGCCTTATCCACTGCCAACCTGAATTGCACCTGAAGGGGATCGCCACGGACGGGTCCGTGACCGGGGGCGGATCGACCAACCGCCTCAGCTTTCGCGCGCTTCGGCCGAAATGACCTCCGTTCGTCGCGAAGGCAGCGACGACGTCTCGGGCGATCCATCGAGGCGCCGGCCGGCCGGAACCCCATTGCGCGCGACGTCCCACAGGATCGCGTCGAGCGTCTGGGCGCTGCGGGACCAGTTGAAATGGCGCTCGACAAAGGCTCGGCCGGCGACCGGTGGCTCCGGGTTCGCCTCGGCCGCCCGGAGCTGGCCAACGAGAGCCGACGCGAAGCCGTCGGGGTCGTCGGCCACGAGCACCGGGGGCACCGCCCCGGCCTCTGTCACCAGGCCGTCAGCCGCGTTCGAGCTGGCGACGGTCGGCACCTGCATCGACATCGATTCGAGCAGCTTGTTCTGGATCCCTGCCCCGAAGCGAATGGGCGCGGCGAACACGGAAGCGGCAACCACGTAGGGCCGTACGTCGGGCACGAACCCGGTGACGGTCACTCCGGCCTCGTGACCGACTTGGATGAGGGACGGTGTCGGGTCCCGTCCGACGATCGTCACGTGCGCTTTGGGGACGGCCGTTCGGACGCGGGGCAGGATGTCGCGGATGAGATAGTGCGCTGCGTCGTTGTTCGGCGGATAGTCCATCGCCCCGCTCATGACGATCTCGCCTTGGCCAAGAGCGGCCCCGGGAGGTCGTCGCCAGTACTCGAGATCGATCCCATTCGGCACGACGCTGGCTCGTTCTACCCCGTCGCGACCGATCACGGCATCTCGATCGCGAACGCTTGCGAAAAGCGTGTGGTCCGACCGCTTGACCAGGGCCCGTTCGATCAGCCGTGTCTCGACGAGCTCGGCGCCGAGAAGCGGCCAGCGAGCTACGGAGGCGTAGTGCAGGTTGCCGATCACCCGGCTCGACGCCGCGTCGCAGATGTCGCTCACGACCGGCAACCCGGTAAGCGCGGCCATCGTCGGATAGGTGCGGATGCCGCTGAACACGGCGACGTCATAGTCGACACGAAGCCGGAGCTCCCTGGCCACGTCGCGCAGCTGGCGAGCCGCGAGCTCACCGCCCGAGATCACTCGCAGACGCCGAACGGCCCGGCCGCGAAGGCTTCGATCGCGACGGCCGGAGGGCAGCGCGACGATTCGCTCCGTGAACGGCTCGAGGGCAGCCAGATCGGCCGGTGTGACCTCGGAGCGACTCATGGCGAGCAGCGATATCCGGTGACCGTGCCTGGCCAGCTCCCGGATGAAGTGAAAGTGGCGCAGGTAGCCACTCGTCAACGGCCAGGGGTAGCCGTTGACGACATAGAGGACTCGCAGCCCATCACGGGATGGCGGCTCGTCGACGCGCGTTGCAGGCACAGCGCTCGGTGTATTGACGGGACCTGAATCTCACCTGAACGGGCGGCGAGTCGAGCGGACCGACGGGCGGCTCCGCGTGCCGTGCGCACCTGCTCCGTAACGCTTCGTCCGGGGCTTCCGCGGGGAGACTGCTAGCATCCGTTTCTGGCCGGGATCGTAGACGCGCCCGCGGTCGAGCACCGGTCTCTCGATACCGAGCAGCCCTCGATGCGCATCCTGGTCGTCGAAGACGAACCCGCCATCGCCGCAGCCGTCGTCAAGATCCTGGGCTCGGCCGATCATGCCGTCGACGCGGTGGAAACCGGATCGGATGCGCTGGCCTGGGCGGACGCCTATCCATACGACCTGATCGTGCTGGACATCGTCCTGCCCGGGATCGACGGGTTCACGGTCTGCGCGCGATTGCGGGCATCCGGCTCCCAGGTCCCGATCCTGATGCTGACCGCACGCGATACGGTCGACGATCGCGTGACCGGCCTGGACGCCGGGGCCGATGACTACCTGGGCAAGCCCTTCGCCGCCGCCGAGCTGCTCGCCCGCGTCCGGGCGCTGCGCCGGCGGGGCGTTTCCGAGCGGGATCCCATCCTCCGGTCCGGTGACCTGGAGATCGATCCCGCCGGTCGTGTCGTCCGGCTGCGCGGCCGCCCCGTGCACCTGACCTCCAAGGAGTTCGCGCTCCTCGAGGTGCTCGCTCGTCATCCCGGCCACGTCTTCACCCAGGACCGCCTGATCGACGCGGTGTGGGGGGCCGACTTCGGGGCCGAGTCGAACGTGGTCGAGGTCTACATCCGGAGCCTCCGCCGGAAGCTCGACGGCGGGCGACGGGACGGGGTCATCGAGACCGTCCGCGGCGCCGGGTACCGCATGCGACCGCGCCCGGCAGCACCGGCCTGATGTTCGAGCGCGCCCGCCGCCGGCTCGCGCTGCGCTACCTCGCCATCCTGGCGGTGGTCGTGGTCGCGTTCAGTGGCGCGTTCTTCGCGGTGCTCGCGATCGTCCTTCAACCGGACTTCGATATCTCCTCGGATGCCTCACCCGCGGCAGTCGCCGAACGTGCGTACCGCAGGACGATTGAGCGGATCGCGATCGCCATCGCGCTGGCTGACGGCGTGGTACTCGTGCTGGTGGGAGGCGCGGCGTACTACGTCGCCGGTCGGACGCTCGACCCGATCCGCGCGGCCCACGAACGGCAGCGGCGGTTCGTCGCCGATGCCTCGCACGAGATGCGCACGCCGATCACGGCCATCCGCTCGACGGCCGAGTCGGCGCTCGCGACCCCGGACGACCCCCGGACCGAGCGGGCCGCGCTCGAGACGATCGTGGCATCGGCCGACCGGCTCGCTCGGCTGACGACCGATCTACTCTCGCTCGCCCGGAGCGAACGCGGCCTTCTGGCCGAGCGCCGGACCGCCATCGACCTGTCGGTCGTGACGGCGGAGGCTGTCGAGGCCGCCCGCATCGCGC
Source organism: uncultured Chloroflexia bacterium (assembly GCA_963825545.1). Taxonomy (GTDB): domain Bacteria; phylum Chloroflexota; class Limnocylindria; order Limnocylindrales; family CSP1-4; genus Chersky-267. The sequence continues at coordinate 78,529 of CAWGTR010000002.1, read as the reverse complement.
GCGGCCGCGAAGGGGCGAGCATCGACCTGAGCCTCCAGCCAGATCTTGTCGTCGAGGCTGACGAACAGGAGCTCGAGCAGATCGTCGCCAACCTCGTCGACAACGCCATCCGCCATGGTTCGGGCGGGGGGCCCGTGCGCGTCCGCACGACGACGATCGACGGCCAGTGCGTGGTCGAGGTCGCTGACGACGGGCCGGGGATCGCTGCTGGGGACGTCGAGCACATATTCGAACCGTTCTACAGGGTGCGCTCCGGGACTGGATCCGCTGGTGGAGTCGGGCTTGGCCTGGCGATAGCGGCCGACGGCGCCCACCGGAACGGCGGACGGTTGACGGTCGAGTCGGAGCCGGGCGCTGGTTCCACGTTCCGCCTGCAGCTCCCGCGCGCCCGCGCCGGGTGATCGGCGGCCGGCGCGACCCCGACGGGGAGCACGACGAGCCAGAGGACCGGTCGCGGCGGAGGATGCCGCGGACCTGCGGGCCCCCGGGATGAGCCCCGGGGGCCGCAGGTCGAACATCCGCTCAAGCGTCGCATTCCAAGATGAAGCCGAAGTGAATGACGGTGCGGCGCCTAAGTGAAGCGAGCCGACCAGCTGCGATCGCTCCAGGCCGTATGGCCGCAATCGCCAGTCCTCGCGGCAAGGTCCGTCATGAGGCGAAGCCGGCACCGGCGGCGTCGCATGAAGCAGACTTCAGGTAGCAGTCATGGCCTAACGTGATCGTTGGGCACAGGAACTCCGCGCGATCCTGCTCCGCCGAGGTGGTTCCATTGCCCAGCTTCGCCCCGGCAGACTCCGCCCGCCGGTTGCGCGACCCCCAGCAACGAACCTGAGCGACGATGCTCCGTCATCCGTTGTGGTCGAACCTTCGTCTCTCGCCCGTCGTTCCTGCGTCTGACGCACTGCGCGGATGGGTGGCGATTCTCGTGCTCCTGGCCTGGGTGCGCTTCGTGCCGCCTTATTCGATCTACGGCTTGCCACTCCACCTCGTGTGGGTGGCCTTCGTCGGCATCGCCGTCCTGGGCATCACGCTCGGGGCGCACACGAGCCGCTTCGGGCGGGGCCTCGTCTTCGGACTGAGCGCGCTGATGCTGGTCCTCGGAGCAGCGCTCGCTCACGTCGCGCTCCCGCACGTGGCGGATCCCTATCTCCGCCTGATCGCCCGGCGCGGTCCGTCCCTTCTGACGGCCCTGGCCGTCGTGGTCGTGTTCGCGAGCATCGCTCTGGGTCGGCGACGCCAGCGGGACCTCCGGCCCGCCGAGCTGCTGGTTATCAGCGTCGTTGCCCTGTTCGTGGCCCACGACCTGGTGATCCTCAACGGCCCCGTGATGCGCGACCTGAAGATCTACCTCCTCGCCGGGGATCACTTCTTCCACGGCCAGCAGCCCTACCTGACGGCGGCTCTCAGCACCGAGTCGGGCGCGGCCGAAGGCGGCCTGCCGTTCCTCTACCCGCCCTTCAGCCTGCCGTTCTTCGCCGTGCTCTCACAGCTCCCGAGCAGGCTCGGCATCGGTGCGTGGCTCGTGTTGAGCCTCGTCACGGCTGCGTTCGCACTGCGCTGGCTCGGGGTCCGCCGGTGGTGGATCGCCGTGCTGCTGCTGTGGCCACCCATCTTCCAGGGCCTGTTCGTGGGCAACGTGGCCGTCCTGACGTTCGGCCTCTTCGCAGCGGCGCCCCGAGCGCCGTGGACCCTTCCATTGATGGCGTTCAAGCCGCAATCAGCCGTCCCGTCGATCTGGCTGGTTCGCGAGCGCCGCTGGCGGAGTCTGGTAATCGGATTCGGCCTTCTCGCGGGGATCACCCTGCTGACGCTGCCGATCGTCGGGACCTCGATGTGGGGCAGCTGGTTCCACGGCCTCGGCCTGTTCCAGGACTCGCAGGCCAAGTTCCGGATCCTGTACGGCCTGGCGTTGCCCCGTCGCATTCCGTATGAGGCGTTCCTCCTCCTCGCCATCGTCGCCGTGGCTGCGGCCACCATCTTCGGCCGTGGACGTGCCGGGCTCGCCCGGCTGGGCATCGCGTCAGTCGTTGCCTCGCCGTCCCTCTACCTCCATGGGTTCCCGGTGCTGCTGCCCGCCCTCCTCGGCAACGGCGAGCTCGTGTTCTGGCTCAGTCTCGCGTTGGTTGCGTCCCCGAACTGGCTCGGTCTCCTCGCGACGATCGCGGCGATCGCGACACTTGGGACGCTTCACTTCACGTTGGCGACGGAACGACCGGCCGATTGCGTTCATCCACTCGGACCCAGCGGCGTGCCCTGGTCGAGCGCCGTACCCATGGCACGAGCTGAACCGTTACCGCCCTCACCTCAGCCGGGTGAAGGTCCCGCGTAGTCTCGCCCAACTACGGAGGCAAGCATGCTGCCGATCATCACGATCCTTCGTCATGCCGAGAAGCAGATTGGGGATGGGCCCCCGCTCAGTGTCCCTGATGGGACGCGCGTCCCGGAGTCGCTCTCCGTGGTTGGCTGGCAACGTGCCGGCGCGTTGGTGGGTCTGTTCAGCGATCGGTGTCAACAGACCGGCGTCTTTCGATTGGCGACGCCGAGCCACCTGTTCGCCTCGAGGATCGGCGAATCGACGAGCCTCAGTCGTCGACCGAGGGAGACGCTCGAGCCCCTGAGCGAGTGCCTCGGGGTCGATATCGACGGGCGCTTCCTCAAGGACCAGGTCGACGAACTCGTGGCGGCCGTCAGGGCCTGCAGTGGCGCGGTGCTCATCGCCTGGGAGCACCGGATGATCCCGCGCATCGCCGCGACGCTCCTCGGCGGGACCGCGAAGGCGCCGGCCGTCTGGCCCGACGATCGCTTCGATGTTCTGTGGGTCTTCGAGCCAGACGTAACTCGTTCGCGATTCAGGTTACGTCAGGTGCCCCAGCTGCTCCTGGCGGGCGATCTTGATCGCGGGATCTAGACCCGTCGCGAGGTCGCCAAGGACGAACCCGTGAGGTCAGCCTGTCGTGATGATCGGATGTCGACGACGGGGGGCGTCCGTCTGTGGTGCGCTCCGGCACCACTTCAGGCCGACCGAGACCGGACCGGCACGACTCGGCGGCGCCGTTCACCGCGATTTCAGGTACGTCCTCAACGATGCCATCGATGACCTTGCGTCTGGAAGGGACCCTCCGGAGGTCCGCCCGCTGGCTGGCCCGCTGCCTGCTCGTCGCGCTCATGGTCGTCGGGCTCGGCTCCGGTACGCACGGGATCGTTCGCTCAGGGGCCATCGTTCGCTCAGGGGCCGTTGCAAGCGTCGCCGACGACCCCGCACGCGGACCGGGCAGCGCGCGGGTGGTCGGTCCCGGTGCGGTCCTCGCGCGGGATCCGGTCCTCGTCGGGGCGGGCGACATCGCGTCGTGCAAGAAGACCGATGACAGCGCGACCGCCGCCCTGATCGCCGCCATCCCAGGAACGGTGTTCACCGCCGGCGACAACGCCTATGAGCGCGGCAGCACGATCGACTACCGGCGCTGCTACGACCCGACCTGGGGCGCGCTCCGCTGGCGGACCCGACCGGCCCCCGGCAACCACGAGTACGCATCGAGCGGGGCCAGACCCTACTTCGCCTACTTCGGTCGCGCCGCTGGATCGGCGAGCAGGGGCTGGTACGCGTATGACCTCGGAACCTGGCGGATCTACGCGCTCAACTCGAACTGCGGCTTCGTCGGTGGGTGTTGGCAGGGTTCGCCACAGGAGCGTTGGCTCCGTCGCGACCTCGCGACGCATCCCAGTGCGTGCATCCTGGCCTACTGGCATCACCCGCTGTTCTCCTCCGGAGATCACGGAATGGATCGCGCCGTGCGTCCGCTGTGGAAGGACCTGTACGCAGCCCACGCCGACGTGATCATCAACGGGCACGACCACGACTACGAGCGGTTCGCGCCGATGACGCCATTCGGCAAGGCCTCTGCGGGTGGGATCCGCGAGTTCGTCGTCGGGACCGGCGGGCGCAGCCATCGCCGCTTCCGCACCGTGATGGCCAACAGCGAGGTCCGGAACACGGGGACGAGCGGCGTCCTGAAGCTGACCCTCGGCGCCGGAAGCTACTTCTGGCAGTTCATCCCGATCGCCGGGCAGTCGTTCACCGATGCTGGATCGGGGACCTGCGGGTCGCGGTAGACCCCCTGGCCGTCTGACCCGATGCCACCTGGCGGACGGCGCACCGTCAGCGGAATCGGATCACAGCGAGGGCCCCAACGACCAGGCAGTAGACGGCGAATGGCACGAGCGTCCGGGTCGTGAAGTAGCGGGTCAGGAAGCGCACGGAGAGGTACGCCGCCACGGCCGCGGCAATGCTCCCCGCAAGGATCTGGCCCTGGACGCCGTCCCCGTTCGGACCGAGCAGGTCGGGCAGCTTGTAGACGCCGGCGGCGAGGATGATCGGCGTCGCCAGGAGGAACGAGAAGTTCGCGGCGTCCTCGTGGTCGAGCCCGCGCGCGAGACCGGTGACCATCGTGATCCCCGACCGGCTGATGCCCGGCAGCAGCGCGAACACCTGGGCCACCCCGATGAGCCCCGCCTCGCCGTACGCCAGCGTATCGAGGCGGCGATCCCCTAACGTGGTCTGCTCGTGGGCGTCCACCACGGCCCGGACGGCCGACCGCCGGCGGACCCACTCCCCGAACAGCAGGATCAGCCCGTTCAGGAACAGGAACCCGGCAGCCGCGAGCGGTCTCGCGAAGACCACCCGCAGCGTGTGCTCGAGCAGCAGACCGACGAGACCGGCCGGGATCGTTGCCACCACCAGCAGCCAGCCGAGGCGAGCCTCAGCTGTCTCGACCCGCCGTAGCCGCAACGACCCGAGGACGCCGATGATGATCCGGACCCATGTCGAGCGGTAGAAGACGAGCAGGGCGAGTGCGGTCGCGACGTGGAGCCCGACGAGGAACGCCAGGAAGTAGGACTCCGATGCGGACTGCGCGGCGACGACGTCGTCCCAGCCGAGCAGCTGCGGCAGGATGACGGAGTGGCCGAGGCTGGAGATCGGGAACAGCTCGGTGACGCCCTGGAGCGCGCCGAGGACGATCGCCTGGACGTAGGTCAGCATCGGCCGAGGCTACGCGATCGGCCGACAGTGAGTGTGGGCTTCAGCCACCGAGCGGGACCCCGTTCGTCAGCGTCGTCCAGCGGATGGCCGAATGACCGACCGATCCGTACGGTCGCCGGGGCCCGAGGACCGGGACGAAGGCCGGATCGTGCCAGTGGGCGAACGCGAGCTCCCAGCCGGGACTCGGGTCGGGAACGGTCACGCCGCGCGCCCACGGCCAACGCCTCGGGTGAGCCAAGGACCGAGCGACCAGGTCGACCGCGCCGAGGAGCGTGCCGCCGAGGGCGCCCCGGGCGTCCCACAGGTCGATCCCCCGGCGCTCTGCGATCCGGGCGACCGCGAGCTTGTAGAGGAGTGCCTCCTGCGAGTAGGACAGCCCAGCGGACCCGCGCCGCACCTCCTCCGGTATGTGGCCGTCGCGCGCCACCAGATCGAGTTGAGTACGCCACGCGCCGATCGCGGCCGCGAACCCCGCGCTGTCGGCGAGGAAGTCGGTTGCGACACCCGCAGGAAGATCCCGGCGTCGCCCCAGTTGTTCGGGCGCGTCGACGCCGCCGGCAGGATGACCGTGCGCAGCCACTGGCTGAACGCCGCCCGGTCTGTCGACGACACCGCGCCGGACGTGGTCAACAGGTCGATTGCGAACACGAACCCCGGTGCGGTCCGGCTGACGATCAGCGACGTCTGGCAGTCACCGCGGTCGGGACAGGCGTTCTGAAGCGTGTGCGTCTTCGCCACCCAGGCCATGACGAACGAACGGGACGCCATGGCGAATGCCGGGTCACCGCCTACCCCCCAGGCGAGGGCGAGCCCGTAGGCCGTCGCGGTGTCGTCGACGAACCGACCGGTGGTGCCGGTGATCCGCAGTGGGTCGACCGGTCGCGGGTGCCGGTTGACGGCGGCCCGTGCCCAGGCCAGCAGGTCGGCCATGGTCGCGGCCTCGGGCTGGTGGCCGGCGGCCGCCTCCACGGCGCGCGTCCGGAGCTCCGCCAGGCTGACGAGGTAGCCACGATCGCTGAGCGGTAGCGAGGCCGGCGACTCGGAGAACGCTGGCGGGGACTCGGCCGCCGCTGAGGCCGGGGTCGACGGCGACGGCGACATCACGGCCGACTGGCTCGGGCGTCCAGACGCGCCCGTCACGATCCCGCCGTTTGTCGGGCGAACCGGGCCCGGACCCGAGACGGCGCGCATGCCAACGACCGCGAGCCCGGCGACGACGACGAGCAGGACGATCAGGGACGCCGTCGAGCCTCGATCGAGGCGTCGCCGAAGGCCGGGATGGCTCACTGGTCGGTTGTCGGGCCGGGCCCTGAAGGCCAGGTTAACGACCGAGGTATCGGCGGATCCCGGCCACGAGACCAACGGAGTACCGGTCGCGCCCCGCGGCGCTCGCCATTCGCCGGGCGTCGGAGGCGTTCTTCATGTTGCCGAGCTCGACCATGACGACCGGGACATCGGACAGGTTGAGCGTTCCGAGGTCGGTCCGGCTGACGATCCCGTCCCGGGCGTAGTAGTTCGCGATCGGTAGCCCGGCGGCGCGCAGCCCGCTGCGCATCGCCACCGCCAACCGTGCCGATCGAGCCAGGATGTCGACGGTGTAACCCGCCACACGACCGGGCTTCATCACGACGAACCCTCGATGCGCCAGCGCGGAGCCGTCGGCATGGATGCTGATCGTCAACGCCGCGTGGACCTCGGCTCCGAACCGGCCGCGGACGTCGACGCACGGCCCCACTCCGCGATCATTCGTCCTGGTCAGCCGGACGACCGCCCCGAGCGCCTCGAGCCTGGCCTTGACGTCGAGCGCCACAGAGAACGCGAAGCGATGCTCGGAATAGCCCTTCCGGGTAGCGGTCCCGACCGTATTGCAGGCCTTCCACCGGTTCCCGATCCAGACCCTCCGGGCGATGCGCGCCAGGTGCGTGGCGTTCCCGCCGTTGTGACCCGGATCGACCGCGATGACGATCCCGGCAAGCGGCAATCCGGAGACGCTGAACGCCGTCCCTGCCACAGCCCGTCCGCTGGTGGCCTGATCGGCGCCCGTAACGGGCAGCGCGCTGGCCGTGGAGGCGAGCAGGAGCGCCGCGAGCCAGGCGACCAGGGACCGGGCGCGAAGGTGGCCTCTCAATGGTCCTCCAGCTTAGAGCGCTCTCGATCCGGGCCCGTGCGACAACGACTGACGCGAGCGGTGCCGCGGGAGGGTACCACCGAGGGACTTCGCGGCCAGCCGTACCGGTCGGCTCGTCGGCATCGCCACGAACCGCCGCGGCTCAATGGAAGAACTCGCGCAGATCGTTCGACCGGCAGGTCCGGTTGAGACAGCCGAGGCCCCAGGCGTCCTCGATGGTCCGGAGCAGCGAGTAGTGGGTGTGGGCGACCTTCGACTTGAAGCCGGCCCGAACCATTGGGCCGATCACGAGCGTCGCCACGTGACCGCCACCGCCAAGGCTCGTGCTGCCTTCGTCCCAGGTGATGATCAGCACGCCGCCGCTGCGGAACGCAGCGCTCCCAAGGATCTTTGGCACGAAGCGCTTCAGGAAGCCATCGCCCGTCCCGACCGAGCAGTCGTGCATGTCCTGGCACATGTTCGGGACGATCAGCTCGAAGCTGGCGGCCGCGGGATTGAAATGGCTCAGGTTGGTGATGTTGGCGCACCTGGCGCGACTGCGGCTGACGCGAGTGAAGCTGATCGCGGGCTCGTGCTTCCGGGCATAGGTGCCCGACCCATCGGGTCCACCCCTGGCCAACGCACTCCGGTAGCAGCCGAGCGGGACGTTCTCCGCGTACACCCGCCAGGTCAGCCGCTTTGCAGCCAGCTGGTCGACCAGGCTCCTCCCGGCGAGGTTGTGGACCGCGTCGTCGCGCACCCCCTGGGTGGACCCGCTCAAGAGCGCCAGGTAGTTCGGCTCGGACGGGTGGCTCACCGCGTGGTCATTCGTGGCGAGACCGTACTTCGCGATGAGCTCGTTGAGGTACGGCGCGCTCGACGATCCGACGATGGAGCCGTACTCGTGGTTCTCCATCACGATCAGATAGACGTGACTGAAGCGGGGGATGCCGGAGGCGACCCGCGTGAAGCTGGCTGCGGCGACGCGCGGGAGGCCGCTGGCTGCGGCGACGCGCGGGAGGCCGCTGGCTGCGGCGACGCGCGGGAGAGGCCGTCGGCTGCCACGATCGTCGGGCTCGCGGAGATGGAGGCCGCAGGACTGGCGATCGGCATCGTGAGCACGGCGGCGAGGAGCAGGGCAAAGGGGGCGCGGAGGCGGCGGATGCGGGTCGCCTCGTGGGCCGACGGGGACGGCATCCTCCATCGTGTAGCACGCCAACCTGAACTTCAGATGAGAGGGCGACCTGCCGTGGACCCGACGGCCGCAGAGCCGGGCCGGCATCCACGGGCATGGCGGTCGGTCGGTGGCCGCCTGGTCAGGGCTGGTTCAAGGGCGTCGAACTCGAATCGAGCGGGAAGGACGTACGATCATTGGCCGGATTGGGCGAGACGGCCCGTAGAGCGTCTCGCCCTCGAAAGGGAGCAACCGGCCATCGACGTCGACCCCACTTCGTTCCACGGAACCCCGGCCGCAGGAGGGCGCGGGCCTGTCCTGGCCGCCGTGGTCGCCGTGCTGGTCGTCGCGTTCGTCGGACTCGCGCTGGTCAAACCGTGGGGCGGCGCCACGGAGCCCCGGGCGTCGTCGGCAAGCGCCGCGCCGTCTCCGATCAGCTCGACCACGGCCGCGAGCGAAGGGCCGGCCGCGCGTCCGGACGCGTTCACGTTGCCCGTGCCAACAGGATCGGGCGAGTGGACCGGGATCGCGTGGCGCCAGCTCGCCTCGGACGATCCGCTGACCCTCATCCGGTCGGTGGCGGCGTGGCGCGGTGGGTTCGTCGCGGTCGGCTACGACCCGACCAACGCAATCGCCCCGACGCCCGTCTGGTCCTCGAGCGACGGCGTCACCTGGCAGCTCATCCCCGTCGGCACGCCGTCCGCGTTCTGGGCCGGGGTCCAGGTCGTCTCGGTCGCCGCCGGCCCGGACGGAGTCGTCGCGCTGACCTCACCTGGTGCCGCGTGCGACGGGTATGCGCTCTGCCAGTGGTACGGGCCGCCGGTCACGACCTGGACATCCACGGACGGCCTTCACTGGACGCCACACGCCGCACCGGAGCTCGGCACCGCCACGACCTGGCGCGGCGCGGCCCTGGCCGGCGGACCGGCCGGCCTCGTGGCCGTCTCGATGGGCACCCACGCTGAGGTCGCCCGATCCGCCGATGGCACGGCATGGCGGGGAACGCCGCTCGGCACGCTTCCGCCGGACATCGCCGTCGGCGTGGTGCAGGGAACCCCGACCGGCTACGTCCTCGCCGGCACGACGACGGCGAGCGCACCGGCGGGCTCCCGACCACCGACCGCACCCGCGGACACCGACACGCCGGGCACGCTCTGGTCGGCGGACAGTCGCACCTGGCGCGTCGGCTCCGTCGAGGCTGGCATAAGCGAGCCCGAGGTGGCGCCGATCGACGGTCCGGCCCTGCGGACCCTCGCGGCCGGGAATGACGGTCTGGTCCTCCGTACGGTCTCCGCTACGGACCCCGGCGTGGACCGATGGTGGCGCAGCGCCGACGGTCGGTCGTGGCAGTCGATCCCCGCCTACGGGGCGCTCGATGGAGCGACGATCGGGTCGGCGGCGTCGGTCGCGCTCGCCGGCGACGGCCGGCGAATCGTGGTGGTCCGCGGGAGCGGGGCGGCCCGCGCGTGGGCATCGAGCGATGGGCGGGACTGGACACCGCTCCAGGGCTCAGGGACGCCGCCAGTCGGCACTCCGAACCGCGTCCTAGTCCTGCCCGGAGGTGTCTTGGTGAGCACGGGCACGACGACCTGGTACGGGACCGCCGCGACACCCTGATCTTGGATTGAACCGTCCGGGCAGCGGCCGCATCTAGCTGACGTCGAGGACGTTGGGGCCACCCGGATGATCCGGCGCTCCCGGCGTCCTGAACGGAGGTCAGCGAGTGAACCGGACACGCGCACTACGGACGATCGTCGGGCTCGTCATGGCGGCAACGCTCTTCATGGGCCCGGCCGGCGCAAGCGCTGCGACCGCGCCATCGGCGGCTCCCCACCTCCAGGCTGCGACGACCTGCACGCCCGGCGCCCGCGCCTGCCCGATCCGGATCAGGTTCGCTCCCGGCGCCTACAGCGGCCAGGGCCACAGTCAGCTGCTCGGGATCCGCTCCCAGCGCTGGTTCGTGGTCCATGCCCGCGCCGGCCAGGAGATGATCGTGATCGTCGAAGGTCGGGGCGCGACCCGCGGCGTGGTCTCCTTCCCGGGCGGCGGATCGAACGGCCAGCCGGGCGGGCGCGTCTTCGATGCGAGCGTGCCCCGGACGGGTGACTACCGGATCCATGTCACCGAGAGCCCGATGGGCCAGGGATGGTCCGGGCGCGTCGATGTCGTGGTCGTGATCTACTGAGATGGCGGCCCGCACGGGGTTGCGCGCGGGCAGGACGTGGCCGGGATGATCGGGGTTCGCGCCCTCCGGCGGCCGATGCCCGATCAGGAGCAGCCGACCACGATGGCCCGACACGACGAGCCGGATGCGCTGACCGCCCGCCGCGAGGCTTTCGAGCGACTCACCGACCAGCGGCTCGGGCGAGCCTATCGGCTGGCGAGCCTCATCCTGCGCGACTCCGCCGACGCCGAGGACGCGGTCCACGACGCGGCGGTGCTCGCCTGGACGCGCTTCGACGAGCTCCGCGAACCGGCCCGGTTCGACGCCTGGTTCGACCGGATCGTCGTCAATGCGTGCCGCCAGCGAATGCGCCGCGGAACCGTCCGGGTGCTGAACATCGACGCCGTCGCGGAGATCGGGCAGGCCGATGGCGCCACCGGGCGCGCCGAGCGGGCGGCCCTGCGGCGCGCACTCGATCGGCTCACGCCTGAGCATCGGGTCGTTGTCGTCCTGCGCCACCTCGAGGGTCATTCGATCGCTGACATCGCCGAACGCACCGGCGAGCGGCAGGGCACGGTCAAGTCCCGCCTTCACTACGCGCTACGTGAGCTTCGCGCGGCGTATGACGCCGCCGAGCGGGGACCGGAGGATCACCGATGAGCGACGAGCGGTTCGACCACGACCTCCGGTCCGTCCTGCGCGAGGAAGCGCCGCGGGACGTGCCTGACGCGCTGCGCCGGCGCGTGGCTGCAATCCCGGCCGCGAACCCCGTTCCCGCAGCGCGAACCCGCTGGTCCTGGCCGGCCGGCATGGCGTTGCGGGCCGCCGCGGTTGTGGCGGTGGTGGCGCTGCTCGCCGTCGGGTTCTGGCGGTTCGGGCCGGCCTCCCAGTCGGGCGTCGGTGGCTCGCCGTCGCCGGCCGCGACAGCGGTCCCGTCGACGAATCCCTCCGCCGGCGCCTCGGCCGGGGACGCCTGTATGGCGACGGATCTCAGCGGGCGGATCCTCGGCTGGCAGGGGGCGGCCGGGAGTCGTATCGCGGACGTGGAGATTACGAACACTGCCGCGCGCCGATGCGCCATCCGAGGTACGCCGGCGCTCGAGCTGGTCGGCGCGGCGGCTGGCGAAGTCGTGCTGATCGATTCCCGGACGGCCGGCCCAAGCGGCGACCCTCATGTCGCGCCGACGGACCCGCGACTCGAGCTTGCGCCGGGTGACCGGCTGCGAACGCAGGTCGCCGCGTCGAACTATTGCGGAGTGGCCGTGCCCTTGCCCTCAACCCCGATCGACATCGCTTTCACCCTGCCGTCGGGCGGCGGACGGTTCGTGGCGACACCCGACACCGGCGTGTCGAGCGCGGACGCGATCCCGCCGTGCCTCGGTTCGGCCGGCAGCGCGATCTCGATGAACGGCTGGCGGCGCCAGCCGTGAACCCCGGAAACGGTATTGAAGTCGCCCCGCCCGGTGCGCCGTGGGTAGCGATGTACCAATCCCTGGGGTCGTATGCGCAGGATCCGGCCGATGCCGGCCACCAGACGGCGTCGACCACGCTCGGTGCGGCCGGGTCGGGGCGGGATTCCGACGCGCGAGGCACCTACCAGCATCCCGGTTGGTGAACGGCGACAGTTGCCGTCAGGCATGGTCGGCCGTCAACAACGTCCTCATGGATCGGAGCTAGTAGGCTCGGGTCGCCCGGCTGGCGGCAGGCGGACGGTGGGGACCCGTCTCGGCGCCATCGAGGCCACGCATCCTGAGCGTGGCACGCCGAACCTGGTGCGCCGCGGAACCGTGGCAAAGCCCGCCGCAAGGTGATTGCACCAAGGTCGGGCGATGCACCGGTCCCTGCGCCGCCTCCTCGGGCGTAACGCCGACGCCCGACTTCGTTCGGGGTCGTCCGGCCAGCTGCTCGTCCTGTTCGCGGTCAGCATCGTCGTGCTGACCGGGATCACCGCGATCGTCGTCGACGTCAGCTGGTACTGGGCGAACACCCTGCGCGTCCAGCGCGCCGCCGATGCCGCCGCCCTCGCCGGGGCCGTCTGGCTGCCCGGTCAACCCGTGACCGCGTTCTCCACCGCCCGAGCTGAGGCGGTCAAGAACGGCTACTCGGACGGCGTCGGGTCGGTCGTTATCATCCCGACCCAGGACTCCGTCGACCCCCGCGAGCTGGACGTCAGCGTGTCGGCCCCGGTCAACACGTTCTTCATGCGGGTCTTCGGGATCAACACGATCACCGCACGACGCGCCTCGAAGGCGATCTTCGTCCAGCCGGTGCCGATGGGCAGCCCGCAGGCGTACTACGGCGTCGGCTGCTTCTTCCTGAAGACCGGCAGCCTCCCGGCCTGTACTAGCGCCGGGACCAGCAACGGCGCGAGCGGCATCAGCAGCCCGGGGGGTGGCTCGCTCAACAGCCAGGGCGGCTGGGGCGCGATCATTACCAAGGGCGGCAACGAGCAGAACGGCGACGCGTATGCGCCCGCCAACAACGGCGGCGGCGGCGGCTTCGCCGGCGGCGGCAACGCCCTGTACGACCCGAACGGCTACTACTACCTTGCCGTGGTGGCCCAGGCGGGCGGCTCGATCTACGCGTTCGACCCGGGCTTCTGCGCGATGGGCGGGAACGGTTCCGGCGGGAACTACGGCGCCGGCGACCACTGGATCGCGGGCAACACGAACCCCGTCTCGACGTACTACACGCTCTACAACACGAATGGCGTTCCCGCGATGCAGTCGGCCTGGACCCAGATGTCCTCGTCCGGTGCCCTGTTCGAGAACCAGACCGCATCCGACACCGCGAACGGCGGCCCTGCGGCATCCACCGGCTCGGCCTCGATGACCGGCTGCGACGCCTTCCACGACACGTGGTGGCTGGTCCGGAGCGGGCTCGCCGCGGGGACCTATGCGGTCCAGGTCCAGACGACCAACCCGGGCAGCGGGGCGATCAACCAGAGCACGAACGCCGAGAACATGTTCTCGCTGCTCGTCAGCAGCGGCGGCTCGCCGCGGGTCTACGGCTCCGGGCGGATGGCCACCTACAACAACCTGGCCGGCGGCCTCCAGAAGTTCTACCTCGCCCAGATCGATGCAGTTACCGGGGCCGGGAAGACGGCCCAGATCGACCTGTTCGACCCGGGTGACGTCGGCGGCAACGCGTTCCTCAAGATCCTCAGCCCGGACGGTGGCGGCCAGTCCTATGCCACCTTCAGCTACACCACCGACGGGAACTGCGGGGTGACCGCCACGGCGAACGGCAAGCCCCAGAGCGACAGCTGCAGCGGCACGAACGTGACCCAGATCCAGACCGCGAATGCCGGCTCGTCGAGCTTCAACAACACCTGGATCCACATCACCATCCCGCTGTCGGGCACCTACGGCAGTGGTGGGCTGTGGCAGGGCGGCTGGTGGCAGATCGAGTACAACGTCTCGAGCGGCAACGACACGACCACCTGGCAGGTGTCCGTCCGCGGCAACCCGGTCCACCTCATCGTCCCGTAGCGCGCCGGGCGCGCCTGCCCCACGGGCCGGCGGCCACCATCCGCAGCCGTCGGCGGAGCGGGGCACGAGCGGACGCCCGCGGGGTAGGCTTCCACTCTCGACGGATCACGCCGGGTGAGGAGGCACGACCATGACCGGCCAGGTGTCGCTGCGCGGTCTCGACCCGCTCGACGGATTTGTACTGCTCCCCGACCACGCCGACTACGACGCGGCGCGGCAGTCGTTCAACGGCATGCTCGACCGGCGCCCGGAGGCGATCGTCCGGTGTCGGTCGATCCAGGATGTTGTCGCCGCGGTCCGGGCGGCGCGAGACGCGGGGCTCCCGATCGCGGTCCGCGGCGGGGGGCATGGCATCGCCGGGCACGCGATGGCCGATGGTTCGGTCGTCGTCGACCTCCGCGAGATGCGCGCCGTGACCGTCGACCCCGCGCGGCGGATCGCCCGGGCCCAGGGCGGCGCCCAGTGGGAGGACGTCGACCGGGCGACGACCCCTCACGGGCTGGCGACCACGGGCGGGACCTTCTGGGACACGGGCATCGGGGGCCTGACCCTGACCGGCGGGATCGGCTTCCTGATGGGCACCGCCGGGCTGACCTGCGACAACCTGGTGGGCGCGACCGTGGTCACGGCCGACGGCGAGATCATCGTCGCCGGCGACGACGGCGACCCGGAGCTCCTGTGGGGGTTGCGTGGCGGGGGCGGGAACTTCGGGGTGGTGACCGAGTTCGTCTACGCGCTCCACGAGATCGGCGACTTCCAGGACGGGTCGATCGAGATCCCGCTGGAGACGGCCCGGGACGGCCTGTCCGCCGTCGCCGCTCTGGCCCGGGTCGCACCCCCGGAGCTCGTGATCTTCGTCCTCGGGCCGTCGTATCCGCTCGCGTTGCCCCGGCCGGTCGACCCGGGGACGCGACGCTCCGCGCTCGTGATCGCCATCGTCTACCAGGGTTCGCCGGAGGAGGCACGCGCGGTCGTCGAGCCGCTGAGCTCGCTGCCCGGTGCGATCACGACGATCACGCCGGCGAGTTACGTCGACATCCAGTCGTCGAGCGAGCTGATGCCATTCGGCATGCGGCACTACTGGAAGGGTCACTTCGTGCGCGATCTCGACGGACCGGCGATCGCGGCAACGGCCCGCGCGATGGAGACGGCCCCTGAACCGATGTCGTTCGTCCTGCTCGAGGCGATCAGCGGGCGGGCCCGCATGGAGCCGGCCGGCGGAGCCGCCTTCGGCCAGCGGGAGGCGCGCTGGAACGCGTCGGCAATCGGCGTCTGGGAGGACCCTGCCGAGGACGACGCCCAGGTGGGCTGGGCGCGCACCATGACCGATGCCCTGGAGGAATCGTCGCTGAGCGGCGCGGGCTACGGGAACTACCAGCCCGTCGACGAGACGGCGGACCGCGTGCGCGCGAGCTACGGCCCGCAGCGCTACGAGCGGCTGGTCCGGCTCAAGAACCGCTACGACCCCGACAACGCCTTCCGCTTCAACCGGAACATCCCGCCGACCGGGTAGGCGCCCAGATCACCGGGCGGTTCGCCGCCGGTCTCGCGCAGGGCCGGTGGGACCGCCGGTCTCGGGACCTCCGCCTCTGGAACCCGGTCGAGGATCCGGCGCACCGTCAGGCTGGAGGTGTCTGCGGAGGTGACTACGCGCCCGACGCGCACAATCGGCCTGCTCGAGGACCACGCTCCTGATGAGATTCCGGCGTCCCATCGCGATCTGATCGAGTGCCCGCCGGTCGCGGCGCTGACCACGGTGATGCGCGACGGCTACCCGCAGACGTCGGTCGTGTGGTGCGACTTCGACGGCGACTGCGTGCGGGTCAACACGATGCGCGGCTTCGCCAAGGAGCGGAACATGCGGCGCGATCCGCGGGTGACCCTCCTCTGCTACGACCCACGGCGGCCGCTTCGCTACCTCGAGGTACGCGGCGCGGTCGTCGAGATGACCGAGGCCGGCGCGGTCGAGCACCTCGACGCGCTTGCCTCGAAGTACGCCGGCCGGCCGATCCGATACTTCGGCGACGCGATCCAGGCCTCGTTCGCCGAGACCGAGGTCCCGGTCCTGTGTCGGATCCGCCCGACGCACGTCGTGGCGCTCGACGCGACCGGGCCGGGAGCCGCCCGATGACCGTTCTCGTCGCGCCGGACATGCTGCCGATCCCGGCCTCGCATCTCGATCTCCTGACGCGACCGATCTGCGGCGTCCTCACGACGATGGGCACAGACGGCCAGCCCCAGTCGAGCCTGGTCTGGGTCGACGTCGACGGCGAATGCGCCTGGGTCAACACGACGCTCGAGCGGCAGAAGGGTCGCAACCTGCTCGCGAACCCGAAGGTCAGCCTGCTGGTCGTCGACCCCGACGACACTGGCCGCTTCATCCAGATCCGCGGTGACGTCGAGCTCATCACCGACGGCGCGGTCGAGCACCTCGACACGCTCACCCGCAAGTACACCCGGCACGCCGCCTACTACGGCGGCATCTATCCGCTCGAGCAGCGAGCCCTGGAGACGCGCGTCATCTGCCGCATCCACGCCCGGCGGATCACCCTCGACGCGATCCACGCCTGACCCCGCGGTCCGCGACCGTCCGGCTGGCCGGGCGTGGACCGAGATTCAGGCTTCGGTCAGTGTCCGCGTCTTCGGATCGGCGGAGCGTCGAAGCGGAAGATGGCGCGTGAGTCGGCCCGATGACGCGATCACCAGCGTGATCGAGCGGGCAGCACCAGCGAAGCCCGCCGAATGTCGGCCAGCAAGCGCGCCCCGTCGCCCGTGGGGTCGAGGAGGTTCGGTTGGGCGCCGTCGAGGATCAGCGTCGGGTGGAGATCGAGCTGGACGAGCCGCCGCCCGACGAATGTCATGTCGGCGAGCACCCCTTCCATCGTTCGTCGGTCATGGGTCAGCTCGAAGATGAAGTCGCCGAGCGAGAAGAGGACCGGATGCCCGCTGACCATCTCGACCGGACCGACCCAATGCGAGTGGCTTCCGATGATCGCGTCAGCTCCGGCGCCAACGAGTGCCGCCGCCTCGCGGCGCTGCGTGGCATTCACCGCGTCGGTGTACTCCGTTCCCCAGTGGGGCATCACGATCACCACATCGGCACCGGCGGCGCGGGCCGCCTTGATGTCGGCTGTCGCGAGGGTCAGCCTCAGCGGAACAGCCCCGGCGCGCCGTTCCGTCGCTGCGAGATCTGGCCGGATGGCGTCGTAGCCGAGGATCGCGATCCGGACGGCGCCCGCAGTCAGCCAGGCGGGACGCCTCGCCGAGGCAAGGTTGCCCCCGGCTCCCGCATGGGCGATGTCGAGTGCATCGAGGTGACGACGCGTGTCGAGGATCCCGTCGGCGCCGAAGTTGGCGATGTGATTATTGGCGAGGGTGACGGCATCGACCCCGGCGTGCTTCAGCCCCGAGAGGAGTGCCGGATCGAAGGAGAAGACAAGGCCCGTCGGGTGATAGATCCAGTCATTCGGCGCGGGCCCTTCGAGGTTGACCAGCGAGACGTCCGCCGCGCGCAGCAGGGCGGCCACGGCACCCACGTTACCCGTCCTCCGCCCGACCGGCAGCCGCCCTCCGTCATCCCCACAGCATCTCGTGCTGGTGATGACGGCCGTCCCCCCGTTCCATGGGAAGTCGGCCCCCTTGCCCCGGAGGATCGAGTCCCGATAGGCGGCGCGGTCGAGCATGACATCGCCGCCGGCCACGAGCGTCCAGACCTCCGACGGGTCGAAGCGGTTGTTCGTGCCAATGTCCGCGAACTCCTGGACGACCAGCGGCCACGCGGCCAGGGACCGGACGCGCGCGGCCCCGAACAACGCCCGGCCGTCGACCTCGAGCGCGCGGACCGCCGGAGTCACGTCGCTCGCCCGGAGAATGCCGATCGCCGTCCGGTCGCCGGCGACCGCCGAGCGGACAGCATCCGGTCGCGCAGCCCGGACGATCGCCGCCGGCGTCACCCCGAGTCGGGACCCGAGTGCGCCGAGGTCCTGAGCTGAGACCGAGAAGTGGCGGTCCGTTTCGCCGCGGAGGAGGGCCCGGATGTCGGCCGTCGCGATCGATCGCTCGGGCGACGCAACTGCCACGACGGGGACCAGCGCGACGTCCACCAGCGCCGTCGGGCCGGTCGTGGGGTCGAGCGGACTCTGAGCCGAGGAGGCGGAAGGCGACGAGCGGCTCGCGCCGGTCGGATTCGTGGTTGCCGGACCGAACGCAGGTTGAGCGGTCGCCAGGCCTGGACCCGTGGGCCGAGCGGCAAGGGTCACGACGCCGAACCCTGCGACGAGCGCCGTGAGCGCGACGCCAACGACCGCCACGAGGCTCCGGGACGAGCGACGGTCGGCCATGGACGCAGGCTCCTCGGCTGATGCGAACCGAGTGTATGCCCGCATCGGGCCTCGTCCGGATCTTCAGCTACCCTCGCACGCCGTCGCGCACGTCCCTGGTCGAGGTTCGTGCCGCCCCTGCCTCGTCAGATGCTCGGGCTTCGCCTGCTCCACGGGTTGTCAGGGCCGCGCCCTCGCACGCCAGCGCCAGACATGCACCACAGACCCCGGGGCTCCGAGAGCCGGGGCCGAGCGGCGACGGTCTCCACTCGCGGACGGGCTATGACGACCCGATCGGCGACCGCGTACCGCGGGCTACAATCGTGGTCTCCTGCGCGGGCCCAGTCGATCACGCCGCACCGCCACATGGAGTGCCATGGACGCGCAATGGATCGGCTTCGGGGAGATCGAGCTCGAGGGCGAGCGGTATGACGCTGACGTCGTGATCGATCGCGGCTGGGTCCGCCGGCGGCGCAAGAAGCCGTCGAAGCCCTACCGCGAGCAGTTCGGCCACACGCCGCTGTCCGTAGGGGAGTCGATTCCGTTCGGCGGTCCCCGGTTGATCGTGGGCACGGGCGCGGACGGCCGCCTGCCGATCATGGCTGAGGTCTACGAGCTCGCCGCGCGCCGAAACGTCGAGATCGTCGCGCTGCCCACGGACGCGGCGTGCCGGCTGATCGCTGGCCTCGAGCCGGGCCGGGTCAACGCGATCCTCCATGTGACCTGCTAGGGTCGCCCGCACTGGCTGCCCGTGGGAGCAGCCCGCATGATCTCGCGACGACCAAGCGGACCATCGCGGCGCCACGCGGAACCGGTGCAACCCACTGACGACGGGTTCGTGACCCGGAGTACGATGATCACGCGAGCTGAGAGGAGGACGGGATTGACCGGGTCTTCGGCGACCACGCCGCACCGGTGGCGGTACGGCATACATCCTGGTGCCGCCGGCATGACGATCCGCTCCTTGGGTCGCGTCGATCTCATGATCGGTGAGGCCCTTCGACTGGAGATGACGAACCCCGAGGCGGGTGGAGAGGACGTCGTCAACGTCCAGTACTACATCTCCACCGAGTCCGGCGGCTGGGCGCTCTGGGTCTCTTGCCCTCGAGACGACCTCGCTGGCCTCGAGGCGACGGTGCACGACTCGTCCCCTCCAGTATCGGAGAGGCCCTGACAGCGGTCGCGCTGCTGCTCGATCCGGTCGGCACCGCGGGCGACCGTGCGACCGCGGTCACCCGATGCGCTTGACCATCGTGACGTCGGTCTCCGCGTAGCCGACTGCCTGATAGAGGCGGCGCGCGACCACGTTGTCGCCGAAGACGTGGAGCCGGATCGTGTCGTACCCAAGCGATCGCGCGACTGGTTCGAGCGCCTCCATCGCTGCCCGCCCATACCCAAGTCCGCGGTGTGCCGGATCAATGGCGATGTCCCAGATGAACGCCGTGCCGCGCCCGACCTGGTCGTCCGCCGCGAACCACAGCGCTCCGACTGTCTCGCCCGCGCTGGTGACGACCGAGCGGAATTCATGTCCCGCCGTCTCACGACCGTCCGGGACCAGCCGGGCGAAGAGGGCGACCGCCTGTTCCTCGGCAGACTCCGGCGACCACGTGCCGACGCGCACCATGTTGGCCGCGTAGTCGGCGATCGACGAGATCCGCCTCGCCTGCCAGGCGTCTGGCTTCATCGACGGCAGCGTGACCATGCGGCAATGGTAGGCGGCCGGTCGTACCGCACCATGGTCGATTCCAGAGGCTGGCGCTCGAGGCCTTACCCGAAGGTGAAGCAATACGCCTCGACGCCTTGATCCATGAACTCGATCTCGAACCGACGATCGGCGATCGACCTCGTCTGACGGACGAGCTGGTACGTGCGCTGTTCGCCGAGGATCCCACTCCCGTCGGCGGCCACGTCGCTCCCGTGCGCGCCGCCGGCAAGCTGGCCATCGAGGAAGACTCGGAATGGGATGGAGACGCCGCTCGACGCCGGTCCCATGACGAGGTTGAGATCGCGGGCGTGGAACTGGAACGCGATCCGCCCGCCGGGCCCGTTCGACACCGCGGCGTTCCGGGCAACCGTCCAGTCCCCGGTCAGCGCCCAGTGGTTGAGCGGCAGGTGCGCCGGAGCGACGTAGGCGTGGGGCTGGTCGAAGCCGGCGATATCCTCCTGTGCGAACCCGGTGCTCTGGCCATACCCGACGTAGGTCTCGGGTGATCGGAGCGTCTGCCAGTCGGCGGGAACCTCCAGCCCGCGAGGCTCGACCGCGACCAGGTCCAGGTCCAGGTCGTGGGCCCCGGCGTCGAGCAGGAGCTGCTGGATCACCATCTCGGTCTGGGCATACTCGCCCTCGCCGAAGTGGTGGTACCGGATTCGCCCGTCGTCGTCCGCAAGGTAGACGGCCGGCCAAAAGTGGTTGGAGAAGGCGCGCCACACGCCGTACTCGCTGTCGACCGCGATCGGATAGGTGACGCCGAAGGTGCGTGATTGGGCGATGACGTTGTCGAGGTCGCGCTCGAAGCCGAACTCGGGCGTGTGAACGCCGACGACCGTGAGCCCGGCGTCCTCGTACTTCGCGGCCCAGGCCCGGACGTAGGGCAGCGTCCGGAGCCAGTTGACGCAGGTGTAGGTCCAGAAGTCGACGAGCACGACCCGTCCGCGCAGGCCCTCCGGCGTCAAGGGCTCGGAGTTGAGCCAGCCGTTTGCTCCAGCGAAGGTCGCGAGGTTTCCTTCGACCGGCAAGACGAGCGGCTCACCAGCCAGGCGATGGGCGATGGAGCGGAACAGGCCGGGCCTGCTGGGTGGCGCAGACATCGCCCCATTCTATGGAGGTGTTCCCGCCGACCGCGACCGATCGACCAGCTACTTCCAGGGCGACGGCAGGTGGGTCAGGGGCTCGCGGTCCGGCAGGACGTCGGCCTGCAGGGACGGGTCGGCCGCGGCCACGTAGCGCTCCTCTAGCCCGAGCTCCTTCAGCACGATGTTCCGCCCCTGGGCGATCCCGGATGCCTTGTAGAACGCCACCGTCCGGTTGAACCCTTGCCGCCCGAACCCGCAGTCGCTCGACAGGATCAGCCTGTCGGCCGGGATCACCTCCAGCGCACGCCGGACACGCGCGGCGACGACGGGCGCCATGTCGGCTTGCAGGGAGCGGTGGTTGACCACCCCGACGGCGATCTTCTTCTTGAGCCGGCTGGCGTACGGCTTGAACAGGTCGATCTCGGCCAGGTCGTTCTCGGTCGCCTCGACCGTCCAGACGTCGCCCTTGAGGCGCTCGAGGTAGATCTCGATCGAGTTCGCGTACGACTCGCCGGTGTAGACCTTCTGCATGTTCGGATTGCCCCAGCAGGTGTGGATCCACAGCTCGACGTCGTCCAGGCCGTCCACCTCGTGGTTGAACGCATCAACGAGGAAGTCGAGCATCTCGGTCTGCTCCGGATTGAAGCAGGCGACGAAATGGATCGTCGGCTCTTCGATCTGGATCACCTTCGCCCCGGCGGCCGCGAGCTGGCGCAGCTCGACGTTCATCGCGGTCGCCATGTCCCAGATGAGCTGCTTCTTGTCGTCGCGGTCGTAGTCCTTGGTATGGCTGTCGAGGAAGATCGACAGCACCTGCGACGAGCACGTCCCGAACTTGACGGGCTTGCCGGACGCCGCCCGGGCCTGGGCGATCCGCCACAGCTTGGCGTACTCGAGGGGGTTCTTCGGGTTGTGCTCGACCTTGCCGACCACGCGCGGCCAGCGCCACGTCGTCTCGATCTCGTTCATCAGCGTCCCGGGCGGGAACGCGAGCAGCCCGTCGCGCGAGCGCTCGTATTGCAGCTCCTCGTGCTCGAGGCCCCTCCAGCGCTGGAGCGGGTAGTGGTGCCACGAGCGGCCGGCGAAGTCCTCGTCGAGGTGGTAGTCGCCGTTCGTGAGGATGTCGAGGCCTGCCCGCTCCTGGTCGGCCACGACGGTGGCGTGCGCGTCGAGGAACTGCTCGCGGAAGCGGACGTCGAGCAGCGCCGTATCGAGCGGCCGGCCCCACAGGCCACCGTCGTACCAGCGCGGCCGCGGCCACGAGCCCGTGACGGTCGCCGGGAGCATCAGGTCCTTGGTGGCCGTGAGCATCGCGCCTCCTCGTCGAGATCCGGTGGTGCGCCGATCCTAGATCGTCGAAGGCACCCGGATCGGGCGCAGTGCCGTCACGTCGGCGTGCTCGAGGGACTGCACCACGCTCGGCGGACCGCCGGGTCAGGGTCGCTCGCTAGGCCCGCAGCGAGATCTGTCCGGTCGTGCGGTCGACCTGGATCGGCAGCGCGGCGAGCGGCTGGTCCGTCGGTCCCGCCACGACACGGGCCCCATGGGCCGGGTCGAACGTGGCGCCGTGGCACGGACAGATCAGCAGCGCCGACGACGCGTCATAGCCCACCTCGCAGCCCGCGTGGGTGCACGTGAGGTCATAGGCCACGATCTTGCCGCTCGGGAGCAGCAGGACGGCGCTCGGGTCGCCGGTCGTCGGATCCGTGAACCCGATCGGGTGATCGGCGCGGAGGTGCGAAAGATTGCCGATCGTCGGGCCCGCGGTGGTCGCCGCCGGGGCGGGCGCCGCGGACGTCGGGATCGGACTGGCGTCGGCGGCGCTCGCGTCGGCCCCGCCGCCCGCCGGCTGCGGCGTGCCACCCACGGGCCCGCTCGCAGGTCCCGCCGAGGTCCCGAGCGCCGCGTCGTCTCGGCCCCGCACGATCGGCCCGACGATCGCCCCAAACGAGGCCAGGAAGAGCGCCGCGCCACCGATCAACCCGGCTTCGAGGACCGCCCGCCGCGAGATGCCTTCGTCACCCTCGGGCACTGGCCGGCCATGAGCCGCCGCGACCCGGCGCCGCCGCAGCTCGCGGGTGGTAAGCGCGGGAGTTGACCAGGGCAGCCATCGATGCATCGTGAACATCCCCCCGGTCCCGGCCAGGGCGAGGGTGAGCCAGCCGAAGGCGTACGGGAGATCCGGGCCGTAGTAGTACGGCTTGACCGCCCACGAGGCCGTGAGCCAGAACAGGATCGCAAGCGCGGCTCCAGCTGCCGCACACGCGCGGAAGAGGAGACCCGTCAGCGCGCCGAGGCCGACGGCGATCTCGAGCAGGGCGATCCCTGCGCCGACTGCGATCGGAAAGGGCTGACCGAAGATGACCACGAGTGGTCCGAGCGGTGAGCTGTGCGCGAAGGCGGCCATCTGCGCGCCGATCGAGCCGGCTCCAGCGTCCCGCAGGAACGCCGGATCGACAAGCTTGTCGAGACCGGCATAGAGGAAGGTCACGCCGAGGAAGATCCGAAGCGGGACGAGGGCGATTCCGGCGACGCCTGTCCGGTCCGGGGCGGCGACCGACATGCTCGGGCGATCTGCAACTGGCGGCTGCTCCCACCCTGCTTCATGGTCCGCCTGGCGCTCTCGCGCCACGTACCGCTGGTCCCGGGGCGATCTCCGGCGCTGGCTGCGATCGTGCTGGCTCATCGGCCTCCACCTGCGAACTCCAGGCAGGATGACCGGCGAACATTGGCTCAACATGAGCATCCGCAATCGGGGCCCTCGGCGGCACTCCCGCGCCCCGGTTGGGGGAGGCCTCGTCGGGGCAGTCGCCGGCGAGCCGAACGACGGGCGGGCATGGCGCCGTGACGCGACCCGGCGAGAGTACGATCCGCGCGTGGCGCTGCCGACCGGGACGGTGACCTTCCTGTTCAGCGACATCGAGGGGTCGACCCGTCTCGCACGCTCGATGCCCGCTGACGACTGGCGTGCGCTCCTCCAGGCCCACGACGACCTCGTCGACGCGACGATCGCGGCCAATGGTGGCGCCGTCGTCAAGCACGAGGGCGACGGGACGTTCGCGGCGTTCGGCACGGCTTCGGATGCCCTCGACGCGGCCGCCTCGCTGAGCCGCGAGATCGCGGAGCGCGACTGGCCGGACGGGGCGATCGTCCGGCTCCGGATCGGGATCCACAGCGGGGCCGCCGACCTGACCCGGGACGGCTCGGACTATCTCGGCGTCGAGGTGCACTACGCGGCACGGCTGGCCGGCGCCGGCAACGGTGGCCAGATCCTCGTCTCGGAGTCGTCTCGGACGACCCTCAGCCGGGCCGTTCCGGACGATTCGTCGCTCGTTTCCGACGGGCCGCGCGGACTGAAGGACTTCGACGAGCCGCGACCGATCCATCGACTCGTCGTCCCCGGCGCGGCAGACGACGCGCGGCCGCTCCGGGCCGTTTCCCCGATCCACCTGCCCGACATGCTGACGACGTTCGTCGGCCGCGAGAGCGAGGTCGCCACGGTCAGCGAGCTCCTCGAGCGATCTCGAATCGTGACCCTCACCGGACCCGGGGGGACGGGGAAGACGCGCCTGTCGCTCGGCGTGGCCCAGGCGATCGCGGACCGGTTCCCCGACGGCGTCGCGTTCGTCGAGCTGGCACCCCTGCGCGATCCTGCCCTCGTGGCGGGGGCGATCGCGGCGGCGGTCGGGGTCGCCGAGGAGGCCGGCCGGCCCATCGTGGACGCGCTCGTCCCCTACCTCGCCGAGCGAACGCTCCTGATCGTCCTCGACAACCTCGAGCAGCTCCTCCCCGCGGCCGCCACGCTCGTGGCCGATCTCGTCCGCCCGGCCCCCGGCCTGCGCGTCCTCATCTCGTCGCGCGAGGCGATGCGAGTCAGCGGGGAGCAGGAGTACGAGGTCCCGCCGCTCGCGGCCCCCGAGGCCGAGGCGCTGTTCGTGGAGCGAGCCCGCCTGGTCCGTCCCGACTTCGACCCGTCCGGTGACGAAGGGCGGGCGGTGGCCCAGATCGCCGGGCGCCTCGAGGGCCTGCCGCTCGCCATCGAGCTTGCCGCGGCCAGGGTGAAGGTGTTCCCGCCGAGCCGGATCCTCGATCGGCTGGAGCACTCCCTGGACCTCCTCAGCGCCGGATCGCGTGACCTGCCCGAGCGCCAGCGGACGCTCCGTGGAGCGATCGGCTGGAGCTACGACCTGCTCCAGGACGACGAGCGAACCCTCTTCCGCCGGTTGGCCGTCCTGGTCGGTGACTGGACCGCTGAGTCGGCCGAGGGGATCGCCGATCCCGACGCCTCGCTCGGGATGACGACCTTCGACGGGCTCCTCTCGCTCGTGGACAAGAGCCTGCTCCGAACGGTCCCGACCGACCATGGCGACCCCCTCTTCGGGCGTCATGCGTTCGTCCGCGAGTACGCCTGGGAGCAGCTCGAGGCATCAGGCGAACGACCGCTCTGCGAACGACGCCACGCCGCTGTCTTCCGCGACCTGGCGATCGAGGCGGGATCCCGCCTGATGGGCGGGGAGGCCCAGCGCTACCTCGATCTCCTGGACCACGCGATCCATGACCTGCGCCGGGCGATGACCTGGGCGCTCGAGTCCGGCGAGGTCGAGGCCGGCCTCCGGATCATCGGCGCGGCCTGGCGTTGGTGGCAAATTCGGGCCCGCCTGCGCGAGGGCCGCGACTGGGCGGCCCGGCTTCTCGCGCATCCAGCGGCGGCCGGCGACTCGGTGGGACGCCTCGAGGCGCTGGCGGCGGCGGGCGGGCTCGCGTACTGGTCGATGGACTATGTCGCGACCCGGACGATCTACGAGGAGCGGCTGGCGCTCGCGGAGCGGCTGGGCGACGCGCGGGAGATCGCGGAAGCCCACTACGACCTCAGCTTCGTCGGCGTCGTCGAGGGCGACGTCGACCTGCTCCGACGCGAGGCAGCCCAGGCGTTCGCCATGTTCGAAGAGCTCGGCGATCGGCCGGGCCTGGTCAAGGCACGCCAGGCGCTCGTCGTCGGCCACTTCCTCGCCGGCGAGACCGCCGAGGCGCGCAGGCTCGAGGAGCAGAACCTGGTCGACTTCCGGGCCACCCAGTCGTGGTACCGGATCGCCGACACCATGATGCTGCTCGGGGCGATCGAGCGGCTCGACCAACGGCCCGAGGCGGCGATCGAGAGCGCTCGAGAGGCCCTCAGGCTGATGCCCGAGAGGGTCGGCGGGTCGACGATCGGAGCGCTCGGCGTGATCGCCCTCGTCCAGGCCGAATCGGGCGATGCCGAGCTCGCCGCCCGCCTGGCCGGCGCCATCCAGGCGATCCAGGACGAGACCGGCGAGGCTCTCCCGTCGGTCACCGTGCTTCACCTGCCCCATCCGGCCGACGCGGCCCGGGCGCGGCTGGGTGACGACGAGGCCGAGCGGCTGATGGCCGAGGGCGCGAAGCTGTCGGTCGACGAGGCAGTCGAGCTCGCGCTCGATCGGCTGCCCGCGGAGGCGTGAGCTCGGGCGGTCTCCGCTAGTCTCCGCTCCTTCGAGCGGCCGGAATCTTGACTCGCGAGGGCGCGTCACGGATCGTTGGCGGCGTGCTCCCGGAGCCCCCGGGTCGGAGAGCGAGCGAGTGTGCTCGGTGAGGGCGACCCGGAGGGTCGGAGCACGGAGGAGGGATCATGGCCCGGAGATACGCGCGACTCGGCCTGGTTGCGGCGGCGTGGCTCTTCGTTGCCTGTGTCGTCGTCCAGGTCTTCCTTGCCGGCCTGGGGGTGTTCGGACTCCCGGCGGGCGACTTCTCGGCACACCGCGACTGGGGGTTTACGTTCGGCTACCTGTCGCTGATCATGCTCGTCCTCGCGCTCGTCGGCCGGTTCCCGCGCCGGATCGTCGGCTTGACGGCGCTGTTGTTCGTCCTGTTCACGCTCCAGTCGATCCTGGTCGCCGTGCGCGCCGACTACCCGACGGTGGCCGCCCTGCACCCGCTGAACGGCTTCCTGATCCTGCTCGTGGCCATCGTCGTCGGCCGGGAGAGCTGGCGCCTCGTCCAGGCGGACCGCGCGACCATGTCGGCCGAAGGCTGATCGGCTCGACTCGCGCAACCGCGGAGGTCGCGCTTCGGCTCAGAGCGTGATGACCTGGTAGCCCTCGGCGATCAGGGCGGCCACGGTGTGGTGATCGCCCGCGCCCCGCAGCACCGGGACGCCGAGCTTCGTGGCGCTTGGGCCGGCGCCGAACCGCGTGACCGCACAGAACTCGCATGCGCCGGAGATCAGGTCACGGACCTCGTCGAACAATGGTCGGTAGACCTGGGTGAACGTGTCCCGTTGCTCGTCGAAGGCGGTGAGCCAGGTCACGCCGATGCCGTGGAACCAGAGAGTCACGTCCTGTCCCGCGGCCCGCAGCTCCCGCGCGCCGTACAGTGCATGAAGCATCCGGCCCTGGCCCCCTGGCTGGTCCTCGCCGGATTCGCTCAGCACGACGATGGCGTACCTGGCCATGAGCGGCCTCCTCGCTCGACGATCGTCTTCGGTCATCGAACTGTTACCGTAACACACTTGTTACGGATCAGGGCTCCAAGAGGGCGCTGGGCGAGCGAGTATCAGGGTCGGCCGCGCTCCAGGGCGACCGCGGCGAGGTCGGCGCCTGCCTGGAGGAGTCGCCGGGCGGCGACGTCAAACGGCCGATCGTGGGCGATGGCGACGACGCCGACCAGCCGCTCCGCGTCGCCCCGGGTCACGGTCAGTGGGAGGTGGCTCCGCAGCGCCGGACCGCCTGGGACCGTCGGCAGGACATCGAACGTCGCGACGGCAGTCGCGGCTGTGCGGACGATCGGATGCATCGGATTGCGCATGGCTTCGGCGAGCCCTGCGGTCGCGGCCTCGCCGAGCCCGAACGTCGCGACGATCGCAGCAGGTTCACCGGAACCCGGCTCGATGACGATCGCCGCCGACAGCACGTCGAGCTGGACGCAGACCACCTCGAGCAGAGTCGCGAGCGTCGGCTCCACCCCATCCTCATGGGCAACGGCCCGCGCACCGGCGACCAGGATTTCGCGCGCGGCATCGGTCACGGGATCCTCCCTGAGGTTCAGCCGACCGGCGGACCACCGGATCGAGTCGGCGAGTCGATCGGACGTGCTCGTCAGTCTCGACTGGCGATCCGGCGGACAGCGCCAAGATTGTGCGGGAACGTCGGCCCGGGGGGTCGAGGGAGCGCGGCGAGGATCGTCGGGTTGCCGGCCGCGAGCCGTCGGGCGAGCTCCAGCCGCAGGCTCTGCTCGCCACGGGCCATCGCCCAACGGTGATTGGCAGCGAAGATCGGCTTCATGACGAGCGACAGCCGTCGAAGGATCCCCTTCTCAGCGAGGATCAGCCAGTCGTAGGTCACCAGGGTCACCGGTCCGCCGTCAGCCGCCGGCGCGTCGATCGGCTTCAGCGTCCAGATCCCGCGGCCGACGAAGTCGCCCTCGGCGTCGATCCGAAAGCCCGTGGGCGGATTCGACTCGGTCAAGCGGAAGGTCCAGCGGAGCGTGTAGGGCAGCCACCCCTTGGTCCACAGGTCTACCTGCTTGCCGACTCCGAGGGCGTCACCCGGCCTGGTCTCGCGAACACGCAGGTAGACGGACGGCCACCAGCGGGCGAGGCCGGGCGCGTCGCCCAGGACCGCGCTGATCTCATCGGCGGTGGCGTGGACCGTCCAGGTCGTGATGAAGTGGTACTCGTTCGATGCCATCGGTCGGTCGCAGTCTAGCGGTCGACGGCAGACGTCCATCGCGGCCCGACGGATGCGGTGGTCTCACCCCGCCGCGACGATGGGCAACGCGCGCGGGATGAGCTCCGGGATCCGGTCGAGGAGTGCTCGAGAGCGTCTCCAGGAACGGTGACGGGGGCCTTGGTCCGGGTCGCTCGACCGCCACGATCCGGCGCCGGATCGTCGTCGTCCCCGCGAGCTCGATCTCACGGAGGGTGCCGGCAGACAGCGCATCGGCGACCGCCGTCCCGGGGAGCAGGGCGACGCCAAGCCCGCGCTCGACCATCCGCTTTGCGGCCTCGATGTTGTCGACCTCCGTGACGCCGCGTGGGATCACGCCGGCGACCCGGAAGAGCGCGTTCGTCACGTCGTAGTAGCTCGACGTCCGGTCGAAGAGGATGAGCTGGGCGTGGCTGATCTCGGAAACGTCGACGGTCCCGGCCAGCGCAAACGGATGGTCCGGCCGGGCGACCAGGACAAGTTCGTCCTCGAACAGCGGACGGCTCCGAATGCGGGGATCGCGGATCTGCCTGACGATCCCGAGTTCGACTTGGCCGTGGGCCACGAGGTCAACGATCTCCTCCGAATGGCCGGTCCTGACGAGGAGGCGAACATCCGGGTGTCGCTCGGTGAATCGGACCAGGATCTCCGGCAGGACGTAGGCGCTGACGGCGGGCGCGACCGCGAGCGCGAGCTCGCCGATGACGCCCCGTTCAAGCTCGCGCACGAGCGACCCACCACTACGGATCGCCTCGATCGCGCGGTCCGCATGCGGCAGGAAGGCGCGCCCGGCGGGTGTAAGCAGCATGCCCGAGTGCGTCCGTCGGAAGAGCGCGGTACCGAGCTCCTCCTCGAGGGCCTGGAGCCGGGCGGTCAGCGCCGGCTGGCCGATCGACAGGGTGTGAGACGCACGTCGCATGTTCCCCTGCCGTGCGATCTCGATGAACCCTTCGACCTGGGTGAGAAGCATGCGCACGACCCTTACTTGGCGAGCGATCAACAACACTGATCATACCAGACGGAACTTTCGATTGGACGGATGGTTGGTGGCAGCGTACGGTGGTCTCCCAGCCTACGAGGGATGCCCCATGGAACGAAGCGTCGAACAACGCGAGTCGGCCCACACGTCGGTCGCCTCGCCTGCGCCCTCGACACCGTGGGTGCTCGGTCTGACCTCCGATGATGAGGGCTCGCGCATCGGGTCCCGGACGCGCCCGGACAGTTTCTGGGCCGAGTGCGAGTGCCCGGACGACTGTCCCAGGGACCACGACAACGAGTAGGGAACAGCCGATGACCGCGCTTGCCATTCCTGAGACCGAGACGGACTCGTTCGAGACACAGGTCGCAGTCGCCCGCGAATGGTTCGCCCGATCGCGCTTCGACGGGATCGTCCGTCTCCATACCGCCCGTGAGGTCGCCGCCCAGCAGGGCACGATCCAGCCCGACTACACCGTGGCGCGGGTCGCCGCCGAAGGGTTCTATGCCCGACTGCGAGAGCTGTTCGCCCGGGGCGGGCAGATCACGACCTTCGGCCCGTACTCGCCCGGTCAGGCTGTGGTGATGAAGCGGATGGGGATCGAGGCCATCTACCTGGGCGGGTGGGCGACCTCGGCCAGGGGGTCACATTCGGAGGACCCGGGACCCGACCTCGCGAGCTACCCGCTCAGCCAGGTTCCGGACGAGGCAGCCGGCCTGGTTCGCGCGCTCCTCACTGCCGACAAGAACCAGCAGTTCGCGCGCACCCGCATGGACGAGGACAGGCGTCGATCGACGCCGGAGGTCGATTTCCGCCCATTCATCGTCGCCGACGCCGACACCGGTCATGGCGGAGACGCACACGTTCGGAACCTCATCCGTCGGTTCGTCGAGGTCGGAGTTCCGGGCTATCACATTGAGGACCAGAAGCCGGGCGCCAAGAAGTGCGGTCACCAGAGCGGCAAGGTCCTGGTCGGCCAGGACGAGCAGAACAAGCGGCTCAACGCGGCGCGCCTGCAGCTCGACATCATGCGAGTCCCGGGCATCATCGTGGCGAGGACCGATGCCGAGTCTGCGACGCTGCTGGACAACCGCACCGACGAGCGAGACCAGCCGTTCATCCTCGGGGCGACGAACCCCGAGCTGCCGAGCTACCGCGTCGGCTTCCTCGCGATCCTGAAGTCGCTGCACGACCTCGGGCTCGACGAGGTCCGGGGCCACCTCCTGTTCGCGGTGCCCGAGGACGAGTCGCGACAGGCCCACGCCTGGCTCGAGCGGGTCGGGCTCATGTCGCAGATCGAGCGAAACGCCCGGATGGCGCTCGAGGCCGGCGCGGACTTCGATCGACGGCTTGCTCGAAGCCCTCGGCGCCCGGTACGCGGACGTCTGGCAGGAAGAAGCGGGCCTGAAGACCTATGGCGAGGCGGTCGCGGAGATCCTCCAGCTCCGGATCGATGAGGGCGAGCGGTTCGACCTGACACTCGAGGAGTGGCGCGCCTTCGCGCGCCGGGCATCGTTCTCCGAGGTCGGTGCGAAGGCAGCCTCGCTCGGCATCGAGATCGCGTGGGATCCCGAGCTGCCCAAGACCCCGGACGGCTACTACCAGGTCGAGGGCGGGATCGACTATGCGATCGCCAAGGCACTGGCGGCCGCGCCGTTCGCCGATCTGCTCTGGATGGAGACGAAGACGGCCGATCTCGACGACGCACGCCGGTTCGCCGACGCGATCCATGCGGAGTATCCCGACAAGATGCTGGCCTACAACCTGTCGCCGTCGTTCAACTGGGACACCACCGGGCTCAGCGACGACGAGATGCGGCGCTTCCCCGAGGCGCTCGGGAAGCTCGGCTTCGTCTTCAACTTCATCACCTACGGGGGCCATCAGATCGACGGCTTCGCCGCCGAGGAATTCGGGACGGCCCTCCGAGAGGACGGGATGCTCGCCCTTGCCCGCCTCCAGCGGAAGTTCCGACTCCTGGAATCCCCCTACCGCACGCCGCAGTCCCTCGTCGGAGGAGACCGGCTGGACGCGGCCCTGATGGCCAGTTCCGGGCGGACCGCGGCAACGATGGCGATGGGCAAGGGTTCGACGCAGCACCAGCACCTCGTCCAGACGGAAGTTCCGACCAGGCTGCTGGAGGACTGGCTTGCGGCATGGGCGGACCACTGGCAGCGACCCGGGAAGATCCGCGTCGAGCTGCGGCCTCATACCGCGGGATCGGACCTGCTCGAGCTACGGGTCCTGGACGGCCCGGACGAGACGCTCGCCACGGTGATCTTCGCCAGCATGCACGATCGTCATGGCCTGAGCATCCTGTCCATTCGCGACCAGAACACGGCGCCGTCGATCCGCCGGCGGCGGCTGATGACGCTCGCGCAGCTCTTCCTGATCCATCGCTACCGCGCCGGTTCGCTGCACTACGTCACGCCGACCGAGGACAACCAGGCGCAGACACAGAGGATGAAGGACCTGGGGATCTTCACGCGTCGTTCGGACGGAGGTCGGGCAGATCATCATCGCGGAGGTCAACCGGACGCGTGTCGCCGAGCTGGTCCAGCCCGATGGCGAGCAGCTCGCGGAGCTGATCCGCAAGCCCATCCCGCAACCGGCCTAAGCGCCCTGGGCTGCGGCCCGAACGGAGCGGCTTCAATCGTGGGCGCTGAGCCAGACGCCGACCTTCGGCCACAGGTTCTGGCTGGCGGTACGACCCACCACGATCCCGACGTGACCGCCGTCGATAAGGATCTCTGACGCATCGTCGCTGCCGACCCGGCCTGTGACGACGCTCGTCGTCGCGCGAGGCGCGATCAGATCCCGGCTCGCGGCGATGTTGAGGACCGGACAGTGGATGTCCCCCATCCGCACCGGCCGGCCGTCCATGTCGAGCATGTCCCGGGCCAGGCGATTCTCCTGGTAGAACTCGACGATCCATTGGCGGAACGCCGCCGACGCGAACGGGACGCTGTCGTTCACCCACCGGTACATCGCCTGCCAGCCTTCGAGGTCGAAGCCGGGATCGCCCAACCGTTCCCAGAGGCGGCGGTAGGTGCCGACGTAGTTGGCCATCGGGTTGAGCAGCTTCGAGCCGATGTCCGGGACCTGCCCTGGCACGGTCGGATACGTCTCGGTCAATCGCTCGATCGGGAAGACGCCACGGGCTGTCATCTGACCGAACTGACCGGCCTCCGCGAAGTCGAGCGGCGCCGTCAAGAGCACGAGATTGCGCATGAACTCGGGATGGAGGGCGGCAAAGCAGGTTGCCAGCGCGCCGCCGATGCAGTAGCCGAGGACCGTCATCTGGTCGACGCCGGTGGCCTGTCTGGATCGCCCTCGCCGCGCGCGGGAGATAACGCGTGACAAGAGTCGTCACGTCGAGGGCACGATCCTCATCTCCGGGCGTGCCCCAGTCGATGAGGAAGACGTCGAAGCCCTCGCTCAACAGGAATTCGACGAAGCTTGCCCCAGGACGCAGGTCAAGGATGTACGCCCGGTTGATAAGCGGGAGGACGAGGAAGACCGGCGTCCGGTGGGTGGCCGGCTCGGAGCGGGTGTAGCGGTAGAGGCGGGCCTTGTTCTTGCGCCACACCAGCTCCTTCGGGGTGAGCCCGACCGGAGCATCAGCCGAGCCGAGGACGGCTCGCGTCATCTCGAGGGCACGGTCGTTCGATTGCCAGACGCTCTCGGCTTCCGGCCATGAGGGCAGCTGGGACGCGGTCATTTCGCGGGCCTCGCCCGCTTGGTCGGCCTGCGCTGCGTGCCGGGGGTCGCGGTCGTCGGGGCCTTGCCGCGGGTCGAGGTCGTCGGGGCCTTGCCGCGGGTCGCGGTCGTCGGGGCCTTGCCGCGGGTCGCGGGCGCGACTGGCCGCTCATCGTTGGCCGGCCCGGAGACGGTCGCTGGAGCTGCCGGTCCAGGCGCGCCCGACTCACCCGGACCCATCGGACCTGTAGGCCCGGCCGGTCCGGCTGGCCCCGGCGAACCTGCGGGTCCGGTCGATCCTGCGGGTCCGGTCGATCCTGCGGGTCCGGTCGGTCCTGCGGGTCCTGTAGCTCCTGCGGGTCCGGTCGGTCCTGTGGGTCCCGGGGGGCCCGCGGGCCCGTCGCGCTGCGCACGGACCGCCACTTCGACGCCGTCGAGTCGGTCGACGACCTGGTCGACCTTCTCCTCGAGCGCGACGACGAGTTCACCCAGTCGCGCGATGTCCTCGCGGGTCGGCACATTCATCGTCTCGAGATACGTTCGCATGTTGTCGCGGACCGACTTCTGGGCCGCGAGCATCGTCTCGAGCAGCCTTCCGCTCGATTCGCCGAACTCGGCGCTGCTCATGGCCTGCTCGAGGGCAGAACTCCAGACCCGCTCGTTGGTCTCGTACAGCTGGCGCCAGAGCTCGTATGGATCCGTCGTCCGGTCAGCTTCCTCGGTCTTTGTCATGGCAGCTTCTCCTTGCTGTTGGTCTGGCCGGGATCGCCGGTCGGCTGTGCGGGTTGGCGGCGCGTCGCGCCCGGACCCGCGTCATAGAGGCCGAAGAATCGGTCAATCGTCTCGCGATACGCGTTGAGCATCGTCGCCGATGAGTCCAGCCAGGCGTGGCCGGCGTCGGTGATCGTGTAGACCCGCCGTGCGGGTCCGGTCGGCCCGGGCTCCCAGGTGGACTCGAGAAAACCATCCTTCTCCATCTGGCGGAGTGTCCGGTAGAGCGTGCTCATCGTGATCCCGAACACGCCGAGCGCGCGCAGGTAGTCCTCGATCACGTACCCGTGCGCGCGCTGGAGCGAGACGGCCAGCAGCACGAACGGCGCGAGGAAGTCGCGCGGCGGCCAGCCGGGGAGGGGCTCGGGCTCCTCGGTCGGCTCGGCGGTGTCGTCGATGCTGGAGGTTCGAGGGTCAGACATGGCCGTCCACTCTTGACAGACGCTCCCGATAGGGCCACTATATGCACAACGCACTTAGGGTTGACGCGCCAGTAGCGCCAACACGATCATAGCGAAGGGAGACTCCCGTGTCCACTACCACCACTGACATGCCTGAGTCGGCCGCAGCCGCGGTCGCAGAGGCCACGCGCATCGCCGCCGACGCTGCTCGCAACGGCACCGAGACCGCCAAGGCCTCGATCGAAGCCGCGAGCTCGTACTTCGATGAGACGAACAAGATCGGTCGGGACCTGCTCGGCACCTGGTCCTCGCAGACCGAGGCCGCCATCAAGGCAGCCTTTGCCGCGCAGAATGCCGCGATCGACGCCGGCCTGGGTCTGTTCGACCTCGGTCTGAAGGGCAATCGACAGGCCGTCGTGCAGTTCTCCGAGATCGTCAAGCGAACCCAGAAGGCGACGCTCGAGACCTGGGACAACTACGCCAAGATGGCCATGAAGGTGGCCGAGCCGACCAAGCGCTGATCGGCGATGGCAACCATCGAGGTGGCCGGCGATCTGCCGGCCGCTTCGTTTGTGTTCGGCCAACGTGATGAGGTTCCTCCCATGGATGACCTGAGGGACAAGGCCTGCCTTGTCACCGGCGGTTCGCGCGGGATCGGTCGGGCGATCGCGCTCGAGCTCGGACGCCACGGTGCGTCCGTCGCTGTCGGATTCGCACACAACAAGGAGGGTGCCGAAGCGGTCGCCGCCGACATCGTGGCTTCAGGGGGCAAGGCGTTCGTCTTCGGCTGCGACGTGGCGGACCCGGAGACGATTGAGCCGGCCGTGGCGAGTGTCGTCGAGCGGTTCGGGACCATCGACGTCCTGGTCAACAACGCCGGGATCACTCGGGACCGTTCGCTCGCCAAGATGTCGCCCGATGAATGGGACGCCGTCCTCTCGACGAACCTGACCAGCGTCTTCCACATGACCTCCCGGGTCCTGCCGGTGATGGTCAAGGCGGGGTCCGGCCGGATCGTCAACATCAGCTCGGTGATCGGGCTCCACGGCAACTTCGGCCAGGCCAACTACGCCGCCGCGAAGGCGGGGATCGTCGGTTTCACGAAGTCCGCGGCGCTCGAGCTCGCCCGCAAGGGCATCACCGTCAACGCGATCGCGCCCGGCTTCATCGAGACGGAGATGATCGCAGCCATGCCGGACGAGGTCCGCGCGGCGATCCTCGCGAAGATCCCGATGGGCCGGTTCGGCCGTCCAGAGGAGATCGCCCAGGCGGTCGTCTACCTCGTCAACAGTGACTACATCACCGGCCAGGTCATCGCGGTCGATGGCGGGCTGTACACCTAGACACACGGAAGCGAGGAGAGCCACGATGGCTGAGACAGCACACCCCGGCCGCAACGGGGGCGTCTACCTCGTCAGCGCCGCCCGGACCCCGATCGGGAAGTTCGGTGGCGCACTGGCCGATGTGCCCGCCGTCGAGCTCGGTGGGTTCGCCATCCGCGCCGCCGTAGAACGAAGCGGACTCCCGGAGGGGACCGCGATCGACGACGTCCTGATGGGCCAGGTGCTCCAGGGTGGCGCCGGACAGGCGCCCGCGCGCCAGGCCGCGCTCCTTGGGGGCCTGCCGGTGACGACGAGCGCGACGACGATCAACCGGGTCTGCGGCTCCGCCCTCAAGGCGATCATGCTCGGGGCAGCCGAGATCAAGGCCGGTGACGCCGACGTGGTGGTCGGCGGTGGCATGGAGAGCATGAACGGAGCGCCGTACCTCCTGCCCCGCGCCCGCTTCGGCTATCGCCTGGGCGACGGGACGCTGGTCGACGCGACCGTGCACGATGGGTTGACCTGCGCCATCGAGGGCTGCCACATGGGCACCCATGCCGAGCGCGTCGCGATCTCCAACCAGGTCAGCCGTGAGGACCAGGATGCGTTCGCCCTGCGCAGCCATCAGCGCGCGATCGCGGCGATCGACGAAGGCCGCTTCGAGGCCGAGATCGTGCCGGTCACCGTGCGCGACGCGAAGGGCCGCGAGACGGTCGTCTCCGTCGACGAGGGTCCACGTCGGGACTCGACGATCGAGGCCCTCGCCCGACTCAAGCCGGTCTTCCCGCTGCCCGAGGGGGAGGACCGAGGCTCTGCCACCACGGGCACCGTCACCGCGGGCAATGCGCCGGGCGTAACGGACGGTGCAGCCGCGACGGTCGTTGCCAGTGAGCGGACCGTCGAGCGCCACGGCCTGAAGCCGTTGGCGCGCATCATCGGCTACGCCCAGGCCGAGGTCGAGCCGAAGTGGCTGTTCCTCGCCCCGATCGAAGGCGTCCGCCGCCTGCTCGACCGGATCAAGATGCCGATCGAGGCCTTCGACCTGATCGAGATCAACGAGGCTTTCGCCGCCCAGACCCTCGCCGACGGCCACGAGCTCGGGTTCGACTGGGACAAGGTCAACGTCAACGGCGGCGCGATCGCGCTCGGCCACCCGATCGGGGCGTCCGGGGCCCGAGTCGTCGCGACGCTCCTCTACGAGCTCCAACGCCGCGGCGGGCGCTACGGCCTTGCGACCCTGTGCCTAGGCGGCGGCGGGTCCGTGGCGATGGCGTTCGAGCGGGTCTGAGCAACCGGGCGTCAGCGCGGTTGAGTCACCCAGCTTGAACAGCGCGCACTCGGACCACCCCGCGGCACCGGACGACCGGGCGCCGTGGAATCCGGTCAGTGACCGATCAGAAGGTCCGGAGGCGCATCGCTCGTCGCCGACGATTCGGCCGGGTGTTGCGACTGGTCGAACCGATACGCCGCGAGGTCCGCCTCATGGATGACACCCACGAGTACGCCGTTGCTGTCGACGACCGGGATGCTCTTGAGGTAGACGGTGGAGCGGATCAGAGCGTCCGCCTTCTCGACCGACGCATCGACGGCGACGACGATCGGGTCGACGGTCATGATGTCCGTGACCAACGCCTGCTTTGTATTCATCCGCACTTCCTCTGGCCCTGAGTATCCTCCACCGGTCTTGCCGGCGGCGACAGGGCCGCGTGGACCTACTTTCGCGCCGCAAGACCCGGGTTCGGTTCCGGAGGCGACCGCCAGGTCATCGTCGCCTGGCGATGCCGCGGTCGCTCTTGAGATCGTCGAAGACGGTTAGCGCCAGCCGAGGTCCGGAGCGACGTACTTGAGGATGCTCTCGATCGCGTGGGCGTTGTACTCGACACCGAGCTGGTTCGGGACCGTCAGCAGGAGGGTGTCCGCTGCCTGGATCGCCGTGTCCTGCGAGAGCTCCTTGACGAGGGCGTCGGGCTCCGCCGCGTACGACCGGCCAAAGATGGCCTTCGTCTGGGCGTCGAGATAGCCGACCTGATCCGTGCCCTGGTTGCTGCGCCCGAAGAAGGCGCGGTCCCGATCGTCGACGAGCGCGAAGATGCTCCGGCTCACCGAGACCCGCGGCTCGCGCTCATGCCCGGCCGCCGCCCAGGCCTCCCGAAACAGGCGGATCTGCTCCGCCTGGAGCTCGTGGAACGGCACGCCTGCGTCCTCGGTCATGAGGGTTGAAGACATCATGTTGAGGCCCTGCTCGGCCGCCCACTTCGCCGTCCCGCGCGATCCGGCACCCCACCAGATCCGATCGCGCAAACCCGGCGAGTGCGGCTCCGGGCGGAGCAACCCGGGCGGGTTGGGGAACATCGGGTGCGGGTTCGGCTCAGCGAACCCGGCGCCGGATAGGACCTGCAGGAAGACGTCCGTGTGCTGGCGGGCCAGGTCGGCGTCGGTCTGGCCGTCGGTTGGCGCGTAGCCGAAGTAGCGGAAGCCATCGATAACCTGCTCGGGCGAGCCACGGCTGATCCCGAGCTGAAGTCGACCGCCGGCGATCAGGTCGGCGGCGCCGGCGTCCTCGGCCATGTACAGCGGGTTCTCGTAGCGCATGTCGATGACGGCCGTCCCGATCTCGATGCGCTTCGTCCGCGCGCCGATCGCGGCGAGGAGCGGGAACGGTGACGCAAGCTGCTGGGCGAAGTGATGGACGCGGAAGTAGGCGCCATCGGCGCCCAGGTCCTCAACCGCCTCGGCGAGCTCGATCGACTGGACGAGCGCGTCCGACCCCGAACGGACCTGCGAATAGGGCGAGGCCGACCAGTGCCCGAAGGAGAGGAACCCGATCTTCTTCACGCTCGGATTCTACGGGCAACGGCGGTTGGTCCGGCCCGTCTCGTGGCGAGACGTGCAGCGTGGATCCCGACGACGAATAAGATCGTGGAATGAGCGAACTCCGCCGGCTACTTGCCATCGGGGCCGAGCCCAGCGATGACGTGGACACCCGCCTGCGGAAGGTCCTCCTGCTCGTTGCGGCGCTGCTGATCACGCCGCTGGCCCTCGTCTGGGGGGCGATCTACTGGGCGGTCGGGGCCCAGGGTGCGGCCGCCATCCCGTGGCTTTACGTGATCATTTCCTTCGCGAGCTTGATCGCGTTTGGGCTGACCCGCAGCTATCGCTGGTTCGCCATCGGCCAGTTCGTTCCCTACATCACGTTGCCGTTCGTCCTGATGTGGACGCTCGGCGGGTTCGTGGGGGGCAGCGTCGTGGCGATCTGGGCCAGCCTTGCACCGATCACCGCCCTCCTGCTGGGCCATCGCCGGGCCGCTCTCGTGCTCGTCGGCGCCTATGCCGGCCTGATCGCGGCCTCGGCGATCGTGCCAACGCCACCACCTCCCCTGCTGCCGGCCTGGCTCCGGAACGGCCTCTTCCCGCTCAATCTGACGGGCGTCGCGCTGCTGACCCTGCTGCTTGTACGGCTGTTCATGGGCGGTCAGGAGGGTTCGCTGGCGAGCGTGCGGCGGATTGTCGGACACTACTTCTCGCCGGACCTCGCCGCGATGCTCCTGGCCGACCCGGGTCGAACCGAGCTGGGCGGCGAGATCGCCATCGTGACGGTGCTCTTCGCCGATCTCGGCAGCTACTCGACCTACGCTGAGACGCGAGCGCCAAACGAGGTCGTCGCTATGTTGAACGAGTACTTCGGCGTCGCCCTGCCGGCGATCCTCGAGCACGGTGGCCAACCGACGCAGCTCGCCGGCGATGCCGTCATGGCGGTGTTCGGAGCGCCAAAGCCCATGGCTGACCACGCGTCAGGTGCCTGTCGCGCAGCCCTCGCGATCCTCGACCGCACGGCGTTCCTGGCCACCGGTGCTCGGCCGGGCCCGCGCTTCCATATCGGGGTCAACTCGGGCCCGGCCCTGGTGGGCAATATCGGCAGCGCGGACTATCGGAACTTCACAGCGATCGGCGACACGACCAACCTCGCCGCCAGGCTTCAGGGGATCGCCAAGCCCGGCGAGATCGTCATTGGCCCCACAACGGCCGCCGACCTCGACGGACGGTTCGAGCTCTCGCCACTCGGGCCGGTCATGGTCAAGGGTCGAGCGGAACCGACTGAGGCGTTCGGCCTGCACTCTGCCTGATCTAATGGTCGATTGACGGATCTCGAGCGTCGGTGAGTGGCGCCAGGTACCTCGACGAGCTGTTCGTTGGGCTCGGCCGCCGCCTAGCCGCCCCGGCGGGGTCGCTCCGAGTCCTTCGGCGGACGAGGCTCATGCCCGGGGCGTGGCGGACGAGGTTTGGTACCGGGGGCCATGTCGGGCCGACGCTGCTCGGGACCACGCGCTCGGGCTGCGTCGACCTCGATCGCGAATGAGCGGGCGGTCGCCGGCGGGAGGCTCCCGATCCAGGCGGCTTCGATCTCGCGGACCCGGACGGTCTCCTCGTCGCGCCGTTGGCGCTCGCGCTTCGAATGCTTCGTCATTCGGACCTCGTTATGTCGAGCCGCGGGCGGCCCGCTCTGCGAGGCAGTATGCGCTGAAGGGGATACGTCCCTCGCCAACGGACAGGGCGACGCGTCGAGCGAGAAACCGACCGCGACGCAGCGGCGTAGTTCAGCTGGATCGGGGTCCCGGTCGCGGCGCAGCCTCGAGGAGCCCCCTGGAGGTTCGTGTCATGACTGCTCTTTCCATGCGCATCGGAGTCCGCAGTGTCGTAGGCCTGACCCTGGTCGCGCTGCTCGCGGCGGCGTGCTCGTCGACTGCCGGGAGCGCCGTCCCCTCGGCAACCAACGCGACCGCGGTGCCTTCCTCGATCGCTCCGGCTGCTTCGCCGGCCGCGAACGCCGGAGGTGGCAAGTACGGGTACGGCGGGGCGGGCGGGGTTTCGCCGGCCGCAGGCCCCGTTACCGTCGGGATGGCGACCACAAGCCTCGGTCCGGTCTTGGTCGGCCCGAACGGACTCAGCCTCTATACCCACGCCGGCGACACCGCCTCGAGCTCCTCGTGCACCGGTGGCTGCGCGACCGCCTGGCCGCCGCTGACGGTCGCGGCCGAGGCTGCGGCGACCGGAGAAGCCGGCGTGTCCGGGACCTTCGCATCCCTGACCCGCACCGACGGATCCACCCAGGTCACCTACAACGGGCTGCCGCTCTACGGATGGCAGGGTGACTCGAAGCCCGGTGATGTGACCGGCCAGGGCGTCGATGGGTTCTCGGTCGCCAAGCCGTAGTAGTTGAACATTCGACGGGCTTCGCAAGGATGGAATCCGAACGAGACGCCTCCCCTAGCGTTTGCGACGGCCAACCTAACGTCATCCTTCGCCCGAATAGGGGCGGCTCGGTTCCGACTGCCAGCGTCCCGTCACCGCGGAGTGTCGGGTCGCGGTCAGCGGCGAACCGGCCAAAGCCTGGGCGTCACGCAGCTCGGAGGCGCGACAGCCAGATGAGGGTCGCGCCGGTGACGATCCCAGCGACCCCGGCCGCGATCGCGCCCACGATGTAGGCGACGGCGATCGCCGAGCCTTCCGATCTTTCGAGTGGCTCGATCAAGGCCCAAGCGGCCATCCAGGCGACGGTCGTTGCGAGGATCCACCACCACGCGCTGGGAACGACTCGTCGAAGGACGAGCCATTGGGCGAGCCCCACAACCGCGCCGATGATCGCGCCGGCAAGGAGATCGGTTCCCAGGCTCGGCGTCGATGGCGTAACGGCCTCGCTGATCGCCTTGCCGATGCCGAACCCGATGATGGAGAGAGGGACCCACCAGACCACGCGGGCATGGCGACGGCGTAGGACCACCCATTGGGCGAAGCCGACCGCCGTCCCGATCACGAGGCCGTCGACGAGCACGGTGGAGATGAAGCCCTGGATGGCTTGGCACGCCGCGAACCCCACTAGCCAGCCAACGATCGTCGCCAGGACCCACTGGATGCCCAGGGCGCGTTCCGACGGTGTCAGGCTCACGGTATTGACGGCCCTCGTACGGGGGCATGCTACGCCTCGGCCGTACCGACCTGGCCCGAACGACTCGCCGGAGTCGTCTCACGAACGTACGCGGCTTGAGTGGGGTTGGGCCCACGACGA
Source organism: uncultured Chloroflexia bacterium (assembly GCA_963825545.1). Taxonomy (GTDB): domain Bacteria; phylum Chloroflexota; class Limnocylindria; order Limnocylindrales; family CSP1-4; genus Chersky-267. The sequence goes on along the minus strand of CAWGTR010000002.1, from coordinate 36,495 downwards.
AGGCGACAATACAGGTCGCTAAGGCGGCCGTCGGGGGCGTCGATCCACTGGAACCGTCCGACTGATGAGCGACCTGGGCTCCCGCTCCGACAACACGGCGCGGCGCTGATGGTCCGTTGCGTTGGCGCCGGATCCCTGGTTTGGAACGATCACCGTCTCCCGAGCGGGAGTAACTCAGCTGGCAGAGTGTCTGCTTCCCGAGCAGGTCGTCTCTCGCGATCTTCGCGCGGCGAGCGTCTACGATGCAGCCGATGCAATCTGACCGCCCCGACGAGGTCCCGACCGACCCGGACGCCCGACACCCGGCGGGCCACGGTCGCGGGGCCAGAGCCTCGAACGTCCTGCCGCTCGACCGCTTCAACGCCTTCACCGACGGCGTCTTCGCGATCGCGATCACCCTGCTCGTCCTCGAGCTGACCGTCCCGGCCGCCAACGGTCGCCTGCTTCCGGCGCTCGCGGATCAGTGGCACGAGTTCCTCGGCTACCTGATCAGCTTCGTGTTCATCGGCGGGATGTGGGTCAGCCACGCCGGGATGACCAAGCTCATGCGGCAGGCCGACACGCTGGCCTACGGCATCGACCTGCTGATGCTGCTGTTCGTCGGCGTGCTCCCGTTCTCGACCAACCTGCTGGTGACCCACCTGTCGGGTCCGGACGTGGAGGCCGCGGTGGTGATCTACGGGGTCAACGTGCTCCTGGCGTCACTCCTGCTGAGCCTGCTCATGTTCTACATCGCCAGCGAGCGCTCGCTCGTCGTCGATGGCGTCGCCGACGTCACGCTCGATGCGAAGGTCCGCCAGCGCTGGATCGTGATCGGGCTGAACGTCGCGGCCATCGCCCTCGCCGTCTTCCTGCCCCTGGCTGCCGTCGGCCTGTACCTGGTCATGACGTTCCTCGCGCTGGCGCTCCCGTTGATCCACCTTCGCCGGCACCGGCTATAGGACTTCGTCAGCCGCTTTCGGAGGCGAGGCCGCCGAGGCGCAGGTCACGGCAACCAGGACGATCGTCAGCGGGAGGCCGTCATCGACATCTCCGGACCGCGGGACGGCCTGGTTTGGGCAGCCTGGTCCCTGCCCACAAGCCGACGTTCGTTGCGCGGAGGCGTGGGATGGCCATTGTCGTGTCCAAATCGAAACGGGAGGTTCGAATGTCGAACGTACGATCGAGAGAGGCCTGCCCTCGGTGCGGCGAGCATCGCCTCGCCCTGGCTTCGACGCCCGAGATCGACTTGACGTCGTTTCAGGTGGCCAACGAGACCCTCGGCGTCCCGACCGATGTGAGAACCGAGGATGTGCCAGGCATCGAATGCCTGGCGTGCGGAAGCCAGTGGCCGGACCTTGACACCTTCAGGGCAGAGCAGGCCGGCTGAGCCGCTCGCCTTGGAGACGCACCGGTCCGCCTCGAGTTGGCGACGTCTCGAGCCTCGGCTACGATCGAGGCCTGCCGAGCGGGAGTAACTCAGCTGGCAGAGTGTCTGCTTCCCAAGCAGATCGACTCTCGCTGATGGTTCCTGCAATCCGCGTCGGATCCACGTCTAGGATCTCGACGTCCGATGCCGTTCTGATCGTTTCGAGAGCCGCTCGCGCTCGCGCCGAGGTCCCTGACTCTCAAGACCGGCCAGGCCGGTTCGCCAACACGTGACCGGCGACCCTTCTTGATGTACGGTGCACCTGCGAGAGGAGGTGGCCTCCACGAGATGCCACCCGAATTCTCGGGCCCTGAACGACCCTGAGCCGGCCCAGAGGACCTGCGCGAGCCCGCATGGCTGCGGCGAGGACCTCGGCCGGCGTTCTGTTCTCGGAACCCGGCCGTTCAGCGAGGACGGCCATGAACGAGCCAGAGCCGGACCGCGACATTTGCGGCCTGGGGTATCTAAAGATGCCGCGTCCAACAAAGCTCACCGCCCAGGTCCAGACCCAGATACTGCTCGCCCTTAAGGCGGGCGCCTACCTCAACGTCGCCGCTGCTTCTGCCGGCGTCAGCGAGGCTACCGTCCACCGCTGGATGCGAGACGGGCGCGCGCCCTATCGCGCATTTCGGAGCGCAGTCGAAGTGGCCATCGCCCAGGGCGAGATCCACCTCCTGGGGCTTCTCGTCCAATCGGCGGCAACCAATCCGGGAACCGCATTCAAGGTTCTCGAGCGACGACACCCCGAGCGCTGGGGTCGCGCTCGCGCCGAGTCTCCGCACCCGGCCCCTGAGGCCCTGCTCGAGTCAGCGCCCAACCCAAGGGAGCGCCCCGCGTCGGTGTTGGAAGCAATCTCGCCCGAGTGGCGTCACGTGATCATTCGGCTCATCAAGGTGGCGTCGTCGGGGCGTTCACCAGAGGACTTCTTCACCGACCCGGACCGGCTGGCTCGTCTTCGCGAGGACAGCGAACCCCTTCGACCTTGGTGGAGCCTGCCGGAGCAGGCCAGCGAGATCGGGGCGGACCCACCTGCAGGATCCGAGGGGGCCGAGGATCTTGCGCAGCCAGGGAAAGCCTGAGGGCCAGCGTCGAGACCGGCTGAACCTGGCCACCTGCCGCGCTGCGTCGGAGTCCACCGCAGTGTTCGGCCTGGAACGTGGCAGACGTTCCGGGCGTGGAATTCAGCGGGGGTTGTCGCCTACCCTCGTGGGCGACCTGCTCGCCGCCAGTAGACGACCCAGTTGCGGGCGATCTCGTGCTGCGCGCTGACCAGTCGCAGGCGTCCGGCGCAGACCGCCCGGCGAAGGTAGTTCTCGAACCCGTCCTTCGCGTAGCTGCCGACGTTGAGCCCGCCGGCGATCCGGATCGTGTGCGGCTCGGGCCACAGGTTGCGCGGGCTGCGCGGTGAGCCGCCGAGCTCGAGCGGGATGAGGTGGTCCTCTTCGTAGTGGCGCAGGTTCCGGTCGCGGTAGCCGTACTGGGCGAGCTGGAGCCGCTTGAGGGGCGTCGTGTAGCTCGTCGACGGCCGGATCCGGCTCGTCCACCCGGCCACGCAGATCGTGCGGTGGACGGTGGCCTGAGAAACGGCCGGATTCCGCGCCCCGGGCGTGAGCGTACGATTCGGCAGTCCTGTCCGTGCGACGGTCGTCGCGGCCGAGGCGAGCGCGGGCTGATACGACGCCGGGGCGCCGGTCGGCGCCAGCAAGGCGATCGCCACGATCAGCGCTGCGACGAGCGGGATGCGCATCCCGATCCCCCTCACGGTTGCTCAACCGGCCGACAGATCCGCCACCCGAGCCGTTCCGCCAAGTATGCGACCTCGGGTCTTCGCCAAGGGGCGGCCCTCCGCGGAACCGCCAGGCGGCCGATGGCGTCCTCGGCACCACGGGCCAGGTCATCCCGCACGGGACGACAGCCCCAACAACCGGAAGGCGCAACGATGTCCACCCGTCCTCGGTTCGTCCTCCTCGGCACGACCACCATCGCCCTCCTCGTGGGGCTCGCGATCGGCGGCGGTGCCGTGCTCGCCTCGGGGCCCACGACGGCTCCAGCGACACCCGCCGCCGCTCCATCGGTCTCGATCGGCGCTCCGCCCGTGCCGTCGACGACGGATACGACGACGCTGAATGGCGCAACCACTGGCGCCGAGACGGTCGCCGCCGGCGGCGGGACGGTCGCCGGGAGTGCCATCGCGTATCCCTACTACGGCGGAACGCCGGGCCTCGGACCCGATCACACGATTCTCGTCACGGGGATCGGTCAGGCCAACGTGAAGAGCGATGGCTCGAATCGCGCCGCTGCCGAGAAGAAGGCGCTCACTGGGGCGCTCGCCGACGCCAGGTCGCAGGCGGATGCCATCGCGAGCGCAACCGGGCTGTCCGTCACCGGTGTTCTCTCGGTCAGCGCCTCGGTCTCGCCGTATGGCGTGGCGATGCCGATGATGACGGTCCCGGGCGGGGCACCCAACGCGCCGGTCCCGGCACCGACCGACTCGGCGGCGAGCCCCGAGCTCCTGAGCGTCTCGGTGGCCGTCGCCTACACCGTGAGCTAGGCGGGACTCGAAGCACCAGCACGGGATGAGCATGATCAATATCCGTCTCTCATTCGCTCTCGCCTGTGGGGTCCTGTTCGCGGCGGCGTGCTCAGCCGCCGCGTCGTCCACCCACGAATCCGCGACGCCGACGATGGAACGGGCCGCGACCCAGCACGTGGTCGCCGGCCCCGTAGGCCTGGACGTTCCGGCGAGCTGGCACGTGCGCCCGGGACTGCCCAATCCGAGCGGCAACGTCGCCTTCGTGTACCTGAGCCCGTACGAGGTTCCCAGCGAATGCCAGGACACGAGCCAGGGTGGGGTCTGCCATGCGTGGCCCCTCGTCCAGCTGCCGCTCGGCGGGATCGTGGTCGCAGTCCGTCTGCACGGGATGCCGGGCTCCCGGCCACCGACGGACGGCGAGCCGATCGCGGTCGGAGGTCGTCCAGCCGGCCGCATTCGTGGGTCGGCCGACGAGGCATGCCAGTCGATCGGAGGGACGGAGTCGATCGAGGTCGTCGTGCCGGCGGTCGCTGGCTCGGCGGGCTGGATCAGCCTCGATGGATGTCTCGCGGGACCGGACGTGACGGCCGCTGAGGCGGCCTTCGCGACGATGGTCGCGTCGGCCACGATCTCCGCGGACGAGGCACCGATCCCCTCGGAAACCTAGCGCCGGGTCGGGCTGCAAAGAACTCCGCGCCTACCGACCGCCGCCCTTGCGTCCAGCCTTCGGCTCTTCCGGGTGCCTAGTGACGAGCTCGTGCCCAACGAGCGCCGCGAGCACCGCCTCGGCGACAGCACTCGGAGCGAGCTCGTCGGTCATGACCTCGATCGAGCTGACACTTCTGAACTGGGAATGGCGGGCCGCGGCCTGCTCAGCGAGGAAGACCTCGGGGTCCGATCCATACCAAGGCCGGTGCTCCCCGAGATGGAAGCGTTCCGCCAGGACGGCCGGCGATGAGGAGAGAAACGCGACGGCGACCCCGGGCGCCCGCAGCGCGTCGCGACAAGCCTCGACGTCGATAACGGATGCCGCCGGGGAGACGACCGCAGGCCCTGGTATCGCGAGCGCGTCAAGGAGCTGACGGGCCTCCAGGTCGTGCATTGCGTCCACTCCGATCTCGTCGCGGAGAGCCTTCACCGTGCCCCCGGTGGCCAACTCGATCTCACGGTCCGAGTCTCGCATCGGCCAGCCGAGGCGTTCCGCCAGCACTCGGCCGACCGTGCTCTTCCCGCTCCCCATAAGGCCCACCAGGACCACGTGAGTCACCGGCCCGGCCAGCGTTGTCACGCGCCCCCGATCGCTTCCGCGAATTCCGCGGCGCGGCGACATTTGCCCAACACGACCCTTGCCGTGGCTTCGTCCCTACCGCAAGGCGATGGCGAGCCGGGCGCGTGCGCCCTCGTCGGGCACGATTGAGGCCGTCGCCCTGACCATGATCCCCCGGAACGGCCGGACAGCTTCGACGACCAGCAGGAGGCACCGCGGATCACGACGGAGGTGCGCCAGCTTGGCGTCCGCCGCGGCGACAACCACCTCGAACCAGTCGTCGGCGAGTCTGAACCATACCGGTGAGGTGAGCGCCTCCCCGTCCTCCCGGTAGAGCGTGAGGGAGGCAGCCGAGGGAGCGTCGATGAGCGAGCCCAATCCAGGGGTCGAGCGGGTCGAGCTTCATGGCGCAGACCCTACCCGACGGGCGGCCGATCGAGGCGTCGAGGCACCTATCGCGCCGCGTTATTCTTCGGCGTCTCGATCAGGTCCACCCATGACGAACGCCAAGCCGGGGGATCAAAGGCAGGCGCAAAGAAGGTCTGAACTCGCCACACTTGACCATCTCGAAGCTCGCCGATCGAGACGACATGCCACTCGGAACCGTCCGGGTAGCGCGCCTTCTGGACGCCAGTGAATGTGTCGCCTGCGCCTTCGATCCGGATGACCGTGAAGGCTGGGGTCGCGACCCAGCGGTCCTCGCTGCCGACCACACGTTGGGTGCCCCGGTCCTCGAACCCTCCTGGATACTTCTCGATGATGGCGCGGAGGTTCTCGAGGCCGCGGGTGCGTTCGCCGGACTGCGGATAGGTCTCGGTGTAGTCCGCGTGGACGAGCTCACTCAAAGCGGACGCGTCACGACTGTTGGCAGCCCGAAGGAATGCCTCGAATACGGCACGTGGTTCGCGCGAGGGCACGGCGACCTCCCTTAGTCCGCGGGCGCCGCGATCCGCTCGACCCATTCGGCGCGCCACGCCGGCGGCTCCCATGGCTCGGAGACGTAGATCGTCTCGCGGATGACGAGGCCGTCCCTGAACTCCATGATGCCGACCACGTTGCTCGGCTTACCGTCGTAGCGGATCGTGTACTCGTTCACCCAAAGGTCCCCGGAGCCGGTCGTACGCCGCATCTCGAAGTCGAGACTCGCCGGATAGGCAATGCGCATCGCCAAGATCCGCGACTTGCCCCGGATCCGCTCGCCACCCTGAGGGAACTCTAGGACAGCGTCGTCAGCGTAGATCCGGCAGGCACGGACTTCATCCCTGCCTGCCGAGGCGAAGTGATCGCGGATGAGGTCTCGGGCGGCTGCGTCATCCATGACGTCGCGATCCTCCAACTCCGGGGCGCGTCGGATCGCACTCTACTCCTGGGGTCGGGCTCGGGATCACGACCGTGCCCGGGGCGGCCGACGTGTTCGGTTGGTACGAACCCGAGGCATCATCCATCGACGGCCTCGATCGAGATTAGCCAGTCCTGGTTGCCCGGCGGGTCGATGACGGTGTCGGGCCGGGCGGGCACGGCATCGACGCGTACGACTCGTCCGTCAAGGGGGTCCCACCACTCCTGATCCTAGACACGACGTTCTCATCGTGGCCGAAACGATTCGGTGAGGCGTACTTCGCGGTCCGCAATCTGAACGGGAGCGATCCCGATCGGCTCGGATCGGTCTCCAGCGAGCAAGAGCTGTGGCACCTGCCGGAGGCGAAAAGCCGGCTGGCGCTCCACAACAGGCTCGAGGAGCCAGATAACGTCGTAGCGGTCGTCTGGCCAGACCTGCGGCACCGTAGCTTGGTCTGAAACGAGACGATTTGCGATGAGCGGGATTCGTTTGTGCTCCCAAGCCACGAGAACGTCCCCGTCACACTCGAGAATGGCCGAAACAAGCCCATCGAGTTCGTCTTGCAAGAACGGCTCATCGATGGTCAACCCGAGTCGCTCGGCGAGCGGCTGCAGTGTTTCGATGGGCCGTCGGCTCTGACTATGCGGGCCGATCTCCGATGCAAATAGATGGGCCGGCGTGGGTAGGTCCGCCCTCGTGCCGGCCCAAACATGCTGTGAAGCAAACAATCCAACAATCGCGCCCGCCCGTTGCCATCCGCGTGGCGTTAGCGATTCCGGGTCCGGCGTACCGTCGACCGTCACGCCCCGAGGCAGCTGATCACCGATCTGCTTTTCGGCGTGACGAATGAGACTGATCGATCTTGGCAACTTCAACCTCGTTCACGGCATGATGAAGGCCCTGTGCCCCGCTCTGCGATCACGTCGAGCACTCGGGCATGCCAGCTGCCAAACAATCCTGCGCCTTTGACGCGGCGGCAAGATTGGCCGAGGGTACACGCCGACGCGACGGAGGCCCGGGAACGCGTCTAAGCGGTCACCCAGCTCGACGATCGAACCGTCCACTGGAGGGTATCGGTCGGCGGCCAGACGCCAACCACCTGGCCAGACGGGCGCGTGTCCCGCGGGTTCTCGAACTCGCTGTCCCACGGAGCTGGGCTAGGAAGCCACCTGGCCGACGAACAGGGCGTGCGAATAGCGTGCGATCGGCAGCCTCAGATGGCCGACTGACCACCGTCCACAACAAGGGCCGTCCCGATGCAGTAAGACGCCTCGTCAGACGCCAGCCAGAGAATTGCCGCAGCGCATTCCTCCGCCGTCCCGGGCCGCCCGATCGGGATCTGGTCGCTCCAGTACTTGAGCTGCTCGGGATCCCTCATGACGAAGCCGTTCATCGGGGTGTCGATGAACCCGGGCACGACCATATTCACCCGGATGTTGAGCCGGGCGAAGTCGTAGGCCATGACTCGCATCATTGCGAAGATGCCACCCTTGCTCGCGCTGTAGGCGGGTTCGTTTGTCGCCATGCCGAGTTGGGCGACGTTTGAGCCGAGGCAGACGATCGCGCCGCCACCCGTCGCCTGAAGATGCCTGAGGGCGTGCTTGCAGGCGAGGAACTGGCCATTCAGGTTGTTCACGATCAGGCGGTTCCAGCCTTCGAGCGAGATCCGGTCGAGACGGTCGTCGTCGTTCGGGAGCTCGATCGCCGCGTTCGATACGAGCACGTCCAGCCCGCCCCAGGCGGCGGCCGCTTGGTCGAGCGCGCCGGCAATCTCGTCCTCCACGGTGCAATCGGCCGGCAGGACGAGACATTCGCCTCCGGCGGCCTCGATCTCGTCGGCGACCGCGTCGAGTCCGGGACGACCGCGGGCCACCAGCCCGACCCGTCCCCCCTCAGCTGAGAACCGGAGCGCGGTGGCCCTTCCGATGCCCTTGCTGGCGCCGGTCACCACCGCTCGCCGGCCGACGAACCGATCCCTGACAGCTGTCATCGGTCACTCCTGAGCACCGGCCTTCGGGCGAGCGTCAGCTCACGGATAGACGTACTCCGGCTCCATGAAGTCGATCGCATGTCCCGAGCCAGACTCGATCAGGCATTTGAAGGCCGGCTCGGTATCGAGGTAGTACCACTCGATGTGGTCGCCGATTTGTCCGACGGCGAGCACCCCGATCCCCATCTCGGCGAACTGGGCCTTGACCGCCTCGGCCTCGTCGCGGGTCTTGAACATGACCGCGATCGAGCCGATGCCCTCGCCCTTCCGGTCGAGGTGGTCCTGGAATGGGCTCTCCCCGCCGAACGGCTCGATCAGCTCGAAGTTCATGTCGCCGACGAACGTTTCGGCCCAGCGAACATTGAAGTAGGCCGGCTTCCCGCGGTACTCGCAGTCGTGCATCACGACCTTGCCATCGGACTGGTAGACCTTCCAGGGGCCCCAGCCGAACGCCTCGTGATAGGCGCGCAGCTTGGCATCGAGGTCGCGCACCACGAGCGAGACCTGGGTGATCCGGTAGTCGAGCCCGGCCGGCTTGGTCGAGGGCGGCGTGTCGGGCGTTGGGTACACGAGCGCCGGCTTGACGAAGTCGATGGCGTGTCCCGAGCCCGACTCGATCAGGCAGCCGAAGCGCTGCTGGGTATCGAGGTAGTAGTACTCGATGTGATCGCCGATGTTGGCCTTCATCGTGACGTCGATGCCGAACCGCTTCTTGAACTCGGCCTTGACGGCGTCGCCGTCGTCCTTCTCCTTGAACATGACGGCGATCGAGGCGATCCCCTCCCCGCGCTCGGCGATGAACTCGGACCACAGGTTCGGGCCTTCAGTCGGCTCGAGAAGCTCGAAGTTCATCTCGCCGACGTAGACCTCGGCGCCGCGCAGGGCGTAGTGGACTGGTGCGCCGCGCAGCTCCGTCGTGTGGTGCATCGGCAGCTTGTGGTCAAAGACGTTCCACGGTCCCCAGCCGAAGGCCCGGTGATAGGCCTCCATCGTTCGTTCGAGGTCGCGCACGGCCAGCGAGATCTGGGTGATCGGAAACCGGAGGCCCGCCATTCCGGTCGGCAGCTCCGACGACTCAATGCTCATCGCTCAGGTACCCTCCTCGCTCCCCAGGATTGGTCGAGCCGGTTCCGGACTTCGCGGTAGTAACGTCGCCCGCGGCCGCGGTTCGCGCCGTCACGCGGCGTCAGCGGGAACGATCGAGCAACCGCGATGCGGATGACCGGCAGTGTTCGAGATCCGTGAACACTGTCCATCGACGGACCCTCGGCTGTCAAGCCGGGATCGCGCGCATGCGCGCCAGGCGCCCAGCGCGAGACCGGGTAGCCGACCAGATGACTCGGACGATGGTTGGAGTCGTCGGGTTGACGATCGGGTGCGGAGCGGTGTACGAATGCTTCCGTGTTCACGCCGAATGAACGCCGCGAGCCGGTGTCGGGGGACGAGCTCCGCAGGCGGATGGCGCACGACCTCCTGGGGATCGAGCCGGGAGATCGGCTGCCGACCGTCCGGAGCATGGGGTCTTCGCTCGGGGCCAGCCTCGGCGCGGTCCATCAGACCCTCGTCAAACTGGAGGACGCGGGAGCGATCGAGGTCGATCGGCGCCACGGCCGCGGCGCCGTGCTGCTTGGTCGTTCGGTCGGCCGACTCTGGTGGGAAGCCGAGCACGAGCCACTCGTGCTATCTCTGCCGCTGCCGACCGCCCCTCGGATCCAGGGTCTCGCCACGGCGATCAAGGCACTCCTGTCGGCCAATGAAGTCTTGGCGTACCTCATCTTCCTGCGCGGCGCACGCCGACGGCTCGAGGGCCTCCGCCGCGGCCAATGCCATATCGCTGTCATGTCGGGGCTTTCGGCTGAGGCGATCGCCGGCCCGGCGGAGGAGCTGATCCTCGAGCTGCCGGACCAGAGCTTCGTCCGCGAGCACCGCGTCTACTACGCCGAGCGACCGGGTCGCGGGAGCCAAATCGAGCGGGCGATCATCGACGAGGACTCCTCGGACTTTGACATCCTCACCCGGCTCGAATTCGGTGAGACCGACACCCGGCTCGTGCCGGCAACGTACATGCAGGGCATCCGGCTGATCGAGGAGGACCGCGCCGACGCGGCGATCCTCGACGCGGAGGAGGACATCGTCGCGCGGTTGCCACGCACCGTCCAGGACCGGCCTCTATCGGATCATGTCCGCGCCGAGGTCCACGAGAGAAACACTCGTGCCGCGCTCGTCGGCCGACGCGGCGAGGCGTCGGTCCGGCGAGTGCTCGATGCATGCCTCCATCCGGACGAGTTGCTGCGTATCCAGCAGGATGTCCTCCGCCGAGACCGCGTGCCCGAGTACTGAGGCCGGATCCACCCTTGACACCGCGATGGGGAGGTTCGAAACTGGTCGGGCCTCGTGTTCACGGCTAGTGAACAAAGCCTTTCCAGGTCTTCGGTCTCGGTCCGGATCGGTAGAGGACGATCCGACGATGACGCGGGCACCGCCCCGGTCGACGAGTGGCCAGCGGCGGCTGCGCGCCGGCGGAGTCATCCCGCCGATCGAACATGGCGACCACGACGCCAACAAGCCCGTCATCGGGCGGGACGGCATCGCGCTCCGGCAACCGACTCCACCCGGCGGCACGCTCCGCGGGCGAGCTGACTCGGAGGCGAAAAGAGGAGGCGAGACTGATGGATCGACAGCGCGAGCGACAAACCGAGGAGCTCGCGAGTTCCTATCTCAACGGCAAGATGTCGCGTCGGACATTCGTCACACGCCTCCTTGCGCTCGGATTGGCGCCGAGCGTTGTGGGCGCGATCGTGGCGGCCTGTGGGACGACGGCTGCGTCGGCCACACCTGCGCCGGCGACAGCCGCTGGATCACCCGCCCCATCGGCCAGCTCGGCCGGTGCCGCAAGTCCGTCGCCACAGGACCTCAAAGGCAGCGTCCGGTTCCTCGTTGGCCCCTGGTCCGATGGCGAGGTCGACCACCACAAGCACATCGCCCAGGCATTCAACGCGATCTACCCAAACGTGACCTTCGATTTCCGCCTGTACCAGTGGGACACCGCCGCCCAGGAGATCAATACGTCGGTCACCGAGGGTGCCCACGACATCTACATGACGACCGAGAGCTCGTATCCCGACTACGAATTGCGGGCCGACTTCACCGACCTTACGGCTCGGATCACCGACCCATCGTTCGCGGACGAGCTGGCGAAGTACCTCTACATGGACCGGATCAAGAGCTACGGTCCGAAGATCCTCGGCCTCCCGATCAGCTGGCATGTCGAGGATGCCCTGTTCGTGAACATGGATATGGTCAAGGCGGCGGGCTACGACGAGACCTTTGTGAACAGCTGGGACACATTCCTCGCGGCGATCACCAAGATGACGAAGCCCGGAGCGACGTACGGCCTGGGGATCGGGATTCAGATCGGCGGATACGCCGAGTGGTACCAGCGACTCCGGGCCGCCGGCGGCTCCTATCTCACCGCGGACCTGAAGTCGCCGAACGTGAACCTTCCGGCAGTCGTGGAGGTCACCCAGCAGTTCGCCGACCTTTTCAAGCAGAAGATCGCGCCGCCGCTGGGGACCTATTCGTACGACGCGGCCCCGGCAGCCTTCGCCGCCGGCAAGATGGCGATCTACTCCTCAGACCTAGCCTCGACGACGACCCTCCCGAGCCCGGTCCCCTTCACCTGGAAATTGCTGCCATACCCACCCGGCCCGGTCAGCCAAGTCAACTTCAATGACCTGACCATCTACATGATCAACGCGAAATCGGCGGACCAGGACCTCATGTGGGAGGTTCTGAAGTGGTGGACGAACGGCACGAGCGATGCCTACTGGGCGGACAATTCGGGAACCTATCCGGCCCGGACCGACGCGCCGCAAGAGGGCTACGGGACGAATGCCGCGCCGCAGCTGGCCGATGCCCTCCCGGCCTTCCAGAAGTACGAGGTCGGGCTGGAGAACTTCAAGCAGTGGGCGGACGTCGAGACGATGGCCGAAGCCGAGATCCAGAACTGCTACGCGGGCAAAGAATTCGGCAGCGGACGCCGTCGCGAACGTCGAGAAGATCGTCAAGCAGGAGGTCGGCATTTGAGCGTGCGTGACCGCGCGCCGGCCCACCGGACGCCGGCGGCGTGATCGAGGCGACCCCGCTCCGGGCCGGAGCCCTCCCGACCAGGTCGCTCCGGCTCACGGCCGCCGAACATCGACGACTGCGGCGACAGGCGCGGCTGCGGCGCGAGCTGACCGGTTGGGCGTTCCTCGCCCCGATGTTCGCGTTCTTCGTGATCTTCCTGGTCGTCCCCGTGCTCGGGACCCTCTGGTGGAGCACGAGATCGGGCGGCATCGCGAGCGGCACGACCTCGGTCGGCCTCAACAACTTCATCCGCCTGCCGGGGCTGGTCGGGGCGACAACCGCGATCCAGAACACGCTGGTGTTCGCACTTCTGTCGGTCCCGCTCATCCTGATTGGCGCCCTCGGGATCGCGCTCGTGCTGGCGCGGATCGGGCGGGGGGCGTCGACGTATCGGTTCCTCGTGTACTTCCCGGTCCTCGTCCCGGGCGTCGTCGCCGCGCTGATCTGGCTGTTCTTGACCAACATCGACTTCGGGCTGTTCAACGACGTTCTGCGCGCCGTCGGCGCGCCGCCCCAGACATGGCTCGGCTCCGGGACGGCCCTGCCCGTGCTGGCGGTCCTCGATGTGTGGCGCAACGTCGGCTATTGGGCGATCTTCTTCGTGGCGGCGATCATCGGGCTCCCGGGCGAGCTGTACCAGGCCGCCGAGCTCGATGGGGCGTCCGGACCGGCGCGTTTCCGGTACCTGACGCTGCCATTGCTGCGCCGGCTCCTCCTGTTCGCGGTCGTGGTCGCCACGATCTGGGGTCTCCAGGTTTTCGACACGGCGCTGGTCCTGACGAACGGTGGCCCGGGCACCTCGACGACGACCATCGTCCTGCGGGTCTGGCAATACGTGTTCGGCTCGAACGACAAGGTCGGCGTGGCGGCGGCGATCTCGCTCGTCTTGATCGTCGCGATCCTGAGCCTGACCCTTGTCCAGCTCAGACTCCTCCGAAACCGGCGCGGAGGCGACTGAATGCAGCGGGTCGCGGGCGAATACCAGCCGGTCGTCGCCGGCGCGTCCCGGATCATCGATGCCGACATCCGCGCCCGTCACCGGCGCCGGCGCGTAGCCGGACTCGGCCGCCACCTCATCCTGATTGTCGTGACCTTCATCCTGGTCGCGCCGTTCTACTACGTCGTCCTGGCGTCGCTGAAGAACGGCACCGAGATCTTCACCTACCCGCCGCGCCTCCTCCCGATCCCGCCCTACTTCGGCAATTACGAAAAGCTGCTCTTCGACACTGGCTTCCCGCGCTGGATGTTCAACACCCTGCTCGTCGCGGGATCGGTCACCGCCATCAAGGTCGTCATCGATTCGATGGCGGGCTACGCCCTGGCCAAGCTCGACTTGACCGGCAAGCGGGTGATCTTCCTGTCGATGCTGATCCTGCTGATGGTCCCGCTCGGAGCGCTCATCGTCCCGCTCTGGGCGTTCGTCTCGGCGCTCGGCCTGACGAATACGTACCTCGCCCTGATCCTGCCGCCGCTGGCGAACCCGCTCGGCGTGTTCCTGATGCGCCAGTTCATCCTCGGGCTGCCCAAGGATCTCGAGAACGCCGGTCGCCTCGACGGGCTCAGCGAGTTCGCGATCTATCGGAAGATCATCCTGCCGCTCATCAAGCCGGGCCTGGTCGTACTGGCCGTGATCATCTTCACGGACCAGTTCATGAGCTTCATCTGGCCGCTGATTGCGACGACCAGCGACAACCTCCAGGTCCTCACGGTCGGCGTGGCCGCGCTCCGGGCCCATGGCGGGGTCGACTACGGGCTGTGGTCGGCCGCCGCCGTGATGTCGCTCGTCCCTATCGCCATCTTCTTCTTCGCCCTCCAGCGCCAGTTCCTCGCCCGCTCGGTCGCCGGGGCGCTCAAACAGTGACCGCGGAGCGACTGGCGACTCCGGACGGCGCCGAGCTTCACGCGATCGAGATCGTCGGAGTGCGCAAGGACTACGGCAGGATCACGGCCCTCGCCGGCGTCGACCTGGACGTCGAGCCGGGCGAGTTCGTGGTCCTCCTGGGCCCATCGGGTTGCGGCAAGAGCACGTTGCTCAAGCTCATCGCGGGTCTCGAGGAGCTGACCGACGGCGAGATCTACATCGGCGGCCGGCTGGCGAACTACCTCCGCCCGAGCGTGCGGGACGTCGCGATGGTCTTCCAGAACTACGCCCTCTACCCGCACATGACGGTCCGCGGCAACCTCGGCTTCCCGCTCAAGATGCAGAAGCGGTCGCCGGAGGAGATCCGGACCCGGGTCGAGGCGGCTGCGGCGCTGCTCCAGATCGGCCCAGAGCTCGATAAGTACCCGGACGAGCTTTCCGGCGGCCAGCGCCAGCGGGTCGCCCTCGGACGAGCCATCGTCCGCGAGCCGCTCGTGTTCCTGATGGACGAGCCCCTGTCCAACCTCGACGCGCTGCTTCGCGTCCAGATGCGCACCGAGCTCCTCCGGCTGCACAAGCGCGTCGGACGCACGACGATCTACGTCACCCACGACCAGGTCGAGGCGATGACCATGGCGGATCGGGTGGTGGTCCTGCGTGGCGGGCTCATCCAGCAGGTCGGACGACCGACCGAGGTCTATCGAGAGCCGGCCAACCGGTTCGTGGCGACCTTCGTCGGTAGCCCACCGATGAACCTCCTCGACGGTCGGCTCGTGACCGATGACGGTCATCGGCGGTTCGAGGGCCCGATCACCTTCACACTGCCCGAGTTCGCCGCTACATCCGTCGATGACGGGGACGTGACCGTGGGCTTCCGACCGGAAGGCCTGGCACTCGCTCCCGAGGCGACAGAGCGCACGATCGACGGCACGGTCGAGCTGGTCGAGGTCGTCGGCGCCGACGCCTACCTCAGCGCGTCGGTCGGCGCCGGAGCGACTCTGACCGTCCGGGTCGACGCCGAGACGCCCGTGCGCGAAGGCGATCGAATTCGGATCGAGACCATTCCGGGCGCCATCCGCCTGTTCGGCGCGGACGGCAACCGGGTTGCCGTGGCGGTAGGCGCGCCGTGAGCGCGGCGAGCCACGCGGCAGCGCGCGTCGAGGCTCCCCTCCCGGCCCCACCGGCGGTCGGGCGCTACCCGCTCCACGTGTCGCCCGACCGGCGACGCCTGCTCGGATCGGACGGGCGGCCCGTCCTGATCCAGGGCGACGCCGCATGGTCGCTGATCGCGAACACGACGATCGACCAAGCTCGGAGCTACCTCGACGAACGCAGGGCCCTCGGTTTCAACACCATTCTCGTCAGCCTGATCGAGCGGCTCTTCTCGGCGGATCCGCCGCGAAACCTGGCTGGCGACGAGCCGTTTCTGCGACCGGGCGACGTGACCGCCCCGAACGAAGCCTATTTCGCGCACGCCGAACGGGTCCTGGATCTCGCTGCCGAGCGCGGATTTGTCGTGATCCTCGCGCCGGCCTATCTCGGGTACCCGGATCCGCATTACCCGGGCTTCGGCGGCCGCGCCGAGGGTTGGTACGACGAGTTCGTCGCGGCCGGTCCGGCCGGCGGACAAGCGTGGGGCGAGTACCTGGGCCGAAGGTTCGGACGGTTTGCCAACCTCATCTGGGGGATCGGTGGCGACCGAAACCCGGACGCGGCGGGACCGGCGCTCGATGCCCTCGCCCGCGGGCTCCGGGCAACGGGCGTCACCAACCTGATCACCGCCCACGTGCTGCCGGAGCACAGCCCGGTCGATGAATACGTCGGCGTCGACTGGCTCGACGTCAACGTCACGTACACCTACGGAATCGTTCATCGAATGCTGATCGACGACTGGAACCGCACCCCGACGTGGCCGTTCTTCCTGATCGAGTCGACCTACGAGAACGAGCACGACGCCTCCGATCTCCAGATCCGCCGGCAGGCGTACTGGTCGATCCTATGCGGCGGAAACGGCCACATCATGGGCAATAAGCCGATGTGGCTCTTCGGCACGGGCTGGCCCGAGCAGCTGCGCAGCCCGGGCTCGATCGCGATGGCCCGCTGGGGCGCATTCTTCCGGGCGCTCCCGTGGGCAGAGCTGATCCCCGACCTCGGCCACGAGATCGCGGTCGCCGGGCTGGGCGAGGCCCGCGGCCTTGATCGGGTCACCGCGGCGGCGACGCCCGATCGCCGGCTGGCCGTCGCCTATCTGCCCTCAGCCCGAGCGGTGACGATCGATACGGCGGCACTTGGCGGGCAGCGGGTGACTGCCAACTGGTTCGAGCCGGCCACGGGCGTTCGTGTCGACGCGGGAACGCTCGCCGCCGTCGGGACCGTCGAGCTCGCACCCCCGTTCTCCGACGATGCCGTGCTGACGATGCGTGCGAAATGAGGAAGTCGACGCCCTCGGTTGCACGCTGGCACGCCTTGGAGATCGCCCTCGAGAGCGACCGCGACCGGCGGTCGCCGTTTCGCGACGTCGACGTTCGGATCGAGCTCGAGACCTCGGGCGAGCCCTGACCTCCGCATCACCGACGCCCCGAGACGCACAAAAGTGCGGCCGTGCTGGCGACGCAGCCCGGCCGCGGGAGGAGTGAGGAGCGAACCGTTCACTCCACGTGAACAGTCTAGGTTCGTCGCCAGCGGTGTCAACGAGGCCGCGCTGCGTCGTGAGACGCCAGGCGGCTGGACGCTCGTCGGACGCTCGAGTCGAACGCTCGATCCGACAAGCTCGACGTCATCGCGACATAGGCGAACGGGCCGAGCTCAATCGTCGCCGAGCCCTGTCGGACCGGAATCCGCAGATTCTTCCGCCGGCGAATGCGATGCCGACCGGATTACTCCCGACCTGAATCGTGTCGACGACCCTATTCGTAGCCGGGTCGATCCTCGAGACGGTGCGCGGCGACTAGCTAGCCCGCGTCTTATGGCGGGATCGTTTGCCGCGGACCTTCGTTGAGGGCTCCAACTGCGGGGCGGCACGATGACCGACTCGATCCGGCGATCCTTCGATGCCGCTGCCGAGACGTACGCTCGCGAGTTCGCGGATGAGCTCGATCGCAAGCCGTTCGACCGCGAGCTCCTCGCCGGGTTCGCATCGAACCTGCCGCCCGGGGCGGGCGTGCTCGATGTCGGCACCGGGGCCGGCGGCCACATCGGCCGGTTCCTTGCCGATCGGGGCCTCGTCGTTACCGGGATCGACCTGTCCCCCGGCGCGATCGAGGTCGCCCGGCGCCTCAACCCGACGATGAGCTTCGTCGTCGCCGACTTCCGGTCACTGCCCGTCCCCGAGGCCTCGGTCGACGCCGTCGTCGGTTTCTACTGCTACATCTACGGCACCGATGAGGACATCATTCAGGCACTCGGCGAGGCACGGCGCGCCCTCCGACCGGGCGGTCGGCTCCTCGCCGCGATCCACGGTGCTCTCGACGACCGGCCCAGGATCGAGGCGTTCGCGGACTTCAACGGCATACCGGTCGATATCACGATGCGGTACACGACGCCCGCCGCCTTCGCGACGCTTGTCGAGCGTGCCGGCTTGCGCATCGTGGAGCTGCAGGCGCGCGACCCATACGAGTTCGAGCATCAGAGTCGGCGGCTCTATCTCATGGCTGTCGTGCCTGCACCGCCAGAGCCTTGACAGGGCGGGCGACCACGACCTCGCCTGTGCCAAAGCCGACAGACAAGAGCAGACCCCGGCCATCGTGATCGGGGTCCCCTTCGCCTATACCAGCGGTCCAGTAGCCGAGCTTGTCCTTGTTCGTGTAGGCGCTCGAACCGTAGTCACGAGGTCGGCGAAGAACCCGATGATGACCACGCCGGGCAGGTTCGCTGTCGATGTGAGCACTGGCGATTGACCATAAGCAGCCAACCGGCTGGACGAACCCGTCCCAGATCTCCTCGGTTTCGACGAACATCGAAGGCCGCCCACCGAGGTAGCTGGCTTCGAGACACGCCGATGACGCTCCAAGCCTATCTTCTCGACCCATTCCGTCGGACGAGGAGGTGGACCAGATCTGATAGTCGACTCCCGGCGTGATAGCAGGACTGGAGCTCGTTCTCAGATGACCACCGTGGCGACGATCACCCTCGGGACTCTGCGCTGCATCCGTGAAAGCGATCTCGGGGGCACCAGTCACTCAGAGCCGTATATTTGGCCGGCCCTGGCAAGTGTCGCGACGAACCCGCTGTCGTTTGACTTCACACCGCTGGCCGCGACCTTGGCCGAATCCCGCTACGTGATCCAGAGCGAGATGCGGGCAGGCGACTCCGCAACGATCCCGTACCCCGTGAATACGCTGATTGCGAGCTTTGACGACGCACAGACCAGCCGCCAGCTTATCCTCGTCGTGGCCCTCTGGGAGCAAGACGACACGCCGACGGGCGCAGTCCAGGCTGGATACCAGGCATTTCTCACCGAGCTCCACACCGCCCTCGGGAATGACCTGCTCAGCCTGAGTCAGGCTGATCCTGCCGCTCAGGCGGTCATCATCGATGGCATCAAGAAGAGCGTCTACGAGAAGGTCTACAGCGCCGAAAGTGACGCCCTATCGGATTGGGACAAGACCAAGGTCTACTTCGGATGGCTGAACCTCGATGACTTCATGGGCAGCGACTTCAGTCTCTTTGCCGATGTGGTCTCGTCCACCTTCGTCTTGCACTTCAACGGCTACGCCGGCGATCTCATCATCGGGAACATCTTCGCGAATCCCCCGACGGCGGTTAATCCGCCCGTTGAGTACGAGATCGACGGCACGCTTGATGTCCAAACCGTCGCCATTGACCCGTGTCAGGACCAAGTCGATGCGGTCGCCGCTGCGCAGGCCGCGCTTCAGGGACTCGAGGACCTGATCCTGGCGCTTCAGCTTCAGCTGCAGCATGCCGCGCCTCAAGCGAAAGCGGCCATCGTCGCTGAGATCTCGGACGTCGCGCAAAACCAAATCCCGGCAGCAGAGGCGCGGCTCGCGAGCGCGAAGACTGCCCTCAAGCGGTGTCGCCTCCTGGGCGCGATCAGACCTCCTTCGACGCGCCCGGTCGCGACGCCACAGTGAGCGACTGACCTCTAACTAGCAAGGTTCGGATGCCGAGGCACATCGGCGACCTCGGCGTCGACCACGATCGGCTCATAGTGTCGGCCGCCGCCACGAGGCGAGTGATGCCTCATGGCGTTGGCCGATCGTGCCGATGAGCCCCCAGCTCCGCTAGGACGCGGCTGGGCTCGTGCTGGGCTGGGTGGACGGGACGTCGAACACGACCGAGTTGAGGATCGTCTCGAACTCGGCCCTGGCATTGGCGCTGGAGCCGGGATACGAGTGCGTGAGGAACGTGACTCGCGTCCCCCCGACCTCGAGGATCCAGACCCGCGCGGTCTCGCCGTACCCCTGGACCCACCAGTAGGCGTTCGGAGAGTCCTGCCACAGGTAGAAGTTACTGGGGTCGCACGGCAACGATGCGGGGACCGCGATTTCGATGTACGTCGCCGGGTGCCCGGCGATCGTCGTCTGGACCGGGGCTGTCGCGGTCGTGTTGGGGATCTCGCCGAGCGCTGTCGCCAGGTCGGCGACTGTCGATCCGACCTTCGGGCTGCGCTGGGTGTGTGCGCAGGGATCGGCGAACGTGTTGTCGACCTCGCTCACGACGAAGGCCATGCCCGACGGTGCGCTCGACGTGCCGCGGTCCGCGACGAACTCGTTCGCTCCCCAGCCTTGTGGAAGCTGCACGGTCAATCCCAGGGCAGGCCCATTGACGCCGGTCCCTGCAACCGTCATGTGCGTTGCCTGGAGGCTGGCACTCGGTTGCGCTGACGGGGAGACGGTCGGCACAGCTGTCGCCGGCGGCCCCCCCACGGCGGCAGTCCTGGGCATGAGGTTGACGACGACGAGCGCAACGACTACCACGGCCGCTATCGCCACGGCAATCCGAATTGGAGTGTTCACGTGTGGCAACCTCCGCGCCGGCCACCAGGCACGGCGCTGTGGGGTCGAGTCCAGCAGGCCGAGTACGTTGTCAAGGACGCGGCTCGCGTCCTCGTGCTCGTCCGTGCGCAGCCACGACCGAACGATGCGCGGGATGTCCGGGTCGGTCTTCATCAGATCACTTCCTGAACCGGTAGCCGCGCGTCGGCGTCGAGCGCCGCCCGTAGTGCGCGCATCGCGTGGTGAAGTCGAGAGTGGGCCGTCCCGGTCGGGATGCCGACGATCTCGGCAACCTGGTCGAGCGGCAGATCGAGATAGTGATGGAGCACGACCAGCGTGCGGTGATCGAGCGACAGTCGGCGGAAGCCGCGTTCGAGTTGATCGCGATCGACGACCGAGCTCAGGTCGTCGTTCGCTCCACCCTCATCAATCGGCAACAGCCGGAGATTGGGCGCCCAGCGCCGCTGTTTCCGGCCCTCGGCGTAGCAGGCGCGCACGAGGAGCCGGTACGACCAGGCATCGAAGCGCGCCGGGTCGCGGAGGTGCGGGAGATCCTGCCAGATGGCGAGCAGCGCCTGCTGCGTCGCGTCCTCGGCGAGCTCGACATCGCGCAGGATCCTGCGCGATACGGCAAGGAACCGATCGGCGATCTCGGTGGCGACGAGGCCGTAGGCCTCCTTGTCACCGTGCTGGGCTCTGACCACGAGATCGATGTCCATGCTCTTCCGCGTGGCGACTTCGGTTCGTCCGAGGTCTTCACAGGGTATGGGTCGATCGAGGCGCTGGATTTGTCAATCTGCCGCCAACGCGGCTGTTCACGACGTGCTCATCGTGAGCACCCCTATGAGCGTCGCTGTCTGCGGATCGACGCAAACGAGACGAAACGGGCACCCGTCTAGGCGATGGGGCTTCACGCTGTCCCTGCACCCTGGAAGGGACTCTCGACGGTTAGTCATGGGGCTACCGACTTGACTCACACCCAACCGACGGCGGCTCGGCGGCATCTGGACAGGTGAGGCCACACTCAGAGCGGCTCGACAGAGGGACGTCCGTGGAGACCCTGGCAGCGGCACAGCGCGCGGCGACGTCGCCGGACGACGCGCTCGTGCGCCGCGCCCGGGCGGGGGATATCGCGGCCTTCGACAGCCTCGTCGCGACGCGGATCGACCGCTGCTACCGTCTCGCGTGGTCGATCCTCCTCAACGAGGCGGACGCGGCGGACGCCGTCCAGGACGCATTCGTCGCGGCGTGGCGACAGCTGCCTCGGCTTCGCGATTCGTCCGTTTTCGATGGCTGGCTGAACCGGATCGTCGCGAACGCCGCCCGGATGGCGCGCCGCCACCGGGTCCGACTGCGTGAGGTCCAGGTCGGGCAGCGATCACCCGACGAGTCCGACAGCACCGAGCGCGAGATGGCGGGCGACCCCTACGCCCGGACGGCGATCGACGACGTCGCCGACAACGACGCGATCACGCGCGCCTTCGACCGCCTGCGACCCGAGGAGCGGGCGATCCTGGCCCTCCACCATGTCGATCAGCGGCCGGTCGCCGAGATCGCGCGCACCCTCGGCATCCCGACCGGAACGGCGAAATGGCGGCTCCATGCGGCACGCCGCGCGCTCGAGCGAGCGATGGAGGCCGAGGCATGAACGACCGACGCCCGACCGACGCCCAGCTCGCTGCGGCACTCCGCGCACACCTTCCGGCTTCCGCACAGGCGGGCCTTCGTGCCCGGGTCATGGATGTCGTTGGACGTACAGCACAGCAGCGGCCACGCCCGTCCTTCCTCGGCGCGCTCTCCGACGCGGATCCCATTGCCCGACGACGGAGCCTGCTCATCGCCGCGGCCCTGCTGCTCGGACTGGCGCTCGCGAGCGCCACGGCCGTCGGTGCGTGGCGACTCCTCCAGCGTGAGACCAACCCGAAACTGGACCTCACCCCACCGGCGAACCTGCCGGCGTTCGTCCTCTCGGCGTACGACCGGATGCCGCAGATGCCGCCCGTGGCGATCACGACCCTGACCGATGGTTCCGCCAAGGAGCGCATCTACGTCGATCGGTCCGGCGCTGTCCGGATCGAGCACTATTCGAGACCCGATGCGCAGGCTCCCGACACGTACAAGATCCTCAGCGGGACGCGGATGGCTCAGCTGGCGACCGTCGGGACCGAGAAGGTCTGGGTGGATCAGGACGGAGCCATTTCCGAGGACCCCAGGGTGTTCCTGCTTGCCGAGATGGAAGGCGGCGCAGCCTACAACCAGCCGGGCTGCGAGGTCGCCATGAGTGCTGGCGAAACACGCAACGGGACCACCGCATCGGGCTGGAGGTACGTCGCCACCGAGTACGTGATCGGGCGGCCGACGTTCCATGTCACCTGCGGCGGCGGAGACCTCTGGATCGACGTCGCCACCCGACTGGTCATGCGCAGCCGTGGCCCGGTACGCAACGTGTCCTTCGAGCCTGTTCCCGGTTCGTCGCGAACGATCGAGGTGACCGCGCTCGACTTCGGTGAACAACCCGCGGATCACTTCGTGATCGCGCCGCCGGCTGGGGTAGCGCGCATGTCCAGCGAGGCGTACCAATGCGAGATCGATCCCGCCGCGTGCCCATCGCTCTCTCCGCCCCAGCCCGCGTACGCGCCCCCGCCACGGGCCATCCAGGGCCCGGTGCCATCGCTTCCACCGTCGAGCGTCAGGAACGGCCGGATCGCCGTCTCCGCGAACCCGTGGGCGTTCGGCGGCGGGGAGAACGGCGACATCTACCTCCTGAGCGCAGGCGCCGCTCTACGACGCATCATCGGTTCCGATGGCGACGGCATCGCCCAGGCATGCCCGACATTCTCAGCCGACGGGCACCAGCTCGCCTATGGTGAAGCCCGAGCCTCCGGCCCGGTCACGACCTTCCGAGGCGGCTGGCAGGTCGACGGTCGAGCGATCGTTGTCGTCGGCGTCAACGAGCAGGGTGATCCAACCCCAGCGCTCATGAGGTTTGCCATCCCCGGCGGTCTCGGACCGATGGTCTGCCCCGAGTGGTCTCCGAACGGCAGGTTCCTGGCGTTCCGCGTCGGTGCGGAGCTCTGGATCGCCGACACCGCGTCCGGTGGAACACGAGTGGTGCCCATCGCGTCCGTGACTGGCCGGGAGGGACACGAGCTCGAGTGGTCCCGTGACGGGTCGAGGATCGCCGTGGCAGAGCCTGGACAGATCCGCCTGGTCAGTGTCGACGGCGCTGCCTCGACGTTCATCCCGGTCGACGGAGCGGCCCCTCGGTCTCTGGCTTGGACCGCTGGCGATAATCGGATCGTCTACATCAGTGTCGTGCCGGTGGACGAAGATGGGATCGCGGTCCATGTCGTGGGCGTCAACGGAACTA
The DNA here is from genome assembly GCA_963825545.1 of uncultured Chloroflexia bacterium. Classification (GTDB taxonomy): domain Bacteria; phylum Chloroflexota; class Limnocylindria; order Limnocylindrales; family CSP1-4; genus Chersky-267. The sequence continues at coordinate 12,645 of CAWGTR010000002.1, read as the reverse complement.
ACGACACGCAGCTGAGCAGCCATGGGCCGGTGGGGCCGGGAATGACCTTCTCGTTCGATGAGGCCGCGATCTCGCCGGACGGGACCCAGGTGGCGTACCTCCAGAGCTCGAGACAATGTGCCATCAACAGCTGTGGTCCCGGCCCGAAGCTGCCGCGGATCGTGGTGGTGGATCTTTACGGCTCGGACCGTGTCGAGATGTCTGGGCCGACCCTGTCTCAATCACCGGATGGGAGCGAGTTCGGGGTGTCCGATCTGCGGTGGTCACCGGATGGCCAGCGTTTGCTCCTGAGCTCGATCGACGGTGTGGTCTCGATCGGCCGTGGGTCAAGCTCATCCGCGATCGTCTACGCGAACGGGACCAACCCGGCAGGCCTCAACCTGGAATGGTCATCGCCAGAAGTGACCTGGCAGCCGGTGCCCAAGTGACGATGCAGGCCTCGGACTCAGCGCGTGCATGGATCGCGACGCTGGCCCCGCTCACGCCCTAACGGCTCGGGCGTTGCGCGGGCGATCCACAGTGAGCCTCGAGACTTCGCTAATTGCTGCGCCGCGAGATCCCCCCATCCACGACTTGCTCATCGTGTCGAACGACAAGGGTGGCCAGCAGGGTTGAAGGCCGAGCCTCCATCCGGCAAAGGTTTGAGCACTGCCGCCCTAGCATCCGCTACCTCTGCTAGCCCACCGCGTAAGTAGGGAACACGGCAACGCACGGGGCTGGTCCATTTGGCATGAGGCCGCGGCCCCCCGAACCCATCGTCGGGGCGCCGGGACGCGCTTGGCGCGGCTTCCCCCGTTGGCTACAATCGAGGCCTCCCGAGCGGGAGTAACTCAGCTGGCAGAGTGTCTGCTTCCCAAGCAGGTCGTCTCTCGCGATCTTCCCGCCCTTCCGATCCCGCGGACGAACGCTTCGGACGCCCTTTCCGATCACGTGGCCGGCGTGGCCTGCCCGTCGCTTGGCGACGTCGACGCCGCAGCGTCCGCTGCGGCGATCGTGGCGTCATCGAGTTCATGGATCTCGATGGTGCCGCCCAGGGAAGCGAGTTCGGAGGAGATCACCGCAGCGCTCGTCTTGTCGGTCATCACGCCGAGCGCGGCCTTGCCCCCTTGCAGCTCGCGACCGAGGCGCTCTCGATCGTCGTTGGAGATGCTCAGACCCTTGTGATGGAGTGCGCCGAGGATCCCGCCGCCGATGATCCCGGCAGCCATGCCGACCGGGGTAAGCATCGCGAGGATGAGTCCGATCCCGGCCCCCGCCCCGATGCTTCTTGGGCCGAGCTTCTCGGTCTTGAGGTTGCCGTCCCCGCCCAGCACGAGGACCGCCATCGCCTGGACCCGATGGAGGTCGATCATCTTCTCCGCGGCCTCGCCGTCCGCCCACCGATTCAATCCCTCAGCGGCAGCGTCCGCGGACGCCTCGTCGTCGAAGATGGCCAGGACCAACTGTCGGTGCATCGTCATTCCTCCTCCGCCATTCCGAGCCGACTCAGCGCCTTCCGCTCTGTGACGGTCTGAGCACGAGCCCGTCCAGCTCGGTGTCACGCTCAAATGGACCTTTCGAGGGGCCCAGCGCCTCCTTGTCTTCCGGTGGGTCCGTGACCGGAACAGAGAGGACGGCTCCGATGGAGCCATCCTCTCAGACGTTCGTCTCCGGCTGCTGAGCTTGCCGGGGGCCGGACGGGCTCAGCTGGCTGACGAACCTCCGGCCTTGGCCGCCTGCTTGACCGCAGCGGCGGTCTCGTCGCTGACCGGAGCGGACTTGACCACCTTGGCGTCCGGGATCGTCGCCTCCACGGCATCGACCGCCGTGATCGACACGAGCGCCACGATGCCCGAGGTGCCCGGGGCGATGACCGAGGCAAGCTCGTCGGCCACGTCGCTCTTCATGAGCACGTTGCCGGCCTTGCCGACGGCCGCCCCCGCGACGCCGACGGCCACGGCGCCGGCGAGGATGGTCGGCGGGAAGATGAGGCCGATGACCGCGCCGCCGACTGCGCCCCACAGGAACCCGTTGCGGGTCTTGTGATCGGTCATCTTCTGGATGTGGACCTTGCCCTGGTAGTCGGCATTGGCAACCAGGACGCCATCGATGTCGACGGCCCGCTTGACCTCGGCGTCAAGCAGCGCGTAGTAGGCCGCCTTGGCGGAGTCCATGTCGGCGAACTGGGCGACGACGATCGCCTGGTTGCCCTGCACGGCAACGGCCCCCAGCGCCTGGACGCTGCCGTCGTCGCCGACCACGGCCGCGGCCGCCTCGACCGGCTCGTCCTGATGGGCGGCCGTGTCCTTCGTCTCGGTCATCTCACGATCTCCTTTGTTCTCTATCCCTGCTGGCCCCGTGTGGGGCGATCGATCTCGCTCGGACGGGCTCAGCTAACGCCGGCCCCAACTGGCTCTGCGGCGAGGACAGAGGCGAGCGCCTCGTCGGCCGCTCCCCGCTCGATCATCTGCGCCGTGACGAGCGCGTCGACGGCCTCCTGGGCCGCCTCCCGCTCGATGAGGTCGGCCGCGATGAGTGCGCGGACTGCGCGCAGCGCCGCAGCGGCCTCGATCTCATCGGCCTCGGCCACAGCCTCCTCGGCCTCCTCCGTCGCCCCCTCCTCGACGTCGAGGGACATGCGGACGACGTTCTCGGCCTCGTCCTTGGCGGCCTCCTCGATGAGCTCGGCCTCGAACAGCGTGTCGACGACGTCCTCGGCGGCGGCATCCTCGACGGCAAGCGCCGTGGCGACGACATCGGCGGCTTCTGCGATGGCGGCCTCCTCGATGAGCTCGGCCTCGACGAGCGTCTGGGCGATCTCCGTGGCGGCGGCCAGCTTGATCTCCTCGGCCGCTTCGATGGCGTCCTCGGCTTCCATCTTGACGCGCAGCTCGTCGCCCACGATGGCGAGGGCGTCGGGCGCGATCATGGCCTGCATGAGCGTCCGGCCGCCGGCATCCACGATCGCGTCGCGGAGGCTCGCCGCCCAGTGGTGCTCGATGACGAGGATCGCCGCGGCGCTGCCGGCGGGGATCGAGTCGGCGAGCTCCTGCATTCGATCCACCGAGAGGCCGGCGTCGCGCTCGGCGACGGCGAGTGCGCCGAGCTCCGCGCCCTCGACCATGCCCTCGGCGCCACCACCCGCGTGGAGCCCGATCAGCCCGCCGGCGATCGCGCCGAGACGCATCCGCTCGTTCTCGGACAGGTCGGTCAGGTGCATCGAGTTCTCGATGTCACCGTGCCGGTTCTTCTGGACGAAGATGACGTCGACGAGGCGAATGACGCCGCGCTTCCGCGCCCGGCGCAGCTCGGCCATGATCCGGCCGGTCGCCTCGAACTTGTCGAACCCGATCACGAACACCTGGATCGGGCCGGTCACGTGCTTGTCTGCCATGTCTGCTCTCCTTCGACTTCGTTCCCTAGGGTCCAGCGTCGGTCGCCTCGCCGGAGGGGACCTCGCGTCGTTCGCTCAGGCTGGGCTGGCGGGCGCGTCCTGCGACGCCGCCGCGGTCGCGGCAGCCTTGATCGCCCCGGCGGTTTCCTCGTCGACCGGGACCGTCTTGACCTGCTCGGCCTTCGGCATCTTCTGGGCGACGGCGTCCGCATCCATCGACGAGACGAGGGCGAGAATCCCCGAGGTGCCTGGGGTGATGACGTCGGCGAGTTCCTTCTCGACCTCGACCCGGTGGTGGAGGTTGCGCGCCTTGCCAGCCGCAGCGCCGGCGATACCGAGCGCGACGGCGCCACCGACGATCGTGGCGGGCAGGAAGATCCCCGCGACGATGCCGCCGACGATGCCCCACTTGAGGCCCGTCCGGGTGCTGTGATCGGTCATCTTCTGGACGTGGAGCTTGCCGCCCTCGTCGGCCTTGACCACGAGTACGCCGTCGACTTCGAGCAGTCCCGCGACCTCAGCGTCGATGAGGTCGTCGTACGTACTCATCGCCAGCGTCCGGTCCGCGAAGCGGGCGATGATGAGGGCATGAAGCCCCTGGGCTGCGACCGCGCCCTCGGCAACCACCCCGTCCTCGTCCGCCACCTGCGCCCCCACGACGACCGTGTCGTCGGCGTCCTCGGTCGTTGTCGTCTCGGGGATCGTCTGTTGCTCGGTCATCCGCGTACCTCACGTCCTGCGGTCGAAGCGAGCACTCCGTCGCGCAGACCGCACGTCTGCCTGATCGTCAACACGCTAGACGGCGCCGCGACCCGCCGCATCCTCCCCGTCGGAGGAAGGACCCTCGCCAGCGGGCGATGGCCGCGAAGGGCTACGCAAGGCAATCGGTGAGGCCGCGCCACGTTCCCGGAATTGTCGAGGCGATCCGCACTGACCATGCCACTCTGTGTCGGTCCAGCGGAGTCCGTCACAGACCAAGCTGCCTTGTCGACCACAGATTGAGATCGCGCCCTACTCGGGCGGCGCGCTGTCGCCCTTGTGCGCGACACGGTGGATGCGACGCTCACGTCGTGCCCAGCGGGATCCCGATCGAATCGAGCCACTGCCGGATATTCCGGTAGATGGCCGGGGCACCGAGGGGCACGTCCTCGTCGAGGGACCACTCGACCGGATGGAGGATGAACGGCTCGGTCTGAGGACCGCCCAGACCGCCGTGTGAGCCGATCAGTTCCTCGAACGCAGCGACCTCGCCGAGCTCGGGGTCGTACTGGCTGAGGAGGAGGATGTCAGGCGCGTGCGTCATCGCGTCCTCGCGCTTGAGGCTCATGATCGTGTGCTCACCGAACAGGACGGTCGGGTCCTCGTGCTCGACACGGTCCTCGTCGAGGAAGCGGATGCCGTTGCGATCGACGGCCATCGCGCCGTGCTCGGCTGAGCGGACCATGATCAGCCCGACACCGGGATGCTCGACGAGCGCTGTGAGGAGCCCGGGGTTGAGCTGCTCCATCTCCTCGACAGTCAGCCGATGGTCGTGGCCGGTGAACCAGACGAGACCGAGATTGCCCGAGCCGACGACCACGATCGCAGATTCCGCCGGCAGGGGCGGGATCTCCTCCTTGTCGAGGTCGACGACGCCGTCAGTCGTACTGCCCGCGAGCGCGGCCCGGGCGACAGCGGGCCCGACGCCTTTGCTCCGGGTGATCTCCGACAGGAACGAGTTCACGAAGGTCGATCCCTCGGCGGTGGTCTTCGTTTGGACGAGCGTGGCCCGGCCGCCCATGAGGTCGCGGACCACCTCGCCGAGGCTGGCACCACAGCGCTGTTTGAAGGTCGCGCCGAGGCTCTGCCCGTGGTCCGAGAGCACGACGAAGCGATATGGCCGGGGCGCGTCCTTGGCAGCCTTCTGGAGCGTGCCGATCGCGCGGTCGACTCCGTCGAGCGCCTCGAAGGACTCGACCCGCTCGGGTCCGCAATGGTGGGCCAGCTCGTCATAGTCGGTGAAGTCCGCGTAGATGACGTTGGCGCCGCGGTACATCTCCTCGATGATCAGGGAGACGTCGACGTCGCGGAGGAGGACGTTGCTTGCCGCTCGCATGCCCGCGTACTTGAGACCGCGGTGCATCTGGGGCCGGATCCCCGAGCGGCGCGTCCGTCGCGCCTGGATGAGCTCCTTGACGAACTCACCCACGAACAACGTGAACGAGCGCAAGTAGCCGCTCGGACTCAGGAAGAAGCCGAGGAAGGCCTGGCTCTCCCCGAGCCCCTGCGATTCGACCTTGATGGCTGCGGTCGTTAGATACGAGCGGGTGGCGTCGCCGGTGACGAGGTTGCAGATGCTCGCTCCATTGTTGGAGAGGAGCCCCTCCCCGTTCGAGACCCGTCGGACGATCTCGCCCGCGTCGACCGGGTTGCTCGACACCATCAGGTGCTGGCGATCGCGCTCGTACCAGCGGAAGGCTGGGATCCCGTCGTTGTTGCCGTGAAGGATGCCGGCTTGGCCCGCCGAAGTCATCGACGGCAGGATCGCCTCCCAGCGCGAGAGCTTGTGGCTGCCGTCGCGGACCCAGCTCGCCATGGTGTTGACCGATCCGGCGCGCATCCGTCCGGCGAGGATCGGGTGGGCCAGACCGTCGATCTGGATGATTACAAGACCGGGTCGGTCCGATGGTGTTGCCGCTCGCTCGAGCATCAGGGACTGGATGAGCAGGCCGTAGAAGGAGTCTCCGCTATCGATTCCGAGGATGGCCGTGAGAACGGTGTTGAACATCGCATAAATGAACGAACCGAACAGTGCCGGGACCAATCCGCCGACGTGGACTCCGGGAACCAGATTCGCTGCGACGAGGAACACCAGCACCTGGAGCACGAGGACGACGATCCCGGTCAGGACCAGCGAACGCGGAGCCACGACCGCCAGGACGACCGGTCGGATCAGGGCGTTGAACAGGGCCATCAGGATGACGACGAGGACGCCGTCGAGGAACCGGTCGACGGTGATGTTGGGCGCCAGCCAGGCCGTCACCCAGAACGCGACGGCCGAGACCAACAGCGTGATCAGCAGACGCTTGAAGAGCGCACGCCTCCCACCGCGCCACCCCCACAGCACCCGGACCTGCGTCGAGTACAGCTGCGTGAGGTTCATGGATAGCCTCTCTCGAGCCGTCGCAAGGTCCTGGCCATTGCCTACTCTTGGCCGTCCAATGGCGGTGGCTTGTCGCGTCGCCTTGTCCTGCTTGCCAGCTGAGGAGCGAACGCAGCCGCGACGCTCCGAACGACGCGCTGGCAGGTCGACCTCGCGGTCGTCCACCTGGTCGCCAGCACGCTACGAGGCGTCGTAGGCCGGCCGCATCCTCCTCGTCGGAGGAAGCCCCCAGACACGCCAGGGGCCTGACAACCGCGCAGTGCGACAGCGACCCGCGGAGTGCGACGCCGCTGGACCGCGGGCAGGTCCTTCGAATAGGATGCCCACCTTGACGAACGGGCCGGTCGCTGGACCGCCCCGCCAGCCGGTAGACCGCATGCCCCCTTCCATCTCCGCCATCAACGATGAAGTGATCGAGCGTGGAAACCGCGCACGCGGCGATGGGGCCCCGGGTCTGACGGATCCTCTCCACGCGGCCAGGCTTGTCATGCCGCGCAGACATGTCGGGATGTTGCGCCGGACGAGGCTGCTCCGCCAGCTTCGGTCCGCCCGGGACCGACGCGTTCTCTCCATCGTGGCGCCACCCGGCTACGGCAAGACGAGCCTCCTCGTCCAGTGGGCGACGGAGAACCCCGGACCGGTCGCGTGGCTGACGGCCGATGACAGCGACAGCGACCCGGTCGTGTTCCTCACCGACCTCGCGACGGCGATCGACCGCCTCGAGCCGGTCGGTCCCGAGCTCTTCAGCGGGATCGCGTCGGCCTCGCTCTCGAACCGGACCGTGGTCGGCCGATTGCTGGCTGCAATGTCACGACCCTCTGAGCCCATCGGGATTGCCATCGACGACGCGCACCGGATCACCTCGCGAGCGTGCCTCGACGTCCTCGCAGAGCTGATCACGAATTTGACCGAGGGCTCGCAGGTGGCGATCGCCGCACGTACACGAACGCGCCTCCCGTTCGCCCGCTGGAGGGCCGATGGTTCCCTGGTCGAGATCGGTCTCGATGAGCTCGCGATGGACGAGCGCGAGGCAGCCGGGTTGGGTCGCGAGCTGGGCCTGCGGCTGTCGATCGATACGACGAACACCTTGCGGCAACGGACCGAAGGGTGGCCAGCCCTCTTGGCTCTGGCCGCGCTCGATGCCCGGAAGTCCATGCGGAGCCCGGATTCGTTCGACGCCAGCTCGGATGACCTCGTCTCCGAATACCTGCGGTCCGAGGTGCTCGAGCGCCGCTCCGAGGTCGAGGTCGCTTTCCTGACCCGCACCTCGATCCTCGAGCGACTGTCGGGGCCGCTCTGCGAGGCCGTGGTAGGCGAACGTGGGTCAACCGATGCCCTGCAGCGGCTTGCACAGTCGACCCTGCTGATCGACGATTACGGCGGAACGTATCGCTATCACACGCTCCTGCGGGAGTTCCTCCGGGTGAGCTCGCGGTACGCGAGCCACAGCGTGTGGCAACTCTGCACCGGCGAGCGGCCACCTGGTACCAGGCGAACCATGCCCTCGAGCCCGCCATCGACCACGCCTTTGCGGCGGGCGATCTCGAGCTCGCCGCGGCGCTCGTCGGCAATGGCTTCGGCCTGTATCACTGGTCTGGCCGTCGAGCGACGATCCGGGCATGGGCGATGCGTTTTGGCGCCGCCGCACTCGGGGCACGCCCGTGGCTCGCAGTGCTCGCGGCCTGGGAGGAGATGGCCGCGGGCGATGTCGGAGGCACGGTGCGCTACGCGGACATCGCCGAGCGTGGAACGTTCGAGGGCAGGCCGCCGGACGGCACAGCCTCCTTCGAGGCGGGCCGCGCGATGCTCAGGGCCGCCATGGCCCGCCAGGGCGCCGAGGATGCGCTCGCGAATGCGACCTGGGCGGTTGAACTCGAGGGGGACGCCGGCTCCTGGCGGGACTTCGCGCTCTGGCAATTGGCCATCGCGCGTCTCACGATGGGCGATCAAGATGGCGCAGACACGGCCTTCGCCGAGGCGATCGTCGCTGCCCGGGCTGAGGGCCACGATGCGATCTGCTACACGGCGCTCGGGCACCGCGCCCTCGTGGCCGCCGAGCGGGGCGCCTGGGATGCCGCCGCTGCCCTCGTCGCGGAAAGCGACGCGATCGACCCGGCACCCCAAGTCGAGGGGTACTTCTCGAGCGTCCCGTCTCGCGCCGTCCGAATCGGATTGATGATTTACGGCGGTGACATTGCAGGGGCGCGCCGCGAGCTCATTCGCGCGACGGGCCTGCGACCACTCCTGTCCGCGGCGGGTCCCGGCGGAGCCGTCCAGTGCCTTGTCGCGTTGGCCCACGCTCACCTGGCGGTCGACGACCCAGTCGGTGCGAGTGCCATCGTCACGCAGGCACGCGATCTGCTCCGCGATCGCCCTGACCTCGGTGTCCTGCCTGCCGAGGTGGACGCGCTCCAGGCGACCTTGGCAACACGGGCCCTCAGGCGCCGCCAGGGTGCCACGGGCCTCACGGTCGCGGAGCTCCGTGTCCTTGGCCTCCTGCCCTACTACCTCTCCTTCAAGGAGATCGGGCAGCGACTGGGGGTCAAGGAAACGACGGTCAAGTCACAGGCCCTCGCGATCTACCACAAGCTTGGCGCGGCGACCCGCAGCGACGCTGTCGACCTCGCCGTCAGCGTCGGGCTCCTCGAGCACTTCTGGCCGGTGGCACCGGCCGTGCTTCCGGGGAGAACCCCTTCCTGGGACTGACGGCGGGCGAGATCGAGCGTCTCCTCCGACGGGGAGGATGTTCCCGTTGTCGGGAATGACCCAAATTGAAGGGCGCTCGACCCATTGCAAGCGGTCGTGAGGCCACGGGCGTTCAGTCCACCCATGACGGTGAGCTCCGATATGACCATGTCGATGACGGAGTCCGCGTCTCCGAGCGGCGTAGCGGACCCAGGGCCGGACGCGAGGCCTGCCACGCCCGCACGTGATCAAGCCACTCCCCAGGGCAGGCCGGCCCCGGGACATCGCCGTCGGCCGTCGGCCGTCACGGTCGTGGCGGTGACCTACCTCGTCCTGTCCGTCGCCTGGGCGGCGCTCGCGATCAAGGCGCTGGTCTCGCCCACATCCTTCTCCACCGAGCGGTGGTGTCCTCGACATGGAGTCACTCCGGAGCAGCTTCACGCTCGTCGGGGGCATCGTGGCCATCCGGCAGGCGGCCGTCGGCGTCACCGCGTTCGTCGCCGGCATCGCGCTTCTGCGGATGCACCCGCGCGGGTGGCTGCTGGGCATGATCGCCGCGGTCATCGTCCTGGGTGTGCAGCTCGTGTCCTGGTACGACGCGACGCCCAACTACATCCTCATGACCTTCGCGGTCGCCGTCGTCCTCCTCATGAATCAGGCCGAGGTGCGTGACGCCTTCGGCGAGGAAGCGCAGACGTGAGCGAGGTCGTGATGACCCCTGACCCCGCCGCAACCCACTCCAGTCCTGCGGCGATGAGCACGGAGTCCGCCGCCGACCGGGCAGCGGACCTGGCGCTCCTGCGTCACTACGAGCCAATCGTCCACTACACGAAGGGCGAGCTGTTCTTCCCAACCGAGGTGGACGAGTACGTCGCACGGAGTTCGCTCTGGGCACACCGCCCGAGCACCGGCCGCAACGAGCTCCTCGTGCGCGCCGGGAGCCTCTCGGTCGACAACCTGGCCAAGCCTCGCACGACTGAGTTCGGCGCGGTCGAGTTCCTCCGGCGGGTCGAGGACGTCGACCTGGCGACGCAGGCTCGTGCCTTGCTCGCCGGATCCGCGCAGGACCTTCCCGAATCAGAGCGGTTCCACCCCGGAGCTGGCCGCCTCGCACGAGTCGGCTACGTCTCCCGCCTGATCGACGCCATCTTCACGCTCAGCCTGCTCGTCCGGGGTCATACGCCGGGGGCCGTCGTGGCGGCCTCGGCGCGCGCGTACCGCGCGGCCCTCGCCGAGGATGAACGATTCGTCTACTACGGCCGGGTCGTGCGGGGGGGCGGATGGGTCGCCCTGCAGTACCGCTTCTTCTTCTACTTCAACGACTACCGCTCGACGTTCGACGGCGTCGACGATCACGAGGCCGACTGGGAAATGGCGCTCGTCTATCTATCGACGCGTTCGGATGGGGAGCTCGAGCCCGAGTGGGTCGCCTACGCGTCTCACGACTTCAGTGGCGACGATCTGCGGCGGCGCTGGGATGACGCCGAGGGCCTGATCCGGTTGGGGGACCACCCGGTGATCTTCGCCGGCGGCGGTTCCCATGCCTCGTACTTCAAGCCTGGCGAGTACATCCTGCAGATCGAGCTGCCCATCACGAAGTCCCTGCGGCGGGTGGGCGCGGCCCTGAGCCGCTTCTGGAGCGGGACCCTGGCCAGGGTTCGGCCGGGCGCGGAAGTCTCAGCGTATTCACAGTGCCCTTCGTCGACTATGCCCGCGGCGACGGCCTTTCCATCGGCCCTGGCCAGGCGAAGGAATGGACGCCGGTCAATCTCGACCCCGTCCCCGAGTGGGTCACGAAGTACCGAGGGCTGTGGGGCCTGTACACAGGGGACCAGCTTGGGGGGGAGGATGCGCCCGCGGGCCCGATGTACAACCGCGACGGCACCGTGCGTCAGGCCTGGTACGACCCGTTCGGGTTCGCGGGCCTCGACAAGGTCGCCCCGCCGGGCGAGGTCCGATCGCTGCTCGAACGCCGGCGGAGTGATCTGATCAATGCCAACGACGCGCTTGCGGTCGAGATCGCGGCGAAGACGGATGAGCTTCGGCTTGAGAACGAGGAGCTGGCCGCGCTCGAAGGCAACCCGTACGTCGAGCGCGAGTACGACGACGTATCAGCACAGGTCAAGCAACTCGTGGCGGACCTCCGGAAGGTCCACCGCGCATACGCGGAGAACACGGCGAGCCTCGAGGCGATCGACCTGCGGATCCAGCGCCTCGCCGATGGCGCTACCGACGACCCGAAGACTCACATCCGGCATGCCAACGAACCTCAACCTCCCGCCAGGCTCGCTACGGCCGAGCTGCCGAGGTCTGGGCCGGTATCAGCATCGGGCTGGTCCTCATCGCGTTGGTCGTCGTCGTCGCGTTTGCGCCCTCCGAGTTCGTGCCGACCGCGGCCTTGCTGATCGGTCTGATGCTTTTCATCGACGCGCGTTCCGGGGCGTCGCCGAGCAGTTCGTGAACACACTGGCCGTGGTGCTCGCCGTCGCCAGCGCGGCGATCTTGCTGTGGACGTTCTGGCAGCTCCTCCTGCTGGGGCTGCTCCTGGTGGCCGGGATCTACCTGACCGGGACAACCTTCGGACGGCCAGCGAGTGATCGGCTCGCAGCCCGCGGCTCAACCACCGCTCATCCCGATCTGGCTGAGCAACGCGGCCGCATCGGCTGGCGCGTGCGGTTGCTTTCGCACTCATCGTCGTCCTAGCCGATCTTGCCGTGATCCTTGGGACCGTCGTCGCCTCGATCCTGTTCGCCCTGATCGTCGCCGTCCTGTTCGCGCCGGTCGCGACCCGGCTGCGCGATCGAGGCTGGTCCCGGACGAAGACGGCTGGCGGCGTGACCCTCCTGGCGATCCTCGTGATCGGCCTCATCGTGATCCTGCTCGCGATCGCGGTCGTGCCGCTCGTTCCCGGAATCGTCGAGGCCATCCAGTCGGGCCTGGCCAGACTCCAGGCGGACGCGAATGCAAGCGGCCAGGGCGGCCAGCTCCTGCCCGTCACCATCGGCCAGGCGCGATCGAATGCGGAGGCGTGGATCGGCAGTCATCTGGCGAGCGTCGCGTCATGGTTGGCGACCGCCGTCACCGTGACGATCCTCGGGAGCATCCTGCGGACCTACTCCCTGCTCCAGGACGGCGACAAAGCCTGGGCCTGGGCGCTCCAGGCGACCGGCGATCGCCGAGGTGAGGAGATCACCTCCAGCGGTGACGCCGCGCTGAGGGGAGCTGGGGTCTGGCTCCGTGGGACCGCGACGCAGGCGGCGATCGACGCGGCGACCACGTTCGCCTTCCTATCACTGCTCGGCGTCCCCGCCGCTCTGGCCCTGTCGATCTTCGCCTTCTTCGCCGGCTTCATCCCGTATCTCGGCGGCCTCCTGCTGATGACCGTCCTGCTCGCCGTTGCCTATGCCTCAGGTGGCCTGGCGGCCGCCGGCGCCATCTTCGTCGC
>CAWGTR010000001.1:0-111365 GCA_963825545.1 uncultured Chloroflexia bacterium | reverse complement strand
CGCCGCAGGTACAGGTTGTCTTCGCGATCGGCGTCATCGTGGTGATCGTCCTCGCGATCGGGCTCCTCACGATGCGCAACTTCGGCCGCCGGATCATCGTCCGGCTGCCGCTTCCCCGGAGCGTCGTGGAGCTGTACGACCGGTTCGAGGAAGGCGTCTTCGCCGCGGCGACCCTGCGCTCGCTGCCGGGCCTCGTGATCCTGACCGGGCTGATCTGGACCACCGAGGCGCTCCGGCTCTACCTCGTCGTCCTCGCGATGGGCTTCCCGGACGTCCAGCTCGGACCGAGCGGCGCGTTCTTCGTCGCGTTGACCGGTTCGCTGCTGACCGCCGTGCCGTTCACCCCGGCCGGGGTCGGCGTCGTCGAGGCAGGCGTCGTCGGCGTCCTGACCCTGATCTACAACGTGCCCCCAACGGAGGCCCTGGCGATCGTGCTGGTCGACCGCTTCATCAGCGTCCTCTCGATCATCTTCTTCGGCGGTCTCGCCTACCTGTTCTCACCGATCCGGAAGGGCCGCGGGATCGTCGAAGCCGGGGCGCCGCGGACCCAGCCGTCGACCTGAGCCCCGGCACCACGGTCCGGTGCGCGGCGGGACCGATCGCGCCCATCGGGCGCGACGACGCGGGTCACCGGACCGCCATGGACCCCCCTCGACCTCTCCCTGCCGCGCTCCGGTCGGCGTCCGCGGACCGGTACGAACGGGTGATGGGGAGGCACCACCGGCCAGTCGATAGTTGCTGCGTGATCCCGGGGACCGCCCGGCCCTCGCCAACGGAGCAGACCAAGCAGCCGATGACGACTCAGAACGGCCGAGCGTTCAACGAATGGCTTCGAGCCCAGCTCAAGGCCAAGAAGATGTCGCAGCGCCAGCTGGCCCAGCAGTCAGGCGTGGATCACTCGACGATCTCCCGCCTGATCCGGGGTGACCGGATGCCGTCCCTCGGCACCGCGACGAAGCTCGCCCGTGGGTTGCGTGAGCTCCGTGATGACGCCGACACGCCGCAGTACCTGGGGCTGATGTCCTCGGGCTCGGCGAACCCGACGGCCCGCGTCGAGTACGCGCTCCGTGCGGACGACGTCCTCGGCGAGCCGCAGGTTCGCCAGATCATGGAGTACTACCTGGCCGTGCGGATGCGCCGCCTCGGCCGAACCTACGGTCCCACCGAGCCCGCCCGGCCGCTGCCGTCGCCGTACCTCCGGGGCGGCGGGGCAGCCCCGAGCCCGGTCGGCGCCGGGACCGCCACGAGCCAGCTCAACGGGCCGACCCGCCTCGGGACGGTCCGCACGACGAGCCGTCCGCCGACGGGGCGTCCGACGAGTCGCTACTGATCACCGCCTCCATCTGACCCGGATCCTCCCTCCACGTCCGGGTCTCGGGGATCGCGAACGCCGGCCACTGGGGGGCCGGCGTTCGCTTCTGTCTTGGGGCATGCCGCGCTGGGTCAGGGCCGGCCAGCAGCGGCGGTCGCGGGCAGGTAGACCGACAGCGTACGGCCCGGCGCGGGCTTCCAGCGGTCGACGAGGCGGAGCGCCGCCGGCCAGCTCGCGGTGGCTGCCTGCTCGGCCGGTCCACCGCAATCGGGGATGAACAGCGAGTCGCACAGCACGGCGACCGCGGCCGTCGGGTCCGGAGCGGGCGCTGGTGGGTTCGCCGTCGACGCCGGCAGGTGATCGCTCACTGCTCGGCCATCGTGCGCGAGCGGGAAGCCGTAGGCCTCGGACGACTTGAACGCCGGCAGCCCGATGAACTGGATCGCTCGCTCGCCGGCGGCCCGCTCGATGCGCCCGCCGGCCGTCTCGGCGGCCGGCCAGCCGCCGTCGGTCGCCACCGCCGGCGGCCAGATTGCCACGTTCCAGGCGATGAGCACCACGAGACCGACGACCAGGGAGGCCCTGGCGGCGGGCGTCCCGATCGTCCACAGCGCGGCGGCGATCATCCCGACCGAGACGAAGACCACCGGGTCCAGGAAGGCGTGGTAGTGGTCCACCGGGAGCGGCGTCACCGACGACAGGCCGGCCGCGCCGAAGGTCAGGACGATCCAGCCGAAGACGAGCGTCGCACCCAGGAAGCGTGCCGCCGTCCGCTCCCGACCTGGGCCCTGGCCGGCTCGCCAGGCCAGACCGGCCGCGACGAGGACACCGGCGACGACGCCGATCGCCAGACCGTCCGTCAGCAGCCCGGTCAGCGGCCAGGCGAGGATGCGCAACCCGACGAACAGGAGGCGCGCCGGGAGCGACAGGGAGATGCCGGTACCGCCCGAGGCGATGAACGCCAGCGCGGCCCGCGACTCGGAGAAATCGTGCCCGATCTCGTGGACGGCGAGCGGCACGTAGCCGAGGAGGACGATCCCCAGGCTGGCGATGCCGACGCGCTCGAGCCGCGACCGCTCGGGACCCCGCGGCGTCGCGCGCCAGGCGACGGCCCACAGCCCCACGATCGGTGGCAGGAGCGCGATGCCCAGCACGTGGCACTGCATCGTCACGACGAGCCCGACGGCGGCCACGAGCCACCAGCGTGCCCGGCCAGTCGTCCTCGCGCGCCACGCCCCGGCCAACGCCACCGCGCTCGAGAGGGCGATCAGGTTCGGGTTCCAGATGAACGTCGATTCGTCGATCGCGCTCGCGGAGATGGCCATCATGACCGCCGCAACGAACGCCGCGATGGGCCCCGCCATCGAGCGGGCGAGCCACCAGGTGACCGCGACCGCGGCCGTCCCCGCCAGGGCGATCTCGGCGACCACGGCGGTCGGGTTCGCGTCCGACACGAATGCCGCCGGCGCCAGCAGGTAGTAGTAGAGCGCGCCGTGATGGAAGTCGCCGATCGAGGTCGGCGGTCCGAGGAGGGGAATCGTCCCGTCGCGGACGAGCCGGAGCAGGGTCAGCATGTCGTGGCCCTGATCCGCGTCCCAGGTCCCGCGACCCGGCAGCCCGACGAAGCGCACGATCGCGGCCAGGAGGAGGAGCGCGCCGAGACCGGCGAGCTCGCGGCGGTCGATCGCGGGAGGCTTCACGCGCGCCGCCGCGGCCGGCCCGTTGAATTCGGTCGCGGGCGCGTCGCCCTGACCCTCGTCGGACGGTGGATGGATCCGGGCGCGGCTCCCGCGCAGGGTCAGCGCCGCCTTGGGCAGGTCGGCCAGCGGGAGGCCGGCCAGCAGGTCACGCGCGCGGGCGGCGTTGATCGCGTCGTAGCCCTCGTCCATCCCGGGCGTCTCCAGGTAGTAGGTGACGTCGTGGAGACGCGGGTGCCGGATGAGCGCGCCCATCCCGGCCGCGCCGATGCTTCCGGCCCCGACGTGCTGGTGGCGGTCGAGGTTCGAGCCGAGCGCAGCACGCGAATCGTTGAAGTGGATCATGGCCAGGCGGGCGATCCCGATCCGCCGATCGACCTCCTCGACGAGCTGGTCGACGCCCTCGCCATCGGCGATCGGATAGCCCGCGGCCCACAAATGGGCGGCATCGAGGCAAATCGCGACTCGATCCTCCGGGACGCCGTGGGCCGCGATGGCGTCGAGGATCGCGGCCATCTCCTCGATCGTCGTCCCCAGCGTGTCCCCGGATCCGGCCGAGTTCTCGAGCGCGAGGATCGGGCCGTCGTCCGGTCCGTCGGCGGCTTCGAATGCCCGGGCGATCCCGTCGGCCAACCCGGCAATCCCGGTCTCGCGGTCCGTGCCACGATGCGAGCCGACGTGGACGTTGACGAACCGCGCCCCGAAGTCCGGAGCGACCCGGAGCTCGCTGGCCAGGACGGCGACCGACCGGTCGACGAGCTCGCGATCCGCACCGGCGAGGTTCACGAGATACGAGGCGTGGATCGCGAGCGGGCCCATCCCGAGCTCGTCGACGCGGGCTCGGAACGCGGGCAGCTCGCGCGGCGGTGCCGCGCGGCGACGCCAGGCCGTCGGGTTGTCGCTGAAGACCTGGAGTGTGTCGAGCCCGATCGCGTGGGCGCGCTCGACGGCCCGGACCATTCCCTGGCCGAGCGGCAGATGAGCGCCGACCCGGCGGCCGTCGGGATCCATGACCGCATCGTACGGTCTGCCGGGTCCCGGCAACCGTCGCGCCCGGCGAGCTGGCGCGCCGCGGGGCATGCTAGCGTCCCCGGATGACCCCGCTCACGAGCGACGAGAAGGTGCTCCGTGCGTTCATCCGCGACGGCCGGCTCGTGTCGATCCCGGCGCGTGCGCAGAAGAAGGCGGTGATCCTGCGCTACCTCGTCGACCGGTGCTTCACCGAGGACCGGGCGTACCCCGAGGCCGAGGTCAACCAGCGCCTCGCGCTGTGGCATCCCGACGTCGCCGCACTGCGGCGCTACCTCGTCGATTCCGGGCTGATGACCCGCGCCGGCGGTGAGTACCGGCGGGCCTGATCGCGCCGTCAGCCAGCGCGTGCCGATCGGTCGCCGGTCGCTGGCGGTCCGGCGCTGCCGGGACCGTAGGCGCCACCGACGATCGGCTCGATGAGCCCGAAGTCGCCGTCATCGCGGCGGTACAGGACGGCGAGCCGCTCGGTCTCGGCGTTGACGAACAGGAAGAAGCTGTGGCCGAGCTCGTCCATCTCGGCGATCGCGTCCTCCTCGAACATCGGCTCGATCCCGAACCGCTTTGTCTTGACGATCCGCGGCGTCCGGCCGGGCTCGGCCGTCCCGTCGGCGAGCTGGCGCAGGAGCTCCTTCTCCTCGTTCGGGCGGGCTCGCACGCGCGGCTTCTCGCGCAGGTCGACGGTCTGCCGCTCGAGCTTGTCCACGACGGTATCGATGGCCGCCTGATGGCTCAGTGCCGCGGCCCGGCTGCGGATGGTCCGCCCGTCGATGACGAGGCTGACCTCGACGATCCGCGAGTCGTCCTGGCTGCGATGACGCTCGACGGACAGCTCGACGAGCGCGTCGGTCCGGTCATCCAGCATCCGCTCGAGCCGGCCGAGCTTGCGCACGGCGTAGCGACGAACGGGATCGGGGACGTCGATGTTCTTGCCCTTGACGATGGTCCTCACCGAAGACCTCCCGAAGCGCAGCGCGTCCGGCGTCGCCGAAGGGTGACGCCGAGGGTCCACGCCGGACGAGCGGCGGGACTCGACGCCCTTCGAGTATAGGCCTGCTGACGAGCCCGGACCGCCATCCGGGGTCCCGCCTGGGCGCCCATCGGTCACCGTTCCCGTTGGCCGCGGCACCCGCTCCTTGCTCATCCCGGCCGCGCCGGCGGTCAGCGCTCCCGGGCGACCGTCAGGCCGGACACAGCGCGTGCGCCCGCTGCGACAAGCACCGCGGCGCACGCTGCGAGGGTGGAACCGGTCGTCATCACGTCGTCGACGAGGACGACCCAGCGTCCCGCGAGGAGATCCCGCTCCGCGCCCGCTCGGGTCGCCGGCCGGAGCCCGAATGCGCCGGCGACGTTCGCGTGGCGCTCCGACCGGTCGAGCTCGAACTGGGCGATCGTGCGCCGCCGGCGCTCGAGGATCGGGGCGGCCGGCAGCCCCAGCCGGCGTCCGATGACGTCGGCCAGCAGGACGGCCTGGTCGTAGCCGCGCTCGCGAGCGCGATCCACGTGCACCGGCACGGCCACGACCAGGTCGCCACCCGCACCGGCACGCCGCCAGCGCTCGGCCGCCGCCTCCCCGAGCGGGTCCGCGAGCCGGCGCTCGCCGGCGTACTTGAGGGCGTGCAGCGCCGTCCGGACGACGCCACTGAACGGGGCCGCCCATTCGAGCTGGACGAGCGGCGCCGGGAGGTCCGCAGGCAGGCCGATCGGGACCCCGGGCGGCCGGTCGAGCCGGACATAGAGCGCGGGGCGACAGGACGGGCAGATGGGCTCGCCCTCCGCGCCGCAGCCGGGGCAGGTCGCCGGCAGCGCGAGGTCGAGGAGCCGTCCGCCGAACCGGTGCACGGAGCGATCATCGCCCGCCCGGCTTCGCGGGCCCTTATCGGCGCCGGATCGCTGTCAGTGCGGTGCGCCGCCGGCCTCGAGCAGGACGCGGTCGCCGATCGTCGTCCCGGTCCGCTCGATCGCGCCGACCGGGAGCTCGAGCGTCCCGTGCGCGCCACGGACGTACCAGACGATGCCACGCCACGGCGGCAGGGCGCGTCGCACCGCCACGACCGTGCGGCTGCCGTCCTCGGCCGCCGGGCGGCCGAGGAACACGCAGTCGATCGGGAAGCGCATGAACATCATGTGGATGCCGTTCCCGCCGGGCAGCCACAACCCCGCTCCGTCCGGAAGGCCGGCGCGGCCCATCAGGCCCATGAACCGGGCCCACAGCGAGTCGGCCGACTCGAGCGTGCCGGCCAGCTCCCCGCCACGGGTCACGTTCGTCGCGCGAAAGTTCGGCGCCCCGTTCTTGGGACGGGCATCCGCTGACATCTCGACGCGCTCGGTTCGGCTGTCGACCCGCTAGGTCTTGAGGTTCTTGACGATCAGGATGATCGCCGGGCCGAGGATGACGATGAATAGCGACGGGAAGATGCAGCCGACGAGCGGGAACAGCATCTTGATCGGCGCCTTGGCTGCCATCTCCTCGGCGCGCTGCCGGCGTTCGATCCGGAGCTGCTCCGACTGGACCTGGAGGACCTTCGAGATCGACACGCCGAGCTGCTCGGCCTGGATGATCGCGCCGATGAAGTTCGTCAGCGGCGCGACCTCGGTCCGCGGGATCATGTCGCGCAGCGCCTCGCGGCGCGACTTGCCGACCCGGACCTCGGCGAGCGCCCGACGGAACTCGTCGGACAGCGGCCCCTTGAGCTTCTCGACTACCTTGGCCAGCGCCGCGTCGAAGCCGAGCCCGGCGCGCACGGAGATCGTCAGGAGGTCGAGGGTGTCCGGGATCATGATCAGGATCGCCTTCTGGCGCGCCCGGATCCGCCGGCCGAGCCAGAACTCCGGCGCGACGTAGCCGACGAGCCCGCCGACGACGGCACCGACGACCCCGCCGAGGATCCCGAAGTTCATGATCGCCAGGAACATCAGGAAGAACAGGATCGCGAAGATGATCGTGAAGATGCCCTTGATCCCGAGCCACTCGGTGACCCCGAGGTCGCCGGGGTTGCCGGCCAGGGCGAGGCGTTTCTGGGTCCGGTCGCCGAAGGACTGGCTGGTGACCCGGGAGACCGTCCCCGACATCCGTCCCGCGAGCGGGCGCAGGGTCCGCTCGAGGAAGGGCTGCTGAAGCTCGAGCTCCTCGAGGTTCTTCGCCTGCATCGTCCCGAGCTGGGTCAGGCGGGCCTGGACCGGATCGACCGACCGGCCGCCCACCAGCCCGACGAAGATCAGGAGGATGGCGGCGGCGGCGATGCCGGCGATCAGGAGGGGCAGGATCGTCATGGCGTCAGACCTCGATGTCGACGATCCGACGGATCGCCATGAAGCCGAGGAACATCATGAACCCGCCGAAGGCCAGGATGAGCACGCCAACCGGCAGGCCGCCGACCGCCACGCTCTTGTCGAACATCGGCTCCATGAAGCTCGGGGCGGCGATGAACAGGAACAGGGCCAGGCCAATCGGGAGGAACCCGACCACGTAGCCCGAGAGTCGCTGCTGCGCCGTCAGGGTGCGGATCTCGCCCTTGATCCGGACCCGCTCGCGGATGGTGAACGCGATCGAGTCGAGGATCTCGGCGAGGTTGCCGCCGACGGTGTGCTGGATCGAGATGGCGGTGGCCATCAGCTCGAGGTCGTCGGACCGCACCCGCCGGACCATGTTCTCGAGGGCCTGGTCGAAGGGAAGGCCGAGGTTGACTTCACGGATGACCCGGCCGAACTCGGTCGAGACCGGCGGCCGCGACTCGCGGACGACCATCTCGATCGCCTGGAGGAACGACGAGCCGGCGCGCAGCGCGTTCGCGATCAGGGTGATCGTGTCCGGCAGCTGCTTGTTGAAGGAATTGAGCCGGCCACCCTTGCGGCGGCCGAGCCAGAAGCGCGGCAGCCACGCGCCGACGAGCGCGCCCACGAGGAGCAGGATCGGGTTGCTCAGCGCCGAGAACACGACCGACAGGACGAGCATCGCCGCCGGCACACCGACGATCGCGGCGCCCCAGATGAGCAGGAACTCGCTCGGCTTCAGCTTGAGGTCGGCCCGGGCCAGGTCGCGCGACAGGTTCGCGCCGAAGTCGCGCTGCTCGACGACCTTGTTCAGGTTGGCGAGCGCCTGGCTCTGCGCGATCAGGTCCGAGATCGGGCCCTGGCCGCTCGGCGCGGTCTTGGCCTTGTCGGGCTTGCCCGACGCGTAGCGTTCGAGGCGCGCACTGATGCCCGAGCCGCCGCCGGACGACGCGAGGCCGACCGCGATCAGCACGATGGCGAGCGCGGTGATTCCCGCTACGACCAGCGTCATCGTCTCCACGACGGTCCTCCTAGCTCCCGGCTGTCAGTACGTGAAGCCGAACAGGCCCGGGGGCAGGTGGATGCCCTGGGTCTCGAACTTCTCGACGAACTTCGGCCGGATCCCGGTCGGCTTGAGCCGGCCCTGGATCTTGCCCTCGACGACCCCTGTCTGCTCGAAGACGAACACATCCTGCATCACGATGACATCGCCTTCCATGCCCTGGACCTCGGTGATGTTCGTGATCTTCCGGGTGCCGTCCTTGAGCCGGCTCTGGTGGACGATGAGATCGACCGCCGAGGCGACTTGCTCGCGGATGGCCCGCAGCGGCAGGTCCACACCGGCCATCAGGACCATCGTCTCCAGTCGGGCCAGCATATCCCGTGGCGAGTTTGCGTGGCCCGTGGACATCGATCCATCGTGGCCCGTGTTCATCGCCTGGAGCATGTCGAGGGCCTCGCCCGAACGGCACTCTCCGACGATGATCCGGTCGGGCCGCATCCGGAGCGAGTTCCGGACGAGCTCGCGGATCGGGATCGCACCCTTGCCTTCGATGTTGGGCGGGCGCGACTCGAGCGTGACGACGTGCTCCTGGCGAAGCTGGAGCTCGGCGGCGTCCTCGATGGTGATGATCCGCTCGTCGTTCGGGATGAACGACGACAGGACGTTGAGCGTGGTGGTCTTGCCGGAGCCGGTCCCGCCCGAGACGAAGACGTTCAGGCGGGCTTCGACGCAGGCCTTGAGGAAGTCGAACATGTCGGCCGTGGCGGTGCCGAATCGGATCAGGTCGTCCACCGTGAAGGGGGAGGCGGAGAACTTCCGGATCGTGATCACGGGCCCGACGAGCGACAGCGGCGGGATGATCGCGTTGACGCGCGAACCATCGGTCAGGCGAGCGTCGACCATCGGCGACGACTCGTCGACGCGGCGACCGATCGGGGCGATGATCCGATCGATGATCCGCATCACGTGGTCGTCGTTCTGGAAGACGACGTTCGTGAGCTCGAGCTTGCCCGAGCGCTCGATGTAGACCTGGCGCGGTCCGTTGACCATCACCTCGGTGATGCTCTCGTCGCGCAGGAGCGGCTCGAGCGGACCGAGGCCGATGATCTCATCGGTGATCTGCTCGAGCATCCGGACGCGCTCGGCCCGGGTCAGGGCGAGGCCTTCCTCGTCGATGACCTTGCCGAAGATCTCCTCGATCTGGCGGCGAACCTCGACCTGGTTCGACAGGTCGAGCTTCGGGTCGAGGTCCTGGATGACCCGGTTCTGGATCCGGAACTTGACGTCCCGGAACGACTCCCGGACCGGACCCTGCGACATCAGCCGGGTCGCCTGCGGCGGCGGTGCCGCCGGGCCGCCCGGAGGGCCGCCGGCGGGTGCCGGAAGGTTCTCGCCCGGCGTGCCGGGAGAAGAACCGGGTCGTGCGCTCTCGATCCGCTTGAGGAGGGACATCGCCTTACACCCCTTCAGGCCCCGAGGGGCCGACTGCTACCGCCATGCGAACAGGGACTTCCGATTACCGGTCTTGGCGTCGTCGGGCACCGTCGCCTTGCGCTCCCCGCCGGTCATGGCGGTCGCCAGGCGGATGATGTCCTGCGACACCTGGGCCTCACGGTTGGACAGGACGAACGGCACGCCGCGGTTCAGGGCGTAGACCACGCTTCGCCCGTCGCTCACGATCGTGTGCTCGACCTTGCGCCCGATCGAGTGCTCGACGTCCGCGACGCGGATGCCGAGCGTCGAATTGGCCCGGTTGAGGACCAGTTTGATCTTCGAGCTCTCGTAGCCGAGTTGATCGGCCACCTCGAGGAAGAGGCGCATGTTCTTGATGCTCGTGATCTCGAGCGTCAGCGCCGTGAGGATGACGTCCGCCGCGTCGAGGATCGCCAGGGTCGTGTCGCTGAAGTTGGCCGTGCAGTCGACCACGACGAGGTCGTTGGCCTGGCGGAGCGCCTCGATGATCTTGCGTACGCCCGCCGGCGTGATCGTCTCCGCCATCTCGGGCGACGGTGGCGCCAGGAGGACGCGGACGCCCGACGAGTGGTTGATGACGAACGTCTCGATCGACTCCGGCTCACCCACGGCATCGAGCTCGGGGACCAGGTCGGCGATCGACTTGTTCTTCGGGTTGAGGTTGAGCAGGACGCCGACATCGCCGAACTGGAACGAGCCGTCGACGAGGACGGTCCGCTGGCCCAGCTCGGCCGCGGCAGCCACGGCCAGGTTGACCGCGATGGTCGTCCGGCCCACGCCGCCCTTGGGGCTGAAGACGGCGATCACCTGGCCGGGCTCGCGGTCGTTGTCCGCGCTAACGGTCAGGGCCTTGGCCGCAGCGATGTTGGTGATCGAGATCCGGCCCTGCTTGTCGCGCTCGCGCGTGTACACCTGGCGGATCGACGCGACGAGCTCGTCGCTGCTGAACGGCTTGACCAGGAACTCGCGCGCACCGGCGAGCATCGACCGGCGCAGGTAGTCCGCCTCGCCCTGGACGGACATCATCACCACGGCCGCCGTCGGGACCTCGGCCGCGAGCTGCTCGGTCGCGGCGATCCCGTCCATGTCGGGCATGTTGATGTCCATCAGGACGACGTCCGGGCGCAGCTGGCCGGCCATCTCGAGCGCCTGGCGGCCGGAGTCGGCCGCGCCGACGACCTCTACGTCGCTCTCGAACCCGAGGAGCTTCGTGAGGTGGTCTCGCGTCTCGGCGATGTCGTCGACGATGAGGACCTTGATCGTGTCTGCCATTCGGGCGGTTCAGCCTTCAGTGCTCGTCGATGATTCGATGGATGTTCGGTTGCGGTTCATCTCGGTGGAGCGGCGGACGGGCGCGCGATCCGTGATGGATCTTGCGCCCGTCGCTCGATTCAGCTCGGTGGTCGCAGCGGATGGCGCTCGCGGAGAGTGGCGGTGCCGAGCGCCTCCGTCACCCTTCTACTTCTTCGGCAGGATCGCCTCGACGATCTGCGGCGGGAGGACGCCGTACTCGTCGACGAGGGTCTTCAGAATGATGCCAGTGGTCGGATCGGGCGGCGGCTCCGTCGGGTTGCCGGTGTCGTCGACGTAGTCCTTCGGCGAGCGGAGGACGAGGCTCAGACAGCCTTCCGCCTGGGCGTACTTGACGACCTCGGACTGCTGCGCCGTCACCGCAAGGAGGACGATCTCCTTCTGGCCGTTCAGCGCCGTCCCACCGCCGCCGTTCGGCGCGGGCGAGCCCTGAGGCTGGGTGGTCGTGTCGACCGGCGGGAGCGCGGTCCCGACGACCTGGAGGTTCTGGAGCAGGGCCTTGGTCGACAGCGTCGAGCTGCCGCCCTGGAGGGCCGTGATCGCATCCGTCTGCGGGTCGACCGTCAGGAACGGGAACGGGGTACCGCACTGGGTGGACCCGCCGTCGCCCTGGCCCTGGGCGCCGAAGCCGACGACCGCGTCGACCCGGTCACCGACCTGGATCAGGGTTCCCACGCCACTCACCTGGTCGACCTGGACCGCCTGGGCGCGGAGGCCCTTGGCGAGGAGTGGTCCGGGCGGGTTGAGCAGGCCGTTGCTGGCGAACATCGACTTGGTCACCTGGGCGCCGGTCTTGATGTCCTGGCGGGCGATCTGGCCGATGACCAGAGACGAGTCGCCATAGGCGTCCGCCGCGCGGTTCTCGATCAGAACATCCTCGACCTTGAGCTGGTCGGCGCGCACCTCGCTGCCGAGCGGAATATCGACCGCCGCCTTGACGGTCGGGAGCGAGGTGGGCGGCGGCTGATTGCCACCGGTTCCGCCGCCGTTTCCGCCGCTGAACAGAAAGACAATCGCGACAAATGCGACCGCTGCGAGGACGACCCCGACAAGCAGGATCAACCGGTTCGATCTCTTCAAAGCCACTCTCCCCAGCCGTGTGACAGGTGGCACCACTGTAGCATCGGGCAAAGGGCGCGCGACTATACCAAAGGGCTAGGACCATTAGGAGGAAATGGCCAGAAACGGAGCGTGAATTGAGCGTAAATCCGGTTTCCGGCGCCGTCCGCCGGGCGGCCGCGGGCGGGTCGTCGGGGACCGGTTCCGGGCCCGCCCGAGGGCCGGTCGGACGGCCTTCGGAAGGCCGCCGAAAGGATGGCTCCGGGAGCCGTCCGGGGTTGCCCTGGATGTGCCTTCGTCGGGGTCGATCCGCGCCGTCGGCGGCGTGCTCCGGGCCCGAGCTCCGGGGCGGTCGAGGGAGGGGCCGGCGTCCTCGGGGCGGCCGGGATGCCGGCTCCGAACAGTCCCGGGAATCGACGAGCGGCCCCCCGATCGACGGGCCGCTCGAGGCGTGGTCGGTGGCGTCGGCGCGGCCGATGCCGCTCGGTCAGACCGAGGTTCCGACCCGGCTGAGGATGGTGGAGACCTGGGTGCCCAGGAAGAGCAGGGCCAGGATCGCGACGATCGCGATGAGGGCAAGGATCAGGGCGTACTCGGCCAGCCCCTGGCCGCGGTCATCGGATCGTCCCGACGGGATGAGTGCGCCGATGAATGACAACACCGATATCGAATTCCTCCTTTCCTCGAGCGTCACCGCGCTGCGGCGGCGCTCCCCCCGGCTCGCCAGGCCGTCGATCGGGAGGCGGGTGGTGGCGTGCGGTCCCGGTGGGAGCGACACACTATGGGGGAGTCCGGTGGGGTGTCAATACGGCGAGGTCGGTAGGCGCCGACGAGACGAGGGCGATCGGAGCGCGACGAGCTCGCCCGCCGGCGCGACCCGGAGCAGCGCCCAGAATCGATCGACGCCGGACCCACGAGGGGCCCGGCGTCGGGTCGTTACGTCCGGATCGCGTCGGTGACCCGACGCGATCCCCGTGGCGTCGGTGCTAGACCGAGTTGCCGACGGTGCTGAGGATCTTGCTGACCTGCCCGCCCAGGAACAGAAGGGCGATGATCGCGACGATCGCGATGAGGGCGAGGATCAGCGCGTACTCGGCCAGCCCCTGGCCCTCCTCGTCGCGGTTCAGCCACGTGAGGAACGAAGTGATGAGCGCCATGCCGTGAGGCCTCCTGGATGATTCCACACCCCCAGTCGAGGGCGTCGTGAATATAGGATCGGCGCCACACGGGCGCCATTAGCCAGATGGTACCGGTCCGGGGTGACCCATTGGTCGCCTATGGCAGCTGATTGCTGAGCCAGGCGAGCACCGCCGCGACCTGATCGTCGAAGAATACCAGCAGGATCACGATCAGCAGGGCCGACAGGCCGAGGATGATGCCGTACTCCACGAGGCCCTGACCCGCCCTGGACGCCGGTGCGGGAACGCCCCAGGAGATTCTCAAGCGGGGTCAGACACCCGCCGGGATGTCCACCGTGATCCGGACCTGCGAGCCGTCGTCGGACAGCTCGGCTTGGGCACCGAGGGTGGCGGCCCGCGCCGTGACATCGCGCCAGGACTTCGCCGGCAGGGCGATCGGCGCGTCGCTCGCGGCCTTCGCGGCGGCCTGCTCGCCGCGCCGCTCGTCGATCATCGCCGCGAGCGCGGCCGGGATCTCGGGCTCGGGCTTCGGGCGCCCGCGCAGGCGGCCGCCTCGGCTCGCCTCCGTGCCCACCTGGGCGTCGGTCTCCGCCTGGGCCTCGACGGTCTCGCGGACCGATCGGATCAGCGCCTCCAGCGTGTCGTTCGTCCAGTCGAGCCGCAGGACGACCCGCTCGGGACGTCCGGCGAGGTAACCGGCCAGGGTTTCCTCGGCCATCCGGAAGACGCCCGACTCGAGCTCCATCGGCAGCCGGCGGTCCGTGCCCATCGAATTGAAGTCGACCGGGATCCCCGCACGACGGCCGCGATCGCGCGCCGACCGACGCAGGGTCGGCACGAGGCCGAGATCGTCGAGCACCATCGGCCGGACATCGAAGATGAACGACTTCGTCGCGTCGAGGGTCGACTGGACCATCGCGATCAGCTCACGTGTCTCCGGTCGCGCTGCCGCCGGGTCGCTGGCGATCAGGCGCTCCACGATCTGCGCCTGGAGGATGATGTTGGTAAGGCTCTGCGCCGGCCCGTCGTGCATCGCCCGGGCGATGTCACGGCGCAGCTCCTCCTGGGCGGCGAGGATCATCCGCGATACGGCAGGCGATACGCGGGCCGTCGACTCGGCGGACGCGCCGGCCGGTTCGCCGCCGAGGTCGCCGGGCTCATCGGCGGCAGACCCGGCGAGGAGCGGCACCGAGCCACCGTCGGGCAACGCGCGGAGGGTGAGCGCGATGGCCTCGAGATCATCGCGGTAACGGCGGAGCGCCTTGGCCTTGCCGTTGAGGACGTCGACCTGGGCCTCCATCACGACCGCCCGCTTGGTGAGCCCGACGAGCTGGCTGTTCTGCTCGATGAGCTCGGTCGGGTCGCCGCGCTCGGCGGCCCGGGAGGTGGCGATCTTGGCGGCCAGCGCCGCGCGCCGCGTCTCGTGCCGCTCGCCCTCGGCGGCCGCCTGCTGGACGAGCAGCTCGATCTCGGCGAGCTCGGTGTCCAGGTTCGTGACGTCGTGCTCGACCCGCTCGGCGAGCTCGGCGGCGCTGCCGGGGTCGCCCTTCGTCGGGTCCGGACGGGTTGCCGTGTCGGCTGGCTGTTCGGTCATCGGCTCGCTGCTGCGGGTGATGGGCACCGTACCGCGATCAGTCCTCGGGCATCCTGATCCAGCCCTGGCGCATCGCGTAGACAACGGCCTGGGTCCGGTCGTTGACGGACAGCTTGCGCAGGATCGAGCTCATGTGGTTCTTGACGGTCTGCTCGCTGATCGACAGGGCGTAGGCGACCTGCTTGTTCGTCATCCCCTGGGCGATGTTGTCGAGGATCTCGACTTCGCGGGGCGACAGCGGAGCGAAGATCGGCGCGGCGTCCTGGCCGTATACGGCGAGCTCACGGAACTCCTTGAGGACGCGCGACGCGACGGCCGGCTTCGCGAACACCTTGTCGTTGATCAGGTACTCGCCGTCGGACACGCGGCGGATGATCGTGACCAGGTCGTCCGGCCCAACATCCTTGAGGATGAACGCCGCCGCTCCGGCCTTGATCGCGTCGAACAGGGCGTCCTCCTCCTCGTTCTGGGCGAGGACGATGATCCCGACCGACGGGAGCTCGCGCTTGATCCGCTGGGTGGTCTCGATCCCGCCCGGGCTGGGCAGGGTCAGGTCCATCAGGATGATGTCCGGCGACGTCTCCAGGGCGAGCTCGATCGCGCTCCGGCTGTCATCGGCCTCGCCGACGATCAGGAAGTCCGGCTCGCGCTCGAGAAGGCCGCGCATCCCCATTCGGAAGAGGGCGTGGTCGTCGACGAGGAGCAGCTTCGTCTGCTCCATGCTGCGCCGGTCGGGACCACCCCGCCGACGCTCGGGGCCCTGGTACTCCATCGCACTCATCAACTCTCCTTTTCGAGCGGAACTGCCAGCCGAACGACCGTACCGGCGTCCGGACGAGAGGACACTTCGAGCGCGGCACCGATGAGCTCGGCGCGCTCACGCATGAATTGCAAGCCGAAGTTCCGTCGGCCACGGGTGGCGACGGCACCGACGTCGAAGCCGGCTCCGTCATCGCGGATCTCGACGACCCAGTCCTGGTCCTCGATGCGGGTCGTGATCGTCGTCCGCTTCGCCTTGGCGTGCTTGCGCACATTCTGGAGCGCTTCCTGGACCACGCGCAGCACCACCGTCTGCTGGGCGTCGCCCAGCCGGGTGTCCGCTGCGTCGAGCTCCGTTTCGACCGTGCCGCCCGAAAGGGCGGCCATCGTCTCGGCGGCGTCGTTGATCGCGCCGTCCAACCCGAGCTCGTCGAGGAGCGGCGGCCGGAGCTGGCTGATGAACGTGCGGACGTCGCCGAGCTCCCGTCGGAGCAGCTCGCGCATGAACCGCAGCTCGGTCCGCGCCATCCGCGGGTCGCGATCGAGGACGCGCTCGATGTACTCGACCTGGAAGATCGCGTTCGACAACGCCTGGGCCGGACCGTCGTGGATCTCCTGGGCCAGACGGGACCGCTCGGCCTCCTGCGCCTCGACGATGCGCATCTCGACGTCGTAGGACCGCTCGAGACCCGCGTCCTGGCCCACGAGGCTCGAGTCGCCGCGCTCGAGGAACAGCCAGCTGCTCTCGAGGCTCCGATGGGCGAGCTCGAACCGGGCGAGCTCCGACTGATGGCCGCCGACGTCGCGCTCCAGCCGCTCGACGTCCGAGCGAAGGAGGCGCAACCGGGCGTCATCGGCGCCGACCTCCGCGGCCTCGAGCGCGCTCGTCGGGTCGGCGTCCGCCGTCTCCGCCGCGGACCGCCGGCGGCGAGGCCGGCGCTCGAGCGCCTCCAGCTCGTCTCGGAGCGCCTGGTAGCGGCTCATCTCGTCGATGAATGCGCTGCGGTAGTTGCCGATCACCGCGTCGAGGCTGTTGGCGGAGTACGACAGCGCGGCCTTGGCCTCAGCGTGGAGCTCATCGAAGCGGCCATCCCGAGCATCGCCGACCCGCGTGCCGTCCATGTCGCCCGAGTATAGGGGTCCGGCCATCACGGACAGCCGATCTCGAAGACGCGCGTCTTCGCCAGGGCGCGGACATCGGCCGGGTCGGCCGGCGGCGGTCCGAGGTCGAGCTCGTGGAAGCAGGCCGCGCCGGGCGGGTTACCGGCCAGCACCGCCGGCCACGAGCCGTGCTGGTCGTCGCTCATCACGAGATAACGGGTTCCGGGGAAGGCCCGGGCCAGGTCGACGACGCTGTCCGGCGGCTCGTCGGGCAGGGCCAGCGTCTCCACCGGCAGTGCCTCCGCCAGCCAGATCGGGAAGTCGGTCACGATCGGCCCGGCCGACGCGTCGAGCGGTCGTCCGATCGCCGCCATCCGTTCCCCGAGCAGCTCGTAGCGTCGGGCGACGTCGGTTGCCTGGCTGATGTAGCCCGCGAGCGTGACGCTGAACAGGATCCCCGACCCGATGGTCAGGGTCGGGCCGAGCCAGGCGACCGGGCGGGTCCAGCCGCGCCACACGCCGACCCGGGCGATGAGGGTGTCGAGCCCCATCAGCGCGCTGATGATCAGCAGCACCTGGACGGCGCCGGCCGCGTGGAGGAACGTGCCCCAGGTGGTCGCGACGGGGAAGACCAGGCTGGTGACGAGGAAGGTCACAACGCTGACGACGACGAGCGGCCGGAGCGCGCGCGAGCGGCCCGTCCACGGCAGCGCCACGAGGCCGATCAGGGCGACCGGGAATCCCGGCGCGACGAGGACATTGACCAGGTTGTGCCAGATCCCGTCGATCCGCAGCTGGATCAGTCGGGCCGGCCCGATCGCCAGGTAGCGGGCCAGTGTCGGCGGGTCGGCCCAGGCGAAGATGTCGAACCCGCTGATCGACAGCGCGTTCGTCAGCGCCTGGCCCGGCAGCGGGTTGCCGAAGACCGCCCAGTCCCGGATCGCCCACGGGGCGAAGACCACGAGCGCGACGACCGCCGGGATGCCGACGATCGAGAGCCGCTGCCCGCGCGGGCCGCTCCACCAGGCCAGCCCGGCCCAGGTCAGCGCGAGCCACACCGCCTCGTTGCGGGTCAGCGCGGCGAGGCCGAGGACGACCCCGAGACTGAGCAGCCGCGGGTCCCGGAACGCTCGCCCGACGGGTGGTGTCCGCAGGATCCGGGTCATCAGCAGCGTCGCCGCGAGGGCGAAGGTGGCGAACGGCATGGTCGAGTCGGGCAGCGCACCGAACAGGACGAGCGGGAGGAACACGACCGCGGTCAGCCCGGTCCCGAGGGCCAGCGTCCGCGCACGGCCGGGCGCCAATCCGCGCTCCTCGGCGACGTCGGCGGCCAGCCGCCAGGCGAGCACCGGGACAAGCGACCCGACCAGCACCGCCGGGACCTTCGCGGCGTCGAACGTCGGACCGAGCAGCGCCATCGCCGGGACGGCGAGCAGGCTCGGCAGCGGCAGCCAGACCTCGAACGCCGGGCGCGGGAACTGGAGCGGCGGCGTCTGGAAGCTCCAGATGGCATCGCTCACGAGGCCGCGCCCGCTGACGACGTTCCGGGCCACCCCGACGTAGTACGCCGTGTCCTCGGGGGTCGGGAACCGGAGCGACGCCGCGAAGATGGCCCGCACGACGAGCGCCGCGGCGAAGACGAACGCGGCGCTCAGCCACGCCTCGCGGCCGGTCACGGGACGCACCTTGGGTCGGCCGCGGTCAGACAGATCGGGTAGAGCGCGGCATCGAGGGCGATCCCGCTCGGATCGTCCGGCGGCCCCGGCTGCTGCCAGATGCTCGGACCGATCCAGTCCGGACGGGTCGCGGTCGAGGCCAGCAGCGGGGCGAGCGCCGGGACGGTGTCCTTGCGCTCGACGAGCAGCCAGCGCGCGTCATACGCGCGCGCGACCCGCTCGATGGTGGCGATCGGATCAGCCGGGGCGACGACGCCGGGATGACCGGTCCAGTACTTGACGCCGCCGGTGTCGAGGCTCATCACGACGTCGTCCGCCGCGGCGCCGGCGGCCGTCAGCGCCTCGCCCGCGGCGACCTTGACGTCCCGCTCGCCCGCCCAGACGGCCCGGGTGGAGACGCTGAACCACACCCCGACGAGGATCGTCAGCACGACCGCCCCGGCCACGAACGTCCGGCTCGCCTGCGGGGCGTTCCAGTGCCGCCGTGCGGCGAGCCAGACGACGGCCGCGACGATGCCCTCGAGGGCGAGGATGGTCGCCTGGGGCACGAGCGCGATCGCCGAGTGGATGAACGTCCCGTTCGGGACGTGGACGGCCGAGACCAGCGCCGAGAACGCGAACAGGATCACGGCATACGCGAAGAACGGGCGGTAGTCGATCGAGCGGCGTCGGAGCCAGGCCCCGATCGCCATGGTCGGCGCGAGCACGATCCCGGCCACGAGCACGATGAAGCTGACGACCGCCTGCACGAGACCGACCAGGCGGCTCTCGACCAGCGAGCCGATACCCTGTCCGAGGAAGGTCTGCAGCGTCGGCCGGCCCTCGATCGAGTTCATCTCGGCCAGCGACCGGATCCACAGGATGCGACCCGATGCCGACGACGGCGAGATCGAGCCGAAGACCGTCAGCTGGCGGGCCCACCAGGGTGCCATCACGAGGAGAAACAGGCCGGCCGAGGCGACGGCCGACCACCACGGCAGGGCCGCCGGCCGGCCGGCGCGCCAGGCGGCGAACCGATCCCACAGGAAGAGCAGCCCGAGGGCGACGCCGACGAGGACGCCGTCGTTGCGCGCGAGCATCGCCAGGCCGACGAGGGCGCCCGCGGCGACGAACGCCCGGGCGCTGCCCTTGAGGGCCCGGGCGCCCAGCCAGAGCGCCCCGAGGACGATGGGCTGGTAGAGCGAGAAGTTGTCCGGCTGGGCCATGAACACGACCGCGGCGGGGACGGCGACGAGGATCGCGGCCCCGAGCGCGACGTCCCGCCGCGCACCGGCCTCGATCGCGAAGGCCCAGGTCATCGGCGCGGCGACGGCCCCGATCAGGGCGAATGGGAGGGCCGACGCCCAGGCGGCCGGTCCGGCGATGAGCAGGAACGGGACCTGCACGAGCGACGCGAGCGGCATCCAGTGGGCGTTGCTCGGGATCGGCAGCGACGGGTTGGCCGGCAGCACCCCACCGGTGTCGACGAAGGTCCAGATGAAGTCGATGTTGAATCCGTGCCCGGCCTGGAGCGCCTGCGCGACGTTGACGTAGTAATAGGAATCCACGTACGCCGGGTCAGGGTAAAGCGCGATCAGCACCAGCCGAACGAGCAGGGCGAAGCCGTATAGGACCAGGACGGTGCGCATCGCCGGTGCAGCCTAGCACCGGGCACCCGGGACTCCGACCGGTACGAATCACCCATGACCGCAGCCATCCGGGGCAGGTACGACGGCCGGTCCGGGCGGGGTAGGATCGCCGCGGATGACCGTCTCGACCGCGTCGCTCGCTTCGTTCCGACCGTCCCCGCTCGTGCGCCGGGCGGTCCGCGACGGCCTGGCCCTGGCGGGCCTCCTCTTCGCCGGCTACCTCTTCCTCGTCGTCGCCCCAAAGGCCGGGACCTTCGGCTTCGACGCGTACGCGTACTGGTCCGTCGATCTGGCCGACCCGTACGCCGTACCGGCCGGGACCTTCGGGGCATTCACCTACAGCCCGGTGATCGCGCGCCTGTTTGCGCCCTTCGGGCAGCTGTCGTGGCCGGCGTTCCTGTGGCTGTGGACGGCCGTTCTCGTCGCGACGCTCATCTGGCTCGGCTGGCGAAGCACCCTGATCGTGCTCGCCTTCCCGCCCGTCGCCCTCGAGCTGTACCACGGCAACGTCCAGCTGCTCATGGCGGCCGCGATCGCGCTCGGCTTCCGCTACCCGGCGGCCTGGTCGTTCATCCTCCTGACCAAGGTGACGCCGGGAATCGGGCTGATCTGGTTCGCGGTCCGCCGGGAGTGGCGTCCGCTGGCGATCGCGCTCGGCGTGACCGCTGTTCTCGTGGCCGTCTCCGTCGCCGTCGACCGCCAGCTGTGGACCGACTGGATCGACGACAGCCTGCTCAAGACCGCCGGCGGCTCTCCGCTCAATCAGTTCTCGATCGCGATCCCGCTCATCGTCCGGCTGCCGCTCGCCGCGCTGCTCGTCGGGTGGGGCGGCTGGACCGGGCGACCGTGGACGGTCCCCGTCGCCGCGACGCTCGCCCTGCCGATCCTGTGGCCCACGGGCTTCGCGATCCTGGCGGCGCTGTGGCCGATCGCCCAGCACCGGCCCGAGATCGAGCCGATCCACGGCCGGCTGATCCACGAGCCCGCTCGCGGAGCGCACGCGACGGCCTGAGCACGGCGGCCCGACCGCCTCGGCGTGGCGTGGCGGCGCGCCACTGGACGTGGCGCCCGATTCCGCGGTCCCGCGCCGCGCGGGCCGGGCCTTGTTAGCCTTTCCGTCGATGGACCCCCAGCCGACCGTCGCACCCGCCGCTCGGGGTGCAGCCGATCACCGGCCGGCGATCGTCGGCTGGGTCCTCGTCGCGATCGCCTTCGTCGTGTACGCGGCCAGCGCGTTCGCCTTCGACGCCGGCCGCCCCGACTTCTTCTACCTGGCCGACGCCTTCCTGCACGGCCGGCTGTATCTCGGTCACGCGCTCGGGCCGTTCGACAACGCGATCGTCGCCGGGCGGGTGTACGTCCCGTTCGCCCCGTTCCCCGCCCTCGTGTTCGTGCCGCCGGTCGCGATCTTCGGGCCGGCCGCGCTCGATCAATGGGAGCAGATCATCGGCGCCGCGTTTGCGGCCCTCGACGTCGGGATGTGCTGGTGGCTGCTCGGCCGGGTCGGGGTCCGGTCGATCGTCGACCGGGTATGGCTGGCCGTCCTGTTCGGGTTCAGCACCCAGATCTGGTGGGTCACCACGCGCGGCGGCGTCTGGCACACCGGCCATCAGATCGCCCTGTTCCTGACCCTCGCCGCGCTCGTCGAGTCGTTTGGACGCCGTCGCCCGTGGCTCCTCGGCCTGCTCGTCGGGGCCGCCTTCCTGACCCGCGCCCCGCTCGCCCTGGCCGCTCCGTTCTTCGCCTGGGTCGTGGCCCACGGGCGGGAAGCCCGCTTGGTCGACCCGCGGACGTGGCCATGGGAGCGCTGGGCGCCGTACCTGCTCGGCATCGCTCCGGCGGTGCTGTTCGCGCTGTGGTACAACGCCGCCCGGTTTGGGTCTCCGCTCGAGTCGGGCTACGGGCTGGCGTCGCTGCCCGCGTTCCTCGAGGCCGAGCGGGCGCAGGGCCTGTTCTCGCTCAGCCACCTCTCGATGAACCTCGACTACCTGTTCATCCACCTGCCAACCTTCTTCGTCACGGCTCCGAACGGAGACGTCCACTGGCTGATCCCGCCGCGACCCGACGGGCTGGGGATGTCGATCTTCCTGACCAGCCCCGGACTGGTCCTCGCCCTCCGGGCCGACTGGCGGTCGAAGGTCGCGATCGCGCTCGGGCTGACCGCGGTCGCCGTCCTGATCCCGAGCCTGCTGTACTACGGAGGTGGCTGGCTGCAGTACGGCTACCGCTACGCGCTCGATTCGATGCCATTCGTCATGGCGCTCGTCGGGCTGGCGGTCGCGCGGCGTGGCCTGCCGTGGTGGGGGATCGTCCTGATCGTGTTCGGGGTCGGGGTCAACCTGCTCGGCGTGTACTGGGCGTACAACCTCTCATGAGGGCCATGGACCGGCTGGCTTGGGCGCGATGACGACGCTTCGCGGACTGGCTGCCGTGATCGTCGCCTCGCGCGCGGTCGTCCTGCTCGGCGCGTTCCTCGCCGAGAACGTGGTCGGCCGGAACTCGGCGCTGACCTCCGGTGACGGCAGCCCGATCCTGCGCAGCCTCACCGCCTGGGACGGCTGGTGGTACCTCGGCATCGCCCGCGACGGCTACCACGTCCAGCCGATCGTCGGCTCCTATCACGACTTCGCGTTCCTGCCCGCCTGGCCGGCCGTGATCCGCCTGCTGTCCTGGCCGTGGCCGGCGTACGCGGGCGTCATCTCGATCGTGTGCGCCAACGTCCTGTTCGTCGTCGGTCTGGCCCTGCTTGTCCAGCTCGGCCGAACGGTCCTCGGCGACGATCGGGCGATCGGTGGCGCCGCGCTCCTCGCGCTGCTGCCGTTCAGCGCGGTCTATTCGATGGCCTATGCCGAGAGCCTGTTCCTGTGCCTGTCGGTCGGCGCGCTCCTGGCCGCCGAGCGTGACCGGCGCGCCCTGGCCGGGATCCTGCTGGCGCTGGCGGCATTGGCGCGGCTGCAGGGCGCGGTCCTGATCGTGCCCGTCTGGCTGATTCTCTTCCTGCGCGACGGCCGGCGCCTGCGCGCCTCGCAGGCCTGGGTCCTCCTCGGGCCCCTGGCCGGGCTCGCGTTCCTCGTGGCGGTGGGTGTCTTCGCCGGCGGCGCGGACGCGTATGGCGCGGCGCAGGCGGCCTGGGGCCGGTCCGGCATCGGCGCGGCGGCCGCCGACCAGTCGCTCGCGGGCTCCTTCTCGCTCGTGAACGCGGCCCAGCTCGTGACCCTCCTCGTCGCGGTCTTCGCCCTGGTGTACGTCCGGGTGGACCGGATCCCGCTGCCGTACGTGCTGGTCGCCGTCCTGCCGCTCCTGCTGGTCGTGGCGAGCGGGACGCTGGAGTCCGTCGGACGGCACGTCACGAGCTCGTTCCCGTATGCCTGGATCCTGGCCGGCCGACGGGCGAGCTGGTTCCGGATCGGCTGGCCGATCGTCTCGGGCGCGCTGCTGCTCGTCTTCAGCACCGCGATGTTCGCCGGGAGGTACGTCCCATGACCGGTCCGCGCCGCGTGAGCCTGCCCGTCATCCTCGGCGTGTTCGTGCTGTCGGGTGCCGCCGGGCTGATCTACGAGGTCGTCTGGGCACGCCAGCTCGTGCTCGTCTTCGGCAACACCACGCAGGCCGTCTCGGCGATCCTGACCGGGTTCTTCGGCGGGATGGCGATCGGCAGCGCACTCGGTGGGCGGTTCGCCGACCGGGTCCGGCGGCCGCTCCGGATGTACGGGCTGCTCGAGCTCGTCCTGGTCGTCGTGGTGATCGTCACGCCGATCACATTCCGGCTGCTCCACGAGGTCTACCGCGGAGCGTTCTCGAACCTTGAGGCGAATCCCGGCCTGCTGGCCCTCGTGCGCTTCGGCCTGGCGCTCCTGGCGCTCGGGCCGGCGACGATCCTGATGGGCGCGACGCTGCCGACGCTGACCCGCTACCTGACCCGTCACGCCGACCACCTCTCGGCCGCCTTTGGCGCGCTCTACGCGGCGAACACGGTCGGCGCGATCGTCGGCACGATCCTGGCCGGCTTCGTGCTCATCGAGCTCCTGGGCCTGACCGGCTCGCTCCTGGTCGGTGCGACATGCTCGGCCGTGGCCGGCCTGATCGCCGTGCTGCTCGATCGGCGGCTCGCCGTGTCACCGGGCGGGTCGACGCCGGAGGCGACGCCGGTCGCCCCGCCGCCAAAGCCAGCGGCGCCTGCCACCCGGCCGGCTGGAGCGTCGTCGGCGCCCGGTATCCCGCGTTCGACCCTCCGGCTCGGGCTGCTCGTGGCCGGGCTGTCGGGGCTGACCTCGCTCGGCTACCAGACGCTGTGGACGCGGCTCCTGGCCACGGGCACCGGCAACTACACCTACGTCTTCACCCTGATCCTGGCGCTGTTCCTCATCGGGATCGCGGCCGGGGCGATCGTGTTCGACCTCGTTCGGCCGTGGATCCGCAACACCGTCGGGCTGCTCGCCGTGACCCAGCTGCTCACCGCCATCCTGGTGGTCGTCGGGGCCGTGGTCGTGATCCCCGGCGCCTCGACCGGGATCCTCGACCTGAGCAGGTCGGCGGACGCGCTGTTCGGAACGTTCCTCCAGACGAGCGCGATCGTCGTCCTCCCGGCCACGTTCGTCATGGGTTTGAGCTTCCCTGCCGCGTCCGCGCTTGTCGCCGGACCGGACGCCGAGGTCGGCGGCCGGGCCGGGCTGCTGCTGGCCTCGAACACGGTCGGGGCGATCGTCGGGACGTTCCTCGTCCCGTTCGTCGTCATTCCTCTTGTTGGGTCGCCGAATGCCCTCGGCGCGATCGCGATCGTGAATGCAGCGCTGGCCGTCGCCCTGGCGCTGTGGGGCGGGCTCGGCCACCGGCTCACCGGCGCGTTCATCGCCACCGCCGGGAGCGTCGTCGCCATCGTCATCGCAATCGCCCTCGTCACCGGCGGGTCGTTCGTCGATCCGTCAGTCGCCCGCATCGAGCGCAACGGCGGGACCGTGATCCGGTCGGCCGAGGACGAGATCGCGTCCGTTCAGGCCGGTGTCGACAAGAACGGGACGAAGCACCTCTGGGTCACCGGCACGGCGATGACCCTGCTCACGGTCGACACGAAGCTGATGCCGGTGCTGCCGCTCATGGTCCGACCCGACGCGAAGACCGCCGCGATCGTCGCGTTCGGGATGGGCTCGGCCTATCGCGGCGCGCTCATCGCCGGTCTCCAGACCGAGGCCGTCGAGCTGGTGCCCTCGGTGCCCACGATGTTCGGGGTGTACTACGACGATGCCGCGGCGGTGCTCGCCAACCCGAGCGGCCACCTCGTGATCGCCGACGGCCGCAACCACATCGAGCTGACCGACCATCACTACGACGTCGTCGTCACCGACCCGCCGCCGCCGATCGAGAGCGCGGGCGTGTCCGTGATCTCGTCGTACGAGTACTACCGGGCGGCCCAGGCGCACCTGAACCCGGGCGGCGTGATGATGCAGTGGGTGCCCTGGAGCGGCCAACGTCTGGACGAGTTCCTCGCCCAGATCCGGACCTTCCGGGCGGTCTTCCCGAACGTCCTCGTGGCGTTCGGGCCGGGCGGCTACGGCCTGTACATGCTCGGCTCGGACGCGCCACTCGAGCTCGACCCGGCGAACGTCGGCGCAATCCTCGCCCGGCCCGGCGTCACCGAGGACCTGTCGTCCGCGTATGACTCGCCCGAGCACGATGCCGCGGGCTGGGCGAGCCGGATCGCATCGCTGGTCTGGATCTCGGGTGACCAGGTCGCCCGGGTCGCCGGAGACGGACCGTTGATCACCGACGACCGGCCGCTGCCCGAGTACTTCCTGCTCCGGCGGATGTTCGGACCGCCGTCGCCACACATCAGCCCTTCCCTCCTCCTCCAGCTGTCCGCCAACCCGTAGACTGCCCCTCGATGGAGGACCGATCGCGGGGCGCACCGCCGGACCGCTCGCTGACCCTCGTCCTGCCGGCCTTCAACGAGGAGACCCGGCTCGGCCCGGCCCTCGACGAGCTGTTCGGCTACCTCCGCCGCCGGGGCGGGCCGCCCCGCGAGGGCGCACCGGATTCGAGCAACCTGCCGGCGCGCATCCGGGTCCTGGTGGTCGACGACGGGAGCAGCGACGGAACCGTCGCACTCGTCCGGTCCCGCCCGGAGGCCGCCCCCGGCATCCGCGAGGCCGGCCCCGCCGGACCGTGGCGCGGCGCCTGGCTCGAGCTGATGAGCGTCCCGCACGGCGGCAAGGGCGCCGCGGTGAAGGCCGGCATGCTCGTCGCCGACAGCGAGCTCGTGGTGTTCGCGGATGCCGACATGGCCACACCGCCCGACCAGCTGCCCGGGCTCATCGCGGCGCTCGATGCGGCCGACGTGGCGCTGGGGAGCCGGATCCAGCCCGACGGCTCGGACATGCGACGTACCCAGCCGGGCCTGCGACGCCTGCTCGGCAAGGTGTTCCACGCCCTCGCCGCGGCCTGGGTGACCGGGCCGGTCCGCGACACCCAGTGCGGGTTCAAGGGGTTCACCCGCGACGTGGCTCACGATCTGTTCGCGCAACAGCGGATCACGAGCATCGTCTTCGACGTCGAGCTCATCTATCTCGCCCGGCGGCGCGGCTACCGGCTGGCGGTCGTGCCGATCCAGTGGTTCGATCGCCGGGGCTCGCGGATGCAGACGAGCCCGGGTCTTGCGCTCCGGGTCGCCTGGGACCTGTTCCGGATCCCGTTCCTCCATCGCCGGGTCGGACGGATCCGATGACCGCCGCGCCGCGCCGGTGGACGGAAGGCGAGGCGTGGAGCACCCGGGTCCTGCCGATCGCCGCCGTCACGGTCGTCGTCGTCGTGGTCGGCGCCGTCCTGGCCAGTGGCGGCACGACGGTCGGCTACGACAGCCGCGCCTACCTCGAGGCGGCGCGCCGGCTCCTCGACGGACAGCCGGTCTACGACGCGTCGATCAACGTGGCCGGCCCGTCCGGGCTGTACCTCTATCCGCCGCCGTTCACCCTGCTCGCGGTTCCCTTCGCCCTGCTGCCGGCTCCGCTCGACGTCGGCGGCTGGCTCGTGGCGATCCTGGCCGCCTTTGCCGTCGGGGTGGCGATCCTGCCGGTCCGTCGTGACGTCCGCTGGCTGATCGTCCTGCTGGCCGGCCTGTCGTGGCCGTTCGCCTACGCCGTCAAGCTCGGCCAGGTTGGCCCGATCCTGTTCCTGTGCTTCGCGATCGGCTGGCGCTGGCTCGACCGGCCGGTCCGCCTGGGCGCGGCGATCGCGATCGGCACGATCATCAAGCTCCAGCCGGCGATCCTCCTCGTGTGGGCCGCGCTCACCCGGCGCTGGCAGGCGATCGGCGTCTGCCTGGCCGTCCTGGTCGGTGCCGCCGCGGTCGCGACGCTGCTGGTCGGACCGGACGCCTGGTCGGCCTGGCTGACGATCCTGCGCTCGATCAGCGCTCCGATCACGACGCCCCACAACTTCACCCCGGGCGCGATCGCCTACCAGGCCGGGCTCGGTGAGGCTGCCGCGGGCGTCGTCCAGCTGATCAGCACCGGGGCGGTGCTCGCCCTGGTCGTCTGGGCCGGGCTGCGCTCGAGCGCGGCGGTCGGCTTCCTGACCGCGGCGACCGCGAGCCAGCTCCTGTCGCCGGTCCTGTGGGATCACTACGCGATGCTCCTCCTGCTCCCGGTCGCCTGGCTGCTCGAACAGCGCCGCTGGTGGGCGGTCGCGATCCCCCTGGCAACCTCGATCCTGCTCATCTGGCTGCCGCCGGTCGTCTATCCGCTCGCGTTCTGGGCTGCGCTCATCGCTCCGATCGCGGTCGACGGCTCGAGCCGGCTCGGGTCCGCCGCCGCCCCTGAGGTCGTCGGCCGGGCATGAGGTGGAAGGCGTGGGCCGTCCGACTGGGCGTCGTCGCGGGCTGCGCCGTGTTCGCCGTGTACCTCGGCTTGTGGGCCGCCCTGGTGACGTCCGGGGCATCGGACGAGGCGGACTTCAGCGCGTTCTACACGGGCTGGACGATCGTCGCCCAGGGCCGAGGCGCCGATCTGTACGATCCGGCCGTCCAGACCGAGGTCCAGCGCC
Organism: uncultured Chloroflexia bacterium; assembly: GCA_963825545.1. Taxonomy (GTDB): domain Bacteria; phylum Chloroflexota; class Limnocylindria; order Limnocylindrales; family CSP1-4; genus Chersky-267. The sequence continues at coordinate 83,277 of CAWGTR010000001.1, read as the reverse complement.
AGGTGCTCGGCGGCCGCCAGTTCGAGGCCGGGCTGAACCCGTTCAACAACCCGCCCCATCTCGTGCTGCCGTTCCTCCCGCTGACCGTCCTGAGCCTCGACCAGGGCTACCTCGTCTGGGCGGCCGTCCAGGTCGCTCTCCTCGCCTGGTTGCTCTGGCGGTTGCTGACGCGGATCGCCGACCGATGGACCCGCTCCGAGCAGGCCCTTCTCGTCGCGGCGACCCTGGCGGCCCCGCCGCTCCTGTTCACCCTGCTCCAGGGATCCCTGTCGCTCGTCGTGACCGTCGCGACGCTCGAGCTCTACCTCGCCCTGCGGGCGCGCCGCGACCGGATCGCCGGGATCTGGCTCGTGGTCGGCTCGTTGAAGCCGCAGGTCGCGCTGGCCCCGGCCGTCGCGCTGCTCGCGGCACGACGCTGGTCGACGCTGCTCGTCGCGGCGCTCGTCGCCCTCGCGCTGGCCGCCGCCGCGAGCGCCGTGATGGGTCCCGGGATCTGGCTGTCGTACCTGCGGTTCCTGTCCGATTACCTCGGCTCGTTCGACCTCCTGAGCGTCCGCCCCTCGGTCATGTGGAACCTGCGCGGAACGCTGACCCTGCTGGTCGGGCCCGACCAGGCGCGGTCGGTCGGTGGCGCGATCAATGGGATCGCGATCGTCGGCGAGCTCATCGGGCTCGCGCTCATTGCCTGGCTGTGGCGCGGCCGATGGGATCCCGACGATCCGCGCTTCGGTCCGCGCTTCGCCCTGACCGTCCTGCTCGGGCTGCTCCTCAGCCCGCACCTCAACCCGCACGACGCCCTGACGCTCGTGCCGATCGGTGCCCTCGCGTACGACGCGGCCCGCCGGCGGCCCGAGGGACGCTGGCTCGGCGTGATCCTCTTCCTGGCGCCGTTCATCGTGCTGGCCACGAACTCGTTGAGCGCGAACGATGCTGGCGGACCGCCGATCCGGACGCCGGTCCTGCTCATGATCGGCTTCGTGCTGTGGCTCGCCTGGTGGCTGCGCACGGGCGCCGACCAGCCGCCCGTCGAGGAGCTTCGTCCCGAGCCCGAGCCCGCCGCCGGCTGACCCGGCGCCCGACCGCGGGCCCTTGCCTGCGCAACAACCTCCGAAGGCTGCGGTGCTATCCTCGCCGTCGTGACCAGCGCCACTGCAGAGGTGGAGCCCGCCTGTCCGGGGGGCCCGACCGAGGCCCCGACCCCCGGACCGACCGCTCCCAACACGCGCCTGGTCGCGCTCCGACGGCCATTCGACGCGATCGACCCCGCCACCTGGGATGCGCTCGCCGCGCGCAATCCCTGGGCCACGTTGTTCGCCCGCTGGGCCTTCCATCGGGCCTGGTGGGACGGCTACGGGGCCGGCGCCATCGACGAGACGGTGGTGGTCGTCGACCCATCAGCGGGACCCGCCGCGCCACCAGTTGGGATCGTGCCGCTGATGCGACGCTCGGGCGGGCAGCCGGCGGCGGCGAGCCACACGTCCCTCCGTCACGAGTCGCCGGCCGAGCTGCAAGAGACCCCGCGCGACGGTGAGCCGATCGCGTTCGGGGCGTCGTATCACGCCGACTACGCGACGCTGCTCGTCGCTCCGGCCGACCTCGACCGGGTCGCCCAGGCGGCTGCCGCGTATGCCGGATCGTCGGGCGCCACGGACCACGAGCCGTGGAGCGCCCTGGACCTGCGCCGCCTCCGCTGCGGCGACCCCGTGGCGGACGCGCTGGCCGCGGCGTTCGCCGAGATCGACGGGGGTCGTGCCTGGACGGCCGAGCTCGACCGCGAGGACGTCTGCCCGATCGTCACGATCCCATCCGACGCGACGGGTCTCGACGACGTCCTGGCCACGCTCGACAAGAAGGACCGCCACGAGATCCGGCGCAAGCTGCGCCGGGCCGAGGCGGTCGGGCCTGTGGCGCTCGTCGAGTCGGTCGACCCGCTCGCCGACCTCGAGGTCTTCATCGAGCCTGCACCAGCGCAAGTGGGGCGCCCGCGGGTTGTTCCCACCGACCCCGGGCGGCGATGCGAGCCGGGTGTTCGTCCGACGGCTGTTCGAGACGTTCGGCCCGGTCGGACCGGTGCACCTGTGCTTCCTGACCGTGGGCGGCCGACGGATCGCCGCCGGGATCACGTTCGAGGACGGCGACACGGTCGGCTACTACAACGCCGGGGTCGACCCCGATGCCCGCGACCTGTCGCCCGGGGTCGCTCCTCATCGCGAGGTACGTCGAGCGGGCCATCGCCACCGGCCGCCGCCGGCTCGACTTCCTGCGCGGGAACGAGGCCTACAAGTACGAGTGGGGCGCGGTCGACGAGCCGATCCAGCGGCTGCTGATCCGGCGGGTGGACGCGTGACCGCCCCCGGCGCCGGCGATCCCTGCCTCGAGCCGGTCGACCGGCCGGCGCTCCCGGGTGGCCGCGTCCGGGTGGTCGAAGTCCTGGCGACCGGCTCGAACGGCGGCGCCCAGGAGCACGTGTTCGGGCTCCTGACCCGGATCGACCCGACCCGCTACGACGTCCACGTCGTGTCGCTCTCGCAGGGCAGCTCGGTCCGCAAGCTCGAGCGCAGCGGCATTCCCGTCACCGTGATCGACGAGCCCGACGACGCCATCGCGACCGGGGCGCTGGCCGCGCTGCTCGGGGACATCCGGCCCGAGGTCGTCCACAACCACATGTACCGGGCTGAGCTGGTCGGAACCCGCGCGGCGATCGCGCTCGGCGAGATCGGCCGGCCGCGGCCGTACGTCGTCTCGACGGTCCACTCGAGCCGGATCCGATCGGAGGAGGACCGCCGCGTGCTCAGCCTCCTGACGTCGCGAATGGATCGCCTCATCGGCGTCTCCCGCTCGATCGTCGAGAAGCTCCACGCCGAAGGTCGCGACACGGTTCCGATCTCGCTGATCCACAACGGCGTCGACCTCGAGCGCTACGACCACCAGGAGCCATGTTGCACGCTGCACGAGGAGTACGGGCTCCCGGCCGGCGGCCCGGTCGTCGGCGTCGTGGCCCGGCTCGAGCCGGAGAAGGGCCACCCGACGCTCATCGAGGCCTGGCCCCAGGTCGTTGCCGCCGTTCCCGCCGCGACGCTCCTCGTCGTCGGGGAGGGCAGCCGGCGCGACGCGCTCGAGCGGCTCGCGACCGAGCTCGGCGTCCGCGATCGCGTCGTGTTCACCGGCCGTCGCGACGACGTCCCGGCGGTGACGGCGGCGCTCGACGTCGCGGTCCTGCCGTCCTACCGCGAGGCGCTCGGCCTGACCATCCTCGAGGCGATGGCCCTGTCCCGGCCGGTCGTCGCCTCGAACGTCGGCGGGATCCCGGAGATGATCGAGGACGGGGTGACCGGCCTGCTCGTGCCGCCGCGCGACGCGGACGCCCTCGCCCGAGCGATCGTCCGCCTGCTGCAGGACCACCCGCTGGCCGACACGCTCGGACGGGCGGGCCACGATCTGGTCCATGCCCAGTTCTGTATCCAGCTCATGGTCCACGCCGTCGAGCAGATCTACGACGAAGGCGCCCGCGCGCTCCGGCTCAGCGAGGTCGCCGCCGGATAGGACAATCGGGTGATCACCGCGGCGCGGCGGGCGGGTAGGATCGAGACCGATGCCTGAACGCACCACACCGCACCCGGACGCCGGGCTCAGCGCGGCCCTGCCATCGTCGAGCGCGGCCCTTCGGTCGCCTCGCTCGTCGGAGCTGCTCCGGACGATCCTGCTCGCGACGACCGTCGGGTTGCTCACGATCACGGTCGCCGGGTGGCTCCTCGTGATCGTGAGCCAGGCCGGCTGGCTCGGTCGCTCGTTCGCGATCGACTACGGCATCTACATGCAGGGCCTCGACCGCTGGCAGCTCGACGGCGAGTGGTATCGCGCCCGCCAGCTGGCCGGCCCGTATCCGATCGAGCTCGGCGACATCCTCTACCCGCCGGTCCTGATCTACCTGCTCCTCCCGTTCCGTTACCTCGGCCCGGTCCTGTGGTCGATCATCCCGGCGGCGATCGTGATCGTCGCCGTGTGGCGCCTCCGGCCGGCGCCATGGGCGCTCGTCCTCATCGCGGCGTGCATCGCCTGGCCGTACACGCCGGCCAAGTTCGTCTTCGGCAACCCCGTGATCTGGGGCGCCGCGGCGCTCGGCGTGGCGACGATCGTCCGCTGGCCGGCCGCCTTCCTGCTGATCAAACCGACCGTGGCGGTCTTCGCCCTGTTCGGGATCCGCGACCGGCGCTGGTGGCTGCTCGTCGCGGTCCTCGTGCTCGCCTCGTTGCCGTTCCTCGCCGACACCCTGCGCTACCCCGAGGTGCTGCTCAACGCCCAGACGAACCCGGTCGACGGGCGCGGCGGGCCGCTCTACTCGATCACCGAGTTCCCGCTGCTGTGCATCCCGCTCCTCGCCTGGCTCGGCGCGCGCCACGGCCGGACGGCGATCGGACCCGCGGCGCCCGTCGAGCTCCCGGCGTCGACCGCGCCGCTGAGCGGATCGCCGGTCGATGGCTGAGGGTGCGGCGCGCGCGGTCCCGGCCCGGACGGTCGACGTCCGGTTGACGCTGCCGCAGCTGTGGGTCGCCCTGGCGATCCTCCTGCCGGTCCTCGGCGCGCTGCTCGCGGGCATCTCGACCGTCGACCTCGCCTACCACCTGCGCGCGGGCGGGATCGTGCTCGACACCCGGCGGCTGCCGAGCCCGGACACGTTCACCTTCACCGCCGGCGGGCTCGCCTGGCTCGACCAGCAGTGGGGGGCCCAGGCACTCTTCGCCGCGCTCGATCGGGCCGGCGGCTGGGCGCTGCTCGCGACCGTCCGGGCGGCGCTCGTCGGACTCACCTCGCTGCTCGTCTACCGTGGCTGCCGGATGGCCGGGGCCGAGATGCGACCCGCCGCCTGGCTGACGCTCGGAGGATTCGCCGTCGGGCTCGTGGCGCTCAGCCTGCGACCGCAGCTGCTGGCCATGGCCCTGTTCGCGGCGACCCTGGCGATCCTCGCCGGTCGCGTGCGCCGGCCGGCCCTCGTCTGGGTCATTCCGGTCCTCGTCGTCCTGTGGGCGAACGTCCACGGCTCGTTCTTCCTCGGCCCGGCCGCGGTCGTCGTGGCCTGGCTCGAGGATCGGGTCTCGGGGCGCCGGGAACGACGGCTCCTGTTCGTGGCGGCGGCCAGCGCTCTCGCGACGCTGGTCAACCCGTACGGACCGGGGGTCTGGACTTACGCTGCCGGGCTCGCCGTCGACCCGACGATCCGACGGCTGATCACCGAGTGGCAGGCCACGGCACCACTGTCGTTCGCCGGCGCGATGTTCTACGGGTCACTCGTCGCCGTCGTCGCAATCCTGGCGCTCGCGCTGCGGCGTACGGGCGACGCCGGCGGCGCGATCCGGACGTTCGTCCGGCGCAGCTGGCCGACGCTCCTCTGGCTCACCGGTCTGGCCGCCATCGGGGCATACGCCGAGCGCGGGGTCGCGTGGTGGTCGATCGCCGCCCCGGTCGCGCTCGCCGGGCTGCTCGTGGTGGCGGCGGACGTCCGAGGGACTCGCACGGCGGTCGATCCCGGCGCCGCGATCGAGCCCGTACCTGGCGAGCGCACGGCGCGGCGGAACGCTCCACCGGCCAGCCTTGCCGCGACCGCGATCGTCGGCGTCCTGCTGGTCGCCGTCGTGGCGCTGCTGCCGGTCTGGCGTGGCGGTGACCCGCTCTACGGCCCGGACGGCCTGCTGACCGATGCCCCGCGCGGGATCACCGACACGCTGCTCGCGGCCGTCCGGCCGGACGACCGGATCTGGAACGCCCAGCGCTGGGGATCGTGGCTGGAGTTCGCGGTCCCCAACGCACCGGTCGCGGTCGACTCACGGATCGAGCTCATCCCGGCAGACGCCTGGGCGGACCACCTCGCCCTGTCCGGTGGGGCTGCCGACTGGTCGGCCATCCTCGACCGGCGCGGCGTGACGGTGGTGGTCGCCTCGGCGACCGAGCAGCGGGCGCTGATCGAGCGGATGCGGGCCTCGGCGGCCTGGCGGCCGATCCACGACGACGCCGACGGCGTCGTGTTCGTCCGGGCCGACCGATGATCCGCTGCCGGCGCGGCCCTCACGAGACCGCGACGGGCGCCGCCTTTGCTATCGTCACCTCGAGGAAGGGACCCGATGTCCGGGCGCGGTCGCGCCGGGTCCGCGGGCGATGGGAGCGGTCCACAGGTTGAGCGATCTCGATGTCGTCGTGCTCGGTGGCGGTGGCCACGTCGGCCTTCCGCTGAGCCTCGTCTTCGCGCGGGCCGGGCTCGCCGTCGGGATCTTCGACACCAACGAGTCGACGGTCGAGCGGATCCGGCAGCGGGCAGATGCCGTTCATGGAGACCGGCGCCGAAGACCTCCTCCGCGAGCTCCTGCCCACCGGCCGGCTCGAGCTGAGCTCCGACCCGACGATGATCGGCCGTTCCCAGACGATCGTGGTCGTCATCGGGACGCCGGTGGATGAGTTCCTTGGGCCGTCGATGACCGTGTTCGAGAAGGCCGTCGACCAGATCGCGCCGCATCTTCGCGACGATGCGCTGGTCGTCCTCCGAAGCACGGTCTATCCGGGTACCACCGAGTACGTCGCCCAGCACCTGGCCGATCGCGGCTGCCGGGCCGACGTCGTGTTCTGCCCGGAGCGGATCGCCGAGGGTCATGCCCTCGAGGAGCTCGGCAGCCTGCCCCAGATCATCGGGGCCGACTCGGACCGGGCCGCCGCGCGGGCGGAGGCGCTGTTCGGCCGAATCGTCGAGCACCGGGTCCGGACGACCACTCGCGAGGCGGAGCTCGCGAAGCTCCTCACGAACACCTGGCGCTACCTGAAGTTCGCGGTCGCGAACCAGTTCTTCATGATCTCGCATGAGGCCGGCGTCGACTACGGCAACGTCCTTCGGGCGATCCGCGAGGACTACCCGCGCGCCCAGGACCTGCCGGGCCCGGGCTTCGCCGCCGGGCCGTGCCTGTTCAAGGACACGATGCAGCTGGCCGCGTTCACGACCGACCACTTCCCGATCGGGCAGTCGGCGGTCCAGGTGAACGAGGGTCTTCCGGCATTTGTCGTCTCCGCGCTGGAACGGCGGTACGGCACCCTTCGCGGGCGGACGGTCGGGATCCTGGGCATGGCCTTCAAGGCGGAGTCGGACGACACCCGCGCGTCGCTGAGCTTCAAGCTGCGCAAGCTGCTCGCCTGGGCCGGCGCGACGGTCCTGTGCACCGACCCGTATGTCGTCGACGACCGCCTCGTGCCCGTCGAACGGGTCGTCGCCGAGAGCGAGATCATTGTCCTCGGCGTCCCGCACAAGGCGTATCGGGGCCTGACCTTTGATGGGCACCGAGACGTGGTCGATATCTGGGGGGCCCTCGGCGATGGGATCCGCCTCTGAGCCCGCGTCCCGCGAGCGGCGCTGGAAGCCGTCGAGCGTCGTGCATTGACCGCACTGACCGACGCGTCGCGGCGACCGGTGGCGCGGCTCGCCATCTGCCGCGGGGCCGACCCGTCTGGCTCGATCCGTTGAGCGTCGCAACACGTCCGTCGGTTCTCGATCGCATCGCGGTCCGCTCGCCGGCGGCGGCATGGGCCGCCGAACGGGCACCGCTGGTCGGCCTGGGGCTCCTGGTCACGCTGCTGGCCTGGCCGATCATCGCGAGGCCCATCGCGACCGGTCTCGACGAGTCGTGGCAGATCGCTCTCCACCTCGCCCTGTGGGATCGGCTCCGGCAGGGCGTCGATTTCGTGTTCACCTACGGGCCGCTTGGCTTCCTGTCGGTCCCCGAGCCCTATCTCGGCTCGTCGAGCCTCCTCGCCTTGCTGGCCACGGGGGTCATCTATCTCGCCCTCATCCTGGTGCTCCTCGTCTCGGCTCGCCGGATCCTCCCGCTCGCCCTGGCCGCCATCGTCGTCCTGCTGGTCGCCCGCCTGTTCGCGGGGTTGCCCCCGTTCGAAGCCTTCCAGGCACTCGTGCTCGTGTGCTGCGTCGAGGCGCTCGCGAGGCAGGATCCGCGTCCGCCCGGAGGTGATTGCCGGCGCGCTCGGCGTCGCTGCGGCGGTCGCGGTCCTCGGGAAGATCAACGTCGGCGTCTTCGTTGCAGCGATGGGCCTCGCGACGGCCCTGACCATCGACGGTCGCTGGTGGCGGGGGCTTGCGGCATACATCGTCGCCGGAGCCGGCGCGACCCTGGCCCTGTGGCTCGCGCTCGGCCAGCGGCTCTCGGATCTCCCCGACTTTGTGCGAGCAGCCTATGAGATCGCCGTCGGCTATTCCGCGGCGATGGGCACCGATCGCGACCCGGCGCTCCTGTGGATCTACCTCGCCTTCGCGGTCGGCGCGGGCCTCGTCGTCTGGGCCGCCTGGCGACACAGCGTGGACTGGACCCGCCAGCGCCGGATCGGGCTCGGGGCGGTCGTCGCGATCATCCTCTTCGCGATGTGGAAGACGGCCTTCGTCCGCGAGTTCCCGGCGTATGCCTTCGCGACCTTCGCGGTGGCCCTGATCGCCCTCGGTGCGCCGCTGGGCGACCGGCGGGTGTGGATCACGTCGCTCCTGGTCGTCGGCGTGGCCTTCGTCGCGGCCGCGAAGATGACGCCGGGGGCCTACGTCGACGTTGCCCGGTCGGCCAGATCCCTCGTGGGCGAGACCCTGACAGCCGTCATCCCGAGCCGGGCCCACCGGACGGAGGAGCGCAACCGGACGGTGCTTCGCGCGAGGTACGGTCTCGACGCAACGATCCTCGGCGCCTTGAGCGGGCGGACCGTCTCCATCGACCCGGTGGAGGCGGGTGCGGCGTTCGCCTACCCCGAGATGACCTGGTCGCCGCTCCCCGCCTTCCAGTCCTATCTGGCCTACACGACCCACCTTGATGAGCTGAATGCGGCGCGCCTCCGGTCGGCCGACGCACCGGAGCGGATCCTTCGCGGGATCACGTTGAACCCGGATCCACCGGATTGGCTCACCCGACAACGCGGCCACCCGCTCCGGCCCGGGGAGTCGATCCCCGTAACCGTCGACGGTCGGTTCCGCTGGTTCGAGGCGCCGGCTGCAATGCTGGAGACCTTCTGCCGCTACCGTCAGCTCGAGGCAACAGCGGACTGGCAGGTCCTGGGCCGCTCCGCTCAGTCCTGTGGGCCGGCCGAGCCGCTGGCCACGATCCGCGCGCAGGAGGGGGCGATCGTCCAGGTCCCCGTCGAGACGCGCCCTGATCGATTCGTGACCGTCCGGGTGATGGGTCTCGAGCCGTCGATCCTCGATCGCGTCAAGACGCTCTTGTTCAAGGCCGACGAGTGGTTCGTCACCATCGGCGGAGTCCGCTATCGCCTCGTGGCGCCAACCGCTGCAGATGGCCTCCTCCTCGCCGTCCCACCGGGCGCGGACGGAACCGGATCCTTTGCCTTCGGGCCACCGATCTCGTCGCTGTCGATCCAGTCGGGGCTCGTGCGCCACGGCCATCGGACGCTCACCTACGAGTTCGAGAGCGTTCCCCTGGTGGGACCGCAATGATTGGTCGATCGGCAGTCGGGCGATTCATGCCGACAGCGAACGGCTCGTCGAGGCAGGGGACCCGTCCCCGGGAGGTTGACCGATGAGGGTGCTCGTCACGGGCGCGGCTGGGTTCATCTGCGGCTACCTCGTCCCTGAGCTCCTGGAGCGCGGCCACGAGGTCGTCGGGATCGACGACTTCAGCAAGTACGGCCGGCTCACGAAGTCCTACGACCGGCACCCGGGCTATCGGTTCGTGGAGGGCGACGCAAAGGACGCCGGACTCCTGACGGACCTCGCCGCGGACTGCGACCAGGTCGTCGCTGCCGCCGCGATGATCGGGGGCATCAGCTACTTCCACGAGTTCGCCTACGATCTGATCGCCGAGAACGAACGGATCCTCGCGTCGACCTTCGACGCGGCGATCGCCGCGCACCGATCCGGGCACCTCGAGCGGATCGTGGTCCTCAGCTCGTCGATGGTCTACGAGTCGGCGACCGTCTTCCCGACCCCCGAGGGCGCCCAGCTGACCAGCCCGCCGCCGGTGTCCACGTACGGCTTCCAGAAGCTGGCCAGCGAGTACTTCGCCCGGGGGGCGGCCGAGCAGTACGAGCTGCCGTACACGATTGTCCGACCGTTCAACTGCGTCGGGATCGGCGAGCGACGGGCGGTCCGCGACAGCGACGTCATGAGCGGCAACGTCCGGCTCGCCCTGAGCCACGTCGTGCCCGACCTCGTGATCAAGGTCCTCAAGGGCCAGGACCCGCTCCACATCCTCGGCGACGGCCGCCAGGTCCGGCACTACACCTATGGCGGCGACCTCGCCCGGGGCATCGCGCTGGCGATGGAGAGCCCGGCGGCGGTCAACGACGACTTCAACCTGTCGACCGCGGCCAGCACCACCGTGCTCGAGCTCGCCGGGGCGATCTGGCGCAAGGTCTACGGACCCGATCGCCCGCTGCGGACCATCTCGGATCCGCCGTTCGAGCACGACGTCCAGATGCGCGTCCCCGACGTCCAGAAGGCGCGGGCCGTGCTCGGCTTCGAGGCGACGACGACGCTCGACGAGATGCTCGACGAGGTCATCCCGTGGATCCGCGACGAGGTCGAGGCGGATCGGATCTGATGGACGAGCTCGACGACGTCTACCGACAACGCTTTCCCGAGGCATCGCGCCGCCAGAAGGACCTGATCTGGCCGGAGATCGTCCGCTTCCTCGAGCGCTGGGTCGATCCGGCGGCGCCCGTCCTCGACATCGCCTGCGACACCGGCTACTTCATCCGCAACGTCCACGCGACCGAGCGCTGGGCGACCGACCTGCGCGACCTGCGATCCGAGTTCCCGGCCGACATCCGGTTCGTCCAGGCGAGCGGTCTCGAGCTCGACGGCGCGGTGCCTGCGGCGAGCTTCGGAACGATCTTCATGAGCAACTACCTCGAGCACCTCGAGGGCCCGGCGGCGGTCATCGAGCAGCTCGCCGTCGCCCACCGGCTGCTCCGGCCCGGCGGTCGGGTGATCGTCCTCCAGCCGAACATCCGGCTGGTCGGCGGCGCCTACTGGGATTTCATCGACCACCGGGTCGCGTTGACCGAGAAGAGCCTCGTCGAGGCCGGCTCGCTGGCCGGCCTGCGGACGGTCGAGCTGATCACCCGGTTCCTGCCCTACTCCACGAAGAGCCGGCTGCCGAGCCACCCGCGGCTCGTGCGGGCGTACCTGCGGTTCCCGCCCGCCTGGCGACTCCTCGGCCGGCAGACGCTCTACGTCGCTGAGGCAGGAGTCGTGAGCATGACGTCTCGTCGAGGGCCCGGACGGCGTCCCGGCTGGCGATCCCGCTGGCCGGCTGCGCGATCAGCGTCGCCGCGGTCTGGCTCGCCCTGCGCGGGGTCGACCTCGCGCGGATGGCCTCGCTCTTCGGTCAGCTCCGGCTCGGTCCGCTCGTCCTCGTCGGCGCCGCGGTGGCGGCCCAGCTGTGGGTCCGCTCGGTTCGCTGGTCGTGCCTCCTTCCGCGCCGCGACGACGGCGGCGCGATCCCGGCGCGGCGGCTCGTGCCGGTGGTGCTCGTGGGCTACCTCGGGAACGCCGTCCTGCCGGCTCGGCTCGGCGACCCGATCCGGGCGGCCCTCGTTGGCCGTCGGGAGGGGATCCCCATCTCCACCGCGTTCGGATCGGTGGTCCTCGAGCGGGCGATCGACACGCTCACGCTCGCCGTGATCGCGCTCCCCGCGGCGATCTGGGCCGGCGCGCCCGACTGGTTCGTTCGCGCGGCCGCGCTGGTGGCCGTCGCCGCCGGCGGCGTGCTCCTTGCCGCCCAGACCCCGCTGCCGCGGCGGGTCGTCGAGGCGCTCGACCGGCGCGCCCGCCCCCGGTGGCGGCCGTGGCTCCAGCGGCTCGATCGGTTCCTCGCCGCGATGGACGGCCGTGGCCGCGAGCGTGCCCTGGTCGCCGCCGCCGGGCTCAGCCTCGTCGCCTGGGTCCTCGACGGGACGATCTACTGGGCCGTCGCCCAGGCGCTCGGGATCGGTCTCGCGCCGACCGGCGCGATGGTCGTATCGGCCGTCACCGTGCTCGGGACGATCGTGCCGTCGGCGCCCGGCTACGTCGGCACATTCGAGCTCGCCGCGTCGGCGGCCGCCGGCTGGTTCGGCGTCCCCGCCGAGAGCGCCCTGGCGTTCGCGATCGTGGTCCATGGGCTGACCGTGTTCGTCCTCGCCATCGGCGGAGCGCTGTCGCTCGTGTGGCTCGGGACGGCGCTCGGCGACCTGACTCGCGAGACGAGCCAGGAGACGGTGCCGCCGGCGGCCGTACCGCCGGCCGTCCAGCGGCCGGCCGACGGTCGACTGCCATGACGCCCGAGCTGTCGATCGTCGTGCCGGTCTACAACGAGGGGGAGGCGGTCGAGCCCGTCCTGCGGGCCATGGCGGCCGGCGTCCGGACGGCGCACGAGATCGTCGTCGTGTACGACTTCGACGGCGACACGACGGTCCCCGTGGTCACCCGGCTGAGCCGGGAGATCCCCGGCCTGCGCGGCCTGCGCAACGACCTCGGCCGGGGGGTCCTCAACGCGATGAAGGCCGGGATCGCCGGGACGACCGGCGCGTACGTCCTCGTGTCGATGGCCGACGGGTCGGACGAGCCGGCGATCGTCGATCGAATGGTCGAGCTGGCCAGGAACGGTGCCGACGTCGTGGCTGCGAGCCGCTACATGCCGGGCGGGCGGCAGATCGGCGGCCCCCCGCTCAAGCGCCTGATGAGCCGGACCGCGGGGCTGACTTTGCACTGGTTCGGCGGCGTCGCCACGCACGACCCGACGAACAATTTCAAGCTCTACAGCCGGCGCTTCCTCGACGCGACGGAGATCGACAGCCGGGCCGGGTTCGAGCTCGCGCTCGAGCTGACGGTCAAGGCGACGCTCGACGGCCGCCGCGTCGCCGAGGTCCCGACGACCTGGCGCGACCGGACCGCCGGTCAGAGCAACTTCAAGCTGCGCACCTGGCTGCCCCACTACCTGCACTGGTACGGGCTGGCCTTCACCGGACGCGCACGGCGCGCCCTCCGGCGGGTCGCGGGATGACCAGCGCCAGCCCGGCCCAGCCCGATCGCCTGGCCACGCCGGAGGCGTCGTTCGCCGGCTCGGGATCCCAACCGGCGGACCCCGCGAGCCTCACCGGCCGCCTCGAACGGACGCTCGGCGACCGGCGCCTGTTCCCGATCGTCGCCGGCGAAGCCGTGCTGCTCATCCTCGTGATGGCGCGCAACCTGTCGTTCCGGGGCGACGAGTGGGCGTTCATCGTCGACCGCCGGCTGACCCTCGAGAGCATCTTCCGGCCGCACAACGAGCATCTCGTCGCGCTCTTCGTGGTGATCTATCGCGGCCTGGTCGAGACCGTCGGCACAGGCTCGTACCTGCCTTATCTCGTCTGCCTGATGGCCTTCCACGTGGCCGCCGCGGCAGGCCTCCTCGTCCTCCTGCGGCGCCATCTGCCGGCGGCCGGGGCGATGGCGGCGGCAACCCTGCTCCTGTTCCTCGGGAGCGGCTTCGACAACCTCCTCTGGGCGTTCCAGATCGGGTTCGTCGGATCGGTCGCGCTGGGGCTGTGGGCGCTCGTCGTCGCCGATCGACCGTGGCTCTCGGCGCTCCTGCTGACCCTGTCGATCGCAATGAGCAGCGTCGGCCTGTTCTACGTCCTGCCCGTCGCGCTCATGATCCGGTCGCGCGTCTGGGTGGCGCTCCCGGTGCTCCTCTATCTCGCCTGGTTCGTCCTCGTCGGGCGGCAATCGGTCCCGCTGCCGCCAGTCGGACCGTACGTCGCCTACGCCCTGACCGGTCTCGGCGCCGCGTTCGCCGGGGTCAGCGGCCTCGGCCTCGGGATCGTCGACGAGGTCGGCGCGCTCCTCGGGCTCGCGCTGGCCGCGCTGGTCATCGGCGTCCTCGGCTGGCGGTTCGTGCGGGGCCCGCGACCCCCGGCGATCGTGCTGGCAGGCCTGGCCGGCCTCGCCAGCGAGTACGCGATCCTGGCCTTCGGCCGGGCCCAGTTCGGGGCCGACCAGGCGCTCATCTCGCGCTACATCTACGCCGCGGCGCCGTTCGTGCTGCTGCTTCTTCCCGGCCTGCCGCGGATGCCGCGGGCGGTCTGGGTCGCCGTCTTCGTCATCGCGCTGATCGCCAACGTCAGCGCGATCCCGCGCGGGGTGGCCATCCACGAGGCACTCCTCCGGCTCGAGCAGACCATCCCGCTCGACCAGCGCCTCGCGCCGTACCGCTAGGCCCGCTCGGGTCCGGCGGGCGGGGGCGCCGCCTCCGTTCGGCCGAGCCGGGTGTCGAGCGCGGTCGAACGCGGGATCGCGTCCGGCGGCAGCGCGATCGCGAGTCCGACGACGGCCGCTGCCACCATGCTCACGGCCCCGAGCGGGAGGACGACCGCCAGGAGGAGCGCCCGGCGGGGATGGTCGCGGGCAAAGGCCGGCAACCCGGCGGCCACCGGGACCGCCGCGTAGAAGCCAACGTACGGCGCTGCCACGAGCCCGGCGAACAGGCTCCACATGAGCAGCGCCGATTCGTCCCGGCTGCGCCACAGCAGCAGCGCGAAGACCGCGAGGACGAGGATCGAGACCGGCACGACGAGCGCCGGCGCGATGCTCGACAGCCCATGGTTCCCGACGAACGGGACGGCCGATCGACCGGCACGCACGAGCGCGTCGAGGTAGGCGCGGTAGTCGTCGATCCCGAGGACCGCGACCCCGACGACCGTCACCGCCAGCGCGGTCCCGATGGCCGCGACCGCCGACGGACGGCGGAGCACGACGAGCCAGAGGAGGAATGGGACCAGGAACGGCTTGGCGACGAGGGCGAGGAGCAGCCCCAGCGGGACCGCGGCCCACCACGGACGGCGCGAGATCGCCAGGTACATCGCGGCGCCGAGGGGAATGGCCACGTTGCCGAGCAGCAGGTCGTCGAGCACGAAGACCGAGCTCAGGACGACGACGAACGCCGCGACCCGGAACGCCGGCCGAAGCCCGCGAGTCGCGTCCGCGACGCACCAGACGAGGACGGCGAGCTTGATCGCCATCCACGCCCAGATCCCGCCGTCGGGCCCGAGCGCCGCGATCGGCGCCATGCTCAACGCGCCGAGCGGGGAGTAGTAGAAGCCGTCGATCGCGTACGGGTTGCGGCCGGCGACGGCCTCGGCCGCGGCCAGGAAGTGACGGTGGCCGTCGACCGCCCAGTCGCCGGCGGTCGGGAACGCGGCCACGACCTCGGGCAGGGTGACGGCCATGACGGCCAGCCCGTAGACGGCCCCGACGAGCAGGGCGGTCAGCGCGACCGTCACCAGCGCGATGCTCGCCGTCGATCGCTCGGCGGCGGGGTCGGCCGGGCGTGCCGGAAGCCGGGCGCTCACTGGGGGAGGTCGCCCACGGGCCCCGCGCCCTCGCGCAGGCGTCGACCCGCCTCGGCCAGGGTCGCGTCCGACGGCATCGGAACGCCGCCGGCGACGAGCGCGTCGGCGAGTGGCGATCCGTGGGCGGCGACGATCCGGCGGAGCGAGGCCGGGGACGGCACGAGGATCAGGGTCCGGTTCGGGTCGACGCCGTCCGGCGACGGCTGGAGCGCGACGGTCACGAGCGCCCGCGTCAGCGCGGCCCGCTCGAGGAACAGCGCACGACCCTCGACCAGCAGCCGGACGTTCCAGGTCAGGGCGAGGGCCACGACGACGGCCGCGCCGGCGACGGCCACCAGCCGCCCGCGGCTCTGCGGACGCAGACGCGCCCGAACCCGTCCGGCGAGCGGTCCGAGCGCCACCAGCAGCAACGGCCCCGCGAGATACGTGTAGCGCGAGTAAAGCGCCGCGTCGACGGTGAGCTGGGCCCGGACGAGGCCCGTCAGCACGTACAGGACGACGATCCCGGCCAGGCAGCCGACGGTCCGGGCCGGGAGCGCGCGCTCGCGCACGGCAACCACGGCGATGAGGACAAGCAGCACGATGCCCAGGGCGATCCCGAGGGCCGGCCCGAGGCCACTGACCGCCCCGCCGGCCGCGCCGGCGCCCTCGACGATGAAGCCCGGGACCTGGCTCAGGGCCGTCAGGCTGAACGGATCGCGGGTCGCCGCGACGCCCGACCGGCCGAGCACGACGAACCACGCGACGTAGATCGCGGCCGGGATGGCGGCGACCGGCCAGAAGCGGCGCCGGGAACGGTCGGCCAGGAGCTCGACGCCGACCACGGCGACCATCACGAGACCGAGCCCCGACATGGTGACCGCGACCGTGAGCAGCACGGCCCCGATCGCCGCCCGAGCCCGCGTCGGCGTCCCGTCGAGCGCGAGCATCGCCCCGAAGCCGAGCGCGACCGCGCCGATGAACCCGATCTGCATCGCCCAGAACAGGTTCTCGAAGCCACTCCCGAAGACGAGCAGCAAGACCCCCGCCGCGAGCCCGATCGCCGGACCGGCGGCTCGACGGACGAGCACGAACACCTCGGCGGCCATGACCACATGCAGCGCGACGAGCAGCGCCAGGTACGGCACGTACGAGCCGAGCCCGACGACCCCGAACAGCAGCCGGTAGATGAGGATCGTCGTGCCGAGCCAGTGCTCGTTGAACGGGCGCAGGAAGCTGTCGAGGTCCAGGGAGCGGCCCTCGATGACGGCCCATTCGTCGGCGAAGAACGTGAGGCCCTGTCCGAGCGCGATCAGCGCTGCGCTCGCAAGCACCGCGGCCAGCGCGAACAGCCCCGTCGACCAGGCCCACGCCCGCCGGTTCACCGTCTGCTCGATCTCGCGGACCTCCCGGAGCCCTGGGCGAGCGTCGATCGACGCCTCATGGCCCGCCCGACAATGCCCGCGCGTCGCTGCCGGGGACTATCGGTCGGACGTACTGCCCGACGTGGCCATCGGCCTCCGGGCGCTCGGCCAGGAGCAGCCACAGGACCGCTCCACCCAGGACCAGCATCACCAGCGACCCGGCCAGCCCGAGTGCGCCGCCGATCGGCAGCAGCGAGCCGATCTCGGGCGTGGGTGGCACGGCCGCGACGACGTTGACGGTCATGAGCACCATCAGCCCGAGCCAGACGGCGAGGACCCGCCGATCGGGGATGAGCGGGGCCAGGAAGATGAGCGCGGCGTAGGCGTAGCGCTCGTGGACGGAGGTCAGGAAGGCGAACGTGATCAGCACGGACGCGCTCAGGCCGAGCAGCAGGCCGCGGGTCGTCGGCGCGCGGGCGACCGAGCGCATGACCACCAGCTCGAGCAACCCCACCGCCACGTACCCGATCAGGCGTGGCGAGAGCGGTCCGAGGAGCGCCCCGCCGTCGGCGGCAAACTGGTCGCCGGCCACCATGGTCTGGAGGATCCACCACGCATTCCAGGCGCGCAGCGACAGGATCGCGAAGACCCCGGTCTGGAAGTCCGCCAGCGTCTGCAGGTACCGTCCGGGGCCGCCGTCGGCGAGGAACGGCAGCCACAGCACGACCGCGGTCACGATCGTCACGAGCGCGGCTTGCCCGGCCCGGCGCCAGCCGAGGCTCGCGATGGCCCAGGCGGCGAACGGCGGGACGAACGCGAGCGCCTGCGGCTTGGCCATCAGCGCGACCCCGAGCGCGACGGCCGCGAGGTTCGGCCGGCCCCCGACGGCCAGGATCACCGCGACGAGGCCGGCCAGGACGTAGATCGAGTCGAACTGGCCCCACCACGCGCTCGTGTAGACGACGACGGGCGCGACGAGGACGCTGAGCGCCGCGGCGATCGCCCAGCGCGGTCGATCGCGGATCAGCCATGCCACCCCGATCGCCAGGCCGGCGTCCGCCGCCACGGCCGGCAGCTTGAAGGCCAGCCGGATGGCCGGATCGGACGCGTCGGATGCGGTGCGGAAGGCCGGCTCGACCAGCCCGAGCACCCAGAAGAGGTAGGCCATGACCGGTGGAAAGGCCAGGTCGGTCCGGTAGGCCTCGCCGAGCGGGTGCGTGGCGATGAAGTGCGTCCACGCGGCGAAGATGTCGAGATCGGCCCGCAGGCCCGAGGCCGGCAGCAGCACGGCCCGCGCCACGACGGCCACGACGAGCCCGATCGCCAGGATCGCGAGATCGGTCGCCGGGACGGCGCGGAGCCCGCTCGCGCTCGGGTCGGTCGGGCGGTCGGACGTCGCCGTCGGATCGCTCGGGCTAGAGCCGGGTCGAGGCCCAGTACCGCTCGGCGAAGCCGCTGACTCCACCGAGGACGGCAACCCGCCGGTCGTACGCGCGGACGGCGGCCGCCATCTGGGTCGTGCCGCCGAACAGCCGATCGAGCTGGCTGGCGTAGATCGAGACGCCGCTGATCTTCCATTCGATCTGCTCGGTCACGTCGGCGAACTCGGGCACGATCGACACGTCAGCCGGCAGGCCGCCGAGCGCTCCGTCCGGCAGGTCCTCGAGCCGGCTGAAGCCGCCCCACCAGGCGTACGGGAAGTCCTCGTAGAACGTAACGATGCCGGCCCAGTCCGGTCCCGGCATCACCCACGCCGCCGGCTCGCGGAGCAGCTCGAGCCCGACCTGCCGGGCGAGCTGGTGATCGACGTGATTGCCGACGGCCAGCGGGAAGTAGACCTTCTGGGGCTCGAGCCGGGCGATCTCCCGGCGAAGAAGCTCGATCGGCGCGACGTCGTCGTCGCGCGGCCCACCGAGCAGCTCGGCGTCGCCCTGGTAGCCGCGGAACACGGCGTCCGGCAGGTCGAGGAAGATCACCGCCGCCTCGGCGTAGTAGGCATATCGCTCGTCCTCGAGCCGTCGGGTGGCCATCGCGTCCGAGGCCGCCTCGGCGTCGGTAAGCTCGGTGGTCAGGACCGCGCCCTGCGTGGGCGTGTCGTCGGCCAGCAGCTGCCCGGCCAGCGGCTCGTTGTGGATCGACGCCCGGCGGTACCAGCTCGAGCGCTGCCAGAAGCGCTTGGCCGCGGCGTCGGCGTCCGCCTGGGTCGCCTCGAGCCGGTCGGAGGTCGCGGCCCACGGCGGCGCGTAGGCACCGCTCTCGTCGATCGGGTAGTCGGCCCGCAGGTTCGCCCGGTTGAACGCCTCGGTGTCCGGCCAGAGGGCCTTCGACCCGAACCCCAGGGCCTCGCGCTGGTACGGCGTGAGCCCGTCCTGCCCGCCGTCGCCGGAGAAGACGGAGATGATCACGACGCTCTGGCCAAGCTCGCGCAGGCTGCCGATCAACCCACCGCACGAGAGCGCGACGTCGTCCGGATGCGGCGACACGAAGACGTGGGTCATGGCCGGCCGAGTATACCGGCCTACCCTGGCCAGCCGCCCGCCCCCACGAGCGGGACGAAGATGCAATCGCCGGCATCCTGCTGGTCCCAGTCGTTGCCGTGGCGCGTCGACACGCTGAGCGTCTGGCGCTCGCGGGGCCCGACCGGGATGACGAGCCGGCCGCCGTCCGCGAGCTGGTCCAGCAGAACCTCCGGCACGCGCGGGGCGGCAGCTGTGACGACGATGCCGTCGAAGGGTCCGTCCTCCGGGGCACCGAGGCTGCCGTCACCGACCCGGACCTCGACCCGATCGCCGAGACCCACGACGCTGAGCCGCGCCCGGGCGGACTCGGCCAGCCCCGCGTGGCGCTCGATCGACAGCACGTGCGCGCCGAGCGAGGCGAGAACGGCCGACTGGTAGCCCGACCCGGTCCCGATCTCGAGGATCCGATCGCCCGGGCGGACCCGGAGCAGCTCGGTCATCCGGGCCACCATGTACGGCTGGCTGATCGACTGGCCGGAGGCGATCGGGAGGGCCGCGTCGTCGTAGGCGTGGCGCCGGCTGTCGGGATCCACGAAGCGCTCTCGCGGGATCGTGCTCATGACCGACAGGACCCGCTCGTCGGCAATGCCGCGCCGACTGAGCTGGGTGTCGACCATCTCCCTGCGCTCGCCGGCCGTCGCCGCTCCCTGCGGATCGCCGTCCGGCTCGACGCCCATGGCACGAGGATACGCTCGCCGCGCGAGGCGGCGAGCCCGGTTCAGGACGATGGCGAGGGGGCCACCGATGGCGATGCGGATGCCGGTGGCAGCGATGGCGAGCTCGACGGAGCGCCCGACGCGGAACCCGACGGGGCGGCCGACCCGGAGGACGGCGCGGCCGAGGCGGCGGTCGACGGGGCGGCACTCTCGCTCGCCGACGGTGCGGTCGAGGCGGAGCTCGACGGCTCGACCGACTCGCTCGGGGTCGGTGCCTCGGTCGGCAGTGGGGTCAGGAAGCCGCCCTTGCCGAGGAACAGGCCGTTGAGCAGGATCGCGCCGAAGACCAGCGCCACGATGACCACGAAGACGGCCGAGGGTCGATCGCGGATCGTGACGACGGCTTCGGAGCTCGCCGCGGCCGCCGCGCGGGCGGGCGTGCCAGCCGCGGGGGTCGTGCCGGACCAGACGGGGCCGCCCTCGACGGTGGTCGCGGCGCCCGGCTCGGTTTCGTCTTCGTCCTCGTCGTCGAAGCCGTCCTCGTCCGCCTCGTCCTCCTCGTAGGACTCGTCGAACTCGTCGGCCGCACCATCGTCCACGGCTTCGCCGGCATCGTCAGCGTCGCCGGCCTCGCCTGCGTCCATTTCCGGTCCGTCGTCCCGGGTCCCGGTGGCGTCCGTCGGCGAATCGGCCGGTGCGGCGAGCGGCGCAGCCTCGGCTGCTGACGCGTCGTCCGATCCACCCCCGCGGGGCGCCTCCGCGGCGTCGGTCGTCGGCTCCTCGGCGGGCTGATCGGGCTCGGTCATCCGGTCGGGTCTCTCCACGTGGCACATCGGGCGGCCGAGCGGCCGGCCTCGGCGGAGTGTACCGAAAGCGTGCGGTCAGGCGTCGCGGAGCGCCGGGACGAGCAACCCCGCCAGCCCGGCGAGGAGCGTCGACGAGCCGAAGACGACCAGGACCGTGGCCACGCCGAGCGCGTTGACCAGGAAGCCGCTGGCGGCCATGGCGATCGACAGGGAGGCGAACACGAGCGAGAACCGGATCCCGACCACCCGGCCGATCATGTCGCCGGGCGTCCGCTGCTGGAACAGCGTCTGGCTCGGGATCACGTAGATCATGTTCGACACGCCGATCCCGATTGCCAGCCCGAGCGCGGCGGCGACGTTCCCGGTCGCTCCGAGCCCGATGATGCACGCCCCGTAGATCGCGTAGCCGATGATCACCAGCCGGCCCTTGGCGAGTCGCGGACCGATCAACCCGATCAGCAGCCCGCCGAACAGGTTGCCGACGCCGAGCGCGGCCTCCATCAAGGCAAAGACCGTGGCCGTCGGGAAGTCACCGCGGTGGAGCGCCTGGTCGACGTAGATGAGCGTCACCGAGATCAGCACGCCGGCCCCGAACTGGGCGACCACTGCCTGGATGGTGTTCGTCAGGAGCGCCGTCTCGCGGCGCAGGAAGTTCCAGCCGAGCCGCATGTCGGACAGGACGCTGTCCCGGGCGGCCGCTGTCACCCGGGCGACCGGTGGGATCGTGACGGTGAGGATCAGCACGGCCGAGACGAGGTAGCTCGCCGAGTCGATCCAAAAGGCCAGCGGCAGGGACGCGCCGAGGAACGCCACGAACAGCCCGGCGAGCGGGTATCCGACGATGTCCGCGAGCGTCTCGGCCAGCCAGTTCGCCGAGTTCGCCGTCAGGAGGTCGTCCGGCGCCACGATCCGGGGCATGACCGATTCGCGCGCCGGGCGGAAGAAGATCGAGACCGACGTCACGGCGAAGACGAGCGGGTAGACCACCACGATGTTGGTGACCGCCGCGACGGGGATCAGCAGCACGATCGCGGCGCGCAGGAGGTCGCTCACGACCATGACCTGCTTCTGGTCCCAGCGGTCGACGAGCGTGCCACTGATCGGCCCGAGCAGGAGGTTCGGCAACGCCGCAGCGAGGAAGACGAGCCCCAGGGCGACCGCCGAGCCGGTCAGGTTGAACACGATGAGCCCGAGCGCGATCTGGTTGACCCGATCGCCGAACAGGCTGATCAGGCCGCTGGTCCAGAGCGCCGAGAACGACGGATCGAGGGCCAGGCGGACGTACGGATGGCGGCGGACCCGCTGGACGACGCCCGGGATCGGCGGGGCCAGCGCGCCCGGGGCAGGAATTGGGCCGGCCAGCGCCGGGCTGTCGCTCCCGAGGAGGATGGGTCGCTGGAGGATCGAGGCCTCGGTCAGGCCGCCCACGAGCCCGGTCTCGGGACGGACTCCGCCGGC
Organism: uncultured Chloroflexia bacterium; assembly: GCA_963825545.1. Taxonomy (GTDB): domain Bacteria; phylum Chloroflexota; class Limnocylindria; order Limnocylindrales; family CSP1-4; genus Chersky-267. Next base: position 61,141 of record CAWGTR010000001.1, on the reverse strand, counting down.
GACCCCGGCCGCGGCGGGCGAGACACCGTGGAGCCGGGCTCGTCCGACCAGCCCGGGGATCGGCTCGGTGGCCTGCTCGGGCTCCGGCGGCGACGCCTCCAGCGCGGTCTGCGCCGGGGTGCGGACGACGGTCGCGAACATGAAGAAGCCGAGGCCCAGCGAGATCACCACATCGCCGATCGATGCGACGTTGCGCACGATCGGCAGTGGGATCGGGATCACGTCGGCGAGCGGCCCGAGGTGGGAGAGGAACTGGGCGTCGACGGGCGGGGGAAGGAGCACGTACAGGGGGCCGTTGACATCAGCCACGGTCAGGCCGGCGGCGGCCAGGCTCGGCTCCCACACCGGCATATGGCCACCGTTGATCGCGATCACGATCGCGTTCGACAGGATCCCCACGAAGGCGATCGACATACCCGGCTGGCGCCGGTTCGCCCACGTCCCGAGCAGCAGGATCCCGTAGGCCGTCGCCAGGAGGGGGATCCGCAGCGTCTCCGCAAGCGGGATGTCGCGGGCGAGCGCGGCCTCGGTCCCGTAGCGCACGAGGACCGCCAGGAAGAGCGCCGCCATCCAGCGCAGGCGGACCTCTGCCAGGTTCCCAAGGCGACCGCCGGCGAGGAGGCCGAGGATCAGCCCGAGCGCGATCCCGGCGAGGAGCACCCGCTAGCGCGAGTCGGCCGAGCGGGCCCCCGATGCCGTCGCGGCCGCCCCATGCTCGCCGATCAACGGCGGAAGCGGTCGCAGGCGGATCGGGCCGCCGGCGTCCGGCTCGCCGCGGCCTGGATCCGGAATGCCTTCGACCCACTTCGTGCGCACGAAGGCGTCGACGACGTTCGGATCGAACTGGATGCCCGCGAACTTGCGCAGCTCGTGGAGCGCCTGCTCACGCGTGAGGGGAACCTTGCGGTACGGCCGTGCCGCGGTCATCGCCTCGAAGGCGTCGGCCACATGGAGCACCCGGGCGAGCTTCGGGATCTCCTCGCCGATGAGCCGGTCCGGGTAGCCCGACCCGTTGTACCACTCGTGATGGTGGCGGATGATCGGCAGCTCCGGTGCCAGCTTCGTGACCGGCGAGATGATCTGGGCGCCGAGGACCGGGTGGCTGTTCATGATCGTCCGCTCGTCCTTGGTCAGGCGGTCCGCCTTGAGCAGGACGTGGTCAGGCACCCCGATCTTGCCGACGTCGTGGAGCAGCCCGCCCCATTCGAGCGCCTCCATCTCGGCCTCGTTGCAGTGCATGACCTGGCCGATGTCGCTCGCGATCATCATCACCCGGCGGCTGTGCATGCTCGTGGTCGGGTCGCGCTTGTCGACCGCTTCGGCGAGCGCCCCGATCGTCTGGGTGAACATCTCGCGCATCTCGACATAGCGGCGCTGAGCGTCGCGCGTCGTGTACAGCGGCAGCGCGAACAGCAGCGTCGCCCAGACCCGGGTCCCGCCAGGGAGGAGCTGGTAGACCTCCGCCATCAGCCATGCGAGCGGCGCCAGGGCGAACAGGCTGACCGTGTACCCGCGAGCGTCCCCGATGAGCACGAGCCGGAAGTCGACGTCCTCACGAAGGCTGACGCTGGCTGCGGTGATCAGAACGTTCATCGTGATGCATAGGGCGGCACCAACGATGGTTGCAACGAAGGCGAACACTGGATCGGCCAGACATCCCCCGAACCGCCTCGAGCGCATACGCGCCCACCAACGACGGCAGAACGATCCCCGCGTGATTGAAGAGCGTGCCGTACCAGGGGACACGCCCTCGGAGTTCGCGAAGCTCCGTCGTACCGATTAGCGCCACCCAGCCAGCGGCGACTGGTCCACCAAGCAAGGCCGCGGCCATGATCGGGGCAATCGACACGGAAACGAGCGTCCCTCGGGGCATCCGCACGGGGTATGCGGATGCCAGTAGCGTGACCAGCGTCCAGAACGCCAAGCCTGCGAGGACTGGACCCGCGGTGGCGTCTCCGGTGACCGAGATGGCCGGCTTCATTCCAAGGACGAGGCCGGGCTCGCCAACAAACACAAGGCTCGTGGCGACGAGTGCGATGGCACTCAACGACACGAGCCCAGTGATGTAGAGCTTCAGCGCCTTCGGCATACGAAGTCCCTGCGAGGCCTCCTCATCGAGGAGAGATTATCCCCTTCCGGTTAGCCTCGGTATGGGACTAATGTCCTAGAAGCCCCTCAGCGACGCTCCACCTGCCAAGCGCAGTCTGCGAGGACTGCGCTGGTAGGCGATCAGGATTCGAAGGAGTCGGTCCTTCATTTCGGTATCCGTACCCGATCTCAGTCTGTCTACCAGGACTTCGTAAGCGATTCCATGGCCACGTTCCTCCTCGCGGCTTCCATGTCCTAGCGACACGAAAACCGACCTGACTGGGAAGTCGGTCGGTTGCACTACTCGCTCCGCCCCACCCTAAGTGCCCATTTCAGGTGGTGCCTCGGCGCGTCCGAGCTTCTTCACGATGCTTCCCAGTACTCGGCGTACCAGGGAGTGGCCGGACTATAGGGATGCCTCTCCGAACGGGTCAATACGCAACGTTACCTATCGTCACAACGAATCGAGCGGAGGCGGATCGAGGCCGAGGTCGTTTCGGAGCACGTCGGCGTAGTGCTCGTATTGCTCAGCGGCTGCCGCGTGAGCCCCGGTTCGGCGATACAGCCGCAGCAGAGAGAGCTCGATCTGCTCGGCATCTGGATCCGCCTCGATCGCCCTCCTCGCAAGGCCAATTGCCCGATCGAATTCTCCGGCGTTCGTGTCCGCCGAAACGGCCTTCTCGACGATCTCGAGATACGCAGCGTGCATCGAATCGCGATAAGGGCCCGCCCACTCCTCGTACGCGAAATCGAGTGCGAAACGACCGCCATACGTTCGGCTCACGAGCTTCGACGTTCTCGGGCGATGGATCCCGCTCCGCAAGTCGGATTGCAGTCGCGGGCGCGTGCCGAGCGGCTCTCGATGAGTTCTCCGTCAAGCCACAACGACGTCCGAGTCGTGATGGACGTATCCGGGCGTGACATCCTCGGAGAACGACGGCTCGAAGACGCGGCGCAGGAAGTAGATCGTCTGATTGAGCGAATTGACCGCCACGCTCGGCTCGAGATCTGGCCACAACGCCTCGAGAACCTGGTCTCGGGTCGCGGACGCATTCGGTCGTGACAGCAGGAAGCACAAGCAGCGCGAGAACCTTCCGTCGCACCTACGAGCCGTGGACATGGTCCGTACCTATCTGGATTTCGACTCGGCCCTGATCCTCAACAAAGACTCGCACGGCCAGTCTCCGAGCCAGACCCCGTCCGAACGTGATCGCTCCAGGTGCGTCTTCGAAGCGTCCGTGACAACCTGGCGGAGTCTTGCGAATATCATCGGCCTCGCCGATGCGATCGATGATCGCGGCGGCCGCGAAGCGCATTGATCTCGTCCTCGGAATCCAACTGCCGTCGAAGCGGTTCTCGCCAGCGACCCGGTCGGCGTTCCGCCTCGCCATCGACGAGGCGGCTTCCTGTCTCGCTCAGGTGACCCACCTCCGCCGCAACGTTCTCCGCAACAAGTGACAGCGACGGCCGGATCCTCGGCGCCACACGCATCGACGGCGTCCAGCAAGGCTTCCGTGCCCTCCACCGCACCCTGAGGAGGCGAGCGGGCAGTCAGCTACGAGCCGGGCGCCCTGCCGGGCAGCGAGATGAAGGGCGGACGCGATCTCGCGCTCGGCTCAGTCGCTGAACCTTCGGCGACTGCGCACTGGGCGCGAACGAGCCGCAGCCTCGACGAGAACGCGAATGAGGGGTGAGGACGAGCAGGGTCGAGCTCGCTAATCAGCTCGAGGGCGGCTCCAGGGCTTGCCAGCTCGAACAGCGAGCTCCGCCCTAACGAGTCTGACGATATCGACTACGACCGACGGGACCACAGGGCGCGTCGGTCGAGCGAGCCAGGAAGGCCTCTGCCACCAAGGCGATCTCCGATACAGCCGAGTGGATCGCCGCGATGTCAACAAGCACCTCTGCCTCGACCGCGTCGAACGGGTGGCCAGTGCCAGCAGCGAGCTCTTGCTCGGCGTCCGTCCCATCGGTTCAAGTGCGCTAGCGCCCAAGCCCGCGATGTCCGAGCCGCCTCAAGTTCCATGCAGGATGGCGTCGACTCGAGAGCGTCGACCGCCCGAGTCGCGGCATCCAGCGCCTCGGTCGCGCTCGCGCGAGCGCGATCGATATCGGAAGATGTTCAGCCAACTGATGCCGGCGTAATGCTTGAAGTCCTCGTGTCTCCTGTTCGCCGGCCATGCCGCAAGAGCAACGATCGATCTCGTCCAGGTTCGCGTCGACGGATCCATGACCAGGCCGACAATGGCTCTGGGCGATGGGCGTGAGGATCGACGACGTAGTCCGCTCGCCAGAGAGTCTCAGCCACGTCTCGACAGCGCTCCAGCTCGCCGGTCACGTATAGGACGCTCGCCAGGTTAGCGAGGGCGTGGTCGCCGAGACTTGGGTCGTCTCGGCTCGCATCGTGCGACTCGACGGCCATTTCGGCGTCGAAGACGCGCTCCTATTCGCGTTGCCACGGTGTAGCTCCATCCGAGACAGGAAGAGCTCGAAAGCGGCGTTGTCGTCGGGGCCGGCCCGCTGGGCGTAGGACTCCGCGAGCGCGAACTCGCCGCTGCCCATGATCGTTGGGACGGCGGCCTGGACGACGGTGCCCAGATCAGCGACGTCGTCGGCAGCCGCGAAGTGGTAGGCCGCGAGCCGCCAGTCGGCCGCGCCGGCGTGACGGGCGACGGCGCGGTGGAGGTCCCGTGCCGTCTCGTCGCCGGACGTCCGGGACAGTCGCGCCTCGAGGAACTCCTGGACCAGCGGGTGATAGCGCCGCGTGCCACGCCTGGCGGTGCCGCGCGTCGAGAGCAGCCCAAGACGTTCAACTGCCGCGATGAGCTCCCGAGATCGGCCGGCAGAGAAGCCGCTCACCACCTCCGCAAGAGTGGGATCGACGGACTGCAGGAGCGACGTGGTCATCAGGAAATGCTGGGTGTCGTCGTCGAGATCGCCGACAACCTCCTCGGCCAGGTAGTCGTAGAGCTGCCCGTGGGCTCCCGTCATCCCACGCACGAACGCGCGCACCTCGCCCGGCGATCGGTCCCGGAGTGCGGTATTCACCATCTCGAGGGACGCGGCCCAGCCCTCGGTTCGCACCGCGAGGTCGGCGAGCACGTCGGGTTCGAGCGGCCGCTTGTAGGTATCACGGAAGAGCCGCTCGGTCTCATCGAGGTCGAACTCGAGGTCCGCTGCCGTCAGCTCGGCGACCTCACCGAGCGTCCGGAGTCGAGCCAGGGGCAGGCTCGGTTGCTGCCGGCTCACGAACACCAGGCTGAGCCGCTCTGGCGCCCGCTGGACGAGCTCGCGGATCAGGACGCGTACGTCGGGAACGTCATCGACGAGGTGATAGTCGTCCACGATCAGCGCCGCGCCGCGCTGACCCAGAGCCTGAAGATCGCGCATGAAGGTGGCGATGATCGTGTCGCGCGACGGACCCGTGGCCACGCCGAGCTCGGCCAGCAGGCCCTTCGTCGCCTCGCCGAAGGCGGGCTCGATCTCGCGCCCGGCAGCCACGAGATAGTGAAGGAAACTGACCCAGTTGCGGTCCTCCTCGTCGAGCCGGTACCACATCGTCGGTCGACGGTGATGGCGCGCGAAGTCCGCCAGGAGGGTCGTCTTGCCGTAGCCCGCCTCGGCGGTCACGAGCACGACGCGGTGGTGGATCTTGACCTTCAGCCAGTCGAGCAGGCGCTCGCGGCGCAGCGTCTCGCGTCGCAGCGGGGGTCGCTGGACCTTCGCCAGCTGGACTGGGAACTCGCGCACGACCTCGCCGATCGGGAACGAAACGCTGGGAGTCGACGCGCTTCGCCCGGGTCCAACCGGGACCCGCTCTCGGGTGATGCGGCTGTCGCTCCCCTTGGGCGTCCCAAACGATATGGAGCGCGTCTCGTCCGTGTCAACGATGCGTTCGGCAAGGAGCGGCCGGTTGGGCAGGGCCATGGCGAGCATGATGCCCGGCAGGGCTCATCTCCCGATTAGCTGCGACCGCGACTACCGGTCGAGGCCGCTGGGCTCAGCCCTCGTACTCGAAGCCGATCTTGAGGTCGACCCGGTACTCCACGATCTCGTTGTCGTCGACGATCGCGGTCGACTTCACGACCTCGACCGTGCGGATGTTGCGGACGGTCTTCGACGCCGTCGCGACGGCAACCCGCGCCGCGTCCGACCACGATTGGGGGCTCGTCCCGACCATCTCCCGGATGATGACCACGCCCATGGCTTCCTCACACGTGCGGCGTACGCTGCCCGAGACCGTGAGCGGTCGGGCGGTCCCTTCAGTCTAGCCACCCGAATCGAGAAGCCGGCCTCCTCCAGGCCGGCTTCCCGAGAATCGTTCGCGAGGCTGGGCCCGATGACGGCCCGGATCAGGCCTGGGCGGCCGCGGCAGAGGTCGCGCGGACCTTGTCGAAGCACGAGCTGCAGTACACCGGACGGTCGTTGCGCGGTGCGAACGGCACGATGGCCTGGCCGCCGCACTCGCCGCAGATCGCAGCGTGGAACTCGCGCGGCCCGTCGGTCGAACGCGCGCGTTTGGCGGCGGCTCGACAGCTCGGACAGCGTTGCGGGTCGTTCTGCAGACCCTTGCTTGCGAAGAACGATTGCTCGCCGGCGGAGAAGAGGAACTCCTCCGAGCAATCACGACAGAACAGCGTTCGATCCTGGTACACCCTGGTCCCTCGTCCTCCACAGGGTTGATCCGTCGATCGATCGGACTGGGGACGGAATCGACCGGCGCCCCGCTGGGGACGATGGCGCGCGCTCGGCTCCGACCGTGCCCGGACGGTCGCAACTCTGACGGGGAGGATACGCGCCGAGTCAAGGCTGGGGAAGAGCGGTAAATCACGTTGCGGACGGGTCCGGTGCACCGAGGCACCGAGGCGCGTGGGAACCGGAAGCCCTGCCACGGCGTCGGGGCGCCATGGATCGACTGCGCCTCGCCTGCCTCGCGCTGTCCACCGGCCTGCTCATCGCGGCCTGCACGACCGCTGGCGCGAGCCCCACGTCACCGCCCGGTCCGACCGGATCCCCGGCCGCGAGCCCGTCGACCTCGCCGCCCGCCAGCCCGGCTATCGACCACCCGACGGGCGCCACGGACCTGGTCCTGCGGATGGCGACCGGCGGCGGCTTCATCGCCCCGGGTGCGCTGCTGACCGAGGTCCCCGAGTTCTCGCTCTACGGCGACGGAACCGTCGTCTACCGCACCCCGGGTGAGCCCTTCCCGGGTCCGTCCCCGACCGACGGGATCGCGCGGAACGCCCCGTTCCACACGGCCCGGCTGTCCGAGGCCGACGTCCAGGCCCTCCTCGCGTACGCCCTCGGGCCCGCTGGCCTGGTTGCCGCCCGGGACCAGTACACGCCCTGCTGCATCGCCGACGCACCGTCGACGATGTTCACCATCCGGGCCGGTGGCGTGAACAAGCTCGTGACCGTCGGGGCGCTGGGCATGGACGAGCCGTCGCCGGGCCCGGACGCCGACGCCCGGGCGGCCTTCGCCGCGCTCGCGGGGCGGCTCACGTCACCGGACCTCGGCGGGGCCGTGAGCACGACCTACGAGCCGGCCGCGTACCGGGGGATCCTGTTCGACGCGGTGGATGTCAGCGCGTCGCTTCCCACGATCGACTGGCGGTGGACGGCGTTCGGGCCGTCCGACTTCACCGTCTCGGGCGATCCCAACGCGATGCAGACGCCGACGCGAACGCTGACCGCGAGCGACGTGGCAGCCCTCCACCTCGACCGGCTCGAAGGCGGGGCCGACTCGATCGCCCTGCGCACGAGTGACGGACGCGTCTACATGCTGTCGCTGCGGCCGCTCCTGCCCGACGAACGCCGCTGACCGCGGCGCCTCGGCTCAGCCGGGGACGTCGGCGTAGCGCTCGCCGGCGTATGACACGAACCGGGTCTGGCGCTTCTTGAAGTACAGCTGAATCTCACCGGTGGGGCCGTTGCGGTGCTTGGCGAGCTTGAGGTTGACGACCTCGCCTTCCTGGTCCTGATCCTCGCCGCTACGCTCCTTGTCCCGCCACAGGAACATCACCAGGTCGGCGTCCTGCTCGATGGCGCCGGATTCGCGAAGGTCCGACAGCCGGGGTTCCTTGCTCTCGCGCATCTCCGGCTGTCGTGACAGCTGCGACAGGGCAATGACCGGGACCGACAGCTCGCGCGCGAGCGCCTTGAGCCCGCGGGAGATCTCGGACACCTCCTGGACGCGGTTCGCGTCGCGGTTGTTCGAGGTCGCCTGCATGAGCTGGAGGTAGTCGACGACGATGAGATCGAGCCCGGCCTCGGCCTGCAGCCGGCGTGCCTTCGTCCGCAGTTCCATCGCGGTAATGTTCGGGGTGTCGTCGATGTAGACCGGGGCCTCGGACAGGGCGTTCATCGCGGGAGCCAGCCGGGCGAAGTCCATCTCCTCGAGGAAGCCCGTCCGAAGCCGTTGCGAGTCGATGTTCGCCACGCTCGAGAGGAGCCGCAGGACGAGCTGCTCCTTGCTCATCTCAAGACTGAAGACGCCGACGCTCCGACCCTCGTTGACCGCCGCGAACTCGGCGATGTTGAGTGCGAAGCTCGTCTTGCCCACGCTCGGTCGGGCGGCGAGGACGATCAGGTCGCTCTTCTGGAGCCCGGTCGTCAGCGCATCGAGGTCGGCAAAGCCCGTCCGGACACCGCTGATCTCGCCCCGGTGGGCGTGCAGGTAGTCGAGCCGATCGTAGGCATCGTGGAGGAGCGTCTTGAGCGGGCTGAACCCGGTCGAGATACGGCGCTGGCTGACGTTGAACAGCTCGCTCTCGGCCCGATCGATCGCCTCCTGGATCTCGCTCGGATCCTCGTAGCCGATCCCAGCGATCTTGCCCGCGGCGGCGATGAGGTTCCGAAGGACGGCCTTGCGCTCGACGATCCGCGCGTACTGGACGGCGTGGACGGCGGTCGGGGTCTGGTTGGACAGGCTCGACAGATACGAGCGCCCACCGATGGTCTCGAGCTGCTCTGCGCGTTCGAGCGCCTCGGCGACCGTGACGATATCGACCGGCTCGCGCTTGTCGAACAGCTCGAGCATGGCGGCGTAGACGGAGCCGTTGGCGGGACGGTAGAAGTCCTCGGGACGGAGGAACTCGGCGATCTCGACGATCGCGTCACGGTCGATGAGGATCGAGCCAAGGACAGACTGCTCGGCTTCGGTGCTCTGGGGCGGCAGGCGATCGATCAAGGCGGTACCCGATACGGTGGGATCTGCGACCGGCCGAGTGTCGCCGACCACGTGCCCCTCGGCATCCACGAAGGTGGCGCCGTCCGGCCGAACCGTCCACCAATCCGACGGCCCTGTGGGCCGACCGTGGTGGGTTCTGTGGATAGCCCTCAGTCGAGGCGGCGGATGACCCCGATGAGCTTGCCCTGGATCCGCACGTCCTGGTAGTACATCGGCTCGTAGTCGGCGTTCGCCGGCTGGAGGCGGATCCGGCCCTGCTCCTTGTAGAACGCCTTGAGCGTGACGGCGTTCTCCTCGACCTGGGCGACCACGATGTCGCCGTTGCGGGCCGTGGTCTGCGGCCGGATCACGACGAAGTCCCCGTCGGCGATGTGGGCGTCGATCATCGAGTCCCCGCGCACGCGCAGCACGTAGGCGTCGCCGCTCGGGGCGAAGACGTCCGGAACGGCAAGCGTCTCGTCCGCGCGCTGGTAAGCCTCGATCGGACCCCCGGCGGCGATCTCGCCGATGATCGGCAGGAGGTGCGCCTCCGAAGCGGCCGACTGGGGGGTCAGCTCGCTCGACAGGCCGAGCTCGAGCGCCGCCATCGGCGTGAGCCGGATGGCCCGCGCCTGCGACGCCCCGCGCTCGAGGTAGCCCTCGCGCTCGAGGATCTGGAGGTGGTGGTGGACTGCTGACGTGGACGCCAGACCGACCGCTCGAGCGATCTCGCGGACCGACGGGGGGACGCCTCGCGTCCGCAGCGTCGCCGCGATGAAGTCGAGGATCTTGACCTTGCGGTCCGCGTCATGCTTGGTCATGGGGCCTCCGTTCAGGCCGTCACCGTACCGAACGGACGTTCGATTGTCAAGGGTCGCCGGGCGCGCTCGCCCGCTGCCGGTCGGATCGGCTGGTAGACTGCCTCTCCCGATGGGCCGGCGCGGGTGCGCCGGCGGGGATCGTTGACGGGAGCGAGATGGCGGAGGGACGACGGCGACGGCGGGTGCCGGGCGCCTCGATCAACCGGATGCTGGCGATCGCAGCCCTGCTGCCGACGGCCAGCCGATCAGCGGTCTACGTCCGGCTCATGTGGTCGCTGATCAACGACGATCGGGTGCCCGCGTCGCGCAAGGCGCTCCTCGGGGGTGCCCTCGTCTACTTCGCCCTGCCATTCGACGTCGTGCCCGACGACGTGCCGATCCTCGGCGTGCTGGACGACCTCGTCGTGGTCGTCCTCGGGGTCGACCTCTTCTTCGACGGGATCCCGGCCGGGATCCTCGACGAGAAGCTGCGCGATCTCGGGATCGACCGGGCGGCCTTCGATCGCGATCTCGGCCAGGTCCGTCGGCTCACACCGTCACCCGTCCGCCGGCTGGCCCGGCGGATCCCGCCGGCCGTCGAGTCGGTCGCCGGGGCCGTGCGCCGCTCGGGCGTCGGGCCGCGGGTGCGGTCCATGCTCAACAAGGAGGATTCGCTCGCGTGAAGGTCATCCTGACCGCCGACGTCGCCACGCTCGGCAAGAGCGGCGACATGAAGGTCGTCGCCGACGGCTACGCCCGCAACTTCCTGATCCCGCAGCGGCTCGCCGTCCCGGCCGCCGGTGGCGCCTATCGCGCCTGGCAGCACGACATCGCCAGCCGCGAGGACAAGCGACGACGCGAGCGCGAGGAGGCCGAGATCTCGGCCACCCGGATCGGCTCGACGACGCTGACGATGGGGGTCAAGGTCGGCGACGGTGGCAAGCTGTACGGCTCGATCACCGCCAAGGACATCGCCGATGCGCTGGGCCGGCGGGGGATCGTCGTCGACCGCCACAAGGTCGATCTCGAGGAGCCGCTCAGGAGCCTCGGCACCTACAAGGTCGCGGTGAAGGTCTTCGCGGGCATGGCCCCCGAGGTCACCGTGGTCGTCGAGCCGAAGGGCTAGAACTCCACGAAGCCGATCGAGATCGCCCAGATCCCGTAGGCGCAGATCGCCACCGACGCCGCCGAGGCCGCCCACGCCCAGCGGCCCATGCCGCGCTCGAACACCGTGGCCAGGATGACGAACAGCAGTGGCTGGACGTCGAGGCTGAAGCGATACCCGAACTGGGTCAGCCCGACATTGCCGTGGGTCACGATCGGGACGAGCGCGATCAGCGTCGCGATCCACGCCCAGGCGACCCGTGGGTCGCGCAGCCGCGCCTTGGCCAGCCACAGGAACAGCGGCGTGGTCAGGAACAGCGACAGGCCCCACCAGCTCGGCTGGAAGAAGGGCGGGTCGTCGACGAAGTTCCAGCTGCGCAGGAAGATGGCGTAGATGTGGCGCGGGATGTACTCGAGGGCGAGGATCCCGTGCTTGGCATAGATCGGGTCCTCGAGCACCCCCGGGATGAGCACGTAGCTCTGGTCGGAGATCGTGCCCCAGCGCGCTTCGTTGTAGGCCAGGTAGGCGATGGTCGGGATCGCGATCCCGACGAGGAAGGCGATCGCCCGGCCCGTCGCCGCGGCGCGCTCGCCGCGAGCCGGTAGCCGCGGAGGCCAGCCGAGCCCGACGATGAACGCCAGGAAGAACGGGGCCGTCAGGCCGACCGGGAGCCGCGAGATCGCGGCGCAGCCGAGGAGCAGGCCGACCAGCCACGGCCAGCGACGCTCGAGGAGCAGGAGCAGCGCCGCCATGCTGAACATGACCGCGCAGACGTGGCTGAAGTACCAGACCGAGCCGACCTCGGCGACGTACCACAGCACGGTCCCGAAGCCGAACACGACCGTCAGGGCCAGGCGCACCCGGCCGCTCAACGCGAACCGCCCGAGGACGAGCCAGGCGAGCCCGACCGAGACTCCGCCGAAGATGCAGCTCGCCAGCTGCGGCGGGAAGTCGGGACCGAAGACAGCCACGAACGGAACGAGGACGACCGCCGGCATCGGCGGATAGGCGACGTACCAGACGCCGTCCTTGGGGATGAGCTCGTTCAGCCAGGACGGCGCCTCGGTCAGGTAGATCCGGCCGTGGAGGAAGGCGTCGGCGAGGCGGACGAAGTAGTCGAGGTTCTGCCGGTCCCGGGAAGCCGTGAACAGGTAGATCGCGATCGTCACCCCGATGACGATCAGGGTGCCGAGGCTGTCGGGTCGGGAACGGATCGTGTCGACGATCTCGGCCAGCTGGGTCTCGTCGTACCACGCCCGCAGCTGGGCTCGCCGCGTGGCACCGGGCGTCGCGAGCCGATCGTCGAGGTGGGCCATCGGGCCGACGATACACTCTCGCCCCATGGAGGCGGACGGCGCATTCGACGAGCCCGGGAGCGGCTGGCGGGCGGCGCTCGGCGGCGGGCTGGGGGTTGCCGTCCGCGACGCGATCGCGCTGTTCGTCTCGCTCCGCGTCGTGTTCGGCCTCGTCGCGATCTACCTGTGGTGGCAGGCGCAGCTCCCCGGGCCGTGCCACTTCGAGCTCGCCCGCGACGGCTGGACCACGATCCCGCCGCTGGCCGACCACGGCCCGGCCTTCCCACTCGTCGGGGTCTGGCAGCGCTGGGACGCCTGCTGGTACACGAAGATCGCGACCTTCGGCTACGAGCCGGTCGAGAACAGCGTCAACTTCTGGCCGTTGTTCCCGCTCCTCACCGGGCTGACCGGCCGGCTGCTCCTCGGCGCGATGGCACTCGGCGGGCTCGTCGTCGCCGGCGTCGGCTACGTGGTGGCGATGATCGGGCTGCGGCGGCTGGTCGCGCTCGACTTCGACGACCAGACGGCGCTCGCGACGATCGTCGCGATCTCGATCTTCCCGACCGCCTTCTTCTTCTTCGCCCCGTTCACGGAGTCGCTCTTCCTCGCCACGGCGGTCTGGGCGATCCTCGGCGCCCGACGACGGCTGTGGGTCCTGGCCGCATTCGCCGGACTGCTCGCGGGGCTGACCCGGATCCAGGGCGTGTTCCTCGTCCTGCCGCTCGGTTGGGAGGCCATCCAGTGGTGGCGGGCGGGCGGCTGGGGCCAGGCGGGTCGACGCTGGCCGGCCCGAGGGACGGTCCTCCGGCCAGCCGTCGCCACGCTGGCCCCGTTGATCGGCTTCGCCGCCTTCCTCGCATTCAGCTCGATCGTCGCCGGGAAGACCCCGCTCGACACCCAGGAGCTGTGGGGCGGCGAGAGCTTCCACCCGCCGTGGGAGGTCATCGACGCGTCGTGGCGGTGGGCGATCGACCATCACGACGCGCTGCAGCTGCTGAACCTCGTCACGCTGCTGGTGTTCGCGTTCGTGACGATCCTCGGGATCCGCCAGGTCCCCGTCGCGTACTCGCTCTACGCGATCCCCCAGATCGTCCTCATCGGCACGCGCATCCAGCCGACCCCATTGACCTCGACGGCGCGCTACCTGCTGGTGGTGTTCCCGGTGTTCGTCATCCTGGCGTTGGTGCCGGGGCGGTGGCTGCGGTTCGGCTGGGCGATCGGGTCGGTGATGTTCCTGTCGCTCCTCCTGGCCAGCTTCCTGCAGGGCAACTATGTCGCGTGAGGGGGCGGGGCCGACGATCCTCCACGTCGACCTCGACGCGTTCTTCGCGGCCGTCGAGCAGCGCGACCGACCAGAGCTTCGCGGCCGTCCGGTGATCGTTGGTGGCGGGGAGCCGACGGCGAGAGGGGTCGTCAGCGCCGCTTCGTACGAGGCACGCCGGTTCGGCGTCCACTCCGCGATGCCCCTGCGGACCGCCTATGCGCTGTGTCCGGAGGGCTTGTTCCTGCCGGTCGACGGGCGCAAGTACCAGCGGGTCAGCCGGGAGGTCATGACGATCCTCCGTCGGTTCACCCCGCTGGTCGAGCCGATCTCGATCGACGAGGCCTTCCTCGACGTCACGGCGTCACGGGCCTTGTTCGGGGACGGTCCGACCATCGCCGCGTCGATCAAGGCGGCGATCGTGGACGAGGTCGGGTTGACGGCGTCGGTCGGCGTCGCGTCGACGAAGCTCGTCGCCAAGATCGCCTCGGACCTCCGCAAGCCGGATGGGCTGGTGGTCGTGCCCCGCGGCGAGGAGGCGGCGTTCCTGGCGCCGCTGCCGATCGCCCGGCTATGGGGCGTCGGCGAGAAGACGGCTGCGTCACTGGCGGAGTTCGGGGTCACGACGATCGGCGACCTGGCGGCGCTGCCCGAGGACCTCCTCGTCCGGCGATTCGGCAAGCACGGAGGGTCCCTCGGCGCGCGAGCCCGGGGGATCGATCCCGATCCGGTCGGCACGGCCGACCCGGCGAAGTCGATCGGCCATGAGCACACGTTCGACATCGACACGTCCGATCCGGACCTGGTCGAGCGCACGCTGCTCGCCATGGCCGATGGCGTGGCCTCGCGCCTGCGCTCGGCCGGCCTCCGGGCGGGGACGATCCACGTGAAGATCCGCGACTCGACGTTCCGGACGATCACCCGCCAGCGGACCCTGGCCGAGCCGACCGACCTCACCGAGCCGATCTGGCGGGCTGCGCTGGAGCTTGCCCGGCCGGAGGTGCGCGGGCTCCGGGTTCGGCTGCTCGGCGTGACCGCGAGCCACCTCGGTGAGCGCGACCAGCTGAGCCTCTTTGACGCCGAGCTCGACGCGGGGGCGGGCTCGGACCGGCGACGGCGAGCGACTCAGGCGGCGGACTCGATCCGGCGTCGTTATGGCGATCGGGCGGTGACCCGCGCCCGGCTCCTTGGGTCGGACCTGCCGGCGCCGTTCGAGCGCGACCCGATGAAGCCGCTCGAGCGGCGGACCGGCATGCCCGAGGCCGACAAGCGCCCGGAGGACGACGAAGCCGGCTGACGACCGTGGCCGCTCGGCGTGGGCTCAGCCGGCGGGCGTGCTCCGGCGCGAGGGCCTGCGCCTCGTCTGCGGCTGTGGCTCCGTCGGATGGCGGGGTTGTCCGTGATGCGAGTCGCCGCATCAGCAGGCGTCGGTCCGGTCAGCGTCGATCACGACGCGGCCCAGGACCTTCACCAGCCGGGCGAGGCGGGAGGCTCGAACGCTGGGCATCCGGCCGTTCTCGAGGCGCGAGATGGTCGACTGGGGCACGCCGCTCATGCCCTCGAGCTGCCGCTGACTCAGTCTTTGAGCGGCGCGCGCCCGACGGAACGCGATCCCGATCGCATCGAGCGACGGGTCGTGGACCGTCGCGTGGTTGTCCTTCCTCATGGCGCCATCCGACCATCGCGGGCTTGACGGCGACTCCATGGCGCCTTTCCGGCGACTCCACTGCGGCTTGCTTGCAGCATGACTCGCCGGGCGGCCCGCGCGGCCCTGATGTGGCGATTGGCATCGCCGACCGATGCCCACAGAGCCACGTCGCGCAGGGGGCCTGGGACGCGTTCGCGACCGAGCAGCTCCGGCCGGAGAACCCCCAAAGGTATGCCACCAGAGCTGTCACGAAGGAGCCGGAGACTGCGCCGCAAGACCTTGACATCGAACAGGTGTTCGGTCTACGGTAGCCTGGAACTGAACAGACGTTCTGTCGCCGACGTGCCCCGGCCGACGACCTGGCCGCTGTGAGCGCAAGGAGTCGACGAGATGACGATGACGAGAATGGAGCCGACACCGGTCCGCGTCCGAACCGACTGGTTCGACGGGCGACCGCGCGAGGTCGCCTGGGGCGACCAGCGCCTGCCCGTGTATGCCGTGGCCCGGGTCCGGCACGAGCAATCGGCCTATCCGAAGGCGATCGGTCCGCGAACGCTGTTCGAGGTCGTGACACCGACCGCGCGGCTGGCCCTGAGCTATCGCCACCGAACGCGGCGCTGGACGATCGACGGCGTCGATTCGGAGCGCGCCGCCGCCTGAGCGAAATCGATTCGGTCCGAGGCCGGCGATCCTCCCAGCGCCGGCCCCGGCGGGACCCTCGCCGGACGGGTGCGCCGGTACCGCGCTCGTCCGGCGGGAGCGTCCCACCTCGCCAGCATCGCCACGACGGCCCGCGACCGGTGGGGTGTGCCGCCTACAATCGGCTCGTGGGAACCGATGCGCAACGATTCCGCGACCTCACGGTGGGCGACTTCGTCGACCGGCTCGCGTCTTCGGAGCCGGTTCCCGGCGGCGGGAGCGCCTCGGCGATCGCCGGCTCGCTCGGAGCGGGTCTCGTCGAGATGGTCGCCGCCCTGTCGGCCGGCCGCCCGAAATACGCCGAGCACGCCGCGGCCCATGAAGCCGCCGCGGCACGCGGCCGCGAACTCGCGGACCGGTTCCTGGCGCTCGCCGACGAGGACGCCGCGGCGTATGCCGGGTTCTCCGCCGCCCTGAAGCTCCCGCGCGAAACCGAGGATGAGCAGGCTCGCCGGAGGGACGCACTGCGCGCCGCGGCGAGGACTGCCGCCGAGGTCCCGCTCGACTGCGTCACTGCCTGTCTTGAGCTCGTCGCGGCGGCCGAGCTGCTGGCGGGCCGCAGCAACGCCAACGCGTCGAGCGACCTGGCCGTCGCGACGCTCCTCGGTGAAGCGGCCGCTCGTGGCGCCGCGGCCAACGTCAAAGTCAATCTTCCGTCGGTCGCCGACGACGCGTTCGCCGAGCGGGCCACTGCCCAGGTCGATGCGCTCCTCGCGGAGATCGCAACGCTCGGCTCGACCACGCGGGCGGTGGTCTCTGCGGGCGAGGCGCGACCGCCGGTGGCCTCCGACGCCTGACCCGGTGGCAGACGGCGAGGCCCGCCTCCTGCTCGGCGCGCCGATCGCGGCCGAGATCCGCGCGACCGTGCGCGACCAGATCGCGGTGTTCGTCGAACGCAACGGCTACGCCCCGACGCTCGGGATCGTCCTCGTCGGCCGGGACGCCCCGTCCGCCGTGTACCTCCGCCAGATTCTCAGGAGCTGCGAGGCCGCCGGGATCGGCGGCCGGCTCATCGAGATCGAGCCCGACGAGGCCGCCGCAGCCGACCTGGTGGACGCGGTTGGTAGGTCGACCTTCGGAACCGACGACCCCGCCGACCTGGGCGCCGGCGTCGCCGCGGACTCTGCCGACCTCGAGGCGCGGGCCGTCCGGGCGATCGGTGAGCTCAACCGGGACCCGTCCGTCGCCGGCATCATCGTCCAGATGCCGCTGCCGCCGAGCGTGCGGCTCCGCTCGATCATCGACGCGATCGACCCGGACAAGGACATCGACGGGATCCATCCGCTGAATGCCGGGCTCCTCCGGCTCGGCTACGACGGCTTCCTCCCGGCCACCGCCCATGCGGCGATCGAGATGCTCCACCGCTACGACATCCCGATCGAGGGTCGGGAGGCGGTGGTCGTCGGCCGCTCGAACGTGGTCGGGATGCCGGCGGCGTTCATGCTCGTCCGCGAGCACGCCACGGTTACCGTCTGCCATTCCCGGACGCGCGATCTGGCCGCCCACGTCCGGCGGGCCGAGATCCTGGTCGTCGCCGCCGGTCGGCCGAAGCTCATCACGGGCTCGATGCTCCGACCTGGCGCGACGGTCGTCGACGTCGGCATCAACGTCGTCGGCGACGCGATCGTGGGCGACGTCGACTTCGAGAGCGCTCGGACGGTCGCCGGGGCGATCACGCCGGTTCCCGGCGGCGTCGGCCCGGTGACGAATGCCATCCTGCTCACGCACCTCGTCCGGGCTGCCGTGCGGCAGGCGGACCGCCGACAAGTCGAGGAGTCGCCCGCATGAGCTTCCCGTCCGACCTCGAGATCGCCCGCTCGGTCACGCCCCGCCGGATCGTCGACGTGGCCGCGGACCTGGGGCTGACCGAGGACGACATCGAGCTCTACGGGCCGGTCAAGGCCAAGGTCAACCTCCGTGCCATCGAGCGACTCGAGGCGGCCAACCCGCGCGGCAAGTACATCCTGGTCACGGCGATCACCCCAACGCCGCTCGGGGAGGGCAAGACCACCACGACCGTCGGGCTGGCGCAGGGCCTCAACCGGATCGGTCATCGGGCCGCGGTGGCGATCCGCCAGCCGTCGCTCGGGCCCGTCTTCGGGATCAAGGGCGGCGCGGCCGGCGGCGGTTACAGCCAGGTCATCCCGATGGAGGACTTCAACCTCCACCTCACGGGCGACGTCCATGCGATCGGCGCGGCGCACAACCTCGCCGCAGCCTTCGTCGACAACAGCCTCCACCACCGCAATCCGCTGGGGATCGACCCGTTCTCGATCACCTGGCCGAGGGTGGTCGACATCAGCGACCGGGCGATCCGGAAGATGGTCATCGGCCTCGGTGGGCGAGAGAACGGCGTCCCCCGCGAGACCGAGACGGTGATCACCGTCGCGAGCGAGGTCATGGCGATCCTCGCCCTGGCCCGCGACCTGCCCGACCTGCGCGCCCGGCTCGGCCGGATCGTGCTCGCCCAGACGACCGACGGGAAGCCGGTGACCGCGGAGGATCTCAAGGTGGCCGGCGCGATGACGGCCCTGCTCGTCGATGCGATCAAGCCGAACCTCCTCCAGACGCTGGAGGGCGGCCCGGCCTTCGTCCACTGCGGACCGTTCGCCAACATCGCCCACGGCAACAACTCGATCCTGGCCGATCGCCTCGCGCTGGCCACGAACGAAGCGGTCTGCACCGAGGCGGGTTTCGGCGCCGACATGGGCGCCGAGAAGTTCTTCGACATCAAGTGCCGGGCATCGGGCCTGCGACCCGACGCGGCGGTCATCGTCGCGACGATTCGCGCGCTCAAGATGCATGGCGGCGTCGGGCGCATCGTCGCCGGGAAGCCGCTCGACCCGGCGCTCGCCGAGGAGAACGTCGACGCCGTTCGTCGTGGCGCCGCGAACCTGGCGGCCCAGATCGACACCGTTCGGGCCTACAACGTCCCGGCCGTCGTGGCGATCAATGCCTTCCCCACCGACACGCCCGCCGAGGTCGCGGCGATCCAGGAGGTCGCCCTCGCGGCCGGTGCCCGGGACGCCGTCGTGACCACGCACTGGGCCGAGGGCGGGCGCGGCGCGGAGGCCTTGGCCCACGCTGCCTGGGCCGCGGCCGAGGAGGGGGCCCCGGACTTCCAGCTGCTCTACCCCGACGACGCCCCGCTGCGCGACAAGATCGAGGCGATCGCGACGCGGATCTACGGAGCGGCAGGCGTCGAGTACCAGCCGGCCGCGTCAAAGGCGCTCCGGCTGTACGAGGAGCTCGGGTTCGGGATCCTGCCAATCTGCATGGCCAAGACGCAGTACTCGCTCAGCCACGATGCCAGCCTCAAGGGCAGGCCGACTGGCTTCGTCCTCCCGATCCGCGAAGTCCGCCTGTCCGCCGGAGCTGGGTTCATCACGCCGCTGTGCGGCGAGATGCGGACGATGCCGGGGCTGCCGTCCCGACCCGGCGGCGAGAACATCGACATCGACCCCGACGGGAACATCGTCGGCCTGTTCTGAGGAGGAGGCCGCCGAGGCCGGACCCGGACGGCTACCCGCCGGGCGTCGCGACGTTGGCCAGGATGAACGCCCACACGACCACCAGCCCGAGCGCGACGCCCAGGACGCCAGCTCCCCAGGCGGGCCAGTCCACCGGTCCGAGCGGCTCCTCCGCATGGCCGTGGTCGTCGTGACCATGGGTCTCGCCGTGATCCTCGAGCCCGTGCGGCGAGCCCGCCATCGGCGCGTCGCTGGCGTGCTGGTCGGTCATGTCGCGATCGTTCCTCCGGCGGCATTGTGGCAGATAGACTCGGCCCGATGCTCACGCTTATCCTGACCCGCCACGGGCTGACCGCCCGCTCGGATCCCGAGCAACATCTCGGCCAGCGGATCGACATCGGTCTGTCCGACGCCGGTCGCGCCGAGGCACTGGCCCTCGGTCGTCGGCTCTCAGGCGTCAGGTTCGAGCGCATCCTCGCCAGTCCGCTGCGGCGCGCCGTGGAGACGGCCGACATCGTCCGGTCGTCGGTCGCTGCACCACCCGAGGTCGAGCGGGAGCCGCGGCTCCTCGAGATGGACTACGGCACCTGGGAGGGCCTGACGTATGCCGAGATCGCGTCGCACGACGGCGAGCGCCGCGCTTACTGGGAGGCCGATCCGGCATCGACGCCGTGTCCGGATGGTGAATCGGGCGACCAGGTCGCGGCTCGTGCGCGGTCGTTCCTCGTCGACCTCCTGGCCTGGCATGATCGGACGCGCGGCTCGGGCTCAGCGCCCGAGCGACCGGTGCTCGCGGTCGCCCACAGCTCGCTCAACCGTATCCTGGTCTGCGTGGCGGCCGACATCCCGGTCCGCTCCTATCGCGAGCGGCTGACCCAGGACCCGGCCAACCTGACCGTCCTCCGGTTCGAGCGCAGTGTCGGACCGGACGACGCGCGACTGATCGCACTGAACGACACGGCCCATCTCCAGCGGGAGGGATCCGTCCCGTGGCTGTGAACGGGCCCGCCGACGCCGGGCTCGTCGCGAGCCTGCGCGCGCTCGACCGCGAGGGGCGGCTCCTGTTCGCGACCCGCACCTTGCGCATGTTCGGCTACGGCTTCCTGGCCGTCGTGCTCGTGCTCTACCTCGCCGCGATCGGGCTCGATCCGTTCGCGATCGGGATCGTCCTCACCCTGACGCTCGTCGGCGACACGGTGATCTCGCTCTGGCTCACCACGAACGCCGACCGGATCGGCCGGCGGCGCGTCCTCGTCGCCGGCTCGCTGCTGATGGTCGTCGCCGGGATCGCGTTCGCCTTCACGAGCTGGCTCCCGCTCCTCATCCTGGCCGGGACGATCGGCGTGCTGAGCCCGACCGGCAACGAGGTCGGGCCGTTCCTCGCCGTCGAGCAGGCCGCGCTGAGCCAGGCGGTCGGCGACGCCCGCCGGACGTCCACGTTCGCCTGGTACAACGTCGCGGGGTACGTGGCGACCGCGACCGGTGCGCTCGGCGCCGGGCTCATCAGCGGATCGCTGATCCGGGCGGGTCTCGTCCCGGCCGATGCCTACCGCGTGATCGTTGTCGGCTACGCCCTGATCGGCCTGCTCATGGCGATCCTGTTCGCGCGGCTCGGGACCGACATCGAGGCGCCGCCCCGCCAGTGGCGGCCGGGCGAGATCCGGCGCCGGCTCGGCCTCGGCCGCTCACGCGGCGTCGTCCTCCGGCTCTCGGCGCTGTTCTCGATCGACGCGTTCGCCGGCGGGTTCGTCCCGCAGAGCCTGATGGCCTACTGGTTCAACCTGCAGTACGGCGTCGAGCCGGGGCTGCTCGGCCTGATCTTCTTCGGGGCGAACCTGCTGGCCGCGGTATCGAGCCTGTCGGCCGCCCGGATCGCTCGTCGGTTCGGGCTGGTCAACACGATGGTGTTCACCCACCTGCCGTCGAACGTCCTGCTGATCCTCGTCCCGATCATGCCGAGCCTCCCGCTGGCGATCCTCGTCCTGCTCCTCCGCTTCAGTCTGAGCCAGATGGACGTCCCGACGCGCCAGTCGTACGTCATGGCGGTGGTGGATCCGGACGAGCGGTCGGCGGCGGCCGGGGTCACCGGGATCGCCCGGACGACCGGGGCGGCGCTGTCGCCGGCACTGTCCGCGCCGTTGGTCGCCAGCGCGAACCTGGCGGCGGTGCCGTTCTACCTGGCCGGCGGGCTGAAGATCGTCTACGACCTGCTGCTCTATCGCGCGTTCCGGACCGTTCGCCCGCCCGAGGAGCGCGGCTGACGGATCGTCAGCCGGCGGCCGGCGGCTCGGAGCGGCGCCAGCCCGGGCGACCGAGGTGGAACCAGAGGAAGAGCACGACCGCGGCCACGATCGCCACCACGATGAGCAGGTCGAACGGCCGCAGCGCCTCGCGGATCTGCGTCCAGTTCTCGCCGAGGACTCTCCCGGCGTAGACGAGGATCATCGACCACAGGAAGGCGCCGGCCGTCGAGTAGGCGATGAACTTGGGCAGGTTCATCCGGGCCACCCCGGCCGGGAAGCTGATGAACGTCCGGACGATCGGGAGGAGCCGGCTGAAGAACGCCGTCGGGGCGCCCCAGCGGTCGAAGAACCGCTCCGCGAGCTCGATGTCGTGCGGCCGGATCAGCAGGTACCGGCCATACCGCTCCAGGAACGGGCGACCGCCCTTGGCGCCGATCCCGTAAGCGATGAGCGAGCCGCAGGTGTTGCCGGCCGTGGCCACGAGCACGACCACCCAGTAGTTCCATGGCTGGCCGGTGATGGGCTCGATCTTCGACGGGTCGGAGACGAGGAACCCGGCGAACGGGAGGATCAGCTCCGAGGGCAGCGGGATCATCGCCGACTCGATCGTCATCGCGATGAAGACCCCGACGTAGCCGAACGTGGCATACAAGTGGTCGAGGAACGGGATGACGGTCTGGTCGATGAAGTCGAGCACGGGCAGCTCCGCGACGGGCGGGGAACGGCGGGCAGCATAGCCGACTATCCTCGACGCCGTGACCGGTACCGTGGTCCTGACCGGGGCGGCCCTGACGATCGCCGACGTCGAGGCCGTCGCCCGCCACGGCGCCGGGGCGACGCTCGACTCGGATGCGCGGGCGCGGATGGACGAGGCATACGCCGTCGTCGCGGCGCTCGTCGCCGACGGTGCGGTGGCCTACGGGGTGACGACCGGGTTCGGCGATCTGGCCAGCGTCTCGATCCGCCCCGAGGACACGGGCCGGCTCCAGGAGAACCTCCTGATGAGCCATGCGGCGGGGGTCGGGCCGGCGTTTCCCGTCGAGGTGGTCCGGGCGATGCTCCTGCTCCGGGCGAACACCCTCGCGCTCGGTCACAGCGGTTGCCGCCCGCTCGTGGTCGACCGGCTGCTCGCCTTCCTGGATGCGGGCGTCCACCCGGTCGTCCCAGAGCAGGGTTCGCTCGGCGCGTCCGGGGACCTCGCGCCGCTCGCCCACCTCGCACTGCCGCTCATCGGGCGCGGCGAGGTGGAGCTCGCCGGCCACAGGATGCCGGCGCTCCTGGCCCTCCGCGAGGTCGGCCTCGAGCCGCTCCGCCTCGAGGCCAAGGAGGGCCTCGCACTGCTCAACGGGACCCAGATGATGGGCGCCGTCGGCGCGCTCGCGCTGGCCGACGCGGATCGCCTCGTACTTACCGCCAGCGTGGCCGCCGCGATGAGCGTCGAGGCCCTGCTCGGGACCGACGTGGCCTTCGCCGCGGCCTACCAGCTCGCCCGACCGCACCCGGGCCAGGTCGCGGTCGCCGCGGAGCTGCGTCACCTGCTGCGCGGATCGACCCTCCAGGCCAGCCACCATGGGCACGCCCACAAGGTCCAGGACCCGTACTCGCTGCGCTGCGTCCCGCAGGTCCACGGCGCAGTGCGCGACACGCTCGACCACCTTCGCCGCGTCCTCGACATCGAGCTCAACAGCGCGACCGACAACCCATTGATCTTCCCCGGCGGCGGCGTGGTCCCGGACGGGGCGATCGCGACCGGTGGCGGCCAGGTGATCAGCGGCGGCAACTTCCACGGGGAGCCGATCGCGTTCGCGCTCGACTTCGCGAAGATCGCGCTGGCCGAGCTCGGCTCGATCTCGGAGCGGCGGACGGCGCTCCTCGTCGACGCCCGGCTGAACGGCGGCCTGCCCCCATTCCTCGCGGCCTCCTCCGGCGTCGACTCGGGAATGATGATCTACCAGTACACGGCGGCCGCCCTCGTGTCCGAGGACAAGGTCCTGGCCCATCCCGCGTCGGTCGACTCGATCCCCACGAGCGCCAACCAGGAGGACCACGTCTCGATGGGCTCGATCTCCGCTCGTCACGCCCGGGCGGTGGTGGGCAACGTGGAGCAGGTCGTGGCCATCGAGCTGCTCGTCGCCGCCCAGGCGCTCGACGCCCGGCTCGCGCTCCTGCCCGGAACGCGGCCCGGCGACGGCGTCGCCGAGGCCCACCGGCTCATCCGTGCGGTCGTGCCCGCCCTCGACGGCGACCGGGAGCCCGGACCCGACCTGGCGGCGGCCCTCTCGCTCGTCCGCGACGGAGCGCTGGCCGGCCTGGCCGAGCCCGGCTGACCCCTCGCGGCCAACAGGCCGGAGGCGCTACCCTGCCGCCCATGACCACCGTGCGGATCGTCGACGTGACGGACGAGGCAGGCTACCGGCTGATCCCGCCGTGCGCCGACCCGGGCTTCGACCACCGGTCGTGCGACTACTGGGAGGACGTGGCGCGCGGCTCGAAGGCCGCCCGGTCGAGCTGGCTCGAGCCGGCGAGCCCCGCCCCGCCGAGGCCCAGTCAACGGCCGGACAACCCGTTCGCGCTGGCCGACGACGAGCCCGTCGAGAACCCGTTCGCGCCGCGCGGCGCCGGGGCTCCGGCCGCGAATCCGTTCGCCCCCGACGCCGACGACCGCCTCGCCGGCAACCCATTCGCGCCCGCGCCACCGTCGCGGCCGAGGGTCGCCACGGACGCGCCACGGAAGCTGTCGTTGCTCGGGCGCGGGCTCGCCGTCTTCGGGAGCTACGCGAAGGTCCTCCTGGCCGACGACGTCGCCGTGGGCTACGCCCAGTTCGGCCCGCTGTCCGCCTATCCTCGGGCGCTCCGGCTGCGTGAGCTGTACCCGCAGCTGCCCGATGCGCCGCTGCCCGCCGTCATCACCTGCATCGCCACCACCAGCGCCGCTCGAGGGCAGGGTCACGCCGGGCGGCTCGTCGCCGCCGTCTGCGACGATCTTGCCGGTCGCGGGTTCGCCGCCGTGGAGGCCTACCCGGAGGCCGGCGCCCGTCCCGACGCGACCAGTGGGGCCAGCCCGGCGTTCTGGCTCGCGGCCGGGTTCTCGCTGGCCGTGGATGATGAGCGCTTCCCGGTCGTCCGCCGGGAGCTGGGCTGAGCGGAGGCGAGCATGTCGCTGAACCCCGAGGGGAAGCCGATCCAGTTCTACGAGTCCGCTTTCGTCCGACCCGACGCCGATCCCGACCGGATCACGGGGTAGTGCGGCCCTCGCGATCCGCGAACCGGCCGCACCCGTGGGCGGCGCCCGCGATCCTGGCCGCCCTCGCTGCGGCGATGGCTGCCGGCTGCGCCGGCCCGAGCCCCACCGCGACGCCGCCCGCAACCGCGGTAACGCCGGCCGCGACGGCGACGTTCGCCCCATCCGGCTCGGCGTCCCCGACGGCCGCCGCGGCGAGTGACGGTCCAGCGCCCGCGGCCTCCGCCAGCGTCCCGATCGATCCGGCCCTGATGGCCATCCTCCCGTCGACGCTCGGGGCGATCCCGGTGATCGTCGTGCCCGACCCGTCGGGGACGGACGATCCGGGGCTCGTGTCGACCGTCGATCGGATGGTCGAGGCCGAGGCGATCGACCCATCGACCGGTGAGTTCGCCTATGCCTCGGTGATCGTCCTCCGGCCCGGGGTGTTCGATGACGGGTTCTACCGATCGTGGCGCGACAGCTTCGATGTGGGTGCCTGCTCACAGGCCGGTGGCGTCGCCGGTCACGCACAGGCGAACCTCGGCGGCCGGACGACCTACATCGGGCGCTGCGGCGGCGGGGTGATGACGTACCACGTCCGGCTCGACGAGCAGGACGCGATCGTGTCGGTCTCGTCGCTCGGCGACAGCCGGCTCGGCGAGCAGCTCGTCCGGGGCCTGCGCCCCTAGCGCCTCCAGAGCCCGGCCCACTGGCCCGGCGGCCTCGGGAGGCTAGTCGGTCCCGCCGTCGAGGCCGCGCAACCGGAACGCGTTGGCGTGGGCCGGGAAGCCCTCGTGATCGGCCAGGGCGAGCGTCGGCCGGGCGAGCTCGGCCAGCGCTTCGGCGCTCAGCCGGGCGGTCGAGGTCGAGGTCAGGAACGTCCGCGCGGTGATTCCGCCGTTGAGCTTCGCGTAGCCGCCGGTCGGCAGGGTCGCGGGAATGCCGATCGTGTAGCTCGAGGCACCGATCGGGGTGTCCTGCCCGAGCAGCACCTCGCCGGCGTAGCGCAGGTCGCGCGCCGTCGCCTCGGGATCGCGCGTGGCGATCTGGACGTGCTCGGCGGCATAGGCGTTGGCGACCGCCACGGCCGCCGCCATCGAGTCGACGAGGATGACGCCGCCGAGATCGGACAGCGCGGCACGGGCCGCGGTCGCCCGGATCTCGGGCAGGTCGACCAGCTGACGGGCGACGGCGGCCTCGACTGCCTCGGCCAGGGCTGCCGAATCGGTGACGAGCGTGGCCGCCGAATCGGCGCCGTGCTCGGCCTCGTTGACGAGGTCGAGCGCCAGCCGCCACGGGTCGGCCGACGCGTCGGCGATGAGCAGGCTCTCCGACGGTCCGCACAGCATCTGGGTTGCCGTGCCGTAGCGCTGGGCGAGGACCTGGGCAGCCGTGACGGCCGGGCTGCCCGGTCCGACGATCTTCGCCACTCGCTGGACCGTCTCGGTCCCAAACGTCAGCGCCGCGATCCCCGCCGGTCCGTTTGCCCGGACGACGGTCGCGATCCCGAGCTCCTTTGCCACCGCCAGGGTCGCCGGATCGACGTCGCCCGCGACCGAGCCCGGGATCGGTGGGACGACGACCGCGATCCGCTCGACGCCGGCGACCACGGCCGGCGTCCCGATCTGGCAGAGCACCGACGGGTAGCTCGCCTTGCCGGTGGGCACGAACAGGCCCACGCTGGGGATCGCCGCGAACCGCTCGCCGACGAGCACGCCCGGGTGGACCTCGACCTGCCAGTCGCGCGCCGTCGCCGCCAGCTGCGCCTCGTTGAACCGGCGGCTGTTGGCGATCGCCACGCGGATGCCCGCCAGGAGATCCGGCGCGAGCGAGGCGTGCGCCGCGTCGATCTCGACACTCGGCACGGTCAGCCGGTCGGGCGGCAGCCGGACGCCGTCGAACCGCTCGGTCGCGTCGAGGACGGCGCGATCGCCGCGCGCCCGGACGTCGGCGAACAGCTCGTCGAGTGACGCCATAAGTGCCGGCTCGAACACGGCCGCCGTCGACCTCGCGAGCAGACGCTCCCGCTCGGCGTCGGACAGCTCCGCCCAGCGGCGAACGGCGAGCACTCCCATCGCGTCGGAGGGTACCCGACCGGCCCGGCGGGCGGCGTAGACTCGGGCCGATGACCCCACCGGCCCGCCCCGCGCTGCCCGGCGCCCGCACCGTCCGCGCCCCGCGCGGGACCGAGCTGTCGTGCCGGGGCTGGCAGCAGGAAGCCGTCCTGCGGATGCTCATGAACAACCTCGACCCGGAGGTCGCCGAGAACCCCGACGCGCTCGTCGTCTACGGCGGGACCGGCCGCGCGGCGAGGAGCTGGGCGGCCTTCGACGCGATCGTTCGCGAGCTCCGAGCGCTGGGCGACGACGAGACGCTGCTGATCCAGAGTGGCAAGCCCGTCGGCGTCTTCCGGACGCACCCGTGGGCGCCACGGGTGCTGATCGCCAACTCGAACCTGGTCGGCCGCTGGGCGACCTGGGAGACGTTCCGCGAGCTCGAGGCCGAGGGCCTGACGATGTACGGCCAGATGACCGCCGGGTCGTGGATCTACATCGGGACCCAGGGCATCCTGCAGGGCACGTACGAGACGTTCGGCGAGCTCGCCCGGCAGCACTTCGGCGGCTCGCTCCGCGGCCGGGTCACGCTGACCGCCGGGCTCGGCGGGATGGGCGGCGCGCAGCCGCTCGCGGTCACGATGAACGACGGCGTGGCGATCTGCATCGAGGTCGACGAGGCGCGGGCCCGGCGGCGGCACGAGATCGGCTACGTCGACCGGCTGACCGACGATCCGGACGAGGCGCTGTCGGTTGCCCGTGCCGCCGCCGCCGAGGGCACGCCGCTGTCGATCGCGCTCGTCGGGAACGCGGCCGAGGTCGAGCCGGCCTGGGCGGCGGCCGGCGAGCGGTTCGACGTCGTGACCGACCAGACGTCCGCCCACGACGCCCTCGGCGGCTACGTGCCGGCCGAGATCTCGCTCGACGATGCGAGCGTCCTCCGGACGACCCAGCCCGACGTGTACATCGAGCGGTCGATGCGCTCAATGGCCGCCCACGTCCGGGCGATGCTCGACTTCCAGCGCGCCGGCTCCGTCGTGTTCGACTACGGCAACAACCTGCGGGCGCAGGCGCAGGCCGCCGGCGTGGAGGACGCGTTCGCCTATCCGGGCTTCGTCCCGGCCTTCATCCGGCCGCTCTTCTGCGAGGGCAGCGGACCGTTCCGGTGGGTCGCCCTGAGCGGCGATCCCGCGGACATCGCCCGCACCGACCGGGCGCTCATCGAGCTCTTCCCCGACAAGCCGGGGCTCCAGCGCTGGCTCACCCTCGCCCGCGACAAGGTGCCGTTCCAGGGGCTTCCCGCCCGGATCTGCTGGCTCGGCTACGGCGAGCGGGCGCGGGCGGGGCTCGAGTTCAACCGGCTCGTCGCCGCGGGCGAGCTGCGCGCCCCGATCGTGATCGGACGCGACCACCTCGACGCCGGATCGGTGGCCTCGCCGAACCGCGAGACGGAGGCGATGCGCGACGGGAGCGACGCGATCGCCGACTGGCCCCTCCTCAACGCCCTCGTCAACACGGCCGCCGGGGCGAGCTGGGTCAGCATCCATCACGGTGGCGGGGTCGGGATCGGGTTCAGCCAGCACGCCGGCATGGTGGTCGTCGCGGACGGCACGGCCCTGGCCGCGGAGAAGCTGGAACGGGTCCTGACGACCGATCCGGGGATGGGCGTGATCCGCCACGTCGACGCCGGCTACGAACGGGCGATCGAGGTCGCCCGGGAGCGCGGCGTCCGGATCCCGATGCTCGATGACCGAGTCTGACGACGGCGACTCGCCCACCGCGAGCGCGTTCCCGGCCGATCCGGCGTCGCGTCCCGACCGGCCCTTCCTGCGCGGCCTCGGCCGGCACGACGGCGGTGGCCTGGAGCGCGACCTCGTGCTCGAGCGGGTGCTCTTCTTCTCGGATGCCGTGTTCGCGATCGCCATGACGTTGCTCGTGGTCGACCTGCGGCCGCCGGACCTGGCGACGTCCGCGCCCGATTCCTCGATCGCCGCTGCCTTGTCGGCAAGCCTCGGCCAGGTCCTTGCGTTCGTGATCAGCTTTGTCGTCGTCGGCGTGTACTGGGAGGGCCACTTGCGGATCTTCCGGGCGATCCGGGCCGCCGATCGCGGGCTCATCGGGCTGAACCTCGCGTTCCTGATCTGGATCGCGTTCATGCCCTACCCGACGGCGATCCTCGGATCGCACGAGCCGACCCGACTGACGGTCGCCATCTACGGCGCCGTGCAGGTCGGTGCGGGCCTGTCGCAGGCCGCCATCTGGATCTACGCGACGCGCCATCCGGCGCTCATCTCGCCTGCCATCGACGACCGGCTCGCGCGCTACGTGACCGCCCACATCCTCCGCGGGCCGGTCGTCTTCGCGGCCTCGATCGCCATCGCCCTCGTGTCACCGTGGCTGGGGATCGCCTCCTGGGCGCTGCTCATCCCGGCCGGCCTTGTCGTCGATCGGCGCTGGGCGCCACGGGTGGCGCCAACCTGAGACTCGGCCGACCGGGCCGGCGGCTCAGTCGAGCGAGGAGCCGGGGCTCGCCATGTCGGCGTCGCGATCGACGAGGTCGATCCCGGTGACCGCGGCCTCGCCTTCTGCCGGCTCGGGGCTTGGGATCCGCTGGAGCGAGCGGACCGACGAGAACAGGATCGGGACGAACGCGAAGCAGCCGAGGACGCCGCCCACGATGACGGCACCGCGCGCCCCGATCAGCGTGGCGACGATGCCCCCGATGATCGAGCCGATCGGGATGGTGCCCCACACCAGGAAGCGCATCGTGGCGTTCATCCGGCCCTGGATCCGCTCCGGCGTGATCGCCTGGCGCAGGCTGACCTGGTTGATGTTGTAGACGACGCCGGTGAGGCTGGTCAGGAAGAACGAGGTGGTCAGGACGGCGATCGCCGTCGCGGGCTGGGCGATGGCGGCGAGGAGCGCCGCGGGGCCCGACAGGGCGATCGACCAGAGGATCGTTCGGCCGACCCCGATTCGCGCGGCAACTCGGCCGGCGACCAGCGCCCCGAGCAGGACGCCGAGGCTGCCGATCCCGCCGGCGAGCCCGAACTGGAACGGGGTCATTCCGAGGTCGGTGTAGACGAACACCGCGATCGTCGCGAAGGCGATGTTCGAGAACAGGTTCGAGATCCCGGTGCTCGCCGCGATGTAGCGCAGGTAGGGGTGCCCGAGGACGTAGTGGAGGCCCTCGGCGATCTCGCCGCGGAGCCCGGCGACGGGTGCCAGGAGGCCGCCAGTCGAGGCCGCGGGGGCCCGCTTCGGCTCGCGCTTGCGGATCCAGAAGATCAGCCCGCCCGAGGCGACGAAGCTGGCGGCGTCGACGATCACCGCGACCGGCGCGCCGAGCAGCCCGACGACGCCGCCGCCGAGCGGCTGGCCGAGCACCTGGGCCGCCGAGGCGCTGACCTGGAGCCTCGAGTTCCCCTCGATGAGGTCGTCCGACTCGAGGATCGCCGGGAGGAACGACTGGTCGGCGACGTCGAAGAACACGGTCAGCGTGCCGTTGATGAAGCCGACGAGGTAGAGCTGCCAGATCGTCAGCCCGCCGAGCTCCCAGGCGATCGGGATCGACGCCAGCGAGACCGCCCGCCCGAAGTCGCCGGCGACGAGGATCAGCCGGCGCGGCAGGCGGTCGACCCATGCGCCGGCCGGCAGCGTGAAGAGCAGGAACGGCAGGAACTGGACGGTCCCGAGCAGGGCCACCTGGTACGGCTCGACGTGGAGCAGGAAGATCGCGATGACCGGGATCGCGATCAGGCTGACCTGCGTCCCGAAGAGCGAGATCGTGGCGGCCGTCCAGAGCTTGCGGTAGTCGGACGACCGGGCGAGCAGGTTCCGGCGGGGAGCGGCCACGAACAGCCTCGCTGCGGGTGGGGTTCGTTAGTCTATCGTCTAACACGGGTTAGTCAAGGCGCGCGCGGCCATTCCGCCACCGGCCGACCTGTCACGATAGCGGCGTGGCCCGGCTGGTCGAATCCGTCCCGAACGTCAGTGAAGGCCGGCGATCCGAGGTTGTCGACCGGCTGGCCGCGGCCGTGGCCGGGACACCCGGTGTCCACCTCCTCGACCGGACGAGCGACGCCAGCCACAACCGCAGCGTCCTGACCATGGCCGGGGAGCCCGACGCCGTCAGTAGTGCGCTCGAGCGCCTGACGGCCGAGGCCGTGGCGACGATCGACATGGAGCACCAGTCGGGCGAGCATCCCCGGATCGGTGCCGTCGACGTCGTCCCGTTCGTCCCGCTCGGCACGACCACGATGGACGAGGCCGTCGGACTGGCCCGGGCGTTCGGGGCACGCGTCGCGGACCGGTTCGGGATCCCGGTCTATCTCTACGCACGAGCCGCAACGCGCCCCGATCGCGAGAAGCTCGCCGACGTCCGGCGCGGCCAGTACGAGGGGCTGCGCGACGCCATCGCCGGCGATCCGGATCGGCAACCGGACTTCGGCCCGGCGAAGCTCCACCCGTCGGCCGGGGCGATGGCCGTCGGGGCGCGACCGTTCCTCATCGCCTGGAACGTCAACCTCGCCTCGACCGACCTCGAGCTCGCCAAGCGGATCGCCCGCACCGTGCGCGAGTCGGGCGGCGGGCTGCCCCGCGTCCAGGCCAACGGTTTCCGCCTCGAGGAGCCCGACTGCGCCCAGGTGTCGATGAACCTGCTCGACTTCGGGGTGACCCCGATGTGGCGGGTGTGGGAGGCGGTCGCCGCCGAGGCCGAGGCCGCCGGCGTCGAGCCGGCCGAGTCCGAGTTGATCGGGCTCGCCCCTTTGGCGGCGCTGCTCGACGTCGCCGACCATGCAGGCGCACCCACCGACGACGCCGTCGAGGACCGCCTGGCCGCGGCCGCCGACTTCCTCCGCCTGGGTGACTTCTCGCCGCTCCGGGCCCTCGAGCTGCGTCTTGCAGCCGCGGACCGGGCCGAACCATGAGCCTGCGGGTCATCGAGGGCGGACGGATGGAGGGTGCCGGTGGCGGCCTCCTCATCCGCGGCGCCAGCGAGGTGGTGACTCTCGCCGGCGGCATCCGCCGCGGGGCCAGCCAGGGCGAGCTCGCCAGTCTGTCCGCAGCCGCGGCCGGCGGGCCAGACGCCCCCGGCGCCCCGGCGGTCGCGACCTGGGGCGATCGGATCGCCGCGGTCGGGCCGGAAGACGAGGTCGTGGCCGCGCTCGAGGCCTCGGGGCTGCCGCTGTCGCGGTTCACCCGGGTCGACGCGACCGGCGGCGTGGTGACCCCGGGCCTCGTCGATCCGCACACCCACCTCCTGTTCGCGGGCTCGCGCGAGGGCGAGCTCGAGCTCCGCCAGCGCGGCGCGGGCTACCTCGAGATCCTCGCCGCCGGTGGCGGCATCCTGTCGACCGTCGCCGCGACGCGCGCGGCATCGGCCGACGATCTGCTCGCTCATGGGCGCCGCTGGCTCGACGAGATGCTCCGCCACGGGGTCACCACGATCGAGGCGAAGTCGGGCTACGGGCTCGACCTGCGCACCGAGCTCCGCCTCCTCGAGGTGGCCCATCAGCTCGGCCAGGAGGGCCCGATCGACATCCTGCCGACCTGGCTCGGGGCGCACGCCGTCCCGCCCGAGTTCCGTGACCGGCGCGATCCGGCCGAGGCGTACACCCGGCACCTCCTCGACGAGCAGCTGGCCGGGATCGCCGCCCAGGGCCGCGCCCGGTTCGCCGACGTGTTCTGCGAGCGCGGCGTCTTCAGCGCCGACCAGAGCCGGCGAATCCTCGGCGCGGCGGAGGCATTCGGGATGCGGGCGCGGCTTCACGCCGACGAGCTCGCCCCGTCCGGCGGCGCCGAGCTGGCCGCCGAGATCGGGGCGCTGTCCGCGGACCACCTGGCGGCACCGTCGGAGGCCGGCATCGACGCCCTGGCCGAGGTCGCGACGACGGCTCGACCGGTCGTGGCTGTCCTCCTCCCGGCAACGACATGGTTCCTGATGAAGACGGCCGTCGCCCCGGCGCGGACGTTCATCGAGCGCGGGATCCCGGTCGCCCTCGGGACGGACTTCAACCCCGGGACGTCGCCGACGGCGAGTCTGCCGCTGGCCATGACGATCGGCTGCCTGTCGCTCAAGCTGACGCCGGCGGAGGCCCTGGTCGCGGTGACGGTCAACGCCGCCCACGCCCTCGGCATCGGCGACATCGTCGGCTCGATCGAGCCCGACAAGCAAGCGGACCTCGTGGTCTGGCGGGTCCCGACGGTCGAGCAGATCCCGTACTGGCCGGCCGCCGACCTCGTGCGGACCGTCATCAAGCGCGGGCGGACGCTCCTCCACCGCGACTAGGGCTCGGCGACCGGGCCGGGCCGGTCGAGTGCCAGCCGGGGATCGGTCCGGTCAGACCTTGCCGCGAGCCTCGAGCAGGATCGTGGTCGTCTCGTCGGGCAGGGCGGACATCGCGATGTTCAGGCGGGCTTGCGGGAGCGGCGGGGTCGTGCCCATCTCGTGGAGGAAGCGGGCCAGCGCGTCGTCGCAGTCGGCCTCCTCGTCGCACACCGGCATCGGAACGACGATCCGCGGGTCGAGCTGGGCGACGAGCTCGGCCGCCTTCGTCGCGGTCAGGTGGCCGCCGATCGGGATGCAGGCGATGTCGACCCGGCCGATGTCGCCGAGCTTCTCCTCGGTCAGGAGGTGGCCGATGTCGCCGAGGTGGATCGTATGCATCTGGTCGAGCTCGACCACGAACGCCGTCTGGCGGCCGCGCTCCGTTCCCCGGTCGTCGTCGCGGTAGGTCCGGACACCGGTCAGGAGGACGTGACGGACTTCGTACTCGCCAGGCCCGTCCAGGACGAAGGCATCCTCGAGGCTCGTCGGGACCACGCTCCCGCCGTCACGCGACAGCCGGCCTTTCGACTTCGGGAGCGGTCGATCGTCCGGGTGGCTGAAGGTGACGATCTCGCCGCTGATCCCGCGGCCGGTCGGGCCCACGACCGACGGGTACGGATCGGCCACGACGACCGCATCCCTGCCCTTGAGGCGGATGCAGGTCCGCCCGTACCAGCTCAATTCCATGCCTGCCGATTCTGGCACAGCCGAGGGGCTGCCGCGGCTCGGCGGGGGGATGGACTGATGGCCCCATACAAAAGGGATGACCGGAGGCGCCTGCCCAATCGGCGCCTCCGGTCGGAGGGAGGGAGTGGAACTCTTCGCGGGTTCCGTGGATGACAGTACGCGGGACCAGATTCAGGAGCGAGAGGGCAGAGGGTTAAGAAAGGAACATCCGGCGGGAGGGGACCTTCGGGCCGTCGCAGGCGGACCATCGCGCGAACCGGGCCGGCGGGGGACCCGTGCGACAATCCGGCGATGGATCCGCTCCGGCGTGCCGCCGGGCGCCGCCTGGCGCTGCTCGCCGCATGCCTCCTTCTCGCCG
Organism: uncultured Chloroflexia bacterium; assembly: GCA_963825545.1. GTDB lineage: Bacteria > Chloroflexota > Limnocylindria > Limnocylindrales > CSP1-4 > Chersky-267. The sequence continues at coordinate 26,711 of CAWGTR010000001.1, read as the reverse complement.
CCTGCGGGTCGTCGAACGCGAGCCCGTCGTCGGCCGCGAGCGGGTCGCCCGGAGCGCCGACCGCGAGCCCGACCGCCGGAGCATCCTCGCCGGCTGCGGCGAGTCCGACGACCGATCCGGCCGCCGTCTACGCCGCGATCGAGGCCCAGGTCCAGCAGATCCGCCAGCTGACGGCCAAGCGGCCGGTGACGCCGGTCCTGCTCGACGAGCCGACGCTCAAGAAGAACATGGCCACGAGCTTCACCAAGGACAACCCGCCCGACGTCCTGGCCGCCAACCAGCGGCTGATGGAGCTCATGGGGCTGATCCCCGCCGGATCGTCCCTGTCCGACCTGTACATCGAGCTGCTCGGCAGCCAGGTCGCCGGCTACTACGATCCGGACACGCAGCAGCTGTACGTCGTCTCGAAGACGGGCGCGGTCGGTCCGGTCGAGAAGGTGACCTTCTCGCACGAGTTCACCCACGCGCTCCAGGACCAGAACTTCGGCCTCAAGAACCTCGCCCTCGACGCGATCGGCCAGGGCGACACGTCGCTGGCCCACCTGTCGGTGGCCGAGGGCGACGCCACGATGCTCATGTCGCTGTGGGCCCAGGCGAACCTCCAGCCGGCCGACATGCTCGCGCTCGTCCAGGCGGGCAGCGACCCTGAGCAGACGAAGATCCTCGACGCCATGCCCGACATCCTCAAGGAGACCCTGCTCTTCCCGTACACCGCGGGGCTCAACATGGTGCTCGCGGCGCAGGCGTCGGGCGGCTGGCCGGCGATCAACGCGATGTACGCCCGGCCACCGGCGTCGACGGAGCAGGTCCTCCACCCCGACAAGTACGCCGCGGCCGAGGCGCCGATCAAGGTCGCCTTCCCGGCCGACCTGGCCAAGCGGCTCGGAACCGGCTGGTCGGTCGACATGCAGGACACGCTCGGTGAGTTCCAGGTCGGCGTGTGGCTGAAGTCGGCCGGCAAGGTTCCCGAGGCGACGGCCACGACCGCGGCCGCCGGCTGGGGCGGCGATCGGGTGGCCCTCGTCCGCAACGGCGATCGGGTGGCGGCCGTGATCGACACCCGCTGGGACACGCCCGCCGACGCCGCCGAGTTCGCCGACGCGGCAAACACGACGCTCCACGCCCTGGGCAGCAACTCCCAGCTGATCCACCTGGTCGACAGCAACCGGGTCACGTTGTTCCTCGGCGACAACGCGTCGATCGAGGCGCTGGCGGGCGCGCTTGGCCTCGCCGGGTAGAGCGGAGGGTTTCGGCCTGAGGCTGGCCGGACCCGGGCGGCCCGTGAACCGGCGCCACGCGCCGCGGGTCTGACCGGGCTACATCTGCTCGGGCGCGGAGACCCCGAGGAGCTCGAGGGCGTTGGCCAGCGTCGTCTTCGCCGCCGCCACGAGCGCGAGCCGCGCCGCGGATCGATCCGGCTCGGCCGGGTCGACCACCTTCGCGTCGCGGTAGAACGCGTGGAAGGTCGAGGCGAGCTCCGTCGCGTAGGCAGTGATGCCCTGCGCCTCCTCGGCAGCGGCCGCGTCCTCGATCACCTCGGGGAGCCGGACGAGCCCGCGAACGAGCGCCGCCTCCGGGGCCCCGGTCAGGTCGTCGGGGCGGACGGCAGCGGCCGGTTGGAGCCCGGCGTCGGCGGCCTTGCGCAGGATCGAGGCGATCCGGGCGTGGGCGTACTGGACGTAGTAGACCGGGTTCTCGTTCGACTGCTTCTTCGCCAGCTCGATGTCGAAGTCGATCCCGGAGCTGGGGGCCCGCGACGCGAAGAACCAGCGCGCGGCGTCGACCCCGATCTCGTCGAGCAGCTCGTCGAGGGTGATGAACGCGCCGCTGCGCTTGCTCATCGAGATCTCGGCGCCGTCGCGGATGAAGCGCACCCAGGCAACCAGCAGCATCCGGACGGCTTCGCGGTCGTAGCCCATCGCGCCGGCGGCGTTGCGCACCCGGGCCACCGTCCCGTGGTGGTCCTGGCCCCAGATGTAGATGAGCTCGTCGAACCCGCGGCTGAACTTCTCGGTCACGTAGCCGAGATCGGAGGCGAAGTAGGTCGGCTCGCCGTTCGAGCGGATGATCACCCGGTCCTTGTCGTCGCCGAACTCGGTCGAGCGGAACCACAGCGCGCCGTCCGCCTCGTAGACGTGGCCGCCCGCCCGAAGCTTGTCGATCGCCCGCCCGACCCAGCCGTCGTCGTGGAGCGACCGTTCCGTCGTCCACACGTCGAAATGGACGCCCAGGTGCTCCAATGACGCCTCGATGCCGGCCCGGACCCGTTCCGAGGCCCAGCGACCGACGATCCCGCTCGCGTCGGCGCCGGGCGCCTCAGCGGCGGCTCGGACGTCGTCGGGCAGCGCGGCGGCCAGCTCGTTGACGTAGTCGCCGTGGTAACCGTCGTCGGGGATCGCCTCGCCGCGATCGACGGCGATGACCGATGCGCCGAGCTTCCAGACCTGGCTGCCCGAATCGTTGAAGTAGTACTCGCGCGTGACGCGCTGCCCGCCGGCCTCGAGCACCCGGCAGAGCAGATCGCCCACGAACGCTCCGCGCGCATTGCCGATCGTCAGCGGTCCGGTCGGGTTGGCCGACACGAACTCGACGTTGACGCTACGTGGCGCCGGCGACGGAACGCGACCCCAGACGGCGGGCTCGGCGAGGACGGACTCGACGGTCGCGGCGAGGGCCCGGTCCGCGTAGCGGACGTTGATGAACCCGGGCGGCGCGACCGAGACCGCGCCGACCGGCGTCGCGGCAGGCTCGTCGGACGCCTCGCGCTCGAGCTCGGCGGCGATGGCGCGGGCGATGTCGAGCGGCGAGCGACGGTACGGCCGTGCGAGCTTCATCGCCAGGTTCGTTGCCGCGTCGCCGTGCTCGGGATTGGCCGGATGCTCCACCTTGACCTCGACCGGCTCGTCGCCGGTGCCGAGCGCCGGAAGCGCGCCCGACGCGATCGCTGCGGCCCAGGCACGCTCGACCGCGGCGCGAAGCTGGCCGCGGAGGGTCGGGTCGACGGTCGGGGGCACGGGAGCTCCTGCGGGCGGATAGGCTGCGTCCCGCATCGTAGCCGCTGTGCGGCCGGGGGCGGCGCTCAGACCGCGAAGCGATCGCCGGGATCGACCAGGTCGACCTCGACCCCGGCCAGCTCGCGAACGGCGTCCCCGACCGCCCCCCGATCGTGGCCCATGAGGATGTGCGTCAGCAGGACGCGACCGGCGCCGGAGGCCGCGGCGAGGCGGCCGACGTCGTAGGCGTTCAGGTGCTCCGATCCCTCGGCGACCGGGTCGAGCCCGAAGGACGCCTCGCACAATAGGGTGTCGCCGGCACGGACGAGCGGGCGCAAGTCGTCCACGTCACCGCAGTCGCCCGAGTAGACCAGGCCCGGCCCGTCGCCGGCCGTCACGCGGAAACCGTAGCCCTCCTCGGTGTGCTCGACCCGGCGCGCCTCGAGGGTGAACGGCCCGATCCGCCGCAGACCGTCGCCGTCGAAATCCGTGACGTCGAGCGCCGCGGCCGTGAAGCCCGGCTCGTCGTGGAGGGCGTCGAGCCGCTCGGCCAGGCCGGACGGCGCGAGGACCTCGACGCGTCGCGGCGGCTCGAAGTCCCACTTGAGGTAGTGGCGGAGCGGGACGAGGTCGATGAAGTGGTCGGGGTGGAGGTGGCTGATCGCGATCGCCCGGAGCGTGCTGGGCTCGATCGCGCCGGCCAGGTTGGCGAACACCCCCTGGCCGAGGTCGAGGACGATCGCGTCGTCGCCGTGACGAACGAGGTACGAGGCGCCGAGCGCTCCCGGTCGCGCGGTGTAAGCGGGTCCCGCGCCCAGGACCGTCAGATCGAGATTCGCTGCGTCCGGCACGACGTCAGCCTACGCGAGCGCGAACCGCGCGGGCAGCGCGATCGCGACGCGCTCCGCTCCGCGCCGGAACGCGAGCTCGTCGAAGCCGGCCTCTGCGACGATCCGGTAGCCCTCCGCCAGCCCCGCTGCGAACCAGTCCGCCCGGTGCGCGTCCGAGCCGGCGCTGACGCGCCGCCCGCCGAGCTCCCGGTAGCGGGCGACGACCGGTCCGGCCGGGTACGTCTCCAGCGGCGCCTGGCGGAGCCCGCTCGTGTTGACCTCGAGGCCGGTCCCGCTGTCGACGAGCGCGCGCAGGATCGGCTCATAGAGGTCGAGGCGGTCGGCGAATGCCGCAGGCGGGGCATGGTCGATCACGTAGCGCTTCACGAAGTCGAGGTGGCCCAGCGTGTCGAACAGGCCGCTCCGCGCCGCCGCGAGGACCTCGGTGAAGTACGGCGCGACGAGCTCGTCGAACGACTTCCCGGCGGCCCAGGCGTCGACCCGCGACTCGTCGATACGGCGAATCCGGCCCGACGTGGACCGAGCCGATGACGAAGTCGTAGGGCGCTCCGGCGATGTGGTCGCGGATCTCCGCCTCGCGCCCGGACTCGAAGCTGACCTCGAGCCCGTAGCGGATCGCCACGCCCTGCGGGCCCCAGCGCTCGGCCGCCGCGCGCACGAGCCGCTCGCGCTCGGCGACGTCGGGCCGGTAGTTCGGCCAGCGCGGATCGAAGTCGATGTGGTCGGTGATGGCGATCTCGGCGATCCCGCGCGCCGCGGCCAGCGCCCCGTAGACGTCGATCGGGACGTCGCTGTCGCTCGACCGGTCGGTGTGGACGTGGGCGTCGAGGGGAAGGTCGGTGGCCTGCTCCGCCCGCTGCGCCGGCGTGACTCCGGGGGCCGTCACCCGGCCGTGAGCCCGGTCTCCCGCCCGATCCGGTCGAAGGCGGCGACGGCGGTCTCGAGCTGCTCGTCGGTATGGGCGGCCGTGACGATCGTCCGGATCCGCGCCTTGTCCAGGGCGACGGTCGGGTAGACGATCGGCTGGGCGAAGATCCCCTCCTCGAACAACCGGTCACTGAACCGGGCTGCCGTCGCCGAGTCGCCCATCATCACCGGGGTGATCGGCGTCTCGGACGCGCCGGTGTCGAAGCCGAGGCGGGAGAGCTCGCCCTTGAACCGGCGAGTGTTCGCCCACAGCCGGTCGATGAGCTCCGGCTCCTCTTCGAGGACGTGGATCGCCTCGAGACAGGCGGCCGCAACGGCCGGCGGGGCGGAGGTCGAGAACAGGAAAGGCCGGGCGCGCTGGGTCAGGATGTCGCGCAGGTCCTGCGACCCGGCGACGTATCCGCCGAGCACGCCGACCGCCTTCGACAGGGTGCCGACCTGGACCGCCACTCGGCCGTGCAGGCCGAAGTGATCGACCGTGCCCCGCCCGTTCCGCCCGAGGACTCCCGACGCGTGGGCGTCGTCGACCATCACGGCGGCGCCGGCGGCTTCGGCTGCCTCCACGATCTCGGGCAGCTTCGCGATGTCGCCGTCCATGCTGAAGACGCCGTCCGTGACTACGAGGATCAGGCGATAGGGCAACCCGGTGTCCGGCCGGCCGTGCTCGACGGCGTTGGCGAGGATCTCGCGGAGGGCCATCGTGTCGCCGTGCGGGTAGACCTTCCGGGGCGCCTTCGAGAGGCGCATCCCGTCGATGATCGAGGCATGGTTGAGTGCGTCTGACACGATCAGGTCCTGCTCCCCGGTGAGCGTCGGGATGACCCCGGTGTTGGCGGTGAAGCCCGACTGGAACGTCAGCGTGGCGGCGGTGCCCTTGAAGCGCGCCAGCTCGGCCTCGAGCTCCTCGTGGAGGCTCATCGTCCCGGCGATCGTGCGCACCGCGCCCGATCCGGCGCCGAAGCGCTCAACGGCCGCCAGGGCGGCTGCCCGCAGGCGGGGGTGATGCGTGAGGCCGAGGTAGTCGTTCGAGGACAGGCTGACCAGGCGGTGGTCGCCGATCGAGACGATCGGTCCCTGGGCGGAGCTCATCACCCGGAGCGGCCGGTAGAGCTGGCGCGACCGCAGGTCGTCGAGCTCCTCGGCGAGGAATGCGAGCGGGTCGGGTCGTGCTGTCTGGTTCATCGCATTCGACCTCAGGTCCGAACTGGCACCCTCAATTGTGGATCAGCACGCGCTCTCCGAGGACCAAGGCGACGCTCCTGCTAGGCCATAGGTCCGAGGATTCGACGCTCCTGCGAGCCATCAGTCCGAGGAATCCCAGGACATGATGACCTTGCCCGATTCGCCCGAGCGGGCGGCGGCGAAGGCGGCCTCGAAGTCGCGGAAGCCGAACCGATGGGTGATCGCCGGGCGGATGTCCAGCCCCGACTGGAGCATCACCGTCATCTTGTACCAGGTCTCGTACATCTCGCGACCGTAGATCCCGCGCAGGGTCAGCATCTTGAACACGATCTCGTTGACGTCGATCGAGATCTCGGCGGTCGGGATCCCGAGGATCGCGATCCCACCACCGTGGGCCATCGCCCCGATCGCGGCGCGCAGCGCGGCCGCGACGCCCGACATCTCGAGGGCGACGTCGTAGCCCTCGACCATCCCGAGCTCGGATGCCACGTCGCGCAGGTCGCGCTCCGCCGGATCGATCGCCACCGTCGCGCCCATCCGCAGCGCGAGCTCGCGGCGGAACGGGTTCGGCTCGGAGACGACGACGAACCGGGCGCCGGCATGGCGCACGACGGCGGTCGCCATGAGCCCGATCGGGCCCGCGCCACTGATCAGGACGTCCTCCCCGAGGACCGGGAAGGCGAGCGCGGTGTGGACCGCGTTGCCGAACGGGTCGAAGATCGCGGCGACCTCGAGGTCGATGCCCGGCCAGTGATGCCAGATGTTCGTCATGGGCAGCGCGACATACTCGGCGAACGCGCCGTCCCGGCCGACGCCGAGCCCGATCGTGTGGGCGCACAGGTGACGGCGCCCGGCCAGGCAGTGACGGCACCGACCGCAGACGACGTGGCCCTCACCGCTGACCCGGTCACCCGGGTGGAAGTCGGTCACGTTCGAGCCGACCTCGACGATCTCGCCGACGAACTCGTGGCCGACGACGAGCGGCGGCTGGATCGTCTTCGCCGCCCACGGGTCCCAGGCCTCGATGTGGAGGTCGGTCCCGCAGATCCCGGTCCGCTCGACCCGGATGAGGACGTCGTTGATCCCGATCGTCGGGCGGGCGACCTCGCGCAGCTCGAGCCCGGGACCGGGCGCGGGCTTGACCAGGGCGAGCATCGTGTCGGGCGTCAGTCGGTCTCCGTGGCGTCCACGACCGGATTCTCCACCCGGCCGATCCCTTCGATCTCGATCCGGACGCGGTCGCCGGGCTGGAGGAAGACCGGCGGCTGGCGGAAGACGCCGACGCCGTCCGGGGTGCCGGTCGAGATCACGTCGCCGGGCTCGAGGGTGATCGTCGCGGTCACGTACTCGATGATCGTCGGGATGTCGAAGACGGTGTTGCCGGTGTGGTTGTCCTGCATCGGGACGGGCGTGCCGGCGTCCGGGCCGGAGCCGGGGATCCGCCATGACCGGATCGGCAGGTCTGGCGGGCCGTCGAACTCGTCGGCGGTCACGAAGACCGGCCCGATCGGGTAGAACGTGTCGGAGCCCTTCGCCCGGAGCCACTGGCCGTCGCCGTGCTCGCCTTCGTTCAGGGCCGCCTTGACGCCCTGCCAGTCCCGGGCGCTCACGTCGTTGCCCACGACGTAGCCGGCGACGTGGTCCATCGCGTCGGCTGCCTTGACCCGGCGGGCCCGCTTGCCGATGACGACACCGAGCTCGGCCTCGAGATCGAGGGCGTGGGTGCCGGCGGGCCGGACGATCGGCTCGCCGTCGGCGATGACCGAGGCCGGGAACTTGGCGAACAGGAGCGGCCGGTCCGGCCGGTCGATGTGCTGCTCCTCGATGTGGTCGAGGTAGTTGAGCCCGACGCAGACGACCTTGCCCGGAGTGATCGCCGGGGCGGGTCGTCGCGTCGTGGGGTCGATCGGCCGGGCGCCGTCGCGAAGCGCGGCCCTGACCGCCGATCGGAGGCCGGACCGCCAGTCCCGGTGGTCGGCATCGGCGACGAACAGCCGCCAGCCGATCCCCCACCGGAGCCCGAGCTTGTCGCGACCAGTTCGCTCCAGCTGGCGCGCGGTCAGCAGCCCGCCTTCGACGAGGACGCCGAAATGCTCGTACCCCCGGCGCGATCGGTAGGCGTACAGCCGCATCCGCCGGCTCCGGTCAGGACGCGCTCGGCGAGGCCGCCGGGCTCGTCGACGGGGCGGCGCTCGGCTCGACGCTCGGCGAAGCCGCGGGAGACGCGCTCGGAGCGACGCTCGGGGACCCGGCGGGCGCGAGCGTCGGTGACGGCGCCGCGCACTGTGGCTCGGGATTGTGGAGCTCGGCCTCGGTGTTGAAGTAGTCGAGGATCTGCTGGGGGTCGAGCGTCTGCTGGAACAGCACGCGGCCCCAGAGCAATGCCGCGATCGGCGCCTTCATGTCCTCGAACCGGGTGATCACCGGCCCGATCTGGCCCTTTGGGAACGTGGCAGACGGGGCTCGCCGGGAAGTTCTTGAACAGGTCCTGGAGCTGCTGCTGGGTGCCGGCGTCGCAGGCGCCCTGGTCGCAGCTGTAGAGGATCACGAGGCCGCCGTGCTCGAGGTTGTGGATCCAGCCCTGTGGCAGCGTCGCGTCGTCGGGTCCGTAGTAGCGCGCGGTGATCGGACCGCCGGGTGGGGCGTAGTGGTTGCCCGAGGCCGGCGGGCACTCGGCATAGCGCTGTGACTGGGGCGGCAGGAGGTGGTTGCGACCCATGTCCTCCTGAACCTGCCCTAGCGGGGCGGGCGAGCCATTGGCGAGTGGGGAGGCCGACGGAGCCGGGATCGTCAGGCTCGTGCAGGCGTACGCCTTGCTGTTCGCCTGGACGAACACGAACCCACCGGCGACCACGATCGCCACGATCGCGACGAGCCCGAGGATCTCGCCACGGTGGCGCTCGAAGAACGATCGTCGCGGTGGCGTGATCGTCCGCGTTCGACTGCGCTCCCGCGCCCGGTCGCGCTCGCGACGTCCACGCCGCGTCTCGCCGTCGGGTCCGTGGGACGGCGGACGGGCCCCGGCCGGAGGCGCCTTCGTCCCGACCGTGCGGGCGGGATCGTTCGACGAACGTTTCGACTCACTGCTCAACGGACAAGCCTCGATGGACGGCGCCGCGACGCGGCGGATGGGTCATTCGGGATCGGCGGCTCGGCCGCCTCCGGCAGAGGGTACAGTCCCGCGCCGTTCCGTGCGACCGGCCGGGCTGCGGCCGGCATGCGACCGAGGTCCGCGGTCGGTCGGCCGCGATCGGTCGTCCGCACGCGCCATGGCAGAATCCCGGCGTGAGCGATTCGCCGCGACCCGAGACCCGGCCGAGCATGCCCACCGGCGTCCGGATCTTCCTCGTCTACGCCTTCGGGATCCTCGCGGTCATCGGCCTCTCGCTCCGGTTCGTGATCGACATGGCGATCTCGGCGCCGGTCAGCCTGCCGGGGGTCGTCGTGATGATCCTGCTTGCTTACACGATCTTCACGATCACGGTCGTCCTGCAGCGCAAGGAGATCGCGCGAGGGTTGGCGCTTGGGCTGGCCAGCCTGACGCTGCCGGCCATCCCGCTCGGCTTCTTCAGCTTTACCGTAGCGAGCACGGGCCTCGCGGTCGCCCTGTTCTGCGCGGCGCTCGCGATCCTGCTGTTCCGCGGCCTGCTCCGACCCGAGGTGCGCGCCTACTTCGACCAGCCGTAAGCCGCGCCCGCCCGCCGCCGAGGGCGCGTCTGGCGGGTCGTCCCGCCAGATCACTCGCCGGGGTGCTATCCTCCCGCACTTCATGGCGGATCTCCCGTTCACGCCGGCCGCCCCCGGGCTCGCCGAGCGACTCTTCGCCTGCCTGGACGCGGAGGGGAAGATACCGCGTGCGCTCGACGCCCTTGGGCCGATCGCGGCACGGGACGTGCTGCTCATCGACCACCCGGAAGATCCCGCCCCGCGTCGTCTCGAGCAGCTTGCCGCGCTCGGCGGGCGCGTCCGCTCGTCGCGGATCACCGACGACGGCCACCTCCCCGAGGCCGATGACGACTCGGCCGACGTGATCGTCGGGCTGTGGACGACGTTCCGGGCGCCCGATCGAGCGTGCTTGGCCGAGGTCGATCGCGTCCTCCGTTCGGACGGCCGCCTGCTCGTGCTGCTCGACTACGGCCGCGACGACGTGTCGCGGCTCCGCGGCGACCTGCCCGAATACGGGGCCTGGAGCCGGCGAGACGGTCCTTATCTCGGCAACGGGTTCCGGGTCCGGGTGATCCACTGCTTCTGGACGTTCGCGTCGCTCGACGAGGCCCGGTCGTTCCTGGTCGATGCCTTCGGCGAGGTCGGGCGGACCGTGGGCGAAACGCTCAGCCGCCCGCGCCTGAGCTACAACGTCGCGGTGTACCACCGGACCCGGCCGTCGGTCGCCTGACACGGCCGTCGATCCGCCGATCGGGGTCGGCGCTGGTACCCTCCCCCGAATGGATTGGACCGCCGGCCCGCGATGACGGGTCCAGACGACCGCTGGCCGCCAGGGGACCCCATCGGGTACGCCGAGCCGCCCGAACCGCCGCCAGCGCGGCGCAGAGGCTCCCGCCTGACTCCCGTCCGGGTCGTGTTGACGATCGCCCTGGTCGCGGCGGCGCTCGTCGTGGCCTACGGGCTCGTGGCGCGCGACGCGACCCAGATCCCGGTGCTCACCGCGGGCGTGTTCCTGCTCGGCCTCGTGTTCATCCTGCTCGCGCTCGCTGGTGCGTGGGCCGCCTACAGCCGGGCTCGTGACGGCGAGAGCGCTCGGGCGCTCGGGTACGCTCTGCTGGGCGGCCTGGCGGCGCTGCTGGCGGCGGGGTCCTTCGCCTCCGCGACCATCCTGACGCTGACCCTCCAGCAGTAGCCGGCGGGCGGTCCGGCGGTACCCCTCTGCTACACTCCGGCGCGGCCGCAGCTGCCCGGGCCCCCATCGTCTAGAGGCCTAGGACGCCACCCTTTCAAGGTGGAGATCAGGGGTTCGAATCCCCTTGGGGGCACCAGCGCCTTCCCCGTGGCTCGTGGGCCATCGGCCCATCCTCGGCTTCTCACTTCAGCCCGGCCACGAGAACCCCGAGCTGCGCGTCGGTCCACTTGCCGAAGATGTAGATGTCGTCGGCCCGGCTGGTGTAGGTCATGCTGCTCGGCGGACCGACGTAGTCCGCGGGTGATGCTTGGGTCTTGCCGACGTCGCCGCTCTTGGTCCCGTCGGGCACGTCGACCGACTCGATGTAGTAGCCACCAGGACCGCCACGGATGAAGGCGCTGGCGTTTGCATTGGGTGAGAAATTGGTTGTTCGACGCGCGATCGGACGACACCCGACGCAGCGCGGCCTGCGAAAGGAGGACGCAATGTCCGCCATGACCCCGACCGGAGGCTCGACCCTCGCAGTCGACATTAGACCCTTTACCGTCGAGGTCGCGGAGGCTGACATCGACGACCTGCGTCGCCGCATCCAAGCGACGCGGTGGCCGACCAAGGAGCTCGTCGACGATCGGTCGCAGGGTGTGCAGCTGGCTACGATCCAGGAGCTGGCCCGCTACTGGGCGAACGACTACGACATGCGCCGGCCCGAGACGAGGTTGAACGCCCTACCCCAGTTCACCACCGAGATCGATGGCGTCCACGTCCACTTCATCCACGTGAAGTCGCGCCACGAGAGCGCCCTGCCGCTGATCATGACCCACGGTTGGCCGGGCTCGGTCATCGAGCTCCTCGAGGTCATCGGGCCGCTCACGGACCCGACCGCCTACGGCGGCACGCCCGATGACGCGTTCCACCTCATCCTGCCATCCATCCCCGGCTACGGCTTCTCGGACGAGCCGACCGAGCTCGGTTGGGGCCCCATCCGCATCGGACGGGCGTGGGACGAGCTCATGCATCGCCTGGGGTACAGCCGATACGTCGCCCAGGGCGGCGACGTGGGCTCGCAGGTCACCGACGCGATGGGCCGCCTCGGACTCGATGGCCTGCTCGGCATCCACACCAACCTGCTCACGCCCGCGTTGGGCGACCCTGTCGCCCTGAGCGCGTCGCCACCCACCAGGGAAGAACAGGCGGCGCTCGACCAGCTCGCCGCGTTCCAGGCGACCGGCACGGGCTACTTCATCGAGCAGGCGACGCGCCCCGAGACCATCGGATATGCCCTGCTCGACTCACCCATCGCCCTCGCGGCCTGGATGATCGATCACGACACGGACGCCTATCAGAAGATCACCCGCGCCTTCGTCGACCAGCAGCCCTCGGGCAATCTCACCCGCGAACACATCGTCGACAACATCACCCTGTATTGGTTGACCGGCACTGGGGCGTCGGCGGCCCGCTCGTATTGGGAGGAAGGGCAGGAGAATGCTCGCGCGTCCGGCCGGGCTCCCAGCCGGGTCTCGATCCCGGTGGGGTTCACCACGTTCCCCGGGGAGATCTGGAAGACCCCTCGAAGTTGGGTCGAGCGGGCCTACCCCAACGTCGTCAACTACTTCAACGAGGTGGACAAGGGCGGCCATTTCGCGGCGTGGGAGGAGCCGGATCTCTTCTCGAGCGAGATACGAGCCACCTTCCGCTCGCTCCGCTGAATCCCGCGGCTCTCCACGACGAGACCCACCATGGTCGACACCACTTCCACCGACGGTCGCGGGCCAGATGGCACGGCGTCCGACTCGTAGCCCGCGCGACCTGTTCGGCTTCGCGGCATCGGAGGACCCCAACTCCTGACCGAGGAGCTTCGGTCGGCCTTCCGCCCGCTGCGCTCGGCACACTGATTACGCGACGGCCATACCAGAGCAGCTCCCGCCTCATGGCCGCATCGTTCACGCCGCTGGGTGCCGTCACCGTTCAGTTTTCGATGTGGACATCGCCGAACTTAGTGTCCCGGCGACGATTAGAATGGCCGTTCTATTCTGCCGCGGCCGGGAGCACCACCCAGCGCAGGGTTAGGACTCGCCCACGATGGCGAGATCGTGCGGTCTGCTGTTCGAGATCCGAGTACTAGTTTCCGGAACGTGGCTCGTCGGGCGCACCTCGACGGAGATCCTCGAGCTTGGGCTGCCGAGGGCCGAAGGCCCGCCGACTCCTCGAGGCGAGCCACCGCTCGTCGCGCCGTCGCGGCGTCGCTAGGCTCATGGCCTCGTCGCCCCTTGTCTGGGAGTTCAGTGGAACGGAGGATGGAGCACGTGAACGAAACCCCGGCAAGCCCAAGCGAGCACATGCCTACGAGGTCTCCAGCGGTCCTTGACTCTGCCCCAACTGCTCCGCCCAACGAACGCGACGACCCCCAACTCCTCGCGATCCTCGCCCAGGAACACACCGGCTTGCTGGCCACTCGCTCGTTGACCTGGACCGAGTCGTTCGCCCGGGCGGCGTTGTTCCTGTCCACCCTCTCAGCGGCGGTGATCGTCCTCGGCCTCGTCGGTCCGGCGACGCAGTTTGGGCCCGAGTTCTTTGCCTTCGCCCTCGTCCTCCTGCCTGTCGCCCTGTTCGTCGGAATAGCGACCTTCCTCCGGATCGACGAGGGCAACCGCGAGGACATCTTCTGGATCGCCGGCATGAACCGGATCCGCCATGCCTACGTCCGGATGCGGCCCGCTGCGACGCCCTTCCTGATCCTTGGCACGACCGACGATGTACCCGGCATCACACGGTCCTTCGGGCCACTCGCCGGGACGTACTCGTTCGCCCACTTCTTCGTGACGATCCCGGGGATGATCGCGGTCATCGATGGTGTCCTTGCCGGAGCGATCGCAGGTATGGCCACTACGTTCACCGGCGCGTCGATCGCGGCGCTGATCGCCGTCGGGGCGACGGTTGGCGTCTTCACCGCATTCCTGCTCGCCCGGGTCTCCCAGCGTGGGTTCTTGCGGTTGATGGAGACCCAGAAGCCGGCGTTTCCCTCCGAGGAATCGAGTCCTGGATGGGCGCGTCTGACTGACACCGCTGTGGCCAGGTTTAGGCCAGCAGCCTGCCACGGGGCTCGATTGGCGCAGGCACCCCGAGCGCGTCGCCTCGTGTCCCGCGTCTCCCCGGATCCATCACGATCTGGTGATCGTGCCGGAGCCGTTGGCGACTGGCGGGCGACACGCAAGGAGATGGCGAGAGCCTTCAGGATCAGGGAGACACGCGCACGGTTGCGGCTGTCAGTGCGTCGTGAAGGCTGACCATGAACGGGCTGCCAAATCGGAACAGCATCGCCTCGGAATCAATGGGCCGCACCGTCGACAAGACCGATCCACTGAGGTCGATCATCGTGATCTGATTGTTCGGACCGCCCTCGTATGAAACGTAGCCCTGGCCACGAGGCTCGTTCGCCCTCCGCGCGTAGGCGTTGCGCATCACGGCCGCGCCGTAGTCCGCCAAGGTGTAGTAGCCATAGGGTGCGACGAAGACGGGTGGCTCGATCGTCGGTCGCTCCATGATCCACTCTGCCTCGGCGCCCTTCAGACGGGTCGCCCCTCGGTCCGTGTATACCCAGGTCGAATAGCCGGTCGTGTTGTTCTGGATGTAGACGACGCCGAATTGCCCGCTCAGGGTGGGGCCAGAGCCGGCGTCCCCGATCCACGCCTGGGTGTAGATCTCATCGCCGGTGCTGACGGTTAGGCCGCTGATCACCTGCTCCGACTGTTGCTGCGGCAGGAATTCGGTCCAGGCCGTCGGGGGTCCAGCCAGCCACATCATCAGACTCGGGCTGTCATACGGGCTATCGGACCAGCCGACGCCGACGATGTCCTGCTCCGTGCCCGCCTGCCACAGGTCGGTGTTTCCGTTGCCATCCGACAGGCCGACCCAGAATGACGACCGCTGATCGCCGAGCGAGCGCCCGGTAAGGTCCGGGACGTGCCATCGCCCGGTAATCCAGTCATACGGGCCGGCGGACCCGCCGCGGAGGGGCCTCATGATCGGGCTCGAACGCGTAAGTTCGAACCCTGACCAGTTGTAGAACGTCTCAGGCCCGGCCTGGGCAGGCCCGTGGGATGCATCTGGACGGGGCACGAGCACCGGGTCGACCTCGATCGTCGGGAGGGCGACTGCGCGTCGCCAGGCTTGAAACGCGCCTGGCGCTTCGTCCGGGTTCGGCCTGATCGGATACCTCCGCTGCACGAGTTCCTCGTCGTTGAGCGATTGAAGTTCCCGCTCGGACAACAAGGCTCTAGCGCGCTCGCCCGGCCATGATTCGGTATCGGGCCTGGGAGGCGCGGGCATCTCGCGAGATGGCTCTGGGTCAATCCTCAAGGCGACCGCATGGCGATGAGCTCGCGACGCGTCCTCGATGTCCAGCACGAGTTTCATGATCTCGGAGGCCGGAGCCGACGGCGTCAGGTGGAATCGCGCGATCCCGAGCGGGTCGGCGACGACCTTGACGCGGTGGGCGTCAGCACCTTCGGGTCCGAGGGAGCATCTCGCCCCCGGCTCGACGCGGATGGCGAGCTGGCTGGAGAGCGTCGGCGGGATCGTGTAGCGCAGGTCCCGCCCCGAGTCGCCGGTCAAGTCCGGGATGGCGTCTGCCTCGCGTCGGGTCACTTCGCACCTCGATCTCGGCCGGTGGGCGCCGTGTCCGACGCCACTGGCAGACCACGCGCCCGACCTTCCGATGGTATGGCGAGGGCATCTCGTCATCGTCATTGCGCGCCCGGCGCCGACTGGTCCCGGGCCGTTACCCGGGCGGCGATGCAGATGGCGGGCGATCCCCGCTTATGGCGGGGGCGGACCGTCCGGGATACGAGCCCGAGCGGAGACGGCTCCCACGAGGCGATCGCGAACCGTCGGGCGGGAGCGGAATACTAGCCCCCGGTTGCCGTCGCTCCGCTGGCCTCCCGTTGGGCGCTTGTGGGGCGGACTACCTTGCACCCGGGGTCGGTCGACCCCGCTGGGTCAGCGTCTGATGTACACGGCCAGGGGCGGGCCGTGACGCTGCGGCTTGTTTGTCCTGTTCGCCCTGAAGCCTGCGGTTGTTAGGACCTCGTGCGGGTCGCGCGGATCCGTTCGAGGCCGTCGAGGATCAGGTCCAGGCCGAAGGCGAACTCCACGTCGTCGTCACAGGCGCCGAGGACGCCCTCGTGACTAACCGACTGGGCCAGCTCGCTGATGCGTGGATAGCGGGCCATCGTCTCGGCGAGGGCCGCGGCCGCGTTGGGTGGGGGAGGCGTTCGGCCGGAGTCGTCGAACAGGTCCTGGCTGAACCCGAAGATGCGGCTGCCCAGGACGTGCATCGAGTGGTGGGCGAGGTCGAGCGAGATGCCGCCATCGCGCAGCGTGGTCAGGACCGACTCCACGTAACCGAGGACCGTGAGGCCGGTGGTGCCTCGCTCCTCGAGCACCCGCCGCGCCCAGGGATGACGCAGCATGACTCGCCGAGCCGCCATCACCTGCTCGCGCAGGGCGACCTTCCAGTCAGTGTCCGGCTGGGGTCGCTCGATCTCGGCGACCACGACCTCGATGACGCCGTCGAGCACGTCGTCCTTGCTCTGGACGTGTCGATAGAGCGCCATGGCATCGACGCCGAGCTCCTGGCCGAGCTTGCGCATGCTGAGCCCCTCGATGCCGTCGCGATCGGCGAGCTCCACGGCAACCTGGATCACCCGATCCCTGGTCAATGGCGTGCGGCGCTCCGCGCGCGGCGCGCCGGCTCGGGTCACCACCTCGTTCGTTCCACCTCCGCAGGGTGAGGACTCGGTCGACTCGTTGCCGATCAGCCCCTTGACGAGTCTACGCTGTAGCGCTATGTTTACAGCGTAGACTACAGCGTAGAGCCAGGACCGCTGAAGGAGCGCATCCAATGTCCGAGCAGACGCAGAACACGCCGCTCCAGAAGACGCCACCGCAGGTGCCCCGATGGCTCGTCCGTACCATCTGGGTGTCGCACCGCGCCGTCTACTCCGTCACGCGCGGCCGGTTGGGCCTGCGAAAGCCCGCCGACAAGACCTGGGGCATGCTCCGTCTCCGGACAGTCGGACGCCGATCGGGTAAGGAGCGGATCGCGATCCTCGGCTACATCGAGGACGGTCGCAACCTGGTGACAGTGGCCATGAACGGCTGGGCCGACCCCGAGCCGGCGTGGTGGCTCAACCTCCGGGCCCATCCCGAGGCGACCGTCGAGATCCCCACCGGGTCGCGCGAGGTGACCGCGCGCGCCGCAGAAGGGGAGGAGCGGGCACGCCTTTGGGCGAAATACCTTGCGCTGGGGAGCTCGGCGTTCAGCGACGCAAGCGCCGCCCTTCGATCGCGCGAGACCGCGATCGTGGTCCTGGAACCTCGGGTCGAGTAAGCCGCACGACGCCCAGGGCGCGTCGAGCACATCCCCGTTACGCCAGGCACATGGGGACGACGTCCGCGGGCGGGACGTCGGCGTGGCCGACGATCCGGCCGCGCCACGGGGCGAGCGTGGTGGTCACGCGACGTACCACGCCAATGGGTCATCATCAGACAGCGGGCGGGTGCTTAAATCCCCTTGGGGGCACCAGCGCCCTTCCTCGTGGCACGTGGGCCGTCGAAGGGTGCAACTAGACGGCGCCCGATCCCAGCCGGACGGAATGGCGCGATCCGCCCCAGCGCACTTCCTCGCTGAGTACACCAGGCTGGTACCGTCGCAGATAATCAGCGCGGGTCGCTACGAATGACGTGGCCTGGGTATCGAGTCTCCTCGCAAGATGATCGGCACGCTCGAACTCGGCAGGAATGCGGTCGGACGCCATGCGTGGTCCGAGGCGATTGACGCCCTGACCACCGCCGACCGCGAGGAGGGCCTGTCGCCCGAGGACCTTGAACTTCTTGGTTCGGCGGCCTGGTGGGCCGGCGATCCCGACGCCTCGACGGACGCCCTGGAACGCGCCTTCGCTGCCTATGAGAACGCGGAGCGCGCCGAGCAGGCAGCCGGAGTGGCGTTGAGGCTGGCGTACGAAGCTTTCCGCCGTCTCGCCAACGCGATCGCTGGCAGCTGGATGGCGCGGGCGGAGCGGCTGCTCGAGGGCCTGCCCGAGTCACGACTCCATGCTTTCGTCGCCCTGTTCAAGGGTGTCGGAGCAATCGGGCAGAGCGACCTTGAGGCGGGCATCGGGCTCCTGGACCAGGCGATCGAGATCGGCCGACAGCGGGACAACCCGGAGGCGCTCTATATCGCCATGAGCCTGAAGGGCATGGCCGATGTGATGGCCGGGCGCTGGCAGGAAGGCCTCGCCGAGATGGACGAGGCGGCTGCGGCGGCCTCGTCTGGACGCCTCGACCTCCGCGCCGCAAGCGACATCTTCTGCAGCACCATCGCGGCCTGCCGCACTGTCGGCGACCTCGAGCGCGCCGCCCAGTGGGCCGATGAGAGCGAGCGCTGGATGCGACGCCAGGGTGCCGGTGGGTATCCGGGCATCTGTCGTGTCCACCGCGCCGAGCTGAAGATGCTTCACGGACAGTGGCCCGAGGCCGAGCAGGAGGCGCGTCAGGCCTGCGACGAGCTTCAGCGCTACCGCCTCATGGATGGCGTCGGGTACGCGTATGGCGCCGTCGGCGATGTGCGACTACGGATGGGCGACCTCGACGGCGCCGCCGAGGCATTCGACCTCGCGTACGAATACGGTCATGATCCCGAGCCGGGTCTCTCGCAGCTGCAGCTCGCCCGCGGCCAGCTCGACGATGCGCAGCGCTCGATTGCGCGGGCACTGGCTACGGCGTCCGGAACTGGGGCGATCTCCGATCGAGCCGCGCGTGGCCGTCTGCTGCCAGCCCAGGTTGAAATCGCGCTCGCGGCCGGCGATCTCGAAACCGCCCAGGCCGCCGTCGCAGAGCTGGAGACGATCGCCGCCGACTTCGAGCGTCCGCTGTATCGGGCCGGCGCTTTATCCGCGCGCGGCGACCTGCTGCTCGGCGAGAACAAGCCGCAGGAGGCGTCGCCGGTGCTCGGCCGATCCTGGCGCCTCTGGCAAGCGAGCGACCTGCCGTACGAGGCTGCGCGGGCGCGGCTGCACTACGCCGAGGCACTGGCCGCCGAGGGTGACCCATCGACGGCCCGGCGCGACCTCCTCGCTGTCCGCGGGGTATTCGAGCGACTCGGGGCGTCGCTCGACTTGCAGCGCGTTGACGCGCTACTCGGCGGGGCGGCCGGAGCCGCGCCGTTTGGCCCGGCGGAGCAGCGCGCAACGATGACGTTCATGTTCACCGACATCGTCACCTCGACGGACCTGGTGAGCCTGATCGGCGACGAGGCATGGAACGAGCTCCTCGAGTGGCACGACCGCGAGCTGCGTGCCGCGCTCGCGCAGCACCGGGGCGAGGTCGTCAGCCACACGGGGGACGGCTTGACGATGTCGTCGCCATGTCTCTGCGTGCTACTGACTCGTTCGTGTCTCACGCCGTTGGGGGACCGACCACCGCATGGAGAGTTGAGAGAGAGGAGGGAGAGAGAAGTTGCAAAAATGAAAGTATCGACCGCACTCGCTGCGGCAGGGATCCTGCTGCTGCCGCCCGCGCGCCGCCGCTCCGGTGCCTGACACCCCTGAGCTATGACGCGCGACCGAAATCTACGTTACGAAGTACCACGATGGGCACTTGCTGTTCCGAATCGTGTAGAGGTTTCGCGTGCAGCCCGCTACGATTAAACATTCGCGGCCGTTGGATCGTCTTCGATCAGCCAATGATGTGGATGGTACTCGCTGCCGATACTTCCACCGGCTGCTATCCTCCCGACCGCTTCCACCTTATACCGCGGGGCGCGCCTGGCATTGACATGGCGACCGCTCGCGTCGCCTCTGAGTCGACATCCCGTGGCACCACGATTCATCGTCCTCGCCGTCGCGGCCTGCGGCGTACTCATCATCGCCGGTTGTGGCGGCGATTGACACCGACTCGGCCGCCACCAGTTAAGATCGCCGTCATTCAAATCGACAGCGGTTCCCGACAGCTCGAGCGCGGCACGGTTGTCACCTTGAGCGCCACCGCACGCGACACCGCCAGCAAGATCGTCGCCTCTATTCCATTTGCCTGGCGCAGCTCCGCGGATTCCGTCGCCAGCGTCGATTTTAACGGCAAACCCACGGCCGGCGTCCCGGCCACGCGCTCGTGACCGCATCGGCGCTCGGCATCTCGTCGGCGGCGATTACGGTCGACGTCGTATGGAATGGCGCGTCGCAAATCGCGGCATTCCAATTCAATCCGCCGAACGCGATTTCGCCCGGGGCGTCGCCGACCGATTCCATCCGCGTCGCGGTCACGAATCCGGGAGGCTTCGTGGCGAAAGGCGCGCGCGTCGTGTTCTCCGTGACGTCTGGGGGTGGCTCGATCACTCCAGGGTCGCCTGCGGTCGTGACCGTTGGGCAGTCCGGCATCGCCTCGGCCAAGTGGGTGCTCGGGTCCAAGGTCGGTGTCAACACCGCTACGGCGACGGTGGTCGGCGCGGACGACGTCACGGTTTCGTGGGTGAAGCCCAATCCAGTCACGTTCACGGTCAAATCGTACAACGCGCTGACTGTCGTCCAGGGCGATGCGCAGACGGGCCCCGCTGTCACCGCTGCCGGTCGTTCCTTCCATTCGATTGGTGGACTCTGCCGGGAAGCCTCGCGCCGGCGTTCCGATCACGTTTTCTCACGAGCGGCAACGGACGGGTGGCCGACACCGTCGCCTCGACGCTCGGTCGATGGAGTGGCGAGTCCGGGCGTCTGGACGCTCGGCGATGTGACGGGAGCCGAGCAACTCACCGCGACCGTCGAAAGCGCGAAGCTCGTGCTTGGCGCGACGGCGACTGGAACCGCGGTGCATTTTTCTGCGGCACAAGTGATCGCGGGGCCGACGGCGACCTGCGTCACGACCATCGACCAGTTCGCCAGTTGCATGGGCCGGCTTCGCTGAATCGGAGGAGCCGATACGGTCAACATCTCGAGTCCCAAGCTCACGAAGGGCGGACTCAAGTTCACGGCAATCACCGCCGGCCCCTCGCACTTCTGCGGCACGACGTCCGACTTGTCGATCTACTGCTGGGGCCCGTTTGCGCTGGTCGATACGGTGAAGGGCCTCTCGACTCCCGGCAGCACGGTGCTCCCGCCAACGCGATTGCAAAGCAACATTGCGTGGATCCAAGTGTCGGCGGGCGGCAACCACAATTGCGCGCTCGCGAACGACCACGTCGCATACTGCTGGGGTTCGGACACGACGGGGCAACTCGGTGACAATAGTCTCACGAGACATCTCGTGCCGCAGCCGGTCGGCGGCGGATTCCAGTTCAACAGTATTACCACGGGCGTGGGACACAGCTGCGGCATTACTGTCGATCAGCTTGCGTTCTGCTGGGGCCTCAACTCAGCGGGGCAAATCGGCGACGGCTCAACGACGCTTCGGCAGACTCCGACCGCAGTCTCCGGCAATTTCCATTGGAAGACGCTCATTGCCAACATCGCTTGGACGTGCGGGCTGATTACCGACGGATCGCCCTATTGCTGGGGTGGACACACCAACAGTGTGCTTCCGCTCTCAGTCGGGGGGACCGCCCCGAAGCTGACGTCGCTGACCGTTGGCGGGGACCACGCTTGCGGCTTGACGGGCGACGGCACGGCGTATTGCTGGGGTGACAACGACAACGGCCAGCTGGGAGACAGCACGACGACCCGCCGTCCGACGGCCGTTCCGGTCGCCACGACTTTGCGATTTTCATCGGTGAGCGCAGGAAGTGAGCACACCTGTGGCATCACCACCGACGGCTTTCTGCTCTGCTGGGGACTCAACACAGTTGGCGAAATTGGACTCAGCACCGCGCTGATTCAAACCACGCCTCGCTACGTCGTCGTCGGAGTCACGCCGTGAGAAAGTTTCTGATGAGTTTGATGATAAGAACGATCTCGTTCGTCGTGCTTCCGGTTGCGGTGCTCGCCGGCCGCGGCTCGCGACTGCTCGGCCAACAGGCGGCCACGGTGTCAGGGCACGTCACGGCGCGAGGCGCGCCGCTCGCGGGTGCGCGGGTGGCCGTGGAAGAACTGAAGGTCGAGCGCACGACGGGCAGTGACGGTGCGTACAGCTTCGTCATCCCGTCCAGCAACGTCCGCGGACAAACGGTTCGCATCGTCGTGACCGCGGATCGCCGCTTGCGCCTTGCGCCTGCCGTCAGCTCGATCGTGGTCACCGGTGGGCCGATCCTGAAAGATTTCGACCTCGTGAGCGGGGATGGCGCGCCGGCGCCAACACCCGGGCAGCCGCAGCCCGCTCCCGGTCAGCCGGCCGCACCGCAACAGATCGCGCGAACCGTCGTGACCTCGCCCGTCATTCAGCTCGGCGAGCTCGCCGGTGCCGTGGACATCGCGAGCGCGCTCGCCGGACGCGTTCCCGGTCTGACCGTGAGGGCCGCGTCGGTGCCTGGCGGGTCGGCGCTGCTGACATTTCGCGGTCAGCGCTCGATCTTGGCGACGGGACAGCCGCTCTACGTCGTCGATGGGATCATCGTCGACAACACGGTGTTCGCGTCCGCCGCGCAGCGCTTCGGCCTCGGCGGATTCGACTACGGGAGTCCGGTCGGCGACA
Source organism: uncultured Chloroflexia bacterium (assembly GCA_963825545.1). Classification (GTDB taxonomy): domain Bacteria; phylum Chloroflexota; class Limnocylindria; order Limnocylindrales; family CSP1-4; genus Chersky-267. The sequence continues at coordinate 4,290 of CAWGTR010000001.1, read as the reverse complement.
TCGATCTCGCGAACGTCGAGAGCATCCGGTTCGATGGCGCCGCCGATGCAGCGGCGATGTACGGCGGCCGTGCCGCGAACGGCGTCGTGTACATCACGACGAAGAACGGCTCAGGTCCATCGAACTTCTCCATCATCTCCAGCTTTCAACGCACGGGTGAATCCGTCGGTCGCTTGCCGACGTTGCAGAACCAATACGGGCAGGGACTGAACGGACAATTCCAGTTCTTCAATGGACGTGGCGGCGGCGTCAACGACGGGACGGATCAGAGCTGGGGTCCGCGCTCGATGGACGCCCCGTGTCGCAGGCGAGCTACACCGAGGCGGGCCGCCCGGACGTCCGGCTGTGGACGGCCCGGCCGAACAACGTTCAGAACTATTTCCGCAGCGGCGAGACGTCGAACCTCACCGCGGGCGTCCAGGCGGGAGCCGACTTCGGCTCGGTCCGCGCGCTCCTGGGCGATCGGACGACACAGGGCATCACGCCGCGCGATCGACTGCAGCGACTCAGCGCCGACGTGCATGGCGCGCTGCACCCGTGGCAGGAGCTCTCGCTCGACGCGCACGTGTTCGCCGCGCAAACCAAGGACGACAATGCGCCGGGCACGGGATTCAACGTCGGCAATCCGGTATCCCAGTTCGTCCGGATGGGCCGCCAGGTGGATACGGATTCGCTCGAGAAGCATCTGCGCGACGCGACGGGCAGCCAAGTGAGCTGGAACTACGCGACGCAGAACAATCCATTTTTCGCGTCGCTCGTCGACAGCAACTATTCGCATCGCTATCACGTTGGCGGCGGCGCGACCGCTCGCTATGCGCTCACGCCGTGGCTGGACGCAACGGCGCAGGGCGGCGTCGACTACGTGCACGACGGACGCCTGTTCTCGATCGGCTCGGGCTGGATGGGCGGCTTTCCCTTCTACGCCGGCCAGGGCGATTTCTCGAAGGGCGGCTCCGAGGGTGACCTGCTCTTCACGCAGCAAAGCACCGGCTCCCTCCGTTTCGATGCGAAGCGCGCCGTCACGCCGCGCGCGCGTCTCACGCTTTCCGCGGGCGCCGACTTTTCGAATCGCTCGCAGCGCGCGCAATCGCTCGGCGTCGATTCCATCGTGAACGTTCCGTCCGCGGGCGCGTCGGACACGGCGAAGCTCCCGCCGCTTCAGACATGGACTGGACGGGCGACGCGGAATGCCGTGCTGGGCGAAGCCGCGCTCTCGTTCACGAACGGGGCGACGGTCGCCGCGTCGCTCCGCGACGAGTGGTCGTCGATGTTCGCGGGACATCAGTCGACGAACGTGTATCCGGCGCTGCGCGGCTCGTTCGACCTCGCGCGCACTTCTCGACCCCGAACGAGCAGGGCAGCATCTCCAACGCGATCGTCCACGCCGCGTGGTGGCGGTCATCGGCGACCTCACGGCGTACGATGTCGGCACGATGTACGGCGGTCGGGGCCAACCGGCAGCGTCGCCCCGTTCGGCGGCGGAGTGCTGCTGGCCGGATTCGAGTCTCTCGCCCGAAGTGACGACTTCCTGGGAATTCGGCACGGACGTCACCTTCCGTCCGGCCCGCGCCACGGTTGGCGTGACGTACTATCACCAGCAGACATCGGGGTTGATCGTTCCAGTTCCGAACGCGCTCGGCGCGCCGATCGCGCGCAACGCCGCTGTGATGTCGAACAGCGGCATCGAGGGGCACGCGGGACTTTCGCTCGGCGACGCGACGCGCGGCCTTCAGTGGGACGCGTCGGCAACCGCCGCGGCAAACGCGAACAGCGTCGACCAACTCTTCGGCAACGTATCCACGCTCGCCCTCGGCCCGCAGTTCGCCGGACTTACCGTGGCCGCACGAGCCGGCCAACCGTTGGGTGATCTTCTAGGCAGAAAGATGCTGCGCGATCCGTCGACGGGGGCGCTGTTGCTGCGCGGCGGCCTGCCGCTGCCAGACTCGGTCGCCGGCAATCAGTTCCTCGGCTCTTCGCAGCCCAAGTGGTCATTTGGCGCCCAATCGTCGGTTCGCTATCGCTGGCTCACGATCGCCGGCTCCGCCGACGGAAGGTTCGGGGGACAGGTCTTCAGCGCGACGAACTACTGGGGCAGCGTGTCGGGAACGCTCAGCACCACCGCGACAAGACCCGACTCCGGTCTGTTGCTCACGGGAATCGATGCGGCCACGCATCAGGCCAATGCGCAACACGTGTCGACGGAGCTACTACCATGCCCCTCGGAGCGATCCAGAGCCGTGGGTGTACGGCGCAACTCCGTCGAGTTGCGCGAGCTTCGGCTGAGCGCGGACTTTGGAGTTCCGATGCCGTATTCGCTCTTCACGGGATTCGGGCGTCGCTCGTCGCGCGAAACCTGATTGCGTGGTCGGCGGCGCCGAACATCGATCCCGAAGGTGTTTTCAGCCCGTATCAGCTGCTCGGCGTCGAGATCGGCCAGCTGCCGCAGACCCGTACGATCGGTGTGCAGATCTCAGTGATTCCCTGATCGGCGTTCCTCGGGCGCCCTCCACGCGTCCGTCGCCGAGGATGGTCGCAGAACGCTGTGCCGCGAGGTGATCCGCGGTACAGCGGTTCTTGGCGCGAGGGCTAAAAATGTGTAGTGTCGCCGCGACAGATGTGCGGCGCCTCTCCAACAGTCAGGGGTCTGGCTGGTTTGGCGCCGGAGTACGCGAGCTGGCAACGGGCTGTCGCGAAAGGACTTGAGATATTCGAGGCAAGGTGGTCCGGCGGAATGGAAACTGCTTTTGCCACGCGACCGAAGCCCAGCTCTTGCTCGGACAGTGCGTACGAAGTCTTTGAGCCGTTTCGAGATGCTCGGTCGTGTGGCGACACGTCGACACACGCGCCGACTCCGCGGCAGCCACTCCGCATTCACGCTCGTGCACGGTCTACCGCGCTAGGACAGGTTGTGATGAGTCCATTGGTCGTCGCGACGGGTGAAGGTCGGGCCCGGTTTTCAGATGCCGCAGGTTTTTACCTCAGCGCCCCGAGCAAAGACCCCAGCATGACCGAGTCTCAAAGTCAGGCCCCGCTGGTTTTGGTCGCGAGTGGCGGGGAGTGGGTGGGTCGATCCCTCGAGAATGTTCTCGAGTCCAACGGCTACACCGTCGTCCGTGTGGAGTCCGGACGTCGAGCGCTGGAGTCTGCTCGCCGAACGAATCCAGACGCGTTGCTGCTCGACGACTCCCTGCCGGACATCGGGCGGTCGACGTCTGTCGCGCGCTGCGTGACGATCCGCTGTTCAATCGCGCCACGCCGATGTTCATCACCGCCGCCGCGCAGCAGGCCAGCCGGGTCCGCGCCTCGGCGTATGCTGCGGGCGCATGGGACTACTGCACGCTGCGGGTCGACGTCGAAACCCTCCTCGCAAAGCTCGGCACGTTCGTTCGCGCCCGACACGAGATCGACACGATTCGTTCCAAGGCCCTGTTCGACCGCCTGACCGGTCTCTACACCGAGTACGGGCTCCGTCACTGGGTGGAGCAGCTGGGCGCGCGCGCGCTCCGCAAGCGAGAGCCGATTGCGTGTGTGGTAGTTGCCCCGATGTCGCCGTCGCGGACGGCGCTTCGGTCACCGCGGAGCAGTCCAGCGAAGCGCTCGCCGAGATTACCGATGTCTGCCGCGCGCATGCGCGTCGTTCGGACATCCTCGGGTATCTCGGCGACTCGCGTGTGGCGATCCTGGCCCCCGATACCGACGTTGCGGGCGTCCAGCGCTTGATCGACCGCCTCCAGCAGGCACTGGAGCAAGGCGCCACGAAGGTGCGTGCCGGCCAGCGGACCTCTTCGCTTCGAGCGGGTTACTGCGCCGTGTCGAACATGGCAGCCGCGAACCTTGCCCCGAGCGAATTGGTGAGTCGTGCCGAAACTGCTCTCGCGTACGCTCCGCGGCGGTTGGATTCGACGGCCGTCAATTTGACGAGGTTCTGCCGAGCTAGGGGCGCGGACCCGCCGGCCCGGGAGTAACCGGCCGCCGTGTGGCATTGTCGCGACAGCCGTAACCGGCGTGGTGCGTTGGCGTCATCAAAAAACTGCAAACGCGTGAGTCAGCTAAGCCCAATCTGGCAAACAACGTTACAGGAGCTTGACGCCATGCCTAGCTGACCCCAAATATGATCATCCCGGCGGTGTTGCATTCGCTCCCCATGGATGCTGTTGTATTCCCTTCACACCCCGGGTTGTCGACACAATCCACGTCCTTTCCGCACGACACTACGGATTTCCCCATACCCGACGCCGGGTAAACCAGGGTTAGCCATGAAAACAGCGCGGTCTGAGTTTGGCATATATG